>CAVVUR010000001.1:0-30142 GCA_963751515.1 uncultured delta proteobacterium
GCGTTTGGCTATCCTGAGGCGTAACAAACGGCTGATGCCGCGCAATTTTCCAAATGAGGCAGCTTCATGGACGGGGTGGTGGTGTTCATGAAGCTGTTTTTATTTCTCTTGCCCAGCGCTTCTCCCCAGATTTCCGAACGTAACTCGCGCAAAGCCTGTGCCGTGGAGGTGCGCGATTGTCCTTCGAGTCGTTGACGGTGCCACGCTGGAGGCGGGAGTGTGCGCCTTCGTCCGCCGACTTTTTCAAGGGAGAGTAACAGCATGGCGTACACTGCGGCCAAAAACGGCGTGAGGGTTTCGATGCTTCTGCTGGTGCGTACCTGCGCTTCGCCGAGGCCGAGCAAGGTCTTTTCGTCGCGGAAGTTGACCTCTATTTCCCATCGCCAGATGTAGGCCTGAAGGATTGTTTCAAGCGATAGCTCCAGGTTGGTGGTGATAAGATACGCCGGGGCACGGTAGTTCATGGGCGCGCGTTTCTTCAGCCGATAGCCGAGCGGACGGACGATGAGGAGACGGAGCGTACGTTCCCCACCGGCGTGCTTCCATCGGCACGGCGAGATATGCTTGACGTTGAAGATATGCTCTTTACCGGCGGCATGGGCGCGGACGTTGATCCAGGGTATGGTTTGGTTTTGGCGGAGTTCTTCCGGTGTGGGCAGGCGGTTACCGTATGCTCGTTTGCGTCCGCGTCCGCAGGTTTTCTGTTCTGGCGTGGGCAGTTGGTAGAGCCGGGCGTCCTTGCGGATTCGTCCGATCAGATCGATGCGTTCAGGCAGATGTTTGAAGACTTCGCGGCAGGTGAAGGTTCCGTCCGCAGTCATGATGACCTGGCGTTCACGCATCTCCTGGCGATCCAGCTCTTCACGCAAAACGCGCAGACGGTTCGCCCCTTCGGCGGAGATGCGTGCCTTAGAGGAGGCATGCTTCCATTCCCTCCATTGCTCGACAGAAGCGCGTTTGCCGGGTTTGCGCGGTGATGGGCAGTGTCGCAGATCAACGGGAATCATGCGCGCTGGCGAGGCCCCCCAGCACTTTCAGGTATTGCAAGGGAGAGTGGGAGGAAACGACTCGCCCAGATGAAATTGTTGGTAAAGGGCGGGCCCAGAGGATCGCGGCGCCAGGAGGTACCGGCAATCCGCCGTCCCTTCTTGCGAATGAGCGTGTCGTCAAGAGCCCCGACGAGGGGAGCCCCTTCAGGCAGGGTATCGATCACACCGGCAAGCACTGCAGAAAAAAGCGTCGGAACATCAATGCGTTCCTGCTCAAAGACGCGATAGTTTGCCGACCAATCATGGAACTGCTGACCTGACGTGGTGAGCATACCTGTCACCGTGTGACGTCCAAGACACAGAAGCCCCGAAAGCGCAAGTGTTTTGGCACGCTCAAAGGTTCGGCTGCCGAAACGCGGGACGCGTGCGCTCGAAGAGGCGCTCAAAAGTTTGTCTCAATCCAAGCCCGTGCCTTCCCGGAGAGTACGCTTCGGCGGTTTTTTTTTTACGCGCTGATGCGACGGGAATCTGGCGACGCAAAACGAGCTGCGACTTGTCCTCGACGATCCATTCCCAGATTTCGCCTTTGTCGAATTCCAAGGCCTGAGCGAGGGCAGCGGGGGAAATTCACGTACCATTGCTCAGATGTCTGACGCTTGATGAGTTGGATTTTAGTGGGATGTCCCATAGTCACCTCCGCATATCTAGTCATAATACTAGATACCAGAAGGCGAACACGTAGTCAATCAAAAATTATGAATAAAATGACTACAGAGAAAAATAAAAAGCCCTCCGATCTAGTCAGAGGGCCAAACGCGAGAAGAAGGACGCGTTTTCACGCGTCCTTCTTGCAAGTCTTCTCAGTCGCGCATGCACGACTGAGACTTACAGATCTTCGGTTTCTTTCTTCGTGCTCTTCGTGATTAGTCGGTTTTTCTTCGTGCCCTTCGTGGTTCAAAAAACAGGGTGCAGGGTCAAAGACCAGTTACCAGTTGCAAGTTTACAGGCAGCCTTCTTTAACTGTCGACTATGGAGCTTTTCTTGCCTGCACCCTGCCCCCTGAACCCTCACCCCTCCCTTTTGACGAATTCGGCGGGAGTGACGATATTGCAAATCAGGTGATTATCTCTCAATGCCTTTTTAGAAATTGTCAACAGATCCTTATCCCCGGTGATTAAAAAATCGGCCTTGATTTGTTTGCAGAGAGAAAGGTATCGATTGTCTTTTTTGTCCCTGCAAAGGGTAACGCTTTCCGTAACCGGGACCTTTTTGCAGAAGGAGAAGAATTTTGAAAGGTTTCTTTGCAGTGTTTCTATCTGCCGCGCCTGCAATTTGGACTCAAGCTTTTGCAGGACCCCTCTTAGTTCTTTTTCTATATCCTCAGAATAGAACACCTCATGGTGCCGCATCGCAAGGGTGACCGATTCCAGCGGCAGGCCTCCAAATACTGAGGAAATTACTACATTGGCATCAATTACAACCTTAGCCATACAATTCTTTTCTAACCTGTTTGAGGACCCTTGAGGCTTCCTTTTGGTTAATCCCGGCTTCCGTCAGAACACGGCCGATCTCCAGCAATGCCGATTCAGGCGAGTTTCTCTTTATGGGAGAAATCCTGGCTATGGGCTTTTTACGCTTGGTAATAACAATCTCTTCGCCGGAATTGATGCAGGTTACAAAGGACTCCTTCAGTTCCCGTACACCGATATATCGCATAATCATCACCTCGAGTTTTTCTTTTGTCAGAATGTTACCATATATGTGGGAACATTTCAATGGGGAAAGGCAGAAAAGGTGTCCACAGGAAAAGAGACAACCACGAAGGGCACGAAGAGGGAATGCACGAAGCACACGAAGAAAAACCAAAGAAGGACGCGCTTTCACGCGTCCTTCTTGGAAGTCTTCTCAGTCGCGCACGCACGACTGAGACTTACATATCTTCGGTTTCTATCTTCGTGTACTTCGTGAAGTTTTCTTCGTGCCCTTCGTGGTTACAAAAGCAGGGAACAGGGTGCAGGGATCAGAGTCGGTGAGGCGTCTTTAACCTGCATCGTGTATTATGCATCGTGCATCTTCCCCCTACGCCTTCTCTATCCTCACGGCGCAGACCTTGTACTCGGGGATCTTGGCCACGGGGTCAAGCACGCATTGGTGAGCCGGTTGACGGCCGCCTCGCTGTAGTGGAAGGGGATAAAGACGACTCCCTCAGCGCACTTCCCGGATATGTCGGCACTGGCCTGTATACTGCCCCGCCGCGAGGAAATGGTCAGCCTCTCACCCTGGCCGAGATTCAGCTTCTTTGCGTCAGCCGGGTTGATCTCCACAAAGGCCTCAGGCGTCCTTGAAACCAGTCCGCTTGAGCGCCTGCTCATGGTGGCGGTGTGGTACTGGTAGAGGATGCGGCCGGTGGTAAGAATGCAAGGGGTATTCCGCATCCGTCTTCGGCCGGCGGCGATGTACTCAATGGCGGTGAAGAGACCCCTGCCCCGGGTAAAGCCATCCTGTGGAGGATGGGCGTGCCTTGGTGCTCCACCGTCGGGCAGGGCCATTGCAGACCTCCATGCTCGATGCGGTCATAGGTGATGCCTTTGTAAGACGGTGTCACCGCATTTATCTCCTCCATGATCTCCCGCGGGCTCGCTGTAGTTCCATCCGGCGCCCATCGTTCGCCGACAGCCGGGTGATGATTTCCCAGTCTGTCCAGCGCTTCGCCGGGTGCATCTACGGCCTTGCGGACCCGCTGGACCCTGCGTTCGGTATTGGTGTAAGGTGCCTTCCTTTTCGGCCCAGGCGGCTCGAGGGCAGGACCACGTGGGCAGACTCGCCCGTCTCGGTGAGGAAGATGTCCTGAACGACCAGCAGCTCGAGGTTCTTTAAGCGCCTTCTCCACATGTTCGGTATCAGGGTCAGACATCATGGGGTTCTCACCCATGATGTACAGGGCCTTGATGGTTCCCTTGGCTGCGGCCTCCATCATCTCTGGGTAAGGTGAGGCCGGGTTTGCTGGGCAGCTTCACACCCCAGGCCTTCTCGAACTTCTTGCGCTCGGCGTCGTCGGCGGTCACCGCCTGGTAAGCCGGTGAAGAATTGCGGAAGCGCGCCCATGTCGCAGGCGCCCTGCACGTTGTTCTGGCCGCGCAGCGGGATTGACGCCCGTGCCCGGGCTGCCGATGTTGCCGGTGAGCATGGCCAGGTTGGCGAGCGACTTCACGTTGTCCGTGCCCGTGATGTGCTGGGTGATGCCCATGGCGTAGAGAATGGATGACGCGCCTTGGATTTCGCATAAGACGCGGGCGGCCTTGCAGAGTCGTCAGCGGGGATGCCGGTGATCGCCTCCACGTATTCCGGGGTGTATTTTTTCACCGTTTCCTTCAGGGCCTCGAAGTTCTCGGTGCGCTCGGCTATGAACGTCCTCGTCCAAGGCCTTCGCTGATGATCACGTTCATCATGCCGTTGATCCAGGCGACGTCGGTGCCCGGCTTCTGCCGCAGCCAGACGGTGGCGAACTTGGCGAGGTCGATGCTCCGCGGATCGGCCACGATGAGCTTGGCGCCGCTCTGGGTGACCGCCCGTTTCATAATGGTGGCGATCACGGGGTGGTTTTCCGTGGTGTTGGAGCCGGTGATCAGGAAGCATTTCGACTCCTCCGATGTCGGCGATGGAGTTGGTCATTGCCCCGAACCGAATGCGTGGCCAGACCGGCCACAGTGGAGCAGTGTCAGAGCCGGGCGCAGTGATCGACGTTGTTGGTGCCGATCACCGCGCGGGCGAATTTCTGGAACAGGTAGTTTTCTTCGTTGGTGCACCGGGCCGAGGAGAGACCGGCGACGGCGTCGGGGCCTGCTTTTCTTTGATGGCGAGCAAGCTTGTCCGCAATGTAGGCGAAGCGCCTCGTCCCAGCGTCGCTTCCTTCAGCTCGCCGTCCTTCCTGATCAGGGGTGTGGTGAGCCTGTCCGGGTGATCGATGAAGTCGTAGCCGAAGCGGCCCTTGACGCAGAGGCTGCCCTGTTC
Organism: uncultured delta proteobacterium; assembly: GCA_963751515.1. Taxonomy (GTDB): domain Bacteria; phylum Desulfobacterota; class WTBG01; order WTBG01; family WTBG01; genus CAZWCD01. Next base: position 5,001 of record CAVVUR010000001.1, read on the forward strand.
GGGCCGGCTTCCAGCGCGGGGTGGTCACCTTGACCACCCTGTCGTCCTTGACATGCAGGTCCAGCTGGCAGCCACGCCGCAGTAGGCGCAGGTGGTGCTTACCTTGCTGGGCTTCGCCTGCCCTGCCCTTGAAGCGTCCCTGTTTTCGTAAGCGCGCCCACCGGGCAGAGCCGACGCACTCGCCGCAGAAGACGCAGCTGGAATTTTCATAGGTCTACCGAAGGCGGGACCGACCCTGCAGTGGGACCGCGGCCCGATATAATCGAGGACCTGGTTCACCTGGATCTCATTGCAGGCCCGGACGCACATGCCGCACAGAATGCACTTGTTCATGTCGCTGTACGATCATCTCGTTGGCCTGTTCGAGTGGTTTTAATCTGTGGGTTCGCGGAAAGCGGGGTGTTTCGATGCCCAGGGAATAGGCCAGGCTCTGCAGCACGCAGTCGCCGTTGCCTCGCAGACCAGGCAGTTATGGTGTCCCTGGGTGAGGAGCAGCTCCACCGTGAGTTTGCGTGAGGCCAGACCCGTTCGGAATTGGTGGTACCACCATGCCCTTTTCCGCGGGCATGGCACAGGATGCCACCAGAGAACGCGCCCTCTGTACCTCCACCACGCAGACCCTGCATGCGCCCACGGGCTTGAGCTGTTCCTGGTGGCAGAGCACCGGGATAGTTATACCGTTATCCCTGGCCACTTCGTAGACCGTCTGCCCCGGGTGTGAACTCGTATTCCTTACCATCAATCGTGATCTGTCATCAAACGCTCCTCCCTATTCCTGAAGTTCGGCATCGCAGCGCAAGGCAGCGGCATGCCTCTTTACAGGCAATCTCCCGGCTATATCCAAGCTCGACCTTCTTTAAAGTTTTCGCTCCCGCTCAGCTGCCCCGAGCTCGGGCATCAGCCCTTTGGGCTGCTGCACCAGCTCCGCGTCCACTTCAAAAGGGAATCTCAATTTTCTCTTTCAGCCGGCTCTTTTATATGGCCGCTCATTATTTTTCGCGCGTATGTGCGCGTCAACGTCCTGTGCTGCCTGGTGACCCGGTGAGTATGGCCTCGACCACCGTGGCCGGGCCGCTGACCGCGTCGCCGCAGACGAAGACGCCTTCGGCGGTGGACATGAGTCAGGCTGCGGCCGGCGCGCTCAAACGTGCCGCCTTTGGTCACCCTGATTCCTGAGCGGGGGGTGATGAACGAGGTGTCGGGGGACTGCGAGATGGCCGGTATGACCAGGTCAACGGGAAGGGTGAATGAGCTGCCTTCGATCGGGACCGGTCTTCGCCGGCCGGTGCGGTCAAACTCGCCCAGCTTCATCCGCGTGCCGCTCGATGGCGTTCACGGTGCCGTTTGTGCCGCTGAGCCTGGCGGGCGCCACCAGGTACTCGATGAACGATCCCCTCGTGCAGGGCGGCCTCGATCTCGTTCTGCCAGGCGGGCATGTCCTTGCGCTCCCGGCGATAGAGGATGGTCACCTCCGCTGCCCCGAGCCGTTTGGCGGTGCGCGCCGCGTCAATGGCGGACTTGCCGCCGCCCATGACCGCAACGCGCTTACCTACCTTAAGATTATTGTTATGCAGGTACTCCACCCGGCGCAGGAATTCCGCGGCGCCTTCCACTCCCGTGAGGTTTTCCCCTTCTATGTCCAGCGTCCAGCTGCGGTGGGCGCCGATGGCCAGCACCACGCAGTCATATTCCAGCTGCGATGCGGGCGAAGTCCTTGGCGCTTCCCACCCGCACGCCGGTTTTGATTTCCACCCCCAGGGCCCTGATGTCATCTACCTCCCGGTCGAGCGTCGCGCGCGGCAGCCGGTATCGGGAATGGCGTAGCGCATCATCCCGCCGGCATGGGGATGCTCCTCGAAGACGGTGACGCATATCCCCGCAGGATGAGATCCCTGGCGGCGGTCAGCCCCGCAGGGCCTGCCCCGATGACCGCGATCCTTTCCTTCCTGGTAATGGGGGCGGGCGCCGGGTCGCGGGCTGAACATTATCGGTAATGTACCGCTTCAGCCAGGCGATGCCCATGGGCTCATCGAGCTGGCCGCGCCGGCAGTTGGGCGCGCAGAACTGCGGGCAGACCCTGCCGCACACCGCGGGGAAGGGATTGGTCTTTTTAAGCAGCCGGTAGGCGTCATCCAGACGACCTGCCCTCACCAGGGCGATGTACCCGGGCACATCCATCCCGATGGGACAGGCGTGCTGGCAGGGCGACTTAAGAGCGCCGAGCAGACGCGGCAGCGCACTTTTTCTCCTAGATGTGGGCTTCATATTCGTGCCTGAAATAGCGCAGGGTGGAAAGCACCGGGTTGGGAGCGGTCTGCCCCAGTCCGCAGAGGGCGCTGTCCTTGATGTAGGGGGCCATTTCCTCAAGGAGACGATGTCTCATCCTCCCCGGCCCTTGCAGATTCTGGTCAATATCTCCAGCATGCGCTTGGTGCCCACCCGGCAGGGAGTGCACTTCCCGCAGGATTCCTCCTGGCAGAACTCCATGAAAAAGCGCGCGATGTCCACCATGCAGGTGTCCTCGTCCATCACGATGAGCCCGCCGGAACCCATGATGGCGCCGTGCTTGACGATCTCCTCGTAGTCGGTGGGCGTGTCGAGGCCGACGCCGGGATGCATCCACCCGAGGGACCGCCCAGCTGCACCGCCTTGAAATTTTGCCGTTGCGGATGCCGCCGCCGATGTCGTAGATGATGTCCCGATGGGTGTCCCCATGGGCACCTCCACCAGCCCGACATTGTTCACCGCGCCGGTCAGAGCAAAGACCTTGGTGCCCTTTGAGCCCTCGGTGCCGAAGGAGGCATACCAGTCGCCGCCCTGGGTGATGATCGGCGCGATGTAGGCATATGTCTCGACATTGTTGAGCACCGAGGGCTTGTTCCAGAGCCCCTGTGGGCGGGAAACGGGGGCTCGGACGGGGCATCCCGCGTTTGCCCTCGATGGAGCCCATGAGCGCTGTTTCTTCACCGCAGACAAAGGCACCGGCACCGAGATATACTTCCAGGTCAAGGCCGAAGCCGGAACCAAGATGTTCTCGCCCAGCAGTCCGTATGCCCTGGCCTGGGCGATGGCGGGTTGAGCGTTTTGACGGCGAGCGGATATTCGGCCCGGCAGTAGATGTAGCCCTGGCGGGCGCCGATGGCATAAGCGCCGATGATCATTCCCTCGAGCACGGCGTGGGGGTCTCCCTCCAGCACCGACCGGTCCATGAAGGCACCCGGGTCGCCCTCATCGGCGTTGCAGAGGATGTATTTCACATCGCCTTGGACTTGGCGGCGAAGCTCCATTTGAGCCCGGTGGAAATCCCGCGCCTCCCCTGCCGCGAAGGCCCGATTTTTTCACCTCGTCAATGACCTGCGCCGGGGTCAGGTCAAACAGCGCCCTGGCCACGCCCTGGTATCCGTCGCGGGCGATGTATTCATCAATGCTTTCAGCATTGATCGACCCCCGGTTCCTGAGGGCGATGGTTTTCTGCTTGCTGAAGAAGGGGGTCTCCCGCAGGTGGGGTATCCCCTTTAGGGCGATGGCGGCGGTGGTGATGTCATTTTCCCTGCCGCGCGCCATGACCAGGTCTTTCTGCACCACGCCGCCCATGAGGTGCTCTTTGAAGATGCGCTCGGTCTTTTCCGGCGTCAGGAGCTCATACACCACCGCGTCCTTGCCGCCTTCCTCAATGGTGATGAGCGGCTCGCGGCAGCAGATTCCCATGCAGCCGGAGGTGGTAATCGCGATGTCGGAAAAACTGTTGAGCGCGATCTGCTCCCCGATGGTATCGTAGATTTTCTGCGCGCCGGAGGCGATTCCGCAGGTTCCCATGTGCACGGTGATCCGCGCCCGCTTAAGCCCCGTCTTCAAGGGGTCTGACTGATTGATTTTTTCCCTGATGGCAGCGAGGTCTGCCCTGCTCAGCTTCTCCATCACATTCCTCCTACTCGTATGATGCCAGCTTCTTTTCCACTTCCGCCGCCTTGAGCTGGCCGTGGGGATCATCATCAATCATCATCACCGGGGCAAGGCCGCAGGCTCCGAGGCAGCGCACCGTGTCCAGGGAAAAGCGACGGTCTTCGGTGCAGTTGCCCGGCTCAATGGCCAGCGCATCGCTCAGCTTGCTGAGGATCCGTTGCCCGCCTCTCACGTAGCAGGCGGTCCCCAGGCATACTCTCACGGTGTGTCTTCCCTTGGGAACCATGGTGAAAAATGAATAAAAGGTAACCACCCCGTATACATTGGAGGGAGGGATGTTCAATCCCCTGGCGACACGCATCTGGATCGATACCGGGAGGTAGCCAAGGACCGTTTGCACCTCCTCCAGCACGGGTATGAGCGCGCCAGGTTTTCCTTTATAATGCGCGATGATTTCATCCGCCCGGGCAAGCGCTTCCGCGGAAAACTCCTCCAGCCCTGCCTGCTCATGAGTCTTCGGTATTGCCATGCCTTGTCCCCGTTTATGAGTGATACCGTGATGTTACACTTATTACAGCCGCATTCATAACCCCTGCAGCCTTTGATTGTCAAGGAGTATCATGAGGGGGATGCAGGATACAGGATGCATGATACAGGTTAAACGAACAAATCCGAAGCACGAAATCCGAAATCAGAAACAAATCCAAAATTCAAAGCACAAATGATCTAAACAAGAAGCACGAATACTAAGAACACCTTACTGATCCCTGTACCCTTACCCCTTCCTTTTGAACCACGAAGGGCACGAAGGATGAGGCACGAAGCACACGAAGAAAAACCTACAGACCACCCGGATCACGAAAGCGACAAGAATTAAAGAAGGACGCGCTTTCACGCGTCCTTCTTGCAAGTCTTCTCAGTCGCGCACGCGCGACTGAGAACAGATAAATCTTCGTGTTCTTCGTGAGTAGTCGGTTTTTCTTCGTGCCCTTCGTGCTTTTTCTTCGTGGGCTTCGTGGTGCGCTTTTGTTCTGTTGACTGTGGACTGATTATGGTCTGATGAGGGATCGTGGATTTATCAGATGCTTGTCAAAACCGACTTCGCCATACCCTTTGCCCTGCGCAAGCAGGATCAATTGACTCAGATACACGATGGGAAGTTGACGTCCTGAGATGCTTTTCCGCCCCAGCTGCGCCTGACGCATATCCAGGTTGGACTGGCAGAGGGGACATACGACCACGACGGCATCGGCGCCCACCGCGTTCGCGGCAGCCAGTATTTCACCTACCAGGCGGAGGACGGTATCGGTTTTAGTGATGGAAAAGCTCGCGCCACAGCACTCTGTCTTGTGAGACCAGTCCGGCGCATCCGCCCCCAGCGCGGAGATAATCTCATCCATCATGGTGGGATTTTCCTGGTCTTCCATCTCGATGCCCCTGAGCCTGGTGAGACACCCGTAGTAGGAGACCAGCTTCATTCCTTCCAGCGATTTGACAATGGTCTTTTTGAGTGTTTCCAGTCCCAGATCATGGTAGAGAAAGTCGACCAGGTGCCTGAGCGTAATATCCGGGGCGCGCTGATCATCAACAATCTCATGCAGCCGCTGCTTATGGGCGCCGCCGGTGATCACCTCTTTCTTGGCCAGGAGGAGATGGCTGTGGCAGGCGGGGCAGGGGGACAGGATAGAGGAGAGCTTCTGCGTATCCGCCTTGAGAAGATTGCGTAAGGGCAGCGCCAGCGCGAGCTCTTCGCTCAGCGCGGCGGCAGGGGTTGCGCCGCAGCAGTTCCAGTCTTCTATCTCCACCAGCTCGACACCGCAATTCCGGGCGAGCATCCTCACTGACGCATCATATTCCTGCGCGGTGCTGGTCAGGGAACACCCGGGAAAATATCCGATCTGCATACACTCTTCTCGGCTTTATCAGGTAAATTTTTTGCTCTTGCGAAAGATCTCTTGTATCTCGCGCAGTCCTTTTATGCTGTGGGGACAGCAGGCCTAATTTGCCCTTGCGCAGCATGGTCGGTCCGAAGCCCGCATCCTTGAGGGGTTGACCGGTGGTGAGATTGAACCTGGTCACCATTCCCAGCTCATATACCCGTCCGTGGTGTTTAATGGAATCGGTAAAAATGGTGTTGAAGCGGGATATCTTTTTGTCGGCAGGCTGATAACCCTTGTCCAGGGTAAGCTTCCGCAAGGTGTTCATCACCAGGGCAATGTCGATATCATGGGGGCATCTGATGGAACAGGTTTGGCAGCTGGCGCAGAACCAGAAGGTGTTGGCGGTGAGCACCTTTTCTTCCTGGTTGAGGCGGATCAGCTCCATGATCTGATTGGGGATGTATTCCATCTCAGTCGCGACCGGGCAGCCGGAAGAGCATTTCCGCATTGAATGCATTTGCCCACGTCCTCCCCGCAGCGCTCGATGATGAGGTTCCTGAAGGCGTGAATCTTTCTCCGTTGAAGTATGGTCAGCATGCTCCTGCGCTCCTATGCCGTTTCCAAGGCTGCGGCTGATCTGGGAGTGGATCTGCTCATCGGTAAATCCCTTCACCTCAATGGCCCGTACCCGGCAGGCTGAGCAGCAATTGCCGCAGCCCTGGCAGAGGGACGTCCACCACGTGCGCCAACACCTTTCCGTCGGCGGACATCTCCTCAATGGCATTTACGGGACAGACCCGCTACAGTTGAGGCAGCCGGTACAGCGGGTTTCATCCACCCCGGCAATCTTGGGCTCGATGGTCATCTCCTTCTGAGAGAGGATCCCGCATACGCCCACGGCGGCGGCGCCGCTCATGGCGACCGTGTCGGGAATATCCTTGGGAAACTGGCAGCTGCCGGTCAGGAAGATGCCCGCGGGTAACGCAGGCGACGGGCTCCAGCTTGGGGTGCATTTCGGTATAAAAGCCCGTCTGGTCGCAGGAATATTGAGCTTCTGGGCAAGCTGCTTTGCATCGGGCTGCGCCACCATGGCGGTTGCCAGCACCACCAGATCGGCTTCGATCTTGACCGGTTCCCCCAGCAGTGTATCCGCGCCGCACACTATCAGTTTTTCTCTCCTGCCGGTAAATTTTCGAAACCCGTCCCCGGATATAAATTGCGCCGGACTCCTCCTGGACCCGGTTGATAAATTCCTCGTAGTTTTTTCCCGGGGCGCGAATGTCGATATAAAATACGTAGGACTGGCTGTCAGGAATATGATCCTTCAGGAGCAGCGCATGCTTTGCCGTGTACATGCAGCACACCCGCGAGCAATAGGGCATGCCCTTCTGGGATCCCGGGAGCCCACGCACTGGATAAAAACCACGGTTTTTACCTCTTTCCCATCAGAGGGCCAGATCACTTGCCCGCAGTGGGGCCTGAGGTGTCGAGCATGCGCTCAAGGTGGAGGCCCGTGATGATATCCTTGAACTTTCCCGCCCCGTACTCGCCATAGGCGGTCCGATCAAAGGGTGAAAATCCGGTGGCAACGACGATGGCGCCGAACTTTTCCGTAATCAGCTCGTCCTGCTGCGCGTAGTCAATGGCGCCGGTGGGGCATACCTTGGAGCACACCTGGCATTTGCCCTTGGTGAAATAGGTGCAGTTTGCCCGGTCAATGACCGGCACATTGGGAACGGCCTGGGTGAAAGGGGTATAGATGGCCTTGCGGTTTCCCAGCGCCATATCGAACTCGCTGGGAATCTTGCGGGGGCACTTCCGCTGACATTCTCCGCAGCCGGTGCAGTTTGCTCATGTCTACCGAGCGCGCCTTTTTGCGGATCGTAACTTCAAAGTTGCCGACGAATCCCCTGCACCTCTTCAATCTCGGCATAGGTATAGAGTCTGATGTTTTCGTCCTGGGATGACTCCGTCATCCGGGGGGTGAGTATTCAGGCGGAACAGTCCAGGGTGGGGAAGGTCTTCTCCAGCTGCGCCATGCGGCCCCCGATGCTGGGGGTTTTTTCCACCACGGTGACCGGATAGCCCGCCTTGCTGATGTTCAAGGCGGCCTGCATGCCGGCAATCCCGCCCCCGATTACCAGCGCCCTTTTTTCAACCGGCATCTTCATGGGGGTGAGGGGTACGAGCCTTCGCGCTTTGGCGACAGACATGCTGGTCAAAGCAAAGGCTTTTTCCGTTGCCTTCTCCTTGTCCTCATGCACCCAGCTGCACTGCTCCCTGATATTGGCCATTTCAAACTGGTAGGGGTTGAGGCCTGCCTTGCTCACGCATTTCATGAAGGTAGCTTCGTGCATGCGGGGAGTACAGGAAGCGACGACCACCTTGTCCAGGCGATGTTCACTGATGGCCTCCTGGATAGCGGTCTGCCCGAGCTCGGAGCAGCTGTATTTGAGCTCCTGGGCAACAACGACCTCGGGTAGTGCCTTTACCCGTTCTACCACCCGGGCAACATCGACCTTCCCGGCGATATTGGTACCACAATCACAGACAAACACACCCACCCGTGCCATTGCCAGTAACCTCTTGATGCGTTAAACAGTCAACTGAAATTATTCTTTGAACCACGAAGAGTGAAAATGATGCATGATACAGGTTAAAGACGCCTCAAAGACCCTGTTCCCTGAACCCTGTCCCCTGTGTTTTTGACCCTGTCCCCTAAACCCTGTCCCCTCTATTTCCTCAACCCGGGCTTTTCTCCACCCTCACCGCACATACTTTAAGTTCCGGTATCTTTGCAACAGGGTCCAGGGCGGCATGGGTCAGGACATTTGCTGCCGCCTCCGCAAAGTGGAAGGGGATAAACACCACCTTCTTTCCCACACGCTCGGTAATGACCACCCTGGTTTCAATGGCGCCCCTTCGAGAGGTGATTTTCACCATGTCGTTTTCGCGGATGCCCAGCTGTTGCGCGTCTTCGGGATGAACTTCAATATACCCCTCTTTCATTTCGGCATGGAGAGAGGGAGAGTTCCGGGTCATGGTACCGGTGTGGTAGTGGACAAAGGTCCTCCCCGTGGTAAGCTGGTAGGGATAGTCCGCATCCATCAGCTCAGCAGGTGGTTTATAGGCGACGGGGTGGAAGAGCCCCTTGCCCCTGGTGAACCTGTCCTTGTGGAGAAATTTTGTCCCCGGATGCTCCCGGGTAGGACAGGGCCACTGCAGCCCCCCTGTTCCAACCGGTCATAGGTAATGCCCCCGTAGCTCGGGGTAAGGGCGGCAACCTCTTCCTGGATTGCCGAGGGATGGGAATAATCCATGGGATATCCCATGGCTCTGGAGAGATCGCAGAGAATCTGCCAGTCAGGCCTGGCACTGCCTACAGGTTCGATGGCCTTGCGTACCCTCTGTACTTTTCTCTCCGTGTTGGTAAATGTTCCTTCCTTCTCCGCAAAACTTACCCCCGGCAGGACCACATCGGCGAGCCGGGCGGTTTCGGTCAGGAAGATATCGATGACCAGGAGGAAGTCAAGGGCGTTGAGCGCCTCCGCTACGTGGCGGAGATCAGGGTCGCTCACCATGGGATTTTCCCCCAGGATGATCATCGCCTTGGTGGTTCCCGCCAGGGCTCCGTCGAACATGTCCATGATGGTGAGTCCCGGCTGCCGGGAGAGCGTGGTCCCCCAGGCTGCCTCAAACTTTTTCGCGGCCTCTTCGTTGTTTACCTGCTGGTAACCGGGATATACGTTGGGCAGCGCACCCATGTCACAGGAGCCCTGGACATTATTCTGCCCGCGCAAGGGGTTTACCCCTCCGCTCTCCACTCCCACTCTTCCGCAGAGCATGGCCAGGTTTGCCAGTGATTTTACATTGTCCACGCCGGTGGTATGCTGGGTAATCCCCATCGCGTACACGATGGATGAAATCCTGCTTCGTGGCATAGGCGCGGGCGATTGACCGCAGATCGTTTGCGCTCACCCCGGTTATCTCCTCCACCCTTTCGGGCGTATACGGGGCAAGCGCTTCCCGTAACTGATCGAACTGTTCCGTCCGGGCGGCGATGTAGTCCTTATCTCTCCCACCCCTCCGCGAGGATGGCCTGCATGATGCCGTTAATCAGCGCCACATCCGTCCCCAGTCTCTGCCGGACGTGGATATCGGCATAGTGGGCAATGTGAATCTTCCTGGGGTCGGCCACAATGATGGTTGCCCCCCGCTCCTTGGCCTTAAAAATTCTGGAAGCGATAAGGGGGTGGGCCTCCGAGGTGTTGGACCCTATGATGAAGATGCACTCCGCATGTTCCAGCTCATCGATGGAATTCGTCATGGCGCCGCTTCCGAAGGCTGCCGCCAGACCGGCGACGGTCGAGCTATGTCAGAGACGGGCGCAGTGATCAACGTTGTTTGTCCCCACCGCCGCTCGCATCAATTTTTGCATGAGGTAGTTTTCCTCGTTGGTGCACTTGGCTGAGGAGAGGCAGACAATGCTTTCAGGGCCGGAGGATTCTTTCAGCGCCTTTAATTTTGAGGACACGACCGAGAGGGCCTCTTCCCAGGAGGCTTCCTGCAGCTCCCCGTTCTTTCTGACCAGGGGGGTGCGCAGCCTCTTTTCACTTACGACAAATTCATGGGCGGTCCATCCCTTGATGCAGAGCCCGCCGTGGTTGACGGGATTGGACTTGCCGGGCAACACCCCCACAAGCGCGCCATCCAGCACTTCCAGGAGAAGTTCACATCCGCAACCGCAGTACACACAGGTGGTAGGGATGGTGGTGTAATTCAAGTGCAGTACCTCTTGCTAATGATGATGTTCAGTTATCTCAAAGCTTCCGTCACCGAGCGTCTGGATGGGGGACGTCCCCTCACCCTCTTCTCCGGGGAGAAAGTCGAAGTGTTCTTTTACAATTTCCCGCACCTTGCGGTAAAGGGTTCTCAAAGGGATGGCCGCCGGGCACGCTTCTTCGCAGAGCCCGCAGTCGATGCACCTCCCCGCCATGTGGAAGGCGCGGGAGAGATGGAAGGCGGGCACCTGCGGAGGGATTTCACCCAGCGGGATAAGCGGCGCGTCTTCCAGGGTGCATACATCGCAAAAGCAGGCCGGGCAGATATTGCGGCAGCCGTAGCACTTAATGCACTTGCCGAACTGGTTGACCCAGTAACGGAAGCGCTCGTCAAGCGGAAGGGACTCTATGGTCTCGAGGGCGGTGCGATCGGGCGGGACGCCCCGAACTTCACCCGGACCGCACTGAGAGGGGTAGGGCTGGGGGCACGTGCACTTTTCTGCCAGATCTTGGGAGCAGCGTACCCCTACCGGGATCACTTTGGTGCGGTCGAGTTGTTGATTCCGGTAGAGCTCAATCAATGCCTTTTCATCACATCCTCTTACCATGATTCCGAGAGTGTGCTCAGGATAATGGCGGGCGATCTTAAGGATAATTTTGGCAAGGGGATACCGGGTGTCTCCTGCGGTGAGCGCCCGCACATCCTCCGGATCGGTGAAGAGGAAGGGTATGGCCTGTCCACTTATCTGCCGCATTCCTAAAAACGCGGAGATGGTACCCCCTTTGAGGAGGTCTTCGACTTTCCGGGAAAGTTCATCCATATGAGCGGTCTAGCGATTAAACGGAATTGTTTTAATGGGGGTAGGCCCCAGGGTTCTGATGGTTTGGGTAAATTCATCCGCCACGCGGGCAAACTTGTCACCTTCCGAGGCGGCAATCCATTCGAGGCGCAACCGCTCGGGTGAAATGCCGAGGAAGTTGATCAGTTCCTTTAATATCATTACCCTTTTGGCGGTGATATAGTTTCCCTTCAGGTAGTGACAATCACCGATATGGCATCCCGTAACCAGTACCCCGTCAGCCCCCTCCTGAAAGGCCTTAATGATAAAGTGAGGAGAAATTCGCCCGCTGCACATCACCCGAATGGGGCGGATAGTGGATGAGTATTTTAACCTCATTCCTCCTGCGAGATCAGCCCCCGCGTAGCTGCACCAATTGCAGCAAAATGCAATGATTTTGGGTTCGAAGCTGCTGTCCTGAGACACGCAATCCTCTTGATTTGTCGGGGATGTGCAAGTGAGGATTTTTCACTAACACACCGCTCTGCAGGTTGTCAATGAATTTGTGGTGGCGATGGGGTATCCGCAATATGGGGTCAGGTCTTGAAATATCAGTTTGCAAGTGAGGGGCGTCAGGATATCGAATGCCGGATGGAAGCTAATCAGATTTCTCGCTTTGCTCGAAATGACAAACCGAAGAAAACGCTGCCTATGTTCTGATGACACAGGGGAGCGCAAGCCACAATTCTCAACAACTAGAGGGATTATTCGATCAATCCTGGCGGTGTCAGCCAAAGTGAAAGCTCACCATTTCCATATGTCATCCTTCAACCTGAGTGCAGGATTAAATAAAGTGTTGATGAAGCATATTGCCATTGGAGGCAGTAATAAGAGCGCTTTGTCTTCAAAACTAACATTTCAAGACCTGACCCCAATTGATATTAGAGGCAGTAATAAGAGCGCTTTGTCTTCAAAACTAACATTTCAAGACCTGACCCCAATTGATAGTTCATTTTGTCCAATGTCAAGGGCTGACCCCATCTGCGAATTTGAAGTGCACCCTGTTTTTCGACCCTGTTCCCTGAACCCTGTCCCCTGTTTTTTGACCCGGCACCCTCTCAGTTCAGCGTTATCTTGCCGGTGATGAGCAGGGGGACGCGGCTGCCGTGAGTGGTACACAGCATGTAGGTTTTGAGGCTTGCATCCTCACGGGTTTCTGCCAGGGAAATCATGATATCCTGCGAGGCGGGATGAGCGTAGGGGAGGCGCGCCGCGTAGTGGGACACGGGTTTGTATTTGAATCTGCGCAGGCCTTTTGAAAGGCAATACTCGAGCACGCCGACAGTTGAAAAGAGAAGATGTGCGATGAGAATGAGATGTTTGCGCATAAGTTTGAAAATACGAAGGAAAAAAAGGCGTTACCACGAAGAGCACGAAGAAAGGTCAGGTATACATTGGTCGACGGTCCACAGTCCGCTGTATAGTAAAAAGGAACTTTTGCTCTTCGTGAGCTTCGTGTCTCCCTCTTCGTGCACTTCGTGGTTATCTCTTGCCTGTGGCTTTCCAGTTTTCTACATGGCCTCGGCCACGATTTCAGCGAGGTCCTTCACTTTCACCCGGTCCTGGGTCTTTTCGTCTTTCACGCCGTCCTCAAACATGGTCATGCAGTAGGGGCAGGAAACGGCGATGGTTGAGGGATCGGTTCTCAGGGCCTCCTGGGTCCGCTCAAGATAGATGCGCTTGCCGATCAGCTCCTCCATCCACATCCTGCCGCCCCCCGCGCCGCAGCAGAAGCTCCCTTCGCCGCACCGCCCCATTTCCAGGGGATCGGCGCCTGACGCGGCCCTGATGATGGCCCGGGGCTCCTTGTAGATGTCATTGTAGCGGCCGAGATAGCAGGAGTCGTGGATGACGGTCTTGCCGTCCAGGGCCTTTTTGAGCGTAATGTGCCCCTGCCCCAGGAGCGAGCTGATGAGCTGGCTGTGGTGGATTACCTCGTAGTCGGCGCCGTACTGCCGGTAATCGTTCTTGAGGGTGCTGAAGCAGTGCGGGCAGTAGGTAATGATCTTCCTGACGCCATGCTTTTTAAAGAGGGCGATGTTTTCGCGGGCCAGCTTGTCAAACACGTACTCGTTACCCAGCCGGCGCAGGGAGTCGCCGCAGCACTTTTCCTCGGTCCCCAGGATTGCCCATGAAAGGTTGGCGGCGTTGAGAATGGCGGTCAGGGCGGTGACCACCCGGCGGTTGCGGGAATCGAACGAACCCGCGCATCCGACGTAAAAGAGATACTCCGCGGTGGGGTTGTCGACAATGGTTTTGACTGCGAGATCCTGGGTCCACTTGGCACGGTCTGAGGGCACGATGCCCCAGGGATTGGAGCGCTGCTCGGTGTTTTCGAAGAAGGCAATCAGCTCTTTGGAGAACTGCGCCTTTTCCATCACCAGGTGCCGCCTCATGCCGATAAGCTTGGGGACGTGCTCGATGAAAACGGGGCACGTCACCATGCAGGCGCCGCAGGTGGTGCAGGCCCAGATGGCATCGGTGGCAACGCTTTCTTCGCGGCCGTTAATGAGGGGTATTTTCATGGAGGCATCGGGCGGGGCTGACGCCAGGGTGTCGGCCGGCCGGGTGGATATGAGGGCGCTGCCGTTGGCGAGCAGGTTTAGCTTTCCCTCGCGGATCACCATCCGGGGATTGAGCGGCTTGTCGGTGTTGTGAGCGGGGCATGCCGCCTGGCACCTGCCGCATTCCGTGCAGGAGAAAAAGTCCAGCAGGTCCTTCCAGGAAAACTGCACCACCTTGGAAATGCCGAAGGTGTTCCCCTTTTTAAAGACCATGCGGGGCACCGTGGAGACAAAGGAGAAGCTTCTGAAAAAACAGTTGGGTATGGCGGTCAGAATGTGCAGGTGCTTGCTGTAGGGAAGGTAGTTGAGAAAAAAGAGCAGCACCAGCGCGTGGATCCACCAGAAAACCCGGGCAAGCAGGTGTGCCCTTTCAGGAGTGGTGTCGGCAGCCATTTTTGACAAGGCGGCGGACAGGGGGGTCCAGCCGGCCATCAAGGGCTCCCTTTCCAGACGTATCTCGCAGGCATGCAGCCCCAAATATGCCGCCATGAGGGAGGCAACCAGGAACAGGATGAAGAAGGCGTCAAGCGTGGCCTCAATGTGAGGGGGCCGGAAAAAGAGCCGCCTGATCACGGCAATCACCACGCAGGCCAGGACCACGAAGGACATGATGTCAGCCATGAGCAGCAGTATCCCGTAGGGTATGGCGCCAAGGAAATCGAAGGAGAAGCGGGGGAAAACACCCCCGATAAAGAACTGAGTGTTGACCAGGAGCAGGACCATGAATCCCCAGAAGAGGAAGAAATGATTCACCCCGAATTTTTCGCTCACCACCCGCAGCTGGAGGAAGGCGTACACGAACATGCCTTTCAAACGGGACCAGAGATGGTCAAAGCGGTTTTCCCACTGGCCAAGGCAGAGGAAGGAGAAGAGCCTGAAAACATTGCTTAAGAAAAAGCCGAAGCCGCACACCAGCAGGACGGCAAAGATGATGGATTCTACGGTGCTCAAGGGAACGCCTTTATTGAGGATCCAACACACAGGGTACAGGGTTCAGGGAGCAGGGTCAAACACACAGGGTTCAGGGTTGAGGGAACGGGGTCGAAAAAATAGTTTACAGTTGACAGTTTACAGATGAAGCTGGAAACGATACAGGATGCATGATGCACGATACAGGTTAAATTCTAAATTAAAAAACTGAACCAGCCCACGAAGAATAACAAGGAGAGCACGAAGTATCTAGCGTATTCAAGTTGTTTATGTATCAACTAAACAATTTGAATACGCTTATGAACTTTCAAAAACCATCCTGTTGATGTCGTTGTCCTCTGCCTTTTTCTTCGTGATCTTCGTGCTTTTCCTTCGTGCTCTTCGTGGTTACATGATTTTCATGCTCAGGCTGCACGGGGTTTTGCTCCTCTCTGCTTCAAACGTTCTATCACTCCCGGGATGATTTCAAAAATGTCTCCCACGATGCCTAGGTGCGCGACTTCGAAGATGGGCGCCGTCTTGTCCTTGTTGATGGCGATGATGTGTTCCGAATCCTGCATGCCCACCAGGTGCTGAATGGCGCCGGAGATGGCGCAGGCGATGTAGAGCTTGGGCCTTACCGTTTTGCCCGTCTGACCCACCTGCCGCGCGTGGGGCATCCAGCCCGCGTCGATGGCGCTGCGGGAGGCGGCAACCACGCCGCCGAGGAGGTCGGCCAGGTCCTGGAGCATTTTAAAGTTTTCCGCCTGGAGCAGCCCCCTTCCCCCGCTCACGATGACATTGGCGCCGGCAATGTTAATGGAGCCTTCAGTGAGAAGGGACTGGATTTCCAATACCCGGGTGGTAATCCTGTCCTCGGTCAACTGGAAGGACTCTATGATCAGTTCACCTTTTCTCCCCGGCTGGAACTGCGGCCTGGGCAGCACGTGGGGCCGGACCGAGGCCATTTGCGGGCGCGAGGTCTCGGTTAAAATGGTGGCCATGATATTGCCGCCAAACGCGGGACGGGTCTGTTCCAGCAGGCGCATCTTTTTATCTATGGTGAGCCCCGTGCAGTCAGCGGTTAATCCCGTTTTAAGCGTGGTTGCCACCGCCCCGGCAAGGTCCCGGCCCAGTCCGGTCGCGCCCATGAGAACAATTTCAGGTTTATACTTATTGATGAGCGTCAGCGAGCCGTTCAGGTAGGCAGCCGTGCGGTAGTGCTGGAGGAGGGGGTCGTCAATGAGGTACACCTTATCGGCTCCATAGCCGAATGCCTCTTCCGCCAGTTTCTGCACCTTTGAACCAAGCACGAAAGCAGAGAGATCCACCCCCAAATCATTGGCAAGGGTCCTTCCCACGCCGAGCAGCTCCCAGGACACGGGATGGGCCTTGCCGTTATTCTGTTCAACGAACACCCACACTCCTTTCCATGCCGCGATCCCGGTTGCGGCCTCTTTCTCTTGGGCAGCCGCTTCCTCGCCTTCCCCGGCCGTTTCAAGCTGCATCCCGGGGAGCAGCTTTTCCTCATCGGGGGTGAGGTACATTTCAAGCGCAGCGGCCGGGCACACCTTGACGCACTTGCGGCAGCCGATGCACTTTTCCCGGGAGATGATGGGTTCACCCCGCTCGTTCATTTCAATGGCGTCAGCAGGGCAGGACATCTGGCAGCGGGCACCGCAGGCGATGCACTTGCCGGCAATGAGCCTGGCTTTCCCCCGCGGTTTCTTTTTCTTCCCCGCCGTATCTTCCATTGATCCTCCGGAGCGGAAGTGGATGTGTTGCTGTAAGTAAGAAATTTAGAAGGAGTTGTTCACCCCCTCACCCCATCCCTCTCCCCCCATGAGACTGTGTCATAATGTCATTCTGAGGCATCAGCCGAAGAATCTCCATTTTCTAATGCATTGATTGTATGAGATTCTTCACTTCGTTCAGAATGACACATATGGCATTTTCCTCATTACGACACAGTCTCCCGGGGAGAGGGAAGGGTGAGGGGGCAAATAAGGTAAATATTTATTTTCGAATTACATTGAGGTTCAGGAACCGGTTACAAAATCCCAGTCAGCAAGCTTGTCGGTCATTGCTTTGATGGCTTCTGTCCGGTGATCACCGGTCCCCGGGATGGTTTCACCTTTTTCCCGCTCCGGGGCAAAGATCCTCCTGACCTGGGTCGGAGATCCCTGCAGGCCGATGGTTTTGGCGTCAAGCTTGAGCACGCCGTTGTTCCAGAGGGGCATGACCGCCTCTTCCGCGTCGAGCCTGCCGGGCACAGTGGGGTAGCGCGGAATATTGATCTCGCGCTCAACCGTGATCAGGGCGGGAAGTGCCGCTTCCACTATTTCGTGATACTCTTCCAGCTTGCGCTGCACGCGGATAACTTTCTTTTTAGCATCAATTTCAAGAACCTTGTCGACCAGGGTCAGCTGGGAAAAATTGATGCGTGACGCAATGCCCGGGCCCACCTGCGCGGTATCGCCGTCAATGGTCTGCTTGCCGCAGATGACCAGGTCAACCGGTTCCTTTTCGCCGAGCTTGACGATGGCCTCGGTCAGCACCCGGCTGGTGGCCAGGGTGTCCGCACCGCCGAAGACGCGGTCGCTTAGGAGCACGGTGTCATCTGTGCCCAGCGAAAGTGCCCGCCGCAGAACGCTTTCCGCCGTGGGCGGGCCCATGGAAATGGCGGTGATGCGTGCCCCGTAGCGGTCTTTCAGGCGAAGCGCCTCTTCCAGCGCGTGGGTGTCGAAGGGGTTGGTGATGAAGGGAACCCCTTCCCTCACCAGTGTATTGGTCACCGGGTCTATTTTGACCTGGGTGGTATCGGGCACCATTTTGACGCACACCACGATGTACATGGCAGCTCCTTGCGGCGGACAATCGGGTCAATTCTTTTTTCTGAAAAGCAGCCAGTTCCGGTCATCCTTCTCCTTTGGCTTGAGCTTTATCAGGCAGAAGGTCCCCTGCAGCTTCTTTGCCTTCACTTCAAAGACAATGCTTTTTTCTTCCCACTCAACCGGAAGATAACTTCCGCTGTCCCAGATTTTGACCGTTCCGGCGCCGTATTCCCCTTCCGGTATTTCACCTTCAAACGCTTCGTATCCGATGGGGTGATCCTCGGTCTCCACCGCCAGCCGCTTGATGCCGGCAGTTCGCGGCGGTTCCTTGGGTACGGCCCAGCTCTTGAGCACCCCCTCGTGTTCGAGCCGCAGATCGTAGTGGAGATTCCGCGCATGGTGCTTCTGGATCACGAAGCGCAGCGCTTCGGAAGACTTTTCCGGGACGCGCGGGGGAGGTTCCGGCGTTTTGCTGAAATCACGCTTGCGCTGGTACTCTTTGAGGGTTGGTTTCAAAGGAAACCTCACATAAATTAAAAAACTGAACCACGAAGCGCACGAAGAAAAGAAGGGAGAACACGAAGTGTCAAGCGCATCAAATTGTTTGTCTATTAACAAAAAATTTGATGCGCTTATGACCTTTCACAAAACATCCATTTGGTGTTGTTGTTCTCGGTTTTTCTCTTCGTGTTCTTCGTGGATTTTCTCTTCGTGCGCTTCGTGGTTGTATCTTATTCGGTTGACCGAGAAGGCTCCTTCTTCACCACCCGCAGCCCTTTTCTTCTTTCCAGCTGCTCCTGCTCCCGCTGGAGCAGCATGCGACCCTCCAGCATGGATCTCAATATTTTGAATGAATCTATCAGGGCGCTGAGCGTGCGGATGGCCTCCTCGATATCTTGCGGATGGTTCAAGGTGCTCACCATCCGGCTGATCTCTTTTACCGACATGTGTTTGAAATTCATTCCCTGCTCCGCATGGAAAGGAAAACGCTGATGAGCGCATCACGGAACATATGGAAAAGCGGAAAGCTTCCGGTAACGGGTATAATGGGAAAAGAGCGGGCGCTGATAAAAACGGCCTACTTCATCACTGCGGCAGACGGACCGGGCATGCAGCGTGTCACGGCGCTTCCGCGGGCGGGACTGACGACTGCCCGCGACCTGATGGGGTGTTCGACTCAAACAGGGAAAAGCAGCGGGGGAAAACCCGAAAAAAAACTTCCTTTTTATTCTTCCTCATCCGGCTCGTTCAACCGCACCCACAGCCGCGCTGCCTCAAGGCATTGATCATGAAACAGGCTTTCTTCCTCTGCCGGCAGATCTTCCTGCGGATCAATATCCGGGAACTGTTCCGCCAGTGTTTCCCAAAAGGCCTCACAGGCCTTTCGTGAGGCAAGCTCTATTTTTTCATCATCTATCATTCACAGGTCTCCATCACATCACGTTTATCTTCGTCGCGTCGGGAGATAACGCCTCAGGGCGGGACAGGTATCCGGCGAGGCCTGCAACGCAAGCAATCTCAACACCACATGTTCATATCACAGAGAACGGCACAGTCAAGCAAAGATTTGCGTAACGGGTACCTGCTTCAGCCGGCCCGTTCATCCGCCGCGATAATCAAGACGGCAATCACGACTGACTTTTAAAATCAGCCGCATTGACCTTGTGCTTTTTGAGAATGTTGTAGAAATCGGCGCGGAACCGTCCCGCCAGCTCGGCCGCCCTGCTGATGTTGCCCTTGGTGACCTGGAGCAGATGGATGACGTAGCCTTTTTCGAACTCGGCCTTGGCCCTGGTCAGAGATTTTAAAGGCTCTTGCGAAGACCCGTTCGAGGGGAGAATCAGATCTTCGGTAATGACGTCCTGCTGCGTCATGGCGACGGCATACTCGATGGTGTTCTCCAGTTCCCGTATGTTCCCCGGCCAGTCATGAAGCATCAGCTTTTGCATCCCGGGGGAGGTTATGCCCTTCACCTCCTTTTTCATTTTCTGGCTGAACTGTTTGATGAACTCATTTACCAGGGGGAGTATGTCTTCCTTTCGTTCCCGTAGCGGCGGCAGATTGATGGGGATAACACAAATCCGGTAAAAGAGATCTTCGCGGAACAGGCCCTCTTCAACCGCTTTTTTAAGATCCTTGTTGGTGGCGACAATTACCCTGATATCAACCTTGAAGGGTGTTTTCCCGCCAACGGAATAGAATTGCTGATCCTGGAGGACGCGCAGCATTTTTGCCTGCAGCGCGGGCGACATGCAGGCAATCTCGTCCAGGAAAAGGGTTCCCCCGTCGGCCTGCATGAACAGCCCGGAACGGCTTTGCGAAGCGCCGGTAAACGAGCCCTTCTCGTAGCCGAAAAGCTCGCTCTCCAGCAGGGTTTCGGGAATCGCCGCGCAGTTGATGGCCACGAAAGACTTGTCTTTCCTGTCGCTGGCAAGATGAAGCGTTTTAGCAATAAGCTCCTTGCCGGTGCCGCTTTCGCCGTAGATGTAAATGGTGGAATCGGTTTTCGCGACCAGGGCCACCTGCCGCAGGATCTCCTGCATGTTTTTGCTCCGGGCCACAATATTTTCCACGCTGTATTTCTCATGTAAAAGCCCGGTAAGGTTCTTAATCTTGGCCAGCAGATGGTGTTTTTCGAGCGCCTTCTCGACCTGGAACAGCAGCTTTTCATGCTCAAACGGCTTGGCAAGGTAGCTGTAGGCGCCTTTTTTCATCGCCTCCACGGCGTTTTCGATGCTCCCGAACGCGGTGAAGATGATGACCGGCATGTCGGGGTTGACACGGTGAACATCTTCCATCAGGGATATTCCATCCCCGTCCTCATCAAGCTGCAAGTCGATAATGGCCAGGTCAAATGCCTTTTCTTTCACCGCCTCCAGGGCGGTGTCTTCACTCTGGGCGGTCGTGACTTCATACTGCTCCGACTCAAGCCGCATCCTTACCACTTCCGCGAGATTTCTGTCGTCATCCACCACCAGAATCTTTCCTGAACTCATTACTGCTCCTCTTGTTCCAGATCCTTCTTCTTTTGCTCAAGTTCAATATCAACCTGCTTTTCTTTCTCGATAATATCAAGAATGTTCACCCAGATCTTTGCCTGTTCGACGAGCGCGCTCTTGGGATAGTCTTCAACAAGCCTGGTGAAATATTCCATGGACTTTCTGTAGTCCCGCTCAGGGTTGTCATAATGGACATATATGAGGCCCATGGTAAAAAGGGCCCTGTCGCCGCCGGGGGCCTTTTTGTCCAGCAGGGAAAGCGCCTTCTGGTTTTCCCTGAGCGATTCCTGGTAATCGCCTTTTATCAGGGGCTCCTGGCCGTGCTGCAGGTTCCTGCACGCGGCCTGCTCCCTGCTCTCAGGCTTTTTTTCAATCTGCTTTTTTTCACGTTCGCGGGCAATCCGCTTCTCTTTTTCAGTTTCATCAATCACATGCACCCACATGTCTGCCTGTCCGGCGAGCGCGCTCTGGGGATAGTCTGCAATGAGCTTGTTGAAATAAGCCCTGGACTGCTTGTAGTCCCGTTGCGGGTTGTCGTGGTGGGCATAAATGAGACCCATGGAGAAAAGTGCCCTGTCTCCGGGGGGCTTCTTATCAAAGGCGGACACGACGGCCTGGTTCTCTCTCAGGGCGCCCGCGTAATCACCCCGGGCGAAAAGCTCCTGACCGCGAAGCAGGCTTTTGTCGGCGCTGCTGCGCATTTCCACTTCGCGCATGGCGGCGCAGCCAAGAAACGTGAAAAAAGCTACGCCGGCAATACAAAGATAAATGTACTGCCTTTTCCTAAAGTGCTCTCTGCCCAAACCTTACCTCCGTGAGACTCAACAATGTGCTTTACGATTGATAAACCCAATCCGGTTCCTTTAACTTTATTCGGCCTCCTGGCAGCACCCTGCTGGAACTTGTCAAAGATGGTGTCCAGGCTTTCCCTGGCAATGCCGGTTCCGGTATCGGCCACGGCTATTTTTACCCCGTGCTTAACCGGCTGGGCGGAAACGCTGACCGTCCCGTTGGCCGGGGTGAACTTTATGGCGTTTCCGATCAGGTTGCGCAAAACTTGGAGGATCCTTTCATGGTCAGCCCGCACCGGCACGAGGCCGGTTTCAGCTTTTATGGCGACCCTGATATTTTTGGTCACGGCCAGCGGTTCAATTTCACGAACCGCCCTGGTTATCAAACCCCCGATATCCGCCTTGACAAAATTATAGGACATCATCCCGGCTTCCATCTTTGCCAGATCCAGTAAGGCGTTGACCAGCTTGATCAGGCGGGCGCTTTCTTCCGAAATGATTGCCAGGAGCTTATGCTGGTTTTCCGTCAAGCCGGAATTTTTAAGGTTCTCCGCCAGGAGCGATGAACCTTCCTTGATGGAAGTGAGCGGCGTGCGCAGCTCGTGTGACATCAATGAAAAAAAATCGGACTTTATCCTGTCGATCTCCTTGAGCCTGCCGCACATGGCGTTGAATGACTCCGCCAGTTCTTTTATTTCAGGCGGTGAGGAGAGATTCAAATCATTGCCGAAATCCCCCTTGGCGATTTCCTTGGTTTTCTTCTTCATCGCGGCAAGGGGCCGGGTGATGGTTATGGTGAGCAGGATGGAAATGACGATGATGGCGGCAAGCGCGACAATGGATATGCCAATCGCCGCTTTTCTCGCCCTGTCTTCGGCATCGCCCAACTGTTTGACTTTATTAATGGTCTCATCGGTGCTGTCAAATGCCAGCTTGTTCAGGTTTTCCATTACATCATCAGCAGCACGGTCTCGCTCTTTCTGAAACCTGACGACATCGTAATCTTTCCCGGATTTCAAATAGCCCATCTCTTCATTCAGTGAATCCTGGTAGCGGTCATAACTATGATTGATTTTTGCCAACAAATCCCTGGCCTCGGCGGTGTTTACCACCGATTCTATTGCTCTGGCATCGGTATCGCTTGCCACCTTTGCCAGCTCGCTCATGCTTGTATCGAATGTAGATTTCACCAGGAGGTATTGATTGTACAACCCTTCGTCTTTGATAATAAAGTACTTCTTTTCGTATCTCACCATCGAGAAAAAAGTATTCAAAAGCTCCTGCTCCAGCAATATGGAGCCGGCATCAACATTGGTGATAGCTTTGCTGCTTTCCTCCAATTGGCGGAGCTGCAGGATGCAGTATATGCAGGCGGCCATCGCCAGGATGAATATTGCCAGCAGACTGATGACCATTCTGGAAAATATGGTTATTTTCATCTTTGTCAGAAAAAAGATTTTGATAAAAAATAATTGCCGGCGTTAAAGCGTTACGCTCACAATTTGGCTGCGGGATTGATAGAACGGTTTCCGTCCTGAGGCGAAGACGTCAGTTTGATCTTACGCGGCGCAACAGCTCAAGGTGTCGATGATCCAAGGAGGAAAAAAAAGCTACAATGCCTTCGCTTGATCCCCGGGACCCGGGGACCGCGTCTTTTGATGTTTTTTCGTTGAGCGGCAGCATTTATTTATATATTACAATACTATTTACGTTTATGTTTTTAATGAGATCAAAAAAAATCCATCTCCAGCGAACTTTTGGTAACAAAATAATTTTATTCTGCAATAATATAAAATCATCATAAACCAATCTGTATGATTTGTAAACATAACTTTTTCATAAGAGGAGGATGGTCAATCACTATACTCAATTGTATGCAGAAAGCTACAAAAAGTGTATTCATTTAAGATGATTAAGAGTAGCCAGTTGATTCTCACCGCTTTTCCTCCAACGTGTTGAATTGACGATCTTTATCCTGCTGCTTTCTTGCCTGCCCGATTATTCAAACCTGTTGGCACTTAATTTGCCTTATGCCTTATAACGGATGAAATGATCTCTATCATTTCCCCTGTTTGGCAAGCGTGACAGCATAATGCATCAATCGAGTATCTTGTATTGCTGTATGGGAGGTTTAATGGCACAATTGCACAAAAAAAAATATAACCGGCCGATACCTGCCGCCTTTTGCGTATCACTGTTTATTTTCATGGCCTGCTCCGACCTGCATGCTGCTTCAATAGAGCTTGCTTGGAATGCCAATACGGAATCTGACCTGGCTGGGTACCGGATTTATTATGGAACATCATCGGGGAACTATACGTCATCACAGGAGACCGGAAGGGTAACACGGTATGCTCTTTCAAACCTGACGGAAGGCAGAACCTATTACATCGCCATGTCTGCTTTTGATGTCTCGCGTAATGAGAGTCGAAGGTCGGCTGAGATCAGGGGGGTTGCCAACAGCCAGGAACCATCAGAACCAACCGGGCAGACCATTTATGAAAACGCGGAAGACGGGCTGACTACCGGCTGGGCTGTTTATGACAGCCTGCCAGCGGGGGCAGGGATAGATAATGTTTATGATGGCGATCGGCAGAGTGATGTTATTGAACTAAGCGGATCCGGGACGCTGAATGGGTATCGCCTGGGCAATGCTGACGGGAGTGACTGGCACAACGAAACGCAGAGGGTAATTGAATGGAGCATGAATTATGCGGAATACTTTGTGGTGTACATTGACCTTGAGACCACGGCAGGACACCGGTATCTCACCTACAGACCCCTTGACAGCGATCAGCTCGGCCTGGGAGAGTACGTATTTTTCGGCCTGGGGAGCGATTCCATGGACGGTGAGTGGCACACCTTTGTGAGGGACCTGCAGGCAGATCTGAACACGGCGCAGCCGGGTGTTACCATCCTCGAGGTTAACGGCTTCCTGATTCGGGGGAGTGGAATGGTGGATGATATTAAACTTATTTCCGGCTCTACCGTTTATGAAGACGCCGAAGACGGACTGACTACGGGCTGGATGATTTATGACAGCCTGCCAGCGGGGGCAGGGATAGATAATGTTTATGATGGCGATCGGCGGAGTGATGTTATTGAGCTGACAGGATCCGGGACACTGAATGGGTATCGCCTGGGCAATGCTGACGGGAGCAAATGGTACAACGAAACGCAGAGGGTAATTGAATGGAGCATGAATTACACAGAGACATTTACCCTTTACATTGACCTGGAGACAACAGCAGGGCACCGTTACCTCACCTATACGCCATCTAATGTGAGCCAACTGGGTACAGGCGAGTATGTGTTATTTGGATTGGGGACCGATGCAATGGACGGGGAATGGCACACCTATGTGAGGGACCTGCAGGCAGATCTGAACACGGCGCAGCCGGGTGTTACCATCCTCGAGGTTAACGGCTTCCTGATTCGGGGAAGCGGAATGGTGGATGATATTAAACTCCATGACTGATGAGATCATATGAGGGAATTATATAAAATAAGCATAGCCTGCTTTTGTTTAGGAAGTAACACGGCGCAGCATGCAATAGAAGTGCGATTTGTCTTTTGCAGCAAAAGCCTCTCAGTCAGAAGTGATGAGAGGCTTTTCATCCCTTGAAATCAGGAAGTCTGAAT
>CAVVUR010000002.1:0-152449 GCA_963751515.1 uncultured delta proteobacterium
CGGGGCATCTGGGGGAGTGCATCAGATAATGTGTATGCCGTAGGCGAACAGTAATTATCCTTTACTATGATGGTACTGGCTGGAACAAGATGGATACCGGCACCCACGACAGCCTAATATCCACTTTCGGCACCCTGAATCCACGGGTGGTGGTGGTAGGCTATGACGGGAACATCTTAAGCCTGACCGGCCCCTCCATCCAGGGAAGGATCTGCAACGCCTGCACCGGGGCAGGGATCAGATGATGTTACCGTTGAGTTTGATAAAAGAGGGGTAAGCATATCAGACCCCCTCCACCGACTCCCAGGGCATCTATCCGCCCTTTCTATCCCAGGGTGGTACCTATCCCCTTACATTGACCGCATCCGGCTATATCTCCCATCCAGATAACCGTAGGTTTTCCCAACAACAACTCGCTGATTGACCACGCCACCGACCTCTTACCCAACCCCGGCTATGAGGGTTGTCTCCCGGGACCATAACCAAAACCGTACTGATTGGCACCATACCCAAAGAAAACGAAAAAGGGGTGCAGAACATAGAGGTAAAACTGTTTCCAGGCGGGACTGTTAAGACAGACTGCAATAACTGATGGGGAGGCAATTACCACTTTACCGGGGTCCGTGCCGGAACTGATTACTAATAAAGCCTATCATAACTGCATCTGATTGCAGTACCGCACCCACAGAACAAACCCCCATGACCGTACCCACCACTTCTCAGTATAACTTTACCCTTGACTGCCCGCCACCCCTTCAACTGCATGTACTACTGGGAATACATGGAAACCGGTACAACCAGGCTGTTACATGGGGTCTGGGGAAGCTCAGCAGATAATGTTTTTGCCGGGGGAGACGGGGGTACCATCATCCACTACGATGGCACCGCCTGGGGTACCCAGAAAAGTAAGACAACGAGCAACCTAAAGGGGTATGGGGGAGTTCGGCTACCGAGGTCTATGCGGTAGGAGCAAGTGGGAAGATCCTCAAAACAGTAAACGGAGGAACAACCTGCATCATCCATGAAAAGAAACACATCAAGTGGACTCAATGCAATCTGGGGCAGTTCATCAACTGACATTTTTGCAGTAGGTGATTCAGGCACCATCAGGCACTATGATGGCTCTACCTGGTCGGGCATGAGTAGTCCTACCACGGTGAAGCTACTTGGGTCTATTTGGCAATTCCTCCACTGATGTCTATGCGGTAGGCAACAGCCACATGGACGGCTACTGGAAGAGGACGGTAATGAATTACGATGGGACCTCCTGGTCGACCTGAGAGACGGCAAACGGGTAACCCTGATGGCTGCCTGGGGAGAAACAGAAACTATTTCTTGGCAGTGGGCAGCTTCGGGGGCATCCTTCGGTATGACGGGATCGACTGGACGCAGATTGGTGGGCCAACCGAAAGCACCCTCAATGCCATGTGGGGACAATCGTCAGGAGATATTTTTGCGGTCGGCTATGGAGGAGCAATAGCCCAATATGAAGGACTGAATGGTGCGTAAGGAAGTCTGATACGGGAAGTGACCTGTATGGCATCTGGGGCGCGTCATCTACCGATGTATTTGCAGTAGGGTAACGGCACGGTATTGGCATACAGGGGTGATATGGATGAAGACGGGGTAGCTGACAGTACCGATAACTGCCCTGAGATAGCCAATGCAACCAGGCAAACGGAGATGGTGACACTTTAGGCGATGCCTGTGACAACTGCCCTACAATTCCCAACGAAGCCAGGCAAACAGTGATGCCGACACTCTTAGGGAATGCCTGTGACAACTGCTGGGTAACATCAAATCTCAGCCAGGTTGACTCAGACTCTGACTGCCGGCTCAACCCTACACCACTGATCCCAGGTGCGGTGATGCCTGTGCGGGCGGTCCGTGTGCGGCTGATGTCAATATGGACTGCAAGGTAAACCTGACAGATCTGGTAGTGATGAAGAGCGAGTTTAAACGGACCACCTGCACTCCGCAAAATGCTTGTCAGGCTGATTGCATCCCGGATAACAAGGTCAACCTTTCTGACCTGGTGATGATGAAGGGTGAGTTTAACCGGACCGGCTGCCCGGACTGCCCGTAAACAAGAGGTGGTTACTGATCGACTAATTAATGATTTTAGTGTTTCGCGTTTGAAAAACAAAGGATTGGTCTCACCAATGACATGAAAGGAGGCAGAAAATGAAAAAGACAACAGGTAATATACAATTATGTATCTCTGCGTTTCTGCTCTTTCTGATACTCAGTGTGTCCCTGGCCACTCTTGCCTTTCAGATGACAGCTACCAGGATATTTTTTGCCGGAGACAGCTCCACAACTTACTGCCGCGAGTCCAGCGGCGGTGCAGATTTATATCAGCAGTCTCTTTTCAGCAGGCTGCAGGCATCGCCGCCCCCGGCTTTATCATTGAACCGCCGCAGGCCATCAAATCGCGGGATCCCTGCGGCATTTCTGATCCCGATGGAAGCGGCTACGAGGGACTGAAAATTCTTGACTGGGACACTGAAAGCTCCGATGCCGCAGGTACCGGCATATGCGGCTGGTATTGTTATGATTGCCCCGAGCAGGAGTGCGAGAAAAACCAGCCTGCGCTTCCGCTGGGAGGTGAGGCTGACTGGTGCTGCTGCGGATCCCGCCGGGCATGCAACGGTGATTCAGTTGCGCAGTACGTAATTCTCAACCTCGCGGGAAATGATCTGTTGCAGCTCTTTAAATTTTATGGTGGTGAAATAGATTTAGTGGTAGCAGAAGCCAAGTCCATGACCAATTATGTTACTTCCCAGGGACGGGCAGCCATCTGGCTTAACCTTTATCCCATCGCGTGCGGCAGCCTGGGCGGCGTTGAAACCTCCTGCTCTAGATTCACTAGCGTGCCTATTCGCAACAAACTCGAACGCAGAGTACTTCTACGGGCAGTTCATGCCCTGGATAGAAAGTCAACGCGCTTACCTGATTGACTTTTTCGGATATATCAAGGCAACCTCCGCGCAAAATCCACTGAGCTTCTAATTAACACCTATGGATACGACAGCATTCACCTCAAACCCGGCGGCCATCAGATATACTATAATTATGTTTATCCCCGCCTGACTGAAATAGTGGCAGGAATCAGTGACCAGGATGGAGACGGAGTGCCTGCTCTGACACTTCCGACAACTGCCGCAAAACGGCGAACTCCAATACTGGCAGATATGGACAATGATGGTATCGGCAATGTGTGTGATGATGATGCCGACTTGAGACCTATGTACTCACTGTTGATTGCAATGACAATGATCCGGCGATCCATCCGGGAGCGACAGAACTGTGTGGCGATGGGAAAGATAACAATTGCGACCTGAAGTTGCTGATTTTAAAGACAATTTTTATTTGGGTAGTCCATTGTGCGGCACCGCGGAGATTTCCAACGACGGCATTGATGATGAATTATCGGGACAGAAAGGTGGATTGCAGAGATACTGATTGCAGGAATAACCCTGTCTGTACCGGCTGTGTCGTTAACGAAAATCCCGAAGCCACCTGCAATGATGGTAAAGATAACGATTGTGACGGTTACACGGACTGCAATGACGCTGATTGTTCAGGCAATAGTGCCTGCCTGTGCACACCGAAGGGCGGATCATGCACAGTTAACAGCGATTGCTGCTCTAATAGATGTCAAAGAAAAGTCTGTCGGTGATGGAAATTAGTACCGGACAGGGGAAATTGTTGCTCAGCATTTACTAGAAACACAATAATAATCATCCTTGACTAGTAACATATAGTATGGTTAGATTTAATAGTCATACTTATCGGAGGGCGAGTATATGGTAAAAATGGCGGCCGGGGAATTCAAGGCCAAGTGCCTCAAGGTCATGGAACACGTTAGAAATGAACGCGAGGAAATTATTATAACCAAGCATGGAAAGCCGGTAGCAAAGCTTATCCCCATTGAAGAAAAAAAGGCAAAATCAGTGTTCGGTTATCTTAAAGGGACGGTCAAAGTCTCCGGCGATATCACCAAGCCCCTGGTTGAAAACTGGTCTGCACTAAAGAGATGACAACTGCAATGCTGATGCTTGACACACATATCTGGCTCTGGCTTATGAATGGGGATGAGCGAATAAAAAAATCGGGTTATATCCCCGCAATTCAAAGGGCAGCTAAAGCGTCGGCGGTGAAGATTGCTTCAATATCACTATGGGAAGCAGCCATGCTTTCAGCCCGGGGTAAAATCACCCTCGAAGCAGGTGCTCTGGCCTGGATTAAAAATGCTCTTGCGGCTCCGGGTATTACCGTTTGCCCAAAGACCCCGGAAATTGCTGTAGAAAGCACTCAGCTGCCCGGGAAATTTCATGGTGATCCCGCAGACATGATCATTGTGGCATCTGCACGGATTTTAAACGCAACATTACTTACCTTTGACAAACAAATCCTCCGCTACGCTGAAGGAGGTTACGTAAAAACGCTATAGTCTGCAAATTATTGACATTATGAGGAGGGCCTATGAAAACCCGGGCTTTTAAAAAAACATATGCGCTCATTATCTTTCTGGCGGCATTTTGTTCTTTATTCGGGCTGTGACTACAACAATGACCTGCCCCGGATAGGCGACCGGGTGAGGACTTCAGCCAATCTTGTTTCTTTTCCATCCTGCAATGAGCTTGAAAAACGGCTGAAGGACAACCTCTCCGAAGAGATGCGCGCCTATCTCCTAAGCCTCGTGGATGGAGAGTACTACTACCTCCCCCGCGAAGATGCAAACGACACGGCCGGATCTTTTGACAGCGGCGGGCGCCAGGAGGGTGTTGACTACTCCGGCACCAATAACCAGGAAACCGGGGCGGACGAGGCGGACCTTTTAAAAACCGACGGCTATTATATGTACACCCTGAACGGGAATGATCTTGTCATCGTAAGCGTTCCCGAGTTCGGCCGCATCGGTGAAACGGCCCGGCTTACCATAGAGGGCTACCCCAACGAGATACTTATTGCCAAGGAAACACCCGACGGACCGGCAGTTAAGGCGGCGGTATTTTCCAGCGTGTACACTTACGACATGGATGAGAAGCATCCCCTCTCCGATCTCGTCAACGGCGATGATTCCATCTGGTACTATTCGGGCACAACGCTCACCAAAATAACCCTGATTGATCTTGCCGATGCCCTGAATCCCCGGGTGACACGCCAGTTCTACCTGGAAGGGTCCTACCAGACGGCACGCGAGATTAACGGCTCAGTGCACATGCTTGCGTACTCCTATACCGAGCCCTACGGCCTGCTCTACTGGCCGGAGCTACCGGAGGAATACTACCAGCTGCCGTACAACGATCCCGCGCGAAAGCAGATGTGGACGGACGCCATAGCCAGGGCCATTCAGCACAACGATGAAACTATCGCCGCGCTTACCCTTGCGGACCTGGTGCCCAAACGGTTTGAGCTCACCGGGAAAGGGGAGGTTATCGCCTACGATGAAGCCTCTCAGGGCTGCGGCAATTTTGTCATTGCCGATGACGGTGCAAGCCGGGGATTTACCTCCATCGCCAGCTTCAACCTCCTGGGCAGCGAGATAAACTTTGCCTCGGACCACATTGTCAGCAACTGGAGCCTTATTTACGCATCCACCAATACCCTGATCATTGCCGAGCCATCCCAGGGCTGGTGGTGGTACTATGATACCGAGGATTTGGAAGAGGCAACCAACATCCACCGCTTCGATATTTCCGCTCCCGGAGAGGCGGTGTATACCGGCAGCGGGCGCGTCAGCGGAACGGTGCTGAGCCAGTTCTCCCTGTCCGAATATGAAGGCTACGTCAGGGTGGCCACCACCACCGGCCAGTGGAACCGATGGTGGGTGGAAAACCCCCCGCCAACCGAGAACCATGTTTATGTGCTGGGCGGCACCGACAAACTTGATGTTGTGGGACAGCTCGACGGCATCGCGGTGGACGAGACCATCTGGTCGGCGCGATTCATGGGGGAAAAGGCGTTTCTCACAACCGCCCGCTATATTGATCCCCTCTGGACCATTGATCTCAGCGACCCGGCAAATCCCCACATCATCGGAAGCCTGGAGGTGCCCGGTGTATCAACCTATCTCCACCCCATTGCCGAAGACCGCCTGCTGACCATCGGCATGGGAGGTGATGAAACGGGCTTTGACGGCTCAATCAAGGTGTCCCTCTTTGATGTCTCTGATTTTGCCAACCCGGTGCTCAAATCCACCTATACCCTATCGGCCGTTGAAGGTGACGACTGGTCATCGTGGGGATCAAGCGAGGCGACTTATCAGCACAAGGCCTTCCAGTACTGGGCCCCTAGAAAGCTGCTGGCCGTTCCCTTAAGCACCAGCCGCTACGAATGCACCGATGACTACTACTGCGATTACGAATACGTGAGCAAGCTGGTGCTTGTCACCGTTGACCCGGACCAGGGGCTCTCACTATATGGGAACATCGACCATTCCGCTTTTTACAACAGCGATCCTTCCTCCTACTGGTGCTACCAGGACATCAGGCGCAGCATTTTCATGGGCGATTATATTTATGCCGTGAGCGACCGCGGCATTACTGCCAGCAACCTGGATGGCCTGGGCCAGACGGCATCTCTTGAGCTTCCGGGAAGCAACTGCGGGGTTTACTGGGATGGAGTGGAACCGGTAGACAAGCGGCCGGTTGAGTAGCGGGTGTGGATTCCCGCGAAATCGGGAATCCAGCTTGTCAAATCTTCTTTACCCCAAGTCTCTCCCCGATAGGGAAAGGGGGAAAAACGAATCCCCTCGCCCCGCCGGGGGAGATGGTTAGGGTGAGGGGGCAGAGAGCCAGGCCGCGTCGCCCCCGAAAACACTGAATCCTGCGATTCGATCGCAGGATTCAAATAATTTCGAGCTATTATTTCTGTTTCGGGAACACTCAGAATAAATGGATACACCTCAATGGCGGGTCAATTCGGCAATGACGAAATCCTGCAGCCCATCCTCGTAATCCAGGATCAACCCTTCCAGCCTTGATGCCAGGTGAGCCTGGATAAGCAGCAGCTTCAGCCCTTCATTGGTCTTTACCACAAAGTCCCCCCGTTTTTCCTTGTCCAGTATCAGGTCAAGCTGCCGCGGGGCCCTGGGGTTGATGGTAATCCTGATAGCCAAGCAGGGATCGTGGGTGTTTTCGTGAAGCGCCTCAACAAGTTTTTGCTTTGCCTGGGGTGTTACAATCAGCATAGTGCCCTCCGGACGGCACTCTTTCCTGCGCCCGTCCCCGAACGTGTGAAGGTACCGCTCAAAGATTTAGCTGCTGCTCATCACACTATTATCAATCGACCGCAGCGGATAAACCTTTAACTTTTTCTTCAAAACGGGCGTTTTTCCTCAGGCGCGCAGGAAGGGCTGTATGAACATGAAAGGAGGTGATTCGGGAAGAACCCGGATTGCTGCGGGGAGGGCACGAGCAGCGTCACTGCGTTTTAATGCTGATTGATGTCCGGCTTATATCACTCGAGGCTGTTAAAAAACTCCACCATATCCTGTTCTGATATAAGCCATCTACCCATTGCTTTGTGTCCCCTGAGCCTGCCCTGCTTGATATAATTTCTGATGGTCACGGTAGTAACGTTGAGCTTTAGCGACAGCTCGGAGACTGAATACAGTGTTTGACCGCTGATTGTGATTGCCATAATGGTACCTCTCGCTCCTATTACCCTGCTGTATATCATTGGCATCGGTCATAAGCCCTCTGCCTTTCCATTTCCATAAAGAAAGAACATATTTATATAAAAAGTGCAACCTGTCCGGAAAATATTCGACGTAGCCGGATTATACCCCTCACCCTCCCCCCAAAGGTGCAAGGGAATGTTTTGTTTGGAAGAAATTAAAACCCCCTCGCCCCAACGGGGAGAAGGGTGATGGGGCTGAGGGGGTCGATAACAAACAAAGGACAAGATTATCATTCAATGAACGTCTTGAGGTGTTCGCTCCGGGCCGGATGCCTCATCTTTTGCAATGCTTTGGCCTCTATCTGTCGTATCCGTTCCCTGGTTACCTCCAGGTCAGTCCCGACTTCTTCGAGGGTACAATCCGCCTTTTCTCCCAGCCCGAATCTCATCCTTAAAACTTTCTCTTCCTTGGCGCTGAGGGTGGCGAGCAACTTGTCCGTATATTCCTGCAGGCTCTTGTAAATGGCCGCTTTGCCCGGTGAGCCGTTTTCTTGTCTTCGATGAAATCATCCAGGGAATTACCGCTTATATTTCCCACCGGGTCAGCCAGGGAGAGCGGAGGTTTCGCGACGCGCAGGATGCGCATCACTTTTTCCACGGGGACCTCTATCTTTTGCGCAATTTCTTCCGGAGTAGGCTCCCTGCCGGCTTCCTGAACGAGCATCCGTGATGCCTTGATGAGCCGGTTAATGGTTTCTATCATGTGCACGGGTATGCGGATGGTCCTGGCCTGGTCGGCTATGGCCCTGGTAATCGCCTGCCTGATCCACCAGGTCGCGTAGGTGCTGAACTTGTAGCCGCGCCGGTACTCAAATTTGTCAACCGCCCTGATGAGGCCTATGTTGCCCTCCTGGATCAGGTCCAGGAACTGCAGCCCGCGGTTGGTGTATTTCTTCGCCAGGCTTACCACCAGGCGCAGGTTGGCCCTCACCAGTTCATCTTTTGCCACCCTGCTCTTTATCTCTCCTTCTTCGATGGACTTCACCGCCTTTTTTAGAGCCTGGGGGTCCAGGGCCCTTTCAGCTTCAATGCGCCTTATTTTATTCCGCGCGTTCTGTATGATGTGTTCACAGTCCAGCAATGTTTTCACAGGTACAACGGAATGGCCGGCATATCGCTTTTTCCCATTCAGCCGCCTTCTCACCTGTTCGCAGCGCTCCCTGATCTGTTCCGGAGGAAACCCTGATTTTTCCACGCACTGTGCAATGTCCCCTTCCGCCCTTTCCATTGACTCAAGGAAGCGTTTTAATTTCTGTGTGATCTGACTGATCTGGGTCTTGTTGAGATTTATCTCCTGGAGCAGATTGACAATTGCATCGCCTGCTTCATCGATTTTCCTCAGCAGCCTCTTGCGCTTGCTATCGCTCATCTCCTTGTGATCAAGCTGCCGCTTCAGCACCAACCTCTTGTGATCGCACGTTTTGATCTTGCCGATTAAGGCAAGCACTTTCCGGGCGTAGTATGCTTCATCGATTTCTATCTCATCATCCTCCAGACCATTGATGATCTTTCTTACAGCAATCTCGCCTGCGCCCAGCCGTTTCCCTATGCGCACAACTTCGTTGACGGTGATGGGCGTATTGACTATCACCCTGGCGATCTCTTTTTCCCCTCTTCCACCCGCTTTACTATTTCCACTTCCCGCTCCCGGTCAATCAGCGATATGGGGCGGATTTGCTGCAGATACAGTACGAGTGGATCATCAGCGGATTCGGCTGCTTCTGCATCAGCCTCCTCTTCCGGCTGGTCACCAAATTGTTCCGCACTTTCTTCCGGCGCGGACCAGGAGGGCTGCCCGTTTCTGGACCCGGCGGCGACAGGCAAATCCCGATCATCCCTCATAAGCATGTGATCAATTAACGCATTTTCAGGCAGGAAACATCAGGAGCTTCATCTTTACCAATTCCAAAAGAATCTTTTGTTAAATGTAAAGATTTGTTCTCACCATTGGTTTCTTTTTTCAAGTGCCCACCTCTGATATAATTTATAGCAATCGAATTGACTCTTAGTAACAACAATCGATAAGCAAGCTGGGTACCAAAATAATAATTTGTATTAATATTGCCGTTATTATAACTAAGCAATCGAATTGACTTATAAATTAATAAATAATCGTTAAAGAGGTGATAGGGATTAGAGACCTCCATTTGCTCTTTTAAGTTCATAAGAAACCCCCTCTGCAAAAAATATCAGCAATAACAGAGTATTATGATTGTACCCTTCAGCACAAAAGGGACAGGAACGTTAGTGGTTATTATCTAATTGATTTTAAAAAGAAAATGTGACCGTTCAGCGGCGGCAACCGCCTGATTACCAACCTCGCACCTTGGGATAAGACTTTAATTCCCGCTTGTGCGGGATGATAGAAAGAGGCATGGATGATCGTCAATCAGGCAATGCTTTGTCATGTCTGGTTATCATCGATCAAAATGCAGGAAAAAATAAAAAAACCCCTCGCTCTTCTGATAAGGCGAGGGGTTGCATGCTCAGGGGCAACAGTCAGGAATCAGAATCCATTACTCCAGCACTCCGTTACTCCATTTTTCATTTGTCTTCTACTCCATGCACGTCTTAATTATACCGTGATCTTTCATCGCTCCTTATCCCCCGTCGAAGGGAAGCATGATGGTAACTGTGTCGCCCGCCCCGAGGGGGGTGGAAAGGTCGGCCACGGAGCGGCAGGTTTTATCGTTGACCAGCATGAGAAACGGTACTATCGCCCCGGTTTTTCTGTCCTTTATCTGATGCTCAAAGGACTTCCCGTAGGTCCGGCACAAATCATCCAGCAGGTATCCCAGGGTGGCCCCGTCCTGTGTCTCATGCTCTATTTCAGGCTTGCCAACAATGTCTCGCAAATTGGCAAAGGTTTTAACCTTCACTTTCATCAGGA
The DNA here is from genome assembly GCA_963751515.1 of uncultured delta proteobacterium. Classification (GTDB taxonomy): domain Bacteria; phylum Desulfobacterota; class WTBG01; order WTBG01; family WTBG01; genus CAZWCD01. The sequence goes on from CAVVUR010000002.1 coordinate 10,580, forward strand.
TCACCGCTCGGCATGCTGTTCTCCGCGTTGCGCAGCCATTCCAGGGCAAGCTCTTCCGCCAGGAGAATTTTCTTCTTGTCCTGCTTGGGGTTTTCCTCCGAGTAGATGAGCGCGCCCACCTCACAGTATTTTACGCAGGTGGGATCACCTCCGCAGGCATCACACTTTCTGGTATAAACGGGAATGGGCACTGCAGGTATCCCGATAAGGTAAACGCGTATGCGCGCCTTCTTGGGGTTAAAAACCTTCTCCCGCACCATTGCGCAGGCAAGTTCGCACATCCTGCACCCCGTACATTTATTGATGTCGACTGACAAATGCTTCTTTATCACTACCGCTTCCCCGCTTAGCCGGCGGCTATGCCCCCGGTGATCGAAATACCATCCCTGCTCACCGGGCGTGCCCATGGCCCGTGGTGCGCGCCCACGGCAATAAATACCGCACTGAATCCCTGATCACGGCACCCACCGAGAGATCGCGCACATCCTCCTTCATGTCAAAGCTGATGGCCCCGGCCTTGCACACATTGATGCAGAGTTGGCCCTTGCCCTTGGTCAGGTAGCGGCATAACGGGGATCACTATGGGAAACAAATGGGTGCCCTCATGTCCGGGGAGGATGTCATAATTTTCTCTCCTGCCATTTCAAGGAAATCCGGGAAATCCTGCAAATGATTAAATCCTGTTTTCTTTTTTAAAAAATCTGGTCTTTCGCAGCCCTGCTGCAGGGTAATTCCCTTTTTACTTTTTTCGGCTGGTAATCCTTTTTTACGTCCTCGACCTTAATCTCGATGTGTCCCTCATCATCAACCAGGGTAATCGCCTGGCAGGGACACCACTTCACGCAGGCCGGATTGGGCGGGTCCCCGCAGAAATCACATTTGAGCAGCACATCCGTCCCGGGCTCCTTGAACCAGGGCTTGATCGGACAGGAGGCCCGGCAGATGATGCATTCGTCAACCTCCCGCCCGTCGAAGACGAATATATTTTTACAAGTGCATTCGGCGTTGTTAAACGGCCCTGCCACCAAGGGATAGAAAACATCGCCCGCCTCCATGACCCGAATCCGGGATTTTTTGGGGTTGACGCTGTTCTCAAAGTGCATGAGGGAGCAGGCCACCTCGCACCGCCTGCAGCCGCAGCACTGCTTGAAGTCAATTTTAAGTTTTTTCAACCTGCGCTCCTTGCCCTGGCCTTTTCCGCGCCCAGGCCCAATGAATTGCATCTCTCTTTCGTCGGCACACCCCTCTCGTCCCATCCCCGTATGGCATAATATTCGGGGAGCATTTCCTTGAGCCTGCAGAGCTGACCCTGGGCGGGTCCCTCGGGCATGAGCTCCTGGAGCATCCTGCGGGGAAGGGTGTCATCCGCGCCGCTGAAGCCGGCCCGAATATTGAACAGCCGCTCGAGGTTCCAAATGCGCTCGCCCGCGGTGAGCAGTTCGTCTTCAGTACAGGCGATGCCGGTTGCGCTTGTAAGCATGGGAACGATTTCTTCCACCCAGATCCCCAGGAGCAGCAGCCGGCACAGACCCGCGGCATCAAACACGGCATTGCCGTCCTGGAACAGCTTGACCAGCGGTGCCTTGCCCTCGATGGCCTGGGTGTCGATCTCACCCCGGATGCCGAGCATCTTGTGGGTCACCAGGTACCCGATGGAATGAGACACGCCGCTGTTGGAGGTGGCATACTCGAGGCACAGCCCCTGGACGCCCCGGGGATCAAACGCGGGGGCCCCCTGCTTGCGCACGCCCATGAAATATTCAGGATGGTTATAGCGCAGCGCCAGCTGGTAGCCGCCCTCAGCCAGCAGCTCACCGAAGCCCCGGCGGTTCGCCACCTGCTCGACCATCTCCAGCACCGCCTCCGCGTTCCCGAAGTCGAGCGTCATGCCCGTCTCGTTTTTGGAAATTATTTTTTTCTCGGTCAGCTCCATGGCACAGGCCACCGCTGCGCCGAAGGACAGGGTGTCGATCCCCATCTCGTCGCAGAGATAGCTGATCCTGGCAATTGCACTGATGTTGGTAATGCCGCATCCCGCGCCGATGAGGGCTATGGTGCGGTACTCCGGCCCCTCGCCCCTGCCCAGAAAGGCGGGATCGGTAACCTCGGTCATCTGCACGCAGGCAATGGGGCAGGCAAAGCACCCCTTGTTGGCCTTGAGAATGGTTTCGGCCATGTGCTCGCCGCTTATCTTTTCGTGATCCTGCATCACCCCGGTCTGGAAGTTCCGCACCGGGAGCGCGCCGCAATCATTGATGAGGTCAACCAGAAACGGCGTGCCGATATTGTTGAGCGCCTGGGGAATCACCGGGGTGGTTTTAAATTTTTCCCAGGCGCGCGCCGCCGCGTCCATGAACTTGGCGCCGTCCGCAAGGGTCACCGATGTGGTGCCCCTGACGGCGATGGCCTTGAGGTTTTTCGAACCCATCACCGCCCCCACCCCTGCCCGGGCGGCCACCCGGTGCCGGTCATTGACAATGGAGGCAATCTTGGCCAGCTTTTCACCGGCAGGCCCGATGGATGCCACCGACGTCTCCTGGGCGACCCAGGGATTATCCTTTTCCCTGCGGATGAGCTCCTCGGTCTTGAGCGTGGACTTGCCCCAGAGATGCGATGCCGAAAGAATCTCGACCTTTTCGTCTTCTATGGAGAGATAGACGGGCTCAGGGGCCCTCCCTTCCACGATGATGCCGTCAAAGCCGGCAAACTTAAGCTCCGGGCCGAAGTATCCCTCGGCGGTGGAACAGACAATGCTGCCGGAGAGGGGGGCCTTGGTAACCACCACATAGGAGGCCCCGCCCGGGGCGCCCGTGCCGGTCAAAGGCCCGGTCATAAACACCATCTTGTTGTCCGGGCTCAGGGCATCGAGCTTCACATCCAGCTCGTCATAGAGAATTTTTGTGGCCAGCCCGCGCCCGCCCAGGTACAGGCGCGCCAGATCGCCGGACAGCTCCTCGGTCCTTATGGTGCCGTCCGTCAGGTTAACCCTCAGCAGCCTGCCCATCCAACCGTTCACGTATGCTCGCCTCCTAAAATCTGCAGCAGCGACCTGGCCTTCTTTTCAACCAGGGAAAGGGCAAAGCCGGGGCAGGCCAGCACGCAGATGTTGCACGCCTCGCACTCGATGGGCTTCCTCACCTCCGGATAGCCATACTCGTTTATGCCCAGAACCTTGTCGGGGCAGAGCTCGGCGCATACCTTGCACCGGATGCACCACTTGTCGATAAGCTGCAGGTAGACCTTCGAATAGTTGCTCTGCTTTTTCTTGTCAGCGTACTTTCTTTTTGTCTTCTTGGAGAGCATGCAGCCTTTCCGCACTTTCCCGCAACACAAGCGCACCCCCTTGACGTCCGGGGCTGACCTGGGGCTTTTCGCGGGGTATCTTAATCAGCTCCACTTCCAGAGGAGGCAGGTCCCGTCATCGGACCCGGAAACAAGATATGCGCCGTCCCTGCTGAAGCTGAGCGATTCAATAATGTTGGTGTGCCCCTTTAAGAATTTTATCTCTTCTCCGCTCCCGGCATCCCATACGGCAATTTTGTCCTCATTGGAACCGCTCACCAGGTATTTGCCGTCGGGGCTGAAGCACAGGGACCATACCTGTTTGGTCTTGCCCTTGAACGGCGGAGGTGCTTCCTTGCCTTCCTGCAAATCCCAGAGCCGGATGGTTCCATCGTCCGAGGCCGAGGCCAAACTCCTGCCGTCGGGGCTGAAGCAGAGGCTCCACACATAGCTGGTGTGCCCGCGCAGGGTTTTGACCGTCTTGCCCGTTTCCAGGTCCCAGATACGGATGGTGGTGTCCCGCGATCCCGAGGCCAGGAGAAGGCCGTCAGGGCTGAAGGCAACCGACCAGACATAGCTCAGGTGGCCTTTCAGCGTGCTCACCAGTCTGCCTTCCCCAAGATCCCAGATCTTGACCATGCCGTCATCGGAGGCCGAGGCAAGGGATTTCCCGTCGGGGCTGAAGGCCACGGCCACCACATAGTCGGTGTGCCCCTGCAGGGTTTTTTCTTCTTGGCCGGTCTCCACATTCCAGATTTTAATGGTGTCGTCATCGGATCCCGACACCAGCCGCTTGCCGTCGGGGCTGAAGCAAACGGTGTTCACATCATCGGTATGGCCTTCCAGTTGCCTCAGCAACCGTTTGCCCGCGACGTCCCAGATGAGAATGGTGTTGTCGCGGTGGGCGGAGGCAAAGACATCGCCGCCCGGGCTCATGCTTACCGACCAGACCAGCCCGGTGTACCCCTCAATGGTTCCGATCACCTTGCCGGTTTTAATATCCCAGAACCGTATGGTGTTGTCGCGGGACCCCGAAGCAATGGTGGCCCCGTCGGGACTGAAGGCCACAGACCAGATGTAGCCGGTATGCCCCTTGAGATTTCTGATGTTCCTGCCCGTCCCGGCATCCCAGAGCTTAATGGTGCCGTCGTCTGATCCCGAAGCAATGGTTTTACCGTCGGGGGAAAAGCTGACCGCAATCACACAGTCGGTGTGGCCCTCGAGGGTTTTAATGTTCCTGCCCGAGCTGATCTCCCAGAGCTTGATGGTCTCGTCATCCGAGCAGGAGGCGAGGAGCTTGCCGTCGCGGCTGTAGCTGATGGACTCGATAATGTCACTGTGTCCCTTAAAGGACCTGATCTCTTTGCCGGTCGCGAAATCCCACAGCTTGATGGTATCATCATCCGAACCGGAGGCTATGTACTTGCCGTCGGGGCTGAAACGCACCGAGGTGACGTCGTTGGTATGGCCCTGGAAAATCCGCACCGTCTCACCGCTTTTGACGTCCCAAAGCCGGATGGTATCATCATCCGAACCGGAGGCTATGTACTTGCCGTCGGGGCTGAAACGCACCGAGGTTATGTCGTCGCCGTGTCCCTTGAGGGTCTTTATCTCTTTTCCCGCGGCGACATCCCAAATCTTGATGGTGTTGTCATCCGAACCGGAGACGAGCAGGTTTCCCTTGGGGCTGAAATTCACCGAGGCGACAAAATCGTGGTGCTTGGAAAGCGTTTTTACCTTTTTGAAGGTGGAGGTATCGTACAGTTCGATCCCGGCAGAGGTCGCCACCGCGATGGTTTTGCCATCAGGGGCGTAGGTAACATTGAATACCCATCCTTTTCCGAACCGGTGGACAAGTTTGGGATTCACAGCGGTAGACTTAGCCATAACGGGAATCCTTATGTGATGTTCCTTAAAATCGGTGAGCTGATTAATTTTTATAGCTATCTGCGGCGCACTACAAGCACTCTGCATAACCAGCAGCAAAAATTCCCTGCGATGATTAACATGCCGTGCCCTTGACTGTCAAGCGTAAATAGTGCCCGGTAAACGGGACGGTTTTGCTGGAAAGCGTCAGAACGGGAAGAGGTCTTTCTTTTCTTCGGAACCGGCCGCTTCGGATGTTCCCCAGAAAACAAAGGTGACCTTTTGTTGCTGTCCGGTTTCGTTGATCCATTCATCAAGCTCCATGATGCCGCCAATGTAGCTGTCGAAAAGCCAGATTCCCTTTGCGGAAAAGGTGTAGCGGTAGTGCTTTCCCTGCTTGCCGACGGTGGCCGAAAAATCCGCCTTGAACGTAATTCCGCTTTGCATGTATGATCCGGAGGGTTCCAGGCAATTCACTCCGGGTATCTTAATCTCGAAGGCGTTCCCGGTACGGAAGATAAAAAGGGATGCGGCAATGGTGTGCCCGGGGGAAAGGCTTACAAGGCTGGTTGAAAACGTCCGGGGGACTGCCGCGCCTGCTGCTGCAACCGGGCTGCTCCCCTTCAAATTCGCCTGACCTGATGCAACGGCTCCGGTGTGTAATATCAGCAGCATCAGGAAAAGCGGTACCCCTCTACAAACCGTGCCTGTGTGTGACCGTTGCGATTGCATATCCGCTGACCGCTTACATTTTAATGGAACAAATTTTTATCATGCCGGAAGTAAAAGTCAATGCCAAAAAACAGTGTTTTAAAGGGCTTTCCCGCGGTTGCGCCAGGTGCTTTTAGCTAACACCGCAAAAATGACCCTTCCCGTGCCGTTCTGCAAGATGCGGTGGGGCGTATCCCGGAGTGCTTTTACCTTGATAAACAGGGGTGTATATGCTAGAAAATCAACGGTTCAGGAGGCTCGCACTTTTTACCAGGTCACACGGTCAATCCGATTCGAGCAGGATGCAATCTGATGGCAGAACCTTACAAAGCTCATGACATCGAGCACAAGTGGCAGCAGCGCTGGGAGCAGACCCGCGCCTATGAAGTAAGCGAGTCCCGGGAAGAAAAAGTACTATCTGCTTGAAATGTTCCCCTATCCTTCAGGGCGCATCCACATGGGGCACGTCAGAAACTATTCCATCGGGGACGTCATCGCCCGCTACAAGATGATGCAGGGCTGCAACGTCCTCCATCCCATGGGATGGGACGCCTTCGGCATGCCGGCGGAAAACGCCGCCATGGAGCAGGGCATCCACCCGGCAAAATGGACCTATGAAAATATTGCCTACATGAAGGCCCAGCTGAAAAGGATGGGATTCAGCTACGACTGGGGCCGGGAGATCGCCACCTGTGACCCGCTCTATTACAGATGGGAGCAGTGGCTCTTCCTGAGGATGTATGAGACGGGACCTGGTCTACAAGAAGAAATCCTTTGTCAACTGGTGCGGTACGTGCCGGACGGTCCTGGCCAACGAGCAGGTCGAGGGCGGCGCGTGCTGGCGCTGCGGCTCCGAGGTGACCCAGAAGGAGCTGGACCAGTGGTTCTTCAGAATCACCCGCTATGCCGAGGAGCTCCTGGACTGCTGCGACAGACTCCCGGCTGGCCCGAGCGGGTCATCACCATGCAGAAGAACTGGATCGGGAAGAGCATCGGGACCGAGATACGATTTTCCTATCGAGGGGCGCGAGCAGTCCATAACCGTGTTTACCACCAGGCCGGATACCCTCTTCGGTGCGACCTTCATGAGCCTGGCCCCCGAAAATCCCCTGGCGCTCCAGCTCTCCCGCAGGACACAGCGCAGGCAGCAGGCGGTGCAGGCCTTCGTCGAGCGGGTAATCAGGACAGGATAAAATTGTCCGCTCCGCCGAGGACCTGGAAAAGGAGGGCGTCTTTACCGGTGCCTACTGCATAAATCCTGTCACCAGGCGCAGCGATGCCCATTTTCGTTGCCAACTTTGTTCTCATGGAATACGGGACGGGGGCGGTAATGGCGGTTCCCACCCATGATCAGCGTGATTTCGAATTCGCCAATAAATACGACCTGGAACGCATCGTGGTCATTCAGCCCGAGGGAGAGACGCTCAACCCGGAAGGGATGTCCGAGGCCTACCTGGGCGACGGGATCATGGTCAATTCCGAATCCTTCAACGGCATGCACAACCGGAAAGCTATGGATGCCATTACCGATCACCTGGAACAAGCGGGCAGGGCAGGCGGGCGGTCAACTATCGCCTCAAGGACTGGGGCATCTCGCGGCAGCGCTACTGGGGAAACCCCATCCCCTTTATCCATTGCCCGGCCTGCGGCACGGTACCCGTACCCGACGAACAGCTCCCGGTCATTTTGCCGCGTGAAATAGAGATCAAAGAGCTGGGCGGATCCCCCCTTAAAAACTGCGCCGATTTTGTCAATACCAGCTGTCCCCGCTGCGGCGGGGCCGCCCTGAGGGAAACCGACACCATGGACACCTTCGTGGAGTCGTCCTGGTATTTCGCCCGCTATGCCTGCCCCGCTCATGACCGCTCCCCGCTCGACCGGGCGGCGGTCGACTACTGGATGCCCGTCGATCAATACGTGGGGGGCATTGAGCACGCCGTGCTGCACCTGCTCTACGCCAGGTTTTTCACCAAGGTCCTGCGTGACATGGGCCTCATCGGGGTTGATGAGCCCTTCAGCAATCTCCTCACCCAGGGCATGGTATGCAAGGAGACGCTGCGATGCGATGTGCACGGGTGGCTTTACCCTGAAGAGGTTTCCCAGGGCGCCTGCAAACACTGCAGCAAGCCGGTCACCGTCGGCCGCATCGAAAAGATGTCCAAAACCACCAAAAACATCGTCGATCCCCAGACCCTGATCGACCAGTACGGCGCTGACACGGCCCGGCTCTTCTGCCTCTTCGCCTCGCCGCCCGAAAAAGATCTGGACTGGAACGACCAGGGGGTGGAGGGCGCCTTCCGTTTTCTCAACCGCGTATGGAGGATGACGGTTGATCATCTTGACCTGCTCAAACCGGTACCGCCATTCAGCGGCACATCGGTTGCTGATCCGGCCCTGAAGAAGCTGCGGCTGAAAACGCACGCCACCATCAAAAAAGTATCGGGCGACATCGAAGACCGCTTTCACTTCAATACCGCCATAAGCGCGGTCATGGAGCTGGTCAACGCCATCTACCAGTTTGACATCGGGGCCGTGCGTGACCGGACGGCGCTTGCGCTCATCAAGGAAGCCATACAAGCAGTGATCCTTCTTCTTGCTCCCATGGTCCCCCACCTGGCGGAAGAACTCTGGGAGCTCCTGGGCAACCGGGAAAGCATCTTTAAGGCGGCCTGGCCCGCTTATGACCCCGCTGCCATCACCGAGGACGAGATCACCATTGTGGTGCAGGTTAACGGCAAGCTGAGGAGCAACGTCGTGGTACCGGCCGTTTCCTCCGAGGAGGAGATACAGGCGAGGGTCCTAACCGACGACACGCTGAAAAAATGGGTTGCGGGCGCCGAGATCAAAAAGGTGATCGTGGTGCCGGGAAAGCTGGTTAATATCGTTGTGAAGTGAGGGCACGGTGAAACATGCAGGGGCGACAATAGCAGTGCTGCTTTTATTCGGTCTGGCGGGTTGCGGCTATCATTTCATCGGCCAGGCGAGCGGGGTGCTGGCGGGCATTGACTCCATCGCCATTCCCTACTTCGTGAATAAGAGCTTTGAACCCGGACTGGAGCGGTACATGACGGAAGCGCTGGTGGATGAATTTGTGAAAAGCAAGTTCATTTCAGTGGTGGACGAAGCCCGGGCGGACGCGGTGATCCGGGGCCGCATAGAAGAATTCAGCGAATCGGTCATCTCCTATGACAGGGACGACCGAGCGCTGGAATACCGCACGCGGGTAGCCCTCGATATAACCCTGGAAAGAAAGGACACCGCTGAAATTCTCTGGCGAAACAAAGGCCTCTACCACTTTGAGGAGTACAGCGTCGCGGCCGAGATCGCCGAAACCGAAGCCAACAAAAAAATTGCATTGAAAATGACGGCCGCTGAATTGGCGGAGCGGATCCACGACAGCATTATCGAGGGGTTTTAAGCCGGTGAAGCCCCTGGAACTGCAAAAGGACCTAGAGAAGGGCGCCATTGCCCCCCTGTATCTGTTTTACGGGGAGGAAGCTTTTTTAATCGATACAACGGTAGACCAGCTTAAAAAACTGCTGGTTGAACCCCGCCTGACAAGCTTTAACCTTTCGCTTTTCTATGGCGGGGAAAGCGAACCCCGCCAGGTTATCAATGCCGCTCAAACGCTGCCGCTTGCCGGCAAGCGCCGGCTGGTGGTGGTAAAAGAGGCCGACCAGTTTAAATCATCGTGGAAGGACTTTTCAGCCTACTTTGAGCAGCCCCCTCCTTCCACCTGCCTGGTTTTTTGCACCGGCGCTACCGCGCCGAAATCAGAGATCACCTCCCTGTTTAAGAAAAAGGGCATAGCGGTGCGCTTCTATCATCCCTTCAGGGGCGAAATACCGGAGTGGATCAGAAGGATGGCGAAGGAGCGCGGCAAGCAGATCAGCAGGGAAGCGGTGGCACTGCTGGGTGAGACCCTGGAAAACGATCTGCAGAGCATCTCCAATGAGCTGGAGAAGATCGTCCTCTACGCAGGTGAAAAGAGGGTAATCGAACGGGAGGATGTGGAGGAGGTCATTGCCGCGGTGAAGGAGGCAAGTATTTTCAACCTGACGGACTCTCTCGCCGTAAAAGACCGGCAACAAGCGCTCGATGTATTGAACCGCCTTCTGGATGCGGGAGAACCGTCTCTGAGAATACTTGGAATGATAGTCCGCCACTACCGCTTAATGGTTCGGGCGAGGGAGATGATGCACAGCGGAAGCTCCGCTGCAGACGCGGGGAAACAGTTGGGGGTTAACAACTTTCATCTCCGGGAGTTTGCCAGGCATGCAGAAGCCTTCTCCCTGGGAGAGGCGCGGCATTGCTTCAGCCTGCTCTTCCAGTCAGACAGAAAGCTCAAATCAAGCAGGATCAGCGAGAAAATTATACTTGAGGATATGATCGCCCGGCTCTGCGCCCTGTGAGCGCCGGGTAACAGCGGTTGTCAACCCTAGACAGCCGGCTGCTTGTTAGCCCTTTTGGTGAGGCGGGATATCTTGCGTGAGGCTGTCTTCTTGTGAAGAACTCCCTTGGAGGCAGCCCTGCTTATGGTGGAAATGACCTTCTTCAACGCCGTGGCGCTTTCTTCCCTGTTCTTCGCTTCCAGAACGGTCGTGAGATTCTTAACGCCGGTCTTCACCGATGACTTAACTGCCCGGTTATGCTGGTAGCGCTTTTTGTTTTGCCTCGCCCTTTTTTCCGCGGATTTATGTCTGATCATTCTTTGTCGTCTCCTTACCGTTAAATAGGGGGCCAATCTACCATTTTATCTATAGATGTCAAGATTTTTTTATCCGGGCCCGCGATGCACGGGTCATACATCCGGAGGTTTGCAATGAACGTCAAAGGCACCGGCGGTGCCGCGCCGTCACTCACTATTTTCAAAACAGCCATGGGCTGGTGCGGCATGGTCATGAAAGGGAGGAACGTACAGAGGCTCTGCATAGGGTATTCCCGACAGCATCAGATTAAACGGCACCTCAAAGAAGCCTTTAGAGATGCCATGGAGGTGCATCCCTCAAGGGGGATGAGGGCGATCATAAAACGGCTCGAGCGCTACTGTTCCGGAGAGAACGTTGCTCTCGGCAGCGTGCCGGTGGACTGGTCTAATCTCACCGCCTTCCAGAAGAAGGTGCTCACGGCTGCCGCGCAGATTCCGTACGGCTCGGTTGACACCTACGGCCGGTTGGCGCGAAAGATAGGAACCCCCCGCGGCGCGCGTGCCGTGGGCAATTCCCTGGCTCACAATCCCTTCCCCCTGCTCATTCCCTGCCATCGCGTTATTAAGGGCGACGGAAGCCTCGGCGGTTTCTCAGCAGCAGGCGGAATAGGCCTTAAAAGACGGCTCCTGAAGATGGAAAGAACAAAAAGATAGAGCAGGGGAGCAACGCTTATTATTAGTTAATATTCTTGACAACCACACTCAAAACAATCTACATTTAAAGTGTCATCCCATAAAGGCTGCCCCCGTAGCTCAGTAGGATAGAGCAATGGATTCCTAATCCAGAGGTCGCACGTTCGAATCGTGTCGGGGGCGCCAGTTTTAATAAGCTCTAGCGCAGACCGGCCAGGCTAAGCCGGCAGGTTGTCGTGGTTTTCAGCAGTAAACAGCACTTGACTTTCAGTCGGCTTCATGTTTTAATATATATAAAAAGAGCAAGGTAGATAGATTTTAGGAAGGTGGAGTTACATGCGCGCCTTGAGGGCTACTCACCCAGAGAATCTATCTACCTTTTATTTCACGCACATGTTTTAAGCTTGACAAATCGCACATTTTATGAATAATTCTCCCACTTTGTTAATCATTGATAAAGGGGAACATCTTGAAGCGGACTTATCAACCGAGCAACACAAAAAGAAAAAGGACTTTCGGTTTTCTAACCAGGATGAGCACCAAGGCCGGAAGAAACGTCCTCAATAGAAGGAGGGCAAAAGGAAGAAAGAGGTTGGCCGTCTAGCTTTTTTCGCTTGATTTTCTCTCCATTCCTTGCTGCCGCTCCCATTACCATGCTGCGCCTCATGAAAACGTTCGGTCTCGGCAAAGAGGAAAAGCTGCTCAAATCTATTGAATTTAAACGTGCTCTCAGAAAGGGTTCAGGCTCAAGCACTGAACATTTCACGGTGCATATCTGTCCCAACGACCTCCGGCAGCGGCGCCTGGGGATTACCGCCAGCAGGAAAACAGGTTCAGCGGCAAAGAGAAACCGTATCAAGCGGCTGCTGAGAGAATTTTTCAGGCTGAACAAAGTGCAGCTGCCCCCGTCCTCTGATATTCTGTTCACTGCAAAACCGGGGGCAGATAAGCTTGATTATACAGGGCTTCGCGATGAACTAAAAGGCTTTCTTGTGGCGCGCCGGCCCCAGGCATAGAATGGTGCATAGCCCGTTTCAATGATCACAAGACTGGTCATCAGCCTGATAAAGTTGTACAAGTTATGCCTCTCACCGCTTACCGGTTCTGCTTGTCGATTTAATCCTTCGTGCTCCTCCTATGCCGTGCAAGCCTTCGAAACCCATGGGTTTTTTAGGGGGTTGGCGCTAACCGTGGTCAGGATTCTTAAATGCCACCCTTTTCACCCCGGCGGTAATGATCCTGTTCCCAAAATCTAAGGCCTTTATCACATGGAAAAAAGAGCTCTCATTGCTATTACCCTTTCTTTGGCTATCCTTTTGCTATGGCAGTTTTTATTTCCTCCTCCCAAGCCGGTGAAGACAGACAGGCAGCCCTCCCGGGAACCGGTTCAGGAGGCGCCCGTCCAGCCGGCAACTAATGCGGGGGAGCAGCTCCCGCAGGAACGCCAGGACGCACCGCTCCTGCCTTCGCTTTCAGACAGGGACATTCCTGAACTGCCACCTGAGCAGGATGTCGTCATTTCGACACAGCTTTACACAGCCCGTTTTTCTTCACAGGGTGCGTGCCTGAAAGCATTGGAGCTGCTCCGCTATACGGACCACGCTGTTCTGCCTAAAATCTGTTCCCTGTTTCCCTTCAACCGCTTTTATGACACGACCCTGATTGACGCCGTGCTCGAGCGCAAAGAGCTGATAAGCAACCGCGGCGGCGCAAGCCTCCCTTTTCAGGTCGCCCTTGAAGGAATCGACAACGCGCGTCTCGCCCGCGCGCCGTTTGCGCCCAGCGCAGGATCGCTCTCGCTTGCCGACGGCAGTCCGCAGGGGGAGATCAGCTTTTCCTGGACGTCCCCCGAGGGGATTGCTTTTATCAAGCAGTTCACCTTTTCGGACCAGAGCTACTATATCGACTGCAATTTTACCGTAGAAAACAAAACCGCCCTGCCCATTGAGATAAGCCCCGCCTTCATCTGGCCCCTGGAGATGAAGCCCGGAACAAAAGATTCCGGCGGGGGGTTGTTCGGCGGGGGCACGGGGGATGTCGACAACTTTCTCTATCTCATATCGAATACCTTAAACAGAAAAGCGGTCGGCGACATAAAGGAAGACAAGGTGTTCTCGGGAGACATCAGGTGGGCGGGCTTTGAGGAAAAGTACTTCATCGAAACCTTCATCCCGCGGGACGCGCAGGATCTGAAGCTCAAGCTCTTCAAACCGCTGAACGATGAAGTGTCGTTCCGGCTGGTATATCCTCCCGCTTCCATTCCGCCCAATGACCGCAGGACGTTCTCATCCACGGTGTATATCGGTCCCAAAGATCTGGGCCATCTTGAGAAGGGGCCGGGCGAGCTGGGTAAAATACTGAGCTTCGGCTGGCTGGACCCCGTTGCCAAGCCCATGCTCTACATTCTGAAGCTGTTTCACCGGTTCATACCCAACTACGGACTGGCGATTATCTTTCTTTCCGTCGGCATCAAAATCATCTTCTGGCCGCTGACCCACAAAAGCCAGAAATCAATGAAAGAAATGCAGAAGATTCAGCCCAAGCTGGCGGAGCTCAAAGAAAAGTACAAGGACAACAAGGAGGAGTTAAACCGCAGAACGCTTGAGTTCTACCGGACGAACAAGGTCAATCCGCTGGGGGGATGCCTGCCCATCCTTATACAGATACCGGTCTTTTTTGCGCTCTACCGGGTTCTGCTCAATTCCATTGAGCTCCGACACGCACCCTTTGTATCATACTGGATAAATGACCTCTCCTCGAAAGATCTCACCCTGATTTCTCCCCTCCTGATGGGCGCGTCAATGTTCATCCAGCAGAAGATGACCCCCACCGTCGGGGACCCGGCCCAGGCAAAGATCATGCTCATCATGCCGGTCATGTTCACCTTTATGTTCTTAAGTTTTCCTTCGGGGCTGGTCATCTACTGGCTGGTGACCAACGTTTTGTCCATCGCCCAGCAATACTACATCAACAAACAGGCCGCATAGCAGGGGGAGGTTAAAGACCATGTCATCAATAGAGATCGAAGCCAAAACCATGGAAGAGGCACTCACCAAGGCCAGCGAGCAGCTGGGCAGGTCCCGGGACGAGCTGGAAGTCGAGGTGATCTCTGAAAACTCAAATAAGCTGTTCGGTATCATCGGCGGCAGCAAAGTGAAGATAAAAGCATCCATCAGACAGCCGCAGCCGGAGGGATGTGCTCCGCTGGCCAAAGAGGTGCTGGAAAATATCCTCTACCGCTTCGGCGTGAGCACTGCCGTTGAGGTAACTGAAGACAGCGAGTGCATCAACCTCGAAATCAAGAGTGACGGCAGCGGCATCCTCATCGGACGTAAAGGGCAAACGCTCGATGCGCTGCAATACCTGGTAAACAAAATCGCCCGCCGCTCTCCCGACGCCACAAAACAGATCATCATCGATACCGAAGGGTACCGCAGGAGAAGAAAGGAGACGCTTGTCGAGCTGGCACAACGGCTGGGCGAACAGGCCAAGGCCAAGGACATTCCGGTCAGCACCAGCCCCCTCAACCCCTTCGAGCGCCGCATCATTCACCTGGCGCTGCAGGACGATGCCGAATTGACCACGCACAGCAAAGGGGAAGGTATCTACCGCAGCGTGGTCATATCGCCCAAAAAACCTGATTCCGTGTAAACCGGCCCGAGCTTATGGAAAGCAGGGATGACACCATAGCCGCCATTGCCACCCCTCCCGGCAGGGGAGGCATCGGCATTATCAAAATGAGCGGGCCCCGGTCGGTTGAAATCGCCGAGCGCATATTCCACCCCCGCCACGACTCCCTCCCTCTCGAAAGCCACCGCATCTATTACGGAGAGATTGTCCATCCCGGTACGAAACAAACCCTTGATGAGGTTCTGGTTTCCTTCATGGCGCAGCCGCGCAGCTACACCAGGGAGGATGTGGTTGAGATAAACTGCCACGGCGGCCATCTGGTGCTTGAGCAGGTTCTTTCCCTGGCAATCTCCGCCGGAGCGCGGCTGGCAGAACCCGGTGAATTTACCCGGCGCGCCTTCCTCAACGGCCGCATTGATTTAGCCCAGGCAGAGGCGGTCATCGATCTCATTGAGGCCAGAAGCGCCGCGGGAGCTCGCCAGGCGGCGGAGCAGCTGAAGGGAAGCCTCTCCCTGGAAATAAATTGCCTGCGCGACGAGCTGCTGCTGGTTCTCTCCGCGCTGGAGGCATCCATCGAGTTTCCCGAGGAAGACCTTGATCCGCCCTCCCCCGAGGAGCTGCGGGCGCAAACCGGTCACATCATCGCACGGCTTGCCGATCTCATGCATACCTACGACCGGGGCAGGCGTGTGCGGGAAGGGGCGTGCACGGTCATTGCCGGCAAGCCCAACGTGGGCAAATCAACCCTTTTCAACCGGCTGCTGAACGAGGAGCGGGCCATTGTGACACCTCTCCCGGGCACGACCCGGGACTGCATCGAGGAATCGCTGGTGATCGGGGGAATGCCCCTGAAGCTGGTGGACACGGCGGGCTTGCGGGATGCAACAGATATCATCGAGGAGGCGGGGGTGCGCATAACCGGCCTGAAGATTGATCAGGCCGATCTCACCCTTCTGGTAATCGACGGAAGCGCCGGTCTGGACGGGCGGGATGAAGAGCTGTTCAACCGCCTCCGGGATAAAAAGGTGGTTGTGGCGTGCAACAAGGCTGATCTTCCCGGAACCTCCTCCCTGGAAACGATCAGGGGCCGCTTCCCGGAAAGCCGGATGGTTGCGGTCTCCGCCCTGCGCGGGACGGGGATGGAGGAGCTGAAAGAAGCCATTGCCTCAACGTTGCTTGCAAACGGCGGCAGCCTTCCCCCCCACACGGTTATCACCACGCTGCGCCATGCCCGCGCGCTGGAGAAGGCCCTGAAGGCTCTTGAGCATGCGCAGCGGGGGCTGCAGAACAGGATTCCCCCGGAGTTTGTCGCGGCAGACCTCCACTTCGCCGCGCAACACCTCGGAGAGATTACCGGCACCTCGTCCTCCGATGAGGTGCTCGACGCGATCTTCAGCCGCTTCTGTATAGGGAAGTAAACGGACGCCTGGCAGGCTTTTGAAAAACATCCATCTGATTCGTGGCTCAAGGGGAGGAGCCTTTGAACATCGTGGGGAAAATATTTTTCGACAACCTGCTAGATTTCTCTGACCATAGCCACTTCATCACAATCAGGAAACTTGGCGCACTTCAGGCAATCCGCCCAGATCTTATGCGGCAGTCCTGCCTTGTCGATGGCGTAAAAACCCACTTTTTCAAAAAAGCCGGTTGAGGAGGTAAGGGCGAACACGCGGTTGACGCCGAGATCCTTGGCCTGGGCGATGCAATGTTCAACCAAGGCCCTTCCGATGCCCCGGCCGGCAAACCCGTTGCTCACCGCGAGCGATCGTATCTCGGCAAGGTCACCCCAGCACACATGGATGGCGCAGGTGCCGATAATGGTTTCCTCCTCACCGTGGCAATACACGCTGTAATCCCTAATGTGATCGTATATCTCGCTGAGCGAGCGCGGCAGCACCGCCCCCTGCTCGGCAAAGGTGTTGAGCATCTGGTGAATGGTTTTGGCGTCCTCAATTCTGGCATTTCTGATCATGGCGTTCTTCAGGCCCTGCCCCGGGCAGCCTTGAGCATCTCACGGGCATGCTCCCTGGTCTTCGGCGTAATGGTGGTTCCGCCCAGCATTCTGGCAACTTCATCCTCCCGGTCCTTCAGCGAATCGAGATTTTTGACCAGGGTGACGGTCCGCCCCTCCTGCGTCTTTTTGGAAATGGAATGGTGACAGTCGGCAAACGAGGCAATCTGGGCAAGATGGGTAATGCAGATGGTCTGCTGCCGCCCCGCAATTTCCTTCAGCTTTCTTCCCACCACTTCAGCCACTGCCCCTCCTATGCCGCTGTCCACTTCATCGAAGATGAGCGTCGCAGCCGCTCTATCCCCTGCCCCCACCTTTTTTATGGCAAGCGCCAGGCGCGAGAGCTCTCCGCCGGATGCAATTTTGGCAAGCGGCTTTAACCCCTCCCCGGGGTTGGGGCCAAAGAAGAATTCCACTTCATCCAGCCCCTTCTCGGTAAGTCCGCAGTCCCCCAGGGGTATCACCTCAGCCGATTCATCGCGCGCTGCGCCGGGCGCGTTCCGAACCTCGGCGCTGAACAGGGCCTTTTTCATCCCCAGGCTAACGAGCTCACCGGCCACCCTGTCGCTCAGCCGCGCCGCGTCTGCCGACCTTTTATCGGAAAGCGATCGCGCGCGCTCAAGCACCTTCTCCCCCAGTTCCTGCTGTTCCTTTTTCAGCGCGGCCAGTTCAGCCTCGCTTGACTCCATGTGTTCAAGCTCCCGCTGAGCCCGGTCACGATACTGAAACATCTCCTCAGCCGACCCGCCGTACTTCTTTTTGAGCCCGTGTATCTCGCCGAGCCTGGTTTCAAGGGCCTCCAGGCGGCCGGCGTCAAAGTGCATCCGCTGCAGATAGTCCTCCAGGGAGCGGGCCACCTCCTCAATCTGGTAAAACGCGGTCTCGAGCGCGGCAAACTGCGGCGCCATTGATGCGTCGATGGCGGCAATTTCCTTAAGCCGGGCCAGCCCTTGCCGCAGGCCCTCCAGGATGGCATCCTGGCCGGCATAGATGCCGGTGTAAGCGGCGCCGGCAAGGTCGATCAGTTTCTGTGCGTGGGTGAGGATCTTTTTTTCTTCCCGAAGGGCCTCTTCCTCTCCCTGCTTTACGGCCGCCTCATCAATTTCCCGGATTTGAAACCGCAGCAGCTCGGCGCGGTGCTGCTTGTCGCCTTCAAGCGTTTCCAGCTCCCCTGCCCGCCGGCGAATTTTCATAAGGCGCCGGTAGCCCTCCGCCACGGAATTCCGAAGCTCAAGGAGATTGCCGAACTCATCCAGCATGTCAACGTGCCTGTCCACCCGGAGCAGCGTCTGGTGCTCATGCTGGCCGGAGATGCTGATCAGCTCCGCTCCCAGCTGGTTAAGCATCTGGAGGGTTGCCATGCCGCCGTTGATATAGGCCCTGTTCTTCCCCGTGCGGGAAATGAGCCGCCTGACCACCAGATGGTCGTCCGCGGAAATGCCCCACCCTTCCAGCGTCTGTCCCAGGGTGTCATCCCCTCCCCCCTCGAAGAGGGCTTCAACGACCGCCTCATCCTCGGCCGACCGGATCATGTCTGCCGAGGCCCTGCCTCCCAGCAGCAGGCCCAGCGCCCCCACAATGATGGATTTCCCCGCCCCCGTTTCGCCGGAAAGAACATTCAGCCCTTCCGCAAAGGTGATGTTCAGGTTATCAATGATGGCTAAATTGCTGATGCGCAGCTCACGTAACATAAGCAACCACCGGCAGAACGCCTAGCAGGCTGTTAAAAACACCCATCTGATATGTGGCTCAAAGGGGGAGGGGCTTTTTAGCCACAACACAATTATTCGGATCCTGTAGAACGGCAGCACCTTTCTAACATAGTCCGACAGACCCGCATGGCAACAGCCCGTATCGAAGCCTCTGCAAAGCTGCCTGTCTGCGGTTTAAGTCGTAAGGCACCGGGTCGTGCCGTAAGCGTAAAGACACATTGTTGTGGCGTCAAAAGCCCCTCCCCCTTTGAGCCTTTGAACAGTCTGAGGAAAACTGCTTTTTCAATACCCGCTAGCGCTCACCCCACCGCAGCTTGGTTCTCAAAAGTTCAAAGTAGGTTTTGTAGGGTGACCTGATGAGCTGGATATGGCCGGGGGCCTTGTGCGCCTCCACCACGTCGCCTTCCTGAAGGGGCATTCCCACCTGGCCGTCCAGGGTAATATGGACATTCTGGTTTGCGGTTTTCAAAATGATCTTCACCGTGGCCGTGTCGGGCACGACGAGCGGCCGGTTGGTTATGGTGTGCGGACAGATGGGATTCACAATAATGGAGTTGAGCGAGGGATAGACAATGGGCCCGCCCGCAGCCAGGGAATAGGCGGTTGAGCCCGTAGGCGTCGCCAGAATAAGACCGTCCGCCTTGAAGGTGGTCAGATACGTGCCGTCAATATAGGTTTCCATATCTATGATGCGCGCCAGCACCCCCTTGTTGATCACGATATCGTTGAGCACCGTGCTCTCGCCGATAATCTCTCCCTGGCGAAGAATGGTGGCCTTGAGCATCATCCGCTGCTCTGTTTCAAAGTCCCCCGCGATGATCTTCTCCAGGACCGGGAAGGTTTCCTCCTTGGAAATTTCGGTGAGAAAGCCCAGCCCGCCCAGGTTGATGCCCAGCACGGGAATTGATTCCACCCGGCTTAACCTCGCCACGCTCAAAAGCGTTCCGTCACCGCCCAAAACAATGAGCAGGTCCGCGCGGGAGGGTATCCCGTCACGATCGATATGGTCGGGATGTCCTATCTGCTCCGCAACCTCCTTTTCGACGAGGACTTTCACGCCGCGCGCGGAAAGCCACCCCACAATATCGCGGGCAAGGGAAAGGGCCTCGGGTTTGTTTCTCTTGGTGATAATGCCGCAGCTTCTCAATTCACTCCTCCACCGACCCTCCGGTCACCGTAACCGGATGAGTCTTCTCTAACATGAAATCCGGGTGGTGTCCATCTCAAAATAGGTATTGAAAAACAGGGTGTTTCTGTGCTAGGGTTCCATTGCAGCGCTCATGACAAAGAGCCCGGATGCAGCATCGTCCGCATCGCCTTCTGCTGGACCCGGCTCGGCGTTGAGCACAACCACCTGCTTTCGCACCGGCTATGAACCTCTTTCAACGCCCTCCTTCAGACCACGGCACGCCGTACGCCCCTCTGGCCGATCGCATGAGACCGCGCTCGCTCGATGAATTTGTGGGTCAGGAGCACATCCTGGGAAAAGGATCCCTGCTCCGCACCTCGATCGAGCAGGGAACGGTGGGCTCACTAATTCTATGGGGGCCGCCGGGGACCGGCAAAACAACCCTGGTGAACATCATCTCCCGGTCCGCCGCATACCATTTTGTGGCCTTCAGCGCCGTGACCTCCGGCATCAAGGAGATCAAGAAGGTGATAGCGGAATCGCGCGCCCAGCGGGGCTTAAGCAGCAGGAAAACGCTGCTCTTTGTCGACGAGATACACCGGTTCAACAAGGCCCAGCAGGACGCCTTTTTGCCCCACGTCGAGCAGGGGGTTATAATCTTCATCGGCGCCACCACCGAAAATCCCTCGTTTGAGGTGGTCTCTCCGCTGCTCTCGCGCGCCCAGGTGGTGGTGCTCAAAGCGCTCGCCGAAGAAGATCTGCTCGCCATTTTACGGCGCGCCCTGTCCGACAGGGAGCGTGGCCTGGGGGCCATACACCTGAAGATAGAGCCCGACGCGCTGCTGCATATCGCCCGCTCGGCGCACGGGGACGCCCGCGTCGCGCTCAACGCCCTTGAGATGCTGGTGCACGCCGCCTCCGCACGCGGAACGGAGACAGCCATCAGCCTCGCCCAGGCGGAAGAGGCCCTGCAAAACAAGGCCCTGCTGTACGACAAAAGCGGTGAAGAGCACTATAACCTCATATCCGCCCTGCATAAAAGCATGCGGGGAAGCGACCCGGACGCGGCCCTCTACTGGCTGGGAAGAATGCTGGAGGCGGGAGAGGACCCGCTCTACCTCGCCCGCAGGATGGTGCGCTTCGCCTCGGAGGACGTGGGCAACGCCGATCCCCAGGCGCTGCAGGTGGCCCTTGCCGCCATGCAGGCATTTCATTTTATAGGGCTTCCCGAAGGCAAGCTGGCGCTTGCCCAGGCAGCGTTGTACCTGGCCACGGCACCCAAGAGCAATGCCGTCTACACCGCTTACGCCGCCGCCGAGGCTGACGCGCGGCGCGAGGGTGCGCTGCCGGTGCCGCTGCACATCAGAAATGCCCCGACGGGGCTCATGAAAGACCTGGGGTACGGCAAGGGGTATCAGTACGCCCACAACCACCCGCAGGCGTACGTGCACCAGGAGTACTTACCCGACAAGCTCAAAGGAAGAACGTACTACCGGCCGACCGACCGGGGGTTTGAAAAAATCATCGCCCGGCGGCTGGCGCTGTGGCGGGACAGAAACGGCAGGAAGGGGAAATAGGGGTTATGAGGCGGGGCTCTCGATCTGTGAGAGGTAGGTTTTCACGCCGTCAACCGAAAGATAGTAGCCTTTCCGGTCCTGCTGCAAATAGCCGGCGAGCTGATAATAGGCGGCCCTGGTAAAACGCGCCTCGCAGAAGCCCTCCTTGATCCTTCCGTAGACCACATTATCGGCGGCGACCCTGAGCGAACCGGTTTCCAGTGACTCCTCGGTACCGTCATTGAGCTTTATCCAGAGGACGGCGGGCGTGCCTGCCGTCTCGCTCTTCAGGTAAACCTCATGGATTACGAAGGGGGTGTCTTCGACATCCAGATAGCACCTCTCCTCCCCCATGGAAAGGATATACCTGCCCGCAGCATCTTTGCCCAGGCACTGATTGAGGTAGAGGTATATGTTGGTGTTGATAATGGGCAGGCCCTGGTAGTACCAGGTTCCTTCCTTGTCGATGCGAATATGACAGGGGGGTATGTCATCAGCCATAAGCATTCTTCCCGGCACGGCGGGTGAGGGCTCTCGCGGCGCGCTACAAGGTCATGTGTATTTCGGTTGCGGCGCGCGCCTTCAGCCCGTCCAGCCAGATCTTCACGCGCTCATTTTGTTTGAGGGGCATAAACGCGTCTCTCTGTTTTTCCCGCTCCGCAAGAAACGCCTCCCGTGCGGCCTCCTGCTTTTCCTTGAGCATGACAATAAAAAAGTTTTCACCTGCCCCGTACACGCGGGGACCATACGGCTTGGCTGCGGTCAAGGAAAAGGCGTCACGGGACAGCTCCTCGTTAACCCCTATCTTGCCGATAAAGCCGCTGCGCCTGCTGAAGAGGCCCGTTTCCTCAACGGTGAACCCCTCCCGTTTCGCAAGGGCTTCCATGGTTGCGGCACCTGAAGAAAGATCTTTTAAGAAACCCTCCGCCGCGGCCTTCGCCGCTTCAGCAGCCTTCCCTCTCCGCGCCAGCTTTTCAACCTTTTCCTTGACCTCCGCGAGGCCCGGCAGGTATGAAGTCTTGCGCTCCATCAGCTGGAACACGTGATAGCCGCCTTGCACGCTCACCGGCGGCGTGATCTCTCCCTCTTTTAAGGTGAAAATGGCATCGCTGCATTCCTTGTTGATGCCGATGCCCTCTATGGGTTCCCCCGGGGAAAACAACCCCGTTTCCGTAAGCTTCAATCCGTTCTCCCGGGCGTAATCAACCAAATTCCCTCCCCGGTAGCTCCTGGTCACCGCAAGGCGTGCCGCCTGTTTTGCCGCTTCAGAGGATTTTTCCCGCCGGAGCTCACCTTCAATGACCGGCCGGACCGCCTCGAGGGGCTGGGTCATTGCCTGCTGCACCTCCTCCACCTTAATGATATGGTAACCTTTGACGGTTCTGACCGGTGCGCTCAGCTCACCGGGCTTCAGTGAAAATGCCGCCTCATCGAAGCCGGGCACCATCTGACCCCGTTCAACATAGCCGAGGTCGCCGCCCTTGGATGCCGTTACCGCATCCTGGGAAAATTGCCTGGCCAGCTGGGCAAAATCCTTGCCCCCATCGAGCTCCTTTCTGATTTCCTCCGCCTTCTTTCTCGCCGCTTCCTCGGCCCCCGCGCCGCCCGCCGCATCCACCGGGATCAGCATGTGCCGCGCCTTGACCCTGTCGCCCTGGGTAAAGCGGTCAATATTGGCCCGGTAGAATTGATCCGCCTCCTCCGGCGCGATCTGTATCCCGGCCTCATAGTCCACGGGGTCAAACATGAGGTGCCTCACCTTTGCTTGTTCCGGCACCCGGTAGTCTTCTTTGGATTTTTCATAATATCCGGCTAAATCCTCCTGGGCAACGGCAACCGATGCATCATACCTGGAAGCCTCGATTTTAAGAAAGGCAAGGTTTACCTTCTCGTTTTGCATACGGTAGAGCTCATAGAGCTCCGCCTCGGAGAGCTTGGCGGTACTCTGGACGCTGTCAACAAGTTTGGCAATGATGCTCCTGGCCTGCATGGCCTTTTCGTAATCGTTGGGACTCATGCGGTTGGCGGCAAGCTGGCGGAGGTAGAGGTCCTTGTCAAACCGGCCGTCACGCTGAAAGGCCGGGGTTTCGGCTATCTGTCTTCTGATCTCATCCTGGCCGACGGCAATCCCCAGCCGCGCCGCCTCCTGGAGCATCACCGTCCTCTCGATAATATCGTCCAGCGCCTTTTGCCGCAGCTGCTTTATCTCCTCCTCGGTTATGGCCCTGTTTTCAGAAAGATTTCTGGTGAAGAGCAGCAGGTTTTCATAGGCCTGATCATACTGCTTGCGGGTGAGTTTCTCGCCGTTGACAACCGCCACGGTGGTCTCGTCCCCCACCTGGTCTCCCCGCCACCCGTAAAAGAAGACAAAAACAATGATGATGATACCAAAGGCGATATAGACGAACCACGACCTTGTCTGCTTTCGCATCCATCCCAGCACGGTATGATTTCTCCTTTCACGGGTAAGTGTTTGTGTGCGCTTGTGCCTAAATTAAGTAGGGTATACTACCAAGAATTGCCTAAAAAGCAAGCGCTTTTGTGATTATTATTTGCTTGCATAAAAATTTTATTCTGCTACTATCTGCAGCTGAAAAACACCGTATGGAACGTTTTCGCGCGGCCACGGCCTGTGCGCATGAAATTTTGTATGAATTGCACCGTGCTTTTGCGCGCCGCACCGGTGTGATGCCTGCCCGTCCGGGAGAAATAGACAATGATAGTTGACAGCCTGCTTGGGCTCTTTTCAAACGATCTGGCCATCGATCTGGGAACCGCCTCCACCCTTGTCTATGTTAAAGGAAAGGGGATTGTCATCAACGAGCCATCCGTCGTGGCCATCAGGAGGGACGCCAAGGGAAACAAAAAGATCCTTGCGGTGGGCAACGAGGCCAAGAAAATGCTCGGCCGCACCCCGGCGAATATTGTGGCCATCAGGCCCATGAAGGATGGCGTCATCGCCGATTTCGAGATCACCGAAAGCATGCTCAGCTATTTCATCAGGAAGGTCCACAACCGGAGAAGCTTTATCCGGCCGCGGATCATCGTCTCCGTTCCCTCCGGCATCACCCCGGTGGAAAAGCGGGCGGTGAAGGAATCGGCCGAGTCGGCGGGGGCCCGCGAGGTGTACCTCATTGAAGAGCCCATGGCGGCTGCCATCGGGGCCGGCCTTCCCGTGAGCGAGCCGTCGGGCAACATGATTGTGGACATCGGCGGCGGCACGACCGAGGTTGCGGTGATTTCGCTTTCGGGGATCGTGTTCAGCAAAACCGTCCGGGTGGCCGGCGACAAGATGGACGAGGCCATCGTCAGTTACATAAAAAGAAAATACAACCTGCTCGTCGGCGAACGAACCGCCGAGCTGATTAAAACCACCATCGGAACCGCCTACCCGGAAAAAGAGGTCAGAAGCGTTGACGTGAAGGGAAGAGACCTGGTAACCGGCGTGCCGAAAACCCTTGAGATCAATTCCGAGGAAATACGGGGAGCCATCTCCGGGCCGGTCAACAGCATTGTGGAAAGCGTGAAGACCACCCTGGAAAGAACTCCCCCCGAGCTCGCCGCCGATATCGTGGACCGGGGCATTGTCCTGGCAGGCGGAGGTGCCCTGCTCAAGAACCTCGACATACTGCTGCGCGAGGAGACGGGGCTGCCGATCGTCGTTGCCGAAAGCCCTCTCACCTGCGTGGTCATGGGTTCAGGACGGGCGCTCGATGAGCTGGCGCTTCTCAAAGAGGTCGCGCTTGACAACTAACAACATATCCTCCCCTCGCAATCATGTATTCCCTCTTCAAAAAATACCAGGGATTCATTGTCATCTCTTTTTGCGTGGGCTGCGCGCTTATCAGCTATTCATCCAGCCTTAAGGCAACCAGCGACACCTCTCTTGCAACCAGGACCGTCTTGAATGTCTATGAGCCCCCGTTGCGCGCCTTCTCCTTTCTGCTGAGCGAGGCCCGATCCTGCTGGGACAGCTATATCTCGCTGGTGCGGGTGCAGGAGGAGAATCGGGAGCTGCGGCATGCGCTCGCGCTGCTGACAGGAGCAGAATGTCGGCAACGCGGAGCTGGCCCTGGAGAATGCCCGCCTGAGAAATCTTCTGCTGCTCAAGCAGCAGTCGCCGGCAGAGTTCATTTCCGCGGAAATCATCGGCCGGGACGCCGTCGGATGGTTTAATACGGTGCTTATCAACAAGGGGAGCAACGACGCCATACGGAAGAATCAGGCGGTCATCACCCACCAGGGCGTTGTGGGCCGGTGCATCGAGGTGGCCGACAGCACCTCAAAGGTGCTGCTCATAACCGACATCAACAGCTCGGTGGATGCGCTGGTCCAGAGAACCCGTTCCCGCGGCGTTCTGCAGGGCAAGGGATCATCGCTGTGTGAACTCACCTTCATATCAAGCGCCGATGATGTCGCGCAGGGGGACCTGGTGGTGACCACCGGCCTCTGCGGTGTTTTCCCCAAGGGCCTGGCCATAGGAACGGTCACCACGGTGGAAAAAGCCGGCCTTGGCCTCTTTCACTATGTTGAAGTGCAGCCCGGCATCAATCTGAACAAATTAGAAGAGGTGTCCATTCTCCTTCCCCACGGCGGTTAGCCTTTGACCTGCACCATGGTGCGCTGCCCTGCGTTTAGGCCCGGTCATGAAGCATGCCTTTTTTTTACTGTTCACGGGGCTTCTTTTGATTCTCTTTCAGGCGCTGCCCTGGAATTTTCTTTTTCCGGAGATGGCGACGCTCAACCTTTCTTTTATCATCGTTGCCATGGCCGGATTCCACGGCAATTCACCGGGCAGCTGGCTGCTGGCATACCTGCTGGGGTACGTGCTTGAATCCCTTTCCGGCAGCCCGAGGGGGCTGATCTCCCTCACCAATCTGCTGGCACTTGTCATTATCAGGGCCCTGGCCGGTTTCATTTTGCTGGAGCGGATGCTTTCGCAGGTTCTCACCCTCTTTTCCCTCTGCGCTGCGGCGGAGATGGTGCTCCTGGCCGCATCCGGAGTGACCGCCCACCATTCGCTCAACGCCCTGCTGGCCGGAGCGCTGCTCCACAGCGGCATTATTACCCTGCTCAGCATACCGCTGCTGCATTTCTACAACAAAACCGTGCGCGTCCCCGAGCGCTGATCCCGGCAGGCATGATGAAACAGGTGAGATCAGAGCATGATCTGGCATATGAACACAAGGTGCAGACGAGAATACGGATTGCATACGTTCTCACCCTGCTTGTCTTCGGGCTGCTCTGCCTGCGGCTCTGGTTTCTGCAGGTCATCGAGGGGGACAGCTACCGCAGGCTGTCGGAAAACAACCGCATTCGGACGCAAATCATAAAATCACCCCGGGGATGCATCCTCGATATAAAAAAAAAGCTGCTGGCCGGCAACCGCCCCTCGTTCGACATCTGCCTGGTGCCCCAGGAAACAAGCGATCCCGCCCGGGTGCTGCAGGACCTGGCGGCGCTGGTGCAGTGTGACCCCTCCCCGCTGCAGCAGAAAGCACGGCAGGCGCGGGGAAGGCCGCCCTATGAATCGGTCAGGCTGCTCAGCGACGTATCAAGGGATGTGCTTGCGCTGGTGCTGACCCACAAGCTTGACCTCCCCGGCATTATTGTTGAAACAACCCCCGTCCGCCATTATCCCTTTGATAACCTCGCCTGCCATCTGCTGGGCCACCTGGGAGAGATCAGCCCCGGCCAGCTGCAGCTCCCCTCCTTCGCGGGGTACAGGCCGGGCACATTCATCGGCAAGGCCGGCATCGAGCTGGTGATGGAGCGGGAGCTCAAGGGTACGGACGGCGGATATCAGGCTGAGGTTGACGCAACCGGCTACAAGGTCAACATCATGGGCCGCGTGGATCCCATACCCGCCTACAATGTCATCCTCACCATTAACGCCGATCTGCAAAAGCGGCGGAAGAAGCGATGGCGGGGAAAACGGGCGCGATCGTGGCCGTTGATCCCCAAAAGGGAAGCATCCTCGCCATGGTGAGCAGCCCCCCCTTCAATCCCAACCTTTTTTCCCGCAGCATCTCGGCAAAGGAATGGGGCGAGTTGATTAACAACCCCCTGCGGCCCCTCATGAATCGCAGCATCCAGACCATGCAGCCGCCGGGCTCAACCTATAAACTCATTACCGCCTCAGCCGCCCTGTCAGAAAAGCTCATTACCCCTCACTCCAGCTTCTTCTGCAGCGGTTTTCTCAACTTCGGCACCAGGCCCTACCGCTGCTGGAGGAAAACAGGGCACGGGACCGTGGCCCTCGAGCGGGGAATTGTTGAGTCCTGCGATGTCTATTTTTACCAGCTGGGCCTTCTGCTGGGGCCTGACATTCTCTACCGCTACGCCAGCGCGTTCGGCTTCGGTGAGCTTACCGGGATAAATCTCCGCGAGGAAAAAAAGGGGCTGATCCCAAACTCAGGCTGGTACCAGCGCAGATACGGCATACCCTGGCAGCGCGGTGAAAGCCTCTCCATAGCCATAGGGCAGGGGGCCAACCTGGTCACGCCGCTGCAGATGGTCATGGCATATGCAGCGCTTGCCAACGGTGGAACCCTCTACCAGCCTTTTTTCATCGAACGGGTGGAAACTGCCGATGGCACGGTGGTCAAGGGTTTTTCGGAGCGCGTTCGGGGAAGGCTTCCGCTTTCAGCGGCAACCGTCGATTATCTGAAGGAGTGCCTCTACAAGGTCGTGAACACGCCTTCCGGAACGGGCACCCGGGCGCATATCCCCGGCAGGGATGTTTCCGGCAAGACGGGAACGGCGCAGGTAATCAATCTCGGCAGGGGCGGCCGCTCGCCCCGGGACAGCGAGCTGCAGGATCATGCCTGGTTTGTGGCCTATGCCTCCAAGGACGACCCCCGGATAGCCGTGGTTGTCTTCGTTGAGCACGGAGGTCACGGGGGAAGCGCCGCAGCCCCCATTGCCCAAACCATTATCTCAAAATTTTTCGATCTGGAGAAATGACGTGTTTGACCGCAGGCTGGTGACAAACTTCGACTGGGGGTTGCTGCTGGTGGCGCTCGCGCTGTCAGGCCTCGGGATTGTAAATATTTACAGCGCCGGTTCTTTCTCCCTGAACGAATCGCCCGCGCCTTTTTTTCTCAAACAGATGTACTGGCTTTTCATCGGCCTCATCGTGCTTATTATGACGGTTGCCATCGACTACCAGCTCATTGCCAGAAATTGCTATCTGCTGCATGGGGCGTCCCTGCTCCTGCTCATTGTCGGCTTCCTCTGGGGAGGCCCTACCGCCGGCACTCACCGCTGGATCCAGATCGGATCCTTTTCCTTTCAGCCGTCTGAATTTGCCAAAGTCAGCCTGGTCATATTTCTTGCTTCGTCGCTTGCGGGAAGCACTCCCTCCACCGCCGGTTTCCTGCAGGGCCTGGTTCTTCCCGGCCTGCTTACCGCAGCCACGTTCCTGCTGGTTTTTCTTCAGCCGGACCTGGGCACCGCGGGCCTTTTGCTGCTTGTTTTCATCAGCTTCCTGTTCCTGGTCAGGTTGGATCTCAAGCAGATCGCGGCCGTGGTGGTTTCGGGCCTGGCGCTTCTTCCCTGTTCACTCTTTTTCATGGAGGAGTATCAGAAAAGAAGGATCATTACCTTTCTAAATCCCGACATGGATTCCCTGCGCGCCGGCTACCAGGCAATTCAATCAAAAATTGCCATCGGCTCAGGCATGCTGTCGGGAAAGGGTTTTATGAGCGGCACGCAGAGCCAGCTTCGCTTCCTGCCGGAACAGCACACGGACTTTGCGTTTTCAGTGTGGGCCGAGGAGTGGGGGTTTGTCGGCTCGGTTCTGTTGCTGCTGCTTTTCTTTATGGTAATTTCCAAGGGTCTCAAAATAGCATCCCTTGCAAGAGATCGTCTCGGTTCCCTGCTGGCCGTCGGGCTGGTGCTGATTTTATTCTGGCAGGTTTGCATAAATGTGGGCATGGTCTGCGGGCTCTTTCCCATCGTCGGAGTTCCCCTCCCCTTTGTCAGCTACGGAGGTTCTTCGCTTATCACCAACTGGGTCATTATCGGCCTGCTGCTTAATGTTCGGATGAGGCGGCTGACGTTTTGAAGGTTTATTATTTTTTGCTTGAAAAATTGGATCATATACTATAAACAGCTGTCTACTCTTCATCCGCTGCCGGGTGGTTTATATGAAAGGTTTTTGGAAAAAAATTCTTGATCTGCTCAATGAAAGAATCGAAAGCCAGGCGTATGACGCCTGGATCAAGCCCCTGTCCTTCCTTAAGCTCGAAAATAAAGAACTTTTTATTGAAGTGCCTGATCTTTTTTTCAAGGAATGGCTGGAGGTAAACTATCTTTCGCTGGTTAAAGACGCGGCCTGCCGAGGTCATGCAGGACACTATCACCCTGCACTTGGAGGTGAACGAAAAACAGGTTCAAAAAAACAAGCCCCCGGTTGCACGCCTTCCGCAGGACAGCACCTTGTCGCTTCCAACATCAGCAGCAGGTACACCTTTGACAATTTTGTGGTGGGCTCAAGCAACCAGTTTGCCCACGCGGCCTGCTTTTCGGTGGCAAACAATCCCGCCCTCAATTACAATCCCCTGTTTCTCTTCGGCGGTGCCGGGCTGGGAAAAACGCACCTTTTAAAAGCCATAGGGCATCATTCCCTCCAAAACAAGATCTGTTCGAAAGTTTTATATATATCATCAGAACAATTTACCAACGAGATGATCAATTCCATACGATATGAAAAGATGTCTGCTTTCCGCGACCGCTTCAGAACGCTCGGCCTCCTGTTGATCGATGACATTCAGTTCATAGCCGGAAAAGAAAGGACCCAGGAGGAGTTTTTTCATACCTTTAACACCCTTTATGAGTCACATCAGCAGATTGTCTTAACCAGCGATACGCCACCCAAGGACATGCTTTCTCTCGAAGAACGGCTGCGATCAAGGTTCGAGTGGGGTCTCATTGCCGATATTCAGCCCCCGGACACGGAAACCAAAGTCGCCATTCTAAAACAAAAGGTGCGC
Source organism: uncultured delta proteobacterium (assembly GCA_963751515.1). GTDB lineage: Bacteria > Desulfobacterota > WTBG01 > WTBG01 > WTBG01 > CAZWCD01. The sequence continues at coordinate 40,814 of CAVVUR010000002.1, forward strand.
GGCGAGAATATTGTTCTGCCCAACGATGTGGCGTTTTTTCTCGCTTCAAACGTAAAATCAAACATAAGCGAACTGGAGGGTCTTCTAACCAGGCTCGTTGCCTACTCATCACTGAATAAATGCGATATTACCCTTGATCTCGCCAAGGACGTACTCAAGGATATTATTAAAAACCAGGGAAAAGGAATTAAATATCGGCTCCATCCAGAAAGAGGTGTGCAATCACTTCAATGTGAGGCTTTCAGACTTAAAATCCGTGCGAAAGCAGAAGAGTATCGTCATCCCCCGGCAGATATGCATGTATCTGACACGCCATCTGACTAAAATGTCATTTCCGGAAATAGGCGCCCATTTCGGAGGAAAGGATCACAGCACCATAATATATGCCGTCAACAAAATAGAAAAAGCCCTGCAGCACGACAAGGAATTACAAAACCATATCAACTCTCTTATTAAAAAACTCACCGGCGGAGAGTAAAAACCTGTTGGCTAATGGTGCACAGTCTGTATATTACTTTCATCCACACAATAACCTTCACAGTATTCAACATTATTATCAACCAGGGTATGTCTTTAAAACTGCACTATTAGAGAGGTTATGAACATATTTCACACGACTATTACTATTACCTTTATATTTACTTAAAATAAGGAGTTCTATATGAAGTTTTCCATAGACCAACAGATTCTTTCCGAGAGTTTGAAAAAATTTCAGGGTATTCTTGAGAAAAACCCTGTTGTTCCCATAGCCTCAAGCCTGCTTTTTGAAGCGAAAGAAAATGAAATAATTATAAGCGCAACAAACTTTGAAGTTGGTATCATCGTTCGAAAGAGCCTGCCGGTGCTGGAAAAAGGGACCATCGTCGTGGATGGACAGAAATTTTCCGAAATTGTGAATCAAATGCCGGAAGGAGAAATCAGCATCGAAAAAAAAGATGATGGATGGATCACCATACGGCATGGAAAAAAGATACATTTCAATCTCGCTGTCCTATCCGATGAAAAAATACCTCCCATTAAGGTTGATGAAAAGGTGCGTTACGGGGAAATTGAAGCGCAGTTGCTGTCAGAGCTTATAAGGAAAACTATTTACGCGGTTTCGGATGACAGAACCAGAGATGTGCTGAGGGGAATTTTAATTGAAGGAGAAAAAAACAGGGTTAGGATGGTTGCAACTGACGGTCACCGATTGGCACTTATGGAAAAGGAAGGTGTTTTCGGTAAAAGCATGGAGCTGAAAAAAGGCACTATTGTGCCTAAAAAAGGTGCAAAGGAGATACGAAGACTGGTCCAGGAATTAAAAAGTGATGCGGTCTTAAAAATGGGTTTAAGCGACAGAAATGTGACCATTTCAGAAGAAGGGGAAACGCTGATTGTACGGCTGATTGAGGGGGAGTTTCCCGACTATACAATAGTCATTCCGAAGGATAACAACCTACGCATAACCGTAAAAGTGAGGCCATTTATTGAAACCTTAAAGAGGGTTACCCTGTTAACAGAGGAGGAAACAAAGGTCGTTAAATTTCTTTGTAAGGAAGGAGTGATGATTATTTCTTCAAAAAAGATAGGGGTGGGAGAAGCAACGGAGGAAATTGAGGCCGAATATAAGGGGGATACGGTTGAATTCGGGCTGAACAGCAGGTATGTTCTGGATGTGCTTAACACCGTGGATGGCGAGGATGTGGTAATAGAAGTAAAAGACGGTCAGACCCCTGTACTTTTAAAGGAAACGGACAAAGATAATGCGCTTGCTATTATAATGCCGATGATGCTGTAGTGATCACCGCACCATATTTGTATAAGCCGGTGGAGAATCAAAAATCCTTCTTTCCTGCTTACACGTTCTCTTCGTATCACGCTGCTGCAAGCACTCTATAGTTACCATTACCGACAAATTATCCATGATAAAAAGAGTAAACCGCTTCTGGAAGGCAATAAAGGCTGCCGGCGTCGATGCAATTGTTATAAATTCACCGGAATTAATACGGTATCTGACAGGATTTACCGGAAGTGAATCCCTATTGCTTCTCAGCAGGAAAGAAGGCCTCCTCTTTGTCGATTCACGCTATACCGAGCAGGCGCGAAATGAATGCAGGAACATAAAAACGGTTGAATGTGTAAAAAAAACGGAAGGGGTTATACAGTCTCTACTGGAATCAGACTTTAAAAAAGTGGGGTTTGACCCGCAAAAGTTCACCGTTTCACAGAAAAAAGTTTTTGATGCGAAAGATGTTTTTACGCTGGTGGAATTGCCTGACGTCATGGAGGGTGTAAGGGCGAAAAAAGATGCGGTCGAGCTGGACTGTATAAGGAAAGCCGCAAAAATTTCATCCAGTTCCTTCTTAGAAGTAATGGAAGGCATGCGGGCTGGATTGAGGGAGGACGAGGTGGCTCTGCAGTTGGAGTTTACCATGAGGAAGAAGGGGGCTGAAAAAGCGTCCTTTCCGATTATCGTGGCATCCGGTTTGAGGGGGGCATTACCCCACGGTCTGGCGTCACCTAAAAAAATAGAGAGAGGCGATTTTGTGACGGTAGATTTCGGATGCGTCTACCGGGGATACTGTTCCGACGAGACATGCACGGTCGTGTTCGGCAGGCCGGGGAGCAGACAGAAGAAGGTATATCAGGTGGTCAAGGATGCACATGATAAGGCCATCAGCTCCATAAAAAAGGGTGTTACCGCGGGCAGGGTTGATGCTATTGCCCGCGGGGTGGTGGAAAAAGCCGGACTGGGAAAATATTTCAGGCACGGAACCGGACACGGTGTGGGGCTTGCCGTTCATGAGGAACCGCGTATCGCGCCGAAACAGGATACCATCATCGAAAAAGACATGGTTTTTACGATTGAGCCCGGCGTATATATCCCCGGCTGGGGAGGAGTGCGAATAGAGGATCTGGTCCGGATCACAGACGATGGATGTGAGCTGCTCAGCTCGGTAAGCAAGGAATTATTGTCCATATAAGGTTTAAAGGAGAAAGGGCATGTACGAAACTTCAGAAATCAGGAGAGGCTTAAAGATCGAACTGGAGGGAGACGTGTATATGGTGGTTGATTTTCAGCACGTCAATCCCGGCAACTGGCGCGCATTCATACGAACCAAACTCAAGAGTCTTTCAAAAGGAAACGTTATTGAGCGAACCTTCAGATCAGGGGAAAAGCTGGGCAGGCCTGACCTGGAAGAGAAAAAAATGCAGTTTCTCTACGGTTCGGGAGACCAGTATTGCTTTATGGACAAGGAATCCTATGAACAAACCTTTCTGACCGATGAGCATCTGGGCGCTCATAAGGCTTTTATAAAAGAGAACGCCACCATTTCCGTGCTGCTGCATAAGGGCGTTCCCATTGCGGTCGACATCCCCACCTTTGTTGAGCTGACCATTGTCCAGACGGAACCGGGTGCGCGGGGTGACACGGTGTCAGGCGGAAGCAAGCCGGCCACTCTGGAGACGGGGGCAATCATCCAGGTTCCGCTCTTTTTAAACCAGGGCGACGTGGTCAAGGTTGACACCCGCACCGGAACATACGTGGAAAGGGTGTGATCGCGGCGAATGGGTTTGTTGATTAGCGTTTCTCCTGAAATGCCCATAAAAAAACATCCTGTTGTCTTCAGAGCACAACAGGATGTTTTTTTTCAGAACCAACCGAGCAGAATGCATCGGTGTCCTTATTAAGCGCTTCGTTTCTGGGTAAGCAGCGAAACCACCACCAGCGTGATGAGGCTTAACGGCATGGAGATAATAGCCGGATTGTCCAGTGGAATTGGTGCCTGCGCAGCCGGCAGCCCATAGATATCCGCATAGGTGCTGGGAGAAAGCAGAATGATGCCCAGGGCGGAAACGATACCGACAACGATAGAAGCTGCGATCCCCTTTGAGGTTGTTTTTTTCCAAAACATCATCATAATGATTGCCGGCAGATTGGCTGATGCGGCAACGGCAAACGCAAGCCCTACCAGGAAAGACACATTCATTCCCTTGCACAATATTCCGAGCAAAATGGCAATGCAGCCAACGACAATGGCAGATATTTTACCGGCCTTTACCTGCCCCTTGTCCGTCATTTTAATACCCATATAGTTGGACATCAAGTCATGGGCGACAGCACCGGAGGCGGCAACAATGAGACCGCTCACGGTTCCCAGCACGGTAGCAAAAGCGATGGCTGAGATTACTGCAAACAGGGTGACACCAAAATATTTCGCCAGCAGGGGAGCTGACATGTTGCTGCTTTCAAGATCAAGGACGCCGTACAACATTGCCCCCAATCCCATAAAGAGGGTAAGGATGTAGAAAAAGCCGATCGAGCCGATGGCGACAATTGTTGATTTGCGCGCATCCTTGGGGCTGGGAACTGTATAATATCTGATCAAAATATGGGGAAGCGCAGATGTTCCAAAAAACAATGCTATCATCAGTGAAACAAAATTCAGCTTTGAAAGAAAATCTGACCCCTTGTCCACCTTGAATTTCAAGCCCGGGCGCATGATTTCTTTCCCTGAGGTCGGATTCTGGCGCCAGACGGTTACCTTATCATTGCCATCAGCAAATGCCGCCTTGGCAAAGCGCACAACCTCACTCTTTTCCACATTGGCAAGAAATGCAAACGGCCCAACGCTGCCCGTCTTTTCAACTTCTTTGCCGTCCACAATTATTTTGCTGGCATTGCCGACCTGAAAAAATTTTCTGGCAGCTTTTGGTTCTCCGTTGTACAGCACGGACCCATCCGCTGTTTTGGTCATGGACAGGGTTTCCTTTAATACGGTCCGGCCGTCGTTTTCACTCACCTGCCACCAGGTGTTCACCCCTCCGTTTTCAAGCTTGAGGTAATGGCCTTTTACGTCCTTAAAGGTGCCCGCGATCTTATAAGACGGGTCTGCAATGGCAGTTACCGTTCCTTCGGCTGCTGTAGCGGGTATGGTTTTAAACACGTGGTAATTTTCTGAGGGCTTCAGAGAAAAGCCGTTTATCATTACGGAGATTGTCAGAACGGTGGAAAAAACTATCAAAAGACCGCCCTTGATAAATTGAACATAGGTGGTTGAAGTCATTCCTGCGGTTGCAACAATAAAAATAACTATCGCGCCCACCATCACTACGCCCGCATAGTGAGGGAGTCCTAACAAAGGTGTCACCAGGTCTCCGGCGCCCACCATCTGCGGGACCAGATAGCAGAGAGAAACTATCAGGGTGCTGATTGCAGCCGTTAACTGGATTCCCTTTGAACCGAATTTGTAATCAAGGGCATCAGTGAAGGTATATTTCCCGAAGCGCTTCAGCGGTTCGGCAACCACAAACAACGCCACAACCCAGCCGGCCAGATAGCCAATCGAATACAGAAAACCGTCATACCCGTCAAATGCGATCATCCCGCAGATACCCAGAAAAGAGGCGGCTGAGAGATAGTCACCGGCAAACGCTATCCCGTTCACTCCCCAGTGAATAGTACCGCCGGCTGCATAATAGCCTTTTGATGATTGAGTTTTCTTGGCAAAATATGAAGATATCGCCAACACCGCGAGCACAAAGGCAATAAACAGTCCTATAGCAAATGGTGATGCTTCGTAAATCATGTTTCTTCCTCCGGATTACTTGTTCACTTTATATTCTTGTTGGGAGCACAGATAGTTGTAAATAAGGCCCATTATGATAGCCAAAACAATCAACCCGAACCCGTATACGCAGGCCAGATTAAGACCTGAAAAAACGATTACCCCCATTAATTTAGGGTTAACCACATTAATAACAATAAAGCCGGCGTACACCAGGGTATAAAAAATAAATAAATACACCCCGAGTTTTGCCTTGTAACCAGATGCCTTATCCTCTCCCCACTTTGTTGACGGTCCGTGTGCCATACATCATGCTCCTTGTTGGTTAGATGTAACAGGTGGAAATTATAAACCCTGATTTTATATTGTATTAATAAATAATTGTCAAGCTAAAAAAATCTGGAAAGTGGCTAATAAGTTAACAGCTGACTGTTTATATTTTTAACAGTTTCGTGGAAAAACAAGTTACTGTATTTATTAAACTAAAATGTAAAAGTTGCATCGGCCCCAAAATATGTAAATATTTTAAACAGTTCTTGATTACAATTGTTGGGCTTAACAGGCGTTATGTATCGAAAAATTAATCCACATCGAATTGAATTATATTGCAATTTTAACTTTAATCCATGAAAGCTGTTGTGTGGCATAAATATTGTATTTAAAATGCTCAATTTACAAGGTGTGAGGTGTATCAATTGGTAAGCAGAAGCAGCATTAATAGAAAACAGGAGGATTTAATCATGTCGGAAGCTGTTAAAAACAAAGGTTGGTCGGTTACATGTGGCGGAACTGGGAATTAATCTTGCCCTTGGAATACTCTATGCCTGGAGTATGTTTAAAGGCGCTATAGAGAAATCCATAAAAGCAGGCGGTGAAGGGGCATTTACCTGGGATTTGTCTCAGCTGAATGATCCGTATTCAGTATGCTGCCTTGTTTTTGCTTTTTCAATGATTCTTGCCGGGAAGTGCCAGGATAAATTCGGCCCGAGGATGACAGCATTTATGGGCGGCATTATGGTCGGGCTGGGGTTGCTGCTGGTTTCCCAGACATCCAGTTATATCAGCTGGGTGCTCGGTTTTGGCGTTCTGGCCGGGGCAGGCATCGGCTTTGGTTATTCTTCTGCAACGCCGCCGGCGCTCAAATGGTTTCCTCCGGCAAAGACCGGTTTGATCGCCGGACTGGTTGTTGCAGGATTTGGCCTTGCGCCGGTCTATATTGCGCCGCTGTCAGAATATCTTTTAAAAGCGTTTGGCATTCACACCGCCATGATGGTTTACGGCATTTCTTTTATTGTTGTTGTGTGCGGGCTTTCAACGTTTCTGGTGAATCCGCCGGCCGGCTATGTTCCAAGCGCCGGCGGTTCTGCCGCGAGTAAAAAGCGAAGGCATCGGCTGCACAATGATGTTCCCCCTTCCGAGATTATGAAAACGCCTTGATTTCTGGATGCTGTGGGCCATTTATTTCATTGGCGCCGGCGCCGGTCTGATGGTTATCGGCAGCGTTGCCGGAATGGCAAAGAAGAGCATGGGCTCAGCGGCATTTGTGGCAGTGGCAATAATGGCGATCGGCAATGCCGGCGGCCGCATTATCGCCGGCATTGCATCTGACAAGTTCGGCCGCAATGCCACGCTTGCAGGCGTCCTGATGTTTCAGGCGGTATTAATGATTGCAGCAATTCCCCGTGTAATGCCCAGGAAGCAAGCGCAGTCATGATGGTGCTGCTGGCCACGTTCATCGGATTTAATTACGGCGCAAACCTGTCTCTGTTCCCGTCATTTGCAAAGGATCGCTGGGGCCTTAAATCATTCGGCGTCAACTATGGCATACTGTTTACCGCATGGGGCGTCGGCGGCTTTGTCATGAGCAGAGTGTCAGCAGATGCTCATGGCAACAACGGGCAGCTATACCTCGTCCTTCATTATTGCGGCGATCATGCTCTGTGTCGGGGCGGTCCTTACCATGACCCTGAAGCCGAAGACCGCTATGACCGCTAAGGCTGCCGGAAGGTGTTATTTTCCAGCCCGGCCTGGGATTTACCATGGCTGATGGTGGTGAAAAGATTAAAAAGAAAAGAGCAGAATAAGTAAGGCATTTGCAACGGGACGCATGACCATGCACGGGGCTTGCCGATAAACGGATGAAAGCTTTGTGCATGGTCATAGACGGAGCGGTGGTCATGAGGAAAAAAATGCCATCTGATTCCAAAAGAAGAAAAACAGTGCGTCTGGATGACCAGCGGTCTGATCTCCTACAAGCTTTGTACCCGTGATTATCGCTGCGAAGAGTGTGATTTTGACCAGGTGATACGAAACGAGTCTGTAGCGGGAAGCGGCTCCGCATTCCGCAGCTCAGGTGTATGCTGGAAGGGCAAGCTGCCGGACTTTCCCGTCAGATGCATGAATCGCTGTTTTACCATCAGCATCACTGCTGGGCAAAAGTTGAAGATGCCGACGAGGTTCGCATCGGCATAGACGGCATACTGGCGCAAATGGTGGGACCCGTCAAGACAGTGGTGCTGCCCAGGGAAGGTGACGAGGTGCTGCAGGGACAGTGTTTTTCCCATCTCATCCAGGAAAGTCACATCGTGCAGCTGGTTTCGCCGCTGAGCGGAACGGTGATCTCCGTTAAGCAGATCTCAAAAAACACCTTCATTGGTCCGCATGAGCCCTGGCAGGGCGGGTGGCTTGTGACGATCAGGCCTGATAACCTGGAGCATGATTTGCAGACGCTTCTGTTCGGCAAAAGAGCCAGGGAGTGGTATCAGAAAAAAGAGCATGAGGTCGTTGCGGCACGAACCGCCCTGCTCAGCCGTCATGAAACCAATCTCGGACCTACCCTGCAGGACGGCGGCGAAAAAATAAACGGCCTTGCGGCAGCTTAACCCCGAGCAGTACGAGCAGATAATAGAGTCTCTTTTTCGCACCGAAGATCCTAGGTAGTATGCAATTGCTTCTGGCAGCGGGCAGAATATCTGATTTCTGATCAATATCTTCTACATAGGTTGACGCATTGAGAACGCAGCCGGGCTGACTGCAGTGCAGCAGCCCGAAGGTATGCCCCAGCTCATGGATCGATTCTTTCACAATGCGCTGCGGTCAGCAGCGCTTGTTTTCCGGCATGCCGTAAAATGTGTTGTTCAGCCGGTGCAGGGAGACAATCGCCGCAATGCCGTCAAGCTGCGCTTCGCCGAAGACAAAGGTCAGAATCGGGATGAACAGATCCACATCGGCAACAGCCAGCACTTTGCCGCATCAGCCAGCGGCTGGGCGAGCACGCGCTCAACAGATTTGAAGAGTTGTACTGCTGCCGCAGCGGATCAAATGCCGGTGCGATATCAATGCGGCGGGTCGCGCATTTGGCATGCAGCCGAAGGCGCGCAAAATGCCCGCGTCAAGCGGTTTCAGCCAGAACCGAGAGTCTGTTGCGATGGGGATGATATAAATATATGACATGACCGGGCAGGGGAGAGGTCATTTTTTCAGGCGGTATTTTTGTATTTTATTGTACAGGGTCAGGCGGCTGATTTTTAAAATGCCCGCTGCCTGAGCAATATTGCCGCCGGTGCGGTCGAGTATTTTTTGTATATGGGTTTTTTCAATGTCCTCCATCGAGTCTTCATCGGTCGGCCGCGCCGGGCCCGGCAGAAAAGGGAACGACAGGTCGCCGGCTGAATCAGCGTGCCTTTGGCGCCGACCATGGCGCGCTCGATAACATTGCGCAGTTCGCGCACATTGCCCGGCCACTCATAGCGCGTACAGCATCTCCAGGGTTTCCGGGGTCAAATCCGTACACATTTTTATTCATGGACTCAGCGTATTTTTTGACGAAAATACCGCGCGAGCAGCGGGATGTCGGATTTTCTTTCGCGCAGCGGCGGCAGCGCGATGGCAGAAAACATTGAGCCGGTAATAGAGGTCTTCGCGGAAGGTTCCTTCGCGCACGGCGTTTTCCAGGTCTTTGTTGGTTGCGCAGATGATGCGAAAATCCACAGTCATGCAGCTTGTCGCCGCCCAGGCGCATGAACTGCCTGGTTTCGATGACCCGCAGCAGATCCATCTGCATCTTCATGCCGATATTGCCGATTTCATCAAGAAAAATGGTGCCCTTGTCAGCCATTTCCAGCTTGCCCCGGCGGCGGTAGAGGGCGCCGGTAAAGGAGCCTTTTTCATGGCCGAACAGCTCGCTTTCCAGGAGCCCTTCGGTGTAGGCGCCGCAGTTGATGGTGATGATGGGGAAATAGCGGCGGTTGCTGTTGCTGTGGATCGCCCGGGCGATGAGCTCTTTGCCGGTTCCGCTGTCGCCCCGGATCATGACCGTCGAGTCGGTTTTGGCAACCGTTGCGACTTTATCCATGACCTTTTTCAGGGCCGGGCTGGCGCCGACGATTTCATCGTGGAAAGGATATTTCCTCGATCTGCCGCCGCAGCTGCATGTTTTCCGACAGATGAGCCTGCGCTGCTCAACGGCATTTCTGATCAGATGGCTCATTTCATCGGGATCGACGGGTTTGACGATATAGTCAAAAGCGCCCTCCTTCAGCGCCTGAATGCTGGTATCGACGGAGGCAAAGGCCGTAATCATGATGGTGATGATGTTTTTGTCGATCTGCTTGATTCTGCGCTGCAGCTCAATGCCGTCCATGCCCGGCATCTTAATGTCCAGCAGCACGATGTCCCACGCGTTGTCCTGCAGCTTCTGCAGTGCGATCGTTGGCGTCTTCGGCCGTATCAACCCGATAGCCGTCAAATTTAAACCACTTGCTCAGCGCATCGCGCACGGAAGTTTCGTCATCGACAACCAGTATGCCAATATCTGAGGGTTTCATGCGTTACGCTCCTGTCTAATGTTTTTATCGATAGGTGATAATTTCTGCACCCGCGGCAGGTTGATCGTGAATTCAGTGCCTTTGCCCACGCTGGACTCGACATTGATGGTGCCGCCATGGCGCTGAACAATGCCGTATACGGCCGAGAGCCCCAATCCCAGGCTTTTGTTTGATTCCTTGGTCGAGAAAAAACGGGTCGAATATGTGCGGCAGAACATCCTCGGGAATGCCGTGCCGAAATCAATCAGCTTGATGGTTATACGATGCCGTGTTGCGGTAATCGGTGCGGACAATTATTTTTTTTCCCGGCGACGATGACTCTATGGCGTTGACGATCATGGCGACAAGAATCTGCTGAATCGCCCCGGCGTCACACTGAATGAGATCGTCGCCCGCATCGAGTTCCATCACAGCTCCAGATCCTGCATTCTGGCGCTGTGGTCGATTACTTTGATGCTGACGTCAATGATTTCATTCAGATGAATTTCTTTGACCTCGCCCAGGGATCGCTTGGCGAACAGAAGCAGATTTTTGACAATGTCGCCGCAGCGCTTGGCCTCGCTTGCAATGATGGCGAGATTTTCCCTGACCGCTGCAATGGTTTCGGCTCAAGTGCCTCCTTCCCCAGATATTTTGAAGAAAGCTTGGCATAGGACAAAATGCCGGACAGCGGGTTGTTGATTTCATGCGCCACCATTGCGGACAGCTTTCCCAGGGAGGCCATTTTTTCCGCCAGCGCCAGGTTTGACTGGGTTTTTTTGAGCTCCTCTTCGGCTGTGCGCTGCTGCTTCTGCGTTTTATAGCTATGCTGATAATGCTGGTAAACAGGAGAGAGATGAACAAGAGAATGACCAGGGAAATGCGTATGACCTTGCTGGACATTTCTTCTATCTCAATCCGGATATCTTCCATGTAGATGCCGGTGCCGATAATCCAGCCCCAGGGCGCGAAACCCTTCACATAGGAGATTTTCGGCAGCACCAGATTCTGGTTATCATAGGATTGCCATTTGTAATACACGAAGCCGGACCCCTGCTCCTTGACGATGTTGACGAATTCCACGAAGACACGCTTTCCGTCAGGATCGGTATAGTCGGAAAGGTCCTTGCCGTTGAGGTCATTGCGGTAGGGATGAATGACCATGCGGGGATGCATGTCATTGATCCAGAAATAGTCCTTAACCTCCTGGCCGTAATGCAGGTTTTGAATCTGGTCGATGGCCTGGCGCTGCGCCTGCTCTCGCGTGAGCAGACCCTGCCGTTCATCATTTTCCAGCTTGGCCAGAATATTCCATGCCGAGTTGGTAAGCTCCTGTATCATTTCCCGCTTGCGGTCCAGGCTGTTTTTTTCGATGGTCGGGATGATAAGGGCAAAAATAGCGGCAATAAAAAGGAAGAAGGCCAGTATTGTGGGAACAACAATGCGCCAGGAAAACGACTTCCAATGACAGCAATATGTTTTGAAGAGTCATACCGACAAAAAATCCTCATGTGTGAGCGTATTGATTATACAGATCAATGGGGCGGGCCATCCGGCCTAATGATTTTAAGTTTGATCAGAATTTTTCAATCAATGGTGTTTTTTCCCACTCAATCGCATGTTTGATGATGGTAAGCCGGAAATCGTCATCAAGCAGCCCGAAGCCTTTCCAGGCGCCGCATAATCCGTAATAGGCGGTATGGCTGTCCTGTAGGAAAACCATTTATGATGATGCCCGAACAGCCACAGCTTCGGTTTAAAATGGGCAGCCAGTTCCTGGCTGCGGGGAAATCCGGTATCGCCGAAATGTTCCAGGCCGGGCGTGTTGGGCACGCCGATACCGGTCGGGCAGTCATGGGTCAAAATAATATCAACCGCGTCCCCCGGAATATGCCAGGCAGGCATTAATCTGCTGATCTGTGATCACAGCCCCTGTTCGGTAATCATGGAGTCCATATATGCGGCTCCGCCCAGAGCCAGAAAACGGTAGCCCTCTATGCAGTGAACCGTGCCGCGGGGCAGATAGGTGAAAAAGGCCTCGATACTTTTTTACCAGCCGGGCAAGCGCATCGAAATCCTCATGGTTGCCGTCGATGAAATAGAGCGGCCGCCTGAAGCGCTGTTCTTTTTTTAATAAAAAAGTCGTGCAGATGGGATTTGTATATGCCGAAGTCCCCCAGATGAATGATGCAGGTGATATCGCGGCCCAGCACGTTTTCGGCATAGTCGATCTGCTGGTTGATGGTATCATAGTAGCAATGGGTGTCGCAGGTAACCAGAATCACTGGACACCTCCGAACTGGCCGGTAAAATCATAGCTCAGCTTTGCCTGGAAATTTTTTATCTGGGAGAAAATTTCCTTGAGAAGCTTCTGCTCGATAGAGGTCAGGTTTTTGGGGGTTACATAATTGTCGGGCTTGCGTTTCCCGGCGATATTGCCGCGGCCTGAACCTGCAGCCGTATCTGCATGAGATAGCTGTATGCCTGCACCATTTCCTGATGATTCGGCGATGTCAGCATGCTGCGCTCATGCAGCCCATTCAGCCGCTCGAGCGTATTGGTTGCCCTGTATTCTGTGCTTGAGGGCGTAGATGCGGGCATAGTCGACAATGGGCATCATGGCGCTTTTAATATCAAATGCATTGCGATGCTCGTCCACGGATTCGACGACAAAATTTCCGAACAGCCCGATCGGCGGGCTGAGCGGCAGCACATTGCGGGCCAGCAGCTGAAAAAATCTCGGGTTGTCGGCGACCATGGCATCCAGAAAATCCCGCAGCTGATCCGCCAGCTGTTGTTCTCCATAGGCGCAGCGAAAGTCGAAAAAATTTTTGTTTTCAGCAGGTCTTCTGCCGATGCCGTATGAATCCACTCGCTGAAATACCGCTTCCAGACGGTCAGCGGCTGGCACCACTGGGGGTTTTGCGCCATGTTGTTGCCATCGCAGATAGTGGTACCCGGCCTGGTTCAGCCATCTGCAGACCATGGTGCCCAGCTTGATGAAATATGCCTGAACAACCGATTCTTCGCGGTTCCGGCGCCGGGTCCTCGAAAATAATGGCATTGTCCTGGTCGGTCGTGAGGGTCTGTTCCTGCCGGCCCTCGCTGCCGAATACCAGAAAGGCAAACCGCACCGGGGGAGGGCCCAGCTCCGCGATGGCAAATTCAATGAGCTTTTGCAGAATAGTTTCGATCACGATGGTGGTCAGATGATTGATGTTTGCAGGTTTTGCCCCGCTGTTGATGAGGGTGGTGATCAGATAGGGCAGGATCGCATTGTGCCTGATGACTTCACCGGGGGTTTGTCGTTGCGTATCTCCCAGAGCAGCACCGCAGGCGAATATTTCTGAATGGCGGCGATATCCTTGCTGCTGATTAAGCCCGATGATGGCGCCATGGGTATCGGTGACAAAAAGATGGGCAATGCCCTTTTGCTGCATGAGCAGCCAGGACTCAAACACCGATGCAGTGGCCGGCAGCGCGAATACCGGGAGATGACATGATCTCGGCTACCGGGGCATCGGTTGCAGTGCCGGGAGCATCACGGCCTTTCTCAGATCATGGTCGGTGATGACGCCGCAGTCTTTCCCCCTGTCATCGCGCACCAGCAGGACCTCGTTGTGCTGCTGCTCCATCAGGCGCACGGCTTCTCCTATGGCATGCGTCGCGGGACATACCACAACCTGTGTCATCTGCAGGCTTGCCAGGGGCTGATTATAAAACAGCAGAGCCGACTGCATTTCTGCAAGCAGCTTTTCCCGCTCTTCTTCTCTCATATGCATATCGGTAATATCTTCAATGATGCCGTCAAAGTATCGGGCAGCGCCCTCTTCGTCTTCCACCAGGACCCCCCAGATGGAAGCGGTAAAGATGGATCCGTCTTTTTTCCTGAGCTTGACGATCTCCCGCTTCAGGTCTTCGGCGGATGACTTTCGGCTCAAGGTTTTTACGGTCTTCGGGATTGCAGTACAGGCTCAAAACCGGGCGTGGCAAGCAGCTCCTCCTTGGTTGCGTAGCCCAGCAGTTTCACCAGCGCCGGATTTACTTCCATGAACCGGGCATGATCGCCTAGGGTCCTTCGGAAAATGCCCACATTGAGATTGTTGGCAAGGGTTCTGAATTTTTCTTCGCTTCGGCCCAGGGCATCCTCTGCCTGCTTGCGTTTGGTAATATCGGTCACCACGGCCATGAAGCCGTTTTTGCCGCCGATTTCTATTTGGTGATGCCGACAGAATAACATCCTTGCGGCCCGGTTTTGGTTTTGAGCTGCGTTTCGAAGGTGGCGGGAACTGATTTGCCGGACAACAGCTCCTGCACCTGCTGCTCTGCCGGGACGTCCTTGATTTCCGAACAGATTCAGCGTACCGGCATGCCGGCCAAGTTCTTTTGTCGTATTCCAGCATGGCGGCTATTGTCTGATTGGCGTGCATGTAGGTGCCTTCAAGGGCCATGAGCATGCCTTCGCCCGCCGATTCGACAAGGGTGCGGTATTTTTCTTCTGAATCGCGCAGGGCCTGCTCTGCCAGCTGCTGCTGCCTGAGGCGTGGTGATAGCTTTGCCGGATGATGCTTGCGAGCAGCAGCGCGATGATCAGCAGGATAAACAGGGAAATCTCAAAAAGGTTGCGGGTTATTGCCTTGATTTCAGCCTGGACATCATCGATATAAATGCCGGTTCCGATGATCCAGCCCCAGGGGGTGAAACCCTTCACATAGGAGAGTTTTGGCAGAATGCGTCCTTTGTTATCCTTCCACTGCCACATGTATTGCATATAGCCGGCGCCCTGCCGCTTCACCAGGTCGACAAAATCGACAAAAACCCGCTTGCCCTCCGGGTCGGTGTAGTCGGAGAGGTCTTGTCCATTGAGATCAGTGCGGTAGGGGTGGATGACCATGCGCGGGTGCATGTCATTAATCCAGAAATAATCCTTCATCTCCTGGCCGTAGTGCAGGTTTTGAATCTGCTCGATGGCCTGGCGTTTGTGCCTGCTCGCCGCGTGAGCAGGCCCTGCTGCTCATCATGCTCGAGCTTCGCAAGAATATTCCAGGCCGAGTTGGTAAGCTCGCGGATCATTTCCCGCTTGCGGTCCATGCTGCTTTTTTCAATGGCGGGGATAATAATGGAAAAGAAGGCGATGACAAACAGCGCTATCGTGACCGCCGTCGGGAAAACGAACCGCGCCGCAAATGACTTCCACTGGGGAGATGCGTTAAAAATACCCATCAATAACAATCACCTATCTTTTTTAAGCAACAGTAGTTGCGGTGGGCAGACGAAACCGGGAAAGGTCACAGCGTCAGTGGCCAAAAGCTCAGGGGACTGGCCAGGGACACATGAAAAACAGCTTATTATTCTAATGAATGGCTAATGGTACTTGATATTGTGTAAAAAATCAAGGTGGAAAGGGTAGCGGCTTCTACCCTGTTACAGGCTAATGTGGGTTTTGGCAGGAAGAAGGGAAGGCATACAAGGAATGAGAGCACTTATGTGACAAACCGCGCAAACTAATAAACAAAGCACTTACACGATCGTGTAAGTGCTTTGTCTGGCGTTTGGCTATCCTGAGGCGTAACAAACGGCTGATGCCGCGCAATTTTCCAAATGAGGCAGCTTCATGGACGGGGTGGTGGTGTTCATGAAGCTGTTTTTATTTCTCTTGCCCAGCGCTTCTCCCCAGATTTCCGAACGTAACTCGCGCAAAGCCTGTGCCGTGGAGGTGCGCGATTGTCCTTCGAGTCGTTGACGGTGCCACGCTGGAGGCGGGAGTGTGCGCCTTCGTCCGCCGACTTTTTCAAGGGAGAGTAACAGCATGGCGTACACTGCGGCCAAAAACGGCGTGAGGGTTTCGATGCTTCTGCTGGTGCGTACCTGCGCTTCGCCGAGGCCGAGCAAGGTCTTTTCGTCGCGGAAGTTGACCTCTATTTCCCATCGCCAGATGTAGGCCTGAAGGATTGTTTCAAGCGATAGCTCCAGGTTGGTGGTGATAAGATACGCCGGGGCACGGTAGTTCATGGGCGCGCGTTTTCTCAGCCGATAGCCGAGCGGACGGACGATGAGGAGACGGAGCGTACGTTCCCCACCGGCGTGCTTCCATCGGCACGGCGAGATATGCTTGACGTTGAAGATATGCTCTTTACCGGCGGCATGGGCGCGGACGTTGATCCAGGGTATGGTTTGGTTTTGGCGGAGTTCTTCCGGTGTGGGCAGGCGGTTACCGTATGCTCGTTTGCGTCCGCGTCCGCAGGTTTTCTGTTCTGGCGTGGGCAGTTGGTAGAGCCGGGCGTCCTTGCGGATTCGTCCGATCAGATCGATGCGTTCAGGCAGATGTTTGAAGACTTCGCGGCAGGTGAAGGTTCCGTCCGCAGTCATGATGACCTGGCGTTCACGCATCTCCTGGCGATCCAGCTCTTCACGCAAAACGCGCAGACGGTTCGCCCCTTCGGCGGAGATGCGTGCCTTAGAGGAGGCATGCTTCCATTCCTCCCATTGCTCGACAGAAGCGCGTTTGCCGGGTTTGCGCGGTGATGGGCAGTGTCGCAGATCAACGGGAATCATGCGCGCTGGCGACGGCCCCCCAGCACTTTCAGGTATTGCAAGGGAGAGTTGGAGGAAACGACTCGCCCAGATGAAATTGTTGGTAAAGGGCGGGCCCAGAGGATCGCGGCGCCAGGAGGTACCGGCAATCCGCCGTCCCTTCTTGCGAATGAGCGTGTCGTCAAGAGCCCCGACGAGGGGAGCCCCTTCAGGCAGGGTATCGATCACACCGGCAAGCACTGCAGAAAAAAGCGTCGGAACATCAATGCGTTCCTGCTCAAAGACGCGATAGTTTGCCGACCAATCATGGAACTGCTGACCTGACGTGGTGAGCATACCTGTCACCGTGTGACGTCCAAGACACAGAAGCCCCGAAAGCGCAAGTGTTTTGGCACGCTCAAAGGTTCGCTGCTGCCGAAACGCGGGACGCGTGCGCTCGAAGAGGCGCTCAAAAGTTTGTCTCAATCCAAGCCCGTGCCTTCCCGGAGAGTACGCTTCGGCGGTTTTTTTTTACGCGCTGATGCGACGGGAATCTGGCGACGCAAAACGAGCTGGTTCTTGTCCTCGACGATCCATTCCCAGATTTCGCCTTTGTCGAATTCCAAGGCCTGAGCGAGGGCAGCGGGGAAGTTGACGTACCATTGCTCAGATGTCTGACGCTTGATGAGTTGGATTTTAGTGGGATGTCCCATAGTCACCTCCGCATATCTAGTCATAATACTAGATACCAGAAGGCGAACACGTAGTCAATCAAAAATTATGAATAAAATGACTACAGAGAAAAATAAAAAGCCCTCCGATCTAGTAGAGGGCCAAAGCGAGACAAAGCACTTACACGATCGTGTAAGTGCTTTGTATGGTCTCCCCTGAGGTAAAACGGGAAAAGCTTCAGCAGGCGCTTCTGCTATTGTCTGCCCTTGACCAGATCATCGACAACCTTGGGTTCTGCAAGTGTTGAAATATCCCCGAGATCGTCAACCTCGCCTGCGGCGATCTTCTTCAGGATCCTTCTCATGATCTTTCCACTGCGTGTTTTGGGAAGTCCGTCCGCGAAGTGAATCTTGTCCGGCGTGGCAATGGGACCGATTTCCTTGCGCACGTGATTTACCAGATCCTTTTTCAGCTGGTCGGTCTTCTCCACGCCGCTGTTGACGGTCACAAACGCATAGATGCCCTGCCCCTTGATATTGTGGGGGAATCCAACCACCGCCGCTTCAGCAACGGAGGGATGTGAGACCAGAGCGCTTTCCACCTCGGCAGTACCCATGCGGTGGCCTGACACGTTGATGACGTCATCAAGCCGCCCCATCAGCCAGTAGTAGCCGTCTTTATCGAGCCTGGCGCCGTCGCCGGTGTAGTACTTGCCGGGGAACTGTATAAAGTAGGTATCCTTGAAGCGGTCCGGATCCCCGTAAACGCCCCTCATCATTCCCGGCCACGGTCGTTCGATGCAGAGATAACCGCCTTCGTTGATCCCGGCGGGCGTTCCATCCTCCCTGACCACGATGGGTTTTACGCCGGGGAAGGGCCTGCCCGCAGAGCCCGGCTTGACGTCAATGGCCCCGGCGAGCGGGGTAATGAGAATGCCGCCGGTTTCGGTTTGCCACCAGGTGTCAACGATGGGGCATCGGCCGCCGCCAATCATGTTGTAGTACCACATCCAGGCTTCCGGGTTGATGGGCTCGCCCACCGTTCCCAGAATGCGCAGGCTGCTTAAATCCTTGCTTTTCACCCACTCATCGCCTTCCTTGGCAATTGCCCGGATGGCGGTGGGGGCGGTATAGAACTGGTTAACCTTGTATTTCTCGACAATCTGCCAGAACCGGTCATACTTGGGATAACTGGGCACGCCTTCAAACATGATGGTGGTAGCGCCGTTCGAGCAGCGGCCCGTAGACGATATAGCTGTGTCCGGTAATCCAGCCGATGTCTGCCGTGCACCAGAACACATCCTCTTCCTTATAGTCAAAGATCCACTTGATGGTCTGGTATACATACACCAGGTAACCGCCGGTGGTGTGCATGACGCCTTTGGGCTTCCCGGTGCTGCCGCTGGTATAGAGGATGAAGAGCGGATCCTCGGCGTCCATCTGCAGCGGCTCGCATGCGGTGCTTATGTCGGATGCGCCCATCTCTTCATGCCACCAGAAATCCCTGCCCGCTTTCATTGAGATCTCACTGCCGGTGCGCTTGCATACAATGCAGATCTTGACCGTGGGGCATTCTTCGATGGCCTTGTCCGCGCTTTTCTTAAGATCAATAACCTTGCCGCTGAACGGTAGCTTCCGTCGGATGTAATCACCACGGTTGAGCCACAGTCCTGAATGCGGTCACGAAGGGCCTCAGCGCTGAATCCGCCGAAGACTATGCTGTGGATGGCCCCGATGCGGGTGCAGGCGAGCATGGCGATGGCCAGCTCCGGAATCATGGGCAGGTAGATGGATACCCGGTCTCCCTTTTTAATCCCTTTCTTTTTTAAAACATTGGCGAACTTGCACACCTCATCATGCAGCTGCTGATAGGTAAAAGTTTTGCTTTCACCCTCAGGCTCCCCTTCCCATATGAGAGCGGGCTTGTTCTTCCGGGTTGCCAGATTCCGGTCCAGGCAGTTGTCCGACACGTTGAGCTTTCCGCCCCTGAACCACTCTATTTTGGCATTTTTAAAGTCGCTGCTCTCCACCTTGTCCCATTTCTTGTACCAGTGCAGCTGCTCTGCGCACTCCGCCCAGAACCCGTCGGGATCATCGATCGACCGCTTATAGATTTTGTTGTACTCTTCAACGCCTTTGATATAGGCCGTTTTCTTAAGCGCCTCCGGAACCTTGAAAACCCTTCCTTCCAAACTGACTGAAGATATTGTTTTACTTTCTGCTGCCATAACCAACCTCCTTTGTATCATTAAAATGAGTGAACGTTCATTCATACACTCGAGTTTGCAATTTGTCAAGAAATTTTTAATGTCACCGGGACCACACGGGATTTATCAGGATAAACAGCAGGTTAACAGAGACAGGCAATAAAAATAGATGCGGGGCATGCGGAGTCCTAATAAATGAGGTGTACAGTGCGGTACACCGGTTGGGCCCCGCTCATCCAGGCAATGACAAAGGATGAGCGTAACGCTGCCGATGGGTGTTTCCACTGCCTCTTAGCTTTTAGTGCTGATTATGCAGAGCAGGTCATCCTTTTTTACCGAAGCGCCGGTTGTGCAGGCTATTTTCTTTACCGTGCCATTGACGGGAGCGGCAAGGTCGTTCTCCATTTTCATTGCCTCAAGCACGACCACTATATCACCGGACTTGATGGTTTCGCCCTCGCGTACTTTGCAGGCAATGATTATTCCCGGCATCGGTGCGTTTATGGAGATTTCACCCGGTACGGCTGCCGTGCCGGCAATGCCGGACTTTTTGGCATCTACGGCAACCGCCGCGCCCTTTGTGGCCGTATCCTCCCGGGTCGGCTTCTCTTCCCTGGTGTGAAACGGCGTTTCTTCCCGTACCGCGGCCGCACTTTCTTTGTCTTCCGTGGTCTTTGGCTTAATCGATTCCGGCACAGGTTCCAGACCGTATTTCCATCTGAGGAAACGTTTGCCGGTGGTGGGATAGAGGGCATAAATCAGAAGGTCCCCGTCGTCCCGGGCAAGGTCTTTTACCTCCTCACGGGCTTTTTCCAGCTCCGGAGCGAGGATGTCTGCCGGCCTGCAATCAATCGGTGTTTCCCCTCGCGCATAACCCTTGAGGCACTTGCTCTGTACGGCGGGATCCATGGGCACGGGTGGGCGCCCATAGAGACCATAGGCATAATCTTTCACCTGGGACGAGACCATTTGATACCTGCCGAAAAGCACGTTCTGCACCGCTTGCGTTCCAACTATCTGGCTGGTCGGGGTTACCAGCGGAGGATACCCCAGGTCCTTGCGCGTCCGGGGCAGTTCATCATACACCTCATCAATCCGGTGCAGGGAGTTTGCTTCTTTGAGCTGGCTTACCAGATTGGAAAGCATGCCTCCCGGTATCTGGTGAAGCAGGACGCTCGCGTCGATGATGGACATTTTAGTATTGTTAATGAAATCGCTATACTTGGGCAGGACGGATTCAAGGTACCTGCCCAGCTCGTCAAGCAGCGACAGGTTGAAACCCGTATCCCAGGGAGTATCCTGCAGCGTAACCACCAGCGGCTCGATTGCGGGCTGGGAAGACCTGAGCGCAAGAGGCGCAAGGGCCGTGTCGATGACATCTATACCGGCCTCTATTGCCTTGAGATAGGTCATGGAGGCCATGCCGCTGGTGTAGTGGGAATGAAGCTGAATGGGAATGGAAACCGCTTTTTTAAGGGCTGATACCAGGTCGAATGCATCAAAGGGTGACATCAGACCGGCCATATCTTTGAGGCAGAGAGAGTGGGCGCCCATTGTTTCCAGCATCTCTGCTTTTTTCACAAAATAATCGATAGTAAAAACAGGTCCCCCCAGTCTTCTCCCGGTCAGAGAGTAGCAGATGGTCCCCTGAATGTGTTTTCCGCACTCCCGTATGGCATTGAAGGATTGTTCAAAGTTCCTTTCATCGTTCAACGCATCAAAGACGCGAAATATATCCATGCCGCACTCTGCGGCACGGTGGACAAAGGCCCGCACCACGTCATCGGCATAGTGGCGATAGCCGACCAGGTTTTGTCCGCGCAGCAGCATTTGCAGGGGTGTTCTGGTGATATGCTTTTTTAAGGTTTTAAGCCACTGCCAGGGGTCCACATTCAAAAACCTGGTGGCCACATCAAAGGTGGCGCCGCCCCACACCTCCAGGGAATGAAACCCGACCTCGTCCATCTTTTCCGCAATGGGGAGCATGTCATCAGGATGCATGCGCGTTGCCAGCGATGACTGATGGGCATCTCGAAAGGTCGTATCTGTTACGGCTATGGCTTGTTTTGGCATGTTTTTATTCATGGTCTTTTTTTGAGCGTTGCCGGATCTTAATCATGTCCTCTCGGATACTTTTACTGCTTATTCATGAAGGAGGGGTCAGGTCTTTTATCACCCGCGTGCCCTGCACCCGGGTTTCCGCCAGCGCCCTTCCCTGTTCCAGGGGATCACCTTCCCCGCCCCTGTAATCCTGATAGCAAACCAGCTCTTCATCTGCGGACAGCAGATTATATCGCCTCAGCCCGCTTTGGACCCGGTCCTCGAAGAAAATTCCCTCTCCCGCCCGGGACAGGAACAGCCCCAGAACGCCGGGCGCGCCTTTTACTTTGGAGCTGTCGCGGACATAGTCCCAGAAGAACAGGGGCGCCTCATTGAGCGTCTCCTCGAGGGTGGTTGAGCGATGGACCAGATTTCTGAGCGCCCTTTTTTCGGCAAGGGATTTCTCAAGCGAGTCGGTGCTTAAACTGCGTATGGTGCCCGGCAGGGCCTTGGCCGGATCGGTGTCACCCACCAGATCAATGAAGCTCGGGTAAAACCCGTTCTGATACACCGTGTCCGGTCGTTCACATAAGAGGTATGCAACGACAGGCATTCCTCTGAAATAAACCATAAGCCGGGGGTAAAACGGTTTGTCTTTATGGACAGCATAGAGCTGTTCAATCCGGTGCATGTCAACCGGCTCCAACAGCCGGCGGGCCACAACCAATGCCACCGGCTCTATCATTTTCATGAAGGCCGTTTCCCGGGGAATGCCATCAGGCTTGATCATGAAAAAGATCGGCGTTTGCCGGTGAGGGGCGGCGGACATCATCTGGTTTTAATCAAGTATTTTTCAATGATGCTGTTGAGTGGAACCGGGGGCGTTCCCTTTTTGTCCCGGTGGAGCAGAAGGTTCTCGTAGTCCGACTTCCACACCAGCGTTCCGGGGGCTATGATGCCCTTGCATCCCCGGCTCCCGGCTGCTGAAAAGCCGGTACGTCCCGTCAACCGCGCGGGGGAAGAATAGAAATGGTATTCAGATTCCACGTAGTCAAAAAACCGGTGCTGTTCGGGAAAATCCCCCGGTTCAAACCAGAGCTTGATTTCCCGCTCGGCTTCCACGGCGTTTTCGGATGCATGAACCGCGTTGTCGATGAGGGTTTCGTGGTCGACATCATAATCCATGTAGCCCAGCTGGGCCCGCAGAGTTATGATGCCCTTTTCCTTGGCCAGCTGCTTGGCGTCTTTTGGCTTGGTGGGCCCGAAGTATGCCTTGATCCGGCTCACGATATCCCCGGCTTCATAGACAATGGCCACCACCCTTCTCTTCTCCGGCTGGGCCGGATAATGCAGATCCCCCATGATATAGCGAAGCGTTGCCTCATAAAAAGGCTTGCCGAGGATGTTGGTATAATGCTCCCGGGCCAGCTCCTCGGTGACCCGCACCACCTTCAGGGCGGCGATGACAGGATTGTGCACCGCCGACACCCGCTCAACAATAAAGCCGGTGAGCGAATAGAGCAGCGCGTCCGGTTTGATTAAAACAAGGGTTTGCTCAGAGTTGCTTTGCTGCGCCTCGATGCTTTTCATGGTGTGTCCCGTTTCGGTTTAAGGGGCCTGCCGGCACGCATGTGCCGGCCGCAATGGTGCAGCACCATTAGTATGATGAAGGGCTGTTGTCAAGTAAAAAGGAGATCGGCAAATGGTGTGCGGAAAGCTTTGCGGGCGCATGGGGCCTTTCCCTGAAACGCAATACCAGGGTGCCCGTTTGCGTCAGATGATGGAATTGTCCGTCAACCCTTTTTTGAGGATTTCCAGCACCTTTCCCCCTGCTGCATCAACCACCGGGATTACCTCGAACTGTATCAGGCCAGCGCAGCCGGAGAGCAGAGTGCCCAGCGATTCAGCGCTTGTGGTATTTACAATGTTAATGAATCCGCCCCGCTCGCCCACCATTGAGTACCGCGCCACAACCTCAATGCCTTCAGGTGGATTAGTAAAAATCTCGTTTTCCTTGTTCGTCACCGTCTTTAACATCATAGGATTATACTTGCCTAGCAGGGCGAATAACATAATGCTCCTCCTTCTGGTTGATAAAAATGTGCGGCTGCCGCTCTTTCCCCGGCCCCTTTAAGCCCCGACCAGGGGAAAGGCCGTCTTTTTAATATAGTTCACCACCCGCTCTGCATCTCTTTGTGCTTGTTCCTTTGCGCTGTCCTGAACGATCCGGGGATGATCCTCCGCAAGCGATCCCGATTCGGCCTCCGGGCCGTACATCATGCCTCCCACCGCGCCAAGAAAGATATCTTCAGGTGTCAGCCGGTTCATGATTGCCCAGACCAGTGCCCAGGTGCGGGCTGAAACGTAAATGTTATAGCCCCCGCCGCCCAGGGCGAGCACCCGGGGGGAGAGATCGGCAATGGCTTGGGCCGCTTTGCAGATGGGGTGATTGCTCATGTTCAGATGGACGAGGGGATCGGCATGATGGGCGTCAGCGCCGAATATAGCTAGGGTTACATCTGGTGCAAAGCTCTGCAAAAGCGGGGGCACTATTTGAGAGAAAGCGTAAAGATAGGTTTCGTCGTCGGTGCCTTGAAGCAGGGGTATATTGATGTTATAACCTTTCCCGTCCCCATCCCCGATCTCTGATTCAAAGCCGGACCAGGGATAAAGGCTTTTGCCGCTTTCATGGAGGGATATTTTTAATACGCGATTATCGCTGTAAAAAGCATCCTGTATGCCGTTTCCGTGATGGGCATCAAGATCGATGTAGGCAACCTTAAGTCCGTGCTGCAGAAGATATGAAATGGCAATCCCCGCATCGTTAATGTAGCAGAACCCTTCTGCATGACTTCTCCCGGCGTGATGAAAGCCCCCGAAAACGTTGAGCACAAGGTTATAATCTTCATGCAGGAGCAACTCGGCTCCGCGGTAGGTTGCGCCGGCCGCAAGGGTTATGAGATCATAGAGGCCCTCAAAAACGGGGTTTTCATCAGTGCCCAGTCCGCAGCCCAGCATCTCAAAGCGGAAGATATTTGAACTGGCTGCCTCCAGCAGGTTCAGATATTCGCCGCCGTGGAACAGGGTGAGCTTTTCAAAGCACAGCGGTTCAGGCTTGACAATGTCTATCCAGGGTCTGTCAAGCAATCCGTATCGGTGGCAGAGTTCATATACGATTTTGGCCCGGGAGGTCTTAAACGGATGCAAGGGCCCCAGTTCGTACTGGGAAAACACCTCAGAATAGACAAAAGCTGATTTCATAATTTATAACTGCAGCTGCACTTTTTTCATGTCATTCCGGTTAATTATAAAGAGGCTGAACTATAAATGTGATGCATCGCGTTGTCAAGGTTAAACCGCGTTTCAGGGTGCCGCGACATAAGCGGCCCCTGCGCAAATGACAACTTGACAAAGTTCCATTAACTATGCTAGTCATCTTTAATGTAACTGCACTAATTTGTTACATTAATAGCAGTACTTCACAAAGGGGGTAAAGTATGGCATATGACGCAACCAAGATGAAGGACTGGCAAATTTCGGAAGCGGCTGAGATAAATATGCCAACCCCGGAGCAATGGGGTGAAAAGCTCTCCCTGCACAGGGATGAAATTATTCCCATGGGCAGGCTGGCGAAGCTTGATTTTTTAAAAATTATAGACCGCCTGAAGGAAAAGCCTGACGGAAAGTATATCGAAGTGACTGCCATTACCCCCACCCCGCTGGGAGAGGGGAAAAGCACCACCTCGGTCGGGCTCATCGAGGGCCTGGGCAAGCGGGGCAAGCATGTGGGCGGCTGCCTGCGCCAGCCTTCTGGAGGCCCCACCATGAACGTTAAAGGGACCGCCGCAGGCGGCGGGAATGCGCTGCTGATTCCCATGACCGAGTTTTCCCTGGGGCTCACCGGGGATATTAATGATATTACCAATGCCCATAACCTGGCCATGGTTGCGCTGACCGCGCGGATGCAGCACGAACGGAACTATACTGATGAGCAGCTGCAGCGGCTGACCGGCATGCGGCGGCTGAATATAGATCCCACCCGCATAGAGATGGGCTGGGTGATGGATTTTTGCGCGCAGAGCTTAAGAAATATAATTATCGGTCTGGGGGGCCGGTCAGACGGGTTCCTCATGCAGAGCAAGTTCGGCATCGCCGTGGGCTCTGAATGCATGGCCATACTGTCAATCGTAAAAGACCTGGCTGACCTGCGCGAGCGGCTCAACCGCATCACCGTGGCATTTGACAAGAACGGCAAGCCGGTAACCACCGGTGACCTCGAAGTGGGAGGAGCCATGGCCGCCTGGATGCGCAACACCATTAATCCCACCCTGATGAGCACAGCCGAGTACCAGCCATGCATGGTTCATGCCGGGCCCTTTGCCAATATTGCCGTCGGCCAGTCCTCAATTATCGCGGACCGAATCGGCCTCAAGATGTTTGACTATCATGTGACTGAAAGCGGCTTTGCGGCAGACATCGGTTTTGAGAAATTCTGGAACGTCAAGTGCCGTTTCAGCGGACTTAAGCCCCATGTTTCAGTATTGACCAGTACCATCCGCGCGCTTAAGATGCACGGGGGCGGACCCAAGGTGGTGGCGGGCATCGCCCTTCCTGATGATTACACCAAGGAAAACCTGAGCCTGCTTGAAAAGGGTCTGCCCAACATGATTCATCACATCAATACCATCCGCAAGTCGGGCATGAACCCGGTGGTGTGCATCAACTGCCTTCCACACCGACACCAGGCGAAGAAATTGCCATGGTAAAAAAGGCAGCGGAGGCTGCCGGCGCTCGCTGTGCCAAGTCGACTCACTGGGCGCAGGGCGGCGAGGGCGCTCTGGAGCTAGCCGACGCGGTGATCGACGCCTGTGAAGAAAAAGTCACCTTTAAATACCTCTATCCCCTCGAAACGAAGCTGAGGGATCGCGTCAGGACCATCGCGCGTGAGGTCTACGGGGCGGACGGCGTGTCCTGGTCTCCCGAGGCCGAGCAGAAGGCCAAGATGCTGGAAGGCGACGCCCAGTTTGATGACTATGCAACCATGATGGTTAAAACCCACTTGAGCCTGACCCATGAACCCGCCTTGAAAGGCGTCCCCAAAGGCTGGACCCTGCCCATACGCGATGTGCTGATCTATTCAGGCGCCAAGTTTTTGTGCCCCTGCGCGGGCACCATCAGCCTCATGCCGGGAACCAGTTCCAACCCCGCCTTCAGACGAGTTGATATTGATGTAAAGACAGGTAAGGTTTCAGGGCTTTTTTAACCCGACGGGAGCATCTTGGCGTGCGGCAGTGATGCACGCCGCTCTGCCGCTGAGGAGGCTCCCCGCATATCGTAAGGAAACCGCCTTAACCACCGCAGGCGGCCTGCCCGCGAACATATGAAGACAGTCACCGTACATTTTATGCCTGAAGGGAAGAAGGTAACCGCCGCGCCGGGCGATATCCTGGTCGACGTTGCCATGAATGCGGGCGTCCATATCAATGCGGCCTGCGGCGGGGAAGGGGTCTGCGGCAAATGCCGGGTTGTTATCACATCCGGCGAGGTAAACAGTCCGGACTCGGGCATCCTTTCGGCAGAGGAGATAAGCAAGGGGTGCCGGCTGGCATGCCAGTCACGGCTGGTGGGCGACGTCGAGGTCTCCGTGCCTGAAGAAAAGCCGCTGGAGAAGGCCGCCGTGCAGGGGCCCCGCGTCCGGGTTCCCGACGGCAGGCAGGCGGTTTCCCAGGAAATTGAAAAGCTGGTGGATGGGGCCTGGTATAATCCCGCCCTGAAAAAATTTTTTGTGGAACTTGAGCCGCCCACCCTGAGCGACAACATCAGCGATCTCTCGCGGTTGCTGCGCGCGCTCAAGCGGCAGCACGGACTGGAAAACATCTCCATAGATTTTCTCCTGCTGAAGAGGCTCTCCCGCGCCCTGAGAGACGCGGCATGGAAAGTGACCGTCACCGTGGTGCAGACAAGGATGGAATCCCAGCTGGGGGAGCACCAGTTGCGGGGCGCACGCCGTCCCAAGCTGATAAGCGTGGAGCCGGGGGACACAACCGGACGGCACTACTCCATCGTGATGGACATCGGGACCACCTCCCTCTGGGGCCAGCTCATTGATCTCAACGGCCGGAAAGTCCTGGCGGAGGCATCGGCCTATAACCCCCAGATAGAGTTTGGCGATGATGTCATAAGCCGCATTGTTTACTCTCAGAAACCCGGGGCCCTTTCCGCGCTTCAGCAGGTGGTGGTTGAGACCCTGAACGGCATCGTGCACGAACTGGTAGAAAAAGCGGGGGTTGAAAAAATCCATATCTCGCATGTGACCGCTGCCGGCAACACGGTGATGACCCATCTGCTGGTGGGGCTTGATCCCAAATATATCAGGGCGGCACCCTACGTCCCGGTGGCGAATTTTATTCCTCCGGTGAGGGCGATCCGGGTCGGCCTTAACGTTCCCGATCATGTGTATCTCTACACCTTCCCTTCGGTGGCCAGCTATGTGGGCGGCGATATCGTGTCGGGCGTTTTGAGCTCCGGTCTCTACCAGAGAAAGGAGATTACCCTCTATATCGACATAGGCACCAACGGGGAGATCGTGGTGGGCAATGCCGACTGGCTGATGACCGCATCGTGTTCGGCCGGTCCCGCCTTTGAAGGGGGCGGCCTCAAATGCGGCATGAGGGCAACAGCCGGGGCCATTGAAAAATTCCATATTAACCCCGCCACCCTCGAGCCCATGATCATGACCATCGGCAGGGTCAAGCCCCGGGGCATTTGCGGATCGGGGGCGATCAACATCCTGGCGGAATTCCTGGAAACAGGCGTCATCGCCCAGAACGGCAAGATGAACGTCTCCTGCAGAACGCGGCGCATCAGGGAAGGCGCCAACGGGCTGGAATATGTGCTTGCCTACAAGGAGGAGACAGGCGCGGAGGGGGATGTGGTCATAACCGAAGCGGACATAGAGAACCTCATACGGGCCAAGGCCGCCATGTTCGCCGGATATCAGTGCCTGCTGGCAAAGGTGGACCTGACCTTCAAGGACCTGGAGCGGGTCATCATCGCCGGGGCGTTCGGGGACTACATTGACCTGGAGAAGGCAATTACCATCGGGCTTCTGCCGGAGCTGCCGCATGACCGTTACATATTTATCGGCAACGGCTCCCTGATCGGCGCGCGGTTGATATCGCTTTCCAGCGAGCTCCTGGATGACGGCGAGCGGATTGCCAGGAAAATGACCAACGTTGAGCTGAGCGAAGACCGCTCATTCATGGACAAGTATATGGCCGGCATGTTCCTGCCCCACACCGACGGAAGGCTCTTCCCCGAAGTGAGCGCGAGGCTGTCTGCCGCCAAAAAAATATGCTGAACCTGTCGCCGGGGTGACGGGACGAAGGCCCGGAGTACGCTTGCATGAGCACGGTTATCGCCATTGCCGGAAAAGGGGGGACAGGCAAGACCACCATTGCCGGGCTGATTATCAGGTATCTGCGCCGAAGCGGCCGCGTGCCCATCCTGGCGGTTGATGCGGATCCCGACTCAAATCTGCCCCAGGCCATAGGCCTGGGCGCTGAAAAAAGCATCAGCACCATCGGCAGGGCGCGGCAGGACTTTTTTGTAAGCAGGGGGGCGGTGCCGGCGGGCGTTCCCAAGGAAGCCTATCTGGAACTGCGCTTGAACGAGGCGCTGGTTGAGACGTCGGACATAGACCTGCTGGTGATGGGCCGACCCGAAGGCGCGGGATGCTATTGCTACATCAACAATGTGTTGCGAAGCTTTCTTGAATCGCTGGGCAGGAATTACCCGTATGTGGTAATCGACAACGAGGCGGGGCTGGAGCACCTGAGCAGGCGCACCGCCCAGCGGATCGATATGCTGGTGGTTGTGTCCGACTATTCGGTTAACGGGCTTCGCGCGGCGGGGAGGATTCGCCAGCTCTCGGAAGAGCTGGAGCTTGAGATCGGCAGGCGCTTTCTGGTGATTAACCGGGTGCCCGGCGAGCTGGACGGGGCTTTCAGGAAGCGGGCCGAGGGGCAGGGCCTCGGCCTCCTGGGGGTGGTCCCGCTTGACGAAGGCATCAGCGAGGGCGACCTGGAGGGGAGGGCGGTGATTGACCTGCCGGACGGGAACAGGGCGGTCGGGGCGGTGAATGACTTCATGCAAAAGATCATTGCCGCGGCCTCAAAACAGGGGGGATAAAGAGGGATGACGGCAAAAATAATAAACGGAACGAGATCGCGCAGCAGATCCGGGAAGAACTGCGGCAGGAAGTTGCTGCCATGAAGGAAAAGCATAAGGTGGTGCCCGGCCTTGTGACCATACTGGTGGGTGAGAATCCCGCATCGGTGAGCTATGTAACGGCAAAGCAGAAGACCTCCCATGAGCTGGGTTTTTATTCCGTTCAGGACAACCAGCCCGCCGATGTTTCAGAAGAGCAGCTCTGAGCTGATCGAGCAGTATAACAGGACCGAAAATTCACGGCATACTGGTGCAGCTGCCCCTGCCCAAGCACATTGATGAAAAGAAGGTCTTCAATGCCATCGATCCGGACAAGGATGTGGACGCTTTTCATCCGGTCAATGTGGGCAGGCTCATGATTGGCGGGGATGAGGCAAAGTTTCTGCCCTGCACGCCGGCAGGCATACAGGAGCTGATCGCGCGCTCGGGCTATGCAACCGACGGGGCCGAGGTGGTCGTGGTGGGCAGGTCAAATATCGTCGGCAAGCCCATTGCCAATATCCTGCTGCAAAAGGCCCAAGGCCAACGCCACGGTGACCATCGTGCATACCGGCACCAAAGACATGGCAAGCCACTGCAAGCGGGCGGATATTCTGATCGTGGCCGCGGGCGTGCCCGATCTGGTCAAGCCGGAATGGATAAAGCCGGGGGCCTGCGTCATTGATGTGGGCGTGAACCGCGTGGGGGAAAAGATCAGCGAAAAGACCGGCAAAAAGATCGCCATGCTCAAAGGCGATGTTGATTTTGATGCTGCAAAAGAAATTGCCGGCGCCATTACGCCTGTGCCGGGCGGCGTGGGCCCCATGACCATCACCATGCTCATGGCAAACACGGTCAGGGCGGCAAAGTTCGCGCTCAAAATTCCGTAATGCAGTTTGTGCACAGGAGGTATTTCATGGCAGTCACGATTTCACCCCAGAAATATGCCGGCAGCGTTCGGCCGATGCTCATCGGCTCGGGAGAAAAGGCATTCACGGTCGGCGGCGATACGGCCTATCCCTTTTTCACCTTTGAGGGTAAGATGCCCAACGTGCCCAGAATCGGAATACAGGTGCCGGATTGCGCCCCTGACGACTGGGCGGAGGCCTGCCTTGAGCCCTACCGGGATGTGCTCAACGATCCGGTAGCCTGGGCCAAAAAAGCGCAGGATGAATACGGCGCTGATTTTATCCAGCTCTGGCTCAAGAGCACGGATCCCAACGGTCTCAACCGGAGCGCCGCGGATGCGGCGCAAACCGCGAAAGAGGTTGCCGCCGCCATAAAGGTCCCGCTGCTGGTGTGGGGCTGCGCCAACGCGGCCAAGGACGCGGAGGTGCTGAGCAAGGTGGCCGAGGTGTGCGCCGGAAAGGATTTGATGATCGGGCCCGTCTGCGAGGACAACCACCGGCAGCTGGGCGCCCAGGCGCTGGCGTACAACCTGACCGTGGTCGCCAACAGCCCCATCGACATCAATCTGGCAAAGCAGCTCAACATCCTGCTCAACAATCTCGGCGTTCCCCTTGATAAAATCATTATAGACCCCACCACCGGCGGCCTCGGCTACGGCATTGAGTACACCTTTTCGGTAATGGAGCGCATACGGCAGGCCGCTTTAACCCAGGACGATGACAAGCTGCAGTGCCCTTTCATGAGCAACCTGGCGGACGAGGTGTGGAAGTGCAAGGAGGCAAAATTGCCCTCCGATGCCAAAATGGGTGATGCCGCCACACGGGGCGTGCTGATGGAGGCCATAACCGCCGTCACGCTTTTGAATGCCGGGGCTGAAATGCTGGTCATGCGGCACCCGGAGGCCATCAGCCGGGTGCGCGAGTACATTGCGGAGCTTGGCGGTTTCGCGCTGCCGGCACGGGCGAAGGCGAAAGTAACCCCCCTGCAGAAGGAGGCGGCGCCCGCATCGCGGCCCGCGGCTGCCGCCGGGACAGCCTCAGCGGTCATGGCTTCTCTCCGGGATGGCGGGCGCTGCAAAATCATGCAGTGCGTGGACACCCCGTCGGAGCTGGCCCCGGGATACGCCATGGCGCTCATCAGGATCATTGCGGACGACGAGGCAGCGGGGGATGACCTGGTCCTGATGTCGGCACAGGCGGCCGCGGCTGAAACGGCCCCGGTTCTGGAAGCCGCTGAAGTTCCGGGAAGCCCATCGCAGGAGGCGGCCAAGCCCGCCTTTCAGCCGGCGCCGGCCTGGTCGCCGCTCGAGGATCCGACCGCGGGGTACAGCTATAGCCTCGAGGAAAAGAAGGATTTTGCCGGCCGTCAGGTTAAGCTCATTCAGAACAACTACGAGGCGGGCCGGGCGGAGGGAAAAGGCGACTGGCGCGGCACGCTTCAAGACAAGGAAGAGCTGATCCGGCAGGTGAAGACCGGGCTGCATTACTGGTACGGCGAAGGATATGGCAGCGAGCGGCGCAAGAAGCCGGCGTAGCTTAATTATTAATCCCTCGAAGGAGGAGACCCGTGTCCAAGATCATATCATCCGCGGCCATTCGGGGCGCGCACAAGATTGCCCACCGTGTTGAGGAAAAGTACGCCGGGGCGCTGGCCAGGTATGGCCCCGACCAGAAGATCGGATTTCCCGACACCGCCTATTACCTTCCCATTATCTACTCCATGCTGGGCATCCCGGTGAAGAATCTGGGTGATTGCCAGCTGGTGTTCCGGCGGAGCCGGACGCTGCTCCCGCCGCTGGTAAAGGAAACCCATCACCTCCCCTACCTGGCCCCCGCCCTGGACGCGGGAATGGCCACCCTCTTCTACGAAGAAGTGGAGGAGGCGATCCGCTACCTGGAGCAGCCTGAATTTTACCTGACCGGGGAAGAGGTCTCGGACAAAAACATCTGGCTGGGCGCCGCCAATGACATTATCCTGAGGAAGCGGGGGGTTGAATTTGTTGACGGCAGCGCGCCCGGCTTCGCCGCGGTGGTGGGCGCTGCCCCCGACAAGGAGACGGCCGCGAACATCGCCCACGAGCTGCAGCTCAAGAATCTCTATGTGTTCATGGCCTCCCACACCGACGGGGTCAGGTTTTCCGAGCAGCTGGTGGATGCGGGGGTGCAGATCGGCTGGAACACGCGGCTGGTTTCCTTCGGTCCCGACATCTCAGCGGCGGTGTTTGCGCTGGGGTTTGCGGCGCGCGCCGCCATGGCCTTCGGCGGCATCAAGCCGGGCGACTTCAGAAAAAACCTCATCTACAACAAGGATCGCATCTTCGCCTTTGTGCTCGCCCTGGGCTTTGTCTCCGATGAGTGGTATGCCAACGCCGCGGGCTGCATCAATTTCGGGTTTCCGGTCATCGCCGATACCCCCATACCGGAAGTGCTGCCCACGGGGATCTGCACCTATGAGCATGTGGTCTCCAATGTCCCCCATGACCAGATGGTGGCGCGGTCCATCGAAGTCAGGGGGCTCAAGGTAAGCGTCACCGAGGTTCCCATCCCCGTGGCCTACGGCCCCGCCTTCGAGGGAGAGCGGGTGCGCGGCGATGACATTTACCTCGAGTGCGGCGGGGGAAGGACGCAGATGATCGAGATCTCTGAGATGAAGGACATGTCGGAGGTCGAGGACGGGAAAATCGAGCTGGTGGGCAAGGACATTACCGATGTTCCCGCCAAGAGCAGGCTGCCGCTGGCCATCTTCGTCGAGATTGCCGGCCGCCAGATGCAGGAGGACTTTCTTCCCATCCTGGAGCGCCAGATCCACCACCTGATCAACTATGCCCAGGGCCTGATGCATATCGGCCAGCGGGATATAGCCTGGATCAGGATCGCCAAGCAGGCGGTGGAAAAAGGGCTGACCCTCAAGGACATCGGCAGGATCATCCATGCCATGTTCCACAAGGACTTCGGCGCCATCCTGGACAAGGTACAAATCACCCTCTACACCGAGGAGGAGAAGGTGCAGGAAATCACCCGCCGGGCGCGGGAGGTGTTCAAAATCCGCGACGAGCGCATTGCCGGCATGACCGACGAGGATGAGCCGGTCTACTATTCCTGCACCCTCTGCCAGTCATTCGCCCCGTCCCATGTCTGCGTGGTGACGCCCGAGAGAACAGGGCTGTGCGGCGCCTACAACTGGCTTGACTGCAAGGCGTCGAACGAGATTAATCCCACCGGTCCCAACCAGCCCATTGAGAAGGGCGAGGTGCTCGACGGCCGCTACGGAAGCTGGACCGGTGTCAACGGCTTTATCAGGAAGGCCTCCCGCGGCAATGTGCAGTCGGCGAACGCCTACAGCATTATGTCCAATCCCATGACCTCCTGCGGATGCTTTGAATGCATCGCCGCCTACCTGGACAAGTGCAACGGGGTGATGACCGTCGACCGGGACTTCAAGGGCGAGTCCACGCCCTGCGGCATGAAATTCACCACCCTTGCCGGCACGGTGGGAGGCGGCAACCAGACACCAGGCTTTGTGGGCCACAGCAAGCATTACATCGGTTCAAAAAAGTTTCTCAGGGCCGAAGGGGGGATCAAGCGCCTGGTGTGGATACCCAGGCACCTCAAGGAAGAGCTTCGCGACAAAATCAATGAGCAGGGAAAGCTCCTGGGCGTGGAGAACCTGGCGGACCGCATTGCCGATGAAACGGTCGGCCTGACCCAGGAGGAGATACTGCCCTTCCTGAAGGAAAAGAAACATCCGGCACTGGAGATGGAGTCCATGATCTGATGTGCTCATGCAGTGACGTTGTTCTAGCAGGCTGTTGAAAAACACCCATCTGATTCGTGGCTCAAAGGGGAGGGGCTTTTGACGCCACAACAATTTGTCTTTAGACTTACGGCACGACCCGGTGCCTTCGACTTGAACCGAAAGCAGGCAGCTTTGCAGAGACTTCGATACGGCTGCTGCCATGCGGGTCTGTCGGACAAAGTTAGAGAGATGCTGCCGTTCTACAGGTTCCGAATACTTTTGTTGTGGCTAAAAAGCCCTTCCCCCTTGAGCCACATACTTTTGAACAGCCTGAGGAAAGCTATTATTTCAACAGCCTGCTAGTGCGTGCAGGGAAGGGCTGCACCGCGTGCACAGGAGGTAACGATGGCGCTTACCGGAATTGAAATTTTTAAATTGCTTCCCAAGACAAACTGCCAGGAATGCGGCGTTCCCACCTGCATGGCCTTCGCGGTGAAACTGGCGGCCGGGCAGGCGGAGCTGGACTCCTGTCCCTATGTGAGCAAGGAATCGCGGGAGAAGCTGGAGGAGGCCTCCGCGCCGCCCATCCGTCCGGTGGTGATCGGCCCGGGTGAAGGAGCCCTGAAAGTCGGCGGTGAGACGGTGATGTTCCGGCACGAAAAGACCTTTGTCAACAAGCCCGGCATCGGCCTTCTCATCACCGATGCCATGGGCGATACCGAGCTGGAAGGCAGGCTGAAAACGTTCAGGGAGCTGGAGTACGAGCGGGTCGGCCTTCTTTTAAAAGCGGACATCGTGGCCGTAAAGGACACCACCGGGGATGCCCGGAAGTTTGCCGGGACGGTAGAAAAGGTGATAAAGGCGGGGATTAAAAACCTGGTTTTGATGAGCGATACAACCGGGGTCCTGAAGGCGGGGGTAACGGCGGCCGCGGATTGCAAACCGCTTCTCTATGCGGCAACAAACGAAAATCTCGAGGAACTGGGCAAACTGGCCCTTGAGCAGAGCTGCCCGCTGGCGGTAAAGGGGAACGGCCTGGAGGAGGTTGCCGCCATGACCGTCAAGCTCACCGAGATGAAGATCAAGGACATCGTTGTGGACACCGGCGCCAGGAAGCTGAGCCAGGCCTTTCAGGACCACATCGCCATTCGCAGGGCGGCGCTGGTTGACCGGTTCCGCCCCCTGGGTTTTCCCACCATCGTCTTCCCCTGCGAGATGACCGACGACCCCGTCCAGGAGGCCATTATCGCCGCAACCTTCATACCCAAGTACGGCGGCATCATCATTCTGTCAACGGTTGAAGGGCACAATCTTTTCCCGCTGGCGCTGCAGCGGATGAACATCTATACCGATCCCCAGCGGCCCATGGCCACCACGGAAGGCATTTACGAGATCAACAACCCCGACGAGAACTCGCCGGTGCTGATAACCAGCAACTTCTCCCTCACCTATTTTATTGTATCGGGCGAGGTGGAGTCCAGCCGGGTTCCCGCCTGGCTGCTCATCAAGGACACCGAGGGACTTTCGGTGCTCACCGCCTGGGCGGCGGGAAAGTTTGTGGCCGATGCCATCGCCCCGTTTGTAAAAAAGTGCGGCATCGAGGGAAAGATCAAGCACAGAAAGCTCATCATACCGGGGGCGGCCGCAACCATCAGCGGAGAACTGGATGAAGAACTTAAGGACTGGGAGGTTCAAATCGGGCCGCGGGAAGCAGCCCACATTACGCCCTTCCTGAAAAACCTCGCCTCCGGGAAGGCATAAGATTTCTCATGCCGGCGGGAGTCTGACTGAGTGACAACCGGCAGGAACGGCTTTAAGCCGCAAATGAATGGCATGAATGCGCTCCTGCCGAAAGTTCGACCATGTTTGGTTTATTGTTAACGATTGTGACACACACGGGGGGATCAAAGCCATGATAGTAGCCATCGCCGAGAGCATTAACATCATGTCCAAGACCATAGGGCCGGCCATGCGGGAGAAAAACCCCAGGCCCATCCAGGAAATGGCCATCGCCGAGGCAGAGGCCGGTGCGCAGTTTCTCGACGTCAACATAGGGCCCGCGCGCAAGGGCGGCGCCGAGATGATGGAGTGGCTGGTCAGGACCATCCACGAGGTGGTGGATCTGCCCCTCTCGCTTGATACCACCAACCTGGAGGCCATGGAGGCGGGCTTGAAGGCCCACAAAAAAGGAGGGCGGCCGCTGGTCAATTCCGTTTCCTGTCAGCTTGACCGCATTGATCCGGGGCTCGACCTGGTTAAAAAATACGGCGCGCTCATGGTGGGACTGCTTTGGGGAACCGACGGGATGCCGCGGGACGTGAATGAACGGGCGTCCCTGGCCGTGGATCTTATCATCAAGGCCAACGAAAAGGGGATTCCCAATGAGGATATTTTCATCGATCCCATTGCAACCCCCATCAGCGGAGAGATAAACCAGGTGAAGGCCTGTCTGGAGTTTATGGGCATGCTGCAGGATCTGGGCCCCGGCTGCAAATCGACTGTGGGATTGTCAAACGTCTCCAATGGCGCCCCTGACGCATTGCGCCCCTTTTTGAACCGTCCCTATCTCCTCATGCTCCACAAGCAGGGGCTCTACTCGGCTATTGTTGACGCGTACGATAAGGAAATGATGGCCCTCTGCAAAGGCGGGATGCCGGAACTGCGAGAGCTGGTTGCGAAGCTGATGGAAGGCCGGCCGGTTGATATGGCGGCCCTTTCAGAAAAAGAAAAGCAGTATGCCAAATCAGTGAAAGTGCTTCAGGGGCAGGTGCTGTTCTCTAACTCCTGGCTGGACACCTAGTGTAGTGCGTCATTGATTCCTTTATTTATATGTGGCTCAAGGGGGAGGGGCTTTTTAGCCACAACAAAATTATTCCGGATCCTGTAGAACGGCAGCGTCTCTCTAACTTTGTCCGACAGACCCGCGTGGCACCAGCCTGTATCGAAGCCTCTGCAAAGCTGCCTGTCTGCGGTTGAAGTCACAAGGCACCGGGTCGTGCCGTAAGCGTAAAGACACATTGTTGTGGCGTCAAAAGCCCCTCCCCTTTGAGCCACTGAACCTCTTCTACGGCATGGTATTCGCAACGCACAGGAGCCTTTCATAAGTAAAGATGTGTTGGACGCACTACACTAGCCGGCTGGTGAAAACACCCATCTGCTGTGTTACGTACAAGATGTGCTTCTCTGCCGGGCGTTAAAGGAGTAGTTGTATGCAGATGCTGTATGAATTGGCCCGGGGACCGCTGGTGTGGATCTCGGCGCTTATTTTTATGTGCGGCATTGCCGTGCGGGCCCTGCAGCTGTTTTTAGTAACCAGGCGGAAGGAGCGCATCCTTTGTCCCGCCCGCCCTACCGGGGAAGCCCCTCCCGCGGCCGCAACAGGCGAAGAGAAAAAGATAAACATGATTGTTGCCTTTCAGAACACGCTCATCGGGAAAAACCCGGTCATGGCCATCGTGAGCGTGATATTCCACAGCTGTCTTTTTCTCGCCCCCCTTCTTGCCCTCGGCCACAGCCTCCTCATCTACGAGTCCTGGGGGATATCCCTCCCCAGCCTGCCTGACCGGTTGATCGATCTTTTAACCATGATCCTTGTGGCCTGTGCCTTCTTTTTTCTGATGCGCCGCATCGTGATTCCCCGGGTGCAGGCCATCTCCGGCGCCTATGATTATGCCGTGCTCTTCCTGACCGCCGCTCCGTTTCTGACCGGCCTTTTCGCCTATCATCAGTGGTTTGATTACAAGACGGTCATTACCCTGCATATGCTTGCGGGCGAGGCAATGCTTATTGCCATTCCTTTCAGCAAGATCGGGCACATGGTCTTTTTCTTTTTTGTGCGGATGCTCATGGGCGGCGAATACGCTTTCGGGCGGGGCAACAGGACCTGGTCGCGGTAGGAAGGAAAAGGAGACCCGATGTCTGAACATGAGAAACCGGCGGCCGACACGGCGAAAATCAGGGAGCTGCTCGGGCAGAAAAAGAGCAGGATGAAGCTCTGTCTCGCCGCGTGCGCAAGCTGCAGCCTGTGCGCGGAGAGCTGTTTTCTTTTCATGAGCCATGACAAGGATCCCCGCTACATGCCCTCGTATAAAGTGGTGCGTTCCCTGGGGCGGCTTTACAAAAAACGCGGCAGGGTAAACCGCGCCCAGCTTGAAGAGATGAAGGAGCTGGTCTTCAGGAACTGCGCGCTCTGCGGACGCTGCTATTGTCCCTTCGGCATTGATATTCCCAATATGATTGCCTTTGCGCGGTCCATTTTGCGCTCGCAGGGCATTTACGGCATGTATCCGCATTCGGTGGGCGGCCCGGAGGCTGAGTACCGCGACAGCGCCGGGAAGCAGGAATGATGGGGGTGCAGCACGTCGAGCACGTTCGATGGCTAACCTTGTCACCCTGAATCCTTTGCTGTCATTCTGAGCGCAGCGAAGAATCTCATAGAATCAAATAAAATGGAGATTCTTCGGCTGATGCCTCAGAATGACATTATGACACAGTCTCACAAGGGAGAGGGTCAGGGTGAGGGGTAAGTGATGAGAAGTGAAATCCACGCAAGGGAGCGTAAGACATGGTTATAGCGGAGATTAAGCCACTGGAAGAGATAAAGGCGATGCTCAGGGGCTATGGGCAGGTGCTTACGGTGGGATGCGGAGGATGCGTCGCCGTCTGCCTGGCCGGGGGCCAGAAGGAAGTTGACAATTTGAACCTCCGTCTGTCGCTGTCATTCAAAGGGGAGGGGATCCCCTTCAGCATCGGCGGGTATACAGTGGAGCGCCAGTGCGAGGTGCCCTTTTTGACCGAGCTTGACCGGATGGTCAAACCGTACGGGGCGCTTCTCTCCATGGCCTGCGGTGCGGGCATTCAATTTCTGGCGGAGCGGTTTCCCGACCAGCCGGTTTTCCCGGCGGTCAACACCACCTTTGTGGGTGTCAACCGGGATATCGGATGGTATGAAGAGCGCTGCAAGTGCTGCGGGGACTGCGTGCTGGACATGACCGCCGGAATTTGTCCGGTGACCATGTGCGCCAAATCCCTCTTTAACGGGCCCTGCGGCGGGCCCAAAGACGGCCATTGCGAGGTAAGCGCGGACATCCCCTGCGCCTGGGTGAATATCTACGAACGGCTGAAGGCGCAGGGCAGGCTGGACGGCATTCATAAAATATACGCCCCCAGGGAGTGGCAGGACCAGATTCAGAGAAGCACTATTTTGGAAGAGTACCGGGAGAGATATACGCCGAAATCCTGAAAAGCCACATGCCCTGCCCTTCTGATTCAGCCGGGAGCCGGGGCACAGCATCCAAACGGGAGCCGCGAGATGAAATCAGGAAGCAATTTGGAGAAGGTGCTCAGCGCGGGGAAATTCGCCGTAACCGGGGAGCTCGGCCCTCCCCGGGGGGCGGACGCGGAGGTGATACAGGAAAAGGCGAAGCATTTCAAAGCCACGGTTGACGCCATCAATATTACCGACAACCAGACGGCGGTGGTGCGCATGGCCAGCTGGGCAGCCTGCACCCTGCTCATCAGGGAGGGGCTGGAGCCCAATTACCAGATGGTCTGCAGGGACCGCAACCGCATTGCCATGCAATCCGACATCCTGGGGGCATATGCCCTGGGCATCAGGAACATGCTCTGCCTCTCCGGCGACCACCAGATCTTCGGCGACCACCCCAAAAGCAAGAAGGTGTTTGACATTGATTCAGTCCAGCTCATCGGCATGGTCAAAAAGATGCGCGACGAGAAGACATTTTTAAACGGCGAGGCGCTTACCAAGGCCCCCGAAATGTTTATCGGTGCCGCCGCGAACCCTTTTGCCGAGCCCTACGAATTCAGGGTCCACCGGCTGGCCAAAAAGATAGCGGCGGGAGTCGACTTCATACAGACCCAGTGCATTTATAACATGGAGCGGTTCAGGGCGTGGATCACGCAGGCGCGCGACATGGGTCTCACCGAAAAGGTGTACATCCTGGCCGGGGTCACCCCCATGAAGTCGCTGGGCATGGCGCGCTACATGCAGAAAAACGTTCCCGGCATGGATGTCCCCGACTGGGTGATCAAGCGGATTGAGGGCGTTGAGAAAAAGGCCCAGGCGGCCGAGGGCATCGCCATCTGCTGCGAGCAGATCGAGGAATTCAAAACCATGAAAGGGGTGGCAGGGATCCACCTTATGGCCATCGAGTGGGAGCACCGCGTCCCGGAGATTGTCCAGAAGGCCGGGCTGCTGCCCCGCCCCGTTGCGTAAGATCATACCGGTTTACAGGTCAGGGCACGTGAATGAATAAGAAATGGTTGGCATTGGTGGTCATGGCGTCTTTTTGTATCTGTCTGGGGATCATCGGGAAGAAGTCAGGTGTT
Organism: uncultured delta proteobacterium; assembly: GCA_963751515.1. GTDB lineage: Bacteria > Desulfobacterota > WTBG01 > WTBG01 > WTBG01 > CAZWCD01. The sequence goes on from CAVVUR010000002.1 coordinate 81,799, forward strand.
TCCTCGGAAGAAGCGGCGGTGGATGCGGTGGTTCAGGAAAGCGGCATCACCGAGGAGACGCTCGCGCCCGACGTGCAGCCTCCTGCAGTGGAAAAAAAGGAATTGCCGGAGCGGCCGCGCTTTATCACGCTGCCGGAACTGTTTAAGGAGCTTGAGAGGGCGCCGGTAAAGTTCAACCACGACAGGCACGCGCGCAGGTTAGAAAAGGATGGGTGCACCCTCTGCCATGCCAAGAACGACGATGAAAAGCTCCTGTTTACCTTTCCCAAGGAGCGGGACGAGAGCGATAAAGACGCGCTGATGAATTCGTATCACGACACCTGCATCACCTGCCACCAGGAGAAAACCGGCGCGGGGGAGAAGGGGGGGCCGGTCACCTGCGGGGAATGTCATGTCATCGGCGGGGAGTATCTGAAGCGGGAATATCTCCCGGTCATGCCTGAGTACTACGAGGTATTGCGAGACACCTATCACAAGGACTGCATTTCCTGTCACCAGGAACCCGCCACGGCGGCGGAAGATGCCGGGGGCCTTGACTGGAAGGCCTTCTATGTGAAGGAACGCGCCCTGACCGAAGATGCCTGGCCCAAGGTTCTCTTTGACTACCTGATTCACGACAAGCACAGCAAAACGCTCGAAGAGAAATGCGAGCTCTGCCATTATATTTCCCCTGAGCGTAAAGCGCAGCTGGCGGCCGAGGGAAAAGAGCCCGCCTGCAAGGACTGGCTCAGGGAGATTGACGCAAAGAACAGCTTGACCGAGGAGGAGAGCGCACACTTCCGCTGCTTAAACTGCCATTTTGCGCGGAAAGAGAAACAGGAGAAGGGTGGGCCGCTTTACTGCAATGAATGCCACACGGGTACAGAGCGCACCATCGAAGAAATGGCCGCTGTTTCCCGCCAGGACTGTGAACAGGAGGAGAAGATCCTTATCATGATAGAAGAAGGGTCCCGGGCCAAGGGGGTGCCGTTCAACCACAAGGGACACCAGGAAAAAACCCGTTCCTGCCAGGACTGCCACCATCAAACCCTGCGGCCCTGTGTTGAATGCCATACGGTGGAGGGGTGCGACGAGGGTGAAGGCATCACCCTGGCAGAGGCATATCACCAGGCTTCATCGCCCTGGAGCTGCATCGGATGTCATGAAATTGAAAAGAAGAAGGCGGACTGCGCCGGCTGCCACCACCGCCTCAAGGGAGGACTGGTTGAATCCTCCTGCGGCACCTGCCACACAGGGGAGCTTGCAAGCCTTGAAACGGCCAAAAAACTTCCTGACCCGAAGGAGCTGTTCCCCGATGACCTTGAGGATGAGCTGGAGATCAAGGTCCTGGAAAACGAGTACCGGCCTTCAAAGGTAAAACACCTGCAGATCCTGAGGAAGCTCACTGACATTTCAAACGAAAGCAAGCTGGCACAGCATTTTCATGTTGAGGAGAACACCGTCTGCGCCGGCTGCCACCATCTGGGACCCCTGGAGAAGCGGGCACAGGTTCCGTCCTGCGCGACGTGCCACACCGTCCGCAAGGAACCCGAGTCTGCTACACCAACCCTGCTCGGCGCCTATCACCAGCAGTGCCTGGGCTGCCACAAGCAGATGGGCGGCAAGGAAGAAGACATGCCTCAGACCTGCACCGGCTGTCATGAGGAGAAGAAGGCAGAACAGGCTCAGGCGGTCAAAGAATAGAAGGCACACAAAGCATTCATGAGAAGTTCCAGACGGACATTTTTACAAAGGACAGCGGGTGTTGCCGGTCTGCTCCTGCTGAGCGGCCGGAGAGAGTCCGAAGCATCCCGTCTGCAGGTCAATCCGGATCAGTGCGGCGTGCTGGTTGACACAACGCGCTGCGTGGGATGCCGGAACTGCGAAAAGGCCTGTAATGAGATAAACGAAGACCTTCCCCGCAGGCCGGCGGAGTGGTTTAAGGATGAGTCGGCATTGATGGAGAAGCGGCGGATGGACTATGGAGCTTACACCGTGGTCAACCGCTATGAAAGCACGCCGGGAAGCAAGCCCTATTTTACAAAATTTCAGTGCATGCACTGCCTATACCCTGCCTGCGTTTCCGCCTGCATCGTCGGCGCTTTTACCCGGGACCCCAGCGGGGCGGTCATCTATGACGCCTGGAAGTGCATTGGCTGCCGCTACTGCATGGCTGCCTGTCCTTTCCAGGTGCCCGCGTATGAATTCGGCAACGTACTGACGCCTCAGGTGAGAAAGTGCACTTTCTGCTTCCAGACACGGCTGGCGAAGGGCGGAGTGCCCGCCTGCGTGGAATCATGCCCCATGGAGGTTATGACCTTCGGGAAGCGGAATGACCTTATCATGCGGGGAAGAGAACTGATCCGGAAATACCCCGGCGTCTATGTCCCTCATATCTATGGTGAGCAGGAGGCGGGAGGAACTGCGTGGCTTTATTTATCAGGTGTTCCTTTCGGGGAAATAGATTTCCCCACCCTTGGATACCATCCCTCGCCGGGCTTTACCGAACCGATTCAGCATACTATTTTTAAATGGTTTCTCCCGCCGATGGGATTGTACGCAACCCTGGGCGGCATCATGTGGTACCTGCGGAACAGAAAAAAAAGTAATAATCCCAACCAGGATGCGCAGGGGAAACGGGGCTGATCATGGACGTTCACCAACACGCGGCACCGGTGCAGAAAAAGTTTTTTACCCGGGGCATGATAATGCTGACCGCAATCATGCTCAGCGGGCTCGCGTTCGGCCTCTACCGCATGTTATTCGGCCTTAAGGCAGTCACCAATTTAAATGACCAGTATCCGCTGGGTCTCTGGATCGGGGTTGATGTGGCCACCGGTGTCGCGCTGGCGGCCGGCGGCTTTACTTCGGGCGCGCTGGTCTACGTTTTCAACCGCGAGAACTTTCACGCGGTCATCCGCCCTGCCCTGCTGACCGCCCTGCTCGGCTACACCTTTGTGGGTATCGGGCTCATGTTTGACCTGGGACGCTGGTATAACATCTGGCATCCGGCGGTTCCCTCCATGTGGCAGGGAAATTCCGTGCTGTTTGAAGTCGGCATGTGCGTGATGATCTATCTGACGGTCCTGTATATGGAGTTTGTCCCCGTTGTCTGCGAGCGTTTCATCGGTCGCGTCAAACTTCCCGGCCCGCTCGGCCGGTTTAATGACAGGGTGGACATTGCGCTCCGGTTCGCCGACCATATCCTGGGCCGGATCATGTTTCTCTTCATCATTGCCGGCATAACCCTCTCCTGCCTGCACCAGTCCTCCCTCGGCACCCTTATGGTCATTGCCCCTTACAAGATGCACCCCCTCTACCGATCGCAACTGGGACCGCTCTTCTTCCTTACCTCCGCCTTCGCAGTGGGACTTTGCATGATCATCTTTGAATCGATGATTGCCGGCAGGGCCTTCGGGCGAAAACCGGAGATGCATGTGCTCACCCCGCTCGCAAAAATCATCCCCTGGCTGCTGGGTTTGTACATTGCCGTCAAGCTGGGAGATATGCTATGGAGGGGAAGTTACCTCTATCTTATGGATGACCATCCTGCAGTTATAATGTTCTGGATTGAATTCGGCCTCCTGACCGTGGCGCCGTTCTTCATGTTCATGTCATCGGATATCCGCCGCTCGCCCCGCTCTCTTTTTATCGCCGCCTCCATGTATATCGTCGGGATTCTGCTAAACCGGTCAACCGTCTTTTTCATTGCTTACCAGCCGCGCTACGCGGTTAAGGCCTATGTTCCCGCCATGGGTGAATTTGCCCTGACCATCGGACTCATTCTCACCGTTGTTTTTATCTACCGCGCCCTGGTATCCCTGCTGCCGGTGCTGCCCGCTCCGGAAAAAGAGAGCTGAAACAGCAGGGGTGTTTCAAGCCATTGTCCATATAAGTGCGACCGGCATCTTAAGGCACTGAACAGCCGGCGCAGTCGGCCCGCAAAAACTGCTCTTTCATGATTACCAGGTCGGCGAGGTTGACACTGCCGTCATTGTTGCCATCAGCCTCACAGGGGTTGCTGCCGCAGCCGGTGCTGAGGAACTCCCTCTTCATTATTACCAGGTCTGAAAGATCAACTTTGGCATCACAGTTACAATCTGCGTAACACTCGCAGGCATCGCCGATCCCATTACCGGAAACATCACCCTGCCCCCGGTCACAGTAATGACCGTCTCCGCATGCAGGATCGCCGGTGCAGTCCCCCCCGGTCGCAATAACCACGCCGCTTGTTTCCTTCACGCACCTGCCCAACTCCGGGCCATTGGGAAGGTCAGGGCAGTTATCATCACAACCTTCGGTCAAGCCGCCTGAACAGAAATTATCGCCGGCGGTTCCGCTCGAGTCGCCGTCGGCCAGAACGCCGTCGCCATCCTCGTCCCCCGGATTTACACACCGGTCCAGTGGTTCACTGCATACTAACGGGGGACAGGGATTCCCGGAGTGCTGGGAGCAACTGCCGGAGCTGCAGGTGTCGGCACCGTTGCAGAATGTACCGTCGTTACACACCGTGCCGTCGGCCCGGGGCCGGGAAATGCATTGATCAAGGGTGTCGTCACATACCCCCGCGGTGCACTGGTCGTCCAGGAACGAGCAGTCCCTGGCTGAACCGGCCCCGCAGGTACCATCCGAACAGAAGTCTCCCACTGTGCAGTAGAGGCCATCTTCACACGGACTTCCGTTGGAGATGACGGTGTGTATGCAGGAGCCTGATCCGCTGCAGGTGTCGCTGGTACAGGAGTTGCCGTCATTGGAGCAGGGGGTTCCCGCCGGGTTATAGCAGCTGTCGGTGCCTTCCTGGCATTGCTTGCATTCCGTTTCCGGGCAGGGCGGTACGCCGGGGCGGCAATCGCCGACGGGATCGCACTGCTCGGGGCCATTGCAAAACAGGCCGTCACTGCAGAGGGCATCGTCGGGTTCAAACCGGCAGCCGGTCAGCGGATCGCAGAAGTTATCGGTACAGCCGATACCATCATCACAGAGGGAATTGACGGGACTGTGCACGCAGGACCTGCTGCCCTCAAGGCAGGAGTCTGCCGTGCAGTCAATGCCGTCGCTGCAATCAGGCGGACTGCCGCCATGGCAGATGCCGTCGGTTCCGCAGCTCTCCACGCCGCTGCAGAAATATCCGTCATCGCACTCCCCGTCATCGCCGCACGCGGTGAAACAGAATTCCCCTGCCTGCACCGTGACAGCCAGCTGGAAAATTAAATCCTGCACCCCCACATTGATGGGAGTGAGCGTCCTGCACGCTCCCACCGGCGCCGAGGGTGAAACGCGATGCGCAAGGGTAAAGATGGGTCCGGCTCCGGGCTCAATGAGGTTCCCGATGAAAGAAACCAGGGACACCCGGCAGCAACCGTTGACTTCATTGGATGAACAGGTGAACCCCGCTGTGCGTTCCGTAGTCGTACAGCCGCTGCAGGTAAGGTAGTTATCTGTATCACAGATTTCCATCTGCATGCCTTTCACCTCACTGAAGGAGGTGGCAAGACTCACCTCAGCTTCGCCCCCGGCTGAGCCGGGAGGTCCCGTGCCGTCTTCCACGGTGATGGTGATCGGCTGACACTGGTCTGTCGCCTCATTGCAATCCCGGCCCCTGCAGGGGTAGTCATTGGGAAACTGAAACAGCAGATCGCAGACGCCGGTATCACAGGTTTCTGTCCCGTTGCAGAAGAGGCCGTCATTACAGTCTTCATCCTGTGTGCAGTTGCAGAGATCCTGCGACTCATTACAGACCGATCCCGATGGACAGGGATCGCCGGCGTGCAGCGAGCACATTCCGCCGCTGCAGGTGTCCTTGCCGTTGCAAAACGCCCCGTCATTACAGGAGGCGCTGTTGGGGAGCTGCACGCAGCCGCCCGACCCGTCACAGACATCGTCGGTACAGAGGTTTCCGTCATCACCGCAGCGGGTTCCGGCCGGGTCGAAACAGCTGTCGGATGCTTCCTGACAGGCGTTGCACTCCGTGCCGGGGCAGGGGGCTGTGCCGGGCTGACAGAATCCGCCCCCACAGGTCTCCAGTCCGTTGCAGAATAACCCATCGTCACAATCTTCGTCATCGGTGCAGGGGATGAGACAGATATCCTGTGCCTCGTCGCAGGTGGAAGCGGGAGCGCAGGGATCACCGCTGTGGGTGCACACATTGTTTGCCTCATCGCAACCCTCCGCGCCGTTGCAGAAGAATCCGTCGTTTCCGCAGGGAGGAGTGCCCGCACGGCAGATACCCTCGCACTGTTCTTCACCGTTGCAAAAAATACCGTCATCACAATCGGCATCGGAGGTGCATACGTAAAAGCAGAACGAACCCTTCCCGGTTATCACCGGGAGCTCGACGGGATTTCCGTTCACGTCCTCGCCCAATACCGATACCTCTTCGGGGTTGAGGTCCCTGCACCCGGAGGAGGGGGCGCCCCGCGATACCCGGTAGGCAAGCGCAAATACCGGGCCTTCGCCCGGCGGGATAGGATCGGCAGCGCCTGAATTTATGGCAATGACCCTGACGCAGCCGTTGGTCAGGTTTTCATAGAAGCAGGAAAAGCCGGCGGGGGTACGCCCGGCAGGCTGGCAGCCGGTGCAATCGAGATAGTTATCCACATCACAGACATCAACCGAGATGGCCCGTACCGGATTGCCGGGATTGGTGAGGCTTATCTCTACGGGATTGTTGGATGAACCCGGCAGACCCGATCCCTCTCCCAGGGTGAGGAAAAGAGGAGCTTCTCCCTCCAGGCAGAGATCCGTTTCCTCATCGCAGACGAACAGGGGCGGGGTCTGACAGGGGTAGGAGCCGGCACGGCAGTTGCCGCTGCCGGTATCACACCGCTCCACGCCGTTGCAGAAGAGTCCGTCACTGCAGTTTGCATCGGTTGTGCAGCTCACGAAGCAGAATAATCCCGAGCCGGTTACTACCGGGAGCTCGATGGGATTTCCGCTCACGTCCTCGCCCAATACCGATACCTCTTCGGGGTTGAGGTCCCTGCACCCGGAGGAGGGGGCGCCCCGCGATACCCGGTAGGCAAGCGCAAATACCGGGCCTTCGCCCGGCGGGATAGGATCGGCAGCGCCTGAATTTATGGCAATGACCCTGACGCAGCCGTTGGTCAGGTTTTCATAGAAGCAGGAAAAGCCGGCGGGGGTACGCCCGGCAGGCTGGCAGCCGGTGCAATCGAGATAGTTATCCACATCACAGACATCAACCGAGATGGCCCGTACCGGATTGCCGGGATTGGTGAGGCTTATCTCTACGGGATTGTTGGATGAACCCGGCAGACCCGATCCCTCTCCCAGGGTGAGGAAAAGAGGAGCTTCTCCCTCCAGGCAGAGATCCGTTTCCTCATCGCAGACGAACAGGGGCGGGGTCTGACAGGGGTAGGAGCCGGCACGGCAGTTGCCGCTGCCGGTATCACACCGCTCCACGCCGTTGCAGAAGAGTCCGTCACTGCAGTTTGCATCGGTTGTGCAGCTCACGAAGCAGAATAATCCCGAGCCGGTTACTACCGGGAGCTCGATGGGATTTCCGCTCACGTCCTCGCCCAATACCAGCGCTTCTTCCAGATCCAGATCCTTGCACCCTGAGGAAGGGGCCCTCCCGGACACCGTATATGTAAGCTTAAGCACCGGGCCTTCGCCCGGCGGGATAGGATCGGCAGCGCCTGAATTTATGGCAATGATCCTGACGCAACCGTTGGTCAGGTTTTCGTAGAAGCAGGAAAAGCCGGAAGGGGTGCGCCCGGCAGGCTGGCAGCCGGTGCAGTCGAGATAGTTATCCACATCACAGACATCAACCGAGATGGCCCGTACCGGATTGCCGGGATTGGCGAGGCTTATCTCTACGGGATTGTTGGATGAGCCGGGCAGGCCCGATCCCTCTCCCGCAGTGATGGTCACCTGAGCATAGAGCCGGCATGAACATCCCCAGGCCAGGATTAAAAACATGGCTCGAATAAGAAGGTTTATCCGGGGTCCTTTTATCATTGCGGCTTCCTTATCATCTGCAGGCCTCACAACAATTGGTCTTGCCCAGTGCCCTGTCCACAATCACCAGGAGGTCAAAGGTATCGAACGTACCATCGGTTTGGCAATTTGAGGAGTCAGAGGGGCTGCCGCAGAAAGGGGGCATTCCATTGGGTACATCTCCATGGAGTTGCTGACAGGAGTTCGCCGTCCTCCGCCCCGAAACCAGGTCAGCACCCTCCATCACGTCCAGAAGGTTAACCGTCCCATCACCGCAGGCGGTGCCTGCCGGGGAAATCCCCTGGGGGTAAATATCACCATACGAAGAAAGGCAGAACTCACCATCGGCGGTGGTTACATCAAGCGAGGCACCCGACTGATCCGATACATTCTCATGGTTAATGCTAAGTGTGGTGCATGCATCGTTCCAATTCTCCTCACCCACGGTGTAGCTGAGGGTGCACACCGGGCCGGTTCCCTCCTGGATGAGAAAACCCTGGAAAGAAATGAGCACCACCCGGGCACATCCATTATCCAGTTCACTGGCAAAGCAGGAAAAATGGGAGGCGCGGCTGGTAGTCTTGCAGCCTCCTTTATCTGCTATGGTGAGATGGTCTTCGGGATCGCACACCTCCATCTGAACGGCCTTTATTTTATTTCCCGTATTTGAGAGGTTTATATCAACCTTATTGTCTGATGAACCGGGAAGGCCTGATCCCGTGCCCGGGGCAAGCGTTACCTGAGAACAGGTGATGGAGGGCACGCCTGCCAGGCATAGCAAGACCGTGCTAACGAATAAAAAAAGGCATCCGAATTTAGCTTGTATTCGGAGCGGCATTTCCATGCATCTATACACCGGACCAGATCTCCTTAAAATAATTTTACGGAACCATTTCAGTTTCTTAGAGAAATTACAATATCAGGGGCATGTCTTATATTAACGGCCCAAAAAATATTTTGTCATTTATTATTAATAATACTATATATAACATAATTTAAGAAAGCAATCAACATGCCTCCATTCTGGTATGTGTGGCCTGCTTAAAAGTTAGTAACTAAATAATATAATTGATGAAATAAAGGAATTGTTTGATTTGAAGCATATCCTGTGTGAAGCTCCCCCCTTTTTGTTGACGTTTAGCAGCGATGATTATATAAATACTTTGTTCCCACATGAGAAAAGGAGATTATATGCTGGAAAAACTGATTGAAATGATTGCAGAGCGGTCTTTCCAGATGAGCGACGCACCAAGCTTCAAGCTTGCGTCAGGAAAGCTCAGTAAATATTATGTCAACTGCCGGTTGGTCACTATCGACCCCGAGGGAATGCATCTCATCGGCAACCTCGTCTATGACAGAATAAAAGACATGGGCATTGATCTCATAGGCGGCCCCTCTCTGGGAGCCGTCCCCATTGTGGATGCCGTTTCCATGACGGCCTATCAAAAGGGAAAATATATAAAGCCGTTTTACGTGCGCGAGCAGGCAAAAGACCACGGGATCGGCAAAAAGATAGAGGGCAATATCAAAAAGGGTGAGCGGGCGGTGATTGTGGATGATGTTATCACCACGGGTGCATCAACCATTCGCGCCATCGAGAGCGCGCGCAACGAAGGCCTCCTGGTAGTAAAGGTGATTACCCTGGTGGACCGGGAGGAAGGCGGAAGGGAAGAAATCAGGCGGCAGGTGGAAGATGTCGAAAGCCTGGTGAGCTTGAGCACGCTCATACAACTCGCCGGCAAGCGCTAGCAGGCTGGTGAAAAACACCCATCTGCTGTGTTACGCTCATCCTTCGTCATTGCAGCGTACTCGCATGTACGCCTCATTCCTCAGGATTTCGCGTGCCTTGCATCTGGATGTTTTTGACCAGCCTGCTGGAACCGTAGTAGGAACCAAAAAATCTTTTAGAAAAAAACCTACCAAGAGAAAAGAATATCCTGTAGAGCACTTCTGTACCTGCTGAGAGTTCATCCCCATGAGATACACGCTGGGCACCGATCGAACAGCCGCATTGCGGCTGGAACAATTGGCTTCCTTTTTCAATCCCTTTTCGCGTCAATTTATTCAGAAATATACATCAGCGTCGTTCCGATCGGCTGTAGACCTGGGCTGCGGTCCCGGTTTTACCACAGACATGCTTGCTGAAGCAACCGGCTGTCCCGCTGTCTATGGTATCGACAGCTCTGCCCGGTTTCTCAAAGCGGCAGCGGCCCGGTTTAAACAATACCGATTTTTCAAGCATGACGTTTCCCGGACACCGTTTCCTGTGCGGGGAGATCTTATTTACACCCGGTTCCTGCTTACCCACCTGAAAAACCAGGCGGAACTGGTAAACCAGTGGGTGCAGCAGCTCAATGTCAATGGCGTGCTGCTCATTGAAGAGACGGATGCTATTGATACCGAAATCGGGGTTTTCAAAAAATATGTGCAGGTAACCGAGGGATTGATTGCCTCGCAGGGGGGATTTTTGTATGCCGGCAGGCTGCTGGCTGATGCCCGCTATGATGCGGAGGTTGTTTGTAACCGGCCCGTGTCCATTCCTGTTCCCAATAGCATATGCGCCTCATGGTATTACCCCAACACGGTCAGTGTCTGGGAACGGGAAGGATACATAAAGGAGCGGGTGTCGGAGAAGGAGCGCGGGAAGATAGCAGACGAGATTCTGGAAATACAGGATTCAGGCGATATGACCCAGGGGATTACTTGGACGTTGCGAAGGCTGGTGTTGAGGAGAATATGATGGTGTGCTTAATAAACATTTGCTCTGGTTGTCATTCTGAGCGCAGCGAAGAATCTCATCACTCATTAAGATCTGGTACCGCAATAACCCTCAATTTTTACACCAGTGAAAAACCAGATCATTTGTTTCACCAGGGATGACAAGCTCTACCAGCCATCACTCATATCTTTCCAATCAGGGTTATGTAACTCGATAAGTTCAATCTTCTTTTTTCTCAACCATCCTTTGATTTGTTTCTCACGTGCAATTGCAGCATGCACGTCAAATGTTTCCTCAAAGAACACTAACTTTTTCAAATTGTATTTACGTGTAAAACCCGGCAGAATGTTCTCTTTATGTTCATAAACACGCCTAGTTAAATTATTCGTTATTCCAGTATAGAGCACGCCCCCTTTCCTGTTTGTCATTATATAAACGAAATAATTTTTTTCCATAATAATATGAGATCCTTCGTTTCACTCAGGATGACAAACCCTCCATTCCACTGCGTTGAGCACTGAGGGTGTCATTCTAAGCCAGCGAAGAATCCCTTCTTTTAAAATAAACGAGACCCTTCACTCCATTCAGGGTGACAAGAACATGTAAAGAGCTGTCAGACACACCGCGCTAACCAAATCTATTTGAACCTTCAGTGTCTGCGGTCGCGCCTCCGGTAGGACCGGCTTCGGCGCCGGGATTTTTCCTCTTCCAAGCCTTTCTTTTCCCTGCCCATCTCAGCCAGGGTAAGGTTGATTTCATTCAGTTCCGTGTTTACGCTGGCCACGGCCACTTTGACCGGGTCGCCCATCCTGAATATGCGGCCGGTGTGACGCCCGATGATCCGGTACTGCTTTTCATCGTAGTGATAGTAATCATCATCCACGGATGACAAGCGGACCATTCCCTCGGCGCCCAGGCTGGTGAGCCTCACAAAAAAGCCGGATGCCACTGTGCCGGATATAACTCCCTCGAACTCGTCTCCCACGTGCCTGGCCATGAAGGAGACCTGCTTGGTGCGCACCCCTTCCCGCTCGGCAGCCTCGGCCACCCGCTCCGTCTCAGAGCAGTGCCCGCTCACGCGGTCGATCAGCCCGGTTACGCGGCGCGCGAAAGGGGCCGGGTACTTACCCTGCCGCAGCTTGCGTATCAGCCGGTGTACCAGAAGATCGGGGTATCTTCTGATGGGCGACGTGAAGTGGGTGTAGTGGGTAAAGGCGAGGCCGAAGTGCCCTATGTTTTGCCCCTGGTAGAGCGCCTTTTGCATGGAGCGCAGCATGAGCTCGTTGATGAAATCCTCCTCGGGCCGGCCCTTGACCTGCTGAAGAAAGCGGGCAAACTGAATCGGCTTGATGTGTTCAGATGCGTGGAAGGTGTGGCCGAGCCGCCCCATCATCTCCGAGAAAGCGGTCAGTTTCACCATGGCAGGCTTCCCATGAACCCGGTAGAGAAACGGCTGGTCCTTGCTGAAGGCCTCGAAAGCAACTGCCCGGTTGGCAGCCAGCATGAATTCCTCGATCAGCCGGTGTGATTCAAGCCGCACCCTGTCGCCCAGCTCGAGCACCTCTCCCTGCTTGTTCAAGATAATCTTTGCCTCGGGCAGGTCAAAATCAAGCGAGCCTTCAGCGGCACGCTGCCTGGTTAAAAGCGTTGCCAGTTCACGGGCCAGAAGGAGGCTGTCGGCAACCCGCTTTACCGCGGGCGCAGCAGGCTGGCCATTGTAAAAATCCTGGACCTCTTCGTAGGAGAGCTTTGCCTGCGAGCGTATGACCGTGTCCATGATCCGCCAGCCGAGCACTTTCCCATGCCGGTCAAAATCCATAATAATAGAGTGCGCAAGCCGCCGCCGGTTGGGACGCAATGAACAAACATCGTTTGACAACACCTCGGGAAGCATGGGTATGACCATGCCGGGAAGATAGACCGAATTGCCCCGCTCGAATGCCGCTGTGTCAAGGGCCGTCCCCTCATTGACATAAAACGAAACATCCGCAATATGCACCCCCAGGCGATAGCCCTGGGGAGTTCTTGCAATGGAAATGGCATCATCATGATCCTTGGCGTCAAAGGGATCTATGGTGTAAATGCATTCGTGGGTGAGGTCGGTACGGCGCGCCATTTCCCCGCCCGTGTCCATGGCGGCCGCCTTTTCCGCCTGGTTCATCACCTCATCCGAAAACCCTTCCGGAAGGTTATGGCTCTTGACGATGGCGAGCATGTCCACCCCCGGCGCCGTGGGAAGGCCGATACGTTCAGTCACCCTGCCGTAGGGGTTGGTATGCGGGTCATCCCAGGCGGTCAGATTTACCACCACCTTTTCCCCTTCCTGCGCGTGGAGAGAGTCCTGGCGGGAAATAGAGATATCGCGGTGAATGCGCGGATTATCGGGATGGACAAACAATAATTCGTTCTTTTTGCGGAGCACTCCGACAATGTTCCTGCTTGACCGCTCAAGAACTCTGATTACGGCGCCGGAAGGGCGCCCGGACCGCTCCCCCAGCAGCTTTACCATCACCCGGTCGCCGTCCAGGGCAGTATGGAGCCCTGCGTCAACTATCATGATATCCTGCTCAACACCTTCAATCTCGAGAAATCCCCGGCCGGAGCGATTAATGGAAATCGTCCCCACGGCCATGTCCAGCTGGTCGGGCTGCCCGATCCTGCCCCGCTTGAGCATGATCAGTGAGCCGTCAGTGATGAGCTTTTTCACCAGCCGCCGGAATGTGGGATATTCCTCCTGGCTGATGTTCATCGCCCGGGCCAGTTCCTTGAGGCTCATGGGCCGGGCAGTTTCTGATTGAATAAATTGTAATATGGTATCCGATGTCAGTGGCATGACTGCACTTTAACAGTTGGGAAAGCCTGTCCGTATAAACGGCTTCATCTGCGCTTCGACCGGCACGGTGGCCATCTTCTGCATCATGGCGATAATATCCGGGCGCTCTTTCTGGATGACATCCATTTTTCTCATAATGGATCCGTTGATGTTGTTCACCAGGTTGTAGGGATTGAGCGAGCAGGGAAGTATTTCGGTGACCAGCTTGTAGAGATAATTGGCCACATCCTCTCCCACCAGCCCCGCGCTCAGCAGGGTCAGGAATTCCCGGTAGTCCATAAATCCGGGTAAATTCTTCAACCACCAGTCAATGTAGTGCTGCACTCCCTCCCGGTTGGGCTTGTTGTTGCGCAGCGCTTCGGTAATCGCGTTTGCGGCCCTGGAGCCGGTCATCATGGAGCCGGTGCATTCCGCCTCCACCGTCCAGCCGGCGTCCCCGGTGATGAGCACGTTGTCTTTAAACGGGATTGGCGCCGGCGACCAGATGTTGGCCACGTGCCCGTGCCGCCTGAGGATGGTGGCACCCTTGAACCAGCCTGAAAAAGGGCTGTCCTTGATGGTCCGGTCAATCACCTCCTGATAGTTGATCTCCGGGTGCGAACATCCCCCCGCGTATACCCAGGATTCGTCTTCCCCATAAGGGCTGAGGCCGACCCAGAGCATGATGGGCAGCCTGCCATTATGAAACACGATGGGATAATTTACCGCTTCTGGATAGGGCGGCCGTACCCCCTGCATGTAATAGCCGGCGCCGACGATGGTGCCGAAGAAGGAGCGCTGCTGGTTCAGGCCCAGAATTTTCATCAGCCGCGAGTTGACGCCGTCAGCGGCTATGGTGAATGTCCCCTTGAAAATTTTCCCCTCGGCGGTGCTGATCTCATTGACCCCGTCGGCACGCCGGTGCCCGATGACATTCATGCCCGGGAACACCTTGACGCCGCTTTCCAGCGCTTCGCTCATCAGTCCATTGAGCAGCTCATGCTTGTTATAAAAGGCGGAAAGGCGGGTTTTGCTTCCACCCCGCTTGTTTTTTTCATAATCACCCAGCCGCACACAGTGCTTCCCGTCAGGGGTATAGACGTTCCAGGCATAGAAGTTCTTGAAAGGGCCGTCATAGCGCACCGAGAAGTTGTTGACCGGGAACACGATGCGGCGCTGCTTTTCATCGAAATACATCCGCTCCCCGAAGTAGTATTCGTCTTCAATTGCAACCATGGTCTGGCAGCTGCGCTGAATGGCGGTTACATTTTTCTTGCGTTCAATCAGGGCGACATCCAGGCCGTTCTGTCCCGCCACCTTTGCCGCCATCAGCCCCGCGGGGCCTCCCCGACAATTACCACATCAAACACTTTTGCCATATGCCGCCCTTTCAGCTACAGGTTAGATAGTTTCATTATCAAACCATTTTACATCGCCTGCAGTATAAAAATGTGCCCTTCGACTGTCAATAAAAAAATGGATTGCGGTACATCTCCGGCAGTGGTTGAGAAAGAGCGGATTCATTCCACCAGAAAATGCGTCTGTCGTGCGCAGTCTTCCATGTGGGCCATGATATCACCCGTAGCGGCGCGGTACATCTCCAGCGCGTCACCCCCCTCACGGAAAGCCCGTGCTATTGCCGTGCCGCACCGGTAGCCTGAATCCATGGCAGCGCTGATGCCCTCATCGTTGAGGTATATAAACCCGCCTGCCTGGCCGGTCAGCAGCACCCTGCCGCGGCCCAAGTCCGGGGGCCACATCTTTATGATGCACCCCTCCACACGCTCGTGCTGCGCGAGCAACACCCTGAAGTTTGCCCGGAGAAACTCCTTGAAGGTTTCCATGCCTGAGCGCACGGTACGGCCGTTAAAGGATCCGACGCACAGCACGAGGCAGTCATTCTTGCGGTGGACGCAGGAGAGCATTTCCCCGACGCTTTTTTCAAAAAAAACATGCCAGCATCCCTCGCGCAGGGTTCCCATATCCGTAGCCGGGCAATACTCCTGATAGATGACAACTGCGGGCGTTGCGGCCCAAACGTCCGGCGTCAGCGCCCTGCGCACTGACGAGGCGCTGCCATCCGCTCCGACCAGGTAATCACATTGTATTGTACGGCTCGGGTCACCCTTCCCGCCGGGTTCCAGTATCTCGGGATCACGCAGAAAAATGTCGACCCTGACCTGCTCCCCTTCAGCCGCACATCCCCGAAACAGGCAGTTTTCCCTGATTGCCGCTCCGCATTGTTTTACCAGCCAGTGGTCAAACTTGTCGCGATGGACATTATAATAAGTTTGGGGGAACACGTGGCCGTTTTTGGGTATCTCCCAGAAATACTGGGTAAAGTCCTGCCCGCCTTTCCACTCTATAATCTGCGAGGCCTGGATGGTCTTTGGCGCGCAGTAGATTTCCTCCGGTGGCAGCGAGCCGAAGAGCTTAGGCAGCAGTTCCTGGGTCTGTCCGAACAGAACGCCCGAACATGTTTTATGCCGCGGCAGCGACTCTACGTCGACAATCAGCGCCTCAACCCCCGCGTCATGCAAGGCCCTGGCGCACGACGCGCCGGCAGGGCCGGCGCCGACAATGACAACCTGGTATTTTTCCACAGAGACTCCTTTATGTGCAATGTAAATCCAATCATATAGTGGTTTTTCCCTGCCTGCAAGTTTTTTTGGCACTCCCATGAATGGTCGGGAGTATTTCCCATAATGCAGGCCGTCCCGGCATATAAAGTATTGACTCACCCGCGTCGTTTTCATATAGTGACTGCCTGTAATGAAGCAACAGTTCCGACGGCAGGCCACACAGCACTTCCGTCAGCACGTGAACGAGCATGGTTTTTATCCGCACATGAAAGGAGAATCGTATGATGAAAATACTTGTCATTTACCACAGTCAGCAGAGCGGCAACACTGGGGGTTGGCGGAGGCCCTGGCTGACGGCGCCCGCACCGCCGGGGCTGAGGTTATGATCATTAATACCAATGAGCGCCGGGTGACACTTGATGATGTGCTGGGCGCTGACGCGGTTGCCATAGGCTCACCCGATTATTACGGCTATGTGGCGGGCACCATCAAGACATTTTTCGATGACATGTATATATGGGACAAAAGAAGGGAAGGCGGTAACCGGAAAACCAGCCGCCCTTTTTTATTCGCATGGCGGCGGCGGTACGGTCAGGCAGAGCCTGGAGAAATTTGGCAATCGATTCTTTAAGCAGGTGGGCGAAACCTTGGAGCGAAAGCCTTCCGATGCAGGTGAAGCGGCGGAAAAGTGCCGTGCCCTCGGCAAGGAGCTTGCTGGGAAAGCGGGTTAAAATGGGCAACCACCTATTGTGTTTCATGCGCTATTAAGAACAAATAAATTTTTAATATTTTACTTGACAATATTTGGATATTTTTGTTACGCTACAATATACGTTTATAGTTGTTAAAAAATTAAATAATTTAATTATGGAGAGGATTTATGAGAAAGCTATCAATGATTTTGTCGGTTTTGTGTATTTCATTCCTGATTGCCTTTCCGGCCTTTCCGCTATCCTATCAGATTGATGTGGGACAGGATGGAATTGATACCGGCGGAGAGGTAGTCCTTTCTGGCCAAACAAACGTGAATATTGACCTTATAGTCGATGACTATGACTGTCCGCCTGATGACAAACTCTTCGGCGTGCAGTCATATCTTTACATTGATGAGTCGATTGTCAAGGTAAACAGCTGCACACCGCGCACAGACCGCGGGTGTGATCTTTCGCTGAGCGGATGCACGCCTGCAGGAACCCAATGTGTACAGCGTGATCTGTAGTAACTTTCGTTTTATAACTGTTTCCCGGCGGCAGCCTGACTTTTGCCACTTTTAATGTTACGGTATTGGACAGGAACGACCGTAATGAGATTGGAGAATGACATTAGTGATCTTGATCCGGGTTATGGATCCTATGGTGATGGATATGTAGCCGACTGTACCCTGACAGGTCAAGTATTTCCTGCCGATGCAAGTCTCACGATTAATCCTTCACAAGCGGTCTGCGGCAACGGAAATCCCAGCCAGGAGAGCAGTGTGATGACGGCAATACCGTCGGTGGAGACTGCTGCAGCGCCACCTGTCAGTTCGAAGGGGCAGGCAACCCATGCGGAGACGGCAATACCTGCAATGGCGCAGAAACCTGTAACGGTACCGGCATCTGCCAGGCCGGCGCGCCGATTAACTGCAATGACTCCAACGTCTGCACCACGGACACCTGTAATCCAGCATCCGGCTGTGTGAATACCCCGATCAGCTGCGATGACGCCAGTCTCTGCACCACGGATACTTGTAATCCAGCATCCGGCTGCGTGAATACCCCGATCAGCTGCGATGACGCCAGTCTCTGCACCACGGACACCTGTAATCCAGCATCCGGCTGTGTGAATACCCCGATCAGCTGCGATGACGCCAGTCTCTGCACAACGGATACTTGTAATCCAGCATCCGGCTGTGTGAATACCGTCATCAGCTGCGATGACTCCAACCCCAACACCACGGACACTTGCGACCCGGCTACCGGCGAGTGCATCCACACTCCCCCGGGTTGCACAAATCCCTGTAGCGATAATAATGCATGTACAGAGAACGACGCGTGTGTCGGTGACGTATGCACAGGCGCTCCGGTCAATTGTGACGACGCCAGTCTCTGCACCACGGACACCTGTAATCCAGCATCCGGCTGTGTGAATACCCCGATCAGCTGCGATGACGCCAGTCTCTGCACCACGGACACCTGTAATCCAGCATCCGGCTGCGTGAATACCCCGATCAGCTGCGATGACGCCAGTCTCTGCACCACGGACACCTGTAATCCAGCATCCGGCTGTGTGAATACCCCGATCAGCTGCGATGACGCCAGTCTCTGCACCACGGATACTTGTAATCCAGCATCCGGCTGCGTGAATACCGTCATCAGCTGCGATGACTCCAACCCCAACACCACGGACACCTGCGACCCGGCTACCGGCGAGTGCATCCACACTCCTCCCCCGGGCTGTACAGATCCCTGTAGTGATAATAATGCATGTACAGAGAACGACGTGTGTGTCGGTGACGTATGCACAGGCGCTCCGGTCAATTGTGACGACGCCAGTCTCTGCACCACGGACACCTGTAATCCAGCATCCGGCTGTGTGAATACCCCGATCAGCTGCGATGACGCCAGTCTCTGCACCACGGACACCTGTAATCCAGCATCCGGCTGCGTGAATACCCCGATCAGCTGCGACGACGCCAATCCCTGCTCTACGGACACCTGCAACCCGGCTACCGGTTGCATGAATACACCAATCAATTGCGACGACGGCGACCCCAATACCACGGATACCTGCGATCCGGCTACCGGTGAGTGCATCCACACCCCCCCGGGTTGCATAAATCCCTGTAGCGATAATAATGCGTGTACAGAGAACGACGTTTGTGTGGGTGACGTATGCACAGGAACTCCAGTCAATTGCAATGACTCCAACCTTTGCACCACGGATACATGCAACCCCGTAACCGGCTGCGTGTATACCCCGATCAGTTGTGATGACGGAGTAAGCTGCACCGACGATACCTGCAACCCGGCTACCGGCTGTTCGAACACCCCCAATAACGCCAATTGCCAGGATGACGGTCTCTATTGCAACGGTGATGAGGTTTGCGACCCGATTAATGATTGTTTTTCAACCGGCAATCCCTGTCCGGATGGTTCCGTTTGCGATGAGATAAACGATGAATGCGATCCGGAAGCAGGCTTAACCGTTAAGGTTGATATCAAACCCGGGTCCTGTCCGAATCCGCTCAACCTAAAGAGTCGAGGCGTTGTATCGATTGCTATACTCGGGTCAATGGATTTTAAGGTGAATGATATCGATCCCATGACCGTTATGATAGGCAGAGCAAGCGTTCCAGGGAAGGTAGCTCCCATTCGCTACAGCTATGAAGATGTTGCCACGCCTTATGAAGGTGAACTCTGCGGATGTAATCGTTGCTCTGGCGATGGGTACAAGGACCTGGTTCTTAAATTCGAAATCGAGAAACTGGTTGATACCTTAATGCTTGGAGAGGCGGCCGGGCAAACAGTCCCGCTCATCATAACCGGCAATCTTAAGGAAAGAAAGGGTGGCACAGCATTCTCGGGCCAGGACTGCATGAAAATCCTTAAGAATACTTTAAAATTAAAAGATTTGATTGACCAGTTCAAGAAAGAGAAGGATAACCGCGGCAAGAAGTAGGGATATGCATGAGTAAGTGAAAAGCAAGTTTAAGAAGTTCAGCATCGGGGCTGATAGCAGAAGCTAGCAGCCCTTAGTTTATTAATACAACCTGAACAAATAGACTTATCGCCTGCATAGAGGGCTGAAGCTGAATTTAATATGGAATTCACAGTTATCGAACAAGCCCTTTTTTGTTTGTTCAATTGATAAAATTACTTGCACAAATTGCTCATTTGAGATAAAAGCACATTGTTGAAAACAGGCTATGTCTTTATAAGTTTAATTTTAAAACTTTGAAAAGGAGGAAGTATGAAAAAGCTATCATTGATTTTATCGGTTCTGTTAATCTCAACCCTCTTTGCCATTCCAGCCTTTCCGTTATCTTATGAAATTGATGTCGGCCAGAATGGGACCTTTGAAACAACTGGTGGCAATAATGATGGGACCATCGATCTTAATGTTAATGATTCTGTAACCATGGACATTTATGTGGACGGATATTCCTGTGCGCCAAATGATCAGCTGTTTGGAGTACAAGCATACATGTTTGTAGATGAATCACAGGTTTCGGTTAGCGGTTTCCCTTTTAGTGTCGCAAATGGCGGGCCTTTTGATAATGGTTTGAGTGGATTTATACAGCAAGAAGCAAATGTGTATCTTTTGTCCGCCTCCAACTTTACTTTCGTAACTGTCACCGGTGGGAAACAAAAATTTGCCACGATGACTTTATCATGTATTTCAAGCGGTACGTTTACTCTGGCTATAGCAAATGACCTTACCTCTTATGGGTACTCATCGTATTCCGACGGATTCGTTGCGGATTGTGGCTTAGTCTATTTGTTTCCCACTACTGCGTTATTTACAATTAATCAGAACCAGCCGACCGTCTTTCCGGAAGTCGCAACCACCTGTCCGGTAGTGGCAACGACCTGCCCGGCAGTAGCGACGACCTGCCCAGAAGCGGCAACCAGCTGTCCGGCAGATCCGACGAACTGTCCGATTGCAGCCACCAGCTGTCCGGCAGATGCGACCTTCTGTCCTGAAATACCAACGGTATGTCCTGAAGGAGTGACTACCTGCCCAGAAATACCAACGACCTGTCCCACAGGTGCGACTTTCTGCCCAGAAAATCCAACCTTCTGCCCAGAAAATCCAACCTTCTGCCCTGAAATAGCAACCGTCTGTCCTGAATCAGTAACCGCTTGTCCAATAGTGGCGACGGTTTGTCCTGAAGGCGTGACCCTCTGTCCTGCAAATCCAACCTTCTGCCCTGAAGGTGTAACTACCTGCCCCGAAATACCAACTGCCTGTCCTGCAGTTGCAACCGTCTGTCCTGAATCAGTAACCAATTGTCCGGTGCAGGCAACCACTTGTCCGATAGAGGCAACTGTTTGTCCCGCAGGTGCGACCTTCTGTCCCGAAATACCAACTGTATGCCCCGAGGCGGCAACGATCTGCCCAGAAATATCAACGACCTGTCCCACAGGTGCGACTTTCTGCCCTGAAAATCCGACCTTCTGTCCTGAAATACCAACAACATGCCCTGAGACAGCAACTGTCTGTCCCGTAGAGGCAACGGTGTGTCCGGAGGAAGCAACGGTTTGTCCGGTAGAGGCAACAGTGTGCCCGGAGGAAGCAACTGTCTGTCCTATAGAGACAACAGTTTGTCCAGTAGGCGCGACCTTCTGCCCTGTAACTGAAACTGCCTGTCCTGAAACGGAAACGGTGTGCCCCGCCGCTGATTGTCCGTTAGCTTATAAGTTCGATTTTGATGGTGACAGGTACTGGGATACAGAATGGGAATTAACTCCTCCTGACCCACCTGCTGCCGGCGAGACAGTTCAAGTTGACATCTGGCTGAATGGATATGTGTGTCCGCCGAGTGACGATCTTTTTGGCATACAGTTATACTTTTTGTATGATCCAAATGCCATGCAGGTGATCCAGGCCTATCCTAATAATAGCGATCACGGAGGACCTTTCGATCCGAGCCTAAGTGGATTTCTACCGCAGGCGCCCGGAATATATCAATTGATTGCCGCAAGTTTCGATTTTGTCTCAGTGATTGGTAACAGGATTTTAGTGGGAACGATTGAACTGCAGTGTACAGAGGCCGGCAGTAACATTGCGATTGTGGCTGCAGACGACCTGGGATTTGATCCATATAGAGATGGATTTGTTGCAGACTGCGAATCTGTTTCGCAATTTCCCATCGAAGCTATTGCAACAATATACCAACTGTGCAACTCAGATGCAGACTGCGATGACAGTAACCAGTGCACCACGGAATATTGCGACACAGAAACAGACAGATGTGTTTATACTGTATTGGAAAATGACACACCCTGTGATGACGGTGTGTCCTGCAATGACCCTGATATTTGTGTTGACGGACAATGCGTGTTTCAGGGTGACCCCTGCTGCGAGATTGCCATCGACCCCAAAACTGCCGAAGCGTATTACGGCGAGACCATCCAATTTACGGTCTCTGAGAAAGGAGACTGCAACCCGACGCCTTGTTACACCTGGGAAGTGCTGGCCTCGGGCGGCACGGGGAACACCACAGAGAGATACAGCTGGGCGGCTGCGGCTGAGGCAGGCACAGGCAACACGGCGGGCGGTGGTGTGATAGACGAGAATGGCCTCTATACTGCCGGAGATTCTGTAGGTACCGACATCGTTAGGGTAACCGACAACTGCAGCACTGGCGCACCCTACGATGAGGCGGAAGTGACTGTTACCGGACCGCCTCCAACAACTACAACAACAAGCGTAAGACCGACAACCACCACTACGAGTATAGAAACAGAATGTGATGAGGATATAGACTGTACTGATGAATTGTACTGCAACGGCGCCGAGACATGTGTAGGTGGAATTTGCCAGGACGGGACGCCGGTTGCCTGCACTGATGACGGACAATTCTGCAATGGCACGGAGAGCTGCAGCGAGCAGGCTGATGCGTGTGTCAGTTCCGGCAATCCCTGCGGGACCACACAATCCTGCAATGAGACAACCGATGCATGCGAGCAGCTTGCCCGGATTGACGCGCTTTTGCCTCCTTCCTGGTATCAGTCAAGGTGGATACCCTTGATCAGGCCGCTGCGCATTGTCGGATCAGGCACCAGTTTTCAGGCTCGTGAATCAAAAGTTACCTTTGAGCCGAACATTGCCGTATTTCCGTTCTTTTCGAGAGTCGTGGATGAAGAAAATATCCTCATCTGGACCTATATCATGCCGCAGTGGCTGACCAGGCCGCTCGAGGGACCTGTACAGGTGACAGTCACTACCGGTTCTGAAGTAGTATCTGCCGACTGGGATATCAATTTGCTCCCCTTCCCACTTGATCAAGAAGGGGCGGATCTGGAGTAAGGATGAATTGTTTGTCAGACTGCGGAGCTTGAACAGTAATTAAGGGAAGCAGAAATCAAAACCACGAAGATGTGTGATTGAGAGCAAACACATCTTCGTGGTTTTTTTATTGTTGAGCAAAGGCGGGGCATCCTTAACTTTTTTGAGCAGCAGCAGGTAGCGTTTGTTGAGAACACAAAAGGGATAATACGATTCAGGGTACTGAGGTGATAGATGGGGATAAGAAGCATCTGCGTGAGGGAGGGGAAGAGAAGGGGCTCTATTCAAGTCCGCATGTGAATAAGGCAAAAAACGTACTGACTGGCTTGAATTTACTGGTCGGGGCGAGAGGATTCGAATGCGCCCGAGGCGCACAAGCCTCTTCAGAGGATTGCTTTATCCGCCTCTGGCGGACTCCGACATAAGCTCCCAACTATCAAGCCATTTGCGGCCTTGGCCGGATTTTAAGAATCTTTCTCTTGTGCGGGCGGTAGCGTAGTCTGGAAACTCTTCAGTAAAGAGCAAAACAAAACTGTCTAAAATCTGACCACCTTTGGATTTTTTAACACGGTGTTCATTCATGCGTCGCGGTAAATCATTGGTTATACCTACATATCGCTTACTGTTTTTCCCCTTCAAAACGTATAAGGTGACCATGAATTCTTGTTGAATTTACTGGTCGGGGCGAGAGGATTCGAACCTCCGACCCCCTGCTCCCAAGGCAGGTGCGCTAGCCAGGCTGCGCTACGCCCCGACGTTGATTACACCGACGCTTTCTGACATGAGGCTTCGGCCGCAATGCGATGGGATAGCATATTGGTGACTGCCCCCAAACACATGAGATCGCATCGTGCTTTCTAATACTTTTCAGTGTTTCTGTCAAGTAGTCATTGACAGCCGCCTCTTTCTCCTCTTCACATAAAAACAGAAAACCAATAAAATGGATTGATTTAGAACAGGGTATTTTGTTTAATGAAAGTCCTCTGGATGATTATTCCATTTTTTATGGCAGGCGCCCACCTATGCAAAAAAATTACGCTGCGGCAGGCAAGGATGTGATCTCCTGGAACTCTCTTGTTGACGCCCTGGTGCTGATCACAATTTTTTCCGTGCTGCTGCTTGACTTTAACGGTTACAGATGGCTGATGCCCATTGACGAGGGGCAATGGCTTTTTTATGCCGATCAACTGTTACAGGGTAAAGTTTTATACCGGGAGATATGGTATCAATTTGGTCCAATGGTGCTCTTTGGTCTGAAGTGGAGCATGCAGATTCTTGGCAAGACCCTGGCCACGGAGCGAATCTATTTCTGGTTCTTGTCTCTCATCGGTTTAGCGGCGTTGTATCTCTTTTCAAAGCAACTATTGGAAAGAAGAACAATCAAATTACTCCTTTGCCTCATCGCCTTGCTTAACAGCCTAACCTGCAAATTAATGATGGTCAATCCGGCTTTTCTTGCAAGGCAGTGTTTCGGCCTGTTGCCATTATATCTGCTGTTTGGCTCAAGCAGCGAAAAGGGGAGATGGAAATATTTTGCAGCCGGGTTTTTAAGCATGTTTTCAATACTGGTATCCCAGGAGACCGGCACTTTTTCGCTTGTCGCATCATTGACCTTTCTGGCTATGAAGCGATTTGAATCCCGAAGGAATGCCCTGTGCTTAAAAGAACTCTCTTGGTTCGCGGCGGCATTTCTTCTCTGCCTGCTGATGTGGATGAGTTATTGCTTACATGAAGGATTTGTGAAGGACTACTTTGTGATCAGCTTTGGCGAAATCTTTTCCATGGTGGGGAAATACCAGCATTCCCCGTTGCCTGTGCTTTCATCCCTGATTGAAAATTACCGGAACCTGGCCGCTTATTACCACATGGCGTTGACATACTTACCAATACTTGTCTCGCTGCTTACCATCACTTATGTGGCGGCCAGCAAAAAGTTGGATGCCAGGCTCGTTTCGATATCCGTGTACGGCATCTGTTGCTTCGGCATACTTCTGGGGCGATGTGATATTTACCATTCCACATTTGCGGGACTCCCCCTCCTTATTCTCATTTCCTACTGGTTTGAAAGGGCCCTTTGCGTCAAAGGACGAACTGCACAATACTCTATGATCAGTGTGATTACGGGTTTCTGCTTATTGCTTCTCACAGCCAATGCGTCCAATCTCAGTAAGCTTTTTGCAAACTCCCGCATAGTGAAAAAGACGGCATATGCAGAAAAATTGTCCTATTTGGGAAGTGCCATGATTCCCATGGATCAATACGAAGCCATATGGAGTGCAAAAGGGGTTATCGAACATAATTCGCATGCATCGCAAGAATTTATTATTATACTGAATTCACCATTTTACTACTTTTTCATAGATCGCCCCACCAGCACCAGGTTTGCCACACCCCTGTTTGCAAATAATGAAGAAGCAAAGCGGGAAATACTTCAGGAATTGCGTGAGGGAACATATTACTTTGTTCTCTATGACAATATTCGGTTTCCAGCTGTAGACTATGATTATTACTTTCGGGAAATCTTTGACGTTGTGAGGGCAGGATACAGCACTTTTTCCAAAACAGGCGATCATACTTTTGTCCTGAAAATCCGAAACCGCTCACGGTAATCGATCAGCTTCTGCATCAAGGTATTATTGTTCAGCTGTCAGTGCGGCACACCTTTTCACTGCACCATCTCCACGTATAGCACGTCCTGATTGCCACGACCTATCTGCTTGATTATTCCAGTTCCCTTTTGATTGCATTGTTTTAGAACCTACGTTCATTCCATTTCCGTCTAGACACTCCCGCCATACACCGGGAGGTTTCTTCTTAAGTTTTTTGAATAATTACCGAATCATTTGAAGAACACAACCGGCAGTGAGCCCTTTGTTTGCCAATGGTTTCGCACCGAGGAATGTATGAAAGATGAATCCAAGACAAAAGAGCAGCTCGTTCAAGAACTGCGGGAACTCCGTCACAGGAATGCCACGTTAGAGGGGAGAGAGGCACAGCCGCAGCATGGCGGAGAAGAAGTCAAACAAACAAAAGACCACTTGGACAACATCATAGAAAGCTCGCTGGACGGCATCGTTGTGGGGGACAGCACGGGAAACATTGTCAGGGTGAACAGGTCGTTTTTACAAATGATAGGCTACCAGCCTGAAGAGGTGTATGGAAAACATGTAATGGAGCTTTCGATAACAGAGGAGGGGGTGTACAAATCCACCACCGGGGAAACGGTCACGGTAGATGAGGAATTTTTTAATGATGCGCGAAAAGCCACCCATGAAAAATTACTCAAGGAAGGAAAAGTAGCCAACTGGGAGACCTATTATCTCCGGAAAGACGGGAAAATTGTTCCCGTGGAGATGAACCTGACTTTTATCTATAACGAGGAGGAGGAAGTCACCGGGTCGGTCGGCATAGTGAGAGACATCACCGAAAGGAAACGAGGCACTGCCTCATTAAAAAAATCGGAACAGAAGTATCATAACCTCATCGAGCTCGCCAGCGCGGGTATTCTTGTTGCGGAAAACGATACCATAACCCAGGTGAATAAGACGGCTGAAGAAATATACGGCTATGGTAAAGATGAGCTTATCGGCCAGTCCCCCAGCGTTTTGTCTCCCGAGAAATACAAGGAGCATCACAGAAAAATCCTGCTTGATATTTTAACCTCGGGCAAGGCAGATAAGATGATTTTTGAGGAGGAGGGTTTAAGAAAAGACGGTTCCCTTGTTCCCATCGAAATTTCCTTTACCCTCGAGGTTGAAAAGGAGAACATGATCATCGCCGTGGTGCGGGACATTTCCGAGCGCCGGAAGGCGGAGGAAGAGCGCAGCCGTCTGCTTGATGAACTGAAGGACAAGAACAAGGAACTGGAACAGCTGGTGTACATAGCATCCCATGATCTTCGTTCACCGCTGGTGAACGTTCAGGGCTTCAGCAATGAACTGGAGCACGCCTTCAAGTACGTGCAGTCCATCCTGTTTCACAGCGAAGACGTCTCCGAGCGGGTGAAGGAGACGCTCGCCCCCACCCTGGACGAGGACATCCCCGAGGCCATTCATTATATTCTTACCAGCATTGCCAAGATGGATTCATTGCTCGCCGGTCTGCTGCGGCTCGCGCGCCTGGGCCGGGCGGCGCTCAACATCAAATCACTCAACATGAACAAAATCCTGGGCGACATAACCAAATCCTTTGAATACCAGGCAAAGGAGGCGGGTGTGATCCTCACGGTTGAAACGCTTCCTCCCTGCATGGGGGATGAAACACAGATCAACCAGGTCTTTTCCAACCTTATCGACAACGCCTTTAAATATCGCAAGCCCAGCCAGCCGGGCGTCATCGCCATAGGCGGCGGCAGGGAAAACGGGAACGCGGTTTATTACGTGAAAGACAATGGAATCGGCATCGCCCCCGAACATCAGGACAAGATCTACGAGCTGTTCCATCGCCTTGATCCCAAAGCCACCCAGGGGGAGGGGCTGGGTCTTGCCATCACCCGCAGAATCCTTGACCGGCACACCGGGAAAATATGGGTCAAATCTGAACAGGGCAGGGGGAGCACCTTTTTTGTGTCCCTGCCGGCCAATTAGCCATTCTATAAGGAGCATACGCCGATGAATAAAGAAGTGGTCATACTTATCGCCGAGGACGATGAGGGGCATGCCGCGCTGATAAAGAAAAACCTGAAGCGCGCGGGAATCTCCAATGAGATTGTGCACTTCAAGGACGGGGTGGAGGCGCTCGACTTCCTGATGGGGAGCAACGGCGGCGTGCCGCACCGCAAACCAAACGCCGCCTACATGCTGCTGCTGGACATTCGCATGCCCAAGGTTGACGGAGTTGAAGTGCTGCGGCAGGTGAAGGGGCACGAACAATTGCGCAAGATGCCGGTGATCATGATAACCACCACCGACGACCCGCGCGAGGTGGAAAATTGCCACACCCTGGGCTGCAGCAATTACATTACCAAGCCCATTGATTATGAGAAATTTGTTGAATCCATCAGGCAGCTCGGACTCTTTCTGATGGTCGTGGAAGTGCCGCAACTCAATTGAGAAGCAGGTCATGGAAGAACAGAAGCGCGCTGATGGCACGGCGAAGCATCAGCCAGGTACACGCCGGGTGATTTTTGTGGTGGAGGATGAGGCGGGTTTGTCGCACCTGCTCCAGAAAAACCTCCGCCGCGAAGGCTATCACACGGAAGGTGCGTCGAGCGGGGAGGCGGCCCTGGCCTTTGTTGCCGCCAACCGCAACGCGCTAATGCTGCTGGACTACAGCCTGCCCGACATGTCGGGCAGGCGGGTGGTTGAAATCCTCACCGAGCGGCAGCTCAGCATACCCTTCATCATCATGACCGGGCACGCTGACGTGAAAGTGGCCGTGGAAATGATGAAGCTCGGCGCGCGTGACTTCGTGGTGAAGGATGCGGAATTTCTCTCGGTATTGCCCGCCGTGGTCAAGCGGGTGGTGGAACAGCTGGAGGTAGCGGAGCGGCTGGCAGAGGTCGAATCGAAGCTGCTGAAGTCGGAGGAGCGCTATCACGACCTTATCGAGTTTGCCAACGCGGGAATTATCGTTGCCGAAGGGGATGTTATAACCGACATCAACAAAAGGGCCGAGGAGCTGTACGGCTATGAAAAGGACGAGCTGATCGGCCAATCGCCCCGCCTGCTCACCCCCGAGCAGTACTGGGCGAAACATTACGAAGTGCTCGAAGAGGTGGCGACGTACGGCAGGTCAAAGACCTCAATGTTTGAGGAAGAAGGGATCAGGAAGGACGGCACGTTTTTTCCGCTCGAGATCTCCTTTTCGCTCACCGGAAAGAAAAACAAAACGGTCATCGGCGTAATCAGGGACCTTACCGAACGGAAGAAGCGGGAGAACGAAATCAGGGAGGCCAAGGAATTCCTGGAAAATCTCTTCCAAACCTCAACCGACGCGATCATGGTTACCGACGCCGGGGGATACATCACCATGGTCAATGGCGCCATGGAAGGGATGGTGGGGTATGGGCGGGAGGAGCTGCTCGGAATGCATACCGGCCGGTTTACTCCCCGGGATGAGGGCGTCAAATCCCAGGCGCTTAAAATTATGGAACGGCTTTTCAACGAGGGGAAGGTCTACGGGCAGGAATCGCTCTGGCTGAAAAAAGACGGGCAGCAGATATTTGTCGAGTTTAACCTCTCCCTTCTCAAAGAAAAAGACGGCACCATTGTGGGAGGGGTTAATTTCATCCGGGATGTCACGGAAAAAAAGAAGATGGAGCAGCAGCTTCTCCAGTCGGAAAAGCTTAAATCACTGGGCGAGCTGGCGGGAGGGGTCGCGCACGACTTCAATAATATTCTCGCCGCCATTCTGGGACGGGTGCAGTTATTGCGAAAGCAGCTTGCCCCACCCATGGGGAAGACGGAAAAAAGGGGCTCGGCGATTGATCTGGAGAAAGGCCTGGAAATTATTGAGCGGGCTTCACTGGATGGCGCGGAGACAGTCAGGCGAATCCAGGAGTTCTGCAGACGGAGAGGCGATCAAAAGGATTTTGTGCAGGTTGATCTCAATGAACTGATAGAAAACGCTCTGGAATTTACCAAGGTCAAATGGGCGGACGAGGTCCAGTCCAGGGGGATAAAAATCGAGATCAGCAAAGCGCTTTCCAGCCTTCCCCCCATCATGGGAAGCGCCTCGGAGCTCAGGGAGGTGTTTACCAATCTGATAAACAACGCCGTTGATGCCCTGCCCCGGGGCGGTGAAATAAGGGTCCAATCCTGCATGAATACTGAGTGGGCGGTAATCACCATTGAGGATACCGGGGGCGGTATTCCCCTCAGCATAAAAGACAGAATTTTTGACCCTTTCTTTACCACCAAAGGTCCTCAATCCACCGGGCTGGGATTGAGCGTGTCCTACGGAATCATCAACCGGCATCATGGCACCATTACCGCTGAAAGTATGGAGGGTAAAGGAACTGCCTTTACCCTCAAGCTGCCGCTCACCGGGACAGCAGATACAAAAGAAGATCACCGGGAAAAAGTTATACCCATGCAGGGCAAACATAAAAAAGCCAGGATTCTGGTGATCGATGATGAGGCGGATGTGCGCGAGCTGCTGCGTGACATTCTCAGCGATGCCGGCCATGATGTGGAAATGGCCCATAATGGCTGCGAAGGCATAGAGATGTTTGAAAAGCAACCCTATGACCTTGTCCTTACCGACCTTGGTATGCCGGTGATGTCCGGCTGGGAGGTGGCGGGGAAGATCAGGCAGATGAACAAATGCGTTCCCATTGCCCTCGTCACCGGGTGGAATGTGGTGCTGGATGATGCAGCCTTGCACAGCAGCGGCGTAAACCTTGTCGTTCACAAGCCGTTCCAGGTGGACCAGGTTCTTAATCTGGTCAAGGAAGGGGTAATTGTAAAGGACCGGCCCATGGCCGTCTGAGCGCCGCCGGAAGAATAAGCCGCCGCATGTGAAGAGAATCAATTCATAGCTATGGCTGCTAAAAAAAGACAGGGTCACGTCCCTGTCTTTTTTTGGTAATGCTGCCGGTATGTCTATAATGCAATGGTTAATAAATCTGGCCCGATAAGCAATAATCACAGCAGTTCATCTTATCCAGGGCCATGTCAATAATCACCAGAAGATCATATATGTCAATGTTGCCGTTACGCTCACAGTTGGCAGCGCCGGGAGGATTTCCGCAGTAAGGCGGCATGCCGTTTGGAACGTCCCCATTATTACGCTGACATGCGGTAGGCGCCTGCAGACCCAGGACGATATCCACCATCTCCAAAATATCAAACAGATTGACGTCACCGTCGCCACAGGGAGCGCATCCCGGATCGAGACAGTCCTGCGGAAAGATATCGCCGCATACATTAAAGCACACCTCACCGGTATCCGTGCAGGCACACAGGGCTTCGTTGTACTGATCGGCTACCTGCACGTTCGTTGCCTTAAGGCATACGCAGTCAGGGCATGCTTCCGGATTTATCTGGTCATAAATCACCGTCGCTATCGGCCCCTCGCCCGGTGCGATCAGCCCGGCCGGCGAATAGAGCACCACCCTGCAGATGCCGTCAGGCTGTTCAGCTGCGATGCAGGTGAACCCCAAGGCCCGGTCCGGATCAGGGAAGCACCCGGTACAGGCAAGGTTGTCCTCCCCGTCCTGGCATTCGCCGATCTGAAAATCAAGCGCCTTTACCATGTGATCATTGTTGGTGAGACTTATGGCTGCCTCCAGGGAATCCGTATCAGGAGAAACAGTTGTTTCTCCTATGTCGAGGATGACCTTTCCGATCTGTATTGCAACCGCATCACGGCCACCATTCAATGGGTCAGTAGCGGTTACCGTACATTCAACTACTTCTGCTATGTAGTTGCAGGTATCGCCAACGGTCAGCCGGGCACTGCAGTCACCGGTAGAAACGATAGTTGCCGCATCCGGCTTGGTGCACTTCACCGTCCATACAGGATAGGATATGCCCTCACAATCAGTACAAGTGTAGAAATCCACTATTTCACCGCAGGTCAGGGCGAGACCCCGTCTCCCCGGCCGGTTGTAAGGTGGGTCATCCAGGGGTGGTGGATCCTCGCAGCCATGTTCTACCCCTCCGAGGTAGATCTCAATATCACATCACGTGCATCCCTTAATTTCGACCAGGGCACAGCACTGGGCCGGTTCGCCGGCATCACCCGTGTTAGCGGTATCGGTGGCACACACCGTGCAGGTCTCACCAATGAAGGTTTCCGGTACGCTCAAGAGACCCGTAACCGGATTGATGGTTGCTAAAGCACAATCTTCGGTCCAGACATAGGCCGGCGGGTTGTCACAGTAATTATTCGAGGGAGCGGCATTAAAATCCTGGGTGACCGTCGACCCGGTAACTGGCTGCACGACAGCCGTAGCCGGCGTTACCGCACATTCACAGGGCGGGATGAACTGGTTAACTGCCACCACGGCATCGGTCGGGAAAATGCTGGCCAGATTGCAGTCCGCGATGAATCCGTCGTTGTAAGGACCGCCGATGTCGTTAGCCATAACGAGATTGAAATCCGTATCGTTATCACAGGTCAGTGTCGCGCTACCCATCTTGTACTTGTTGCCGGTAACCGTGATGAAGGTAAAGTTACTGCAGATCAGTGAAAGCACGCCCGGTTCCGGAGAGGTACATCCGCTCAGGCTGCCGTCGCACTGCGCTGCCGTGTTGGGAGAACAAGCGCTGATGGTAGCAGCTGTGTAGTCATAACTAATGTAAGGCGACACACCAAACAATTTATCATTAGGCGCACAGGAGTATGCTTCAATGTAAAAACCAAGGGTGACGGAGTCGCCAACCTCAATTGAAAGGGCGCTATCACCGGTCCCATTTCCGTTCACGTCGACCGCATAGTTTACCGCCGATGCCGGACTGATCATGAGACCGACCATCAACAGCATACCGCAAAAAATTGAGAACGGTTTCATTGCTTCAACTCATTACATAGCGGATAATATTTAATCGTATTGTATTATATCAATATAATCAATAAAGTCAATATATTTTCTTGCCGTTGTGCGAGGGCACATTTTTTTGGGAACCGTACCTAATGCACCACCGGCAGCAGCACGTGCGAGGGATAGGTGCTGTTATAGTAGATGGTGTTGGCGGCGGTTATCATGTTCTCCTTGTCAAAGGTATCCCCCCCGGTGTTGGGATTGACGTCAAACCGGGGGTTGTTGCTGCTGGATACGGCAAGGCGGAGGCGGTGGCCGGTGTTGACGATGATGCTGGTGGCCCAGAGATCAATCTCAAACCGGTACACGGTCCCCGGCGTCATAAGCTCGGGGGTGGTGAAGGTGTTGCGATAGCGGGCTCGAATAATGCCGTCGGCTATGAGCATGGATTGACCTTCAGGGTAGACGTCAGTGAGCTTGGCGGTAAAATCGGTGTCAAGGGCATCGGATGAAGCATATAAAATAACTTTCAGGTCACCGGTCACTTCCAGCGGCGCCTCAAGGATCGCGGTTGAAAAGACCACCACATCCGGGCGGCCTTCAAGATCCGACTGGTCATAAGGTCCTGCTGCTATGGTGAGATCGAGATTTGTGCCGCCCCTCGAAGGAACGGGATCTTCGGGGTCGAAGCGATAGGAGGAAGAAAAAGCTCCCCCGGCGGCCGCATCGGGCGAGAGGACACCCTCCGGGTGCAGGTAGTAGGCGGTCGGGGGCACCTCAAACGGCGGCCAGGTTGGCGCGTACCTCCACTCGTGGCCCGGCGCCTCATAATCCCGGGCATCTCCCATGACGTAGTAGTAAACGGGATCCGTTTCCATAATGCCTGTATCTTCACCTTTGAGCCAGTAGTCAATCCAACTTTCGAACAACTCATTCTGATCGAGGACCGAGCTCGGCGGGAAGGTAATCTCTCCCTGCTCCCTTGAACTGTATCCTGAATGGGTCCAGGGGCCGATGACAAGCCTCTGGTTTCCTCGTGCGCCCCGGCCCCCTCATCTTGACGGGTGAGAAATCCATTGATGGCCCCCTTCAGTGCCATGTCGTACCAGCCTCCCACGTGCAGCGCCGGCGCCCTGACCACGTTTGCCCTGATTTCAACGTTTCCCAAATCCCAGAAGGAGTCGTAGGAGGGGTGCATTTTATAGGTTTCGAGAAAAAAGCTTGCCCCCTGCCGGTCCAACCAGCCGGTAACCTGGGCCTGGTTAAAGGCGCCGCCCTGAAAAACAATCTGCGAGTAATTGTCTGTGGGCGTAAAGCGGATGAACTGACAGGCAAGGCCGGGCGGCGCTGTTCCCGCCATCAGATGCTGGGTAATGCCTTCAGCGGACTGACCGGCGGTTCCTATCTTCCCGTTGCACCAGGTCTGTCTGCGTATCCAGGCCACCGTATCGTATCCGTCCTGGTTGTCTCCCCAGCCATCGTCCAGGAAAGGCCGGTACTCACCCTCGGAGTCAAAGCGTCCCCGCACATCCTGTATGACAATGGCGTACTCGTCAGCGAACCTGAACAGCGACTCGCTTTCCTCCCTGCCGTAGGGTGTCCTGATCAGGAGCACCGGCCAGGCGCCCCTGCCGTTGGGCGGCAGGTATACATCAGTGGCCAGCTTGACCTTGTCTCTCATGGGAACCATGTAGGTTTCGCTGACCGAACAGCCGGACAGCACAAGGCCGAGCGCAAGAACCAGCAGGGGCACAAAGCAGTTCAGAAACGTCCATGTTTTTGGCAGATAGGAAGATCCGAATGTGTCAGTAGTGTTTCGCATATGTCCTCTGTATCTGTGAAAGGTTAGCGGTAGCTCTTGAGCCCCTGTCGGATAAAGACGGCGCGCTGTATCTGCTGGAAGAGATACTGATAGCGCGCCGGATCTTCCACTATACGGGACTGCTCTTTGCCGCCGGAGGTTACAATGTTCTGCTTATCCTTTTTCTTCTCGGCATAGCTGAAGGTGTTGGTGGGAAGAGAGCCGAATGCGGTAATGGTCATCCGTTGCCGGATCCGGTTTTCACCCCAGGCTTCGATATGGCAGGTGAGCTGCTCCCACCGGTTCCACTCGGACAGGGTCATTTTCCGGTCCTTCGATTCTTTTAGTATATCATCCCGGTAGCCGGCATCCTTCTCCGCATACCAGTCTTCATGCGGGCCTATGATGTCCTGGTGCTTGAGGGAAACGGCCTGGATAATCCCGCTTGATTTGTCGACCACTTCAATTTGCCAGCCCTCGTCCTGCAATACGGAAATGGTCGCGGCGAACCCCGTGTCAAAGTCGCCTTCCAGTTCCTTGGTCTGCATGGCCGCACGCTGCTGGACCGAGAGCGGCGGAGGGGGCTGCAAACGGGACTTGCCCTGGCCGCAGCCTGAAGCAAAGGACATGCTTATCAGAACCAGCAGGAGAAGGTGATAGATCGTTTTCATCGCGGCAGCGGGATCCTCTTTAAAACTGGGTTGCCATCATGCGATAGTCCCTGACCAGGTCTTTGTCATCAAACTGAATCATCAGGGTGAAGGTGGCGCTGCTGACCTGCCCGGCAGAACTGCTCTTGCCCGAGGAACCACCAACGGTTGCGCCGCCGCCGATGGCCACGTCACCCGCCAGTCCTCCGGCAATGGCGCCGGCCCCCCCGGAGGCGTTCCATTCAGCGACTTCTGACGCTGAAGCCATGCTCTGCCTGTCGTATGTCCACACCTCGTGGCCGTCCTTGTCCCGGGTGATGATGTTGGGGGCACCGAAGACCGAGATAATCTCGGTCTGGGTGGCGACTCCGACCTTGACGTACTTCTTGACCATGCCGGCGGTCAGGTTGCTCTTCTGCTGATTGCTGTAAGGTAATTCAGGCGATCGGGCACGGACGCAGCTCAATACAGATATGCAGGAGAAAAGAATGAGTAGCGCGAAAGGGAATGCTCTTGTGGCCATGGCTCCTCCCGATGAAGCGGTTAATTCGGTTTGTATTATAAACCTAGGACATAATTTCCGAACTGTCAATGGAAATGGCAGGGGGGTTATAAGGACGTGAAGTGCCATCCAAATAGAAAAGGGGAACCGGGCAATGCCGGCTCCCCTTTGATGTGGATCGGATGGTAGCGTGTTATCTTACACAGTGCCGCTCAGATATGTATCGATTGCCCTTGCCGCCTTCCGGCCCGCGCCCATGGCCAGAATGACGGTGGCGGATCCGGTGACGATATCTCCACCCGCGTAGACGCCCCTGATGCTGGTCCCGCAGGTTTCTTCATCGGTCGGTGATATAGCCCCATTTGTTCAGCGTGAGGCCGGGTGTCGACTGGGGGAGCAGCGGGTTGGCATTGGTTCCCAGCGCCATGATGATGGAGTCGACTTCGATGATGAATTCTGACCCCTTAACCGGCACCGGCCTCCGCCTCCCGGAGTCGTCGGGTTCGCCGAGTTCCATCCTGATGCATTCCATGGAGGTTACCCATCCCTTATCATCGCCAAGGATTCTGACGGGATTGGTAAGCAGTTTAAAAATTGCGCCCTCCTCCTTCGCCCGCTCAATCTCTTCAATGCGGGCAGGCATCTCCTGCTCGGATCGCCGGTAGACAAGGTAGACCTCCTCCGCCCCCAGCCGTATGGCGGTCCTGACCGAATCCATGGCCACGTTTCCCGCTCCCACCACAGCCACCTTTTTGCTCTTCTTGATGGGGGTGTCGTACTGCGGGAAAGAGGTAGGCCTTCATCAGGTTGGAGCGGGTGAGAAACTCGTTGGCGGAATAAACCCCGTTGAGGGCCTCCCCGGGGATGTTCATGAACATGGGCCCCCCCGCTCCGATGCCGATGAAAACGGCATCGTAGCCGTTCTGCATCAGCTCGGGAACGGTATAGAGGGTGCCTATGAGGGCATTGGTTTTAATCTCCACCCCCAGGCTTTCCACGAAATCAACCTCGGCCTGCACGATGGCCTTGGGAAGCCTGAATTCGGGTATGCCGTACACCAGCACCCCTCCCGTCTTGTGCAGCGCCTCAAAGAGGGTTACAGCGTAGCCCAGCTTGGCCAGGTCGGAGGCAACGGTAAGGCCGGCGGGGCCGGAGCCGATCACGGCCACCTTTTTATGTTTCGGCCGGGGCCTGGGCGGCGGTTCCACTTTTCCCTTGTCCCGTTCCCAGTCGGCAACAAACCGCTCCAGCCTGCCGATGGCAACAGGCTCGCCTTTCTTTCCCACCACGCACCGGGACTCGCACTGGATTTCCTGGGGGCAGACCCTGCCGCACACGGCCGGCAGGCTGTTGGTTTCTTTTATTTTTTTTGCCGCTTCAGCGAATTTTTTTTCCGCCACCAGGCTGATAAATGCGGGAATGTCTATTTCCACCGGGCAGCCGGTTGAGCAGGCGGGCTTTTTGCACTGCAGGCAGCGGCGCGCCTCCTCCGCTGCTTCATCTTCGGTATATCCGAGGGGGACTTCTCTGAAGTTTTTAACCCGCTCCTCCGCCGGCTGCTCTGCCATGTGCACCCGCTTTGGGTTAACCTTCTTTTTCTCTTTTCCTTCAGCTGCCATGAGTTTCTCCTTTTAATCGCTGGTGATCACGGTCGATTCACGCTTGATGCCCATGCCCCTCATCCTCGTGTAGTGCGTCCAAGACATCTGGCTCCTGTGCGTTGCGAATACCATGCTCTAGAAGAGGTGCAGTGGCTCAAAGGGGAGGGGCTTTTGACGCCACAACAATTTGTCTGTACGCTTACGGCACGACCCGGTGCCTTACGACTCAAACCGCAGACAGGCAGCTTTGCAGAGGCTTCGATACAGGCTGTTGCCATGCGGGTCTGTCGGACATAGTTTGAGATTCGCTGCCGTTCTACAGGCTCCGAATAATTTTGTTGTGGCTAAAAAGCCCCTCCCCTTGAGCCACATATAAATAAAGAAATCAATGACGCACGACACTAGCCCTCTATGGCTGCAAGAGAGATTTTTTCTTCTGCCAGATATTGCTGGAGTCGATTGATCAGCAGGTCAAAATCCACTTTGTGGCCGTCAAACTCCGGGCCGTCCACGCAGCCGAACTTGGTTTCACCACCCACCAGAACCCTGCACACACCGCACATGCCGGTGGCGTCCAGCATGATGGGATTCAGGCTGACGATGGTCTTGACCTTGAAGGGCTCGGTGGTCTTGCAGACGAACTTCATCATCACGGCAGGACCGATGGCGATAACGCGATCGATCTTTTCCCCGCTCTCCAGGATCTCCTTGAGGGGGTCGGTGACCAGGCCGTGTCTGCCCATGGATCCGTCATCGGTGGTGATGATAAGCCGGGTGGTGACCGCCTCCATCTCCCCGGTGAAGGTGAGCAGGTCTTTGGTGCGGGCGCCGACGATGCCGGTTACCTCGTTTCCCGCCTGGTGGAGGGCCCGGGTGACGGGATAAATGACCGCCGTCCCCACGCCCCCGCCGATGCAGATGACTTTCCCGAATTTTTCAATTTCCGTATGCTTGCCCAGCGGGCCCACCAGGTCGGTTACGCTGTCGCCGATGCTGAGCCTGCCCAGCAGTTTTGTCGTCTTGCCCACCTCCTGGAACACAATGGTTATGGTACCCACCTCCCGGTCAAAATCATTGACCGTGAGGGGAATGCGTTCACCCGGCTCATTCAATCGTATGATGACAAATTGGCCCGGCCTGACCTTTTTGGCGATTTCCGGCGCCTGCAGTTTAAGCAGGGTAACCGTGGATGCCAGCTTCTGCTTGTCAAGTACCTTGTACACAGCCTGCCTCCTTTACATTGGGTAATAGAGCGGGAAAGTGTTGACGCCGCGTTGCGGCCATCAGCCCCGGCATTGATTTCAGTGGCCATTCACACCCGTTCTAAAACGATACAGTCAGCTTCTCTGCCGCGGTTGTAATCACAGAGGAAATGCCTTGACAGGGAAATATACATATGCTAGAAATTTTCATCCATTTTTCAGGGTTTTATTATACATCCGCTATTTTTTCAAGCTGAAAATTTTTACTCGGCAGAGAGATTTTTTCTCGGGTAATGATGCCATAAAACGCATGGACACGCGCAATGCGGGAAGCAACCCTGCCGGATCACCGTACGACCATGCTTTTACATTGGCCTGCGAGGTTTTAAGAAGGGCCGACATAGAGGAGCGGGCAGGAAAAAGCGGGGCTTTTTTTAAGAAAGAAGATGACGGGCGCTGCCTGATCAAGCTCACTTTTTTAAATCAATATTGCCTCATACATTTTCCCGACATAACGGTAACCTATCAAAGCGAAGGAGGGGAGGTTCCCCTCTGGAGCAGGCTCGTCATTCTGCATTACCTTATACAGGCGCAGGGCGGCCCGCTTGCCGGCGAGTGGATAAGCTTTCGACAATTGTCCGGCGGGGACATGTATTACCCGGCTTTCGACAGGAGATCACAAAAGCCGCTGCTCGACTTTTTTGCGCAGCG
This sequence comes from uncultured delta proteobacterium, assembly GCA_963751515.1. Taxonomy (GTDB): domain Bacteria; phylum Desulfobacterota; class WTBG01; order WTBG01; family WTBG01; genus CAZWCD01. Next base: position 120,734 of record CAVVUR010000002.1, read on the forward strand.
GGATGATCTTTTTGAAGAGGCCGGTCGCGCCCTGGGAGGAACAAAGGCTCCCGCGGGTGACCGGGGTGTCATCATTTCCGCTCTCCCGAAAGTTCCCATGGCTTTTCTTTTCTGGAACGGGGATGAGGAATTTCCGCCTGAGGCGCGGATCCTGTTCGATGCCAGCCTGCCCGCCTATCTTCCCACGGAAGATGCCGTGGTGCTGGCGCAGCAGGCGGCCTTCCGGCTCATCGACCGGGGGCGGGAACTGGCCCGTAAGCACGGTACCATTCATTACTAGCAGGCTGTTGAAAAACACCCATCTGATTCGTGGCTCAAAGGGGAGGGGCTTTTGACGCCACAACAATGTGTCTTTACGCTTACGGCACGACCCGGTGCCTTCGACGCGAACCGAAAGCAGGCAGCTTTGCAGAGGCTTCGATAGAGGCTGTTGCCATGCGGGTCTGTCTGACAAAGTTAGAAAGTCGCTGCCGTTCTACCGGTTCCGAATAGTTTTGTTGTGGCTCAAAAGCCCCTTCCCTTTGAGCCTTTGAACGGCCTGAGGAAAACTACTTTTTCAACAACCTGCTAGAGCGAGGACATGGCCATGGCTGAAGGATACACGCCGCTGATCATTTTTCTTTTCCTGTCGGTTCTCTTCGCGGGGGCTGTCATCGCTCTGTCGGCCCTTTTCGGACGGAAGGCAGCGACCCGGGAAAAGCTTATGCCCTACGAATGCGGCCTTGACCCGGTGGGCAATGCGCGAACGAGGTTCTCGGTCAAGTTTTTCATCATTGCCATGCTGTTTATCGTCTTCGACGTGGAGGCGATGTTTTTATACCCCTGGGCGATTGTCTTCCGGCAGTTTAACCAGTTTAAAGGCTTTGTCTTTTTAGAAATGGCTGTTTTTATCGGTATCCTGCTGGTCGGCTTTATATATGTGTGGAAGAAGGGGGCTCTGGAATGGGAGTAGAAAGCTATCTTGGTGATACCATTATCACCACCACCCTTGAGAAAGTAGTCAACTGGGCCCGAAAATCATCGCTCTGGCCCGCGACCTTCGGGCTGGCCTGCTGCGCCCTCGAAATGATGGCCACCGCCGCCGCCCGCTACGATATTGCCCGCTTTGGCGCCGAGGTCTTCAGGGCCTCGCCGCGGCAGGCAGACCTGATGATTGTTGCCGGCACCCTGACCAGAAAAATGGCGCCCGTGGCCAGGAGGATCTACAATCAGATGCCCAATCCCAAGTGGGTCATTGCCATGGGCGCCTGCGCATGCTCGGGCGGAATCTTTGACACCTACGCCGTGGTGCAGGGGGTGGATGAGATTATCCCCGTGGATGTGTATATGCCCGGATGCCCGCCCCGGCCGGAAGCATTGCTCTACGCCATCATGCAGCTTCAGAAAAAGATAGAAAAGGAACACTTAAGGGAAAAGAACCATGGCTAGTATGGAAGAGTTGGTCGGGAAAATAAAGGAAACCTTTCCCCAGGCCATCGAAGAAACGGCAGTCTATAAGGATGAGCATACCATACGGGTCAAGCTGTCATACCTGCTCGAGGTCTCGCGCTTCCTCAAGGAAGACACGTCATGCGGCTTTGACTTCCTCTCCGACCTCTGCGGCGTCGACTACATGGGCCGGGTGCCCCGCTTTGAGGTGGTCTATCACCTGTATTCCCTGAAACACCGGCACCGGCTGCGCATGAAAATCTCCCCCTCGGACGAGGACCTTACCGTGCCTTCCGTGGTTTCTGTCTGGAAGACGGCGGACTGGCACGAGCGGGAGTGCTACGATCTTTTCGGCATAACCTTCAGGGATCATCCTGATTTGAGGAGAATTCTCACTCCTGACGGGTTTACAGGGTATCCGCTCAGAAAAGATTTTCCGCTGCGGGGAAGATAAACGGGGGCATTGCATAGCATGGAAACGGCGTCTGACATCAGGACAGAGTTGGTAACCCTGAACATGGGGCCCCAGCACCCAAGCACCCACGGGGTGCTGCGGGTGGTGCTGGAGCTCGACGGCGAGGTGGTCACCAAGGCAACCCCGGTGCTGGGGTATCTGCACCGGGGCATCGAGAAGCTGGCCGAGCATAAAACCTACCACCAGTTCATTACCCTCACCGACCGGCTGGATTATACCTCGCCCTTTATCAACAACCTTGCCTACGTGCTTACGGTTGAGAAGCTTCTCGACCTGGAGGTTCCGCTCCGGGCCCAGTATATCAGGGTGCTGCTCGCAGAGCTTACCAGGATCCAGAGCCACCTCATCTGGCTGGGAACCCATGCCCTGGACATCGGGGCCATGTCGCCGCTGCTCTACTGCTTCCGCGAGCGGGAAGAGACCCTGGACATGTTTGAAATGGTGGGCGGGGCCCGGATGAACCAGAGCTACTTTCGCATCGGGGGCCTTGCCGCCGACCTGCCCGACGGGTTTGAAGAAAAGGTGAAGGCGTTCTGTGAGGTGCTGCCCTCGCGGATTGACGGGTACGAGCGCCTGCTGACGGAAAATAAGATCTGGCTCAACCGGACAAAGGGCGTGGGCGTCATTTCAGCGGAAGAGGGGATCGCCCTGGGACTTTCCGGTCCCTGCCTGAGGGGCTGCGGGGTACAGTGGGACCTGCGCAAGGCCAACCCCTATTCGTCCTACGATCACTTTGATTTCGAGATACCCACCGGCCGGTACGGGGATTCGTATGACCGCTACCTGGTGCGGCTGGAGGAGATGCGCCAGAGCAACCGGATCATCAGGCAGGCCCTGGAGCGGCTGCCCTCGGGCCCGTTCAACGCCGTGAGCCCCAAGGTGGTGCCTCCGCCGAAGGAACTGGTGCAGGAAAATATTGAGTCATTGATCATCCACTTCCACCTCATGACCGAAGGTTTTAATGTGCCCAAAGGTGAGGCGTATTGCAGCGTGGAGTCGTCAAAAGGCGAGCTGGGCTTTTATATTGTGAGCGATGGGGGCAGCAAGCCCTACCGGGTGAAGATCCGCACCCCCTCGTTTGTGAACATGGAATCGTTCTCCACCATGGCGCAGGGGCGTATGATGGCGGACATCGTTGCCATTATCGGCAGCATTGACATCTGCCTGGGAGAGGTGGATCGCTAGGCAGTGTTGAACAGGGAGACAACAAGCGCATGACCTTTAGAGAGTTGGCGAATATTTTAGGAGCTGAGGTTCTGGTCGGGGACGAACGCATGGATAGTACGATTAGGGACGCCTTTGCCGCCGACCTCTTAAGCGATGTTCTGGCCTTTGCCAAGGAGGGTACGCTCCTGATAACCGGGATCACCAATCCGCAGGTGGTGCGCACCGCTGAAATGCTCGAGCTGCTGGGCATTGTATTCGTGAGGGGCAAAAGGCCTGACGAGGAAGCAGTCAAGCTCGCCCGGGCGAAAAAGATACCGCTTTTGTGCACCCGTTACATCATGTTTGAAACCTGCGGCAGGCTGTTCTCAAGCGGTATGGTCGGTTGTATTGAAAGAGTGGAAAATGCAGGAAAAACAGGCTGAGCCCCTGTTGGAGCAGGAATTCATTGTGCAGGGTGGTGATTTCATCCATGCCGGCGAGGTTTCAAGCAGCATTAAGGCCATCTTAAAAGAGATCGGCATAAGCCACGACGTCATCAGGCGGGCTGCCATTGCCACCTACGAAGCGGAGATGAACGTCGTGTGCTACGCGCGGCGGGCTGCCTTTCATCTGGCCATTACCCCTGACCGGCTGACGGTTATTGCCGAGGACGAAGGGCAGGGCATTGCCGATCTCGAGCGGGCCATGCAGGAAGGGTTTTCAACCTCCTCCAGGGAAATCAAGGAAATGGGTTTCGGGGCGGGCATGGGGCTGCCCAACATCAAGAAGAACACCGATGAATTGCGCATCAGTTCGGTGGTGGGGGAAGGCACGCGTCTGGAAATGGTTATCTTTACCCGGAAATAAAGACGATCCATGAGCAAATATTATCACTCCATTGAAGTGGAAACCGATAAATGCACCGGCTGCATGCAGTGCATGCGGGCATGCCCCACCGAGGCCATGCGCATCCGTGAGGGCAAGGCCCTCATCCTGGAGGACCGGTGCATTGACTGCGGTGACTGCATCCGGGTGTGTCCCGCCCGGGCGGTCCGATCCATGACCGGGTCGTTCGAAGACTTGACCAGGTTTAAATACACCATCGCCATACCTTCTCCCGTCCTTTACTCCCAGTACGGCATGGGGATTACCCCCAACCATATTTTAAACGGTCTTAAGGGCCTGGGTTTTAACGAGGCCTATGATGTGGGCAAGGCCTGTGAAATTTATTCGGCGGTGCTCAAAGAACACCTCCACAGCTATTCTCAAAACAAGCCCTACATCTCAACCGTCTGCCTGGCCGTTGTCAGGCTCATCCAGATAAACTTTCCCGATCTCATGGGAAATCTGCTTTCCATGGAGGCGCCCAGCGCCATCGCCGGAGCTTACAAGATGGCCAAGGCCAAAATACTGGGAATAAGCCCCCAGGATGTCGGGGCCATTTTTATCACCCCCTGCCCCGCCAAGATGATCGCCGTAAATCACCCCATCTTCAAATCGGATCCGACCCTGGACGGGGCCATTGCCATTTCGGATATCTACGGGGTTCTCTTCAGCGCCATCCGCAAGATCAAGGCGCTTGAGCCGCTTCACGACTCGGGCGGCTTCGGTGTGGCTACGGGGATCCCCGGCGCGTGCATTGCCGGCCTCGAAATCGAGAATGCCATAGCCGTGGACGGGGTTAAAAATGTAATCAACATACTGGAGGACGTGGAGCGCGGCAAAATCACCAATGTAAACTATCTGGAATTATGGGCCTGCCCGGGCGGGTGCGTGGGGGGCCCCCTTGCGGTGGATAATCGCTTTCTGGCCAAGATCAAGGCCATGAAACTGATTCAGCAGATGGGGAGGAATTTAAACATTAACCTCGCTGAAGTGGAGCGGATGCGCGCCCACCTGTCATGCGATGTTGAGCTGTCCACCTATCCCGTGCAGCCGCTGAGCACGGATGCCAGGGAGGCGATCAGGAAAGTAAAGGAGCGGGAATCCATTTTAGAGAGCCTCCCGCGCATTAATTGCGGGGCATGCGGCGCCCCAAACTGCAAATCCTTTGCCGAGGATGTCGTTCAGGGAAGGGGTGAGGTCACTGATTGCGTGTTCAAGCTCAAGGAGGCGACCATGGAATCGCTCCGCAGGGGACTTGAAATAGCTCAGAAAGCCCCTCTTTCGATTCGCAAGCGGGGAGCATAAGCAGCAGGGGAGCAGGCATGAAGCTGAAGGAAATCATTGACCGGTTGGAGCTGAAGGTGGCGGCCGGGGAGAACCTGGACCGGGAAGTGGCCGGGGGGTACGCGAGCGACCTCTTAAGCGATGTCATGGCCAACAGCAGGGAGGGGGATATCTGGGTGACCCTGCAGGCACATCCCAATATCATCGCCGTTGCCTCCCTCAAGGGCATGGCCGGCGTGGTTATTGTGCAGGGCAGAACCCCCGAGGCACAAACGGTGGACAAGGCCCGGCAGGAAGACATTCCCCTTATGGTCACCGGGCTGCAGACCTTTGAGCTCGTCGGCAGGTTATACGGCCTCGGCATTTCCGGAATGAGGTGATGCTCAGAGCATATCGGGCTGATTTGCATATCCATTCCATCCTTTCTCCCTGCACCGAACCTGCCGAGATGTCGCCCCGCGCCATTGTAAAGCGGGCAGGGGATGCGGGTTTGCATCTGATAGCCGTGTGCGATCATAACTCCTGTGAGAATCTTCCCGCGCTTCAAAAGGCGGCAGAGGCGACCAGTCTGGCGGTGCTGGCAGGTATGGAGATAACCACTCGGGAAGAAATTCATATTCTGGGCCTTTTTGATACGGAGGCGCATGCCTTTGAGGTGCAGAAGGTTGTGTACGAGCATCTCTCCGGCGAAAACGATGAAAAAGCCTTCGGCTGCCAGGTGGTGGTCAACGAGCATGAGGAGGTAGTTTCCTTTAATAAAAAATTGCTGATCGGGGCAACCACGCTTTCCCTGGAAGCGGTGGTTGAACTCATTCATTCCCGCGGCGGCATAGCCATTGCTTCGCACATTGATCGCGAGGCATACAGCATCATAAGCCAGCTCGGCTTTGTTCCGCCGGGGCTGGCGCTGGATGCGCTGGAGGTTTCGCCGGCCACGGGCCTGGATGAGGCGCGCCGGCGTTTCCCCGGGCTTGATCACCTTCCCTTCATCAGCTCATCGGACGCCCACTCCCTTGACGGGATCGGGAGTAGTTCAACCGTCTTTCTGATGGAAGCTGCAGGCATCGACGAAGTGAAGCTGGCGCTTGCCGGAAGGGAGGGCAGAAAGGTGCTCGGGGGACAGGGATAGCGTGCAGGATTTCTCCCTCCACATTCTGGATCTGGTTGAGAATTCCATAACTGCCGGGGCAACGCGGATCGAGATCGGGATAGACGAGGACAGCAGCAGGGATCTGCTCAGCATAGAGATTACCGACGACGGCAAGGGCATGAGCAGGGAGATGGCGGGCAGGGTGCTGGATCCTTTTGTGACAACGCGGACGACCAGAAAGGTGGGCCTGGGGTTGCCGCTCTTTGCCCAGGCGGCCCGGGCGTGCAATGGCGGGGTTCACATAGAATCCGCGCCGGGCCGGGGGACGAAGCTGACCGGTACCTTTCAGGCAAGCCATATTGATCGCAAGCCCTGGGGAAGCATGGTTGAGACCCTGATCACCCTCATCGCAGGCAATCCCGGGATCAGCTTTTATTATCATCATCGCAAGGATGACCGAACCTACCGCCTTGACACAGCGGCGATCGGGAAGGAGCTGGGCGAGGTCCCCGTTTCCGATCCCCGGGTGATCGGGCTGATCAGGGGCGATCTCGAGGAGGGCCTGGCGCAATTAGGCGTGCAATGAACAATGTTATATGGTGAGTGAGGGCCGTTTGCGCCACAACACCCATAATTTGATAATTGGCCTGCGGGGTCAGAATAATTTTGATTACATCCCATGGTAGCGGGGACACGTGGCTCACGGGGAGGGGGTTTTTAAAGCCACAACAATTTGTCCCTTGGCTTACGTCACGACCCCGTGCCTTACGAATTAAGCCGCGGACAGGCAGTTTCCACGGGCTTCAACGAAGGCTGTTGCCATGGGGTCTGTCGGTACGAATTTACAAGGCATCTGCCGTTCTACAGGTTCCGAATAATTTTGTTGTGGCTTTAAAACCCCCTCCCCGTGAGCCACTTATGAAAACCTGGTATAGGGGAAGGTGGCTTACGGCATGGCCCGATACTTACAAATGCGTTCCTTTACCTTTAAGGTTAACGCCAAGCGGATTGCAGCAGAGTGGAGGTATTCTAAGTAATGACCGCAGAATCAGCGCAGAAGCAGCAGGAAGTTACCGTGGAGATAACCGCGGAACAGTGGGAAAAGGTTGACCGGGTCATCGATGACCACGTCGGCAAGCCCGGTTCGCTCATACCCGTTCTCCAGCAGTGTCAGGACGTGTGCGGCTTTCTGCCCGCCGAGGTGCAGCGCAGAATTGCCGAAGGCCTGAACATATCGCCCAGCCTGGTGTACGGGGTGGTATCCTTCTACTCCTATTTTACCATGAAGCCCCGGGGCAAGTACAATGTCCGCGTCTGCCTGGGAACGGCCTGCTTCGTCAAGCGGAGCGAGGAAATATACAAGCGGCTGCAGCAGGAGCTGGGCATCCACGAAGGCGAGGTGACGCCGGACATGAAATTTTCCCTGGAGGGCGTGCGCTGCATCGGGTGCTGCGGCCTTGCGCCGGCCATGATGGTCAACGAGGACACCTATGGCCTGCTGGAGCCGGCGACGGCTCTGGACACCATAAAGAAAAATTATTATTAGGAAGCGATGCACGCGGGAGGGATGACAAATGCCGAAACTGACGCTCGATGACTTAAAACGGATAAAGGAAGAATCAAAAGCCGCGACCACCCTCCGGGAAGGCGGCCAGCGCGTCAAGATAACCGTCCACATGGGCACCTGCGGAATCGCGTCCGGGGCGCGGGCGGTCATGAGCGCCTTTATGGATGAGATTGCCAAGCGGCAGGTCACGGATGTCATCGTTACCACCTCCGGATGCGCGGGGCTATGCAGCCGCGAGCCCATGGCCACGGTTGAGCTTCTCGGCGAAGCGCCGGTCAAGTACGTGGATCTGGATGACGGGAAGAGCAGGGAGATTCTGGTGGAGCACGTTATCGGCGGCAGGATGGTGGAAAAATATGCCCTGGCGGTGGGCAGTGAAACGACCTATTAAGCTGCAGGAAGGAACGGGCAGATGAAAACCTTTCGCTCACATGCGTTGATTTGCGCCGGAACCGGCTGTGTGTCCAACAAGTCGCTACAAGTACGAACGGCGCTTGAAGAAGAGCTCAAGAAGTGCGGACTGGAGGAAGAGGTGCAGGTGGTCATCACCGGGTGCAACGGCTTCTGCGCCGTCGGCCCGGTCATGGTGGTCTACCCCGAGGGGATCTTTTATCAAAAGCTCACCCGGGAGGACATCCCCCTGCTGGTGTCGGAGCATTTCCTCAAGGGAAGGCCGGTCGAGAAGCTCATGTACCGGGAGGAGGAAAAGAAGGCGACGGTGCCCCGCATGCAGGACATCTCCTTCTTCGGGCTGCAGGTGCTCCGCGCCTTACGGAACCGCGGCATCATCGACGCTGAAAAGATTGATGAGTACATCGCCCGCGACGGATACCAGGCCCTGGGAAAAGCGCTTACCGAGCTGACGCCCGAGGGCATCGTCGAGGAGGTCAAGATTTCCGGGCTTCGGGGCCGCGGCGGCGCCGGTTTCCCCACCGGGCTGAAGTGGGAGTTCTGCGCCAAGGCCAGGGGCGAGGTGAAGTATGTTTTGTGCAATGGGGATGAGGGTGACCCCGGCGCGTTCATGGACCGCAGCATCCTGGAGGCGGACCCGCATTCGGTTTTGGAGGGGATGACCATCGCGGCCAGGGCCATCGGCGCCCATCAGGGCTACATTTACGTGCGCGCGGAATATCCGCTCGCCGTTTCCCGGCTCAAGGTGGCCATCCGGCAGGCGCGGGACTACGGCCTGCTCGGAAAGAACATTCTTAACTCGGGCTTCGATTTTGACATTGACATTTACCAGGGAGCCGGGGCGTTTGTCTGCGGCGAGGAAACGGCCCTGATGACCTCCATTGAAGGGAAGCGGGGCATGCCGCGGCCGCGGCCGCCGTTCCCCGCGTACAAGGGGCTGTGGAGAAAGCCGACCATTTTAAACAACGTGGAGACCTACGCCAATGTTCCGCCCATCATCCTGCACGGCGGCAGCTGGTACAGCGAGCTGGGAACGGAAAAGAGCAAGGGCACCAAGGTCTTTGCCGTGACCGGCGCGGTCAACAACATCGGCCTGGTTGAAGTGCCCATGGGCACCAGCCTGCGCTCCATCATCTATGATATCGGCGGCGGCATCAAGGGCAAGCGCAAGTTCAAGGCGGTGCAGATGGGCGGCCCGTCGGGCGGGTGCATTCCCGAGTCGCTGGTTGACACCCCGGTGGATTATGAGTCGATCAGTCAGACCGGTGCCATCATGGGGTCCGGCGGCATGGTGGTGATGGATGAAACCACCTGCATGGTCGATATCGCCAAGTTCTTCCTGGGCTTTACCCAGGAGGAATCATGCGGAAAGTGCATTCCCTGCCGGGTGGGAACCAAGATGATGCTTGATATCCTGACCCGGATAACCGCGGGCGAGGGGAAGGAAGAAGACCTGGAGACGCTCAGCGACCTGGCAGGCACTATCAAGGCCACGGCCCTCTGCGGCCTGGGCAATACCGCGCCCAACCCGGTGCTCACCACCCTGCGCTATTTTCGTGATGAATATGAGGCGCATGTGCGGGAAAAGCGCTGCCCGGCGCACTCCTGCATTTCCCTCATCAAGTTCACGGTCAACCCCGAGCTCTGCAAGCGGTGCGGCCAGTGCTTCAAGGCCTGTCCCGCCGGGGCGGTTGCCTGGGAAAAGAAGCAGGTGGCCACAATCGACCGGGAGAAGTGCGTCAAGTGCAAGAACTGCATCATGGCCTGTAAGTTCAATGCCATTGAGTAGCAAGGGGGCATTAGGCATCTGTCATAATAAGTAAATGATGTTTAAAGAGCGGCCTGCGGGAAGGGGGTTTTTCAAGCCACATACACGTCATTGATACGGGGTCTGTGGGAGGGGGATTTTTTAAGCCACAACAAAATTATTCGGAGCCTGTAGAACGGCAGCTGCCTTGTAAATTCACTCCGACAGACCCCATGGCAAGAGCCTTTGTTGAAGTCCGTGGAAGCTGCCTGTTCGCGGCTTAATACGTAAGGCACGGGGTCGTGACGTAAGCTGACAGACAAATTGTTGTGGCTTTAAAAACCCCCTCCCCGCAGACTCCTGATTGTATGAGCTATAAAAAAATTTAAAACCTTTAGAACAGCAAATGCCATGTCAATGTAACCTGAAAATCCCACGGCACCGATATATATTTATTAAACAGGCGATACCATCGAGGTTGAAGGCGTATTATGATTAGTTTGACCATTGACGATCGGGAAATAGAGGTAGCGGATGGCTCCACCATCCTCGAGGCCGCGGAGGCTGCCGGGGTTTTTATTCCCACCTTTTGCTACCACAAGCGCCTGATGCCCTTCGGGGCGTGCCGCATGTGCGTGGTTGAGGTTGAGCAGATGAAAGGCCGGCTGGTCCCTTCCTGCTCCACGCCGGCCGCCAACGGTATGGTGGTGAACACCAACACCCCCGCGGTGCGAAGCGCCCGCAAAACCCTGCTTGAGCTGCTGCTGGTTCACCATCCCCTGGATTGTCCCGTGTGCGACAAGGGGGGCGAGTGCAAGCTGCAGGACCTGGTGTATGAATACGAGGTGAGCAGCAACCGCTTTCTTGACCGGAAGCTCAGCCAGCCGGCTGAAACCGCCTCGCACCTGATAGAAAGGAATGTGAACCGCTGCGTGCTCTGCGGGATGTGCGCGCGGGTGTGCGAGGAGATGGTGGGCGTAGCCGAAATCAGCTTTGTCAACCGGGGATTCAAGACCAGGATCGGCACCGACTTTGACCGGGTGCTGGACTGCGAGTTCTGCGGCGAGTGTGTTAACATCTGCCCGGTGGGCGCCCTGACCGACAAGCTTTTCAAATACAAGGCCCGTTCCTGGGAGCTTGTCAGGACGGACACCGTCTGTTCCTATTGCAGCACCGGCTGCACCATCACCCTGGGGGTAAAGAACAACCGAATCTACCGGGTGATCGGGGATGACAGCATCGGGGCCAACCGGGGGAGCCTCTGCGCGAAGGGCCGGTTCGGCTACGGGTATGTCTCCAGCCCTGAGCGGATGAACAGCCCCCTGGTGAGAAAGGGCGCCGAGGGGCTGGTGCGGGCGACCTGGGCGGAGGCGATGGAGAAAATAGCGGAAGGTCTGGGCGCGGTCAAACAGAAATACGGGCCCGACGGGATCGGCGGCATCTGCTCCGGCCGCCTGACCAACGAGGAGGCCTACCTGTTTCAGAAATTTCTGCGCGCTGCCATAGGCACCAACAACATCGACCATGCCGGGGGATACAGCTACTCGGGGCTGATGAAGGGACTGAGGCCCGCACTGGGCTTGACCGCGGGCACCGCCACGCTGAACGACATACGCAATGCGGACACCGTGTTCCTGCTGCGCTGCCACCTCTCCGAGACGCATCCGGTGGTGGGATACCAGGTTACCATGGCGGTAAAGCGGGATGAACGGAAGCTGGTTGTCGCCAGCGAGCGGCCGATCAAGCACAGCCGGCTGGCCAGCTGCGCGCTCATCCACCGGCCCGAAACCGAGCTGGTCCTGCTGCAGGGCATGATCAATATCATTATCAGCGAGGGGCTGTACGACAGGGAGTTTGTCTCTTCCTCCACCGCCGGTCTTGAAAATCTTAAGCATTCGGTAGCCCGGTACACCCCGGAGCACTGTGAAGGGGTGACCGGCGTTGGCCGGGATGACCTCGTGCAGGCAGCCCGACTGATTGCAGGCAGCAAGCGGCTGTGCATCCTCCTTTCCACCGGCCTGGGGATTCCCGCGGATGATGAAAAGCTGGGTCTGGCGGTGGCCAACCTCGCCCTGCTGACCGGCATGGTGAAGCGGGAGGGATGCGGCATCGCCTTCCTGGGGGAGAAGTGCAATGCCCAGGGCACACTGGACATGGGAGTGCTTCCCGGTTTTCTGCCCGGATTCGATGAAGTGGGTGATGACAAGACGCGGGGCCGCTTTGAAGAAGCGTGGAAGGTGACCCTTCCCGCGCGGCCCGGCCACAACGCCATGGAAATGATCACCAGCGCGGCGGAAGGCAGGCTGCACGCGCTGTACCTGGCAGGGGAAAATCCGCTGCTGAACTATCCTGAGAGCGAATACACCCGGAAGGCCCTGGAGTCCCTGGATTTCCTGGTGGTGCAGGACATGTTTTTAACCCCCACCGCCCGGCAGGCCGACGTCGTGCTGCCGGTGGCCAGCTTTGCCGAGAAAAGAGGAACTTATACCAGCTTCGAGCGGAGGGTGCAGGCGCTGTCCCCGGCGCTGCCGGTGCTGGAAGGGGTCAAAACAGACCTGGAAATTTTCTGCGAGCTGTCCCGCAGAATGGGGCATGCCATGAAGGCAACCGGGCCCGAGGATGTGATGAAGGAGATCGGCTCGCTGGTTCCTCTCTACGCGGGCGTCAGCTGCGAATCCCTCGGAGCGGGAGGCCGGCTTGTGCCGTCCCCGCCGGCCGGCCCGAGGACGAGCTACAGCTTTTTCCCGCTCGAGCATGTCGAACCGGCCCGCGGGACTGATGGTGACTATCCGCTGCTGCTGCGCACCGGCAGCATGCTTTTTCATTCCGGTTCCCTGTCAACCCACGCCCCGGCGTTGAACGAGCTCGGGTCCGGCGGCAGGGTGGATGTGTCTCCTGCCGATGCCAGGGCATACGGCCTTGGGGATGGAGAGAAGGTGCTGGTTACATCAAGGATGGGGTCACTGGAGGCAAAGGTGAAAATCAGCAGAAAGCAGGCGAAGGGAATGGTGTATATTCCCTGCCACTTCGCAGCCCACCCCGTCAACCGGCTGACCAGCAGGGAGCTTGTCCCGACCCGGGTTAAGCTGGAAAAGATGTAGCAGGCATAATTAAAATTAAATTTGCTATTTGTTAATTATAGATGCTGTTTCAGACTTGTCCAAAAACGAGATTGCCGCGCGGAGTTTATCCTGAGCCAAAAACAAGATTCTTCGCGTTGCTCAGAATGACAAGCGAAGGGCTCGCAATGACAAATTCACGCAATGACACACCAATAGGGTCATTGCGAGGAGCATAGGCGACGAAGCAATCTCATGTAAAAAGTTTATTCGAATTTCGGATTTCAGATCAACAGGATGAAGCACCTATTTAGCTGATTGCGCATCTGCAGGAGAGATACATTCCCATGACAAGTATGGCTGCCATGATAATAATGCTGCTTAAGGTCATAGTGGTGTTTGTAGTGCTGCTCCTCTGCGTCGCCTATCTCACCTGGCTGGAGCGCAAGGTGCTCGGGCACATGCAGGTGCGCTACGGCCCCATGAGAACGGGCTGGCACGGCCTGCTGCAGCCCATTGCCGACGGCATCAAGCTCTTTTTCAAAGAGGATATCGTGGTGGAGAAGGCCAACAAGGTCATTTACGTCCTTGCCCCCTTCATCGTGGCGGTCTGCGCCTTCGCCTCGTTCGCGGTGGTTCCCTTCGGCAACGTGATTACCCTCTTCGGTCATACCATTGATCTGCGGGTCGCCGACGTGGACATCGGCATCCTCTACATCTTTGCCCTTGGCTCCATGAACGTGTACGGCGTAACCCTGGCGGGGTGGGCCTCCAATAATAAGTATGCCCTCATGGGCGGGATCCGCTCCTCGGCGCAGATGATCAGCTACGAGATAGCCATGGGGCTCTCGGTCATCGGCGTGCTCATGCTCACCGGTTCGCTGAGCCTGGTTGAAGTGGTGAAGGCCCAGTCGGACATATGGTACGTGGTGCAGCAGCCCATCGGGTTCATCATCTTTCTCATCTGCGGCATAGCCGAGTGCAACCGCTCGCCCTTTGATCTGCCTGAAGCGGAAAACGAGCTGGTGGCCGGCTTCCACGTGGAATATTCCAGCATGAAATTCGCCCTCTTCTTCATGGCCGAGTATGCCCACATGATCGTCATGGGCTCGCTGATCACCACCCTGTTTCTCGGGGGGTGGCACCTGCCGTTTGTGGACATCAGCAGCTTTCAGCCCTCGAGCCTGGCGGGTCAGCTGGCGGTTGCCCTGATCCCCATGGGCGTCTTCGGCACCAAGGTCTTCCTCTGCCTCTTTTTCTTCATCTGGCTCCGGGCGACCTATCCGCGCCTGCGCTATGACCAGCTGATGGAGTTTGGCTGGAAGGTTCTGTTTCCGCTGGCTCTCCTTAATATTGTAGTCACCGCCGTTCTGCTAATGGTTAATCTGCTTTAAGCAAAGGATAAAGCATGGTAGGTTCTGTGATCAAACGCATCTGGGCGCTGCTGGTGGGACTGAAGGAAACCCTGGCATATTTTCTCGGCACGACCATATTGGGGAAACCCATTACCCAAATGTATCCCGAGGAGCGGCGGACCCCCTATCCCCGCTTTCACGGGCTGCATAAGCTTTTGCGGGATGAAGAGGGCAGGGAAAAATGCGTGGCCTGTTCGCTTTGCGCGGCAGTGTGTCCCGCCCGCTGCATCACCGTTGAGGCGGGGGAGAAGGAAAATAATGTCAAGTACGCCCAGCACTACCAGATCGACATCTCCCGCTGCATCTTCTGCGGGTACTGCGTGGAAGCCTGCCCGGTGGGCGCCCTTTTGCTGAGCGGCGACTATGAGCTTGCCGATTACACCCGGGAGAGCATGATCTACACCAAGGAGCGGCTCCTCAGGGACTAGGGCGGGCATTGGGTTCTTACGGGCCCAAATCTGAGAATTTTTCTCTCAGAAACACTGATAACCGGTAGGAGCGGCTTTCAGCCGCGAATGCATCGCGCCTAAAGGCGCTCCTACCGAAATTTCAAATATCTTTGGCTAGAATTATAATAATCAATGAGTGAGCGAGGGGATTTTCCTAGCCACAACAATATGATTTTCGGCTTCGGTCACGACCCCCGGCTTACGTAGTATGCCGGGGACAGGCAGTTTCCACGGCTTTGACGAAGTCGGATGCAATAGGGTCTGTCACTGCACAATTCGCAAGGCAGCTGCCGTGCTACAGTTGGCCAAACTATTGTGTTGTGGCTGAGAAAATCCCCCCGCTCACTCAGATGCGTCACTCGACGCTTTGTGCAAAGGTATTACCGACAGAAATATCATGACCGTTGGCGGAGAGGTTACTCTATGGAAGCGCTCATTTTTTACAGCCTGGCCGCAGTGATGGTAATTTCATCGCTGATGGTGATTTTAAGAAAGAACCCCGTCCACAGCGCGCTCTTTCTGATCCTGAGCTTCCTCTGCCTGGCGGGCATCTTCCTCCAGCTTAACGCCCAGTTCATCGCTGCCGTTCAGGTGATTGTCTATGCCGGTGCGATCATGGTACTGTTTCTGTTCGTGATCATGCTGCTCAACGTGGATCGGGAGGCTTCCGCGGGGGACGGCCGGGGGCTGCGGAAATTCGGGGCCCTAGTGCTGTGTCTGGCCATCGCCTTTTCCTTCATATCCGCAAGCACCATGAGCGTCTTCACCGGAGCCAAGGGGGCATATCCCCCGGAGAAGGTGAATGCCATCGGCAACAGCGCGCTCATCGGAAAGGCGCTCTTTACCGATTTTCTTCTGCCTTTTGAGATAACCTCGGTGCTGCTGCTGGCTGCCATCATCGGGGCGGTGGTGCTGGCCAAAAAGAAGCTCTAGCAGGCTGATAAAGCTTGCTGAATAGTATGTGGCTCAAAAGGGAGGGGCTTTTTAGCCACAACAAAATTATTCCGGAACCTGTAGAACGGCAGCAACTTTCTAACTTTGTCCGACAGACCCGCATGGCAACAGCCTATATCGAAGCCTCTGCAAAGCTGCCTGTCTGGGGTTTAAGTCGTAAGGTGCCGGGTCGTGCCGTAAGCGTAAAGAAAAATTGTTGTGGCGTCAAAGCCCCTCCCCTTTGAGCCACAAAGCAGACGATTGTTTTTCAACAGCCTGCTAAACCGTCCCGCCCGGGGCGGCACAGAAAGGAAGCAAGCCATGGTTCCCCTTTCCCATTATCTGATTTTAAGCGTCATCCTCTTTTTTATCGGCGTGTGGGGCGTGTTCACCAGACGGAACGCCATTGTCATTTTCATGTGCATCGAGCTGATGCTCAACGCGGCCAACCTGGCCTTCATAACCTTTTCCCGCTACCTTGACTCCCTCGACGGCCAGGTGTTTGTCTTTTTCGTCATGACCGTGGCCGCCGCCGAAGCCGCCGTGGGACTGGGCATCATCATCGCGCTCTACCGGAACAGGGAAACCCTGAACGTTGACGATATCAATCTTATGAAGTGGTAGATGAAGGAGCATCATCATGATTGACTATGTATGGCTTGTTCCCGCGTTTCCCCTCATCGGCGTGCTGCTGAACGGCCTCGCGGGCATACGCTTTCCCAAGACTCTGACCGGCATCATCGGGTCGGCGATGATCCTGCTTTCCTTTCTGGTTTCCTGCCTCATCCTGGCGCAGGTGCTGCAGGCCGATCCCCACGCGAGGGTTTTTGAGATCCTGCTCTACCGCTGGATACCCTGCGGCGACCTGCAGGTTAACATCGGCTTCCTGGTGGACGCCCTCTCGCTGATAATGATGCTCACCGTGTCCGGCGTCTCCTTTGTCATTCATGTCTATTCAGTCGGCTACATGCACGATGACCCGGGGTTCCGCCGCTACTTCACCTACCTGAACCTGTTTGTGTTCTTCATGCTCATCCTGGTTTCGGCCAACAGCTTTCTGCTCATGTTCATCGGCTGGGAGGGCGTGGGGCTGTGCAGCTACCTGCTCATCGGCTTCTGGTACCAGAAGAAGGCGCCGGCCGACGCGGGCAAGAAGGCCTTTATCGTCAACCGCATCGGGGACTACGGCTTTCTGCTGGCCATGATGCTCATCTTTGTGGTGTTCGGCAGCCTCGATTTTCTTCCCGTCTTCCAAAAGGCGCCCCAGTTCTTCAAGGGGGGAGAGCTCACGGTAACGCTGATTACCCTGCTCCTCTTTGTCGGGGCCTGCGGCAAGTCCGCGCAGATCCCCCTCTATGTATGGCTTCCTGATGCCATGGAAGGCCCGACCCCGGTCAGCGCCCTCATCCACGCAGCGACTATGGTCACCGCCGGCGTTTACATGGTGGCGCGGTGCAGCGCCCTTTACACGCTTGCGCCCCTGTCCATGCAGGTGGTTGCCATCGTAGGCGCGCTAACCGCCATTTTTACCGCCTCCATTGCCATTGTCGCCAACGACATCAAGCGGGTCCTGGCCTATTCCACCATCAGCCAGCTGGGCTACATGTTCCTGGCCTGCGGGGTGGGGTCCTTTGCCGCCGGCATTTTTCACCTGATGACCCACGCCTTTTTCAAGGCCCTGCTGTTTCTCTGCGCGGGCAGCGTGATGCACGCCCTGTCGGGCGAGCTGGACATGAGGAAAATGGGGGGCTTAAAGTCCCGCCTGCCGGTGACCTACATGACCTTCTTCATCGCCTGCCTTGCCATAGCGGGCATTCCGCCCTTTGCCGGTTTTTTCAGCAAGGACGAGATACTCTGGAACGCATTCCAGAAGAGCTTCCTTCTCTGGGCGGTTGCGGCGTTTGCCGCCTTCATGACCGCCTTCTACATGTTCCGCGCCGTCTTCATGACCTTTTACGGGACATCGCGCATGGAGCCGGAGGTTGAGCACCATGTCCACGAATCCCCCCCGGTGATGACCGTCCCCCTGCTGATTCTGGCGGTGCTTTCGGTCATCGGAGGCCTGGTGGGCATTCCCCTTATTCCGGGATGGAACCGCATCCACGATTTCCTCGCACCGGTGGTTGCCGGGCACGCGGCGGAGGTGGCGCAAAAGGTGTACTCGGGGCTGGCATTTGCCTCCGAAGGGACGTCCGCCGCGGAGCCGCTCGCGCACCATTCCGCGGGTCTGGAGCTGCTGATGATGGGGGTTTCGGTCGCCATCGGGCTCGCCGGGATCATAACCGCCTACTATCTGTATATCAGGCGGCCGGAGCTTCCTGATAAAATCGCCGGGCGCTTCAAGGGCTATTACCACCTGCTCACCAACAAGTACTTTGTGGATGAGATCTATAACGCGCTGGTGGTCGAGCCTTTAAAAAGCATCTCCACCTTCCTCTGGAAGGGATTTGATGAACAGGTGGTGGACGGTGCGCTGGTGAACGGGTCCGCCGCCTTGGTGAAAAAAGCGAGCGGCCTGCTCAAATATGTGCAGACGGGCTTTGTCCAGAACTATGCCCTCTCCATCCTCTTCGGCCTGGCGGTCATCCTCTACGTGATCATGAAATGACGGGAGGGAAAAGGGAGAACAATGACCAACATCAGCTTTGATATCCTCTCGGTTTTGATTTTTCTGCCCCTGGTCGGCATACTGCTCATAGTCGGCGTCAGCAGGGAGAAGCCCGCCGTGATCAAGGGCATCACCTTTTTGACGGCGCTGCTCAATTTCCTGATTTCCCTGCTTCTGTACCGGGCCTTCGACAGCACCACCCATGAATTCCAGTTCACCACCACCGTTCCCTGGGTAGAAGAATACGGCATCAGCTACCACCTGGGCATTGACGGTATCAGCCTCTTCCTGGTGCTGCTCACCACTTTTTTAACCGCCATCTCGGTCATTGCCTGCTGGAAGGATATACAGGAAAAGGTGAAGGGGTTCATGATCTGCCTGCTGTTATTGGAGACGGGGGTCATCGGTGTCTTTGTCTCGCTGGACCTGTTTCTCTTCTACATATTCTGGGAGGTCATGCTCATCCCCATGTACCTGCTCATCGGGGTCTGGGGGGCGCCCGCCCGCAGGATTTACGCGGCGGTCAAATTCTTTCTCTTCACCATGTTCGGAAGCCTGCTGATGCTGGTGGCCATCCTGGTGCTCTACTTTTACAACCACAGCGTTACCGGCACCTATACCTTCATGCTGGAGGACCTCTACAAGCTCTCCATTCCCTACGGGATGCAGATCTGGCTGTTTCTGGCCTTTGCCCTGGCCTTTGCCATCAAGGTCCCCATGTTTCCCTTTCACACCTGGCTTCCCGACGCCCACACCGAGGCGCCGACGGTGGGGAGCGTGCTGCTGGCAGCGGTGCTCCTGAAAATGGGAACCTACGGATTCCTGCGCTTCAACCTCCCCCTGTTTGCCGAGGCCACGATTGCCTTCGTTCCCCTCATGTCCGTCCTGGCCATCATCGGCATCGTCTACGGCGCCCTGGTCTGCATTGTGCAGAAGGACCTCAAGCGGATGATTGCCTTTTCCAGCGTGAGCCATCTGGGGTTCGTGGTGCTGGGCATCTTCGCGCTTAACATCCAGGGCCTTGAAGGGGGCATCCTGCAGATGCTCAATCACGGCTTTTCGACCGGCGCCCTCTTCCTCATCGTGGGGATGATCTATGAGCGCCGGCACACCCGCCTGATCGAGGAGTTCGGCGGACTTTCCAAGGTGATGCCGGTTTTTGCCACCTTCTTCATGATCGTAACCCTGTCGTCGGTGGGCCTGCCCGGGCTCAACGGGTTCGTGGGGGAGTTCCTGATCCTCCTGGGCACGTTCAGGGCCAACGCCGCCTACGCCGTTTTTGCCGCACTGGGTGTCATTTTCGCCGCGGTCTACATGCTGTGGATGTTCCAGCGGGTGATGTTCGGAGAGATCACCAAAGAGGCAAACCGGACGCTTAAGGACCTTTCGCTGCGGGAGGTTTGTGTGCTGCTCCCGCTGATTTTCTTTATCGTGCAGATCGGCGTCTATCCCAGGCCGTTTTTGTCCCGGATGGATGCCACGGTCAAGCACCTGATTACCCAGGTAGAATCGAAAACGTCACGGCGCGGTGCTGAAGTGAAGATGGTTTCAACGGTAACCGGTGCCCGGCACGAGAGGACAGGAGATCGATGATGGAGCCGATAGTTCTTCCGCTGATAAACATGCGGGCGGTGCTGCCCGAACTGATGGTGGTGGTCACCGCCCTGGTGGTGCTGCTCACCGATCTCGCGCTGGGAAAGGACAACAAGACGCCCCTGGCATGGGTGACCCTGCTCGGCCTGGCCACTTCGTTCCTTGCCTCCGCCGGTATCTGGGCGGACGGTGTCGCGGAGCACGCCTTTAACGCCATGATCGTGGTGGACCGGTTCAGCCTCTTTTTTACCGGGCTCTTCGCGGCGGCGGCGTTCATCACCGTGCTCATCTCGGTAAACTACATCAGGCTGGAGGGGATCAACTACGGGGAGTTTTACGTGCTCATCCTGCTGGCGACGGTGGGGATGATGATCATGGCCAAGGCCAATGACCTGATGGTCGTCTTTCTCGGCCTGGAAACCCTCTCCGTCTCGGTGTACGTGCTGGTTGGCTTTTTGAGAAACAGCCTTAAGTCCAATGAATCGGCGCTGAAATATTTTCTGCTGGGAGCGTTTTCCAGCGCCTTTCTGCTGTACGGCATTGCCTTCATCTACGGCGCGACGGGTACCACCCGCCTGCCTGCCATCGCCGCTTACATTCAAAGCACACCGCTGCTTGCCTCCAGTCCCCTGGTGCTGGCAGCCATGGGGCTCCTCCTGGTGGGCTTCGGCTTCAAGGTGGCGCTGGTGCCCTTCCACATGTGGACACCCGATGTGTACGAGGGGGCGCCGACCTCGATAACCGCCTTTATGTCGGTGGGAGTCAAGGCGGCCGCATTCTCCGCCTTCCTGCGGGTTTTTCTCTCCTCGTTCGCCTCACTGAGGCCGGACTGGACCATGATTCTCTGGGTGCTGTCCGCGGTGACCATGACCCTGGGAAACCTGGTGGCAATAAGCCAGGAAAATATCAAGCGCATGCTGGCTTACTCCAGCATTGCCCATGCCGGCTATATTCTGGTGGCAATGACCGCAGGGGGAAGCCTGGCCACGACCAGCATTATCTATTACCTCATGGCCTACACCCTCATGAACCTGGGGGCATTTGCCATCGTCATCCTCTACGGGAAGAAAGGTGAGGAAAACATCCTGGTGACGGACTACGCCGGGGCCGGCTTTAAGTATCCCTGGCTGTCGGCTGCAATGGCCGTCTTCATGTTTTCCCTGGCAGGCATTCCGCCGCTGGCCGGTTTTATCGGTAAATTTTATATTTTCAGTGCCGCGGTAAAACAGGGATTTATCTGGCTTGCCATCATCGGCGTTTTAAACAGCCTCATCGCCGCCTATTACTATCTCAGGGTCACCGTGGTCATGTACATGAGGGACCCGGTTAAGGAGGTCGGCAATCTTTCTTTTTCCCTCCCCATGATTGTCGCCCTGCTCATCACAGCATTTTTTACCCTGCACATGGGCATACTCCCTTCACGCTATCTGCAAATTGCCAGGGCATCGATTGAAATGCTGATGTAGTTGATTAATATAGTTATTTATCATCGCACATCGTTCTGCCTCATAAAGCCGCTCTTAGAGCGGTTTTTCTTTCATTTACCCTGTTAACACACTGATAAATCGTGTGGAGGGACGCACTCCGTTGCGTCCGTTTATAATCTGCGGCCATGACAGAGCATGGCCCTCCACGTCCCAATCTTCACGTTATATAACATATTGATCCCCGCTTTGGCGGGGATGACAGTCAGGCGAGGGCACAATAATACATTTCATTCCCGCCCCGCATCAAGAACGGGGTGAACTCCAGCGGGAATCCAATTGTGTTTTCATGTGGCACAGAGCCACCATGGGTTATTACTAATTGATTTATAATAACTTTTATTTTCAGGGAGGCCTCATCCATGTAAACCCTGCTTGAGTCTGCAATTGAATAATAAATAAAATAATTTTGGTTGCTTAAAACGCGCAATACGTGTATAATTCATTATGACTGTGGTTTGATTGAATCTTTGATATAACAACCGGAGGAGGTAAATCGGCGTGTTCAAAGTGGGAGATATGGCGGTTTATCCAACGCACGGTGTGGGCGTGATAGAGTCCATAGAAAGTAAAGAAATTTCAGGTGATAAGCACACGTTTTATGTTCTCAGAGTGCTGGGCAACGGCATGACCATAATGATTCCTACCAAGAATGCTGATTCCGTGGGGCTCAGGGAAGTGATTGCCGAGAACCAGGTGTCCAAGGTTTATAAGATTTTAAAGAAGAAAGACATAGAGATTGATTCCCAGACCTGGAACAGAAGATACCGTGAATACGTTGAGAAGATTAAAACCGGGTCCATCTTTGAAGTTGCGGGTGTGCTGCGCGATCTGTTCCTGCTGCGGCTGGATAAAGACCTTTCATTCGGCGAGAGGAGGATGCTGGATACGGCAAGAAACCTGCTGATTAAAGAGCTTTCCATCGTGAAGAACAGCTCCGAGAAGACCATTGAAAAAGAGCTGAAAAGAATTTTTGACTACTGAAGACTTACCCCTCACCTGACCTGAAACCTCTGCTTTCCTCTCACACGCGCAGATCTTCAAAAAAATGATTTTACTCCCCTCGAACGACGAATCTTTTCCCGATGGATTATATCATATAGCGCGGTTATGCAGCTGGAGATGCTTTTATGGCGGGTGTGGCAATGCGCCACACCGTGAAGCTGCACTTTTATAAGTATTACATCACTGATGAAAGGAGGTGAACACCATGATAGTTTTCAGATGCGTGCTGGCTTTTTGTGCTGCCGCGGTCGGTGCTTTTCTCTTCCGGGGGCTGTTCAAGACAACAAATTTTGCCCTGCTGGGAGGACTGGCGGGGATCGCCCTGGCGGCTGTCGCAATGCTCATTGAGCATAAGGTCAAAAAGACCCCCTTGAGGGTAGTTGCAGGAGGTGTTGCAGGTTTTGCCACGGGCCTGGTACTGGCCAATCTTTCTTCCTTTGCACTTGTTTTTCACTATCCGGGAAACGCGCTCATCAGCTTCACCATCTACCTCATGCTCAATGTCCTGCTCGGTTTTTTGGGCCTGGCCATTGGCGTCGGCAAGGCGGATGAGCTGGTGAAAACCAGGTCCGGCGGTTTGCGTGGCGCGGCCGGGAACCAGAATATCAAGGTCATGGATACGAGCGCCATCATCGACGGGAGAATAGCGGACATTTTTGAAACCGGCTTTGTTGAAGGCACATTAATCATTCCCCAGTTTGTGCTGCAGGAGCTCCTCTACATTGCAGATTCCTCGGACTCGCTCAGACGGGTCAGGGGAAAACGGGGGCTGGATATCCTGAACAAGATTCAAAAACAGGTGGATATAGAAGTCAAGATTATTGATCAGGATTTTCCCAAGATTAAAGAGGTGGATGCCAAGCTGGTCGCCCTAGCCAAAAAAATGGACGGGAAGATTATTACCAACGATTTTAACCTCAACAAGGTGGCGGAGCTGCAGGGCGTCCCGGTGCTCAATGTCAATCAGCTGGCCACGGCCCTGCGTCCGGTTGTGCTCCCCGGTGAGCAGATGAATGTTTTCATTCAGCGGGAAGGGAAGGAGCAGGGCCAGGGTGTGGCCTACCTTGACGACGGCACCATGGTGGTGGTGGAAAACGGAAGAAGGTTTATGGGCAGAAATGCCGATGTTACCGTTACCAGCGTCCTGCAAACGACGGCGGGAAGAATGATTTTTACCGAGCTCAAGGGCAGGAAATCGGCTGAAAATGCCTCCAACTCTGACAGGTAAACGCGGATGAAATGCGTTGCCCTCGTCCCTGCCGCCGGGCAGGGGAAAAGAATGGGCGGTGCCCACAGCAAGCCCTATCTTCTGCTGGAGGGAAAGCCCATTCTCGCTCATACCCTTCTGGAGCTTCAGCGCTGCCCGCTGGTTGATGAGGTAGTCCTCATAGTGGAGCGCGGTGAGATTGAGCGCGCGCGGGCATCCGTGGTTGAGGCGTTCAGGCTCCAAAAAGTGGGTGCCATACTCGCGGGCGGCGTGCAGCGCCAGGACTCGGTGTGGGAGGGGCTCAAGACGGTTCAGGATGATTGCGACCTGGTGATGGTGCATGACGGGGTGCGGCCTTTTATTTCGCAGGAGATGCTGGCGCGCGCCATCCAGGGGGCGGTTGACTGCGGCGCGAGCATTGCCGCAGTGCCGGCCAAGGATACGGTCAAGCTGGTTTCGGCTCAAAATGTGGTGCTAACGACGCCGGACAGAAAGAGCATCTTCCTGGTACAGACCCCGCAGACGTTCAAGCGTGACATTTTGGTCAGGGCGTATCGGCAGGCCATGGAGGATGGGTTTTATGCCACTGATGAGGCGTCTCTGGTGGAGCGGCTGGGCCTGCCGGTCAGGGTGGTTGAAGGATCTTATGAAAACATCAAAATTACCACCCCGGAGGACCTGGTCGTGGGGGAGATGATTTTGAGGAAAAGAACCGGCATGATACAGGATGCATGATACAGGATGCAGGTTGGACAGAAAAAATCCGAAATCCTAAACAAATCCAAAATTCAAATGTTCCAAACCCTGGCGCGTCATTATGAGAGCAGCGTCTGTCATTCTGAACGAAGTGAAGAATCTATTCCTTTTTCATGCAAGTAAAAACCAGATCCTTCGTTGCACTCAGGATGACACGCTCAGTACCGGAACAGCTTCTCTGGCCGTTGTCCGCTTGATTAATGACCATTGACAAATGACCGATTCCTTAAACTGCAAACCGTTAACTGTAAACTTACTTTAAGGCTGGGATGACATGCCCGTGAGAATTGGTTATGGCTACGATGTGCACCGGCTGGTTGAGGGCAGAAAGCTCATGCTGGGGGGGGTGCATGTGCCGTTCGAGCGGGGGCTGGACGGGCACTCGGATGCTGATGTGCTGCTGCACGCGGTATGCGACGCGATCCTGGGTGCCCTGGCACTGGGCGATATCGGCGTGCATTTTCCTGATACTGACAGCCGCTTTAAGGATAGTGCCAGCCTGGAGCTTTTAAGGGGGGTTGTGAAACTGGCAAAGGAAAAGGGTTATGCGGTCGGCAATATTGATGTTTCGCTCGTTGCGGAACGGCCTAAAATCGCGGCATACACCGGGAAGATGCGCGAAAATATAGCTGGGGTCACGGGCATAGCTTCCGACCGGGTCAGCATTAAGGCCACCACCGCTGAAGGGCTGGGACCCATCGGGCGGGGAGAGGGCATCGCCGCGCACGCGGTGGTTTTGATGAAGGCTGTTTAACAGATTCCCGCTGCCGCGGACGTTTTGGTCATTTGAATTTTGCATTTGTTTCTAATTTCGTGCTTCGGATTTATCATTAGCCATTCATACCGTTTAATCATCTCCACGAGGATTTGCTGATGGCACTTACCATTTACAACACCATGACCGGCAAAAAGGAACCCTTTCAGCCGCTCAAAGAGGGCAAGGTGGGAATGTATGTCTGCGGGGTGACCGTGTATGACCTTTCCCATATCGGCCACGCGCGGGCGGCCATCGTTTTTGACATTATCTACCGGTACTTGAAATACAAGGGATACGATGTAACCTACGTGAGGAATTATACCGATGTTGATGACAAAATAATCAACAAGGCCAATCAGGAAGGGGTGAGCGCCAGGGAGATTGCCGAGCGCTACATTGCCGAGTATGACCGGGACATGGCGGCGCTCAATGTCGAGACTCCTTCACACACGCCGAGGGCGACGGAGCACATCACGGAGATGATCCGGCTGATAGAGCGGCTGGTGGAAAACGGGTACGGCTACGCAGTGGATGGCGACGTGTACTACGCGGTTTCAAAGTTCGGGACCTACGGAAAGCTATCGGGGAAGAACACTGAGCAGCTGCAGGCGGGCGCGCGGGTGGAAGTTGATGACCGGAAGAAGGATCCCCTGGATTTTGCCCTGTGGAAGGCAAGCAAACCCGGCGAGCCGGCGTGGGATTGCCCCTGGGGCACGGGGAGGCCCGGCTGGCACATCGAGTGCTCCGCCATGGGCCAGCACTTTCTGGGTGAAACCTTTGACATTCATGGGGGAGGGGCTGACCTGATTTTTCCCCACCACGAGAATGAGATTGCCCAGGCGGAGGGCGCCACGGGAAAACCGTTTGTCCGCTACTGGATTCACAACGGGTTTGTGACCATAAACCAGGAGAAGATGTCCAAGTCCCTTAAGAATTTTTCCACCATTCGGGAGATCCTGGGCTACTGCCATCCCGAGGCGGTGAGGCTGTTTCTGCTCTCCAACCATTATCGCAGCCCCGTTGATTTTTCCGAGCAGAGCCTGCGCGAGGCCCAGCAGGCCCTGGACCGCCTGTACGCGCTGCTCAAGGATTTAAAGGAAATGAAAGGCGAGATTAAAGGATCGCCTGCCGCGGGCACGAAAGACATGGAGGAGATTGTACGATCTCTGCCGGAGCAGTTCGAGAAGGCCATGGACGATGATTTTAATAGCGCAGCCGCCCTGGGAGTGCTTCAGCGCGCGACCCGTGACCTCAACCGGTTGATCGCGGAGGCCAAACAGGATGCTGCCGCCGGTTTTCCACCCGCACTTCTGGAAGAGGGCCTTGCAGCCTTCACGAGGCTGGGGGCAGTTCTCGGTATCCTGACCGCCGACCCGGCTGAATATTTCAAGCAGAAGCAGGATGAGGGCATGAAGGAAGTTGCCCTCAGCGAGGAGCAGATCCTCAATTACATCGAGGAACGAAAGACCGCCCGGGCGCAGAAGAATTGGAAAAGGGCCGACGAGATTCGGGATGAGCTCTTAAGCAAGGGCATCATCCTTGAGGACAGCGCCCAGGGAACGACCTGGAAGGTAGGAAAGAACTGAATTTTGAAAATGCCAAATGACTCAAGAAAATTTCGCGGCTAAAAGCCGCTCCTACCGGTTCGGCGCAACCACGGGTTTCTTTGTCATTTTAACTTTGAACTTCATTTGACATTTGAGCTTTGAAATTTGACATTGCTCTTTTGAACTTTGTCATTTCCCTTCAGCACTATGCCTCCCTTTACCATCGTCTCCAGCTTTACCCCCCAGGGTGATCAGCCGCAGGCAATCGAAAAACTGAGCAGGGGCATCGAGCAGGGGCACAGGCACCAGGTGCTCCTGGGCGTTACCGGCTCAGGCAAAACCTTCACCATGGCCAAGGTGGTGGAACAGGTGCAGAAGCCGACCCTGGTCATTGCCCCCAACAAGACCCTGGCCGCGCAGCTCTACGGGGAGTTCAAGGAGCTCTTTCCCGAAAACGCGGTCGAGTTTTTTGTCAGCTATTACGATTATTACCAGCCTGAAGCATACCTGCCCACGACCGACACCTACATAGCCAAGGATGCCTCCATAAACGACACCATCGACAAGATGAGGCACGCCGCAACCCACTCGCTGTTTGAGCGGAGTGACGTAATCATCGTGGCGAGTGTTTCCTGCATCTACGGTCTGGGGTCGCCCGAGGAGTACAAAAACATGCTGGTTCTGTTCCAGAAGCAGGCGGAGGTTTCCCGGGACGAGGTGCTCTCGCGGCTGGTGGAGATACAGTACGAGCGCAATGATTACGATTTCAGCCGGGGCACCTTCCGGGTGCGGGGCGACGTGGTGGAAATCTTTCCCGCCTATGAGGAGGACAGGGCCATCCGGGTTGAGTTCTTCGGCGATACCATCGACGGCATATCGGAAATCGATCCGCTGCGGGGAAGGGTCCTGAGGAAGCTCAATAAAATTCCCATCTACCCCAGCAGTCATTACGTGACCGGCAAGGATCGCCTGGATGCGGCCATCCGCTCCATTCGCCTGGAGCTCAAGGCGCGGCTGGTGGAGCTGCACGCGCAGAACAAGCTGCTCGAGGAGCAGCGGCTGAAGGAGCGGACCAGGTTTGACCTGGAAATGATGGAAGAGATGGGATACTGCACGGGCATAGAGAATTACTCGCGCCACCTGGATGGCCGGAAGCCCGGGGATCCGCCGGCGGTGCTGCTGAACTACTTTCCCTCCGACTTCCTTCTCTTCATCGATGAGAGCCACATCACCATCCCCCAGCTTAACGGCATGTACCGGGGTGATCGCTCCCGCAAGGGAACGCTGGTTGAGTACGGGTTCCGCCTGCCCTCGGCGGTTGACAACCGGCCCCTTACCTTTGAGGAATTCGAGCAGAAAGTAAACCAGGTGGTGTATGTCTCCGCCACGCCCGGTGCAGTATGAACTGCAGAAGAGCCGGGGAAAGGTTGTGGAGCAGGTTATCCGGCCCACGGGATTGACTGATCCCGCGGTTGAGGTAAGGCCGGCAACGAACCAGGTGGATGACCTTTTGGGAGAGGTAAACAAGCAGGTGGACCGGCAGGAGCGAACGCTGGTGACGACCCTCACCAAGCGCATGGCCGAGGACCTGACCGAGTACTATGCTGACCTCGGGCTTAAAGTGAAGTACCTCCACTCGGACATCGATACCCTGGAGCGGGTACAGATTATCCGGGACCTGCGCCTGGGCACCTTTGATGTGCTGATCGGCATCAATCTCCTGAGGGAAGGGCTGGACCTCCCCGAGGTTTCCCTGGTGGCCATACTGGACGCGGACAAGGAGGGCTTCCTGCGCTCGGAGCGGTCGCTTATCCAGACCTGCGGGCGGGCGGCGCGCAACCTTTCCGGCAGGGTGATCATGTACGCGGACACCGTGACCCAGTCCATGAAGAGGGCCATTGATGAGACAAACCGCCGCAGGATCATCCAGGACAGCTACAACCGTGAGCACGGCATAACCCCGGAGAGCATTAAGAAATCAGTGCAGGACGTTTTGAGCTCCGTCTACGAAGCGGACTACTGCACGGTCTCCCTTGCCGGCGAGGAAGGAGAGGAATATACTTCGGTTGATGATATTATTAAAAAAATCAAGAAGCTGCAGAAGCAGATGCAGGAGGCGGCGCGGGAGCTGGAGTTCGAGCGGGCAGCCGAGCTCCGCGATGAGATAAAAAGGCTGGAGAAGGTGGAGCTGCAGTACCGCGCGGGATAGAGACGGTTACTTTTGTGTTGACATGCGTGGCGTTTTTACATTAATTTGCGAGTATTCTTTGAGATTACCCCTCCTTCGGTTGCCGGCGTGGTGAAACTGGTAGACGCACGGGACTCAAAATCCCGCGGGCTCACGCCCATGAGAGTTCGATCCTCTCCGCCGGCACCATACTTTTACTGCAGCAAAAAACCTCCCTCTTTATCCCACAAGGTTTAAGTGAAAGGAGACGTGAGATGAAAAAAAAATTATTGAGCAAAAGAATTATGATTTGCCTAATCATGATTTGCCTAATTTGTTTGATTTCCAATGATTACCTTAGAGCACAAGATATACCCGTGGGGCTTGAGACCGTTCGGGGTGATGATGGATCGCTGTGGGAAAGGGTAAGCGATTTTGGTTTTGGTAGTGATAACAATATTTCTGTGGTAGCGATGGAGGAATATCGGGGTAGTTTGTTTGCGATGACGAGAAATGAAGTGAAAGGTGGTGAAATTTGGAAAACTGCTGGTTACGGGTGGGAACAAGTTCTCTTTCCTGCCGGGGAAACCAACGGTATTTACGGCAATACCTGGAATAACAATGTGTGGGGAGAAATGATTGTTTTCAAAGATAAACTTTACTGTTGCTTTTCGGCTGGGTTGCAAGGAACGGTATTAAAGTCAACGGGTTGTGAAATCTGGAGATATGATGGAACCTCTTGGGAACCCATTATTTCTGACAAGAAGGATAGCGAGGAATCAGGAACGATCACAGATCTTTCAGGTTGTGATGAAGATGATGGGGATGTTACAGCCTCGCTGATAGATGAAACAAAGAATTGGGTACCGGACCAATGGGTTGGTGGAGTTTTGCAGATTACATCTGGCAATGGGAAATACAGGAGATTTGATATTATCGCCAATACAGAAAATACTCTAACGATTCAGCAAAACGAAGTAGCTGGTAATGTGGGAAGTGAATACACCATTTGTGAGAGTAAACATTACGCAAATCCATTTCCTGTATATGAATATGATCTGGGCACAGTTGCTGTTGGTGATACCTATGAGATTGGCACAGGATATGATGAAAACGGCTTTGGCAATTATTGGAATAAGAGCGTTACCGACGTAGCTATATATAATAATAAACTCTATGTGAGCACCGGCCTCAACTATGAGTATGGTTCGCAAGTCTGGTATACAGAGAATGGAGACGACTGGCAGGTAACACAACCTCCTTATAACTTTGGTCTTTATCATAATGATCCAAATTATCCTAATGGGTTAAAAGGCGTGTGCAGCAGCATCCCATCGTTAGGTGTTTCTTCAGTATCAAGTGTTGAGGTGCTCTACGCAGGCGGGCAGGGCACTACTGGAAATCTGGGAAAATGCTCACGGGTCGCAAAACTGACTGAAACAGGGTGGGAACTTATCGTTGATACCAATGTGGATGATAATGATACAGGGACTAATGAAAATGGGTTTGGTGGCGGTTTGACTTGTGACATGCAAACTGGCAATGCTATGCCTTGGTGTCTGGTCGATTTTAAAGGTAAACTCTATGCGGGCATTAACTCTTTGGGAGGAGCAAGGATTTTATATACGCCCAATGGGAGCTCAGAAGATGGCAGTTGGTTTTATAGCGTTGGCGGAGATTCCTCAATTCCCAATGGCTTTGATGGAGTTCTGAATGGAGGGTTGGAAGGAACATACCAGAATGTTTCGGTTAACCTTTTCCCATTTCATGAGGATCTATACGCTGGACTTATAGCCACATATGCCCCCGCTATGGGAGCTACTGTGGAATATCTCACGGGCTCACACATTTGGAAAAGTGGAGACGGAATTAACTGGACGCCAGTTACAACCAATGGTTTCGGTGATGATTACATCATAAGTTTTGAAGCATTTGCTACTTTTGCAGATAGCCTCTATGTCTCGGGGAGTAGGGGTGCAAGTTCCGCTGCGGAAGGTTTGGGGGGAGCAAAGATATTGAGATTGCTTCCCGGAAAATGCTTTATCGCAACGGCGGCTTATGGCAATGATCAAGCAGATGATGTAATTCTGCTGAGAAAATTCAGGAACAATTGGCTATTAACCAATGGTGTGGGTAGAGCATTTGTCAATCTGTATTATAGTGTATCGCCACCGCTGGCAAGATTTATTGCAAAGCATGATGTGCTTAAAGTTACAACAAAGATGGCTTTAAAGCCTTTAGTATATGCACTAAACTATCCCTTGAGCATATTGTTGACATTAATTATCGGGGGATTGTTAATAATCAGGAAATGGAAATAATGCGATTTGTTTGTAATTCTTATAATTGTTTTGTGGTGCTTTTAAAGCAAAAGAGCCGGAAATAATCCGGCACTTTTCTGCTACCATTTTGCTACCATAACAAGCCAAAATAAGCTGTAACCAGGTGGAAGACGGAATTTTATAACCCTTATTTTCTTTGCTCTTGGTGTATCCTGGTATCTCTTGATAGGGCAACAGAACCAACTTTTAATCCGTAGGTCGTGGGTTCAATCTTAACTGCCACCTCTCTCTTTTTTAAATATTTGAAGCCCTTTGGCATCATGCGGTCAACCTCAATTCTAGCTATCATCCTTCAGACCCAACAATACACATTACCATCTGTATCTTACGATGAAATTTGACCGATACAGACTTACGTATA
>CAVVUR010000003.1:0-377733 GCA_963751515.1 uncultured delta proteobacterium
CCTCTGACTAGATCGGAGGGCTTTTTATTTTTCTCTGTAGTCATTTTATTCATAATTTTTGATTGACTACGTGTTCGCCTTCTGGTATCTAGTATTATGACTAGATATGCGGAGGTGACTATGGGACATCCCACTAAAATCCAACTCATCAAGCGTCAGACATTGAGCAATGGTACGTCAACTTCCCCGCTGCCCTCGCTCAGGCCTTGGAATTCGACAAAGGCGAAATCTGGGAATGGATCGTCGAGGACAAGAACCAGCTCGTTTGCGTCGCCAGATTCCCGTCGCATCAGCGCGTAAAAAAAACCGCCGAAGCGTACTCTCCGGGAAGGCACGGGCTTGGATTGAGACAAACTTTTGAGCGCCTCTTCGAGCGCACGCGTCCCGCGTTTCGGCAGCAGCGAACCTTTGAGCGTGCCAAAACACTTGCGCTTTCGGGGCTTCTGTGTCTTGGACGTCACAAGGTGACAGGTATGCTCACCACGTAGGTCAGCAGTTCCATGATTGGTCGGCAAACTATCGCGTCTTTGAGCAGGAACGCATTGATGTTCCGACGCTTTTTTCTGCAGTGCTTGCCGGTGTGATCGATACCCTGCCTGAAGGGGCTCCCCTCGTCGGGGCTCTTGACGACACGCTCATTCGCAAGAAGGGACGGCGGATTGCCGGTACCTCCTGGCGCCGCGATCCTCTGGGCCCGCCCTTTACCAACAATTTCATCTGGGCGAGTCGTTTCCTCCAACTCTCCCTGCAATACCTGAAAGTGCTGGGGGGCCGTCGCCAGCGCGCATGATTCCCGTTGATCTGCGACACTGCCCATCACCGCGCAAACCCGGCAAACGCGCTTCTGTCGAGCAATGGGAGGAATGGAAGCATGCCTCCTCTAAGGCACGCATCTCCGCCGAAGGGGCGAACCGTCTGCGCGTTTTGCGTGAAGAGCTGGATCGCCAGGAGATGCGTGAACGCCAGGTCATCATGACTGCGGACGGAACCTTCACCTGCCGCGAAGTCTTCAAACATCTGCCTGAACGCATCGATCTGATCGGACGAATCCGCAAGGACGCCCGGCTCTACCAACTGCCCACGCCAGAACAGAAAACCTGCGGACGCGGACGCAAACGAGCATACGGTAACCGCCTGCCCACACCGGAAGAACTCCGCCAAAACCAAACCATACCCTGGATCAACGTCCGCGCCCATGCCGCCGGTAAAGAGCATATCTTCAACGTCAAGCATATCTCGCCGTGCCGATGGAAGCACGCCGGTGGGGAACGTACGCTCCGTCTCCTCATCGTCCGTCCGCTCGGCTATCGGCTGAGAAAACGCGCGCCCATGAACTACCGTGCCCCGGCGTATCTTATCACCACCAACCTGGAGCTATCGCTTGAAACAATCCTTCAGGCCTACATCTGGCGATGGGAAATAGAGGTCAACTTCCGCGACGAAAAGACCTTGCTCGGCCTCGGCGAAGCGCAGGTACGCACCAGCAGAAGCATCGAAACCCTCACGCCGTTTTTGGCCGCAGTGTACGCCATGCTGTTACTCTCCCTTGAAAAAGTCGGCGGACGAAGGCGCACACTCCCGCCTCCAGCGTGGCACCGTCAACGACTCGAAGGACAATCGCGCACCTCCACGGCACAGGCTTTGCGCGAGTTACGTTCGGAAATCTGGGGAGAAGCGCTGGGCAAGAGAAATAAAAACAGCTTCATGAACACCACCACCCCGTCCATGAAGCTGCCTCATTTGGAAAATTGCGCGGCATCAGCCGTTTGTTACGCCTCAGGATAGCCAAACGCCAGCCATCCTTCTCCCCTCTCACCAGAGGGGAGAAGGATAAATGTTTTATCGGTAGCAAAGCAGACCATGGAGGGAGGGAATTCTGCATGCAGCATGATTGGGTACCGATTGTATGAGGTGTTTATACTAAAGCATCATGCGGTAAAGGTACGGAAGGAAGAAGCCCCTCAGGTGTCGCCAATTGAGGGGCTTTATTTTTTTGTGGCTGCATCAGGTATGTTATCCGGCAATTTTCCTGAACCATGAGAGGAAGCACTCAGTTTGGCACGAATTGACGATTAATTGCTTCCACAAAACGACTCTCATCAAACCGCATTTATGATTTTCTTGGCAGTCAAAAATAAGGTTTTTCGAATTTATAAATAAGGGTTTTGCCTATTTACCATATATTTTATAACATATTGTAAATTTTACTATTTTAACTGATACCTTATCAATTTATTTCTAATATAATATAAATTGACATTACCATTTCTTTGTGATATTATAAAATCTATTAAGGATGATAAACAGAACTTTTTAATTTATATATACTGAACACCAGTAAGCTCATGGAAGTGTGAGGTAAAATTACTTACAAATTATAATGTAATGTAATCTTAATAAGAATTTGATTGGCGGGGTATTGGTATGCAGGGGGGAACGGTTTATCCACGGATAGACACTTATTTGGTTTTTACGACATATTGAAATTAAAGGGCTGAAAAGATGAAGCGCAACTTTTCAGCCCTTACTTATTAATTATTTAATTGTACTTTGATCTCACATTGCCTGATCCCTGGTTATTATCATACCATCATACCACCAAACCCGTGTGGCAGAGGTTAAAATTTATTTGTGGATCAAACACTACTTTTATAAAGGAGGTAGAACATGAGTAAAAAGATGCAGCCGACGAGTTTCGTTTTGTTACTTTCCTTGCTCATATCCGGGGCAATGCTTATGACAGCAGACAATGCCTTTGCGACTGGGGCTACTACTCACGCATGGCCGAGCTTCAGGCATGATCTGCTCAACAGTGGTGCAGCGGCGGACAGCGGCTATCCTGCCACTGCAACCAAGCTCTGGATGATAAACCGCGAACCACGAGCCTGGGATCCCGCCCACAAGCCCGCTGATTCAAGAGGTCCCTCGGTGGTAGACCGGGGCATGGTTTTCACGGCCGGCTCGGGGGTAATCCAGGCTAACGATCAGTTTACCGGCAGTCTCATCTGGTCTAAATACTTTCTCTGGCAGGCACCCTCCGAACCCGCCGGTGCCCCCACCGACTGGTGCTACCACGACATACCCTCAGTGGAGGGCAACACCGGTATATGCTACGTGGCAAACATAGGCGATTGCCCATCCTGGTGTTTTGAGTGCACCACCGATGAGCCTGACTGTACATCATTCTCGCTCACGCTGCCGCTGGCCTTCCCGGCCGGTTATGACCAGTTCCTCGCCAGCCCCACCGTAGACCCCACCTATGGCGCCAACGGCTGTGTCATCTTCGGGACGTTTGATGGCCGGGTTATCTCGCTGGATATGGCTGACGGAACGACAAACTGGGAGAAGACACCGTACAAGGACCCGGGAGGACCGAATGTCGGGAAGCCCTGGTACAACCAGAAGTTCGCCTGGCATCTCTCACCTCCCTCCATGGCCGATGGTAAAGTCTTCATCGGATCATTTCTGCCCAGTTTCTATGCCATCTTCAGGCCCTGGGCCTACGTGACACCCGGACAGCCCGGCTATCCCTGGCCCACCATCGGCAACGACGCCACCAACTACTGGGTGGGGCGGGACGGATACTTCTACGGATTAGATCGAAGATAATGGCGATCCGTTCGGTGGACTTGGAATCCCCGGGGGTGCGGGGTGACCAATATCCCTCCGGTGAAGGACGGCAAGGTTTTCATAGAGGCCGACACCGCCACCGATTACCACTACGGGCAGTTTGCCACGGTGGACGCAAGCACCGGGGCGGAACTCTGGCACGTGGGGACTATCCCCCTGGCGCAGGGAGGAACCCAGGCAGTCTCAGGCAACACCCTCTTTGCCCCCGGCGGTGACGGCGCCCTCTGGGCTTTAAACATCAACACCGGTCAGGTGCAGTGGGGATACCACGCAGGTTTCAACGTGCGGGGGCACACTGCCCTCTGCTCAGCACCTGCGGTGGATGAATCCCGCAGCTGGGTGATCGGCATAGCCGATACCGGGCACATGTTTGTGCTGAACAAGGACACGGGACGGGTGGTGAAGGAGGCATTTCTGGGACTGCCCACGCTGGAACGTCTTTGATCCTCACCCCGATTCGGGCTACTGGCTTCCCGGGCCGAGCGGCATAGCCATCTCACCTCAGGACGGCCTGCTCTACGTGGCCGGCACTGATTATGACCGTGCCTGGCTGGGCTCACAGTTTGACATGAGCAGGGAAAAGCTCTTCTGCTACGACTACGTGACGGACCCGAACACCCTGATCCTTAAGTGGAGCTATCAGTTCTGCAAGGACGATAATTGCAGCATCCCGGCAAATGAACTCATCATCAGAGGCCATGGCCCTTATGTAGTTGCCTGGTACTCGGTGCCTTCTCCCGCCCTGGCGGACGGCCATGTCTACTACGCCTCCACCAACGGGAAAATCTATTGCTTCGGCGACTCCTTCCCTACAGATGACACTGATACTGATAGTGTGTATGACTACCGGGACAACTGTACCACCATGCCCAACGGCGCAAGCGGAGGCACCTGCTCCAAAGGCACTAACGATGGAGATCCCTGCACGGTTGCGGGAAATAATACCGTTGAGTGCGGGACCGGCGGGTTCTGCAGCATGAATCAGGAAGATGAAGACGGTAACCAGGTGGGTGATGTGTGCGACACCTGCACTGATTCTGACGGCGACGATTACGGCAATGCCGGTTTCCCCGGCAACACCTGCACCGAGGACAATTGTCCTTATGCGCCCAACGGGACCGGCATGGGTTCCTGCGTAAAAATAGTGGGCGGGGTGAAGAAGAGCACCGGGGTTGTATGCTCGGACAATACCGACTGCAGCACCGGCCAGACCTGCGATACGCTGCAAGGTGACATGAACAGCGACGGCATCGGTGACTGCTGCGAGTGCTACGCCGATATCGCAGCTTCTTTTGGGAAGGTCGACCTGAATGATCTGGTAGTCATGAAAGGTGAGTTTTTGAAACCATGTCCGCCATCACCCTGCACTTCCGATCTCAATGTGGATGGCAAGGTTGACCTCAATGATCTGGTAGTCATGAAGACTGAATTTTTATCAACCGGTTGCCCGATCTAAGCGAAAGCTCTCAAATGTGATGTACATGTACAGCGTTTACGTCTATGTTACATGGAGGATGTATTAGTGAGGCTATCGATAGCAGTGTTTCTCATGGCAGTGGGGCTGATTCTTTTCCCTTGCTTCCCAGGCAGTGCCATGGCGTACTTCCCCCCGTTGCCTGCGGCCCTTGATGCCCTGGAGTCAGACGCTGATGTAACGGTGACGCAAGTGACCGTGCCGGAATGGGAAGCAGGCTCAAACTTCTACTATTCATTTGAGCCAACTGCCGGGGAAACCACCATAGGTTTTATCATTTATCCCGGTGCCTATGTTGATGTGCGTTCATATGCCCCCTTCGCCCATGAGATAGCGAGGGACGGGTTCCTAACCGTCATTGTAAAGATGATCGACGATCTCGCTATCGGCGAAAGTGCTGAGAGGGCAACCCGGGTAATCAGTGATTATCCCCAAATTGAGAAATGGGCGATCGGCGGTCACTCGATGGGTGCATTCGCGGCCTGTGGATACACCAAAAACCATCCTGCTGCCATTGATGGTGTGATTTTATGGGCCGGCTACCCCTCCCCGTTTGCCAGAATCAATGACAAAATAGTCAAGGCCGTTTCTATATACGGAACCTATGACGGCATTTGCACGCTTGACGAGATTGAGGACTCGAGGCAGGATCTGCCCCCCTACACCCGCTGGGTGCCGATCGCAGGAGGCAACCACACCCAGTTCGGCTGGTATGACACAACCCCTGATCCGGTGCAGCCGGGAGACAATACCGCGGGGATCACCAGGCAGGAACAACTGGATATCGTAGTCCAGGCGACGGTGGTGTTTCTCAATCATTTTAATCTCTGCCCTGATGACCCGGCCAACGATTATGACGATGACAGCGTCTGCCCTGACAGCGATAACTGTGCTGTCCCCAACGGCCCGACCCTGGGCACCTGTGTCAAACCGGTCAGCGGCGTGCATTCAACCGCCGGGACCATCTGCAGCGATAACGATGATTGCGTAGTGGCATTGGGTGAAATCTGCGACCTGGGCCAGGGAGATGGTAACAGCAATGGGTGCGGAGATGCCTGCGAGTGCTATGCCGACATTGCTGCTACTTTTGGGAAGGTAGACCTTAACGACCTGGTCATCATGAAGGGAGAATTCATCAAACCCTGTCCTCCATCTCCCTGCACTGCTGATCTTAACGGTGATAACAAGGTCGACCTCAATGATCTCGTGCTTATGAAACGAGAATTTAACCGGACCGGGTGTCCGGGGTGTTTGTAGCGGTAAAAAAGTAGTCTGTTGCTGCAAGAACCTTGCGTAAGAATTTCTAATTATATTCCCGAGAGCGGTTTGCTCCCTAAGGGCAACTACTCGTTTCAGCCGGCAAAGCACAAAGGGGTATAATTTATTGTTTTCTTACCTTAAAAGGAGGGACCATGAAACCGATTGCTTCCCTGAATGCAGCATTGTTCATCACCGTTCTCCTGCTCTCACTTTCCATCTTCCCCGCAAGCGCTGACTACAAATACGACTACTATGATTTCGACGAAATGGTTGCCGTGCTTGAGGACTTGGAAACACAATCCTCCACCAAGACCCCCGACG
The DNA here is from genome assembly GCA_963751515.1 of uncultured delta proteobacterium. GTDB lineage: Bacteria > Desulfobacterota > WTBG01 > WTBG01 > WTBG01 > CAZWCD01. The sequence goes on from CAVVUR010000003.1 coordinate 6,686, forward strand.
CATACTCCCTTCAGGTCATAGGCTACAGTTTTCTCAACAATCCCATCTATGCGGTGAAATTCTCTGACGATCCTGCCGTCGACCAGGAGGGGAAACCGGATGTGCTTATCGATTCCGGTATTCATGCCAATGAGTGGTTGGCAACTGACAGTACCATCAAGCATATCGAGTATCTTTTCGACGCTTACTACGACACCGGGCATCCGGACCATGCAGACATAGTGGATCTGATTGAAAACTTCGAGATCTGGTTTATCCCCATGATCAATCCGGATGGGAGACTGCGGGATGATCAAAATGGAGGTGATCCTGACAGTTACTGGACCGATACGACCTACCACGCCGATGATGCCGCGGGATGGCGCATGAACCTTCAGGAGGTGGACTGCCCTGCCCATGCAGGCGGCACCAACGTAGGCATTGATATTAACCGCACCTTTTCATACAAATTCTGGGAGGAGTCCGATTGTTTAACGACTATTTATAACGGCGGCGCAGCTTTTGCTGCCCCTGAATCTAAGATAATCAAGCAGTTTATCCACAATCATATGATCAGCCTTATTCTTCACCAACATTCCAACGCGCAGTTTATATTCGGGGCTTCGGGTACTATTGGGCTGGGTGACTATCTCAGTAGTGAAGCAGCCGGCTTATATAATAACGACCCTACGATTCCTAATGCTCTTATGAAGCTCGGATCTATCATTGCACCGCCAACCGGCGCATTGAGTGCATCTGATTTTCAGATTGTACCACCTCTCTACCAGCAATTTCTAGGTGAGGGAGCTGGCCCTGCCGGTAGTTTTCTGGCATCCGGGGTGTGTGGTGGAAGCAGGTTTACCGGACAATACTTTAATTGGTCATGGAGTGAGATCAATTGCGTTTTAGCCCCGGACAATAATTCCCGCAGAGCTATCCAGATGGTCATGTATGAATATCCTTATGATGATGAATTTGTACTTGCGTACGGGCATCCCAGTGAGGGGAAAATCGGGCAATACCAACTCGGCGACAGTTCTAACGGGTTCCATCCGTCATCCGGGGAAGCCAATCAGTGGCTGATCGATAAGAACAAAGAGATGAATAAGTTTTTCATCCAGCAGTCGCGGTATCCCTTTAGTCCCCGCCATTACCCTGACATGACTCCGCGAACAGAAGCACCAGAGACTGATTTAGCTATAGTGGGGGCAAAGATAAGCGAGGTGGGAACCGGTCTTGCCGGCTGTTTCGCTTTTGATAGCTACGGGCGAGATACCCTCGAACCGGGTAATAAACGGGTTACCTGGAATGTTCAAAACAACGGTATCGCCAATCGAACAATAGACAGTGAGATTACCATTTGCAACCTCTCTGATGATCCAAACTGCCTGAGCGCTACCTCCAACATCCTCTCACGCACGGATGTTGCTCCGGAAGGAATAGAGACCTTCATCTACGACTACTCATTTACTGACCAGGGCGCCGCCAAACTATACTGGGTTACCCTGACTACCGGCGAGAGCAATCAGTATAATAACGACCTGAAGCGATTTGTCTTTGCAGTCACCTCCGCTGCGGATACCGATGGTGATGGCGTTTCCGACAGTGTCGATAGCTGTGCTGAGGCAGGCAATGGTTCCCTCGGCGGCATCTGTACCAGCGGATTCACCGGGAGACTCTGCCTGGATGATGCAGGTTGCGGGACCGGAGGCGCGTGCAGCACCGCTCAGGAAGACACCGACTCCGATGCCGTGGGGGATGTGTGCGACAACTGTCCTGCCCGTCCCAACTCGGCAACCCTGGGCACCTGCGTAAAGTTTGTAAGTCTCGTGTGGTCAAACTCCGGCACTACCTGCAGCAGCGATACTGATTGTGCCACCGGAGAAACCTGCGACATGGCCCAGGGGGACTGCAACGGCAACGGGTGCGGGGATGCCTGCGAGTGCTATGCCGACATCACCGGCACCACCGGTAAGGTTGACCTATCTGATTTAGTAATCATGAAAGGAGAATTTCAGAAGCCCTGTCCGCCCTCCCTCTGCACTGCCGATCTTAATGACGATAACAAGGTCGATCTGGCTGACTTGGTGCTGATGAAACGAGAATTTAACCGGACCGGGTGCCCGGCTTGCCAGCTAGTGTAGTGCGTGATTAATTCCTTTATTTATATGTGGCTCAAGGGGGAGGGGCTTTTTAGCCACAACAAAATTATTCCGGAACCTGTAGAACGGCAGCATCTCTCTAACTTTGTCCGACAGACCCGCATGGTAACAGCCGTATCGAAGTCTCTGCAAAGCTGCCTGCTTTCGGTTCACGTCGAAGGCACCGGGTCGTGCCGTAAGCGTAAAGACACATTGTTGTGGCGTCAAAAGCCCCTCCCCTTTGAGCCACTGAACCTCTTCTACAGCATGCTATTCGCAACGCACAGGAGCCTTTCATATAGTAAAGAAGTGTTGGACGCACTACACTAGGACGAAACATGGCAGGGCATCACATCCTGCAGTATGCAGGGAAGATACTCTCAGTTTCACGCAACCATTGCATAAAGGAGGCCCAGATGAAAAGCAAACCATTATTGTCTTTCTGCATGCTGGCATTGCTCGCCGCTCTCCTTCTGCCGGGTTTATCTGTTGCACAACCCATGTCGCAGCTCCGCCCGGAGCCGGTGCTTGATCATGCCTGGCGGGCGGATGAGCACCCCTCCGGCGGTTCTTTTTTAAGCTTGAGCTATCCGCCCATTTACCAGGAGGTTGACGTACTGCACTATACCATCGATGCGGTGTTTATTCTGGGGACTAATTATCCAAGCACCGGCGCATTGGCAGCCGCCACAACCATAGAGGCACAGGCCAAGGCGGATACATTAAATGAGCTCATTGTAGATTTGTATGACAATATCACCATCAACTCTGTAACCTTAAATGGTACTCCATTTACCACGTACACCAGGTTTGAGGACAAGATCTGGATGGATGTAAGCGCCGATCCGATCGGACCGGGCGAAACGTTTACCATCGTGGTTGATTATTACCATCTCTATGGTTCCGGCTATCAGGGGCTGATGTTCAGGCTGCATGGTCCTACAACCCCATTTACCACCCCGGGCATTTGCAGTGTTGACCAGCCTTACCAGTCCGGGGGCTGGTGGCCCTGCTTTAATGTTCCCGGTGACAAGGCGATTGCGGATATCTACATGACCTTTCCTGACTGGATGACCGGAGTCTCCAATGGGCTTCTTCAGAGTGAGGTAGATAACGGTGATGGGACAAAAACCGCTCACTGGTTCGAGAGTCACCCTTTATACAGCGATGTGCTTTCTGTTGCCATGACCGATTATACCGTCTGGACAGATACTTACGTATCTCCTCTGGATGCAACTACGATGACCATATATTACTATTCCTTTCCTGAGGATGCAGCGAAGGCTATGGTTGACTTTGCGGTAACAAATGACGCAATGGAGTACTTTGCCCAGGTCTATGGTGAATACCCTTTTATTGATGAAAAATATGCCCTTGTGGAGACACTTAACAGCATGGGCAGCGTGGAAAACCAGACCGCAACCAGCCTGACCTACAAGGCAACCCGGGCTGCGGTCAACTGGGATGTGATTGTGCACGAGCTTGCCCACCAGTGGTGGGGAGACTGGGTAACCTGTGCTACTTGGAACCACCTCTGGCTCCATGAAGGTTTGGCGACCTACTCTGAAATTCTTTTCCACGAGAATGAGTCCGGTGATCCCGCCGGCTCTTTCATGGCGGTAAACTATGATGACGGACTGTATGACGGCGCACTGGCTGACACCGTCTACGTTGAGGACGAAGACCTCGCCATGCCTTTTGTTCCAACCGGTGCAGTCTACGAAAAGGGGGGATGGGTTTTCCATATGCTGAGATATGTAATAGGAAACGATACCGATTTCTTCAATGCATTGAAGGCCTTCGGTACTGCACATTCATACGGAACCGCGGTCACTGATGACATGAAAAGTGCCATGGAGGCAGCGTACGGCAGCTCCCTCACCGACTTTTTCAACCAGTGGCTCTATACCCCTTATCGCCCGGTATATGCTGTCACCTATGAAACCTCCGGCAGCGAAGGCGCATACACGGTTGCTGTAAACCTGCGCCAGACCCAGGCCCACTCGGTGCAGGACATTTCGGCGACACCGCTTCGTGATTACTACATTATGCCGGTGGAGTTCACTGTCCATTACACTGATGCGACCAGCGAGACCTTCAGCTTCGAGAACACCCAGCGGAACCAAAGCTTTCAGATCCCCGTCACCAAGCAGCCGGACTACACCGTGTTGGATGAAGACGTGCACATCCTGAAGGTGGCAACGGCGCAGGTCGCCGATAATGACGGAGTTTTTAGTGACGGAGACTTCAGCGGCATTCCCGGCGACAACCTCTGCGCCGGAGGGGCAACTGAGAACTGTGACGACAACTGCGCCAATACCCCGAACGGTCCTGAGGTGGGCACCTGCGTGAAGACTGTTTCGGGGGTAAAGTACGGTACCGGGGTTGCCTGCATCAGCAATCTGAACTGCCAGGCGGGCCAGAGTTGTGACATCTCGCAGGGCGACTGTAACGGCAACGGTCTGGGTGATGTGTGCAACGAATGCTATGCCGACATTACCGGCACTACCGCGAAGGTTGACCTTAATGATCTGGTTATTATGAAGGGGGAATTCATGAAACCCTGTCCGCCTTCCCTCTGTACCGCTGACCTTAATGATGATACCAAGGTCGATCTCAGCGATCTGGTGCTCATGAAAGGGGAATTCAACCGGACCGGCTGCCCGTTTGTTCCGTAGGACAGTTTCATCGGACACCAATAACCTGCAGGAGCTTTTAAAAGCTCCTGCTTTTTTTTGCAGGATGCAACAGCCAGACAGAACTTATAAGCGGGACCGACGTTACCAACAAAGTTGCCTGAGCATGGTTGAGCGGAAGGATAATCGGGATTTTTTCTGATTTTAAGGAAGAACACGCGAGGATGAATATAAAAAACATGGTGTTGTTTCCTTCCAGTGACGCCGTGTAAACATCAACCGGGAGACACATGAAATCCATTGACTTTTAAACGCTAAACCGGTTATGTACTATCTAAGCGGGAATAAAGAAGTTCGTCTGATAACCATCATTGCAAGGGAGGATGAAGAAGTATGAAAAGCATGTGCCTGTTTGTAACCTGTGTGTTTTTTGTGTGTGGAATAGTGCTGTGCTTAAATGCTGCAGAAACCGCGGTGACACAAAAAGAGCAAGCGGCTGCCAAACCAGCTCAAACTCAAGTGAATGAACCAAAAAAAGAGTCAACGCCGAAACCAGCGACTCAGCCTGGTACCAAACCGGCGACCTCTCAAGACATGTCGGTGCTACCAGCAAAAGACGGAGCAGCTGCAGAACCTCCCAAAACTCAAATGTATGAACTGGACACGCAGGCAACCCTTAAGGCCGTGCCCAAATCTGACACCACTCTCGAAATGCATCTTTCCAACAAGGGACCTATCAATGGTTTACAGTTCACCCTTACGGGTGTTTCGATCACCAGTGTACGCACGACTTCACGAACTGCCGCATTCATGGCAAAGTTTAATGCCGCAAGTGGAAAGGTCCTCATGGTTTCGGTTTCACAAACCCCCATCCCTCCGGGTGACGGCCCCATCCTGGAAGTTGTCGGTGAAAAAGCGCGAACGGCCTCGCTGACAGACGTAAAGCTGATCAAAAGTAATGCACCGAAAATGTAATTGAATTGCTGTATCGGTTCCTGAAATCACCAACAATGCATTACGTTACATACTCTTGTAGGGGATAATGGCCTGCCTGAGAGCGGGTGCGTACGCATTATAAACTGTTGATAACAGTTATTGTTATCCCCTTAATGCGCTTCCTAACTTTAACTTGACTAATATAAATTATATGCTATAATTCAATAAAATTAAATATTGCAATATATTATAAACAGATAGGTGAACGATACTATCCAGTTTCCCGTTGATGGCAAATGGGGGTTATACCATTGTGGGTGTATGGATAAGTTGTATGATTGTATTACTGATTCTGGCTGCAAGGAACTTTCACGCGTTCAGCAGCCTTTTTGCATTTATGGGATGATGGCATGAGCGTAAATCCCAAAACTCTCATTAAGCGTGATTGGTATAATTGATAAATAAGCGTTGAAATATTTTATTTGAGAAAAGGAGGAGACGTATGAGGAAAAACATTATGCCGTTTTTAACCGCACTGCTGATCATCTGCCTCGGTGCCACGACAGGCAATAGTCTGGAGGTGTCTGACGTTACCATTACCCCAGACCAGACGATTGCCACTAAATTTACCCGCCACACCATAACCGGTATTACTACGCCATTGCCGGTTGCCCCGGATGTACCCGGCTTTATCGGCGCTTCATATATCACCATCGGGGATATCGACGGTGATTCCATAAAGGAAGTCATCAGCACTTCAGGGGTCGGGCTTGACGGTAACGCCATGACCGCGGGAGACGGGGCGGTGGCCGTGTTCACCTGGGATGGAAGCGATATAGACAGCTGGACGCAATCCGTCATTAACTCTACCTTCGCCTTTCCTAATGAGACAAAGCTCCGTGATATGGATGGAGATAATGATCTTGATATTATGGTCATGGATAACTTCCTTGCAGGATGGTTTGCCTGCGGCCCTGCGGGTATTTACTATCTGGAGAATCAGGGCGGAGATATTACCCTTCCTTCCAACTGGGTGAAGCAGACCATTTTTCAGGGTACCATTGACGGCACGTGTCCCTGCAGCCCCACCGGGGGCGGGACCTGTTCAAACGGTCTTGACAGCTATCACCGTGCGGAATTCCTTGACATCGACGGGGATGGCCTTGAGGATTTTGTGACTGCCAGGGTTCACATGTGGTTCTGGCAATGGACCACCAATCAGTATGTCTGGACCGAGTGGTTTGAAAAAGATGGTACTATTCAGCCCGGTGACCCCGGTTATGATCCTACTTCCTATACCCGGCATGAGATTGGTGATGGCACCGGATTTCTTTTCAACATGACAGATCTCGACGGGGATGGGGATAAAGATGTTATGGGGTCGCAGTTTTTCATTCTTAACTCTGGAGCGCTGGTGGTAAAAGGTGGGCCTGCCGGCACTGACCCCAGGGGAGATTCTTTCATCTGGTTTGAAAATCCCGGAACAGGCGGTGATGTTTTTAATCTCTGGCCGCGGCATACCATCGATAACTGGTACACCTCCTCCAATCCCATGGGAAAAGGCATAGAGGTGGTTACTGCAGATATAGACAATGATGGCGAGGAAGAGCTGTTCTACAGCAATCACAACCACCAAGATTACAAGCCTAACAATACTTTTACAGCCCGCATCTGGCCATCTGGCATCTACCTTCTGGAGATTCCCTCGGATCCCACCGTTACTGCAAACTGGTCGCCTGTCACCATTGATTCCGGGGATCCTGATCTTAATCCTTATAATGTACCGGCGGTGGCTGCTGATCCCTATGCGGTAGACCGTACTGGCGGACCTTACAGCCAGGGTTCACCGGGTATGGGCAGGGCGGGCCACATCAATGGCGACGGCTATCCGGAACTGGTGGTTCCCGGTGACGGGAAGGGAACCGTTTACTATTACCAGAACGAAGGTGTAACCGGCACCACCGTGCTTTTCAAAAGAGCCGCTCTCTATAGCGACCCCGCCTGCATGCCCGGTGAGTCAAAGTTTGACGATATAGACCAGGATGGGGACACGGACATCATTACGGTCATATTTGATACCAGTGTGACCAAGAATTCCATGTCCGGCTCGATTTTCATCTTCAGGCAGAACCTGGATGTGGATGGAGACGGCATCTGTAATCCCGGGGACAGTGATCCGGGATGCACCGGTTCAGATAACTGCCCGAATACCATCAATCCGGGGCAGGAAGACACCGGGGACGGGGATGGCGTCGGTGATGCCTGTGATAATTGTCCGAGCGTTGTTAATACTGATCAGGCTGATAATGACAAGGACGGGATCGGCGATATCTGTGATGCCGATGACGATAACGACGGGGTAAGTGACGGTAGCGACAACTGTCCCCTCAATGCGAACGCTGATCAGGCTGATGGTGACACTGATGGCACAGGAGCCGTGTGTGACAACTGTCCTGCCGCAGCTAATCCGCTTCAGGAAGACGCTGATGCAGACGGCCTGGGAGATGTCTGCGACAACTGCCCCAATTTTGGCAATACCGCCACGCAACAGGACGCTGATGCAGACGGCACCGGCAACTTCTGTGACAATTGCATTAACAAGCCAAACACTGCAATTCTGGGCACCTGCGTCAAACCGGTAAGCCTTGTGATGTCAAACTCCGGCACTACCTGCAGCGATGACGGTGATTGCGCGGCTGGTGAAACCTGTGACCTCGCCCAGGGAGATTGCAACAGCAACGGGTGCGGTGATGCCTGCGAGTGCTATGCCGACATTGCTGTTAATGGGAAGGTAGACCTTAACGACCTGGTCATCATGAAGGGAGAATTCATGAAACCCTGTCCGCCCTCCCTCTGCACTGCCGATCTTAATGACGATAACAAGGTCGACCTCAATGATCTCGTGCTGATGAAAAGAGAATTTAACCGGACCGGCTGCCCGGCGTGCCCGTAACGGTTACCATACGTACGTCAACTTTCTCAACAACGTCCGTTCAAGGAGGTAAGCAATGAAAAGCTGGATAAGGATGATGATGCCTTTAACCCTTGTCTGCGTCTTACTGATCAGCCCCGTGTTTGCACAGGATGCCGACTCAGATGGTGTGCTGGATGATGTGGACAATTGCATCAGTGTCCCCAATGGCCCGGCTTTGGGGACGTGCGTGAAGACGGTGAGCGGATTGCTTTCCGGCACCTGGACAACCTGCATAGATGGCGGGGGGTGTCTGACCGGCCAGACTTGCGATAAGAACCAGGGGGACTTTAACGCAAACGGAAAGGGGGATGCATGTGAGTGCTACGCCGATACCAATTGCGACAGCAAGGTTAACCTAAACGACCTGGTGCTGATGAAGAAGGAGTTTGGCAAAACCGATTGTGCCACCGAGTTCTGCTATGCCGACATTATCGGTACCACCAGTAAGGTTGACCTGAGTGACCTGGTAATAATGAAGGCTCAATTTACCAAATCGGACTGCTGCGCCTGCGCACGTCCGGTGGGGGTACTTTTTGCCGTTCATGGAGGCACCGATACCGTTGCCTCGGATGAATACCTCTGGAATTCCGGAGTGCAGCAGTTTTCCTATGACCCCAACCACTCCGTCTACAAATTAGTCATATGGAATCCTTCGTTATGGTGGATGGCATTGGCAGAGGAGTCCACAAAGAAGTTCGTGCGGAAGTATGATTTTGAATTTCCGTTGCTCGCGGATGAGACAGATCCCTTCAGGGGTATTACCGAAGAACAGTTTGCTGACATGCAGGCGGTGCTTGACAGCAATACCCTCGGCATTAATTTCGTGTCTGACTGGATAGCATGGATGTGTGGTGACTGTATAGAACACCTTCCTTACCCGCGCTTCATCTACTATGGTCCTGACGGTCCCGGTGCAGGATATAACTGCACGTATTGCGGAGCGGACGAACCGGATGGTCCGTGGGACAACTGTGATCCTGACCGGTACGACGTGGACGGGTCGGTGGAGAGGCTCCTCAAACAGGGTGTCTACCGCATTATCATGGTTGATCTCACCGTGGGGGGAGTACGTTTCTCGAAGACCTACGACATAGTGGAGATGTCCCAGAAGATGCTGGACGCCTGGGCAACCGAGCGCGGAGTAACCATCCCCCTGCTCTGGGTCAACGATTACAGCGATCTGATGAACCGATCCTATCCCACCCAGCCGGCGGGATGGACCCGTTCCTCGGTGCCGGCATTGCCCACCACAGACAGTGAAGTTCTTCTCAACGGAAGCCCGAACCCCGTTGCCTCAGATGCCGATCTGGCCACACTGCAGGTGGAAGCGATCGAGGCCGGCATGTCCGGCTCGGTTGCAGATGCGGATACCGGCGTCATCCTTATGAACCACGCCATACATGAAAACAACGAGGTGTTTGACCCCAAGATGGATGACACCGTCGTTTTAAATGAAAACATCAAATCTCAGCTTCTCGCGCTGCATCCCACCATGGATGCAGACAACATAATCGGCGCACGCATGGGTATCAAGGTGGACAATCCCGAAACACCTGACACCCGTGTGGAGCGAACCCGCGAGATGCGGGGCGAAGACCTGGGATACCAGTATCTCTATGAAAAAGCGAACGCACACCTCGGCACAAAAGTTTTTCCCTCCGGAGGCTCAGACCCCTTCGGTATTTACCACCCCTGGGGCTACCTTTACTGGGATGCTCTGGACTATCTAATGACCCGGGGGGTTCGGCACATCGTCATCGGATTTCCCCAGATCACGACATCCTCGGTTTTGGACATGGTTGAATTCCCTAACCAGATCGCCAAGGAGATCGGTACCAAAAACTGGTTAAAACACGGCACGGGAGATCCCCGTTATCCGGGAGGAGGGGGTTACCCCTTTGCCCAGTACTGGGGAAACTGGGTGGACACAGACTGTGCAATGTGGGAGATCGCATTTGAAAATGGAACCGCGCCCATTCAGATGGACATCAATGACCCCGCCGTCGAACTTCGCGGTTCTCCCTCGGGGGCAAAGGGTATCATAAACCAGATTATCGTGGACGGAGGAAGTTGGACCCCGGGTGACCCGGCCTACGGCACATTCGTCCTTACCAAAGTAGTAGGTAACTTTACCGACAGTGACACGCTCGGCGATAGCAAGGGTGCTGCCGGGTATGCAGAGGCTGTCGGATCAGAGACTCAGACCATTTCACAGAACTGCTGCTTTGAGATGGGAGGATGCGCTGACGATCCTCTGCCCAGGCCCTATCCGCCGCCGCGCATTACCCCCCTTGCCCCCAGAAGGGGAGACATGGATCCCTCCCTCGCCTATGATCTGTGCGAATACGGACACCTGGGATACGATCCCGGCATGGGGCAACCAGATCCCAATAACCCGGTCCAGAACCAGTACGATGGCACCTGGGAGATGTACGCACCGCCGGACGGTGCTGACGGGGTGGGTGAACTGCTGGCGAAGCACGTCATTAATGCCATCATCAAACCCATGGTCTACCTTTCCAACGGAGAGAAAGAAGATATCACCGAAGGTGAGAGCGTGACCTTCCAGGCACATGTGGTAACGGGCGGAAAGTCGCCCTACACCTACGCGTGGTCGACAAATAAGAACGGCAGCGGCTGGACACCGGTCGGAGGAAACAGTAGTTCCTGGACATGGAATTCTGCGAGCGGCCAGGCCGGTACGTATTCTGTCCGGTGCACGGTAACCGATTCACAGAGTGAAAGCGGAGCGGTTATATGGGAAGGATTTGAAGTTTCAGCGCCATGACCATTTCCAGACAAGGATGAGAACTGATGAGGAGATGAGGCTGCTTCGATCAGGAGCGGCTTCGTTTCTTCATTCCTTGATTATAACCACTTGACTTTTTTACTCACTTCTGATTATAAGGTGGCAACGACTGCGCGGTGGTTTGTCAGGGTGGTTCTTGGCAAGGCATAGCTGAGCGGGGATGGTGCAATTCATTTTCTCGACCGGAACGGAGGAGTGCAACCCCGGCGCCGCAGTCTCACAATATCCAGTTTTCCTGTCTATTTGTTCTGAAAGGGGGCGAGCCATGAAAAAGCTTCTGTTGATAAGTATGTTCGTCTTGTGTGTGTGCAGTGTGGCAACACCAGCATTTCCTCTTTCCTACGAATTCGATTTCAATAATAATCCCCCATCGTGGGACACCAGCTGGACACTTATGCCACCATCAGGCCCCAATCCCGGCCAATCAGTAATAGTGAAGGTCTGGGTGGATGGTTATTCCTGCCCGCCTACCGATAAGCTCTTTGGCATACAGATCTATTTTCAGTATGATTTCAACAAGGTCCAGGTAAACGCGGCAAACAGCTTCCCCAATGACAACGCTCACGGGGGACCATTCGATAGCACCCTGAGCGGATTTTCGTTGCAGGAACCCGGTGTTTACTCCCTGATTGCAAGCAATTTCAGTTTTGTCACAGTAGCCACAAACAGGATCCAAGCTGGTCAGATTGAGATCCAGTGCATAGATTCCGGAAATTCCCAGATCCGGGCCGCCAACGATCTGGGCATTGGGAATTACACCGACGGGTATGTTTCAGACTGTGCTCTACAATCGATATTTCCCATCGATGCCGTTGCAACGGTTATACAGCCGGAGTGCCTGGTGAACGCAGACTGCAACGATGGCAATCCCTGCACCAGTGATTCCTGCGTGGGTACCATGTCAGGTAATGTGTGCGTATCCGAGGCTGTTGCCGATGGCACTTCCTGTGACGACGGATTATATTGTAATGGGACAGATACCTGCCAGTCAGGGACATGCACACTGGGAACACCTCCCTGTCCCGATGACAGTAATGCATGCACCGATGACTGTGTTGAGGCCAACGATACCTGTTACGCATGCAATGCGGTCAATACGATTGATCCCTGTTGCGCGAACCCGGCGTGTGCCAGTGAACAGGTATGCCTGGTGACTTTCAATGAGTTTTATGTCGACGGCACCAATGGGGATAATACCAATGACGGCCTGAGCCCCGCCACCGCCTGGAAGACCATCACCCACGCCCTGACCACCATCCCCGCGCTCATCACACTCAATGAAAATAACAAGGCGGTCGTACATGTTGCCGCCTCAACCTATGATACCATCATGGGAGGGGGAGACGCGGAAACCTTCCCCCTGGTCATGAAAAAGTACATTTCCCTGCTGGGTAACGGCTATACCGATACCGTCATCGACGCGCAGCAGACAGGGACCGTCTTCCTGTTCAGTACCGCAGCAGACATAGATGATACCGTCACCGTCGACGGTTTCACCGTCACCGGTGGCAGGAACTACATGGGTGGCGGATTCATGATCCTGACGGCCAGCCCCACCATTAAGAACTGCCTGATCACCGGCAACACCGCATACGACAGGTTTGGCGGAGGTATTTACATGGAGTATTCCAATGTAACTATCTCCAATTGTATCTTTTTAAACAACAGCGCCCCGCTCCTGAGAGGGGGAGGCATTTCATGCCACTATTTTTCCAATGTCTCAATCACTAACTGCACCTTTGTCAAGAACCTTGCAGGAAGCAATGTAAATCAGGGAGGCGGAGGCATTTCCACCGGCTATACGTCTACAGCAACCATTACCAATTGTATTTTCTGGGACAACGAAGGGGATGACCCGAATGTTGCGGGTGACACCAGCGAAATATATGCAATAAATCCGGCAGGCATCACCGCCACCTACAGCTGCATTCAGGGGGGATATTCCGGACTGGGCAACACCGGCGCAGACCCCAAATTCTACGGGACCAGCTATCGACTTACCTATGGCTCATCCGCCATTGACTCCGGCACCAGTGACAACGCGCCCACGGAAGATATTGACGGGACTGCCCGCTACGATCATTTTGCGACCGCCAACACCGGAGCAGGTTCATCCCCCTTCTACGACATGGGGGCTCTCGAATACAATGGCGATTCGGATGGCGACGGCATCCTGGACGACGGGGATGAGAACGGCGAGGTGGGAGACACCCCCTGCACCGGCGGGAATACCGTGGGGTGTGATGACAACTGTACCTTTATCTTCAACAGCGGCCAGGAGGATCAGGAGCTGGACGGTATCGGGGATGTCTGTGATAATTGCCCCGACACACCCAATGGCCCCTACCTGGGATCGTGTGTGAGGATCGTGAGCGGTCTTTTTGTCTCTGCCGAGTTCCAGGGAGGCGACTGTACAAATAACGGAGACTGCGGCTTTGACCAGTTCTGCCTGCTCTCGCAGAATGACGGCAATGAAAATGGCATCGGAGACGTATGCGAATGCTATTCCGATTTCGACGGTAATACCAAGGTTGATCTCGCTGACCTGGTAATCATGAAGGGTGAGTTCCTGCGGACTGACTGCAATACCAATCCCTGCGCCTCTGATATCACCGGGGATGGCAAAGTTGATGTGGCCGACCTGGTAATTATAAAACTTGAATATCTGCGGGTTAACTGCGCCGTCCTTCCGTAACCTGCTGCCATCATTCGCACGTGCGAGCATTGGCAGTCAGAAATTCAGATCGCGCGTAACCATTGTTCTCCCTCTCCCCATCACCTTACGGGGGGAGGGAGAACTGTCTCATCGGTAAGGAAGGAGATCCTGTACGAGCTGTGGATTAACCGAAAATCCGAGTTCCTGCGCCCTGTCAGCGTGTTTCATTGCCAGGGCGTACTCTCCTGCCTTGAAGTAGGCCATCGCCAGATTATTATGGGTTCCGGCAAAGTCCTCTTTCAGCTGTAATGCCCTCTTGTATGCAGCAATGGCTTCATCAATCCTTCCCTGTCTGAAATAAATATTACCGAGGTTGCTGAAGAGCGAAAACTGATTGGTATTAAGCGCAAGGGCGTGCTCATATTGTTCAGCCGCTTCCTCTAAAGCACCTTTCTTTTCATAGACGACCCCCAGATTATATAACGCCTCAGGATAGTCCGGTTTAAGGTCAAGCGCCCCGGTGAATGCTTTGATCGCTTTTTCAAGCTCGCCTTTTTTGCTGTAGGCGGTGCCAAGATTGAGCTGCGCTTCCACATAGCGCGGATTTATGGCAAGCGCCTTCAGGAATGCTTCAATGGCCGCATCCACCTGGCCGGTCTTCAACCGGGCAAGGCCGAGATTATAGTGCGCCTCCGCATAATCCGGCGCAATTTCCAGCGCGCGCCGGTATTCGGCAATGCCCTGCTCATAATCGCCCCGTTCAACCAGGACTACGCCTCTGCCGTTATATATCTCGGGATACCGGGGATTGATTTGCTGCGCCTGCCCATACTCGTACAGCGCTTCGTCTGATTTTCCGCTCTTAAAATAGGCGTACCCCAGATTAAGATGTGCCTTGGCATAATACGGCCGGAGTGTAAGCGCCTTTTGATACTCAACGACAGCCTTATCGAAGAATCCCTTGCGGGCAAAGGCGGCGCCGAGGTTGTTGTGCGCCTCGATCTGGTCGGGCTTGATGGCCAGCGCCTGCTCGCAGGCGCCGATGGCTTTGTCGGGCAGGCCCGCGTCGGCGTAAGCACCGCAGAGATTGGCATGCGCCCTGGCGCAGCGGGGTGCGGTAATAACCGTCTTTCCCCACAGGCTCAGCCCGTCCCGCCAGTCCCGGTTCCGGTCGGCGATCCTAAGCGAAAATAACACCAGCACCGCCGCCACCCACGCCCAGACCCATCTCCCGTTCCGTCCCCTCCCCGCCATGCCCTCCAGCAGCATCCCCGCCGTCAGCACCAGCCCCACCGACGGCACATATAAATAGTGCTCCGCCAGCAGCTCGTGATGCGGTATGATGTGGCTCACCGGCAGCAGCGTCACCACAAACCAGATCACCCCGAACCCCGCCATCGCCCGCCACCGCATCAGCCGCCACGCCGCGTACACCAGCACCCCCAGCACTGCAAACGCACCGAGCGTCCCCGGCTCAAACAATGATGACGACAGCGGAAACGCATCATAGGAGTAATCCGCATTCAGCCGGATCGGATACACCAGCAACCGCACATAGTGCACCACCACCTTCCCCATGGTCAAAAACGTCGTCAGCGCACTGTCCCCGTAGTACGTCTTTTGAAACGACGGCGACTTCACAAACACCTTGTAGTATCCGTACCAGCACGCCCCCACAAAAATCGCGCCGTAGAACAACCACGACCCCGCCAGCGCTCCCTTAAACGCCTCCAGCAGCTCCCGTGCGTACCCGCGCCCTTCCCCCCGCACCGCATCATCTCGCCGGTATCCCTTCACCACGTCGTAGCTCAGACATATAAGCGGCAGCGTCACCCCCATCTCCTTGCTCCCCAGGCTCAACCCGTAGGCCGCACAGGTCCCTGCCAGCCATTGCCACTTCCCCGTCTCCCGGTACCTCAAAAAATAATAAAAACCCAGCAGGTAAAAAAGCGTGAACAAAATGTCCCTTCTCCCCGACAGATAGGTCACGCTGTCCGTGTGCACCGGATGCAGGGCAAACAGTCCCGCCGCCAGCAACCCCACACCCATGCTTCCGGCCAGCCGCCTTGTAACCAGAAACACCAGAAGCACGGTTACCAGGTGGTACACCCAGTTCCCAATGTGATACCCTGCCGGCGTAAGCCCCGCCTCCTTCCTCCCCCCTCCCCATACCTTCCCCCATATCCACTCGTTTAAACTGTAGTCGATCGCGTAGGAAATCATCCGCACCGGACGGTAGGCACTCCCCCATCCCCCCCCCATCCCCAGCAGCTGCGGTATCTTCCCCACGCCCCCCTTCAACGGATGCTCTGCGATCAATGGTATGTCATCAAATACAAAATCATTGGTAACGCTGTTTGCATAACTCACCAGTGTCACCGCCATCACTGCCGCCAGCAGCACGTACCACTTCCATCCCCCGCCACTGCCCACTGCCACCGCCGGCTTCCGCACCTCCCCCCGCCCTGCCACCCCTTCTCCCCGATTCCCCTTCCTCGCTGACTTCCTGCCCATATCCCTCTTTCACCTACTCCTTCCGCCGCCCTGTTCACTTCCCGCGGTCCCCTTTACTCCGGGTCCACCTGTGCCCCCAGCGCTTCTGCGCGCATACGGTGAAACTGCGCCTTCTTTATGTCACCTTTCTTATAGTAAGCATAGGCCAAATTCTGATGTGCCGCCGCCAAATCAGGATTGATGGACAGGGCGATCTCGAGATATTTTATCGCCTCGTTTAAAAAGCCCATCTTGGTTAAAGCAACGCCAAGGTTGACACAGGTCTCAACCTGCCTCCTGTTGCTTCTCAGGGCGATCATGAAGTTGAGTACCGCTTCACTCAATGCCCCCTTCTCCAGGTAGGCTATGCCAAGATTGTTGTGGGCTTTCATGTAATTGGCCTTTAAACTGATCGCCTTTTTAAAGAGTGCAACAGCCCGGTCAATCTCACCCCTGCTGTAATAGATAAGTCCGAGATTGTTATAGGGGCTCCCGTATCCGGGCATAATCGCAAGTGCCAGCTGATATTCGGCAACCGCCTGGTCAATCATCCCCTTCAGCTCGTATTCCAGCCCCAGGTTATTGTGCGCCCTGGCGCAGCGGGGTGCGGTAATAACCGTCTTTCCCCACAGGCTCAGCCCGTCCCGCCAGTCCCGGTTCCGGTCGGCGATCCTAAGCGAAAATAACACCAGCACCGCCGCCACCCACGCCCAGACCCATCTCCCGTTCCGTCCCCTCCCCGCCATGCCCTCCAGCAGCATCCCCGCCGTCAGCACCAGCCCCACCGACGGCACATATAAATAGTGCTCCGCCAGCAGCTCGTGATGCGGTATGATGTGGCTCACCGGCAGCAGCGTCACCACAAACCAGATCACCCCGAACCCCGCCATCGCCCGCCACCGCATCAGCCGCCACGCCGCGTACACCAGCACCCCCAGCACTGCAAACGCACCGAGCGTCCCCGGCTCAAACAATGATGACGACAGCGGAAACGCATCATAGGAGTAATCCGCATTCAGCCGGATCGGATACACCAGCAACCGCACATAGTGCACCACCACCTTCCCCATGGTCAAAAACGTCGTCAGCGCACTGTCCCCGTAGTACGTCTTTTGAAACGACGGCGACTTCACAAACACCTTGTAGTATCCGTACCAGCACGCCCCCACAAAAATCGCGCCGTAGAACAACCACGACCCCGCCAGCGCTCCCTTAAACGCCTCCAGCAGCTCCCGTGCGTACCCGCGCCCTTCCCCCCGCACCGCATCATCTCGCCGGTATCCCTTCACCACGTCGTAGCTCAGACATATAAGCGGCAGCGTCACCCCCATCTCCTTGCTCCCCAGGCTCAACCCGTAGGCCGCACAGGTCCCTGCCAGCCATTGCCACTTCCCCGTCTCCCGGTACCTCAAAAAATAATAAAAACCCAGCAGGTAAAAAAGCGTGAACAAAATGTCCCTTCTCCCCGACAGATAGGTCACGCTGTCCGTGTGCACCGGATGCAGGGCAAACAGTCCCGCCGCCAGCAACCCCACACCCATGCTTCCGGCCAGCCGCCTTGTAACCAGAAACACCAGAAGCACGGTTACCAGGTGGTACACCCAGTTCCCAATGTGATACCCTGCCGGCGTAAGCCCCGCCTCCTTCCTCCCCCCTCCCCATACCTTCCCCCATATCCACTCGTTTAAACTGTAGTCGATCGCGTAGGAAATCATCCGCACCGGACGGTAGGCACTCCCCCATCCCCCCCCCATCCCCAGCAGCTGCGGTATCTTCCCCACGCCCCCCTTCAACGGATGCTCTGCGATCAATGGTATGTCATCAAATACAAAATCATTGGTAACGCTGTTTGCATAACTCACCAGTGTCACCGCCATCACTGCCGCCAGCAGCACGTACCACTTCCATCCCCCGCCACTGCCCACTGCCACCGCCGGCTTCCGCACCTCCCCCCGCCCTGCCACCCCTTCTCCCCGATTCCCCTTCCTCGCTGACTTCCTGCCCATCCCCTATCCCGCCCAGCGCCCCCTTAGCGCGTCAGAAATTCCTTGAGAACTGACAACAGCCGGTAAAGTACCGTTGTAACCCCTGCACCAGCCATAACCTCTCCTTCAGTCATTGCATTGCTATTATACAGGATAAGCCAGATTTTTAAACACAAAAACCCGGCAGCGACATACCTGGCCGCCGGGTTTTTCTCTGACTGCAACTGTCGGGATGGATTACAGCACTACCCCGCCGAATCCAATGATGGTCAGCTTATTGGTTGATGCTGTCAGCCGGTATCAACCGGAATTCCTTAAGCAACAAAGTGCCCGTCACCGTCTCGTTATCCGTAGTCACCACAACCGTTACCGGCTGATCTCCCGCCCCCGCCACAATGCTGGGCAGCACCAGGATGAGATCCCAGATATATTGATCATCGGGAAAAACAAGCGGAAAGAGAAACAATGATACAATTGCCCGGTTAGGATTGAATGAAAGCCTTGTCTTGAGCCAGGTAAAATTAGTTCCGTTGCCCTGCAGCACCAGCAAATAGGGGAGCGGCACAAGAGGAGACTTCCACAGGGTAGATTCACCCACAATCCGCAGGCTGACACCTCCGGGGGAAATGGTAATCTCCGCATCAGCCACCACATCGTTCACCGTATCGGTTACCGTGATGGTGTCAAGCAGGGTTTCTGCGCCGTCAGGTATGCCCGCCGTGTACGTACAGGCAGCACCCTCGGATTCAATTGAGCTGCCGGTGCCTGGTTCAAGGGACCACTCATACTGCGGCTCCTCGCACTCACCGGCAGAAGAGGCCATCAGAATCAATGTTTCTCCGGGGGCAACCGTTGCCGCGAGAGGGGTAACCAGCACTTCACATTTCAGCGGTTCTTCACTTCTCTTGACGGTCACTGTAGCTGTAGCCTGCACGTTGCCGTTGGCCGTATCAGTAACCACGACAGTCTCCACCCTGTCGGTAATGGTTGCGCCTGCGGTAAACAGCCCGGTTCCATCAATGCTGCTGCCGATAGTGCTGGCAGGGGATATCTGCCAGGCATAAGTGCCCGCTACCGCTTCCCCGCCCAGCGTGGTTTTGGCGCTGAACCGAAGGGTTGCCCCGGAACTGACCGTCACTGACATCGGCGTAACCGTCACCGCATACGAAGGCTGGACCGAGGTGGTGGTACTGGTTACGATGGAGGTGGTCGATGTAACGGGAATATCTGAAAAGCAGAATTCCCCGGCCACGGCATCCGTTGCCAAGGGAACATTATAATCATTTCCCACATTAATGTTTTCCGCAGATAGGCTTCTGCATTCACCCTGGGGAGCAGACGCGGAAACGTTGAAGTCAACCGTCAGAATAGGAGAAGAGCCCGCCTCAATGACGATGCCCCCGGTAGAATAGAGTACAATGGAACAGCAGCCGCCTTCTTTTTCGCTTGCATTGCAGGAAAATCCTTCCGCCCGCGAGGTGGCCTCACACCGGCTGCAGGAGAGCAAATTTCCCGCGTCACATATGTTTAAATTAAGCGATTTGACCCCACTGTAAAGGGTTCCCACGCTAATCTGCACCGGCCTGGTGCTCGAGCCCGGGTTGCCTGACGCATCACCGACGGTCAGGGTTGCCGGCTGGCAGGGGTCGGCCGGGTTTGCCTCATTGCAGTCACTGTCCTCCCCTGTTCCCCGGCAGGGATAATCAGTGAAATAATTAAAGGTTGA
The DNA here is from genome assembly GCA_963751515.1 of uncultured delta proteobacterium. GTDB lineage: Bacteria > Desulfobacterota > WTBG01 > WTBG01 > WTBG01 > CAZWCD01. Next base: position 27,021 of record CAVVUR010000003.1, read on the forward strand.
GCACTGCAGGTTGTCGCAGGTTTCCACCCCCGTGCAGAATTTGCCGTCATCGCAGTCCTCAGGTCCGACGCAGTCCGCACCCAGGGCTGTTTGAATCAAGGCAAACAGGAGCACCGCCGCAATTGCCGTGACCTTCATCTGTATCAATCCTGCCCTCACGTCACTCATCACCATCTGAAGTTACCTCCTTCTCTCTTTTCGTACATGAACGCCTCACCGCCTGGCTTCAGCCATGCGCCCGCCGCTACAGTACCTTGCCGGTTATGGGAATCCTGATCGATTTTTTCTTGTCGTTGGTGAGCACCTCGACGCTTTCTTCAAAGTCTCCCCGGGGGAGCCTTGTCTTATCAAGGGTGATTGCAATGGTATATCCAGTCTTTGTTTTTTCATTCGCCGCCGCTATCCAATCACAGCTGGGTATTATCTCGGTGATTATCAGGCCGCTCCCGCGCCTGTCCCCCAGGGTAACTGTCTTGCTCAGCTTTACCCCGGCAAAATACTCGGCTGAGGTATCGATTGTCCCAAAAGCGATCGATTCCGGCTGCACCGTCACCTCCTTCTGGACGCGGGAAAGCAGACCGAGCGTTATTGTGGGCTTTTTCATGCTGTCGGTGGTTAGTATGATCTGCCCATGAAAGTACGATGCATCCTTTGAGCGCCGCGCGACCCTGAGTACATACTCTTTGCCCTTGCGCCGGGTGAGCAGTTTGTATTTGATTTTATCATCAATATTAGATTCAATGCTGGATATGGTGAGCGGCTGCGGGAGCAGCGAGGTGATGGTTATCTCCGTCTCCACCTTTTCTCCCACAAATCCGTTGAGGTTGATCGTCTCCTGCGGTGTCACCGTGATGTAAGGCTTAACCGTACCGCTGATGGTAAGCATGATGTTCTGATTTTGGGGATCGTTGGAATAAACCGTAGTACCTTTATTCAGCGGACCCGCCATGTTTTCCGTCTCTAACTTCAATGTTATCTTACCCGCCTGACCGGGGGCTATAGCCTTGTCAAAACCGGCTGTGGTGCACCCTCAGCCGGGACTCACCTTGGTAATCTCAAGGGATGACGTGCCCCGGTTTTCGACTGTAAAGGTATGCACAATCGTATCCCCCTCCCACACCTCTCCGATATCATGGTTCGGCCGGGCAATAAATATTTCCGGCTTCCCCGCTGCGGCAACCTGTTCCCGGCTGCCCTCATCCCGTTTCTGCTGCACTGTGGTCCGATCTGATTGATCCGCCCGCGCCGCAGCCAATGGGACGGCAGTCATCGCGAGGGCTAACAAAACAACGCCGGTCATCTTCTTCACTATAAGCATCCACATTCCTCCCCGTAAAAAAACAGATACTATTATAACGGCCACCGCTCTTATTGGTTGTTCACTTTTTTTTTGCTTCTCTATCGGTCAAGGTTTATACCACGTTTCACCCCATATTTCAAAATAATCCCCCAGACGCATTTTTTCATTGGATGCCGCGATGAGGTCGCAGGATGAAAATTGGCGATGGAGGGCCGCGCTCTGTCATGGCCGCATAAATAATCGGACGCGACGGAGCGCGTCCCTTCCCTGTGATTCTCATTCACAGGAAGGGGCGACCGGCCGGTCGCCCCTACAGAGACCATTTTTTCGTGTTACCCCCCTGCCCCTGCGGGAAAGCACAGGGGCAGGCCATTATTGCACCTGTACCCTCCCTACCGCTGGGGAAGGAGGGTACAGGTGCCTGAAATCCGTTTATGCCCGATGCACCAGGCGGGTTATTCAATGCCGAACTGCTTGAATGCGGCGCCTGTCGTTACATCTTCCCGAATCTGTCCGAGTCCGCTTTGCAGCTGCGGGCTGAATGCTTCCCTTGCAAAGGCATCAATACATGAGACCAGCCGCGCCTTTTTTGATCGGGTAATGGTTACTGATTTACCCGCGAGAAGCAATTTCATATCGGGAATCATCATGCCGGCCACATCACGTGCCTCTCTGCGTAAAAGCGGATGGTAGAGAAGCAGCACCGCAAACTCGGCGGAATTATCATAGAGCAACGCAATGGCGTTCCTGCCCCACTCCCGGTCCGCCATGACCGTGTCCCTGAAGGTTCTCATGACGGCAAGGTTCTCCGCCCGCACCTCCCCCCACAGTTTCTCATACACCCTGGGCCAGAGCGCGGCCACGGCAACCGTTGCCGTACCCGCGATCTCCTCATGATCGATGTCCACCGCCGTCACTGCGACCGTCTCAGCAACAGCGCCGGCCCTGAACATGCCTTCCCCGCCGATGCTGCTTCCTTTGGCGGAATCAATCGACCACCGGTACCTCCCGTCCACCGCGTATCCGTTACAGATGGTTTGCGCAGTAAACTGGAAGGTTCTGAAAGGCCGGAGGGTGAGGGTCGGAGGATCTATTATTACCTCACACTGCGACACCGGAATGCTGGTGGTGGTAACCGTGGACGGTGTGGTTGATGATGAGCTTGAAATAACAACGGTGGTGGTCGTTGTCGGCCCCACGGGAATGCTGGTGGATGCGGTGCTGCTGACCGAAGTAGAGGAGGAGGAGCCGAGCAGCATGGAACCGCAATTAAATGAACTGGCGCACCCGGCAAACGAGAGGTCGCGCGCAGTAACATCCCCGCAGTACACCGCCTCCAGCCGGAGGGGATCACCATTGGTATAAGAGAAGAGATCGTCGGTAGCGGTACTCCTGGCCTCCCGCACGGTAAACAGGAAACTTCCCTGGGTTCCGACGAGTTCGGAGAGTGGGTAGGAGTCGACACCGGCATGCGTCAGCCGGGCAAAGACCAGGGCCCCCTCGGCAGGCGTCGTGCCGTCACCGTGATAGACATACCCGTAGTATAAACAGGTGCCGGGCGGGGCCGACGGTACTTTCATGGTCTTGCAGGAATAATAGCTGCCCCGGTTATTGTCCACCTGGCTGCCGGAGATAACTTCAAAATAGTAAATGGTCTCGGGTTGCAGTTTTTCTGCCACTACATAATGAGTGCATCCTTCAAATGACTCGCCCCGCGTGTCATGGGCAACCAGCGCATCTGATAAATCAGATTGGGCGCCGTAGCGAACCTGCCCGCCGGTCTCTTCATCGGTAATCCAGGAGATGGTGACGCTGGCAGAGGTGTTATTGGAAACGCGGATATCCTGGATGGCCGCCATGGCCGAAGCCGTTAAAAAAGCTGTGATGATCAGTAGCCAGACAAATGTTTTCATCCTGTCAGTTCCTTCAGGGTTACTCTACCGCCCGCACCCGCCCCGGCTGCGGTGTTGGTGAAAGTACCGCAGCGGCAGCGTCGAGAACAGTAATGCTCTCCGGGTTGAGATCGGCAAAATCACCGGGCGGCGCATTCGCCGCAATGGTGTAATTGAGCTGGGCAATCGCCCCGCTGCCCGGACCAATCAGTCCCGCAACCGCGGTGGTCAGATCCACCTGCACACACCCGCCACCCAGCCCGGTGATCGCGCAGCTGAAATCAGCGCTCCGTGCCGTCGTGGCGCAGCCGGCAGTTTCAATCGCAAACCACGGCCGCAGGTCAACATCACATACATTGAGATGTACCTCGCTCACCGAATCAACCGGATTGTCCAGCTCAACCGCAACCGTTCCGGCGTAACCGTAGGTATCCGGTATGCTCAGGGTCACCTCGCCCCCCGTGCATATATCGTTCGCCTCATCACAGGTGAGCGGAGCACAGGGATCACCGCTGGAACCGCAGAGGTAGCCACCGATATCTTCCGTACAGTATTCCACCCCGTCACAATATAACCCGTTATCCGCGCAGGGATCACCGCTTCCGATGCACTGGCCGCCCAGGCACTGATCAACCTGCGTGCAATACAGCCCGTCGTCACAGCCCGTCCCGTTTGCCACCGGCTGGGCCACGCACTGATTCAACCCCTCGTCGCACACCCCCGTATTACACTGGTCAGCTGACCCGGAACAGTCCCTCGCCGTGCCGCCGCATACGCCGCCGGTGCATGCGTCACCCACCGTGCAGTACAGCCCGTCATCGCAGGCAGCGGTGTTGTTGGTATACTGACAGGCATTTCCTGTACAGGTATCATCGGTACAGACATTGCCGTCATCACAATCACCGTTAACCACACAGGCAACAGCCCTCACTGTACCCGGCAGGGGGGTCACCGCCAGCGGGGCCGCGGCATCATCGAGCACGCTGGTGATCTCCGGGTTGAGATCGGCAAAATCACCGGGCGGCGCATTCGCCGCAATGGTGTAATTGAGCTGGGCAATCGCCCCGCTGCCCGGACCAATCAGTCCCGCAACCGCGGTGGTCAGATCCACCTGCACACACCCGCCACCCAGCCCGGTGATCGCGCAGCTGAAATCAGCGCTCCGTGCCGTCGTGGCGCAGCCGGCAGTTTCAATCGCAAACCACGGCCGCAGGTCAACATCACATACATTGAGATGTACCTCGCTCACCGAATCAACCGGATTGTCCAGCTCAACCGCAACCGTTCCGGCGTAACCGTAGGTATCCGGTATGCTCAGGGTCACCTCGCCCCCCGTGCATATATCGTTCGCCTCATCACAGGTGAGCGGAGCACAGGGATCACCGCTGGAACCGCAGAGGTAGCCCGCCACATCCTCCGTACAGTATTCCACTCCGTCACAATATAACCCGTTATCCGTGCAGGGATCACCGCTTCCGATGCACTGGCCGCCCAGGCACTGATCAGCCTGCGTGCAATACAGCCCGTCGTCACAGCCCGTCCCGTTTGCCACCGGCTGGGCCACGCACTGATTCAACCCCTCGTCGCACACCCCCGTATTACACTGGTCAGCTGACCCGGAGCAGTCCCTCGCCGTCCCACCGCATACGCCGCCGGTGCATGCGTCACCTACCGTGCAGTACAGCCCGTCATCACAGCCCGTGCCGTCGGTAACCGGCTGGGCCACGCACTGATTCAGTCCCTCGTCACACACACCGGCATTGCACTGGTCAGCCGAACCGGAACAGTCACGCGCCGTCCCCGGGACACACGCCCCGCCGGAACACGCATCGCCTGTTGTGCAGAATTGTCCATCCTCGCAGAGGGTCCCGTCGGTCACCGGCTGGGCCACGCACTGATCCAGTCCCTCATCACAGACCCCGGCATTACATTGATCGCCAGCTGCCGAGCAGTCCCTCGCCGTGCCTGCACATACACCTCCCGCGCACGCGTCACCCGCCGTACAATACAGCCCGTCGTCACACCCCGTGCCGTCGGTAACCGGCTGGGCCACGCACTGATCCAGTCCCTCATCACAGACCCCGGCATTACATTGATCGCCAGCTGCCGAGCAGTCCCTCGCCGTGCCGGCACACACACCTCCCGCGCACGCGTCACCCGCCGTACAATACAGCCCGTCGTCGCAGGCAGCGGTATTATCGGGATGGGTGCAGAGACCGGCTCCGTTACAGACATCGTCCGTGCACGCATTGCCGTCACTGGTACAAACCGCTCCCGACGGATCAAAACAGCTGTCGGTAGTTTCCTGGCAGGTGTTGCACTCCGTCCCGGCACAGGGGCTCCCGGCATGCAGCGAGCAGCTCCCGCCGTTGCAGGTGTCCGCCCCGTTGCAGAAGAGCCCGTCGTCGCAGACACCGGTGTTCGCCGCATACTGACACACACTCTCGACACAGGCATCATCGGTACAGACATTGCTGTCATCACACTCTTCATCCGTCGCGCACTCCCCGGTCGTGCCGGGCACCCATTGCACAACACGGGAGGCGGTGTAAACAAAGTAGCCGCTTTCCCTGATCACGCCGAAGTCATTTCCGATACAGCCGCTGCCGGCAATAACCAGTGCCGACAGCCACCGCTGCAGGTCGGCATCCCAGGAGAAGCTTTTATTCGCAGAAGGTATATCCTCCATCAGACTGCATGCAGAATAATAACCAAAGGGATAGGGTATGGAAACCAGGTTCAATCCCGGCTCGAAGGCCAGGGGCAGCGGATAGGCTATCTCCTTCCCGTAAAAGGTTGCTTCGGTATCGGTGGTGACCTTGATGAAATAGCCCTTCCCTGCTTCTATAGGGAAGTCATCGCCGATGCAGTTGACCCCGTCATCAAAGGCGGACAGCCAGCTCTGGGTGGCGGAATTCCAGGAGAAGGCCTGTTCACAGGGTATGTCATTTATCAGGCTGCAGGCCGTGGGCGTGATCGTATTGAAATCCGCGTCGGTTAAGGGATCGAAGGGAAAGGCGATAAGATTGAACCCGGTATTGAGCTGCGCAGCAAGATCTATGTAATGGGAAAGGGTAATAAGACCGGTAAAGAGAGGGCACACCGCAGGAACAACAAACGCACCGTCGAATACGCGGCCATCTCCGCCCTGTAATTCCAGCAGCAGGGAATCACCGGCGTTATAGATCATGGCATCATCGGTGACGGTGTTGTAAAGGTTGCCCAGGTTGAGTACCCATACGCCCATAAAATCAGCCGGCGTCGAGATCCAGTACGATTCACCAGTGCCGTTTACCACCTGCAGATACGCGATGGCGCCTGCGGCCGAGGTGCTGCCGTCCTCCAGGAACACCCAGCCGTAGACCGGACAGGTGGGAGGAGGTTCAGCGGGGACTTTCACGGTGGTAAAGCTGTAGTAGAGGCCGTTATTGTTATCAATGGTGCCGCCGGAAATTATTTCATAGTAGTAGGTGGTCTCCGGCTCCAGGTTGCCTATGCTCACGTGATGGGTATCATCAAGATAAAAATTCCCCCGGTCATCATAGGCCGATGCAGAACCGGAAAGGTCCGGCGAGGTGCTGTAATTGACCAGGGCATTGCTGTTGCCATCAGTTACCCAGGAGACGGTAAAGGACGCGCTGGTCGGATTTGATACCCGTATCTCGCTTATTTCGAACGTTTTTTCAAGGACCTCGAAGGCATCATTGCAGGTTATTATTTCTGAACCGGTGGTAACCGTTACATCACCCCGTATTGGTATGGCATCCCAAACGATAGTGAGCCATACCGTCACCTGGGTAGTACTATCCACCACCGTATCCACCACGGTAATGCCGGGGTTTTCAAAGCTCACCTGGGTGACCCCTTCGGTAAAGCTAGTATATTGACCGGTAATAACCACCCGTAAATTCTCCGCCCCCTGCATACCGTACCCGGGTGAAACTCCAAGGCACGATGTCACCTTTTCCCGGACCTCGAAGGCATTCGCACAGGTAATTACCTCCTGTCCGGTGGTGATCGTCACATCACCGGAACCCACCAAGGCAGCGGCACCAATATTGATGGTCACTGTGAGCTGGGTTGCGGAAATGACCGTGGTGCCGGTTACCGTTATCCCGGGGTTTTCAAAGCTCACCTGAGTGACCCCCTGGGCAAAATTGGTGAACTGGCCGGTGATGGCAACTGCGAGGTTAGTAGCACCCTGTCTTCCGTTCCCGGGCACCACAGTGAGGCAGGCGGTTACCTGGCCCATAACCTCAAAGGCATTAAGGCAGGTTATCTGCTCAGGATCGGTGGTCACGGTGACATTCGCCAGGCCGACCGCTGCGCCTGATGCAATGTTGACGGTGACCGTGACCCGCGTTGGTGAATTGACTGTGGTGCTGGTGACGGTAATGCCGGGATTACTGAAGCTCACCTGGGTGAGCCCCTGGACAAATGAGGTGTTCTGGGCGTTAATCACCATGCTCAGGTTCTGTGCACCCTGCATGCCGCTCCCCGGCGCTACCGTCAGACAGGACGGCGGACTTTGAATGCAAAACTGCCCGGGTTCCAGGGAAATATCACCGGAAGGAATGGGATTGCCGTTTGCGTCTGACACCTGAACGGTCTGCAGCGTCAAATCCATGCACTGCCCTAAAAACAACTGTGCCTGGGATGAAACATTATAATAGACGGTTGCGATGGGCCCTTCGCCTGCTTCTATGGCTCCGCCGCCGAGGTCAAAGAGGAGTAATCGCAGGCAGCCGCCGGAAAGCTCAGAGGTGGTGCAACTAAAACCGGCAGATCTGTCGGTCGTCTGACATGATATGGGAGAGCTGGGCGTGAGAAAATTGTTTTCATCACATACCTCAAGCGAAATTCCTCTCACATCCCCGTTGAGATTTTCCATGCTTAACGGAACAGGGTTATTGGTTGTGGTAGGCAAACCGGCGCCATAGCCAACGCTTAAGGTTACCGGCCCCTGGGAGTAAACCGGCGGGGGTAAAAATGCAAGGAACAATGCAAGAGGCAGTACAAATAAGAATAGTGATCTCATGCGCTCGGCTCTTCACCCTTCAGATCGATAGATTTATACCATGCTTTTTCGGGCAATTGTTTCGAAACTTTAGATAATATAATTTGTACTATAATTTTTAAAAAAAGTCAATAAATTTATCATATTTAAATGTTATTCTAAAATGTCTATATGCTATTTTTATCTATTTAATGGTAAAGTCAAAAAAATTGACCCCTCATTGTAAATGATATAACGGCATATATCATTGAAAGGTCTAGGGAAAAGTAGGGCAGCTGGTTCTTAAAAACTGTGTTTTTACTATCACCAGGTCAGAAAGGTCGACCTTGTTATCACCGTTCACATCCCCCGCACAGCCGGAAGGCGGACAGGATTTCAAGAAATTTGTTTTAATCACCACCAGGTCAGAAAGGTCAACCTTTAGATCCCCGGTAATATCGCCATAGCATTCGCAGGCATCCCCTATACCGTTGTTGTTGTAATCCTCCTGGTTTTTCTGGCACGACTCGCCGGCGTCGCAGTCATCATCGGTGCTGCACGGCTCCCCTGTACCGAGCAGCATTCCGCCCACCGACTTGATGCAGGTGCCGGCATCGGGACCATTTTCCTTTTGAAGGCAGTTATCATTTGCGTCAGTGAGTCCATCGCAATCATAGTCACCGGTGCACACCAGGCATTGATCACCCTCTTCGTCACACCGGTAGTAAGGGTCTGAGCACGGGATGCTGCCCGGCTGGCAGAGAAGGTCAACACAACTCTCCACCCCTGAACAGAACAGCCCGTCGTCGCAGTCCTGGGCGGTATCACAGCACGGCCAGATTGCGGTCGCCCCCTCCCAGGCCGCCATCCCCCCCAGCATGTTTGAAACAGCGGTAAAACTCTTTTCACCGCACAAAAACTGGGATGCGGCGGCGCTCCTCATGCCTATGCCGCAGACGACGAGAATGTCAGCCGCCGGCGGCAACTCTTGATAGTGGTTTGCAAGGTAACCAGAATTCCAGGGATAATTGAGGGCTCCCGGGATGTGGCCGGGGGGCGTGGCCGATCCGTTACAGTACTCGCTTTTCTCCCGCACGTCCACCACCAGCAGGTGCGGATTGGTATCGATCATCACCTGTGCTTCTTCGGGAGTAACATCATTGTAACATCGGACCGATGTCGTCGTCGTAGTCGTACATCACTGGCCGGCAGAGCGGACAGGCGCCATGAAAACGGCCATGGCCGCAACGCCCGCGACCATCAACAAGAACAGTGCTCGATGCATCTATAACCCCCGATTGACATAGCCCCATTGCAATCAATAAATGCTATCGCAAAACCCTGAGGATAAAGCATACCCCGCCACGTGGGGCGGGGTATTTACAGTTACGATAGATTTCTTGAAGGCATTCACGCCCGCACGGGAACGAAAAAAACCATCAATAATGTGCGCTGCTCAGGAGCAGGGAGCACAGTTTGTCCGGTTGAACTGTCCCTTCATAATGACCAGGTCGGAAAGGTTCACCTTGTTATCGTCGTTGCAGTCCGCATAACAGGGAACGGTCGCACAGTTGGTCCGGTTAAACTCCTGCTTCATCAGCACCAGGTCGGAGAGGTTGACCTTACAGTCAGGCACATACGGTGTTGGTCCGGTGATGTCAGCATAACACTCGCAGACATCCCCGATGCCGTTCGCATCAAAGTCCTCCTGGTCCTTCTCGCAAATCGCATCGAATGAGCAGTTGCTGTCGATTGTGCACATAACACCCGTGCCTACCACCACCCCTCCCAGGTTCCTGGCACACGTACCATAGAAGGGACCGTTCTGTATGGCATAGCAGTTGTCGGGAACCGCATTAAGCACTCCGTCACAGTCGCAGTCATTGGTGCAGGTTACGCACTGGGTCAACTCCTCATCGCACCTTTGGCAGGTTGCACAGGGGCTTCCTGTCCCCGAACACACCCCGCCCGAGCAGCGGTCGGTCTTGGTGCAGTACAGGCCGTCATTGCAGGAAGCGGTGTTGGGGGTGTGGACGCACAGGGAGCCGGCCCCGCAGCTGTCGTCGGTGCAGACATTGTTTTCACAGTCAGCATTGTTCAAACAGTAGATGCAGAAATCAGACGGCACACCGAGCGACGTGAGCGGAACCCCGGAATCATCGGATATCTCAAGGTCTTCTATAGTGAAGGGGTTGCAGCCGGTATCAGAATCAGGAGCGTCCTTCACGTCAAAGCGCAGGGTAAAGATCAAACCGCTCCCTTGGGGGACGGGCAGCTTGGTACCCGGCTGATCATTATAAAAAAGAACTGAAGCGCATCCAGCAAATTCCGCCGCTCCGGGCAATATCTCGTTGACTTCACACACAAATCCGCTGGTGCGGCTTCCCTCGTCACAGCCGCTCACCGTCAGGTAGTCGTTCTCATCGCATATGATCATTCCCACCCCGTTCACCTTGTCAAAAATGTTGGCCAGCCGCACATCCACCTCCGCTCCCGGGAAGCCGATAAACCCCGCCCCGTCCAGCATGGTCAGCGTCACATCCGGCTGAATACACATATCATTCCCTTCGTCGCACACCTGGGGCGGCGCGCAGGGATCGACATTGTCGTTGCAGGTACCGCTATTGCACGTCTCCGTGCCCGTGCACCACTGCCCATCATTGCACTCGGAATTTACGCAGCACACACATTTATTATTTGCCTCGTCACAGAAGGTTTCGTAGCCGGCGGTGCAGCGATCGCCGGTTAGGATGCATCTGTCGATGAAGCATATTTCTTCCCCGTTGCACCAGAGGCCGTCGTTGCAATCATCGGTCAGGTCGCAGTTGCACACCTCATCGGTTTCATTGCAGTCGGTGCCCGCGGGACAGGGATTGCCCGGGTGAATGCAGCTCCCGCTCCCGTTGCACACTTCGGTTCCGTTGCAGAAGAGCCCGTCACTGGTGCACGAAGTCCCCGCAGGACTATAACAGTTGTATCCGCCGGTGATTTCATTGCATTTGCTGTTGCATTCCGTGGTGCAGGAGGGGACGCTGTTGTGGTTGCACACCCCGCCGGAACAGGTCTCGGTACCGTTGCAATACTTGCCGTCATTGCAGTCACCCGCACTCGCGCAGGAGCTGAAGCAGAAATCCCCTGCAGGTCCATAGGTGAGGGATGAAATAAGATTTCCATCCTCGTCCCGCACTGACCCGTTCTGGGGAGTGAGTGCCCGGCACTCACCTGAGGGTGGCGCCGCCGCCACGTTGTAGTTAATGGTAAGAATAGGCCCCGATCCTTTAGCAATGAGCGCGGGACAGGGGGCCTCATTCGAAGACATGACAATCCTGGTGCATCCGTTGGGGAGGTCCAGGGCAATAAGAGAAAAGCCGGCGCTGCGGCTGGTGGTCTCACACCTTACCAGGGTGTTAAGCGAAAGGTAGTTGCCAGCATCGCAGACATCCAGCTGCACCTGTTTTACCCTTTCATCCGGGTTATCAAGGCTCACCGTTACCGGCCGGTAGTGGGATCCCTTAAAGCCGGATCCGTCGCCCGCGGTGAGCACCACGGCGGAAAACCCGGGGCGGGTACTGACCAAAAAAAATAAAGCCATTATAAGTGACAGGGAATATCTCTTCATCGTAATAACCTCTCCTCTCTCTCCTTTTTTTACGATTGAACCCCCCTCAATGGGTATTCCCTCCTATTATATTAATATAATAATATGAGGACTTATTTAATTATATTTTTTTGCGGTCCCCCAACCTCCTTTTCCGGGATTTTGCCCTCTTTCACCGGGGGTGTGCCCTTGACGATGGTCACTTCGGAGATGCTTGCACCCTTTGGTTTGTCACAGATGATCTCCGCAATGGAACCCGTGCCGGGCGGGATGTTTGCTCCGCTGGCCGACACCATCAGCACCTTCCCGCTCTTCTCATTAAACTTCGCCAGGAACCCCTTGGTACGCTCGGTCGTGCGCACTTCGGTAATCTTCGCACCGCTCACGGTAAACTGCACACCGCGCACAAGGGTAGCATTTGAAAGCTCGACCTTTACACTGTTGGCCTGGCCGGGTACTATGATAAGCTTGGGTTCTTCGCACCGGCCCGGGGAGAAAAGCGCCAAAACCACCATGAAGGCCAATCCTGCCACTGCACTAATTCTTGACATTATTTCTCCCAAACGCGGTTCGGTTAAAAAAGGCTTAAAAAAAACCTGGCGGCGGGAAACCCACCGCCAGGCTCGTCTAGCTGTTACAACATCTCAATCACCAACATGGTTAGAAAATGGAGCCGCTGGTGCAGTAATCGCAGCAGTTAGCCTTTCCAAGGGCCATGTCGATAATGACCATCAGGTCGAAGATGTTGATCTCTTGATCAGTCAGACAGTTGGTGGTACCGGACGGGTTACCGCAGTACGGCGGCATACCGTTGGGTACGTTTCCATTGTCCAGCTGACACGGGGTAGCCGTGTAACCATCCACCGCCAGGATGATGTCGACCATTTCGAGGATATCGAAGAGGTCTACCACCCCGTCACCGCAGGGAGCGCAGTCCGGATTGAGACAGTCACGCGGGAAAATATCACCGCATACATCAAAGCAGACCTCACCGGTGTCCACGCAGGCACAGAGGTCTTCATTGAACTGATCGGCCGCCTCGATTGCGGTTATGGCCAGTTCAACGCAGTCCGGGCAGGGCTGGCCGTCCACCACGTCATAGATCACTGAGGCAACCACGCCTTCACCCTGATTGATCACGCCAACAGGTGAGAAGAGCACCACCCTGCAGGAACCATCGGGCTGTTCGGCCGCGGTGCAGGTGAAATTGAGCGCGCGGTCGGGATCGGCTACGCAGGAGGTGCATACCAGGTTGTCACCGGCCACTTCGTCAATGGTGATGTCCATGGCGCGGATGGTGTTGCTGTTGTTGGTAACACTGATGTCAACCACAACCGAGTCGGTCTCGGGTGCTACCGTTTCTTCGGAGAGGTCAACCGCGATCTCGCCGACCTGAATCACAACTGAATCCGTCCAGTTGTTGACCGGGTCTGTTACCGTCACCGTGCACTCTGCCGTCTCTGCCAGCACATCACACATGGTGTCGCTGATCGTCACGCGGGAAGCGCACTCAGCGGTCTCCACGACGGTAGCAAGATTAGGCTTGGTGCAGGTAACTGTCCAGGTCGTGTCAACCGTACCTTCGCAGTCAAAGCAGGCGCAGAAGTCGACATAGTCACCGCAGGTAAGGGAAAGTCCCCTTCTCCCGGGCCGGTTGTAAGGCGGATCATCAACCGGGGGCTGTTCGACGCAGGAGCAGATGCCTTCGGCCCCACCCAGGTAAATCTCACCGGAGCAGGTAATAGCACCTTTAATCTCTACGTCGGCACAGCAGGGTTCCGTACCCGTATTGGCGGTGTCTGTGGCGCACACGGTGCAGGTCTCGCCAAGGGTTGTTTCCGGTACGCTCAAGAGACCGGTGTTCGCGTCAATGGTAGCGTAATCGCAGTCTTCAGAAAATACATAGACCGGCGGGTTGGCACAGAATTGATTCGCCGGGGCGGCGTTAAAATCCTGGGTTACCGTCGACCCGATAAGTGACTGCACGACAGCCGTAGCCGGCGTTACCGCACATTCACAGGGCGGGATGAACTGGTCAACCGCCACCACTGCTGCGGTCGGGAAAACATTACCCAGGTTGCAGTCCGAGGTGAAGCCGTCGTTGTAAGGAGCACCGACATCGTTGGCCATGGTGAGATTGAAATCCTTCTCATTATCACAGGTCAGCGTCGCGCTACCAACCTTGTATTTGTTGCCGGCAACCGTGATGAAGGTAAAGTTACTGCAGATCAGTGAAAGCACGCCCGGGGCCGGAGAGGTACATCCGCTCAGGCTGCCGTCGCACTGCGCTGCCGTGTTCGGAGAACAAGCGCTGATGGTGGCAGCTGTATTGTCATAACTAATGTAAGCCTGCACACCGAACAATTTATCATCAGGCGCACAGGAGTATGCTTCGATGTAGAAATCAAGGGCGGTCGAGTTGCCAACTTCGATCGCAAGAGCGGCATCGCCGGTCCCATTCCCATTCACATCGATCGCATAATTCACTGCCGACGCCGGGCTGATCATCAGACCGACCATCAACAGCATACCAAAAAGCATTGATAATGTTTTCATTCTTTCACCTCCGTTAAATTTTTTGTTGAAACACTCCTCATACCTTTGCTCTTCGTTGCAACATCTTGACCTAAAACTACCTACCTGCTCAATCTCTATTCACCTCCTTTCATCTTCAAATAGTGTTAATGCCTTTCTCACCCCCCTTCAACCAAGAGGTTGTGTTGTTATACTCTGCAAGGGCATGATGCCCTTGCAGAGTAATAACGCCCTTACTTGGTGCAATCACAGTTCGGACAATTGCTCCGGTTAAACTCTGCCTTCAACAGAACCAGGTCTTGGAGGGCGACCTTGCAATCAGTTTGCCCCGCCACTGCGCTCGTGATATCAGCAGAACACGCCTCCACCGCACTGGCTGTAGAAGCGGCATACCCGGTATTGGGCACGTAGTCAGAAATGTTCAGTGTCAGGCCCACATCAAAAAAGTCTTCTTTATCACCTCCATCATTAGGATCGAAGATCGGATCATGCCAAGCCTGCACCTGGTAGGTGGGGTCATCTTTCACATCACCAAAATTAACCGCACCCATCATAGCGGCATAAGCGACGATTTTACCCCAGGGAAGAGTGAAGCAGTACTGGTTTTTGGCAAGAATGTCGCCTGGAAGTTCAAGGCGTCCCCGGAAAGCGGGTCTGCTATTTCCCCCCAATCCAAATCCGACATAGTATTCGCCCCATTGCTGACCGCTGCCACAATCACTGGAGGCAGTACAGGGTGTCTGTAACTCATAGGCATTTGGACACTGACCGGCACCGCTGCAAGGAGTCTCATCTAACAAGTAGCAACCAGGTGCGCCAATATCGCATGAATCTCCCGGTTCATAACAGGTGCCTTCCGTACAGGCAACTGTAGCACCCCTGGTAACACACTGCCCTGCGGCCCCCACACAATTGCCACAATATGCTGTATTACCGGTATCGCTCTGATCTCTCATAACCAACAAAATGTAAAAATCAAACCCGCCTTCTGTCTTGCATCTGCTGGTGGGGCAGGGAGAGAAGGGCATATTCAGGGACGACCCACCGCCAGTCGCGGTATTCTTATCGGCGTCAAAGTCCCAGGTAATCATGCCCGGCAGGGTTGAGCCGCTCGCCATGGTAACGGTAAGCTTTACATAATCCGCAATTGGCAACGAGGATGCGGGGTAAAACAGCGCATCTGCAGAGAGAATGTCCTTCCCAGCAACGAATCGATCACCGACAGGATCAACAATAGGCGCTGCCATACCCGTGGTGCTTAATCCAATCAATAGCATGACGCTTAACAAAGCCACTACATATTTATTCATAAATTCTTCTCCTCCATTTCTTTGCTGATCACATTAGGTAAATCATCGAACCATTTAAAAACAAACTTCCTGAAATCGCGATTTCTTACTTGGTACATGTTTTGCTGCTTTGCTTACATCTTCCAGCTACTCCTGTGGCTTAAACTTAAAACATCACTTCTCTTTCTTCACCTGTCCTTTTCTGCATCACCTCCTTTCTCACAAGCCCCTTTTTTATTATTGTTGATGAACGCACAATAAAAAATCGGGATTGCTTTTTTATCAAGTGCATTTACTCGGCAACCCGACTTCCCCATCACGGGGATCGTAGCTTTGCGTCCCCCGGTTACCCGGGGTTTGCCCTTTCGATTATGCACTTTCCGTAAAGATGCTGCCTTGCTACTTATTGTTTTTTTTAGCGGCGCTGTCAACAAAAAAAACCGACACCTTATTTGAAGCACCCCTCGGTGTTAACCAACCATCTGCTGCTTCAAACACTGTTCCGGTTTTATTTTTATAATTTTCATTCATCCCGATGGATCGCATAAAACTCACTCACTGCAATTATGAGGCGCTACCATCACTCCACACAACCAATCCACCCTTTGACCTGCATATTACATTATATTATCCAAATCTTGTCAAGTGTTTTTTTCAGTGAACAGAATTTATTGTATTGCCAGAGGAATGCACGCAGCGAAACCTGCCGCCAGAACCAAATATCCATTTAATCATTAGTATTGCCATTAAATCGTATAAATATATTTTGTTTTTTTGATTGCTCACTTTCTTTTATGAACTATTTAACCACAATAATGAAAATATGTCAAGTTTTTTTTAAATATTTTTAAACTATAAAGGCCACTTTGATCCCGTCCGAAGACGGTTGGAGGTGATGGAAAAACAAAGTATATTTATTATATAATATAATCTAAACAACAATTACTATGTGCTGCTAAATACAGTTAAAGCTTCTGCCGCGGCGTATCGAAGAAACAGGGACAGCCGCGGAATTGCGTGGCTGACGCAATAATCAATCCTTGTTGAACTTTTACCACCTGTGTTATAATGATGTCTATGAAACATGATCTCGTGCTGGTCAATCCGCCCATAACGCTGGAGGAACGGTACGGCAGCTTTGCTTCCGTAGGCAGCCAGGCGCCGCCCCTCGGCCTCTGCTACCTGGCGTCTTCAGCCCGCAAGCAGGGCTACACGGTTACCATCATTGATGCACCGGCGCTTCATCTTGACCTCAGCCGAACCCTTGCTGAAATAGCGCAATCCGGCGCCGGATCGATCGGCATCACCGCTTCCACCGTGTCTTTAAGCCGGGCATTTGAGCTGGGAAAGGCCATCAGGCAGAGCGGGATACGCGCGCCCCTGATCATCGGCGGACCACACGTCTCTTCAATGCCGAAAGAAACGCTGCAGGAGTGTCGTGAATTCGATCTCGGGGTGATAAACGAGGGCGAATACACCCTTTGCGATATCCTTGCCGCGTTAAAGGCAGGAGGCGGCGTTGAAACCATCCCGGGCATCGTTTACCGGGACGGTCAGGAGATCCGCCTCTCCCCCCGCAGAGACAACATAGATGACCTTGACGCACTTCCTTTTCCTGCATGGGAGCTCCTGCCCCACCTGGAGAAATACTACAAGCCCTCGCCGCATAGCTACCGGCGTCTTCCCTCCTCATCCCTGATGAGCTCGCGGGGATGCAACGGCACCTGCACCTTTTGCGCGAGGCCGTTCATGGGCGAAAAATACCGCGCGCACAGCGCCGAATACACCGTTGCCATGGTGGACCATCTGGTCAAGGTGTATGGCATTAAGGACATCATGTTCTACGATGATAATTTTCTACTCGACAAAAAACGGGTGGTGGCAATTTGTGAGGCACTCCTCAAAAAGGATTATGCGATCAGCTGGTCCTGCCTGGCCAGGCCGGAAGTGACCTCGGTGGAGCTTTTCGGCCTGATCGAAAGGGCGGGATGCTGGCAGATCGCCTACGGCGTGGAAAGCGGGGACCAGAGGATACTCGATACCATAAAAAAGCGGGTGACCCTGGAAAAACTATCCGAGGTGATTCGCAAAACCAATGAGGCAGGCATCCACTCCCGAGGCTACTTCATGATCGGGTGTCCCGGTGAAACCGCCGAATCCATAGAAAAGACCACCCGCTTTGCCCGGGAGAGCGGGCTTAAGGATTTTCACGTCACCTTCTGCACGCCCATGCCCGGCGCCGAGCTTTTCGATACCGCCCAGCAGTATGGCGCCTTTGTGCGCGACTGGAAAAAGCTCGGGTTCTGGGACCCCGTCTTCATTCCCAGCGGCATGACCAAGGAGCAGCTTATCGAAGCCCACCGGCGCATGTACCGGAAATTTTACCTGCGCCCCCGCACGTTTCTGCGCTATGTGATGAAATTGCTGTTTACCAACCCCCGTAGCCTCATGGATACGGTCAAAGCGGGATTCTACGTGACCAAGTACGCCATGGGCGGCTACATCAAGAAGAGGCTCACATAGGGATGTCATGCACGTAGTTTTCATTTCCTCAGCCTGTGAAACGCTCGCCATAGAGTACCTTTCTGCCGTCCTCAAAAAGGCCGGCCACCGGTGCTCCCTGTGCTTCGATCCCCAGCTGTTTGACGACACCTTCCTCAAAAACCGGGTGCTCAAAAGGCTTTTTGATTATTCCGATGACATCATCGCAGAGCTCAGGGCACATGCCCCGGACCTGGTTGCCTTTTCGGTGGTATCGGACAATTACCCCTGGGCGGTCGGGCTCGCTGACCGGATTAAAAAAGCCATGGATGTCCCCATCGTATTCGGGGGAGTGCATCCGACCTCGGTTCCGGAATATGTGATGCTGCAGCCCTCCGTCGACTACATGATTATCGGTGAGGGAGAAGAGGCGCTGGTCGAGCTGGCCGACCGCATCAAGGACACCCCCGCCTGCAGAAGCATCCCCAATGTCTGGGCGAGAAACGGCAGTGAGGTTATCCAAAACGACGTGAGGCCCCTGCTGCAGGATCTCGACTCGCTTCCCCTGCCGGACAAGGAGATCTTCCTGGATAAGCTTCCCTACCTGCGGGACGGCTATATCACCATCACCAGCCGGGGGTGCGTCAACAAGTGCACCTTCTGCAACAACTCCCTTTACAAGGACACCATCTACCGCGGCAAGGGGCCGTTCTTCCGCCGCAGGGGCGCCGACCGCGTGCTCGAGGAACTGATTGAGGCCCGCAGACAATACCCCTACACTACCGTTCACTTCTGGGACGAGATATTCATCAGCGACAAGGGGTGGCTCACCCGCTTTTTAGACGGCTACAAGAAAGAGATCGGGGTGCCCTTCACCTGCTGCATCCACGTCAACTTCATCGACGAGGAGACGGTGGCGCTGCTCAAGGACGCGAAATGCTGGCAGGCCATCATGGGCGTCCAGTCCCTGGACGAAGAGCTCAAGCGGAAGGTGCTCAACCGCAGGGAAACCAACCGGCAGGTGAAACGGAGCATCGAGCTGCTGCGGGGCGCCGGGATACTCACCATCTGTGAAAACATGCTCGGGCTGCCCACCCAGACCGAGGATGACCTGGTGCACATGCTCCGCTTCTACAACCAGACCCGCCCCAACCGATTAAGCCTCTATTTCATCAGGTACTACCCCCGGACAAAGATCATCGAGAGCGCGCTGGAAGAGGGCATCCTCACCGCTGGTGACGTGGAAGAGATAAACCGGGGGCTCAATGCCCGCTCGTTCATCCAGGGAGGCACCATCCGAAAGCTCAACTTCGCCAGGATACAGGGCTTCCTGACGCTGATCCCGGTGCTTCCGGGGTGGCTCAACCGCTTCCTGATCAACATCCGTTTTTACCGCATCATGCCCAACCTGGGCATGCTAACCCACAGCATCGCCCGCCTGCTCGACCGGCACAAAGAATTTGATGTTGATGCCTACCAGTTCAAGATGCGCTATAAGATTTTCATGTCCAGGAAGATGGGCAGACTTATAAAAAATATTTTCAGCATCCCGCGCGCCTCCGACAAGAAAGCCTCCGCCGCCAAGACGCTGCCATGAAGATACTGCTCATTTCGCTTCTGCCCACCACTGAGAACTTCGGCATAAAATACCTCCATTCCTATGTGCTGCAGCAGGGCCATCAGTCGGCCGTCCTGTTCATCCCGCGCCATGAAGCCGCGGTCATACCGCCTTTGAAGGCCTTCATTGATTCATTTCGTCCTGACCTCATCGGCTGCGGCATGATGAGTTACGAAGCGACCTTCGCAGCTTATCTCGGCAGGCAGATAAAAGAGCACGCCCCCGGCATACCGCTTATGGCAGGAGGCATTCATCCCACCGTGGCGCCGGAAGAGTGCCTGGAATATGCCGATGCGGTGTCCGTCGGGGAAAGTGAGGAAGCTGTTCTGGAGGCGGTCAACCACCTGGCGGATGGTAAGAGCTTAAGGGAGATCCGAAATCTTGCTTTCAAACATGGACAGACAGTGCAGAAGAATCCCCTGCGACCGCTCATTGCCGACCTGGACAAGCTCCCCTTCCCGGACCATTTTCCACAGCACTCATATGTTTATCATGATACAAAAATCCTCCCCATGGACCTGAAGCTCTTCAGGAAGCATACCCGGTATGACGGGAAGGCATACAACATCATCTCGTCCCGCGGCTGCCCCTTTTCCTGCTCCTACTGCTGCAATTCCTTTCTCTCCCGGATTTACGGGTCGAGGAGCATCCGCACCAGGAGCCCCCACAATGTGATTGCGGAACTGCGCTCGGCCGTGGAGGCGTTTCCCGACCTCATCCTGGTAAACATCCACGACGACTGCTTCCTTGCCCACCCGGAAGAATGGCACCGTGAATTTGTCAGGGATTATAAAAGGTGGATTGACCGGCCCTTCATCGTCAGGTCCACCCCGCTCCATCTCACCGAGGAAAAGGTGCGGCTGCTGAAAGAGGCGGGACTTGCCTGGGTGACCATGGGCCTGCAGTCAGGAAGCGAGAGGACCAACCGGGAGGTGTACGGCCGGCATGTATCAAACCGCAAATTCCTGGAGGCAACCGGGCTGGCCAGGAAGTACGGCGTCAGCGGCTACTATGATGTCATTCTCGACAACCCCTTCGAAGCAGAGGACGACGTCATCAACACCCTCAGGGTCCTGCAACAAATTCCCAAGCCCTTCCAGCTGCAGCTCTTCACCCTCACCTTTTACAAAGGGACCGACATCTACGGCATGATGCAACAAAAGATGGGCGCCGGCACCGAGCTTCCCATACAAAACTACTTCAGCTACCAGCCCAGCTTTTTAAACAGGCTGGTGCGCATCTCCCCGCTCATCCCGTCACGGATGGTGGATTATTTCATCTCTCACCGGAAAGCGGCCACTGCCCGGATTGCCCTTGCGGTGCTGCACGCCTGCATCGTCGCGCTCATCGAGCCCTTCTCGTATTTCTATCTCATGTTCAAGGGATTTAACTACCGGCTGCTGCTGACGGTGCGGATTGCGCTGCCGACCTTCAAAACCAAGATCGGCGAGCGGCTGATGAGCCTGGGCAGACGCGAATTCAGAGAAAACAACGGTCAACCATGATGATGTAACCCGGCAATGAAGAAACTCGTCGTACTCAGTCTCCTCCTGGCATCCGCATGCTCGATCAGCCTCTTCCTCCCGGCGGAGGAGATTTTTTCAAACGCGCCTCTATACACCGACGACTATGCCATGCATTTTTCCCAGTGCCTTTCCGCCAGGAGATTTTTTTCGTCGGCCGGCCGGCTCTGGGGATATGATCCCTTTTTCCTCGCCGGCTACCCCAGCGGCACGCTGGTCAATGCAGACAACAAGGCATGGGAGGTGTTCTTCCTTGCGCTTTCCTTCCTGGGTGAGGGACTCGCCTTCAAGCTCTACCTGATGGCATTCCTGCTTCTCTACCCGCTGTTTCCCTATGCTGCCGCGAGGAACTTCGGCCTGTCGTGGACAACCGCTGTTACCGCCGCGATACTGGCGCTCCTTTTTTTCTTGCTCTCCATGACCATCGATCTTGTATCCTGGGGAATGCTCTCCTACGTTTTCATGTGCTCTTTCTCCGTCTATGTGTTTTCGCTTTTTTACCGGCTGCTCGACCAGTTTACCTGGAAGCGATATCTGCTGCTTGCCCTTCTCGCATCCCTGCTGCTGATGATGCACATTCTCGCCCCGGTGCACCTCTTCATTCCCCTGCTCGCGCTCTACGCACTCTCCTTCAAGAAAGTGTCGCTCTCCCGCCATCTCGGAATTGCCTGCATAATCGGCGTGGTGCTGATCATCAACAGCTTCTGGCTGCTGCCGCTTCTCCAGTTCTTCAATGATAAGACCACCCGGCCCGAAAATTACAACTTTGCGCTGCAGATTACCAATGCCCTCGAGCCGCTCACCGTCTACCTTCGCCAGTACCAGAGCATCCCCTACCGCAAGACACCTTCGCTCAACAACACCTTTATCGAGGTGATGCTGCTGCTCTTCGGCATCGGCGGCATGTACCGCTGGCTGCGTGAACGGAAGACGGCGCTGTTTCTCCCCTTTGCCGGAGGGATTGTTTTTATTTTTACCGTCGCCTATTACGGCTCGCACACCCGGCTCTTTCCCCAGCTGCAGCCCCAGCGGTTCATCGTCCCGCTAAACCTGCTGCTGCTTATACCGGCGAGCGCGG
This sequence comes from uncultured delta proteobacterium, assembly GCA_963751515.1. Classification (GTDB taxonomy): domain Bacteria; phylum Desulfobacterota; class WTBG01; order WTBG01; family WTBG01; genus CAZWCD01. The sequence goes on from CAVVUR010000003.1 coordinate 49,331, forward strand.
GGCTTGTCCCGGCACTCCGGGCGCTCTTCGAAAAGAGGGGGGTGGCAGCGCGACTCTTCAGTGCCGTCCTCCTGTTCGCCCTGCTCGTCGGTCCGGTGATCAAACCGCTCAAGGAAATCGGCGGCTACAACCTCTATCGCCTGAACTGCGAATTTTCTCCTGCCGTTGATGAGCTGCTGTCCTGGCTGAGGGAACACACCACGCGGGAAGGAAGAATATTGATCGAAGACTCGGAATACGACACCGGGCACCAGTACGGCGGCGCCCACCTTCCCGCCCTCTTCCCGGAACGGTTGAAACGGGAGTATCTCTGCGGGCCGCGTCCCCTGTACCCGATTAAGCACAGCTATGCGAGCTTTACCGCAGGTGTGCTGTTCGAAAAAAATATTGCGGAGTATTCACTGGAGGAGCTGAAGCGGCAGTTTGACGTCTACAACGTCACCTGGGTTGTTTGCTGGCTTGACCGCTCAAAGGCGTTTTTCAACCGCTACCCGGGCTATCTGACCAAGGAGGGAGAAACCGCCGCCTTCACCATCTACCGGGTCAACCGGAACCCCTCCTTTTTCATCAGGGGAAGCGGCACGGTAAATGCAGATTATAACCGGCTGGAACTTACCGGGGTTGTTCCCGAAAACGGGGAAATCGTCATCGGCTACCACTGGATGCGGTACCTGAAAACAGAACCGGAGTCAACCATAGAAAAAGTGATGATCGGTGATGACCCGGTCGGTTTTATCCGCATTCTGAACCCGCCTCCAACACTCGTCATCTATACTCACTATTAACGGCTCCCCGTGAATCATGGGGACGTCATGGGGACGTCCATAAAATTATAAATTTCTAATCAAGTGAAAACTGAATTCCTTTTTCTCTCGCTATCTTTTCCCCTCTCTTTACCGAGATGCTTACCCCCGGTTGCGAAAGTCCAAGCTTTTTAGCAAGTTCGGTTGCACAAAAGTCAAGTTCGCGCACTGCCCAATAACAAAAAAGACTGCGTGCATCAACGCGCTGTTTATACTTTCCCGGCGCATATATCTTTTCAGGCTCAATACCAAAGAGCAAAGCAACTCTTCTGGCGAGACTCTCAAGATCAATACCGCGCGCTTTTAACTGATACTTTCGCTCTAATCTTTCTTCTGATCTTCGCAGTACTTCCTCAACAAAATCACCATTCCCCAAAATACGTTCATCTGCCTTAATGCGATCCCCCTTACCTAGTCTCAGGCTGGCCTCAGACCACCCGCCCAAGCTCCGTATTAATCCCCCTCCTGTCAGATCTGCCCGCCTGCCCCTTGCTATGCCATCTTGAATATATGCTCTATAGCGCTTGCGCGCTTGGGAAGCAACTGATCCAAAATGGCCAAGGATGTAACCGATTTCCTGCCAATCGTTTTTTCTCTTCCCCATGATAACGCTATGGCCGGAATAAGGATAATGATCTAAGTTCTCCATGTCCGATACCACGCCTGTTCTGAGCGGATTCAAGTGTATGTATCGCGCTAATTCTAGCAGGTAGGTGTCTTCTTGACAAAGAATCGACTTGTATCGATTCTGAAATAAATGACCATGCCGTTTATGGCGATGGTTATAGGTTACCGCATAACCGGTGAGAAGTCGTCTCATGACAGCAGGTATGGGTGCCGTACCACTTCTCAACAAAAGATGTACATGATTGGGCATCAAGGCCCATGCATAACAGATAACATTCAACCCGGTGCATATACTTCCCAGCCGATCAATGAAATTGCTTCTGTCAAGGTTGTCCTGAAATATTCTCTTCCTTTCTATACCCCTTATTATAATGTGATGGAGTGCCCCGGGCACATCAATTCGTGATTTGCGCGGCATATGCATACTCGCAACAAAAAACATTAAACAAACCAATTTATAATTTTATGGACGTCCCCTTTTGTTTATGCATACTCGCAACAAAAAACATTAAACAAACCAATTTATAATTTTATGGACGTCCCCTTTTGTTTTTGGCATGATGGACACACCGTAAGTGGCAATGTCACATGCCGCTGGCTACTGCGTGCTTGAAGCCTGCCTGTTGATTCTGCAGGTAGTTCCGGATGCCCTCGGGCAATTTTCTCTTCTCCAGCTCCGCCAGGAAACCGCTGCGTATAAGACGCGCATGTACAGGTGATACCCTGGACATCAAGCTTTGACAGCGATTCCACTCCAGGTCAAGCCTTTCCCGGTAAAGCGGTGAGGTGTGATCGTCCGGCAAGAGCAGGGTTCTCCACAAGCGGCAGAGCGCTTCCGCAAAACCCGCCCCCACCCCCTCGTAGAATGCCTCTTGCAGGCTGTGCTCAAACCGCCGGCCATAACGGCTGTCGAGCGGATAGTCGGCAATGCCCACCGGGTTAAAGAGCATTTCATCCCCCACCCGCATGCCGATTCCCCGCACGGTATAAGCTTGATACTCCGGGGGGATGGATTCTATCTCTCGCAAGAATTCCTCCTCCAGTTGCTCTCCCGCCCTCCCCAGCATGGCACCTTCAAAGTTCCTGAGGAATTTTCTGAAGAACCACCGCTCTCCCGGCGACAAACAAGCTGTGATCGCTTCCCGGTTAAGCAAAACCAGGTAATACCGGTACGCAAGATAGCGGTATCCCCACGTCTCGTAGTACAGGCCGTTCAGGCTATCCGCCAGAGAGAGGGCAAGCGGTTGAAAGACATCATCAGGAATGTTTTGCGCAGCCCAGATGATGCCATACAGAGCATCTTCCCGCTGAGCGGGCTCAAGCGGCTGCAGGAATCCTTCCAGTTCCCCTGCCGCGCCGTTATGCGCAGCTGTCCGCATCATCACCCGGGCACCCAGAAATTTATACAGCTCTGACCGGTTTTCTTCGGGATAGTCCGCGATAAACCGCATGGCCTGCTCTTCGTTAAACGCATCTCCGGGGCGGAGCATAAAACGGTTTCCCATCTGATCATAGCTGAAGCCCTTGTAGGAACATATCTTCAGAAACTGGCTCCCCGAACAGAAGGAAACACTTTTCACCGCCCCGCAGGTGAGAAAAAAAACCAGGCTGACGCCTGCAGCATAGCGGATGAAAGGCTTTACGCGGCTTGCACCTGCAATGCCCGCCATACCGGCGGCGATAAGGGCCAGCGTGCAAGGGTAAAGTGGGGTGAGCCACCGGTAGCGATAGAGATCGGCGACGGAAAACTGTCCGAAGAAGCTGACTGCCGGCCAGTATTCAAAGGGTTTTATCTCCAGGGGTGACAGCGAAATCAGCAGGAGAAAGAAGGGGGGATACATCACCAGCAATATGCTCAGCAGGGATGAAGGGTTGAGGCGCCGCAGTGCCGCGGCCGGTGCCGCAGCCCGCAAGGAAGAGAGCTGTCTGAAAAAATTGACCGTCAGGCGTCCGGCCAGCACGAGAATGAAGAAGGAGAAAAGGATTGATACCGTTCCTATCTCTGGTGAGGGATAAGCGTATCCCAGCGAATGGGGGATGGTGAAGAAAAAATTCCGCGCCAGCACCCCGCCGTCAAACCTGATGTCCCGCAGGATGGAAAGAAGATAGCCTCCCCCGCCTCCCGAAGTCAATGCCATGGCAACCCCGGGTGCAAAGCCGGTCAGGAACCCGCCCGCGGACAGCAGGAGCGCTCTTACCGAGATGAGCTGCGGCCGGAATAAAAGAAGCGTCAGCCCGCAAAAGAGGTTAAAAATGATATGGGTGTAAAAGGTGTAGGCGCCCAGCCCCGCGAGCGCGCCCATTCCGGCCCATAACCAGGGGGATATTCTTCCTCTGCTGTCCTCAATGATCAGAAACAATAAAAGCAGCTGGAGTGCCATGAGAGGATTTATCAGGTGGTGTGAGGCAACGGTGCCGAGCAGGGTGAGGCGGGAAAATGCCGGGGGCGGAAAGGCAAAAAGCGCGGCAAAGATAAGAGAGGCCCACGCACCATGATAGCGCCTGAGCAAAGCCGTCCAGCAGAGCAGGCTGAAAAGCGACGAGGCCAGGGCAAGCAGTTTCAATGAGAGCAGGGAGCGCCCGAAGAGAACAAAGAAGGGGGCCAGCAACAATCCCTCCAGCAGGCTGTCGCCGGACCTGCTCTCATACTGATAGACCGAAAGCGGAGCCCTGATCGCTCCATTGAGGAGGTCACAGGTGAGCACCCCGCTCGCGGTCTCATCAAATGTCGGATGGGCAATGTGCGGATATCCGTACAGGAGCAGCCCGATACGCTGGAGCAGAAAGAGGCATACCAGCAGTACGAGCAGCAGCCGCGCTATTGTTGACCGCAAACGATTTTCCTCCACCAGTACCACCAGATGCCCCAGAAGGCCGCCAGGGGAAGAATGCTTGCAATACTGGTTCATTCACCCAGAGGAGTCATCGGCATCGCAAGGTCCACCGTGAGCGAATAAACCTCTACCGGAAATCGAGATGGAAAAGCCTTCTTCAACGCGAAATGTTTCTTTACATAATCATAGATTTCAACTTGACCCGGCCGCTCGGCATACAGCGCCACATCCTCATAGGCAGGACGGATATCGGGAAGCCAGGCCGTTATCAAACACCAGACGCGCTTCTTGCCCCTCGTGATGGTGAAGAATTCATCCAGGGTTGGAGGAGTTGCTATGCTGGTATCGGCAGCGTAGTACCGGAAATGCTCGCCCGCATACCCTATGGAAAAAACAAGATCGCCGTCTCCTTCCCTGATAGCATCCTCCACATAGCGAACCGCTTCCCTATAATTCTGGCGGTCCTGACTGAGCACTATGCCGAGATCCGGCAAACTTGCATAGACCATAAGAGCAAGGCAGAAGCAGATAAACCCTTTTTTATAAATGCCTGTGAATTTTCCAGCAAGGCCGATTACCCCATGGCTCACCACTAAAAGGACAAAAGGCAGGGCAAAGATAAAATATCGCTCGAACACAAACATAGGATTAATCAACAGGTAGAGGGTTAAGGGCAAGCTCAAGAGCGTGATGAGGTACACACACAGCGCAGTATTGCTTCTGAAGATATAGAATGCACCAGCGCAAAACAGCACACCGTAGAATATACATCCAAGAAAACCATGGGTACCTGGAAGCAGAGAATGCAACAGACTCAGGAGGAAGGGAATGCGATTGACGCTCACGAGATAAACTTTACCCATATTGGTAACAAAGGCAGGCAAGACAGGGACAAAGATAGCCAGGGTGACAATAGCCGCGGCAAAAAGGAAAATGAGGAAATGCCTAAAATTTCTAAGGGGTATCCCCGTTCCCCGGGCAATCAATTTATCACCCGCAATAAAAACCATGGCAGTGAAGAGTTGAGAAATGGAAACTGCTATCATGAACACATGAGCATAAAATCCAAGCACCGTGAAAAGAACATAGCACATCCAGGATTTAAGCTCATTGGCCTTCAAACCCTCCAGGAAGTACCATGAGGAAAGAATTGAAAAAAGGGCAAGACCCGAATAACCCCGTGCTTCTGTTGAGTGATCAATATGAAAGGCGGATAGCGCAAGTAACACCGAGGCAAGCATCCCCGAAGTTTCCCCCAGGAATCTTTTGCCAAATTGGAACAACATCACGATGCCAAGCAATCCCATCCCCAATGCAGGCAGCCGCGCGGCAAACTCACTCTCTCCCAGCAGGGTTACTGAACAACGGGCTAATAAGGAATATAAAATGTGATTATTGAAATAGTAGCCGAGGCTGCTCACCACCTGCCACAGGGAGCCCGCGTTTACATATGTCATGGTGCTCCATATCTCATCCCACCAGAAGCTTTGAGTGATATTCCAGCAGCGTGCTATACAACCGAAAAGGAGCACACTGCATATAAGAAAAAAATCCTGTCTATCCTGGGAAACGAGTGACTTCATTTTCTTTTCCGACCACGCTGTATGTAACCGCCTCCGGTGCTCTTATTCCACCAGTACCACCAGATAACCCAGAAGACCGCCAGGGGAAGAACACTGGCAATGCTGTAGGGAAAGAGCAGTTCACCCAGGTTGAATGAGCTGAAGTTGGCCCTCCAGACATCGATGCGGGCCATCTCAGCCATGGTATAACTCTCGCACTGTGAGATCGGGAAGGGGTTGATGGAAACCCTGCCCGCAATGAGATTTTTCAAGATGACATCAGTGAGGGGATGCTTCACCTCCAGGGGAATTTCATTGCCCACAATGGTGATGGCAAGATTGAGCAGCAACGACAGCAGGCCGATACCCACAAAAACCCTGGGAAATCGCTGAAGGGAAAGCCCCGCCATCATGAATATCCAGGGAAAGGCGGGCAGCAGGTAGCGGGGTCCTGCCGCCCAGCCACCATGCCACGCATGAAAGCAGGCAATGAACATGATGAAAACTCCGGAGATCATTGCGCAGAATAAAATCTCACTCAGCCACTGTTTTCTTCTCAAGGCGATGAAAAGGCCGGGCAGCGCCATGATCAGAACCGGTGAGCTAAAAAAAAGGCCCCGGTAGGGGGAAATGAGCAGATCGTAGAATCGCCTGAGACCGGGTATTCCAAAGAGCTTTCCCTCCACCTTCCACATCACCATATCATTAGAGTAAGCGTAGCCCGAGGCCAGGGGATGACCAAAGCACACGTAGTTATACCACCCCAGCACTGCCAGCGGCGGAACGCAGCCGAGCACGTAGAGCGGGATATAGCTTCTCCCCTCCCGCACGCTCACCAGGCAGAACGCCACACCCGCAAGCATGATCATTGCGGAAGGCTCAATCACCACTGCGGACGCCGCGGAAAATCCCGCGAGTACCGCCATCATATTTTTACGGGGTGCGGCCCCATAGCGGATGGTCATAGCCAGCACAAATGAAAGAAACGAGCAGCATGCCGCAGGCTGGTGGGAATAGAAGGTGGTGCTGTATGAAAAAGCGAGGGTTCCGAAGCCAAACAGCACCGTGAGCAGCAGCGCCGCCTTAACACTCATGGAAAAAATACGGTGAAAGACATAGAAAATGAGGAGACAAAGCAAGACAGAAAGCACCCCCACGGTGAACATGGTGCTGAGGTAAGCGCTCATCAGCACCTGCCGCCCTGCGTCGCCGGGAATGAGCCGTGTCAGAAGCGTCTGGGAGGCCGCAAAAAACGGGGCTGCCATGAACGACAAGCCGGGGGATTTGTTGGAGTAGTAGTGACCGTCATAATACGCCCAGTCCCCGGCATTTACGAACTCCATTCCCGGGGCATCCTCCTTATACGCATCGATGGTGAAGGTGCCGTGGTCAATGATGGAACGGGTAAGGCATATGCGCGAATTCTGATTCCACCCCCCGCCCTGAAAAAAATAGCCGTAGCTTATGAAGAAGAGGATGAACAGCAGGAAGTACATCGAGCTGCTGCTTCTGTTAAAAGATCTGGCTTTGTCCATATGCGTACCTTTTAAAAGACTATTTAAATCCCGGGAAAACCAAAGCAGTGATCACGACAGTGCCTTTCTCTCACGTGTGGCCACGTTGCCCGTATCTCTTTTCATCTAACCACTGCTGATGTAGCGGAAAAGTTTGAGCACATAATAAACCCGGAGAGTGCTCGAAACGGTCATGGTAACGAGCACGAGGGCATAGAGGACATAGTATGCCTTTTTATTTTTAAACCAACCTTCCGCCTTCCACACAAAATAACTGATCAGGACGCTGAGGAAAAAGAGGCTGACGCTGCACTTGTACTGCAGGATCGGCAATGACAGATAGGGACGGATTTTGATGAGGTAATAGGTGGCATTGCCAAAAAAAACAGCAGCCAGCAGCCCGAAAACGATCCAATAAACGGGGGAATTATTCTTACGGGCCTGGCGAAAGCATATGACCAGGGATGCCAGATATGCCAGGAAAACCATGCCGGCCGCCTGATACCAGAAAAACAGGTTGTGATAGAAATAATGCTCCGACAAAGCCTGGTGATGACCGTAATAATGCTGGATAATGGCCTCCCGTCCAAAAAGGGTGAGCGCATTCGGGAAGGAGAGAAAAGGGGGCAGGAAAGCAGTGAATGACATGTATATGAAAACGACCAGGTTAGAGATCAGGCACTCCACCATTTCGACGATGGATGGATAGGTAACGAGCAGTTCTTCTTCATGCCCTTTTTTCACAAACTCGCTGAAATACTGCATGCGGATGGCAAGGTAGAAAGCGGTAACCACGAAAACCGTACCCAGCAGAACAGCAAATCTTTTTAGAAGGATGGTGCGGTTGATGTTCCGGCTTCGCCAGTAATACCAGAAGGCCAGTATGCACAAACCGGTAATGCAGATGACATAATTCAGGCTGATCTCCGAAGCAATCTCAAGAAGAAGCAGGCTCAGAGCAAAAAGAAATGCGTAAAAGACCGTTTTATTTTCAGGGGCGCTGAGCATTTGACAGAAAGCAAAAAAATTGAGGCACATATAAATATACATAAATGCCACTATTTCAAAGAAGAAATATCTATGCGCAAAGACCATTCCGGGATTGATGATGATCATGAGGGTGAAAAACAACGAAAATGGCAGTGACTTAAGAACAAGATACGAACAACCCCACGCAACCATCCCCAATACAATAGTTATGAGCAGGTGCGTCTTGTATGGCCCGATGGCGCTTGCCAGATAAACAGCCGGTATCAGTGAAGAACTCACCCATCGGATTCGATCGGTGTGCGGTCCATCAGTTTTCAAAGGCAGCAACAGTTTATAGGGGTTATCCTTTCGAATCTGTGTGATGTTTCTTTTATAAGACTCAAGATATTCGAATTGCCCGAATTGGTTGGGCACAGACCACTGGTACAAGATATCGAAAGCGATTATCCCCACGAGCACAAAAGCTGCCACGGCAAAAGCATGCCTTGATGTTCCCTGGTTGAGCATAAGATGAAGGTCCTTCATGGGTAATTATTGTTTGGTATGGTGGGACAAGAAACAGTTGCGGGTGTTAATACGTTCGGGCAACATAATTCAAGGCATTTTCAACGCAATGATTCATATTTCTATCAACAGGATATACTTGGGCCATATTGCAAATATCAATATTCTCGAGCCATCCCTGATATGGTGGAATCTTCCCTGAAAAGTTCAGAGTAAAGAGAGGACAGCTATGGGGATCCTTGGTAGCATACATCTGAACAATGGCATCTTTGCTGAACACAGGGAATATTTTATGCAGTGACGGCAAGTGAACGGTTAGCAGCTCTTCAGCATTTAATTCCGAAAGAAAATAGTCCCTTTTGTGATAATTCACTATATAGAGGATATGCTTATTCGCATAATATTCACATGGAACAAGATTGGTGTGTTCAATGACGGCTCCAAAGCTTATATTCGGATCGATATTATTCAGCCAATAGTAACTACTCTGTCGTTTGTTCATCACGAGAATGAGACAGGTAACAGCAACGTCCTTCACACTATCGGCTTTATGCGCAACTATGGGTGGAAGGTCCTGAATAATTTCCTGCATGAGACCGAGACTGATTGTCCATACAATTCTGTCACATGTATCTTCGCTGGTTGCAGTAATGATTCGCGGTTTTTTCTGGAGTACTATAGCCTCAACCGGCTCACCCGTTCGTATGAGACCGCCACGGGCATTTATGGAATCCACCATTGCTGAAATGAGGCGATAAAAACCGCCCTTTAAATATCCAAGACATTCCTTTCCGTTGTGTGTCGACTTTGAACGTGGACGAATGCGCCCCCACAGAAAAGATGCCGGGATGTTATCAAAATCATCTGCAAATTTCTGCTTGAGCAGCGGCTCCCACAAATTCTTGTATCCGTCAACATTCTTCCTTCTTTCAAAAAAATGTTTGCAGGTAACGCTATCAAGCTTTCCCCAGGTTTTTGTTTTTTGAAAGTAATAAAGATTTATCCCCATAAGCAATCGTTGCCAGAGGGACCCGAGCGGTGAAAATCGCAATAAGTCATAAGGAGTTCTGAATTCCCAGTGTCGTCCATCAGCATAAATGCCGGATTTGCTTTCAAACCATAAGAGATCGGAAGACAGTCCATATTCTCGTATCAACTGAATAATGGCAGTATCACTTGTAAAAATATGATGATAATATTTATCCAGAAATACATTGTCAGCATAGGGAAAGGGAAAACCACTGGCAAGGCCTCCCGGCTGATTACGCTCATAGATAACGACTTCATGCCCCTTTGCTATGAGCAATTGGGCAACAGTGATACCCGTTAATCCTCCCCCCAGAATACCGATTTTCACGCTTGATCCTTAAAAAACCCTTTGCCATAAGGCGATGCTTGGCATACCAGAAGCTTTGGAAACAGCTTCATCACTTGTCTTTATGACACATAAGAGTAACGTAATGGTTAAACCATACGACGGTGGATTTGCTTATGTGCAATAAATCGCGGCTTATAGACTGCAATTTGTGCTTTGAAAACGTCTGCAGGTGCCACTCACTTTGTTCCTTCTCGATCCCGGGGAAAAAGATATTGAAGATTCCGCATTGGTTTAATAGTTTCTTGACAAATATCTTCGGCGCTTCAGTTGGAATGGAAATGATAATCCGGGTATCAGGAGTGGAACTATCATATATGTTCTGTACAACACTTCTCGGGTCGCGCACGTGTTCCAATACCTCCGAACAAATAATGACGCTAAACTCGCCCTTCCTGAAGGGTAATGGCATTTGGGCATCAAGGTGGAAAAATTCCGCATGGCGCTTATTCAGCTTGAAAAGGCGATACGCTTCCTGAAGAGCACTTGATGAGATGTCAACACCGACAACCCTTGTGGCAATGGGACAACATTGCAGCAGATTTCCAGCCTCGCATCCGATTTCCAGCACAGTATCATCTGGCTCTATACGCGCAAACTTAAAAACAGTTTTTACACGAGCCCACTCTATAAAACCGGCTAGCCCTCGATAGGGAGTCGGATGCTTATGATACATCCGGTTATTCCATTCCACGAGGTCTGCCTGTAAATTGCCGAACTGCTTCAATGTCACATTATTGTTCATGGAAATTGTACCCGGCACTACGGTACGGTATCAGCATACCGCTGCGCTCACCTTGAAACTGATTTCCTTTCAATTCCGTACAGTTCACCTATTGTCCAAACCGGCCGTTGTTTAACTTCATCATATATTCTTCCCAAATATTCTCCAATGATTCCGAGACAAATCAATTGAACGCCTCCCAAAAACATGATTGAAATAAATGTCGTCGCGAAGCCCGGCAAAATCCCTAAGCCGAATTGGGAGAACCATTCGGTAAACATTTTCTGAAAAAATGTGAAAATTGACCCAAGGATTGCAAAAAACGAGCATGCCAAACCCATATAGGTTGATAGTCTTAAGGGGGCGGTAGAAAAAGAAAAAATACCGTCTAAAGCCAGTTTTACAAGATCCTCATATTTATATTTTACCTCTCCGGCAGCTCGGGCATCACGTTTATACTCAAGTCCTATCTGGCGAAATCCAACCCAGGCCCTTAAGCCGCGAACAAACCGATTCCGCTCTGGCATGGCGTTTATAATAGAAACAACTTTTCGATCCATTAAACAAAAATCACCGGCATCATAAGGAATCGGAATGCTGGCCAAACTACTTAAAATCCGGTAAAATGTTTTGTAACAAATTCTTTTCAAGAAGTTTTCTTTACGCTCGGTCCGTATCGCGTATACAACATCATATCCCTCACTCCACTTGGCAATGAAGCGGTACAGTTCCTCCGGAGAATCTTGCAAGTCGGCATCGATAATCATGACGCAGTCCCCTTGCGCATAATACAAACCTGCAGAAATAGAGACCTGTTGCCCAAAATTTCTGGCCAGCCGTACAATTTTCCAGCGTGTATCCCGTTTATGAATATCCAAAATCAGCCTGGGGGTTGCATCGCTAGAGCCATCATCAACGATTATCACTTCGTATGGTTTATTCCACTCCTCAGCAGCAGCCGACAATCTTTCATAAAGGGATGGTATAACTTCCTGCTCATTGTAACAGGGGATAACCACTGAAATCATAGGCAATCCTTTCATAATGAAAATCAGAAATTATCTGGAACAGGGTTGGATGGTTTACCGGCTGTAATCATGTCAGGCACGCCAATGCCGCACCATGCGATGGCTTTTGTACGTATCCGGTTGGAAAAGCACATTCATAGATATTACTTCGGCATCACACATTCATTATGCATGGCTAATGGTGATCGCTCGTTTTCACATTTTTTTCCAATCCCCACACTTCACTCACAAAATAGAGAGGCCTTTTTTTTACCTCACTGAAAATCCGGCCGATATATTCCCCCTGGATTCCCAGACTTATAAGGATTATACCCCCGAGAAAAAGCAAGACTACCATTAATGAGGCATATCCTGGAACAGCAATACCTTTGATGAGCTTTAAAAGAATAAAATAGAAAGCGAAAAGCATAGAGAGGAACGAGGTAAGAATGCCGATATAGGACCAGATTCTCACTGGCAGGAAGGAAAAGGAGGTAAACCCTTCAAGGGAAAAGTTCCAAAGTTTCCAGTAATTCCATGAGGTTTTCCCTGCATAGCGGGGTTGTCGATCATACAAAACGGCGGTCTGCCTGAAACCTACCCAGGAAAATAGCCCTTTCACAAATCTTCCACTTTCCGGTAATTGACAGAGTGCCTCCACAACCCGTTTGTCCAGGAGCCTGAAATCACCGGTATCTCGTGGAATGGGTATCTCGGAAATCTTGTTCAATAGAATATAGAAGAGAGCAGTTATTGCCCTTCTGAGGAGACTCTCCCCGCTCCTTACCCTTCGGGTGGCATAGACCACGTCCCATCCTTCCTGCCACGTGCGAACCAAATCATGAATGAGTTCCGGCGGGTCCTGAAGATCCGAATCGATGGGTATAACGATGTCTCCTCTTGCATAATCAAGGCCTGCTGTGAGGACTCGTTCTTTTCCGAAATTCCGGCTCAGGTTAATTATGTTTATGAGAGGGTTATTCTGGTGATACAGAATAAGCTTTCCCAAGGTTGCGTCTCTGCTGCCGTCATTGACGCACATGATTTCGTAGTTCCGCGTGAGTTGTTTTACCACCGGCAGCAGTCGTGATAAAAACACATCTATGCTTTCTTGCTCATTGTGCATAGGCACTACAATGGACAAAAAAAACGATTCAGACTGCATCCCGCCCATCAATTATTCCTTCAACAACATAGTTGCAAAGCACATGAGATGTACCCGTCTTTCACACGGGCAATAATAGTTGAACGTTCGGGGGGTTGTCAATAACAAAAGCCCTGACTCATTTAAAAAATCCTTTGATTTTCAAAGAAATATGATATAGTGCTCCCGGTTTTGCGATTACTGTAACCACCAGCAGTTATAAAATGGGAATCCACATAAAATATATTTGACTTGATGAATCCAGACAAACTAAGCATAAGCATTGTCATACCTGTTTACAATGAAGAAAAGAGAATCAATGCATTTCTCACGAGCATTGTTCAGTACTTGTGTAATAAGCCTTTTCTCTATGAGATTGTGGTTGTAGATGACGGCAGTACCGATCGCACCATTGCCACTATTGAATCATTTTTGAAGGAGAAGCTACCCGGCACCTACACGATTTTAAAGCTCCCTTCAAATAAAGGCAAGGGTGCAGCAATCAAAAAAGGGATGTTAGAGGCAACCGGGGAGTATATTTTTTTTATTGATGCCGATGGCTCCACCTCTATTGATGAAATTGACAATTTCCTGCCCCATCTCTCGGCCGACTTTGATATTTATATTGCACGACGCACTATTAAGCAGAAGGCCCCTCTTAAAAGAAAGGCGTTCGGATACGGCTACATCATACTGGCAAATCTTTTGCTTCAACTAGGGGTCTCTGACATTACCTGCGGGTTTAAATGTTATGCGCGTGATATCGCCAAAACCATCTTTTCCAAACAACGGCTCGTTAACTGGAGCTTTGATGCTGAGGATCTCTTCATTGCACGGAAGCATGGTTATCGGATCAAAGAAATCCCCGTAGCCTGGGCACATGTGGCCGGGTCAAAAGTGAAAGTGCTGCAGAATATCATCGTTTGTGGTCAGGACCTTTTAAGGATAAGATTATATGACTTAAAGAGGCTGTATACCTAGCAGGCTGTTGAAAAAAACCATCCCCTGCGTTACACGCTCATCCTTCGTCATTGCAGCGTACTTGCATATATGTACATATCAATCATCATCCCCCTCTATAACGGGGAGAAGACACTCAACGAGTGTCTCACGGCCATTTTCAGTTCTCACTACCGGCATTTCGAAGTGATCATCGTGGACGACGGTTCTCAGGACAACTCTCTCCGCATTGCCGGCACCTTCCCCTGCACGATCTTGCAGCGGGATCATAATCAGGGGGCTGCCGCCGCGCGAAACTGGGGGGCCCGAAATGCCACAGGCGATGTCCTTTTATTCATAGATGCAGACATTGTAATCGGGCAGGACACCCTAGATCTTTTTGTGGATTCACTGAAGCAATACCCTGCCGTGTTTGGGATATACACGCACATACCCGGAACCAAGGACCTGCTATCGCTCTACCAAAATTTCTATGCTCACAAGAGCATGCGCGATACCAAAGAGATGACTGCCATGTTCTACTCTTATTGTGCCGCCATCACCAGGGAACTATTCAACACCGTTGGTGGCTTTGATGAAAGCTGGGTACGGGCCACCTTTGAGGATGTTGAATTCGGGATGAGGGTTGGGGAATGGGGCTACCAGATACATTGCAATAAAAATATCAAGGTGGTGCACCACAACCATTACACCCTGAGAAAATTTATCAGAAATTATTACTTTAAGAGCCTGGATCTGGCGAAGTTTATGTTCAGCAAAAAAAAACTCACCCTGAACAACGAAGGGTGGACTAATCACAAGAATCTCGTTTCTTTCCTGACGGGTCTTTCAACCATACCCCTGGTTATGTTATCTTTGCTATCAGACCGGTTCTTAATCCCCCTGCTCATGTTTCTTGCCATCTTCCTTGCCATGAATCTCGATTTTTACACCTTTATCCTCAAAGAAAAGCCGGGCGGATTATTGGGTGCAATCATCCTAAACTTTTTCGTGCAGGTTATATCGTTTCTCGGCATGAGTGTCGGTTTGGCAAGTTATTGGAAAGCAAGGGTCTATGATAAAGGTTGAGAATTATCTCAATACCTTACGCTATGTTAAAAATATTTTTATAAAGCGGGGTGACCATCCGATTTACCTCATCCTGTTTGTCACCGAGCGGTGTAATGCCCGATGCAGGCACTGCTTTGTCAATGCCCCCACTGACCGGGACACAAAAGAACCAGAGCTTACCCTGGAAGAAATAGCGCTCATCTCACAGAACATGGGGAATCTCCTCTACCTGCTCCCCACGGGAGGCGAACCATTCCTGAGAGAAGATTTGCCTGACATCATCAATTGCTTTTATACCAACAACCGCTTGAGAAACGTCGGGATCCCAACCAACGGCTCGCTCACCGAGAGGACGGTAGCGTCAGTGCAACGGATCCTCGCCACCTGCAGGGATATTTCCCTCGGAGTTGATATCTCGCTCGATGGACTTCATGAGACTCATGACCGCATCAGGGAATTCCCCGGCCTCTTTGAAAAAGCCATTGCTACCTACTGGCAATTAAAGGAACTGGAGAAAAACAACAAGAACTTCAAGGTGTGTGTGGAGGTAACCGTATCACACTACAATCAGGAGCAGCTTCCTGAACTCTATGACTACTTCATAAACACCCTCAGGGTCTATAATGTTTTTATAAGGCTGGTGAGAGGAACGCCCCGGGACCCCGGTGCCAAGGAGGTTGATGTCGAGAAATTCGAACAGCTGTTGATGAGGGTCGAGCATGACCTGCACCGGGGTGCCTTTCATGGCCATGCAGTCTATCCATTCAGTGAAATTATTACCGCCCGGGACATCATTGGCCGTCAGCTGACCATAAAAACGCTGAGAGAAAACAGATTTCAGATTCCCTGTTACGCGGGTATCCTGACCGGGGTTATCAGGAGTAACGGGACGGTTTATCCCTGTGAACTGCTCGACCATGAAATCGGCAACCTGCGTCAACATCATTATAATTTTAAAGAGCTCTGGCAATCAGACAAGGCGAAAAAGATTCGAAGAGACATCAGGACAAACAAATGTTACTGTACCCACGAGTGCTTTATCACTAATAACCTCCTCTTCAACCCCCGTATGCTCCCGAGGGTGTTGCAGGAATACCTGCGACTTAAACTCAGACGGAAAACCACCTTACTGCCATGAAGCTTTCAATCATTATTCCCGTGTACAACGAACATGCCACCATCAGGCAAGTCATCGAGATGATCAATGCGGTTCCCATTGAAAAAGAGATTATCGTCGTTGATGACGGATCGAATGATGGCACGCGAGAAATCCTGCGCAGTCTCAACACGCACAACATTACCACAGCCTTTCATGAGAGCAACAGCGGAAAGGGAACCGCCATTAGGACCGGCCTCACCCATGTCACCGGGGACATCGTCATCATTCAGGATGCGGATTTAGAGTATGATCCCCGGGAATACCCTCAACTCATCCAGCCCATCGTAGAGGGAAGGGCAGCGGTGGTTTACGGATCCCGCTTCTTACACCACCTCGCCTCAAAGAAGATATACCACCACTTTGTTCTGGGGGTAAAATTGCTCAATCTATTAACCTATGTCTTATATGGCACAAGAATTACCGATGAAGCAACCTGCTACAAGGCATTCAAAAGTGAGGTCATAAAAAACATCAACCTGAGGTGCAAGCGATTCGAATTTTGTCCTGAGATTACTGCAAAGGTATGCAAAAAAGGGCATACTATTTATGAAGTTCCTATCTCCTACCGGGGGCGGAGCTTTAAGGAGGGGAAAAAGATTACTTGGAAAGATGGCATTGAGGCGATCTATACGCTTATAAAATACCGCTTTATTGACTGAAAACCACCCGGTGACCACCACGGCGGACAGCGGCGGCTATAAACCCACTCCGGGGGAATAGGGGTATACAAAAAACCAGAGCCCGCCCGCATGAGCGCAGAGCGAACCGTTTTTAAACCACTGAACATACGTATTCGGTTAATGACGAGGGCACTGTAACCGCATGAGAACTCCCTATCTTCACCTCGGGGGCAGGATTATTCATTCAAATCTCAAGCGATTGCCCTTCCCCTACAAACTGACCTTCGCCGTGACTTACCGCTGTAACTCCCGGTGCACAACCTGCAACATTTGGAAGAAAAAAGGTGGCAATGAGCTGTCAGGGGAGGAGATCGAGCGTTTTTTTAAAAACTCCCCCGACTTTTCCTGGATTGATTTAACCGGCGGGGAACCTTCGCTGAGAAATGATTTTGCCGATATCTGCAGCACCGTCTCTCACTACTGCGATAACTTAGTTCTATTGCATTTCCCCACGAATGGTTACCTAACAGAGAAAATTGTAAGTGATAGCAAGAAAATGAGCACCAGCGGATCTTCCTCGAAAGTAATCATTACCGTCAGCACGGATGGTGATGAAGCTTTAAATGACTCAATCAGAGGTGTCAAAGGGGCGTGGAGACGGCAAATCGAAACCTTTAAGCAATTACATGAACTAAAAACGGTTGACGCAGTAATCGGTATGACCCTTTCACGCTTTAACTTTGATAAATTTGAAACAACCTATAAAAGCATAAAGGCCGTCCTCCCCTGGCTCACACCACGGGACTTTCACATAAACCTCATGAACTATTCAGAAATGTTTTATGATAACTGGGAGGAGAAAGAAGCCGATACAGACCCGCTGAGGCGGGAACAACTAGTAGAGGGCATGGTGCAGTCTACCCGGAGCTACAAACGTATGATTGGGTTTCCCAAAACACCCCAATCACTGCTCGAATACCTTTTTCTCAAACGGGCAGAGCACTATTTGAGAACGGGCAAAACCCCCCTTCCCTGCCATGCACTCAAATCCTCGTGCTTTGTTGATCCCACTGGAGAAGTGTACCCCTGTATAACCTTCAATTACTCTCTGGGAAACCTCAGGGAGTACAACTACGATCTCAGGACAATCTGGAATTTAGAAACCACAAAACACTTACAGCAGAAAATCTGGAGACGTGAATGCCCCCAGTGTTGGACCGGCTGCGACGGTTACCAAACCATCATGGGAAACCTCACACACCTCTTCACATACCGGTGAGCTAACAACCACATCGCAAAGCACCCCAGCAGATGGCAAAGATTCTCTTTATACAAAATGAATACGAAGATAAATTAGGAGTACTCTCGCTCATTGCCTACCTCAAAAAGCAGGGACACGCCGCTGAGCTTTTCATTATAGAGCATCGCAACTGGCTTGATACCATCAAGGCACAGCAACCCGACATCCTGGGTTTTTCAGCACTCACCGGCGGTCACCTGTGGGTTGAATCATGTGCTCAAGAGATCAAGCACAGAAGAAACTGGGATATTCCTATCATTGTAGGTGGATCTCATCCCACTTTTTTCCCTGAAATGGTCAATCATCCCTGCATAGATTTTATCTGCCGTGGAGAAGGGGAGTACGCACTGGAAGACCTGCTGAACAGGATGGACAGGGGAGAAGACCTCGTTTCCATTCCCAACATCTGGACAAAGCAAGAGGGTTCCATCATCGAAAATGATGTTCGTCCTTTAATAGATGACTTGGATCTCCTGCCCACGCCCGATCGCTCGCACTATGAGCGGTACCGTTTTCTCAAAAACAATCCTCATAAAAAAATGATAACCTCGCGGGGCTGTCCCTTCAGTTGCACCTACTGCTATAATAGTGCCTTCAGGGCCCTCTACAAAAACAAGGGGAAGGTAGTAAGACGGAGGTCAGTAGAAAAGGTGATGGAAGAAATCCTTGTTCTCTACCATAGCAGTGGATGGAAAACCCTGGAAATAGTTGACGATGCCTTCCTTGCTGACAAGCAGTGGTTCCTGCAGTTCGCACAGGAATACCGGAAAAGGGTTAATCTCCCCTATGCCTGTTTTAGCATTGTAAATAATATCGATAGAGAGGTGGCTGAGGCACTGAGACAATCGCGGTGCAAATGTGTCGAATTTGGCATTGAAGCAGGAAATGAAAGAATCAGGAAAGAGATTTACAAGAAAAGGGTGAGCGACAATGATATTGTGCGGGGAGCTCATGTGCTCCACCAGGCGGGGGTTAAATTCCTTACCTTCAATATGGTTGGAGCACCTTTTGAAACGTTTGAGGAGATGGAAGAAACGATACGTCTTAACCAGAAAATCAAAACGGATTACCCCTGGTGTTCTATCATGCAGCCATACCCCGGAACACCAATCTTTAACTACTGCGTCGAAAAAGGCTTGATCGACAGCAAGACAGAAATTAAGTCATTTACCTATTTTGAAGAGTGCATTTTAAAGTATGACCGAACCCGGATAAAAAAAATTAAAAATCTTCAAAGACTTTTTATTCCCCTCGCAAAATGGCCATGCCTGAACAGGTTTTATAAAATCATACTATCGCTTCCCCTCACCCGGCTCTATACAGTGATCTTTTATATCTGTTACGCCTATTCCCTCAAAAAACGCTATGACTTACGATTGCGCCACCTCATGTTCTACTGGCTCGCACTGCGGCAAACAAAAAGGATCTCATCAAAGAGAATCACCGGAGGGTAATTCCCGGGTACGTTTTCGAATACAATCCGAGCTGCACCGGGCATCAGCCGGGCAAAAACATCGTGATCTTTGTAACCTGATTGCATTGGTTAGAGCAATTACGGGCACCGCTATATGCACGAAAAAAGCATACCCCGCTTTTTTTTCATCCTTGCCGTTGCTACCATTACCATCCATGCCTTTTTAATGAACGGACACTACCATCTCCACCAGTTTCTCACCGTTGGCACCTACCTTGATCCCATTGTTCAAAAAGCTGACCCCTCGCTCTTTAACAATTCTGTGTATGTCCAGGCAGCGCATCGGGTAAGTGCGAAGCTATGGTTTTTTCTCGATTTCTACGCATACATTTATAAACATTTTGACTTTGAACTCTTTGCCATTGCCCAGGCCGTCACCAGCCTTTTTTTTGTTCTTGCCGGTATTGTTGTCTTCACCAGGGTTCTCTTCAATAACACCATCGCCGGATTCGCTGCAGCACTGCTCTACACAGTACAGCTTGAAAACTGGACGCTCGGGTTTCCGGGTCCCTACCTTAACTTTTTCCATCCCGGCCTTCCCTATGCAAATCCGCTCATACTGTGGTCCATGATCTTTTTTTTTCAAAGAAGGTTTTTCACCGCTGCAGCGTTGGCCGGCATTGCTTGGAACTTCCACCCCATGTCCACACTCTTTTTGCTCTTTTCCTATAGCATTTACTTCCTCTTCAATCAGAAAGAATTCAATCTTCGCACATCACTCTCGTGCCTCATGGCTTTTACGCTCCTCGCCGCTCCCACCCTGATAAAGGCCTTCAACTATCTGGGCAGTGTCCCCCCTCCGGATCAGCTCTGGCTAAAAACCATTCGTTTAACCGCATGGTATCAATGCTTTCCCTCATCCTGGCCACCACAGTTGATTATCCGGGCTGGTTTGTTTTTCCTCCTTTTCCTCACTGCACTGATATCGATACCCCGTTCTCCCATGAAGAGGAGGATTCTCACCTTCACCTCTTCGGTAGGCTTACTGTGCCTGCTCGGAACAGTATTTACCGACCTCTATCCCATTCCACTCATCATTAAATTGAGCTTCTGGCGAAGCACCTTTATTTACCTGATGCTGGCACTTCCCTGCATAGCATATATGCTCACTAACCTTTGTAATCAGACCATTGCCAGGCGCTTTGTGGTCATCGCTTTCATGGTACTGCTCACCGGGTATCTCCAATGCTTTAAACTCTACTACTTCCCCTTTCTCCTCTGCTTTCTCATACTCGCTCTTTATGAACGCCCCATTGCAGCCAGATTCCCTTCTGTGCGGGATAGGTTTCCTGCCCTGTTTTTCAGCTCACTCTTTTTTGTCCTTCTCTATCACGTACTATTCGATCAAGGCAGTTTCAGGTTGGTCCTCTTTTTCGGATTCACCATCGTTTTTCTCTGGCTTACAACCTGGACCAGGAGATACTATAAAAAATGGCCTATCCTGCAGGCATGGTGGGTGCTGCCGCTGGTCTTCATTGCACTATTTGATTTCGGCGTTCTCCTTCATAAGGGTGGTCCCGCAATATACTACCAGGGCAGGATGCAGGGCGAAACAGATCCCTGGGCGGATATCCAGATATTTGCCAGGGAGCACTCTCATAAGGACGACCTCTTTATCATTCCTCCCTATCTGAGCAGTTTCGGGATATATGCCCTGCGTGCTACCTTGGGAGATTGGGCAGAAGGGGGCAATGTACTTTACACCGATAACCAGTTTGCCAAAGAGGTGCTTCCCCGGATGGAGGCCATTGGATGGAAAGAGGTAAACGGGGTATACGATGGTTACAATAATCTCTCGACCGCACAGGTACTCAGGACAGCAAAAAAATATGGAGCCCGCTTTGTCATCACCGAAAAACCGAAAATATTTGATCTCAAGAAACTCTATGAAAATAAAAAATTTATTCTCTATGAAGCGGCCTTTCACCCAATGGGCATGTCCATGCCCGATGACTTCCTTGACCAGGGTACCGGGGAGAGCAGAGACGAGTAACACCATATAATCAAATCTATGAAACTGAAAAAAGAATCCCTGAGCAGCCCGTTGACCATTGAACAAACAGATAATGCGTTCAAGATAGCCGGCCTTTCAGTCCTCATAGTGATCGGTACGGTCCTCGTATTTTGGAAGACGCTTACCTATCCTTACGTTCAAGACGATTGGTTTCATCTCTATGGCGTTGCACATGAAAATGTTCTAACTGTTATTAAAAATGCTTTTTCACCATTCGAAAAGCTTCACTATCGACCTTTCAATACCCTCTTTTTTTTATTTTCTTACAAACTTCTGGGTTTGAACGCTATTGGATATCATCTCATTGCTCTCAGTATTCATTGCTGTAACGCACTGCTCACCGTGTACATCATTCAGGAAATTGAGGGGTCACCTCTAACCGCATGGTGTGCTGGCATGCTCTACGGCACGGCAGTTACCGTACATATGGAACCCCTTATTTGGGGGGTGGGCATCCAGGCTTTAGGTTGTGCATTGTTCTTTTACATATCTATTGCCCTATTTCTAAGACATCATGCTATACTCTCATCACTTTCTTTCTTGCTCTCTTTACTTTTTCAGGAAGGAAGCCTCTTCCTACCTTCAATTATATTCTGCTATGTAATCCTACACCATGAAGGGACATCTCTTACCCATACCCCGAGAAAGATCGTTGAAAACATGTGGCCATTCTGCCTTGTGCTCGGTTTTTACTTTGTCCTCAAAATACAGGGCTCGGGATATTTTGGTGCACCGGAAAGCAGCCCTTATAAAGCTGAACTGCTCGGCCCGCATGTGCTCCGAAACTGCATCTTTTATTTCGCCTGGGCTGTTGAAACAATACTGCCCTGGAAAGACATACCCTTTGGAACGAGGCTGCCTCATGCATGGAAAATGGAATTCCCCCAGCTGTCGCAGACTGCAATCATTATTCTCATCATAGCCGTGATTATCGCTATTGCCGTGATCGTTTACGTCATCACATCGATGTGGACCACCAGTGTCTCGAAGAGAAGCAAGCTGTTCATTTTGTGGTGCACCTGGCTCATGGGAAGCATCGGGGCTCCACTGTTTTTCCCCAATCAAATCTATAGATACTATCTCACTTTTGCCTCACTGCCGTTTATTGTTCTCTTCCTCACCTGTTTGAAAAGAATAGCGCACTTTCTCGGGGTGAAGGAACGCTATGGCGCCGCGGTTATTATTTGCTACACGGTACTGATCACTATCTCATCTGCCTTCTATTTTTATACATGGGACTCGGAGGGTATCAACCATGGCTATCGCGGTGGTTTCAATAACCTCATAAAAAAAGGGAATATCGTCAGGCGTACCTGGGAGGGATTGTTAAAAGCCCATCCTACCCTACCCCGCAATGCGGTCCTTAGCTTCGAAGAACCTGACACGCTCTGGGCATTCGGTTTTGTGGATGGGCCGCGACTGTGGTATGAAGATGAAGAACTTATGGTAGTGTATGAAAAAATCTTAAAAAGCGATCCCCGGGGCATTTATATTGATGATCCCGACTGGATCAGAGCAGCACCGGTAGATACCGGCATCAAAACATCCGGCAGGATATATCTCGATCCTGATAAAACCTTTGTTTTCAGTTTTCGCCGGGGATTTCTCCACGAACATGAGTTGCACCATTCATATTCGTCGGAAAACTCACAGATGTAAACGTCCGTACTGCATCCCCCCAGGATAAACTTCGCATAGACAGCATAGCGTACAAATCACCATCGTTACAGATTGAATCTTTTTTTGAAAATCAACGTGAGCATGCTCAGTGCCGTCCTGCATATCTTCCAGTAGCTTTGGGAGTGTTTCGATTCTCCACCCATGCGGGGATAATAGGAAACGGGTATTTCAATAACAAGCTTTCTCGCTTTCAAAACCTCGATCATCATCTCGGGAGCAAATTCCGGACCAGTGCTGGTAAGATAATCCCGTATCTTTATATAGGCATCTTTCCATATACCTCTGTAGCTACACCCTACATCGGTAAAGCGGGGTTCTTGCGCCCACCAGAGAAGCTCTATCAATTTCCCGACAAATACATTACCCCATCTCAGCAGTCCAATCATATTTGCGCCCTGCTCAATCATCTGACGGGTCGTCCGGGTTCCTATCACCATGTCAGAATCCTTCAAATATTCTAAAATCTTGTTCAGGTCACCCGAGCGGAATGAATAATCCGCTTCTGTCAAAATAAGTATGTCCCCCAGGGCATGGTCAAGACCGTATTTAATGGTATCGCCATATCCCGTGAGTTTAACCGTTTCAACCCTCGCGCCATGATCGCGGGCTATCTGCGCTGTTTTATCGGTAGAGGAGTTATCTACGACAAATACTTCATCAACCACATCAATAAAATCATCCACCACCGATGCAATGGAAATTTCTTCATTGTAGGCTGGAATGACCACACTTATCTTATAGCTGTAGTAAAAATCTTCTGATTTATATATGTAATTTGCATAGTTATAATCATCAACCGAATTGATATTGACATATTGCCCTTTTAAAAAGAGTGGGTAGACAAGGGCCCCTCTTTTCACCAGACCGTCAATTGCCTCAGTGAGCTCCACACGTCCCGAGGCAAGGGATGGCTGAGTTTGCTCTATCGTGTCAAAAATTTCCTTTGTAAATACATAGGTACCACAGCCCAGTAAATTATTGGAAATAACACCGGGTTTTTCAACCAGCGACGCAATCCTTCCGTTTTCGACAGCTACAGAGTAATTCTTTTTTATAGACTGCGGATTATTAGTGTGTAGCACGCCGCAGATTACCGAAAAGCGATCCAATTGTCCAACGAGGTTAATGAGGTGATAGTGATTAGATTCAATGTACATTTCATCACCTAATATGGCAATAAAAGGTTCTTTAATATAATTTTTTACCAGTAAAAGACCCCGCGCCAGCCCAATTGAAGGATCAGCGCAGGTGACATAATCTAGATGGACACCAAAAGCTGACCCATCACCCAGAAAGCGCCTAATGGTTTCACCTAAATACCCAATGACAATATAAATATCTTTAATACCCAACTGATCGCGTAAGATCTCTAGATTTCTGAGTATGAGTGGTTTACCCCCTATCTCGAGCATAACCTTGGGTATAAAATTAGTAGCAGGGTATGCTCTCACTCCCGCACCTGCGGCCAGTATGACGCCAATTCGTAACAGAGTAGCCATAATCAACCTACGATCGTGCTATGAGGACTAAATCCCTATTTTCCTGATGCTTAACACATGCTTTTTCTTGATTTCACCGGCAATTCAATATAGGATAGTCATCGAGTTTTTCATTGTTTTTTATAAGATTAATCTTATTCCGGACAGTTATACCATGTTGTCAAGATAATGCAAAACCTAATTATAAGAGATACATAAGGTGTCTCTTATGTTCCGGATCAGGTGCAACACAATGGATCAAGCAACACCATCGCGACTCGGCAGATTGATAGAATGCTTCCTTCCGGTAGACAGGAATTATCTCATTGCTTCCCTGACTCTCATAGCGATCCTCTTCTCCGTTTTACTCGTCGGGAAACAGGGAACCCACATTGAGCTCTTCGACTACTGGGAACATGCGGCATGCATACAGGAACTGTCCCTGCGCCCCTTCTCACCCGGCAATCCCCTGCTTGCGCTTGAGGGAACCACCACCCTTCGCTTCACCCCCTACATGCTACTGCTTGGGATGGTCAAGAGACTGACCCACCTTTCCCTCTCCGCGGTTATCGCGCTTGCTTCATGGGTCAGCTTTTTCCTTTTTGCCGGAGGGGTATACCTGTGGAGCAGGGAGTTCTTTCAGGATAAAAAGCTCCCGCTCTACGTGCTGGTTACCCTCCTTTTCCTCTGGGGGGAGCCTTTTAATTACGCCAATGAATACAACCTCAGGTTTTTATCCTACAGTCTGTTTTACCCTGCCGTCTTCACCATTAACCTCGGTTTCTGGGGTCTTTATTGCCTGCTTCGTTATGTGCGCCATGCATCCTACGCAGGCGGTTTTTTCTTCCTGCTGCTTGCCGCCTTTATTTTCACCGCCCATCCGCTGACCGGTTCATTTTTTTTCCTCTGCTCCTTTCTGGTAGTAATGACCGAAGGAGAGCGCCGGGTGAAGCACCTGGTGACCTTCCTCGGCAGCGTCGTGCTTATTTACCTGATTTCCCTGCTCTGGCCCGACTATCCGTTCACCAAGGCGGTTGTTACTACCGCTACTACTAACTGGTCTCTGGGGTTCCGGATGTATTTGTACAGTGCCAGAAATATTTTTAAAATGGGACCGGCGCTCCTGGGATTGCCGGTCCTGTTTCTTCTGCTCATGAGGAGGAAATACCCCTTCATCGTCTGGGGCTTCCTGCTCTGCTCGCTCATCTATGTGCTAACCTACGTGATAAACATACGACTGGGGGAACGGTACATCTTCTTTGTCATCTTCTTTCTCCACCTGGCGCTCGCCCTGTATTTCAGCAGCCTGGAGCTTCTTTCCCCAAAAACCATAAGGGAGGTGCTGGTCAATCCCCAGGAAAAAAATATCCACATGCTTTTCTTTCTCATCATCGTGGGCCTGAGCATCTCTTATCAACTGGCCAAACTCGGCGCTGAACAGCTTGGCTACGAAATCAGCTTCAGACCGAAACCGGTCCTCGAGAAGTACACCAACCCCGTTGACAACTACCGGTTTCTTACGGGACGCATCGGGGAGGGTGATATCGTCATGTCTGATCCGCTCACCGCCTGGCTGCTGCCGGCGCTTACCGGCGCTAAAATTACCGCCCTCTATCATGACAACCCCCTCGTCCCCGATAACAACCAGCGGGTAGAAGATGCCATTGCCTTTTTTGACCCCGCCACCCCCCTGCACACGAGGAGGACGATTGCGCGCACATACCGCGTCTCGCACGTGCTGCTCAATTTTGACCGAATGACCGATAATGAGCCGAACCGGATAAATAATTATTATCAAAACTTCAGAATTTCCGACACATTAATCAGCGATTTGCAACAGATGGGAACCATCACCGCCGAACATGATCCGTTCATCCTCTTTCAGCTGAACGATGCAGCGGCATAAGGAACTGGGAAACAGCTATGGGAGCAACGGGAAAATCGAAAATCATCATCGTGATGCCTGCCTATAACGCAGCCGAAACCCTTGAAAAAACCTACCACGACATTCCGCCGGGCACGGTGGATGAGATAATTCTGGTGGATGATGCAAGCACTGACCGGACCGTGGCAATAGCAAGAAAGCTTGGGTTGACGGTGATTGTCCATCCGGAAAACCGGGGCTATGGCGCCAATCAAAAAACCTGCTATGATGAAGCGCTCAAGCGCAACCCCGATATCGTGGTCATGATTCACCCCGACTATCAGTACGACAGCAGATTAATCCCCTACATTACCGGTTTCCTGAAGAAGGACATCTGCGACGTGATTCTCGGCTCGCGGATCAGAACACGCGCGGAAGCGCTGGCATGCGGCATGCCCGCATACAAGTATATCAGCAACCGCGTGCTCACCTTCACCGAGAATATCGTGCTGGGGCAGAATGTCTCCGACTTTCACAGCGGCTACCGCGCCTACACCCGCCGGGTGCTTGAAACCATACCCTACCGCAACAATTCCGACGGTTTTGTGTTTGATACCGAATTCCTGGTGCAGGCGGTTTACTACGGATTCAGAATCGGCGACGTTCCGGTTCCGGTCAGGTATTTTGACGAAGCCTCGTCGATCAACTTTTCAAACAGCGTCATTTACGGCTGCAAGACGCTTTTTACCCTGGCTAAATATCTCCTGCAGGTCACCAGGCTCAAACAATACAGCCTTTTTCCCAAGGCACAATAAAAAACCGCCCAGGTCCGTGCTCAACCACGCATTGCGGACACACCATGAACAGGCCACCGAAGGGCATTTCCTTTGTTCTGCCGGCGCTTAATGAGGAGCAGAACCTCGAGCTTCTTGTGCAAGAAATCATCGGACACTGCAGCGCAAAGGAACTGCCGTTTGAAATCATCATCGTCAACGACGGCAGCACTGATAAAACCGGATCCATTGCCGATGCGCTGGCCGCGCACTACAAAACGGTGCTGCCGATTCACCACGACCGCAATCAGGGTTATGGTAAATCGCTGCGTGACGGCTTCGCGGCAGGCAGGTACGAATATCTGTTTTTCACCGATGCCGACCGGCAGTTCCGGATCACAGGCCTCGACAGCTTTCTCCCCTGGATGGAAGGGGGCAAGGCGGATATGGTGATCGGCTACCGGATTGACCGCAAGGACACTCCGCGTCGGAGATTTCTCGCCTGGTGCTTTAACCGTCTGGCGCGCATACTTTTTTCGATTCGCTACCGGGATATTGACTGCGCCTTCAAACTCATCAAGAATACGGTCTTCAGGTCGCTGCAGCTCACCTCAGACGGTTTTCTGTTCAACACCGAGCTCCTGGCAAAGGCACAGATCAAACAGTACACCATTGTCCAGCTCGGCGTCGAGCATTTCCCCCGCTCCGGGGGAAATTCAACCGTATCGTATCGCCACATGCTCCAGACCTTGCAACGGCTTTTTGTCCTCTATGGCGAGATACGGGCATTCACGCGCAGGAAAGCGTTGGAAAAGCCCCATCCCGGAACAGCATGAGAGTTCCTCAATCAGTGAAGGGCGGCGCGGCCAACACCACCGGACACGGCCATACCAAGAAGGCGCAGAGCGCCGTCACCCGCTTTCTGGCCCCGGGCATACTCTGCTACAGCGCTGCCTTTCTCGTTTATTTCACTCAGAGCACCATCGCCGCGTCATCGCTGCTGAAAAAAACCGGAAAGTACCTGACCATCATCGCCGATTACCTGTGGAGTGCGTATGCAGGGGCGGCGCTCATTGTTCTTCTTGTCATCATCTGGGTTGCATCCTCTCCCGGAAAGACCGGGGAGGCGGTAAACCGCCGTCCGCGGCATCCTTTGTTTTCCTCGCTCATCCGGGTTTCGCTCCTTGCCCTTGTTTTCCTCTTTACCCTCTTCCCCCTCAAATGGGCGCAGCGCGGCTTCACCCGCTCCCTCGACTCCTTCCCCGACTTCACCTCAGCCGATTTCGTCATTACCCTCCTATGTCTGGGGGGAACCCTCCTCTGCTTGTGCTACTTCCTGCAACGGCTTCCGGCAGGAATCATCGCCCGGGTTGAAAGGACAACCGCGCGCTTTTTCGGCCTCAGGGAACCGCTGTTCATCATCGGTGCGCTTGCGCTTACCCTGGCAACCACCTCGATCATCGCGTATGCCGTGCTTGATCATATTCCCCATGTGGAAGACAGCATCGCCCAGCTCTTTCAGGCGAAGATTTTCCGAACGGGCAGGCTCTGGGCACCGCTTCCGCCCCACAAGGAGTTTTTTGACTACATCAACGTGATTAACGACGAAAAGTGGTATTCGCAGTATGCGCCCGGGCATCCGCTGCTGCTCACCCTGGGGCTTTTCCTGGGGGCGCCCTGGCTCATCGGGCCGATACTGGGGACGCTTTCCCTGTTGCTTTTTTACCGGCTCATCAAGCAATCCTACGGCGATCGTCAGATGCTCTACCTGAGCTGCGGTCTCATGCTGCTCTCACCCTTTTTTCTGTTCATGTCATCAAACCACATGAACCACAGCTCCACCACCCTTTGCATCCTGGTCTTTGTCCTCTCCTACCGGCGCATGTTCTCCGCCCGTTCCCCGGTGCCGGGCATCATCGCCGGCCTGGCGCTCGGTTACGCGCTCAACATCCGCCCCCTCGACGCGGTCGCCATCGGCATGCCGTTCACCTGCTATCTGCTCTATTGCACCCACCGGAAACGGGAGGTGCCGATCAGACATGAGCTATGCTTCGCAAGCGCGCTCCTGCTGATGGCAGGCATGCTGCTGCTCTACAACTATCTCACCACCGGTGATCCCCTTCTCTTCGGCTACCAGAAGCACTACCACACCCTGGGGTTTCTGGGGAGCGCGCAGCTCGGCCCACCCCACACCCTCAAGGGAGGAATTATCAATACCAGCAATAATCTCATCGCCCTCAATCAGCACCTGTTTGCCTGGCCCCTTCCTTCGCTCATCTTCATCTTCGTCTTTTTTGCCCTTCCGGTCAAAAAGAGCCGGTGGGAGTATCTCTTTCTCGCCGCCTGCTTCAGCATCATCGCCGGGTACTTTTTGTACTGGTATCAGGACCTCTGCTACGGGCCCCGCTTTTACTATTCGCTCCTGCCCTTCATGATCATTTTCACCGCCCGGGGCTTTCTGGCCCTGCCGCAATGGCTTGCAGGCAAAGGGTTTGATCCCCGGCGCGCTACCGCCTGCCTCTATCTGCTGCTGTGCGCATTTTTTCTCTACACCCTTTCCGTATCCGTGCCATCGCTGGTTAAGAAGTACTCCAGCGACTACTGGTGGGTCACCGACAAGATTCATCGGGCGGTTAAAGCAGAGGGGATACAAAACGCTATTGTGTTCATAGATGTGTGGTATCCCCCCGGCGCCACCGAACCCAACTGGATCCCCTACGGGTCCGGCTTCCAGTTCAATTCGCCCGACCTCACGGACGATGTCATCTATGCGATGGATCTGCGGGAGAAAAACGGGGAGCTGATGAGCGCGTTCCCCGGCAGGAGCTACTATCTCTGCAAAATCCATAAACCCATGTCAGAGTTTACACTGATCAAGATCGAGAAAGATTCCCCCTTGTCTGACCGAGCCTCATGACCATGGATGCAGCTGCGCAAACCGCGCACTCGACACGAAAACGATTCATGAGCAGTGCCATGGTTTTGATCATGATCATTGCGCTTTTTACATTCTGCAACAAGCTGAGCAGGATCAGGCAGGACACGCCCGACGCGGTGTATGGCGTTGACTTTATCGCCTATTATACGGCGGCACAGCTGGTGCGGTCCGGGAACGCCCAGGAGATCTATGCAGAAATTACCGATGATTTCAGCGTGGTTGACAGGGGCATGTTCTATGAGGAAGCACGGAAGGCAGGATTCCCGCTGACGCCCACCCGGTACGTGTACCTGCCCGTCTTCCTTCTCCCCTTCACCTGGCTTACCCGCTTCAGCTTCGCGACCGCCTCGATTATATGGCTCTGGGTGAATCTGGCGGCTCTCGTAACCATACTGTTTCTCCAGTGGCGCATCACCAAAGGCCTGCCCCATCCGTTCCTGCGCCTGGCGGTCATTATCTCTCTCAATCTTTTTTCCTTCCCGCTTCTTTACGCCCTCAAGTTGGGCCAAACCTCCCTGCTGGTGTATCTCGCCATCTGCCTCATCTACTGCCTTTTCACTTCCGGCCGGGATGCCCTTGCCGGGACGGTTCTGGGTCTGATCACCGCCCTCAAGTTCTCGCCGCTTTTCTTCGTGGCCTATTTTCTATACCGGAAAAAATACCGGCTGGTGCTCTCAGCCGCGGCGACGGTGCTGGCCCTCCTTGCGCTTTCTATAGCGCTTTACGGACTCACCCTGCACAAGCTTTACTGGAGCTATCTTGGCACCCTGTCCGGCATGGGCATAGCCGCCTGGAGCAACCAATCCATAAACGCGCTCCTGCTCAGGGTTTTCAATGCGGGCAGCATCTACATATTCCATCCCATAAAGCTCGCCGGGCCCGACATGCTCCTGCAGTATGCCATCACCCTAGCGGTGATCGGGACACTGTATCTCTTCTTCCGGCACAGATCGGATGTGCAGGGAACAGCGGAGCGCCCTCTGGAATTTTCCGCACTTATCCTCTGCTTCCTGATAGTTCCGGCTATTTCCTGGCTTCACTACTTCACCGTGTCCAACCTTGCCATTGTGCTGATAGCCGGCTCCTGCTTTTCGGCATCGCAGCTCCGTTCGGCGATCATGCTCACCCTTGCCGTCACCGGCTATGCCATGATTGCCTTTCATCCTGATTATGCCGGCATCATACGTTTATGCGGACAGGGATATGCCACCAGGCTTCTGGTTTCCCTTCCCCTGGCCGGTACCTGCCTGCTGCTGTGTGTCACCCTTGCGCTCCTGACAGGCAAGTCCGGCCGGCCTCACTCCCGGGGCAGTGTACCATAAGCACGAGCAGATTATTGAAAAAGCAGTTTTCCTCAGGCTGTTCAAAGGCTCAAGGGGGCGGGGCTTTTGAGCCACAACACAGTCACCACAGGAAATCTGTCTTGCATCAAAAGGAGCGGTGTGGTAAGAAAGCCCACAAAATGCCATGGTTTGCAAGGCGCACACGGTTCCAGACAGTGCGAACTGAAATGCTGCGACTTTTGTGACTGATATGGGACGTATTCTCTTTATTCAAGATAACGGCGTCAACGAAAATCTCGGGGTCATGTCCATCGCGGGCATGCTCAGAGCATATGGTCATGAGGCTGATCTTATCCTCACCGACGAGCATCCCAAAAACATATCCGGACCTTATTGCCGGCTACCGATCCCGACCTCATAGCCTTTTCCTTCATGACCGGCAACCGGGACTGGGCTTATGCCACTGCCCGCACGCTGAAGGAGAGATTTTCCACGCCGATCATCATGGGGGGTGTGCACCCAACCCTCTTCCCGGAGGATATCGATCTCCGCTACGCTGATTATGTCTGCATTGGCGAGGGTGAATACCCGGTGCGCGAGCTGATGGACGCGATCGACAAGGGGGAAGATGGCTCACAGATCAAGAACCTCTGGTGCCGGAATAACGGCACGGTGATAAAAAACCCCCTGCGCGATTTGATTCAGGACTTTGACCCGCTTCCCCTGCCCTACCGGGAGATCTACTACAAGTACCGCTTTATCAGGGACCTGCCCATCAAACGGTTCATCTCCGGGGTGGGCTGCCCCTATCGCTGCACCTTCTGCCACAACCCGCTGCAGAAAAAAATCTATGAAGGCAGGGGAACCTTCATCCGTAAAAAAAGCGTGTCCCGGGTAATTGCGGAAGTGCGCTCGGTCAAGGACCGCTACCCTTTGCACAACGTACATTTTTCCGATGACACCTTTGTCCTGGACAAGGAATGGCTCAAGGAATTCCTGACGGCCTATCGCCGGGAGATTTCCCTTCCCTTCTCCTGCAACATCAGAATTGACCAGGTGAACCAAGAGATGATAAGGGATCTGGCAGAAAGCGGGTGCTACGGCATTTCCTTCGGCATTGAATCCGGCAGCGAACGGATCAGAAACACTATCCTGAAGAAGCATCTCCGGGAAGAAGACATCGTTACCAATGCAAAAATGATCAAGCGGCAGGGCATCAAAATGATCGTCACCAATCTGATGGGCGTGCCGGAGGAAACCCTGGACGATGCCTTTGAAACCGTGGCCATCAACCAGAAGATAGGTGCTGACTACACCCGGGCCGGCGTTTTGATTCCCTACCCCAAAACCGAGATCGTTGACTATGCCATTGAGAGGGGACTGCTTCCCGCAGACTATGCCATTCACAATTTCACCCAGATCATCAGAAAATCACTCATCCAGTCCCGCTACGCCCGGGAGTTTGAAAACCTCTGCGCGCTTTTTAATCTTACCGTACATTTTCCTTTTCTCACCCCGCTCACCAGAATATTAATAAAGCTGCCGCTTACCCGCCTTTATTCGCTCACCCGATTATGGGAAGCGTTTGAAAATATGCTCTACTTCCGGCTCTTTAACATTGCCGGGTTCCGCTACTTTTTCCATATCGTCAAAAATGTGAGACGAGATGTCTGGCGATAAAGCCCCCATGCCCGCTGATGTCTATTCCCGCGAGGAGGTGACCTGCAACCTCTGCGGGGTCGCCGATGAGGAGCCCCTCTTCATCACCCCCGAGCGCATCGTGCAATGCCGGCGCTGCGGGCTTATCTACAGCAACCCCCGCCTCGACGCCGCGAGCCTGCTGAAAATATACTCCAGGGACTATTTTGTCCTGGACGAAAACAAGAGCGGCATAGACTACAAGGCATACGCCAACTATGTGAGCGAAGAACCGGTGATTACCCGCTCGATGAACAAGCGGATGAAAAAGGTGGAGCGGTTTGCCGGGTCAAAGGGAAGGGTGCTTGACATAGGGTGTGCCACGGGATTTTCCCTCCTCGCCGCCCGCGCGCGGGGCTGGCAGGCAGAGGGTATCGAGTGCTCTGAATTCTGTGTGGAATACGCGCGGTCCCGGGGCCTTACGGTCCACCAGGGATCCCTTCGCGACTACCCGGGGAAAGAGGGCAGCATGGATGCCATTACCATGTGGGACTACCTGGAACATTCCCCCGACCCCCTGGGCGATTTGAAGGTCTGCCGCTCCCTCCTGAAGCAGGGCGGGGTAATCCTGCTGTCTATCCCCAACGTGGACTCATGGTCATACCGGCTGCTGGGGAAAAAATGGATCGGGTTTAAAAATATTGAACACCTCTACTTCTTCAGCCGGCACACCATGGCACGGCTCGCCCGGCAGGCGGACCTGGTCATGGAGAGCTGTTTCTATCACGGCAAATATGTCTCGCTCTCCTTTTTCCTCTCAAGGATACAGTACTATGTCCGAACCAGAACACTGCACCGCCTGGTTGAAAAGATAGCCGCGGCAGAAAGATCGCAGCGGATTTCGTTTTACTTTAACCCCTATGATATCCTGAACGTGGTGCTGCGGAAATTATAGAATAAAAAATCGATAGTTGGACAACACCGGATGATTAAGGAACACGGCACATGACAGATAAAAAAATAGGCGTAATTATCGGCGCCGGACCCGCCGGCCTGAGCGCCGCTGAAACGCTGTCAAAAAGCGATCGTCAGTTTTCGGTCCTGGAGGCATCAGACCACACCGGCGGCATATCGGCGACCATCAGGCACAACGATTTCCTCTTTGATCTCGGCGGCCACCGGTTTTTTACCAAGAACAGCGAGATTGACCGCTATGTATCAGAGCTCCTGGGCAATGAACTGGTATCAGTGGACCGCTCAAGCAAGATACTGCTCAACGGCAAGCTGTTCGATTACCCCTTACGACCGCTCAATGCCATTTTCGGTCTTGGACCATGACCGCAGCGGAAATCATCTTCAACTACGCGACCGAACGGCTCAAGATTAACCGCCCCGCCCCGCGCAGCCTGGAAGACTGGGTGATCAGCCAGTTCGGGAAAACCCTCTACCTGCTCTTTTTCAAAACCTATACCGAGAAGGTCTGGGGCATTGACTGCAACCGCATATCCGCCGAGTGGGGGGTGCAGCGGATAAAAGGGCTTTCGCTGCGCACTGCCATAGTTGACGCCCTCTGGAAAAAGCGCAAAAAAGATGCCGCCTCGCTGCTCAAGCATTTTACCTACCCGAAGAAGGGCATTGGGGTCATATGCGAAAAGCTGGCGGAAACCATAAGCCAACCCAATCGTCTGATGTTTCAATCGCCGGTAAAAGAGCTCTTTCATGACGGGACGGTCATTAAGACGGTTGCCTACGGTGGAACGGGAGGCGGGGGAAGGATTGAAACTGATTTTGTCATATCAAGCATGCCCATAACCGAGCTCATTCTGTCCCTTCGTCCCCTGCCGCCAGATGATATCGTGGAGGCTGCCCGCTGGCTCAAATACCGCGATCTGGTGTGCGTTGCCCTGATGTTCAACACGCCCTCTGTCACCGACCAGACCTGGATCTACGTGCATGATCCGGCGATCGACTTCGGAAGGCTTCACGAGCCGAAAAACTGGAGTCGGTATATGGCCCCGCCCGACAAATCCTGCGCGGTATTTGAGTATTTCTGCAATGAAGGGGATGAGGTATGGAACGCTTCAGACGAGGCGCTGTACGAGAAGACGGTGCGGGATTTCAGAAAATCGGCCATATCCCCCGCTGCCGCTGCAGCAATTTTTGATTACAGGGTGGTACGAACATCGAAGACCTATCCGCTCTATGAAATCGGCTTCAGCCGCTACCTTTTGAAAATCCGGGATTATCTCAAGGGCTTCACCAATCTTCAGCTGGTCGGCAGGTACGGTACTTATAAGTACAATAACCTTGACCACTCGCTCGAAACCGGCATCAAGGGGGCTCAAAACATCCTCGGCGCCCGCCATGATACCTTCATGGTTAATATTGAAGACGCGTACCTTGAACAAAAAGAGGAATAAGCTGCCGCTTCAACCCGCTATGAGAAATATTTTAACAATCTAATAACACCCATTTTAGCGCCCTGCTTGTGGGCAGAAACATCTTTTGCATTCTTTAGCTCTTCCTTATGCTCCTTATAATACACATAGGCCTTTAAGAGCATCTCTTCGTTGGTCAGTGTCGGTTTCCAGTCGAGCATTCTTTTTATCTTCTCTGTATCAAACACAAAGCTTTCGGCAATCATCTTATACTGGTACGGACCGAGCGGTGACAATCCCAGTGCGTAGCACAGCCGCATGGCCAGAAGGGTAGGTGTTTTGGGAAGCGGCACCAGTTTTGATGATGATCCCGTCTTTTGGATCACGTACCTGAATACCTCCCTGAGGGGTTTCACGTTATCGCTGCCGATATTGTACACCTCCGTGGAGGTTCCCTTCTCATACGCCTTGAGGCAGGCATCAGCCAGGTCCCGGGCGTAGATGAACTGGTACACATTATCACCGCCGCCCACCAGATACACCCTTCTGTTCTCCTCAATGAATTCAAAGAGTATGGCCAGCAGGCCGAGTCTCCCCGCGTCGGTAATAGTGGGGCAGCGAATGATGGTCAGGTTGAGGGAGTCCTTATAGCTCAGGAGTATCTTTTCCCCTTCCCACTTGGACTGGCCGTAAATTTCCACCGGGTGGGGCGGCTCCGCCTCGCCGATTTTTTTCCCCATGGGGATGCCCCACAGGCAGTTGCTCGAGGTAAAGACCAGGTGCGGCACCTTGTACTTGACCGCCATTTCTGCCAGCCGCCGGGTTCCCTCCACATTTGATTTCCAGAGAAAGCTTTTATCCTTCACATTGTGCGCCAGCTGGGCGGCGACGTGATAGACCACGTCAAAGGGCGCATATTTCTTAAAGCAGGCCTCAAGCTGCGATTCATTGCAGAGGTCACCCTGCAGGGTAATGGTATTCTTAACCCTGTCGGTGTCCGGAACCAGGTCGTAGATAACCGATTCCGCTCCCTTTTCTGATAAGTACTGCTTTAACACGGTTCCAAAAAAACCAGCACCACCGCTGATGAAAGCCTTCATAGGATAACTCCTTTCAGATACTTCACCCTATAAGATTCCCCGCAGGAATACAATTATAAGAACGGCCCGAAAAAGTCAAAGAGAACCTGCAGGCTTGCTACCTGAACACACGACTGCCTCTCTCGGAAAAGAGGCAAGGGTGAAGGGGAGCAATAATTCATTTCTTGACAGAGAGGCTCTTATCATCCTATACTTCGCTGCCCGCAGCACATGAACCTTCTTTTCATCTGTTATATCTGAGGGTGCCTCCTCAGCAACATTACCCGGGGAGCTTATGAGGATCCCCTATTTTCCCCGCCCATGGTATCTCAGGAAACAGGAGTCAGGGAGGAGACAGGTACAATGTCTATACACGACGGAGGTAGTATGAAAAAAGCCTATGTGTATGGTGTTATCGGTTTGATTTCCTGCTCCATGCTCATGTATGAAGTGCTTCTGACCCGAATCTGCGCACTCCGCCTCTTTTTCCATTTCGGGTTCCTGGTGGTGAGCAACTGTCTGCTCGGCATCGGTGCCAGCGGCTCAATGATCTCGGTAGTGCAGGCCTTTTTTGCAAAGCGGGAGCGGTTATGGATATGGCTTTTCTCCCTCCTCTATCTCATCTCCCTGGTGCTTACCTATCTCTTTCTTCTCACCTTCAATATTGCGGCGGGGGTCAACTTCGTGTCCGCGAGAGAGGTCTTCAATTTCGCGTTTTTCAATCTCGTGTCCGCCATACCCTTTTTCTTCGCGGGGAGCATCATTGGATTAATCCTTACCTTTAATGCCGACCAGATAAACCGGGTCTATGCAATCGACCTGCTCGGCGCGGGATTGGGATGCCTGCTCTGTCCCTTCCTTCTCTGGAAAACCGGCGCAGGAGGATGCCTCGTCTTTCTGGGATTGCTGGCCCTGGCTGGCGCCGTCGCCGCCGCCCCCTCATCCTTCAAGCGCGCTGCCTTTATCGGAGGGGGGGTGATCGGGATGCTGGGGCTGTTCATCCTTCCCTCTCTCGACCGGTGGTATCCGGTTCCGTCAAAGCCGCGCATCGAATTTACCGAAGAGGTCAATATTGAACTTACCAGGCACATATTCTACTCGCGGTGGAGCACCACCAGCCGGGTCGACTTGAGCATATTCGGCCCGGAGGTCAAATACATCTTCGGGCGCGGAAAGAACCGGCTGGCGGATCCCATCCCGGAACAGCGGTTCATTCTGCAGGATGGCGGGGCAGGAACGTTCATTACCAATTTTTCGGAAAACCCCGGTGCCCTAAAAACCCTGGCCAAGACAACCTACGGCATTGCCACCGCGCTTAAGCAAAGTCCCCGGGTGTTCATCATCGGCGTGGGGGGGGGCAATGATGTATGGGGCGCGCAGGCCAACGGCGCCGCCTCGGTCAAGGGCATCGAGCTGAACCAGCAGGTTTTGGACATTCATCGCACCGTTCTGCCCAACTATTCCCGAAACATCATCGAGGACCCCCGCATTGAACTGGTGCACGACGAGGGGCGAAGCGCGCTCATGCGCGAGAAAACGAGCTACGATGTCATACAGATGTCGGGGATCGATACCTACACGCTTTTAACCTCGGGCGCCTACATGATGGCTGAGAACTACCTGTACACCGTCGAAGCCATCGAGAACATGTACGACAAGCTCGCCGACGAGGGCATCATTTCCATCACCCGCTTTGCCCATGAAATGGAAACGCTCCGGCTGCTGGCGACTATTTTTGCAGCGCTCGATGATAAAACCGCAGGCACGCTACAAAACTCGGTTGTCTGCCTGTACACCTGGCCGCTCATGACCACGCTCATCAAGAAAGGGCCCTTCACCGCCGGGGAGCTTGCCCAGATCGATGCCTACGCCGGGGAGGAGGGAATCGATGTGTATTACCAGCCGGCGAAGCAGCTGAACAACGTCGTTGAGCAGTTTATCCGGACTGACGACAAGGCACGGTTTATTCATGATTTCCCCAGAAATATTGCGCCGACCACCGATGACTGCCCCTTCTTTTTTAATTTCACCAAGTGGACATGGCTGCGACGGGCGGCTTCTCACATTAATGAACCCACCTTTGTTTCACTGGGGAACCCCTTTTTCATTTTCGGGCAGCTCTTTTTCAGCATCCTGCTCAGCGGACTTTTTATTCTCCTGCCGGTGGTCATTTTCAAGAGAAAGGGTCTGGATAGCACCTACCTCACCCGCTTCCTCATCTACTTCACCGGGCTGGGCCTTGGCTTCATTGCCATCGAGATTGCCCTGATGCAAAAACTCGTGCTTTTCCTGGGGCACCCGCTCTATTCAATAACCGTCACCCTTTTTTCCATGTTGATCTTCACCGGCGTCGGGAGTCTCCTCTCCGAGCGATGGTTCCGCACGCCAACCTCCCTGGTGTGGCTTGTGCCGGCGGGACTGGCCGCTCTGCTCGGCCTGTTCATGCTCATCTCTCCCACCATGGCCGGAAAGTGGATTACCTGGCCACAGCCACTACGGATTGCCGTAACCGCAGCGATACTGTCACCAATCAGTATCCTGCTGGGCATACCCTTCGCCTATGGCATCCGCCTCCTCAACCGCTTTAATCCCACTATCATTCCCTGGGCCTGGGCTGTCAACGCGTGCGCCACGGTGATCGGTTCCATTGTGGCGGTCATCTTTTCGATGAACTTCGGATTCAACTTTGTTTTGATCGCAGCAATACTCATCTACGGAGTGACCTTTCTTCCGGTGCGGGTTTTCGCGCGGTAATATGATATTGATGACTGGTATGTGATTACGTATGTTGAAAAGATAATACCGGCAAGGGCTACCTCTAGCAGGTTGTTGAAAAAGTGGTTTTCCTCAGGCTGTTCAAAAACGCCCAGATGCAAGGCA
This sequence comes from uncultured delta proteobacterium, assembly GCA_963751515.1. GTDB lineage: Bacteria > Desulfobacterota > WTBG01 > WTBG01 > WTBG01 > CAZWCD01. The sequence goes on from CAVVUR010000003.1 coordinate 88,983, forward strand.
CGCGAAATCCTGAGGAATGAGGCGTACATATGAGTACGCTGCAACGACGAAGGATGAGCGTAACGCAGCAGATGGGTGTTTTTCAACAGCCTGCTAGAGGTAGCCTAAGGATCGAAGACTCTCTTCGGTGGATTTGTCGATTGTAGTAACGTTACGTGAGGTCTCCGGCGTAAAAGACTTGAGCCACTCGTCCAGCTTAGCTTGCATTTCCTTCACCCTCTCCGGCATCTCTTCAACTAGATTGTTCATCTCTTTGGGATCATTGTATATATCGTAGAGCTCACACCCGTTGGTGCCCCAGATATATTTAAAGTGGCCGTCATAGAGGGCTTTTAAATCCCTATTAAATCGATTGCCATACGACAAAATCTTTTCCCAATTGTTATAGGACTCAGCTATTAATGGCCGTCCCCGGGCAGGCCACGGCCGACCCTGGACACCCTCAGGCAGCGCGAAGCCTAACGAGGACATGATAGTGGGAAGGATATCCACTAAAGAAACAGGGTCCTCAACTACCCCCCTGAGAGACTGTGAGGACGGATATTTAATGACCAAAGGCACCTTCAACTCTTCGTCATAGAGGCTAAAGCCATGGGTCATGATATCGTGCTCCCCGAATGCTTCGCCATGATCCGAGGTTACAACTATCATGGTCCTGTCATAGACGTTCAGTCTCTTAAGTGTTTCAAAAAGCAGGTGGAGATGATAGTCCAAATAGCGTATCTCGCTATCATAGAGTGAGAGCAGTGCAGCCCTCTCTGATTCGGACAGGGTATGTTTCTTACTTAACACGGCATGCAGGAGGCGTCCTTGCCCCTTTATCAGACCGGGTTCACCCCCGGGATTATTAAATTTTTCCAGGACGTTCTCGCTATCCCTTGTGTCTGCCTCCCTGAAATGCCGTGGGGGAGAATAGGGATAGTGGGGATCAAAATAGTTCAGAAAGAGAAAAAAGGGGTGAGTATGATTATTCTCCAACCAATGCAATGCTCGATCATTTACCTGGGGAGCACTCTTGCCCCAGTCCTCCATTCCGTATTCAGTTATCAAGTCTAAGGGTGAGGTAAAGAAAGCTACAATCTTAGCGATGGTAAAACAGTCCATTTCAAAGTAGGGGTCGTAGAGAGTGTCGTCAAAAAAATCAAACCCTTGACCGATGCCGAACGTTTTCATGCACCACGGACCGGAAATTATCCCTGCCGTTTTATAACCCTGAGCAGAAAGCAGCTCTGCTAGGGTAGTATTTTCGTCTGCCAGAGATAAAACTGTCTGCCCAGCAAATCCCGGCACTTCGCGGCTTAGTGATCCACTCAGTTCGTTCCCATAGCGTTGCAGCAAGTATCTTGTAAAATCTGCATTATCCCTCGCTCCGTGCTTTGCAGGGTACATGCCGGTAAGGATAGAGGCATGCGCAGGGAGAGTCCAGGGGGACGGGGAATAGGCATTTTTAAAAAGCAGGCTTTCTTTCGCAAATCCATCCAAATAAGGAGTCGTTTCCCGATGGTATCCATAACAGGACAGATGATCAAAGCGGGTAGTATCCATGGTGATTACTATGACATTGATTTTTTCGTGTGCCAGCGCAGCAGGCGCACCTGATGCTGAGTGTGAGCTACCATACCACAACCCCGCAACTAGTACTGCCATGGAGATACCGAACACCATCACTGCTGCTCCCCGCTTCCGGCGAGGCCTCATCATACTATAACGCTTACCCAGAAATATAAAACTGGCATTACTTAAAAAATAGAGGGCAAGGCAGCTGGTCAAGATGCCACAGTTAATTATTATATCCCTGAGGGGAAAGACGAAAATCCTGCCCGGCAGCAGTATTTCATTGACATAAACAACACCCACCATAAAAGTATCAATGGAAAGTGATAGCGCAAGAAAAGACGGGAGCAGGAAAAGGGCATCTTTCATCCTGCCAAAAAAGAGATAGAGTGCTCTTGAGAAAAGGCATAAGAAAAGAATACATCCTATTAAACCCGCTAAATAGGTTAGTCCGGATGCATGCAAAAAAAACTTCTCATATGCTGCCATGCTCCCATAAAAAAGGATAATTGCTACAATGCAGGAAACCATCAGAAAACGCAACAGAAGGCTGTGCTGTGTGTTTTTCCCCATGGCCTTGAACATAGCCGCATAAAACAACCCTAAAACCCCTCCCCCTACAATCCCTAGGCCGGAATAGAGCACAAGTATCAGCAAAAGCACCGGGCTGGCCAGTGGTTGCCACCTGAGATGTGCAAAGGCAATCTCAATCGCTGCAAATATGGACCAACCGACAAACCAGATCAGCATACCGCGGACCATGCCTTTGTAAACTGACACCTTTTCCAGACCGTCTTGCATTTTTATAATTTTCCTCTCCCCTGAGTCGCCCGTACCCACAAGATAGCATTTTTAAATGCTCTTAACAAGCGGAGTTGCTGTCAATGGCGCTGTCTCCCATGCCTGTATCCCTCCTGCCGCAGTATACATTATAGGTACGATCCTTCCTTCACAACACCTGCACTTCTTCACAGAAGACGAGGGTGGACACGTTATCCTCACATATAAAAAAACAAAATGAACCATCCTTTAAATTGATTGCTTTTTAAGCAGTGGCCAACTACAATACCGGATTAAGAAATGACAGCTTACGGACAGTTGCCATCATGGCAGCTTCCAGATCTCTCTGTCGCGCAAACCCTTCTTAGCATTCTTCAGCACGATGTGATAATGGGCCTCACGAAGCAGGATATCGCATGTATCATTGGGCTTTTTTTAGGTGCTTTTTTTCTGCGCATGTATGCGCTTACCTATCTGCCTGTAAGGCCTATTACTGATGATGCCTTTGAGTATAACTATATTGCCCAAAACCTACCCGGGGTTCTCAGCAATGAAGTGCCGGACAACAGAGAATCTTTTCTCTACCTGAGCGCCAAGCGCGGGTTGCTCTATCCCTCATTCATTGCGGCTGTCTACAAGCTGTTCGGCCAGCATCCGCGACACGTGTTGCTGCTGCAGGTCCTCATTGATTCCCTCAGCTGTGTTCTTGTCTATGCCCTTGGGCGAACAGTGTTTAATAAAAAAGCTGGTGTCCTGGCGGCCATCCTCGCCATACTCTATCCCGCCTTCCCCTACTATGCGACCATGCTCTTCCAGGAGACAACCACCATTTTCCTGCTCACGCTCTTTCTGCTGATCCTCAGCACGGCCATCTCGCAAAAAAAAACCCTGCTTTATTGTATCTCCGGCCTGCTTGCGGCGGCACTCTCTTTTTACCGCTCCGGTTTTCTCCTCTTGATGATCTTCACAACCCCGGTGCTCTTTTTCATCGCGCGGTTGTACTACCAAAGGGATCGCGTCCGCCCCTGCATCTATTACTGTGTTGGCGCACTCTGCCTGCTTATCCTTTACGGGGCCTTTTCCTACCGGATAACCGGATCGGTTATGCTCAACAAACCCTCCGTAGCATGGGGGATCTATGAAACCACCCATCGCGATGGATGGCCCTCCGACACATTCGCCCCAACGCCCACTGCAGAATTGCGTGAAGCTGCCCGGGGCTATTCGTATCCTATTATGGCCGATGCCCATCAGCTGGGACTTCCGCCCAGAATCTACATTATGGCCACCCTCAGATACATTCAAAAACAGCCGCTTGCCTACCTTTCACAAATAATTACCAGGTGCAAAAGGATGTGGGCATACGTTGAAACCTATCCCGGAAAGTGGCATTCCAAAACCGTCTGGGGGCAGCTCATCTTTCACCGTGTGCTCATTGTGCTCGCCCTGGTGGGAATCCCCTTATCGATGGCGGTATGGCATCACAGCCTGCTCTTCATTGCAATCTTTCTATACCTTACCATTGCGTATATTCCCACCATCGGACTTCCCCGCTATGCAGTCCCTGCCATGCCCTTTGTCATAATTTTAGCGGCATATGCATCGCTGCGGCTCCTGAATATTATTGCCCGTGAACGCAAGCGATTGGTATCATTCCCGGGTGCTTTTTTGTGCGGTGCTGTTATGAGCACCGCTTTGCTCGCCTTTTATCTCGATGTGCCAATGCTGCTTGCGGTGTTCCCTCACGCCCCGCCCCCGCTTCTGCATATCATGACCATTGTCATAATGAATGGACTATGCATAGCTGCTGCCATCCTGCTTTATTGGCTTATTGCGCCGGATGCCCCGATGAGGTCGCTCACCGTCTGTGCTGCCGCTGTTTCTCTTCTCGTGGTGATGATACTGTACACCAATGATGCCCTGACCAGCAAAACCTGGCAGGAGTGGCAGACATGCCTTTATTCAACCCAACAAAAAATAAAACAAACTATCGTTCTTCCTGAAAATTTCAACTCCGATTTATATAGGGAGGCATATGTAGTAATAGATATGTTCCCAGGCGGGGGTCAGAATTATTCATTCCATGTAGAAGTTAATGGGAAACCGGTTAAGCGCTATCATGCTGGGATTAAAAGTAAAGCAGGAAAATTCGACAAGCAATTCTTCGGTCTCTATAAAAGTCTTTTATTTGATGCCTATAGACTTTCACCTGAAGATTTACGACAGTGGTATGAAGTGGAACTGCCTTTATCTTTTCTTAAAGACAGATCTCAACTGGTTATAGACTGCTCCGTAGATGGAACAACTGATCATAAGAAAAATTATGTAATGCTCTTCGGCGACTACCCTACCGGAGATGAACATGTCTTCAAGGGACCGTGCATCCCGAGAAGTGACGAAGATACTTCTCTTATAAAAATAATGCCCTATTCCGGTGACTACCGGTTTGAAAAGGTTACACCCCTTCACAGCCGGGAGACAGTGAGCGCTTACTACAATGGCCTGGAGTGGCTGAACAGCGATCTTTCAGGTGTCCGTGGAACACAATCCGGCAGCTATCGGATACGGGTCGAACTGATCGGGAAGGATGGAACTCAGGTAGTGCTGTGAGCGCTTCTTCTATCCTCCGGGATTGCGCGCCGTCCATCGCATCGCCGGCAGCGCATCCGCACTGCCGGAGCACGGCTCCCGGCGGGTTAGTGAAAATGGTGTGCTTCCCGGCTACTACGGAACGGCCTTGAAATTATCCCACCTCGTCTTATACACCGCCATGGTTCGCCCCGCACTCATGCCGCTATACCGTTTCAGTTCGATGGAGTAGATTTCCTGCAGCACTTCCTTCTCGGCAACCAGCCGGGGATAGGAGGTAGGGTGGGTTATAACGTAATCCGGCTTGTGCTGATGGAGAAAATCGAGCAGCACATCCTGATATTCCTTTTCTGAATTTCGCACGGCGTCGAGCAGTTCGGGATTCACCAATCCCACCATGTCGATAATTCTTCTCCGCTCCGCAATGAAGGTTATGGCCCCGATATCGCTCAGGGCAATTACCTGCTCCTGCGGTATATGTTCTTTGACCCACCTGCCCATGGCAACCTGCTGGCTGTTGATATTTTCCACGTCGCCGGCAAACCGGTGTGACCAGACCGCAACGGACAAAAAAACCGACACGCAGAGAACCAGCGCATATAAAACAATAGAGCCATGGCGTGAAGAAACGGTCTGTTTCCCCAACCGGGAAACCAGTTCCAGGCGATTACAGAAGTCACCGGCTATGCTGAGAAAGCGGACAAAGCCTCCCGTCGCGAGTACCATATAGAACGGGATGAGCGGCATCATATAGCGGTGGTGGTGCCGTGCATTCGGTGCGAGCAGCATGGCGAGCAGGGGATAGCCGACGGTCCAGAACAGGACCAGCAAGGAATCCGCATGAGACTTCTCCGCACCGCGCTTCAGGGCATTTTGAGCATAGCTGACCATTCCCGCGGGTATGAAGAAAAAAAGGATCGGATGATCGTCCCACAGGCTTGCCACATAGTGCTTTACGTACTCCAGCCGCTTCAGCAGCCCGAAGAGTTCGTTCTGGGCGTAGTAGGTCTGCGGCAGGCAATGACCCGTGGTATAGTAGGAAAAAATCAGGTACGGCGCGATTATAACCAGATAGAGGGAAACCTGCACCAGTGGCAGGGCTCGCACCGTGATCACGCACCTGCGATCCCGCGTGTATCCCACCTCGAGCATGGTGTCGATGGTGGCAAAGGCAAAAAGGGCATACCCTTCTGGTCGCACCAGTGACGCAACTGCAAAAAGCACCGTAGCAGAGAGGCTTTTCCTGCCTTCCCGTCTGTCGCTACAGTGTTTCATCACCGCCGCAATGCTTAAAAAAGTGAAAAGGGTCACCTCCATTCCTGAAAGAGATGACCAGCCGAAGCGGCCGGCCATAATGGTAAACAGGGCAGATAGCAGTGCGATGTGTTTTTGATAACCCTGTTGCAGGGCAAACAGATAAACAGCGGCGGCGGAACCAATGAAAAAGAATCCGCTCAGTACTTTGGAGGTGACCAGAAACTCCCCGCTCAGAAAAAATGCACCGGCCAGAACAAAGACCCACAAAGGGGATGTCGATCCCGATACCGGTTCACCAAGGTTGTAAGCAAAGCCATTCCCCTGGGTAAGATTGGAAGCAAACTGATAGTGTATCCAGGCATCGTCCAGAGGAACGCCATACTGCCCGCCCGTGGATATCCACTCCCGGTACAGGTAAACGCCCATGACGCCCAGCGCAACAGCACTTATGATCGCAACATCCCGGATCAGCCTGGCATTCATTACATAACTCTTTCACATGGTTGATGTGGCAGCCCTGTCCGGAACTGCCGGTGTGCCGAAGAACCGTCACGCATGTAAATATTCATATCGCTTATGGTCGCGGTCAATTGATAATCCCTGTCCAGCAATGCTGCAAGGTATGGATATTTGCTTATCGGATACTTTGCGTAATTCAAATAGTTGGAAGGAGAAACATCAATAATGCATTGCGGCGGCTTTTCCTCCAGGTCATCCTCCAGCATTTTCCAGCTTCCCGGTGTAATCCAGTCGCTCGTTTCCGCCTCCGGTTCAAAGTCAAGATACGACTCGGTCATGCTTCCGGTGAGAAAATTGCAGAAGATGAATCTCGAAGCCGGCCTTCTACCGGCGAGCACATAAATCTGCGGACAAAAACCCCATACAAAAACCGTATCCTCCGGCCGGGTATGGGTACGAACATAATCAGCCACCGGTTTGAAGCTGGCCTCAACGATGTCGTGGGTAACCCGGGGGTCATTTCTTTGCACAATGAATCGCATGACATGCTTCGTGTGGTATTGTATCACCGGGACAAGCACGCCCGCAATCACCACTGCCCAGATCAGTCTCTTAACCGCCGGTGCAGCAGCCTTCTCCTTGAGCAATTGTGCAGGCAGCCGTAAGACCCCGTAGGCGGCCAAGAGAGACAGCACCGGAAAAGCCTGAATGTAGTAATGGCCAAAAAAACGGCCGCTCCCGGCGACTCCGGCCAGTGCGGCACATAGCCAGGCTATGAGAAAGCACTCGGCCTGGCTTTCCCATGCGCCTGACGTCTGCTTATTCCCGTACCAGTGATTCTTGACGGTCCTGTAGAGCATATATACGCCGCTCAGACCCGCCATGCCCCAGAGCAAAAGATGCGGCAGCACGATATCGAGGGTTTTTATCTTGAGCCTCCACTTAAAATAATCGGGATCCATCGCCGATGAATAGTGATACGGATGAATCACGGTTAAATAGAAAAAATCATCGAGAGCGCCGTGCCACCAAAAATACGCAGCGAATCCGGCAATGCTCAGGACGAATCCGCATGCCACCAGAAGGCACCTGTTTATCCTTGCATGCCACGGCACGCTTCTTTTAGCTATGGTGGGGGTAAGCAGAAGATGAAAAATCATTGCCGGCAGCACCAGCCCGGCTGTTTGCTTGGTCATGGCTCCCACTCCGCACAGAGCCCCGGCACAGGCAAAGAAAGCCCCGCGGGCGGTTTTTTCACCACGGAATAAGCAGACGGCCGCTGCAGTCACCGGCAGCACCAGCAACAGTTCCGTATTGACCGCCAGCATATCCCAGCTCTCATGGCTTGAGACATAGATTACGTAGAACAGGCCGGCAAGCAGCCCCAGGCGCGTTTCACGGCCATACACTTCAATTGCCAGCCGGCCGATCATCATCGCAGAAAGAACAATCCAGATGATGCCGAAAAGGTGAACGGCGGTCATGTTGTTCTTCCCGCACAGAGAAAAGACCAGGGCATAGATGAAATAGGACACCGGCGCCTGGTGCTCCCATGCATCCCGATACAGCACCCCTCCTTCTAAAACTGTATCAGCCATAACGGCGATGAGCGCTTCATCAACATTAAAAAAAGGGACCGTTGCATAGGGTGCCCGCAATAGTACTGCCAGCAGACAAATGAGCAACATCCCCCGCAGCAGACCGTTTCGTTCCTTGCCACGTGCCATCATGTTCTTCTCTGAAGCAGCGTTTTCAGCTCAGCCTGCGATTCATTTGTGATGGTCTCGCGCGTTCCCGGAACCTTCACCGGCTGCCCGGGAAACGGCGCATCAGAGGCAGCCATTATTGCATCTATCAACCCCCACCGTGCTGCTGGCAGCAGTGCAGCCGATTCCATGCCCCGCAGACTATGCAACACCGGCCCTGGGACAAAGATTCTGCAGCACACACGTTGAGCAATCCGGCTTTCTGGCAGTACAACAATACCGGCCATGAAAGATCACCAGGTGGGAAAAGCGCGTCCATTCCTTGCGGGGCACCAGCTCCATCAGGTCATACTCAATCTTAACCGGATCCTGATTTTCTGTGAGACCCAGCCGGTAAGCCACCCTTTTTACATGGGTGTCCACGGTTATCCCCGGGACGCCGAATGCATTGCCCAGGATGACATTTGCCGTCTTGCGGCCGATTCCATCGAGGACAATCAGTTCATCGAGCGTGCCCGGCACCTTGCCGCCGTGCATCACAACAATCTTCTTGCAGCAGTTGATGATACTTTTGGCTTTATTTTTGTAAAACCCGGTCGGCCGGATATCCTTTTCCAGAACCTCCTGCTTGACTCGCGCATAATCCTCAGCCGTTTTATACTTCTTGAACAAGTCCTTGGTAACCTTGTTTACTCTCTCATCAGTGCACTGTGCCGAGAGGATGGTTGCAACCAGCAACTCCAAAGGGCTGTTAAAATGCAGCGCACAGCTGGCATCCGGATAGCGTTTCTTTAAAAGACTCATTATCGCAGCCGTTTTCTTTTTCTCTTCCATTGGGGTCAGCCCTTGACATTGGACATTATTGTTTCAATCGTTCTTTTTAAACTTTTATCTTTTTCGCACTTCTCTTCAAACCGCTTGCATACTTTAGATACACCCGAGTAACTGAGATTGCCAAAAACCTGCCCTATCTCCTTGTTCGCCAAGCCGGTACAATTTTTCATAACGTATATGGCCATTGACCTGTAATCCTTTCTCTGGCCACTGATAATTGTATCTCTATCCACATGCAATGCCATGGAGATTTTGTCGATAATTTCCTGAGGCCCGCGGGCTGATCTTAATTCTCTACGGTTTGAAATTTCACACTTGGACATATCCACATGTCCCAATCGGCCTAATACTTTTTTGATGAAAGCATTTTCTCCTGCTATGACACCCCCATAAATCTTTTTCAAGGGGTTGCCCAATTTTTCGCCAATGGCATTCTCAACAAAATTCTTGTAATTTTGCATGGCCTTGAGTTTCTGCCGGACAATCATTCTCAAAATAAAGTCCTGACACACACTTTCATCTTGTTTCCCCCCAATAAAGCTGCCATAACTGCTATGCGGATAATCCTCCGGTTTTTTCACCAGTCCTGCTCTCACTGGATTGAGATGAATATAGCGGCTCAATTCCAACAGGTAACTGTCTTGATCAACAAGAATGGCTTTATACCGACCCTGTAAGAGATGACCGTTCCGTTTCATTTTCCTGTTGACATAATTGGTGTATGAACTGTTAATATAATGCATAATTGCATCAAGATTGGCGCGTGGTGTTTCTATAACCAAATGATAATGATTTATCATAAGAACAAAACAGTGCAATAAAAACTTGTATTTATCCCGTGCCTTGTTTAAATAGTCCTTAAATTTTTCATAATCTGAATTTGTAAAATATATTTTCTTTTTCTCATTCCCCCGGGCAGTAACATGATAAAATGCACCATTGTATTGGATGCGGAGTGGCCTGGCCATAAGTAATCCATATATGTTGAAGCACAGCTTGTTGCACATATTACTGAAGCATTTGTCCAATGTCAAGGGCTGACCCCAATGGAGAAACTTTAAATTTTTCATAATCTGAATTTGTAAAATATATTTTCTTTTTCTCATTCCCCCGGGCAGTAACATGATAAAATGCACCATTGTATTGGATGCGGAGTGGCCTGGCCATAAGTAATCCATATATGTTGAAGCACAGCTTGTTGCACATATTACTGAAGCATTTGTCCAATGTCAAGGGCTGACCCCAATGGAGAAAGAAGTAATAACCAGTTGTCCTCATGATTGCGGCGGGCGGTGCGTGCTCAAGCTGCACGTGGAAGATGGGGTAATCACCCGGATTGAGAGCGATACCGGTGAGGAGCCGCAGCTCAGGGCTTGTGCGCGGGGAAGAGCATACCGCCAGCGGGTGTATGCCCCTGATCGTCTCAAATACCCCATGCGGCGGGTCGGGGAACGGGGCGAAGGAAAATTTGAGCGGATCAGCTGGGATGACGCCCTTGATGGGGTGGCCAATAAGCTGCAGCGCGTAAAAAAGCGGTATGGCAATGCCGCAATTTTTTATGTTCCCTATTCCGGCAACACGGGGACCTTTCTGCACAGCCAGCTGGCGGTCAACCGGCTGCTCACCATGTTCGGCGGTTTTACGCCCGTCTGGGGATCCGCCTCCTTCTGGGGGAATCTTTTCGCCTCAAACATCACCTATGGCACACTCACCACCGGCCACTCCCGCGAAGACCTGCTCAATGCGCGCCTGATCATCATGTGGGGCTGGAACCCCGCCGTTTCAATCCAGAGCACCAACACCGCCTGGTACCTTTCACAGGCACGAGAAGCCGGGGTTAACATTATCGCCGTTGACCCGCGCTTCACCGACTCGGCAGCCGCATTTGCCCGGAAGTGGGTGCCCGTCAGACCGGGCACCGATACCGCGCTGCTGGTGGCCATGGCTCATGTAATCGTATGTGCCGGTTTGCATGACCAAAAATTCATCGATACCTGCACGGTCGGCTTCCCGGAGTTTCAGGACTATCTCATGGGCAAAGACGACAACACGCCCAAAACGCCGCGCTGGGCGGAAGCCATAACCGGCGTGCCGGCTGCAAGCATTGAGGAACTCGCCCGCGAGTACGCAACCACCAAACCCGCAGCCCTGCTGACTCTCGGAGCACCGGGGCGTACCGCCTTTGGCGAACAATTCCACCGTGCAGCCGCTACCCTGTCAGCCATCACCGGCAATATCGGCATTCATGGAGGGGACCCTGCCGGGTTCGGCCTTGTGCCCGTGGGTCTCGAACCTCTCTCCTCGGCCGGATTGCTCAAGGGCGCCATGCCGGGCAATTTGCCTGAGGGCACTTCACCCAAGAGGGGTATTCACATCACCAAGGCCTGGGACGCCATCTTACAGGGAAAGGGGGGCGGTTATGAAAATGACTACAGGCTGCTCTACATTACCAACGGCAACCCGGTAAACCAATTTTTAAATACCAACAAGGCCGTCAGGGCAATGAAAACCATCGAATATGTGGTGGTGCACGAACAGTTCATGACCGCCACCGCCCGGTATGCCGATATTCTGCTTCCCGTCAACACCCAGCTGGAAAGAAACGACATCATACGCCCCTGGCATTCCGGTTCGTACTATATGTATCTCAACAAGGCCATTGACTCACTCTACGAGTCCAAGTCAGACCTTGAGATCTGCGCGGAACTGGCGAAACGGCTCGGCATTGAAGGTTATTGCGACAAAACTGACGATGAGTGGCTGCGGGAGTTCTGGAAAGAGGCCGCAGCACATGCCCATACAAAACCCCTGATTGACTATGACACCCTGAAAAAGAAAGGCGTGCACAAGATCCATCTCCCGGAACCTGTCATTTCCTTCAGTCAGCAGATAGCAGACCCCCAAACGCATCCTTTCCCCACTCCATCAGGAAAGATCGAGATTTACTCCCGGCGCCTGGCGGACATGAACAACCCGCTGCTTCCTCCCATACCCACGTATATCGAGACCTGGGAGAGCCGGAACGATCCCCTGGCTGCGCAGTATCCGCTGCAGTTGATCACCACCCACATAAAGCGGCGCATACACTCCAACCTGGACAACATTCCTCTGCTCAGGGAATGCGAACCACAAGCGCTCTGGATCAATTCCATCGATGCCCGTTCCAGGAACATTGCAAACGGTGACATGGTAAGAATTTTCAATCAGCGCGGTGAGGTGGCCATTCCCGCCAAAGTCACCGAGCGCATCATGCCCGGGGTGGTCAGCCTGGATGAGGGCGCGTGGTACAATCCCGACACGCAGGGGATTGACCGGGGCGGCTGCTGCAACGTGCTGCTCAAGGATGAGCACTCGCCGGCAGGGGCCTTTTGCAGCAACACCTGCCTGGTGCAGGTGGAGAAAGCGGGAGAAGAAGAAAACCGCGGATGAATACTTGGAGTGATGGAGTAGTGGAGTGATGAGACAATGGGGATTTTATTTTGATCAGTCGCGCTGCGTGGGGTGTCACGCCTGCAGCGTGGCATGCAAGGACTGGCATGATATTGCCGCAGGTCCCGTGCAGTGGAGAAGGGTAATCTCAAAGGAATGGGGCACGTATCCCGATGTATTCCTCTCCTACCTCTCCCTTTCCTGCAGTCACTGCACAAGTCCCGCCTGTGCGCAGGCATGTCCTGCAAAGGCCATCAGCAAAAGGAGCGAAGACGGGATAGTAGTGGTAAACAGGGATCTCTGCCTCGGCAACGTCACCTGCAATGCGCTTTGTAAAAAGGCCTGCCCTTACGGCATTCCCCAATTCGGCGAAGAGCCGGGGACAAAAATGCAGATGTGCACCTTCTGTCTTGACCGGATAGCCGCGGACAAGAAACCCGTCTGCGTGGATGCCTGCCCCATGAGGGCGCTCGACGCGGGGCCCCTGGATGAACTTATCAAGCAATATGGAGAAACAGGCGAAGCAGCAGGATTTTTCTATTCCCAAAAAACCAAGCCCTCGATTATCATCAAACCGCGGTACCAAATCACTCCTCCACCGGCTCCACAAACTCGATCAGAATCCCGCCGGTATCCTCAGGATTAAAATAGGCGACCTTGCTCCTGCCCATGTCGAGAATGCCATCCTTGGTGACATGCCCCAGGCGTACACCCTTCTCTTTCATACGTGTCACTGCCTCCTCGATACTTTTAACCGTGAAGGCAATATGATTGATGCCGGCCGGCGGATTTCCGAGCATGGCACCGAAGCGTTCCGAAAGGGGTTGTATCAACTCCAGCTCTATGCCCCCCGCCGGAATGAAGGAAAACACGCTTTCCCCCCGGGTAACCTCGGATGAGACAACCTTGACATCCTTGTCATCCAAATCAAGCAGGTGCTTGAACAGGTTCATCGATTGATCTGCATCCTTCACGATAACACCTATGTGCCTCAGGCCGGTTATCAGCTCATGCATTTTCACCCTTATACCCTCCTGCCGGACCATACCATGGGATTCCCCCATCACGTCGGGGAATGAGAATCATCACACCTTTCACAGCATGCAGACCGGAATGATCACACGTCCCTGCCCGTGAGCGGTTAAAATCCCGCATGCCGCACGGCAAGCCGTTTACCGCTCTCCATAAATGCAATTGCTTCGCTGAACGAGGGCAGGTCCGCCCTTCCTCCCAGATCCCTGCATTTTAAGGCGGCTACCGCGTTGGAAAAATCAAGACAGCGGGTGAGGTCCCAGTCTTCAAAGAGGGCCCTGATGAATGCTGCATGGAATACATCGCCGGCCCCGGTGGTGTCACGGCAGCTCACCTCGTAGGCGGGAGAATGATAAAATTGCCCGTCATAAAAAACAAGTGCCCCTTCTCTTCCCATCGTGACGCCCGCTACCTGCGGCCCTCTACCCGCAATATGCGTAAGCCCGTCCTTAAGATTGCTGCCGCCGGTGAAGCGTTCGGGAAAATGTTTCTCGCCGATGACCACATGGGACAGCGATACCAGCTCAGCCGTTTCGTCGGAAATCCTTTCCGCATCCATGATCACGCACATTCCCTCTCCCCTGGCAAACCGGGCTGCCTGGACCGCGGCAGCAGCATCATGACCGTCGATCAGCAGGACCTGTGCGGAACAGATAATCTCCCGGGGAACCTCGCCGGGATGCATCGAAAGCCTGCTGTCCCGATCCCAGATGATGGTGCGCTCTCCCGTGCCCTCGTCGATGAGGATGAAGGCGCATTGGTTCCTGGTATCCGGCACCACTGTCACCCCTTCAGTATCCACTCCCCCTTCTACCAAACTCTTCCGGGAGTAATCACCCAGGTCTCCTCCCCCTGTTTTCCCCACGTACCGGGTCTTAAGCCCCAGACGCTGGCAGGCAACCATGGCAGTGGCTGCCTGGCCACCGCCCGCCTTGCGGAAATCAAGCATCTTGAGCTTGCTGTCATACGCGGGGAAATGGGGAACCACACAGAGGAAATCCACCGCGTTTAATCCCAGACCCACGACATCAAACGGCTTGTGAGATGCCCGCTTACAGGGAAGGTTCACAGGTAAGTTTTCCAGAGCTAAGGATCAGAACGGAACATCAGCCTTGATCAGCCGGTCTTCTTGAAGGCCAGAAATGTTTTTTTACTTTCTCCTTCACCCCGGCTCAAAAAGCAGACTTCCAGAGGTGTGCCGATCTTAATGGCATCAGGGTGCTTGACATCAACCCCCAGAACGCGGGCGCTGATGCTGGGGCCTTCTTCCATTTGGACTATTCCCGAGCAGTAGTGGTGCTCCCGGTCATAACCCTCTTCAGCCATGAATGTCGGACCGACTGCAATGACCGTGTAGGCGGTCAACTTCCCCCGGCCCTTCAACTCCGCCCACTCCATGTCGGCACCATAACAGGACGTGCAGAGCGGACGGGGCGGCAGGTACACGGCATTGCATTTCGCGCATCGCGATGCCATCAGTTTCTTCTCGTTCAGGAAGGCATTAAAAGATGCCGCGGTAAATTCTCTCTCTGCTGCCATGAGCTTATCTCCTCTCGTAAATGTGCACCACGCAGGTTCCGCCGGTTGCCCCCACATTATGCGTCAGCGCCAGATCGACGTTTTTGACCTGCCGTTTTCCCGCTTCTTCCCGCATCTGCGTCCATATCTCGACCGCCTGAGCCACGCCGGATGCGCCTATGGGATGCCCCTTCGATTTCAGACCCCCCGAGGTATTGATCGGCCTCCTCCCGGTGAGCGCGGTCGCTCCTTCAAAAGCAGCCCGTGATGCCTCCCCCCGCCCGAACAAGCCCAGGTCCTCGCTGGCAATAATCTCGGCGCTGGTGAAGCAATCGTGCACCTCGGCAATTTTGATGTCCTGAGGGGTTACCCCTGCCATCTGATAGGCCTCTGCCGCGGCCGCCCGCGCGCCTTCCAGCGAGGTCACGTCTTCACGGCCGTGCATTGCGGAACCGCTGCCCTGGCCCGTCCCGATGATATGGACCGGCTTGTCCGTGAAGCTGCCGGCCAGCTCTTCGGCCGCCAGCAGCAGACAGGCGGCGCCATCAGTGATGGGAGAACAGTCAAACAGCCGCATAGGCCATGCAACGACGGGATTGGCTTCCTCATCCTTAAGAAAATCCCAGACGTCGCGCCAGGCCGGAACCGGCCCTCCCTTTTCTTTCACTTTGGCGATCCTCCGTGTCATCAGATCTTCTATGGTTACCTGGTACTGGGCCTTGGGATTCAGGGCCCCGTTGCGGTGATTTTTAAGTCCCACGCTCATGAAATGTTCCACCTTCGCCCCGTACTTATGCATGTAGGCCGTGGCAATCGCCGCATAAAATCCGGGGAAGGTAAATCCCGACGGGGCTTCATAGAGGATGTCACCCGCCGCGGCCAGGGTATCGGTCACCTGCGCGGTGGAAAGGTTGGACATTTTTTCCACTCCGCCCACCAGGACCAGGTCATAAAAACCGGAGGCAATGGCGATGATCGCCTCACGCATGGCCACCCCTCCGCTGGCGCAGGCATCTTCAAAGCGGGTCGCCGGCTTCGGCACCATGCCGATCCAATCCGCCATAATGGGGGCAAGATGGCACTGGCCTTCGAAAAGGTCGCTGGTAAGATTGCCGAGATAGAGGGCCTCTATCGCATTCACATCAACCCCCCGGTCCACTGACGCCTTCATGGCAAGGAAGGCATCCACAAAGAGGTCACGGGATGCCTTTTCCTTGAACATCCCGAACCGCGACATGCCCGCGCCTACGATCGCAACGCCCCTGCCCAGCTTTTTCTTTTTAGGTCCCATTGCCGTTCCTTTCATATGGTTCTCGGTTTAGCATATCATGAATGCGCCGCCCGTCATCCTGCGCATGAGCGGGCATTTACTTTTTCTTCTCAATCTCACGGTGGAGGTCCTCGGCCATGGCGGCATTGAGTGTTTTGAGCATCTGATACTGTTCCTGAGCCTTGTCTTGATTACCCATGGCCAGGTATGCGGAACCCAGCTTGGCCCGGGCAAAGGCGTTGTCGGGTTTCAAGGCCAGCGAGCGCTCAAGCGCATCGATTGCATCCTTATAGCGCCTGAGCTGGCAGTATGCGTATCCCAGGGCATAGTGCGCATTGGCGTTATCCGGCGTGAGCTGGATCGACTTTTTCAGCGCCTCCACCGAATCCTCATGTTTCTCAAGCTTCTCGTAGGAAATGCCCAGATTGTAATATGCCTCTGAAAAGTCCGGGTTCAGATCTATTGCCCGTCTGAAAAATACTATGGCCTCTTTGTATTTTTGAGCGAGCATCTGCTCCGTCCCCTTGGAGTGCTCTTTCGCTGCGTCTATCTCCCGTGGGGAGGGGTTCTGCACTGCCTGTTTCTTATCCTGGGAATAAGCGCGGCCGGCACACAGCGCCAGCAGGAGCATCAGCACCATTAATCCCGGAACACGGCTCGTTTTCATCATCTGGTCTCCTCACCTGCATCAGGTTATGATACCCTAAATACCTATCCCTGCTCGTTGCTGACAGATCACCTTATCTTGGGACCGCAAATGAGCATGGCCTTCAACCACCAGTTGCTCTCCCCCCATCAAGCCCCTCTCAACCATCACCCGCGCGCCCCGCATCGTTCCCAGCTGAACTTCCCGTTCCACGGCAGTTCCATTTTCTATGACAAAGACCAGGTATTTCCCATCCCTCTCGATCACCGCATCGCGCGGTATGGCAATTCCTGATGCTTCCGGCGCTATGACGGATGCGTTTCCCCGGAATGCCACTTTGGCGCGCATGTCCGGCTTGAGATACACATCAGGATTTTTAATCCTGACCTTGACGGGCACCACATTCTTCTGCCGGTCCGCCATGGGTGAAATGGCCATCACTTCCCCCTCGTAGGTTTTTTCAGGCAATGAATCGGGGGTAATCAGGGCGCGGTTGCCGATGTGAAGTGTATTGATTTCATCTTCATTGATGTCCACCTCGACATTCATCACATTCAAATCGGCCAGGGTTACTACGGCGGAACCCGATATGCCTTCAAATGTCTTCATGGGAAAGAGCATTTCACCCACATCAGAAATCTTATCGATCACCGTACCGGTTATGGGCGCCCTGATGATCGACTCCGCGGCGCGGATGTGGGCAAGCTCGAGCTGCTTTTTACACACCTCCACCTCCGACTGCGCCGAGTCAAGCTCGAGCTCGGAAACAACCGCGGTTTTCTCTTCTTTATCCAATTCGGCAGGTGAAATGAGATGCTCCCGGAAAAGCTCCCGTCTGCGCTTCACCTCGGCAACATCCTTCTGATGCAGCTCCTGCTTATGCTTGAGGTGCAGATACGCTTTTTCCAGGTTAGCCCGTGCCTCCTCCTCCTGCACCTGAAACTCTTCACTGTCCAGAACGGCGATAACCTCACCCTTTTGAACCAGATCACCCTCATGCACCGATAGCGAGTCTATTCTGCCCGCAACCTTGGAACTCACGGTAACCTCGCTCTCAGCTACGATATATCCTCCCGCGGTCATCAGGACCGCCCGCTCCCCTGCAGATGCACCATTCACCGTAATCACCGTAACCTGCTTCCGCGCGTCATCAAAATCCCCCACAAGCAGAAAGACGGCAAATCCGGCTATCGCCATGACCCCGCAAAGAAACGCCACTTTTCCCGGAAACGAGCGGTTCTTGGGAGACGCAGGATCTATTCTCAACTTCTTGAGATCGGTGTAAAGCTCTTCTTCCATGTCCGCACGCTCAATACGGTAAGCACGACCGGGTTGTTAAGCACTGAAAGAGCTTTAAAAGCTCTATATAATTTTTCCAAATCAGTGTCAACAGATAAACCGATTACAGTTCAAGGCATTACGACAGAACCGGTTACCCGTAAACCGGAGCAAGAAGAAAGCCAATACCCTCATGGGCCATGTGATTGCTTCATCAGCAGTCCCCTCGGCGCGATGTTTCAAATTTTCATACCTATACATTTACATTTTTCATATTCTTCCTGGTCCTGGCCTCCAGAGGTCAGCTGCGGCGATTAAAATAAATCATAGATTTCAATATATTAAAATGATGTTGTCAATTATCTCTGTGGCATCCGGATTGCAGTAAGTGCTTTAAATATAAAAAATCATAAAAAATGGGGTAAGCGATGAATACCAAAATAGATAAAAAATTTAGAAATGAAATAACTGTGGTTATTCTGATTGGATGTTTTTTATTTTTTGGGGCGCCAGCTGTTTTTGGCGCTTCTTTAAATCTGGCCTGGAATGCGAACACTGAAACCGATCTTGCTGGATATCGCATTTACTATGGAACATCATCGGGCAATTACACCTCTGTAAAAGAACCCGGCAAAGTCACCAGCTACGCACTCTCCGATCTTAACGAGGGCACACGGTACTACATAACCATGTCCGCATTTGACACCTCCCTTAATGAGAGTCAAAAGTCGGTCGAGATTACCGGTGTTGCCCTGGGGGCGGAAAAATGCACGGATGGCATTGACAATGACGGAGACGGCAAAGTTGATTGTGCTGATGCTGACTGCACCAATCAGGCCTGCAATGACAATAGTCTCTGCACCAGCAATGACCGCTGCGCCAATCTCCAGTGCCAAGGAACTGCAATCAGCTGTGATGACGCGAATGTCTGCACCACCGATTCCTGCAACCCCGCAACCGGCTGCGTCCACGCTAATAACACCGCCTCCTGCAACGACGGCAATGCCTGCACCACCGCCGACACCTGCTCCGGCGGCGCCTGTATCGGCGGCTCGGCGCCAAACTGTGATGACGGTAACGTCTGTACCACCGACAGCTGCAGCACCTCTGCCGGTTGCGTCCACGCCAATAACACCGTTTCCTGCAACGACGGCAATGCCTGCACCACCGCCGACACCTGCTCCGGCGGCGCCTGTATCGGCGGCTCGGCGCCAAACTGTGATGACGGTAACGTCTGTACCACCGACAGCTGCAGCGCCTCTGCCGGTTGCGTCCACGCCAATAACAGCGTTTCCTGCAATGATGGTAATGTTTGTACCGCCGCCGACACCTGCTCCGGCGGCGCCTGCGTCGGCGGCTCGGCGCCAAACTGTGATGACGGTAACGTCTGTACCACCGACAGCTGCGACCCGGCATCCGGATGCGTCCACGCCGATAACACCGCCTCCTGTGATGACAATGATGTCTGCACCACCGCCAGCTCCTGCGTGAACGGAACATGCCAGGGCAGTGATCCCCTCAACTGCGATGACGGAGACGGCTGCACCGGGGACAGCTGCAATCCGCAGACCGGGTGTGTGCACACCGTGACACCCGGGTGCTGGTGCGACCAGGATGACGACTGCACGGATAACAACCTCTGCACGGGGATTGAGCGCTGCGATGTCGCCAGCGGGAGCTGTATCGCTGGAACTCCTCTGGTCTGTGATGACGCGAACAGCTGCACGGATGATGCATGCAACCCGCTTACCGGGTGCGTTTATACTAAGAACACCGCCCCGTGCGATGACGGGCTCTTCTGCAACGGTGATGATGCGTGCGGTGACGGAGGCTGCACCGTTCACTCGGGGGATCCCTGCCAGCAGCTCACCTGCAACGAGGAAAGCGACCTCTGCGAGGAGGCGGGCATTGTCTGCGACAACCCCGATGCCTGCTCATCATACAGCGGCGCGTGGAGTATCGCCACCAGGGAAGACGCCTTTGAGGGAACCGCACGCGTTTCCAGCAGGATGGTGACTCATAGCTGGGCACCGGAACTCCCTCAGAAAGGCTTCTATGATGTCTCCATGTGGTGGAGCGCTCTTCCCACAGGCTGCAAAAAATGTCCGGTTGAGATAATCTGCAATGGAGAGTCAGTGGCATCGCTCTCCGTCAACCAGCGGGCTCAGGGGGGACAGTGGAACGCGCTGGGAACGTACAATCTTGAAGCGGGCAGCACATGCAGCGTCACGCTCAAATCAGAGGGCTATAATATCAAAACCTGCGCTGACGCGGTAAAGCTTGTCTATCGCGGAGAAAGCCTGCCCGAGGCCCGGATCGGCAGTATTGCCCCCAACCCCGCGGATGTAAATGAGGAAGTCTACTGTGAAGGTAACGGCACCTCTCCCACCGGGAGAAGCATAATCAGCTACAGCTGGGTTTCCGATCGCGACGGAGAATTAGGCAACACCGACTTGCTGTATGTATCCAGCCTTTCGGAAGGGAGGCACCAGATAAGCTTCAGCGTCCAGGACGATGAGGGTGTGTGGTCTCTGCCCGCGCGCACAACACTGTATGTTGGTCCGGTTGAGATAACCTGTGACAACGGAGAGGACTGCACTTCGTTCAGCGGAAGATGGAAGACGGCACAAAGAGCAGACGCCTTCGGGGGTACTTCAGCGGTATCGACCAAAACCGGCACCTATACCTGGGGACCGCACCTCCCCTTCTCCGGTTATTACGAGGTATACCTGTGGTGGAGTTCCCTGCTCTCAAGCTGCAGCAATTGCCCGGTCACGGTTACCTGCGGGGGAGAGGTGCTGGACAACGTTGTCCTCAATCAGAAGCAGGGCGGAGGGCAGTGGAATCTGCTTGGTTTCTACGAGTTTGAAGCGGGGACTGCGTGCTCGATAGCCGTAACATCGCCCGGCTCCTACAGCACCATTGCAGATGCGGTGAAATTCGTGCTGACCGACAACCAGCCGAACGCGCATATTCTCTTCGCTCAGTAATCGCTCGAGCATGTCCGTCTGAGAAGCTTGCATACAACTTTTGCTCATGCATTTCAGCAATGCTGACGATAAGGGGGTAGTCTGTCTCACAGCTCTCCGGGAGGCTCGTCATGCAGCAGAATAAAGTGGTCATTCAACTTAAGAACGGTACCGTACGCAAGGGCATTACCAACGATTTCCTCCCCAACAAAGCGCGGTTTCATTTTACCTGCACCGATGGGTCAACGGAAGCAGTGGACGTGGACACGCTGAAGGCACTCTTTTTTGTCAAAGACATTGAAGGCAACAGGGATTATAAAGAGACCTATAATGACATCATTCAGGGGGGAGGCAGGAAGATCAGGGTGGAGTTTGCTGACGGTGAGGTTATCGTAGGGTTTGTTCTGGGTTATTCGCCTGACCGCCAGGGCTTTATCATGTCTCCCGCCGATTCCAATGGAAACAACAACCGTATTTTTGTGGTCAAATCAGCCACCAGGAATGTTGAATTTATCTAAGAGACACTGTTGCATTTTTCACACAGCCAGCAGCCTTTTAACAAATCAAACCTCGCCGTATGCTAGCCGACTGGTTCTCCAAAAGTCCCGGCTTACATCTACAAGCCCTGCTGTAGCTGTCAGAGGCGTAAAGCTTCCTAACCATTCCGCCCCGTATCCCCGTATTTTACGGTAACCAACGTCTGCTCACCCGGTGCAACCCCGGTTTCAACATACACCACCAACCGGTTTCCATCACCGCGGGCTATCTCACGAACAGTTCCTCCGGAAACCTTATAACCATAACCGGCTTGCTCATCATGGGCACCTTCAATCAGCGGCACATAGAATTTCAACACACCTGCAACGGCAACGTCCGAATAATTGGCTATTGCTTGGGTTACCACCGCCGACGTGCCATCATTGGGTCCCCTTATCGTGGTGATGACTACATTATTTCCCGCACAAGACTGGTAGTCCCACCCCTGATTATTGCCGTCATCATTGTCGCCCGGAGGAAGCGCCACCCCTTCGGGAGCGGTGCGGTTCAGACTGACAACACGGCCGTCCTCGACGGCTAGAACCCGGTAGCCCCAAAAATCGTCCCTGCTGTAAACCGCGCTTCCCGCCGAAGTGGTGTGCACCCACCAGGTCCCGCTGTCCTCGTCCCGGTCGATAAAATCACCATGCACATGACCCATCAAAACATGGGTTATGGATCCTGTCCCGGGGTGAGCGGCTGCATATGCATTGTTGTCGGTGATGAGATTGACAATGGCCTGACCGCTTTCCCTGTCGTTCCACTCCTGGTA
This sequence comes from uncultured delta proteobacterium, assembly GCA_963751515.1. Lineage (GTDB taxonomy): Bacteria > Desulfobacterota > WTBG01 > WTBG01 > WTBG01 > CAZWCD01. The sequence continues at coordinate 111,613 of CAVVUR010000003.1, forward strand.
AGAAAACATGTCAGGCAATTGCAGGGCCTCCGCATAACCATCGCCGTCCTCATCCGCCGGACTGGTTTCGCCGCCGAACCTGTGGACATCCCCGCGGGGATCGTGGTGCGCAACCACAATCGAATTTTTCCCCTCTTCACCCGCGCTCTGCAGATCCTGCCGCAGCCATTCCAGCTGTTCCCGGCCCAAGGCCCCTCCCCATTGCCGGACGGCAACATACCAGCCATCGCGCCGGGAAGCCGGGCCATCATAGCTGTTGATGCAGGTAAAATGCTGCTTGTCGCCATAATTAAAAGAATAATAAGGAGGACCGATCATCTGCTTCCAGTGCTCCAGGCCGTCTCTGAAAATCCCCCCTCCGCTCGCATAGCCGTCATGATTCCCCGGTACCAGGAACAGGGGAAGGGAAAAGCGGCTCAGGAGCTCGAAGGCCCAGGCGTATTCGGGGGAATACGGCCCGCCGAACACCAGGTCACCGCTTACCACGATGAACTCCGGGTCGAGAAACGAAAGCTCCTTGAGGATCCGCTCCACCATCATCGGAGGCACACCGTACCTGTTTTCCGGGCGGCGTTCCTGGACATACATGCGGGGGTCTCCCACGTGCACATCCGTCAGATGGACAAAGCGGTAGCTTTCGCTATAGGCCTTTACCACTCGTACGGCATTGAGCTGGATGTCCGAGACATGTGCGGTCTGACTGCTGATGACACAGTCCAGGATATCACGCGGAGCGTGCGCGGGAACAGTGCCTTTCAGCAGGTAACAGCCGGAGGCGCTGTCATAGGTGCTCTCTGTCACGGGTAGGGTATACGATTGGCTGACCGGATCATGGGTGGCGATGCGCAGCCTCCAGTCATGCGTTGCCCCGCCATCCGCCCGTTTAACCACCACGCCCAGGGATTCACCTGCCGCCACCAGGGCCGGGCAGCCCAAAACGGGATACACAATCAGCCTGACTTTTTCCAGCGCGGGCAAGAAGAAACGGGGCAGCTCATCGGAATAGCCGACATCGGGGATGGGATACGCAAGGTTTTCAGCCCCCGCCGGGGCCGTGCCGGCAAGGAGGCAGAAGACCAGAAGGCATGATGGCACGAGGCGCGCCGCCAGCCGCCTGCATGGCTGCGGGCACGGGCAGGAGCACTCAGGCCTCGGAAAGCTTTTTCTTATAGCCGCAGTCCTTTGTCGCACAACTCACCACAACTCCATAGCGCTTACTCTCTTTTTCCACCAGGAAGGGGCTTCCGCACAGCGGGCAGGGTTCATTCACCGGCTTGTGCCAGGTGGCAAATGAACACTGGGGATAACGGGAGCAGCCGTAAAAGACGCGATTTCTCCTGGTCTTTTTCTCAATCACTTCCCCCTCGGCGCACACCGGGCATTTGATGCCCGTGGGAACCGATTTGTTGAGCGACTTGATGGACCTGCAATCGGGATATCCGGAACAGGCAAGAAACTTGCCGTATCGGCCCTCTTTGACAACCATGGGCTTGCCGCATTTCTCACAGGTTTCACCGGTTGCCGCATCCTGCTCGCTCCCACCGTTTTCCTTGGAAGCGAGCGACCGGATGAACCGGCACTCGGGGTACCCCTCGCAGCCCAAAAACTTCCCGTAGCGCCCCAGCCGGATAATGAGGTTTTTCCCGCATTGGGGACATACCTCGTCTGTTTTTTCCGTGATGATTTCGTGTCGTTTGATTTCAGCCTCTTTCTGCCCGATCAGGTTGATAAAGGGCTTCCAGAAATTGCGCACCACCGGCTTCCACTCGATCTCGCCGCGCGCGATTTCATCCAGCTCCTCCTCAAGGTGTGCGGTAAACTGATAGTCCACATATCGCGGGAAATGATTCACCAGCAGCCCGTTGACGGTTACACCCAGGTCTTCGGGGAAAAACCTTCTGTCGGCGATGGTAGCATACCTCCTGGTCTTGAGGATCTCAATGATGCTGGCGTAGGTGGACGGCCTTCCAATGCCGTAATCCTCCAGCGTCTTGACCAGCGTCGCCTCGGTATAGCGGGGAGGCGGCTGGGTAAAATGCTGATCCGGCACCAGGGCCTTCAGAAGCAGCCCCTGTCCCTCTGTGAGCTGAGGAAGCATCGCATCCCTGTCATTCCCATCGTCATCCTTCCCCTCTGTGTACACCTTCATGAACCCGGGGAACACCACGGTAGATCCCGTGGCTCTGAAAATGAAGTGTTCCCCTGCCGCTATGTCCACCGCAACCGCATCGAGCACGGCCTGCGCCATCTGGCAGGCAATGGTCCGCTTCCAGATAAGATCATACAGCTTATACTGATCAGGCGTCAGGTGAGCATGAAGCTCTTCCGGAGTGAGGGTGATGTCGGTCGGGCGAATGGCCTCGTGGGCCTCCTGGGCATTCTTCGATTTTTGCTTGAACACGCGGGGGTGCTTCAGGCAAAATGGCTTTCCATATAATGCCAGGATTTTTTCCTTGATGCTGTACATCGCACTTTCAGCCAGGTGGACGCTGTCCGTACGCATGTAGGTGATCAGCCCCTGCATCCCTTCATCCAGGGCAACTCCTTCATACAGCTTTTGGGCAATGGACATGGTCTTCTTAGCTGAGAACCGCAGCTTCCGGGAGGCCTCCTGCTGAAGGGTGCTGGTGGTAAATGGGGGGGCGGGATTGCGCTTCACTTCCTTGCGCCGTATTTCCTTTACCGCATAGGCAGCGCCTTCGAGGCGCCCCACGATGGCATCGGCGGCCGCCTGATTCCGGATCTGGAACTTGTCCAGTTTCCCGCCGTCCATTTCAACCAGCTCGGCGGAAAAGTCATGGCCCCCGGCTGCATCAGGCTGGGTCGAGAGATCCGCCCGTACCGTCCAATATTCCTGGGGTACAAACGCCTGAATCTCCCCCTCCCGCTCACAGATCAGGCGCAGGGCCACTGACTGCACCCGCCCGGCCGAGAGCCCCGGCCTGATCTTCTTCCAGAGCAGCGGGCTCAGATTAAAGCCGTAGAGGTAGTCAAGCACCACCCGCGCCTGCTGCGCGTCCACCAGCTGGGTAGAAATGGCCCGGGGATTCTTGAGGGCTTCCTCGATGGCCTCCCTGGTGATTTCATGGAATACGATTCTTTTGACATCAAGCGGCTTGCCTTTCCTGGAAGGCGGCGCCCCGTTGCCCAGACCCAGGCTCACCGTCAGGTGCCAGGAGATGGCCTCTCCCTCCCGGTCCATATCAGTGGCGAGATACACGGTGCCACAATGGCGAAGGGATTTTTCTATTTTCTCAAGATGCTTTTTGCTCTGAGGCAGAACCGCGTACCGGGGCTCAAAATCCCTGCTGATGTCCACTGACCCCGACTTGCTGGGCAGGGCCCGGACGTGCCCCATGCAGGCCATGACCTCATACTGCTTGCCTAAAAACTGGCCCAGGGTTTTGGCCTTGGTAGGCGATTCAACCACGATAAGTGCAGGTGAATGGGTAGTCATCGATTGTTGGTAAACTCCTTTCATATGGTTGAATTACGTGCATGTTCGCATAAAATGTTTGCCGGGAAGATGCCTGATGAATCCCCTGAGTTCCAGGTCCAGAAGGGCGGCGGATACCTGGCTGCTGTTAAGCCCCGACCCGGCGATGATGCTGTCAATGTGAACCTGCTCGCCGGCCAGCAGGGCAAGGACCGCCCCCGATTCCCTGCTTAGCCCTTTCCCGCCGGCCGCTTCCTGGCCGCAATCCTGCCGCGGGCCGAATCCGGCCTCCGGCACAAGCTCGGAAATGATATCACCGGCATCCTCAACCAGTTTGGCTCCCTCCTTGATAAGCTTATGGGTTCCCCTGCTCCGGAGCGAGTCGATGCTGCCGGGCACGGCAAACACGTCCCTCCCCTGTTCCAGCGCCAGGCGGGCGGTAATGAGGGAACCACTGTGGTGACTTGCCTCCACCACTACCACTCCAAGGGACATGCCGCTGATGATCCGGTTTCGCCTGGGAAAGTGGCCCGCCGCGGGAGCCGTGGACATGGGCAGCTCGGAAACCACCGCGCCGCATGCGGCAATCTCATCTTTCAATTTTTTGTTTTCCCGGGGATAATCAACATCAATCCCGCATCCCAGCACCGCAATGGTCCTCCCCTTTACTGACAGCGCGCCCCGGTGCGCGCTCGCATCTATACCCCGGGCCATGCCGCTTACAATAGTGATACCCTGTTGCGCTATATCCCGCGCTATTCGCTCAGTAGTCATCTTGCCATAACTGCTGGCAAAACGCGACCCGACCACCGCCACGGCACGCTTATCCTCCTCCCGTAGCTCCCCTTTGACATAGAGGCAGGGAGGGGGGTCATAGATGTGGAGGAGGTTGGCCGGATAGTCATCATCGACGAAAGGCACCAGCTTTACCCCGTGTTTCTGCATCAGTTCCAGTTCACGTTCAACCCGGCCAGACTGTTTAAACGCCTTTATGCCGGTTATGACCTTGCTCCGCATTCCTTCAACCTTTTCTAAATCGGCTGAAGTGGCTTTAAACACACCGCCGGGGGTGTGGAACCGCCTGATCAGATTTCGATAGCCTATGCTGCCCAGACCTTCAACAAAACTTAAGGCCAGCCAAAGATATATATCCCGTTGCATCTGCCGGCATCACCTTAAAAAGAAGCTCGTGCGCTTTGAGGCCGCCCCTGTTATGGGGCACTCATCCCTGATTGTACCTGCAGCAAGGATCATGCCCGCCTATCTACATCAAAATGCCACTTTCTTGTCAAGCATTATTATCCCGGACATTTATACACGCCGCCAAAAAAATTGCTTGACAGGCTATGCGTTTTTGAATTAAATGCGGGCAGCAGTAAAATAATATAATAATTATCAATATTCCTCATTAATTTCTCTTCCCGACTTCATAGCTCACCGTCCAGAGAAAGGAGGTGTCATGCTGAATAAGCAATATACTGTTTTTATTTCCCCGCCCCAGGCAGGCAAATCGAGACATTTTTCATTGCACATCGGCACGTTTTACAGCGTTATTTTTGTCATCCTTATTTTTATCATAGGTGATTGTATTGCCCTTCTCAAGTATCTTGAAAATAATAAATTAAGGAAAGAAAACAGCAAGCTGAAGGACGAGAGAGACGAGCTGGAGAAAACAGCCAAAGTAGTTGAAGAAATTGAAAAAAATGAATCGTTTATCGAGGATTTTTTAGGTTTGGGCAAGGCAGGGGCAAACGTGGGGCAGTTGGGACAGGGTGGAGGGTTTTCAGATACTCCGGAAGGAGCACTAACCATCACGCCTGAAACAACAAAACCATACCTGCCTGATGAATCTGCCGGCAACCAGACACCTATGGAACGGGCCCTGACCCTGAACAGAAACCTGGAAGGAATAATTGATGTCCTCATGGACCGCAAGAGCCAATGGGATACCAAGCCTTCAATTTTACCGGTGGAGACTGACAGGTTCTTTGTCACCTCCGGTTTTGGCTGGCGGATAAGCCCCTTTACCGGCCGCCGCCAGTTTCATAAGGGAATGGACATCTCTTCGAGGAGAGGTACGCCCATCATTGCTCCCGCCAACGGCACGGTTTCCAGGGTAGGCCGTGACCTGTATGTAGGCAGATTTGTAGAGATTGTCCATAATGGAACCTATACAACCCTCTATGGACATCTGCTCGCAATCAAGGTTGTAAAAGGTCAGAAGGTGAAAAGAGGCAAGCTGATAGGCCTCATGGGAAACTCGGGCATGTCCACCGGCCATCACTTGCATTATGAAGTGTACGAGAACCAAAAGACCGTTAACCCTGTGCACTACGTCCTCAATACCCACATCCCTCAGACCGTCCTGGCAAAGAAATAAATGAGCCCCGTGGCCGGGTCATGATTGAGGCAGTTTACCCATCCGCGGCCATTTTGTAAAAACGAAAAAAATGCCCCCTGCTGTCTATCAGCGGGGGGCATTTTCTTACGTTAGGTGATGATGCTTTCATGCTGTTTACCGGCCAAACACAGTTGAGATAAGATCAGGGATAAAAGCGGACTGCTCAGAGGGGCCGAGACCTGCCGCACGAACAGGCGGACTCCAGTCGGCCGATACCAGCTGATACGGCTCGTTGCGGTTGTAAATAAAGATTGCGTAGAGCATTCCCGCCGCGTTAAATGAACCGTTGCCGGCATCCATGTCCAGGCGACCCCAATTGATTGCCCAGGCGGCTGATGCCACATGTGTTGAACAATAGGTAATGGATCCATCAAAATTATTATGAAAAAAATAAGGAAAGGTGCTGCGCAGCCATAAATCGTCATCGCAGGCACCGGGACCCGAACTGTTGAGGTAATGATAATTCCCGTAAAAAGCTACATAATGCCTGGAGCCGCTTTCATGCTCATACATCCACAAGGTGCCGTCAAGTGCGGCATCATCCGCGTGTGCCGGAGACACCACCGCTGCCAGAATAAAAAACCAGAAAACGTAGTGTGCTGCTCTTCTCATCCGGACCTCCATATCGCTTGCCTGCAATACTCAGCAAGTTTAATACCATGCCTGAAAGCAGGCTTATCACCCTCCTCCACAGCATATAAGTTATTGAATTTATTTAAATGATCTGAAAGACCCGTTTCCCGCACTAACAATTAAGACCCCTCCAGCAGGGGTCTTAACGTTCTTTTAGGCACACAGTCATCGATCAAACCGGCCCACCGTGATAATGATTCCGCCGGCGCACGATTAAAAGGCAATGCTTACTCCTGACGGTACGGGTTTCCCCTGCTTATATAATAGGTATGGGCGGTACGGTTTTTACCGGCGCTTTTTATCTGCACCTTAATGTTGCTGCGCCTGCTAAGCAGCGCCTGCACATCCCAGTTCTCCGGACGAATGACCCGGCCGGCTAATTTCTCAAATGACTCCATTCCTTCGTGCCGCAAAAATTCATCCAGATCCTTATAGTGCTCAGGCAGCTCCAGCACCAGGGTTTGCACCGCTTTCCCATTAAGCAGCGCCAGTGACGCTGCCGCCCCCCGCAATCCCGCCGTGTCATTGTCAGGTATGAGGGTTATGCATTTGATGCCGCGGCCCATCAGGCCCTCCAGCATCCCTTCCGTAAGCGCGGAAAAGCCCGTGGCAACGACACCTGGTATTCCTCTCCGGGTGGCGATCAGCGCGTCAAAATAACCCTCGGTCACATAAACAGCTTCAACCGATTTGACCGCGGGGAGGTTGAAGAGGGTATCACGCTCCACATGCGTGCTGTATATGTATTTGGGACGATTGCTGTCGATCCGCCGGACAATAAATCCTTTGAGCCTGCCCCCGGGATCACGGTACGGAATGACTATTTTATGGGTGCGCCCGAAGCCCTTGAGCATATCCAGCCCCAGGGTTTCAAAAATTCCCTCCCCCAGGGCGATCTTTACCTCCTGTCTCGGAGGGAAAAAACCGAGTTCCATACCCTCAATTTCATGCCTGGTATATCCTCTTTTCACGGTCAGATAATCCAGCGCATATCGTCCCGGGCTTTCAAACAACCGGGACCGGAAAAAAGTCAGGGCGACCTCCAGATCAGGAATGTTCTCTTCAACCCCCGTTTCCCTGCCTGAACCAGGCTGCCCGGCAGCAGCTACCTCTTCATGAATCTCTTCCATGTGCTGAACTCCTCCGCAAAGGCTGTTTTACAATCGCCCTGCTAAACCTTTTCACCGAATATAATCATGTGCCGGTCACTGACAGCCCTGACCGACAGTTCACCGAGCCCGCAGCAAACAAGCTGGTGCGCGACCTCGGCCGGATCAAATGCCGCGAGCAGCGAGTTATAAAAGTCCCGCCTGAGCACCCCCGGCTCACCACTTGAATAGTATTCAACCATGTCCGCCGCCGATCCCCGGTCACCCGGCCGAAGCAGGTCATAGATAAATATTTTTGTCCCGGGCACAGCGTGGCACATGATTGTTTTCCACAGGACATGGGGGTCATGCAGGTGATGAAGGCAGCTGGTGCTGATAATCGCATCATATACCCTGCGCGGAACCGCCTCATCCGAAAGGGATGTCTCGATAAAGCTGATGTTCGCTCCGGCAGTCGAGCGTTCCCGGCGCTCACGCGCCAGGGCAATCATTGCCGCCGAACCGTCCACCGCCACAAATGATGCCGCGGAAAACCTGCGCGCAAAGCGGAAGGTTACATCACCCGGACCGCACCCGAGATCGAGAACGGCGCCGGTAATTTCGATCCCTCTGAACACGGCGTCGAACAGCTCTATAACGCGGCTGTGGGCCTCTTCAAAGTCGGCGCGGGCATATCCCTCCGCCCCCGCCGCATCCTCCATGAGTTCAGTCTCCACCGTTCTTTTCATAGCACTGGCAAACGCCGCTGTTCCGGCACCCCCGGAGCGAACACCAAGAAGCGGACCACAAAAGTATACGGCGCATTGTCAGGATAGTCAAAAAAAATTTAATCAGTGATACAGCAGTGCCACACCCCGCGCTTTTCATGCTCCACATATTTAAAGCGCTTCGTCGATACACGGGGGCAGAAAGCATGACAGGAACCCTCCCGGACCATCCCCACGGGTAAAAAAATTAAAAAAATAGCTGGTAATAAAATAATAAAGGATTATAATAGAAAATTAATAAAAAACTGCCTTCCGTTCCAGGCAATCGCGAGACGGTAGAACGATTTATGCATCACTAACAATTAATTGAAGGAGGAGTAAGGTATGGAAAAGCGGATCAAGCAAGTGATAATAACCTTTGCTATAGCAGCGTTGGCGGTCATGCAGGGCTGCTCGCATACAAAAAAAGAAACAGCAGCTCCTGAAACTGCTGCTCAGCAGGTCGTCACTCCTGAAGCTGAAGATACCGACGTAATGGCCGAGGGGAAAATCCTTAATACAATTTATTTCAACTTTGATAAAGCGGATCTGCAGCCGAGCTCCATTGAAGTGCTGAAAAAGATCGGCGCCTGGCTCTCCAAGAACCCCGAGAAAAAGATCCGCATTGAAGGCCATTGCGACGAGCGCGGAACCGACGAGTACAACATCGCCCTGGGAGAGCGCCGGGCGTTAGCAGCCAAGAATTATCTCTCCACCATGGGTGTTTCCATGCAGAATATCACCACCTTGAGTTTCGGTGAAGAGAAGCCGGCCGTTCCCGGACACACTGAAGACGCCTGGAGCCAGAACAGGCGGGATGAATTTAAGATCGTGAAATAAGACCCCGCACGCATAGAGCTCACATGCACGGTAACGGCTCTGCATACCGTGAGCTCTTGATCTCTGCATACATGATTCCCCCCATCCTTTGCCTTTTTACGCGAGAAAGGCAAGGGGTGGGGGGAAAAGTCTTAGATGAGAGGGCATTGTCTGAAACACAGCAACGGGGTGCTTCCGGCTGATACATCTTGATTTTTCAACAAGAAAAATATATATGTTTTTTTAAAACGTTGCCTTCAGAAAGGTCATTCTGGTGATCACGAGCAATCAAAAAGCGTGCTTAAAACGCTTGCTGTGGCGCAATCGTCCTGTCCGGGTACTTGCGGGCAGCGCCGTCCTGTCAGGAGTATGGTTTATGTTTCATTGCATACTCCCGGCTTCTGATTGCGCCGCGGCACATGCGGTTGAAGCCAAGGCAGCCGCGAAAACCCCGTTCGGTCTGGAACACGTGGTCGGGAAAGCCCGCGAGCTTGCTCAGACTCCATTTAAAGACCCCTTTGGACGCATTCCCTCATTCCTGCTGGAGATCAATTACGATCAGTGGCGTAATATCCGATACAAGCCTGAGCAATCCCTGTGGCGGGATGAAAAGCTGCCCTTCGAAGTGCAATTTTTCCACCCCGGCTTTTATTACAACATTCCGGTTACCATCAACATTATCAGCCCGTCCGGGGTAAAAGCGCTCCCCTTTTCCACCGAGCTTTTTGACTACGGCACCAACGACTTCAAGGCCAGCGTCCCGAACACCGTCGGTTTTGCGGGCTTCAGGCTCCATTGCAATATTCTCACCAAGACTTACAAGGATGAGTTCCTGGTATTTCTCGGCGCCAGCTACTTCCGCGCCATTGCCAGGGGCCAGGTCTATGGTCTCTCGGCCAGAGGCATCGCCATAGACACGGGATTGCCGTCGGGAGAGGAGTTTCCCTTTTTTAAAGAATTCTGGATAGCAAAACCGGGGATCAGCGACAAGCAGATCACCGTCTATGCACTCCTCGACAGCCCCAGCCTGACCGGGGCGTACCGCTACGTGATCAAGCCGGGAAAAGAAACCGTTTTAGAAGTGACCAGCAAGCTCTTCCGGCGCAATGAAAAAAAGCTGGGGATCGCATCGCTGACCAGCATGTTTTTCTACGGCGAGAACACCAATTTCAGGCCCATCGATGACATACGCCCGGAGATTCACGATTCTGACGGTCTGCAGATCGCCTTAAAATCAGGAGAGTGGCTCTGGCGGCCGCTGGTTAACCCTTCAACCCTGTGGGTAAACACCTTTCAGGCTGACAACATCGTCGGTTTCGGCCTCATGCAGCGGGATACCAACTTTGATCATTACCAGGATCTGGAAACCCGCCCGGAGCTCCGTCCCAGCGTATGGATTCAGCCCGCCGGTGACTGGGGCAAGGGGCACGTGGAGCTGATTCAGATTCCCACTGAAAGCCAGATACACGACAACATAGTGGCATTCTGGCAGCCTGACGTTCTCGGCCCGCTGAATGAACCGCTTGTTTACGAATACACCATGCGCTGGGCATTTTGTGAACAGATATGTCCTCCCACCGGGCGGGTAACCGCCACCAGGATCGGCGCCGGCAATACCCGGGATGCAAAGAAAATTTGCATCGATTTTGGCGGCGGTGAGCTGGAAACCCTCAAGGACAATGATGTGGTTGAGGGCGTTGTCTCCGTGCCCAACGAGTGCAGATTGATCGAGCAGCAGGTTTTTAAAAATACCGCGTCCGGCGGATGGCGGCTGGTTTTTCAGATAGAGCCCGCGAATCCCACGACCCTGGTTGAAAAAGTGCTGCCTGAAAGAAAACAGATATTTGAAATCCGTGCCTTCCTGCGGCGGGGGCAGAATGTGCTCACTGAGACATGGAGTTACGGACTGCGGCTGTAAGACACAATGGCATGAGCATGAGCATCTCCCCATCGTCAGTCGATACCGAAAACCCGCATCGTCAGCAGGAGCCTCCGCTCCCGGTTCAGCAGTCCCCCGCTGAAAGCTGGGACATTACCCAGGAGCGTTTGCTGCGCTATCTCAAGTGCCTTAACGTGCCGCCCGGCAAAGAGCAGCTTACCCTCGCCCTGGAGTCACTCGCCCGGATGGGCGCCGAAGGGGGGCAACAGGATGTCACCCCCGCGGCCGTGGAGTCGCTCCGGGCCTTGCTGAAAGCCTCCGGCCTGCCGCTCATGAGCGACGGACACTCCAAGCTGTACAGCATGGGACTCTTTAAACAGGTTCTGGATGGCTTGAAAAGCACTCCCCCCTTGAATCGCGGGCACATGCTGCCGGTGAAATTCGACCAGTTGCCGGAATGGATGTCGACCGAATCATACCTGACCACGGTGATCACCCAGCTGCGTCCCCTTCTCATACCGCTGCTTATTCTGTTTAACATTCTATTGCTGGTTGGCCTTTTCTTCTGGCTGTAAAAATACCCAAGCCGGTGCGCAATGTCTTCGCTGAATGAACATCTTTATACCCTGAAAGCCGGGATAGCCGCCTGGAGGCGAATCCTCTTTTTACTGCTTATCATTGTGCCCACTGTTTTCTGCAGCGGCTACATGGCCTATCTCCTGCCTCATCAGGGCAGCACCACACTGGAGCTGGTGGTCCTGATCCTGTTTACCATCCTTTTTGTCTGGATCTCCATGGGGTTCTGGACGGCGGTGGTCGGCTTTTTTGTGCTCCTCCGCCGCGTCAACCGGTTTTCCCTTCCCGATTTGCCGAGCATGGATCTGGCAGCAAGCGCCTCCCATCCCCGCACCGCCATACTCATGCCCATTTGCAACGAGGACCCCTCCAGGGTTTTCGCCGGCATGGGCGCGGTGTACAAATCGCTGGAAGCGCTGGGCAGGCGTGAGTACTTTGATTTTTTCATCCTCAGCGACACCGGCGACCCCGACACCTGGATCGACGAAGAGTGGTGCTGGTACAAGCTGTGCCACCTGCTCAACGGTTTTCAGAAGCTGTTCTACCGGCGCCGCAGAATCAACCGCAAGCGCAAAAGCGGAAACATTGCCGACTTCTGCCGCCGCTGGGGACATAACTACCGCTACATGATCGTCCTGGACGCGGACAGCATTATGACCGGATCGACGCTGGTGCGCATGGTGGAAATCATGGAGCAGAACTACAGCGTCGGCATCCTCCAGACCGTGCCCAAGGGTGTTGGAAGGGACAGCCTCATTGCCCGGCTGCAGCAATTTACCAACAATATTTACGGACCCATGTTTGCCGCCGGGCTCCATTTCTGGCAGCTCGGTGATGCGCACTTCTGGGGACACAACGCCATTATCAGGATCAAGCCGTTCATGGAGCATTGCGATCTGCCGCGACTGTCCGGCAAGCCGCCGCTGGGGGGGGAAATTCTCAGTCATGATTTTGTGGAAGCGGCCCTCATGCGCCGTGCGGGCTGGGCGGTGTGGCTGGCCTATAACTTGGAGGGCAGCTACGAAGAAATGCCGCCGACCCTGCTCGATGACCTGAAGCGGGACCGCCGGTGGTGCCAGGGGAACCTGCAGCACCTCCGCCTGCTGTTTATCAAGGGGCTCTGCCCGGCTCACCGCGCCATGTTCTTAAACGGGGCCATGGCCTACCTGACCGCCCTCTTCTGGCTGCTCTTTCTCATAATCTGCACCATAGAGGCAGTCTACCATGAGATGGTGACGCCGGCTTATTTTACCGAGACCATAAGCCTCTTTCCGGACTGGCCGGTGTGGCGGCCGGAGCGTTCAATGGCACTGCTTTTCATAACCATCATCATTCTCTTTCTGCCCAAGCCGCTGGCCTTTCTGCTGCACGTTCTCAGAAAAGGCTCTGCCCGGTCGATGGGCGGGGCGTTCAAACTGATGCTGAGCATACTCACTGAAATTGTTTTATCGGCGCTCTTCGCGCCGGTGCGCATGCTTTTCAACAGCAAGTTTGTGCTTCTCACCCTGATGGGGAAACAGGTCGGCTGGGGGGCTCAGAGCCGGCAGGAAACGGGCACACCCTGGCAGGTGGCCATCAGCTTCCACTGGGGAAGCACCGTCCTGGGACTGGTGTGGGGCATCGCAACCTTCATCATCAACAGAACCTTCTTCTGGTGGATCACCCCGGTCCTTACCGGGCTGATACTTGCCATACCCCTGTCGGTGCTGACCAGCCGTTCCTCCATCGGCCGCGCCTTTCGCGCGAGAGGATTGCTGGTCATTCCCGAGGAGCTGAATCCCCCCCCGGAGATGGAGTGGATACGCAGCATCCAACAGAAGCTTGGCGAGCTCGATGTATCGCTGGGGGTCAGGGAACCGAATGGTTTCGTTCGGGCGGTGGTGGAGCCGTTCGTCAATGAGCTTCACATCAGGCTGTCGGGTACAAGGCGGGCGCCGTCGTTTACAATCGGCAAGCGCCGGCAGGCGCTTCAGGACAAGGCATTGCTCAAAGGCCCGGGGAGCCTTACGCCGTCAGAAAAGATCGAATTGCTCTACGACCCTGAGCGCATGGCAGCTCTGCATAAGGCAGTATGGGAGTTGCCCGACCGTTCTCTGGCCGCGGCATGGGGACTCGGGTGAGATTGCACGTTTCAGCATCGTGCAATAAACCGCACCGCTTTCACCTTACTTTTTGTCCCTCCACAGCTCCTTTTCCTCAGGAAAGCTGGTGCTGAACACGTAGCTCTCAACCGTTCCGTCCTTGTTGAAATAGATTACCAGATCCTTGGTGCGGGTCGAACCGAAGGCGCTGTACTTATAGTATCCGTAGGTCCAGGTAAGCTTTCCCGAATCACTCCCCACCCGGAAGGGTTCCCCCAGCTCGTCGTAGACATCGTCCTTGGCGGTCTTGTTCTTGTGGATCCAGGACAGATCGTCCGACTCGAAGGGCCTGCCCACGCTGAGGCATCCGTACAGCGTCATGAGAATGCCCGCAATCACTGCCATCGTTTTCAAGCGCATATCACTTCTCTCCTTTCCGTGAGAACGTTTATGAGATAAACCATGCACCGTAACCCCTCCAATCAAACATGAGGATTTCATAGCACAGAATCTTCTTCCTTTAAATATTTTTTTCGGCCAGCCCGACGGGCGCATACGAAAGGTTTGACATTCGACCCGTAAAAATTTTCGTCAGGATGGTAGCCGCAAGCTTCAGCTTGCGTTGACCATTCTGTGATTGTTAGGGTCAGGGAAAAATCATACTTCTATCGCACATCACACATCCCCTTACTTATTCCACTTAGTCAACAACGTCCCTAAACTTGCCTTCCCCTTCTTGAATGAGTCGTTGCAGCAGCGGCAGCAGGGCACTGTGATAAGATTGTCCGGTTTGGGCGGGACGAAGAATCCTTCCGGCGGGATGTGGTCCCGCGTGATGTTTTTGGTCGCGCCGCAAAGATAGCATGATCCCTTCATTTCCTGTCTCGCGTATGCTCCAAACTTATTTCTCAGCGCCGAGGTATCCGAGTCCGCTGAAGAAAAAGGTTAACGGGCCGGATCATCAACGTTTCCCCTCTTTAGACGGCGGAGAAAATGGCAGGTTGTTGAAAAATTAAATGACGAAGGATGAGCGTAACGCAGTAGATACACGTTTTGCACCAGCCTGCAAGAAACTATACGAGTATTGTCCGGTGTGTCAATAAAATATATGATACCCCCTCACCCTAACCCTCTCCTGCGGTGGGGAGAGGGGAATAATTGATTTTATCATGGTTTGCGGCCATGACGGAGCACGGCCCTCCCTATGCCTATGCTTTGCAAGATCCCAACCAAAGATACCTGAAATTTCGCTAGGAGCACGTTCACGGCTTAAACTCGCTCCTGCCTGCCACCAATGTTCCTGCTAACCAACGGGCGCATGCGAAAGGTTTGACATTTGACCCGCGTTTTGTTATCTAACCCTGGTCAAATGGTATCGATGATAGTTTGGCAATCAGGGTTTTCTTCAAGGAGAAGCCGGTGAAAATTGACAGAGAGCAGGTCATGCACGTGGCTCAGCTCGCCCGGCTGAGCTTCAGCGAAGCAGAGCTTACCACCTTTGTCGCGCAGCTTAATACCATCCTGGACTACTTCGATACGCTTCAGCGCGTTGATACGCGCGACATCCTGCCCACCTCGCATCTGGTTTCGAAAGACACCCCCTTTCGCGACGATGAGGTGGCAGTCTGTGCCGACAGCGCCCTTCTCCTTCAGAACGCGCCGTCACAGGAAAAAGGGTGCATCAAGGTACCCAAGGTCATAGATCAATGACGGAGCTGTACAGCAAAACCATTTACGAGCTGCACGCCCTGCTGGCCGCGGGGGAAGTAACCTCCCGCGAGATTACCGAAGCGGTTCTCGCACGCATCGACGCGGTGGATGAAAAGGTTCATGCCTACATTACCGTGACTTCCGAGCTGGCGCGGAAGGGGGCGCAACGGGCGGACGAACGCATCAGGTCGGGCGCAGCGGGTTTGTTGACCGGCATTCCCCTGGCCATCAAGGACAACCTCTGCATCAAGGGGGTTGCCACCACCTGCGGATCCAAAAGCCTTGCTCAGTTTGTTCCTCCTTACAGCGCCACGGTCATAAAAGCCCTGGCCGAACAGGGGGCTGTTTTTGTCGGGCGCACCAATATGGATGAATTTGCCATGGGTTCGTCGACGGAAAACTCCTGTTTCGGCCCGACCCGCAACCCGTGGAACCCCGCGCTGATTCCCGGCGGATCCAGCGGTGGTTCGGCAGCCGCCGTGGCCGCCGATGAATGCATCGCGGCGCTGGGCACGGACACCGGCGGATCCATACGGCAGCCTGCCGCCTTCTGCGGACTGGTGGGATTGAAGCCCACCTACGGAAGAGTTTCCCGGTTCGGGCTGATCGCCTTTGCATCCTCTCTCGACCAGGTGGGCCCGATGGCCAAAGACGTGCGGGACGCGGCCATGCTCCTGAACGGAATCAGCGGCTACGACCGCCTCGACTCAACTTCAGCCAACGCCGCCGTTCCCGACTACACCGCTGTCCTGGGCAAAGAGGTGGACGGCATGCGGGTCGGAATCCCCGGGGAATATTTTACCGCCGGTCTCGACGCCCGCATCGAACGGGCGGTCAGGGAGTCCATCAAGGTGCTCGAGGGGCTGAAGATGGAGATAAGGGAAATTTCACTTCCTCACACCGAATACGCGGTGGCGGCATATTACCTTGTCGCCCCGGCCGAGGCCAGCTCCAACCTGGCCCGCTACGACGGCGTGAAGTATGGGTTCCGCGGCGGCGAAGAAGGCGGGTTGCTGGACATGTACACGCGCTCCCGCTCAGAAGGGTTCGGCGTGGAGGTGAAGCGGCGGATCATGCTCGGGACCTACGCCCTTTCGGCGGGATACTACGATGCCTATTATAAAAAAGCCTCCCAGGTAAGAACCCTCATCCGCGATGACTTCAGCAGGGCCTTCCGGGAATGCGATGTCATCATCACACCCACATGCCCCAATCCCCCTTTTGCCATCGGGGAAAAGCTTCACGATCCCCTGAGTGTGTACCTCGCGGACATTTTTACCGTACCCGCCAGCCTTGCAGGCATCCCCGGGATTTCAGTGCCCTGCGGCTTCACGGAGGACGGGCTGCCCATAGGGGTACAGATACTGGCAAATTTTTTCCGGGAAGAAACGCTTCTGCAGGTTGCCCACGCCTATGAGCAGAATACCGCCTGGCACAACAGGAAGCCCCCGCTTGCGCCGCAGAAGGACCTCACATCGTTTAAATAGATAATTTTCTTGACAAATACCCCTGAAATTGGTACATACACAACCCAGTCGGGCTCTCTTGGACGTAGCTAGCATAGGCTCGTAGCTCAGGGGGAGAGCGCTACCTTGACACGGTAGAAGTCGGCGGTTCGAAACCGCCCGTGCCTACCACTTTTTTGAGGCATCATGAAGAACACTTTTTGTGGTGCCTTTTCCTGCTTTTGCGGGAAGAATTTTTTCGGAGCAGCGCGTAAAAGGACGGCAATGAATCAACAGAAACTGGTAACGGTCACGTTTCCTGACGGCAAATCCGCGGCCCATCCCGAGGGAACGCTTATCTCGGCGGTCGGCGGCGATGAAAGGAGCGACGGGTCGTTACCCATTGCGGCAGTGGTAAACGGGACGCCGGTTGATTTGAGCACGCCCGTGGCAGACGATGTGAAGCTGGAATACATTTACCCTGACTCTCCCCGGGGAGAGGACATCATCCGGCATTCCACCTCCCACATCATGGCCGAGGCGGTTCAGGAACTCTACCCCGGGGCGAAGGTAACCATCGGGCCATCAATCGAAAACGGCTTCTACTATGATTTTGACTACGAAAGGCCCTTTACCCCCGAAGACCTGGAGAAGATAGAAAAGCGCATGCGGGAAATTATCGCCGAGAATCGTCCCATTACCAGGTCAGTGCTGTCCCGGGATGATGCGCTCACCCTGTATAAGGAAAAAGGCGAGCCCTACAAAGTGGAGATCATCAGTGAAATTGAGGACGATCATATCTCCGTCTATTCCCAGGGCAACTTTACCGATCTCTGCCGCGGCCCACACCTCACATCCACCGGTCTGGTCAGGGCATTCAAGCTTACCAGCGTGGCCGGTGCGTATTGGAGGGGAAATGAAAAGAACCGGATGTTGCAGCGCATCTATGGAACTGCGTTTGCCACGGAAGAAAAGCTTGACAACTATCTCCGTTTTCTGGAGGAGGCCAAGAAACGGGACCACCGGAAACTCGGCAAAGAGCTTGAACTTTTCAGCATCCATGACGAGGTAGGTGCGGGGCTGATCATCTATCACCCCAAGGGCGCGCTGCTGAGAAGAATCATCGAGGACTTTGAAGTTCGGGAGCATCTCAAGCGGGGCTACCAGCTGGTAAAAGGCCCTCAGATTCTGAAAGTCGACATGTGGAAAAAGTCCGGCCACCTGGACAATTACCGGGAGCACATGTATTTTACCGAGGTGGAGGGTCAGCAGTACGGCCTCAAGCCCATGAATTGCCTTTCACACATGATCATTTACGGGTCAAAAATAAGAAGCTATCGCGACCTTCCGCTGAGATTCTTTGAACTGGGAACCGTGCACCGGCACGAGCGGGCAGGCGTGCTGCATGGACTTCCCCGGGTGCGGGAATTCACCCAGGACGACGCCCACATACTCTGCACCCCTGAGCAACTGGACGGCGAAATCAAGGGTATTATAGATTTTGTGGCGGAGGTAATGAAGATATTTGATTTCGAATTTGAAATGGAGCTGAGCACCCGTCCTCCCAAATCCATCGGCAGCGATCAGGACTGGGACCGGGCGACCGATGCCCTCAAGCGGGTTCTGCAGCACAACGGTTTGCCCTTCCTCATTCACGAGGGCGAAGGGGCATTCTACGGCCCCAAAATAGATGTCACCCTCAAAGATGTGCTTGACAGAAAGTGGCAATGTGCTACTATCCAGTGCGATTTTTCCCTGCCGGAGCGGTTCGATTTAAGTTACATGGGTCCGGACGGAGGCAGGCACCGGCCGGTCATGCTGCACCGGGTCATCCTCGGATCCATCGAACGGTTCATGGGGGTGTTGATTGAACACTATGCGGGGGCTTTCCCAACGTGGCTTGCCCCTGTTCAAGCAATCGTTCTCACCATTACTGATAAGCACAATGCCTTCGCGGAGGAGGCCTTTAAAAGGCTGATTGACAGCTCCGTCCGGGTTGAAAAGGACTTCAGAAACGAAAGCCTGAGGCTGAAAATAAGGGAAGCCCAGCTGCAAAAAATACCCTACATGCTGGTCATCGGCGATAAAGAGGCGGCGAGCGGCGGGGTGTCACCGCGCACGCGCAGCGGCAAGGACCTGGGCTTGATGCCGCTCAATGACTTTATTTCCCTGATCGCACAGGAAGCACGGTTTCCGTCATAAGTGGTTCTTCAATCAATTGGGAGGTGAAAAACATAGCCAAAGAACAAAGAATCAACGAAAAAATCAACAGCAAGGAAGTACGGGTGATCAATAGCCAGGGTGTTCAATTGGGTGTGCTGCCTGTATCCGAGGCCTTGCGGATAGCGCGCGAAGAGTCGTGTGACCTGGTGGAAGTTTCGCCCAATGCCGTGCCGCCCGTCTGCCGCATCATGGACTATGGCAAGTTCAAATACCAGCAGCAGAAAAAAACAGTCCAGGCAAAAAAGAAACACGGCCTGGGGGTGATGCACATAAAAGAGATCAAGTTAAGGCCCCGCACGGAAGAGCACGACCTCCTGGTAAAAATAGGTCATATCAAGCGCTTCCTCACCCACGGGGACAAGGCCAAGATAAATCTCATGTTCAGGGGAAGGGAAATAGGCAATCCGTCAATGGGGAAAGCGCTGCTGGACAGAATCATCGCCGAGATCCAGGACATAGGCGTCGTCGAAAATCAGCCCCGGATGGAAGGCAGAAACATGATCATGCTGCTCGCACCCAAGACCTGAAGCAGCTTCTCCATAAATGATCATCAGCACGCGCGATTCTGAACAACCAAACAGACAGTCCGCCTCTGAAACCGGGTAAGGACAGGGAAAGGTATTGCAATGCCTAAAATCAAAACAAATAAGGGCGCTGCCAAGCGATTCAGAAAAACAAAGGGGGGAAAGATAAAGAGGCAGAAGGCCTATGCCAGTCACATCTTAACCTCCAAATCTCCCAAGCGGAAACGGGGCCTCCGCAAAAGCAGTACCGTCAGCGCCGTTGATGCCAAAAAAATCAAGAGGCTGATGCCCTATCTGTAGGACAGGGCGCATCACGCCGGTCGAATGGTCACCAACCGTATGAACCGCATCAGGAAAGGGCACTACGAACATGCCACGAGTTAAAAGAGGCGTGAACGCACGCAAAAGAAGAAAAAAGATTTTAAAACAGGCCAAGGGCTACCAGGGTGCACGCGGCACCCTCCTGCGCAGCGCCCGGGAAGCAGTTGACCGGGCCCTCAAGTATGCATACCGGGACAGAAGGGCAAAAAAGAGAAATTTCAGAAGCGTGTGGATTACCAGGATTACTGCTGCGGTAAAACTCAACGGCCTCACCTACAGTCAATTCATCAAAGGGCTCAAAAAGGCGGAAGTCATCCTCGACAGAAAACTGCTGGCAGACCTGGCCATATCAGACCCTCAGGCCTTTTCAAAGATTACAACCCTGGCCAAAGAAAACATCTAAACCCGCGCTGAGTGCCCCGCACTGCCATGAAGGAACAGCTTGCTCATCTTGCTTCCGATGCAGAACGTGCGCTTGCCGCGGCCGCTGATAAAAAGGGGCTTCTGCAGATCAAGGCGGAGTTTCTCGGGCGCAGCGGGAAGCTGACTCTTCTCATCAGGCAGCTCGGAAAACTCCCCGAAGCCGAAAGGCCCGCCATGGGCCAGCTCATCAACCGTGCCAAGCAGTCCATCGAACAGGGCATTGAGGGGCGCCTTGCCGTCATCACCGCCCGGGAGCAGGAGGCCGCAGACCGAAAAGAGGAGATCGACATCACCCTGCCGGGGAGATGCATTCCCCCCGGGAAGCGGCATCCCATCACCCAGGTCACCGAAGAGATAACCGCCATATTCACCGCCATGGGCTTTCAGATCGCGGAGGGGCCCGAGGTGGAGCTTGACTTCTACAATTTCGAAGCGCTGAACATGCCCCCCGACCATCCTGCCCGCGCCATGCACGACACCTTCTATATAACCGAAGATGTTCTCCTGAGAACACACACCTCTCCCGTCCAGATCAGGACCATGGAAAAATTGAAGCCCCCGGTAAGCATCATCTCACCCGGCACTGCCTACCGGCGGGATTCGGATGTCTCCCACACCCCCATGTTTCACCAGGTGGAGGGGTTCATGGTGGGAGAATCCATTTCCTTCAGCCACCTGAAAGGGGTGCTGACCGTGTTTGCCCGCCGCATGTTCGGGGAGGATTGCGCGCTCCGCTTCCGCCCCAGCTTTTTCCCCTTCACCGAACCGAGCGCCGAAATCGACATACGCTGTGTCATCTGCAAGGGCAGCGGCTGCAGGGTATGCTCCGGATCCGGATGGCTGGAAATACTGGGCTCGGGCATGGTTCACCCGGCCGTTTTCAGGATGGTCGGTTACGACCCCGGGCAGGTGACCGGCTTCGCCTTCGGCATGGGCATAGAACGGATTGCCATGCTGAAATACGGCATCGATGACATCCGTCTGTTCTTCGAAAACGACACCAGATTTTTAGAGCAATTTTAAACACCGTACCCCTTCATTCTCCATGCTGGTAAGCCTCAACTGGTTAGAAGAGTTTGTTTCCGTCGATGTAACAGCTCAAGAGCTGGGGGAGCTGCTCACCCTTTCCGGCAGCGAAGTGGAAAACTATTTTGAGCAGGGAGGAGAGCTGGAGGGGGTCGTGGTCGGCCAGATTACCTCCGTGCAACCCCACCCGGGGGCGGACAAGCTGTCGCTCTGCACGGTTGACAGCGGTGGAACGGTTCACAACATCGTGTGCGGCGCGCGCAATATCCGCCCGGGTGACAAAGCGCCTCTTGCCCTCGACGGCACGCGCCTTCCCGGTGGCACCGCCATCAAAAAGACAAAAATACGGGGCGAGGTTTCAGAGGGCATGCTCTGCTCGGAGATGGAGCTGCTTATCGGAAATGACGGCTCGGGAGTGATGATTCTCCCCCCCGAAACCGCGGTGGGGCAGGGTTTGGCCCAGGCCCTGGGCTTGAAAGATGTCATTCTCGACGTGAGCCTGACCCCCAATCGCCCCGACTGCCTCAGCATGCTGGGGATTTCCCGCGAGGTGGCCGCCATCACCCGCAGACCGCTGCGCACTCCCGATCCCGCGATCAGGGAAGGCGGGGAGGACATTTCCCGCATTACCTCCGTGACCATTGAAGCCCCCGATCTCTGCCCCCGCTACTGCGCGCGCATCATCACCGGGGTAACCATAGGCCCGTCGCCCCTGTGGATGAGAAGGCGGCTCGAAGCCTGCGGGATGAGGTCCATCAACAACATCGTTGACGCCACCAATTACGTGCTGCTGGAGATGGGACAGCCGCTCCACGCCTTTGACCTGAACCTGCTCGGCGAAAAAAGGATTGTTGTAAAGCGCGCTGACGCCGGAACCTCCTTCACTACCCTTGACGGCAAGGAACGGATCCTTCCGGAGGACGCGCTGATGATCTGCGATGGATCAAAAAGGCCCGTCGCCCTTGCCGGCATCATGGGCGGTCTCAACAGTGAGGTCTCACCGGAGACGACCACCATCCTTCTGGAAAGCGCCTATTTTAGCCCGGCCGGGATTCTTAC
The DNA here is from genome assembly GCA_963751515.1 of uncultured delta proteobacterium. Classification (GTDB taxonomy): domain Bacteria; phylum Desulfobacterota; class WTBG01; order WTBG01; family WTBG01; genus CAZWCD01. Next base: position 134,024 of record CAVVUR010000003.1, read on the forward strand.
CACCTCGAGAAAGATGGGCATTCGTACCGAGGCCTCACAGCGGTTCGAGAAGGGGGTGGACCCGGAAGGGGTCATCAGGGCCATGAACCGGGCAGCCGGGCTGATGGCCGCTTATGCCGGCGGCACCGTCAGTCCGGGCACTATCGATAACAGGCCCGTTCCACCCAAACCGGTGGCGGCCATCACCCTGAGCACCGCCAGAACAAACCGGGTGCTGGGCACCCGCTTCTCCCGTGATGACATCAAGCAGACGCTTGCCGATTTAGGCTTCTCCGTCACCGACGCGGACGGAGACGGCGTTGCCGCCACACCCCCCTCTTTCAGGGTGGATATCGGGGAGGGCATCGATCTGATCGAAGAGGTGGCCCGGCTTCGCGGCTATGACAGCGTCCCTGAAACCCTTCCCCTCGTCTCCCCGCTGCCGCAGGACAAAAACAGGGCGCGGTCCATGGAAAGGAAGATCAGGGACTGCCTGACCCGTCAGGGATACCACGAAATACTGACATACAGCTTCATCTCTCCGGTCGAGCTGGCCGCCCTGAACCTCGCGGACGATGATCCCCGCCTGAAGCCCCTGACCGTTCTTAATCCCCTGACCGAGGAACAGTCCTGCATGAGGACCACCCTTGTGCCGGGACTCCTTTCAACGGCGCAACGGAACATCAACCAGAAAAACCTGAATCTTAAGCTTTTTGAAGTGGGCCCTGTCTTCCTGCCCGAGAAAGATACAAAACTTCCCCGGGAAGAGAAAACGGCGGCGGGGCTGCTGACCGGCCTGAACGAGGAAGAGCTGTGGAACAGGAAGCCGCGCGAGGCTGACTTCTTCGACATCAGGGGCTGCGTGGAACAGCTGCTCCGGGAGCTTCTTGGCGCCGGTTTCGCGTTAGAGCCCTCGGGGCAAAGCCGGTTTCTCCACCGGCACCGGGCCCTCGACCTGGTGCTGGATACGCAACGGGCGGGAAGTATCGGGGAGCTGCACCCTGCCATAGCCGAACGGTGCGGATTTTCCCAAAAGATATACCTCTTCGAAATCTCCCTCGCCCACCTGCTGCCCCGCTTTAAAGAAGAGCGGACATTCCAGTCTCTGCCGAAGTATCCTCCCGTCTCCAGGGACATTGCCCTGGTCATGGACGAGGGCATCCCGGGGCAGCGCATATGGGATATAATACGTCGATTTAAAAACAAATATATTGAAGAAATCAGAATTTTTGATTACTATAAGGGATCATCGATTCCCCCGGGTAAGAAAAGCCTCGGCTACCGGATAAAATATCAATCGTATGATCACACCCTGACCGACCGGGAGGTGAACAGATGGCACGAGGAACTGGTACAGGTCCTCTGCCGTGAACTGGGTGCGGAACTACGGAAGTAAAAACGGGAACCTGCGCTGCAAGGAGGTAGAAGGGATGACAAAGGCGGACATAATCGAGAGCGTATATGAAAAAGTAGGCCTGTCAAAAAAAGAGGCCAACAGCATTGTCGAACTGGTCTTCGAGACCATCAAGGCAACCCTTGAAAAAGGTGAAAAGGTAAAGATATCCCGATTCGGTAACTTTGTGGTGCGCCAGAAGAGAACCCGCAGGGGAAGAAACCCGCAAACCGGCAGCGAAATTGAAATTACCGCGAGAAAAGTGCTTACCTTTAAGGCAAGCCCGGTTCTGAAAAAAGCGCTCAGCAAATGAATCTGCCGGCCGCGGGAAACACGGAACGCTTCCCGGCCCGCGACAGCCGCCGCCCACGGTACCGGAACTGAAAAGAACATATTTGCACGGCTGATATATGTCGAAACCAGAAACTCAAGACGTAACCATTCCCAACAAGCTCTATTTCAAAATCGGCGAGGTGAGCGAAATCACGGGTATGGAGCCGTATGTCATACGCTACTGGGAGTCAGAATTCAAGTCCATCAAGCCCTCACGAACACAGTCCAACCAGAGGGTATACCGGAGAAAAGACGTGGAGAGCATCCTGGAAATAAAGCGCATGCTGTACGAGGAAAAGCTCACCATCGCCGGTGCCCGCAGAAAGCTGCAGGATAAAAAGGTCCAGGACAAAAAGCAGCTCGACCTGGATTTTACCGTCAAAAAAGACCACCGTGACCACCTGGCCATTATAAAGGAAATCAAAGAAGAGCTCCTCGCTCTGCGTAAACTTCTCGGCTGAACAACCGGTTTCCATCCTCACTGCATACCCCTTACATATCCGTTTGTACCCGCTTCCATCCCTTTTATGCCGCGGCGCGACCCGCCGGTTTTTTCCATCCCCACCTGAAAAAGTGTTGAAGAAAAAATAACTTTTTCCGATAGGTATAGAGTACATGCTGTGCGCTTTTACCATGAACACCGAATTCTCAGCGGGAGGGCTCAAAACCTATGGAAGCTGTCCAGGATAAGATTATAGACATGACCGAGCTACTTAAATTTGCCATTCAGAGCACGGCCTCTGACCTGCACATAAGTGCCGGCGAGCCGCCCATGTTCAGAATACACGGTGACATACGAAAGCTGGACATGGAGCCTCTTACCGAGGATGAAGTGCACACCATGATCTATGACATCCTCAATGATCATCAGCGCAAGATCTTCGAGGAGCACCGCGAGCTCGATTTTTCCATTGCCCTGGGCGACTATGGCCGGTTCAGGGTCAATGTTTTTATCCAGAACAGGGGGAAAGCGGCGGTATTGCGAACCATACCCAGCGTGGTAAAAAGCTTTGACGAGCTGGGGCTGCCAAAAATCTGCAGGGAGATCACCAAGGCGGAAAAGGGCCTGGTGCTGGTCACCGGTCCCACCGGCTGCGGAAAGTCCACCACCCTGGCAACCATGATTGATACAATCAACACTAATACCAGCAAGCACATTATTACCATAGAGGATCCCATAGAATTCATCCATCAATCAAAAAAGTGCGTGATCAACCAGAGAGAAGTGGGCGAGCATACCCATAGCTTCGCCAATGCACTGCGCAGCGCCCTGCGTGAAGACCCCGATGTCATCCTGGTGGGAGAAATGCGGGATCTGGAAACCATTTCGCTGGCGCTTACTGCCTCTGAAACCGGTCATCTCGTATTTGCCACGCTTCACACCAGCAGTGCGCCGAAGACCATAGACCGCATTATAGATGTTTTCCCCCCCGGCCAGCAGGCTCAGACCAGGACCATGCTCTCAGAAACTCTTTACGCCGTTATTTCACAGATTCTGTTAAAACGCCCTGATGGTCAGGGCAGAATCCCCGCCCTCGAAATCATGATTTGTACTCCCGCCATACGGAATCTTATCCGTGAATCCAAATCGGCCCAGATTGTCTCCACGATTCAAACCAGCCAGCAGTTCGGCATGCAGACCATGGAAATGGCTGTAAAGAACCTCCTGACCCGAAGGCTCATATCCGCTGACGAGGCACAGCCCATTCTGTCCGATTTAACCAAGGCACCGCAGTAAAGGAAAATACTTACACGACAGGCAAAGAGCAGGAGATACCCATGAATATTAGAGAATTATTGAATGTCATGATAAAACAGAATTCATCTGATATCTATATTACCGTGGATAGCCCTCCCATGTTCCGCACCGAGGGCACCACCAGGCCTTATGGAAACCAGAAAATAACCGCCGCCCAGGCGGAAGAGATTGCGGCGTCGATCATGACCGAAAAGCAGAAGATTAAATTCGCTGAAAGCATGGAAATGAACCTGGCCCTTTACTACCCGGAGCTGGGGAGATTCCGCGTGAACATCTTCCGGCAGAAGGGCTATACCGCCATTGTTATCCGCCAGATCAAAATGGAAATCAGCACCATCGACGAACTGGGGCTGCCTCCCATACTGAAAGATATCAGCATGTGCAAGCGCGGCCTGGTGCTGGTAGTAGGAAGGACGGGCACCGGAAAGTCCACCACCCTGGCGGCCATGATCGATTACCGCAATAAAAATGCAAACGGCCACATTATTGCCATAGAGGATCCCATTGAATTCATCCACGCTCACAAGCAGATGATTGTTTCCCAGCGTGAGCTGGGCCTGGACACCCTTTCTTTTTCCAACGCCTTAAAGAACGCCATGCGCGCGGCTCCCGATGTTATCCTGGTCGGTGAGATACGCGATACGGAAACCATGGAGGCGGCCATCACCTTTGCCGAAACCGGCCATCTGGTGCTGGCCACCCTGCACTCAAACAACGCCAATCAGGCGATGGAGCGCATCCTCAACTTCTTCCCCCATGAACGCCACGAACAGATACTGCTCCAGCTCTCCCTCAACCTCAAGGGCATCATTTCACAGCGGCTCGTCCCATCCATCGACGAAAGGAGGGTGGCGGCAACAGAAATACTTTTGGATACACCCCGGGTCAAGGACCTCGTCTACAAGAGCCAGATCGACCTGCTTAAGGAGGCCATGGCGCATGGTACTGTCGAAGGTATGCACACCTTCGACCAGTCCCTTTTCGATCTCTACAAAGAGGGCCGCATAAGCTATGACAATGCCCTGGCCTATGCGGACAGCGTTAATGACGTCCGGCTCCGGATAAAAATTGATAAAGCCAATGAAGATTTTTCCACCCCTGAGCAAAAGGCAGCCGAATCCTTCAAGCTGAAGCCGGATTTTCAGATTAAATAACAAGGGGTTTCCATCAGCATTTCATCATGTCGTGTCCACAAGCAGGGGCGGCCGGCCGGCCGCCCTTTCTTTATAATGTGCTTCATCTGCCGGGATACATCCCGATTAGCGGTTGACTTGTACATATAAATAAAATATGGTATGTATAGGCGAGAAAGGGGTGATGATGCATGGGCAAAAAGGCATTGCGCAGCGTTTATCTCGATATGCAGCAGGTCGAACGGCTTAAGCTGCTTTCAGAAAAAACCAGGGTGCCGCAGGCGGTGTACATACGGGAAGGACTCGATCTGGTTATGAGCAAATACGAGAAAAAAATCAGAGCTATTCCGCCCGCGGGAAAATCCGGGGTCAGGAAAGCAAACTCACTCACACTGCATAAAAGATAGCCGGAGGAGGAAAAAAACACCTCCGCTCCGCGGTTTTTTGCTTACAAGCGCCGGAACCTCGTTCAGCGGACAATGCAGGAAACAGGTTATTTTCTTTTTTTTGTTCCGCACCCCTCCATCCTCTCACCGCACTGTCCGAACCAAGGAAAGTGATGAGCAGCCCGGGAGCCGATTCTGCCCATTTTGTTACAGGAAGTTAACATGAATCATGCAGCCCTGGTAATGAACCCGGCAGACACAAAAGCATCGCGCGATCTCACGGTCAGGGAGTTCAGTCATCCCTCAATTCTCAGCACCCTCTCCGCGGAGTGGAACGAACTGTCATTGCGCTGTGCTACCGGCAATCCCTTCCTCACTGCCGCATGGCACCGGCTCTGGTGGCGCTATTGGCACCAGGATCGCCGATTAAAAATACTTGCCCTGTACGAGGCCGATGGCGGCCTCTGCGGAGTCGCCCCCCTCTGTTCCGCGGGCGCCGATGACGACACGGCGCTGATGCTGCTTGGCAGCCCCGATTTCTGTGATTACCGTGATTGCATTGTTGCGGAAGGTGCTGAATCCCGTTTTTATGATGCCCTCATTGACTACCTGATGCGGCAATCGCCCCGCGGAGCGGCCCTTACCCTCAGCTCACTCCAGCACCACTCCCCCACCCTTTCATTTTTCAATAAACGTGCTCAGGGGAACGATGTTGAGGTGCGTATCGAACTGGAAGATACCGCCCCGCGCATGGATCTTCCCCCCGATTTCGATGCCTATCTCGACAGCCTCGCCGCGAAAGACCGGCACGAAATACGGCGCAAAAAAAGAAGGGCTGAAAAGGAGGGGGCGCTGGATTTCGAGCGCATGAGCGAGCCCTCGCGGGTGATGGCCGCCATGCCCTTTTTCCTCGATCTGTTCCGCGCAAGCGGCGGCATGAAGCGCTCCTTTCTCACTCCTCACCGAGAATCGTTTTTCCTTTCGCTGGCAGAAGAGTTTTCCGGCAGGGGATGGCTGGATCTGTACGCCCTGTCTTTAAACAGCAGGGCAATGGCATATCTCTTCTGCTTCAACTACAACCGCACATTATACCTTTACAATGCTGCTTACGACAACCGCTGCGCGCAGGTGAGCCCCGGGATTGTCGCCATAGCCATGTGTATTGAAGACGCCATAAAGCGCGGAATCAGGCGCTTCGAGTTCCTGCGGGGTAATGAGGCATACAAGTACCGCTTCGGCGGCCGTGACCATCATATTTATACCCTGACCTGCAGCCACCGTGGAGAATAACCCCATGAGTCGAATCGCCATGCTCAGCATCCACAGTTGCCCTCTTGCCGCCCTGGGCGGCAAGGAAACCGGCGGGATGAATGTGTATATCCGGGAGCTCAGCAAGGCCCTTGCAGAGAAAGGATGTACGGTCGACATCTTCACCCGTTCCATGAACAGACTGGTCCCGGCGGTTGTCCCCTTCGTTGAAGGGGTCAGAATCGTCCACCTCAAGGCCGGGCCCGAATCGCCGTACGATAAAAACCGCGTCTGGTTTCATCTGCCTGAATTCATGGATAACCTCGAGCAGTTCCGGCTCGGCGAGAACATCAGCTACCGGCTTATTCACAGCCATTACTGGCTGTCCGGCTGGGTGGGAGCCCGGCTGGGCAAGAGCTGGTGCGTGCCGCAGCTGCACATGTTTCACACCCTCGGCTATTTCAAGAACAGGGCCACCAAATCGCTGGGAGGGCAGGAACCCGAGGTGCGCCTGCAGGTGGAGCAGCAGCTGATTGCCGCGTCTGATCACATTACCGTTTCCAGCCAGCGGGAAAAGGTGGACATGATCTGGACTTACGGGGCACAGCCTGACAGGATAACGGTAGTGCCCTGCGGCGTGGACACGCAGATGTTCAGGCCGCTTGACTCCTCGGCCTCGAAAAAGCATCTCAGCCTGCCTGACAAAAAGCTGATTCTCTTCGTCGGGCGCATCGACCCCGTAAAGGGCATTGACACCCTTCTCAAGGCCATGGTCATAGTGAGGCAGGCGATGGGCAGTGATTACAATGCCGAACTCCTCATCGTGGGGGGAGATAAAGACAGCACTGACTACTCGGAAGACAGTGAGATCAGCCGGCTGAAACGAATGACAGCCGAGCTGAATCTTGAAAATACGGTAACGTTTCTGGGATCACAAAGACAGGACCGCCTGCCGCATTACTATTCCGCCGCCGAGGTATGCGTTCTGCCCTCACGCTATGAATCGTTCGGCATGGTGGCCCTGGAGGCCATGGCCTGCGGAACGCCGGTCATCGCCTCTCAAGTCGGAGGTCTGACTTCACTCATCCAGGATGAACGCTGCGGCTTTGTGGTGCCCGAGGGCAATGAAAAGGCGCTGGCGGAAAAGATATGCCTGCTGCTCGGCAATCCATCGCTCAGGGAAACCATGGGATGGAACGCCCGCGAGCGATCGCTGCTCTATGGCTGGCATGCCATTGCCGACCGGATTCTCGAACTCTACCGCACGCTGAGTGAAGGACGGATCGAAAGCGCGCAACTCCTGCTGCCCTTCTGCCGCGATGCCGGGGCCGAAGCTGCCCTGCCGGCAATCACCTGCGGCGCAGTTTAATCCACATCAGGAAAACGTATGACATCCACAACTGCACCCCCGACGGGGAAGAATGTGCTCCTGGTCATGGCTCATCCCGATGACGCGGAACTTTCATCGGCGGGTACGGTTCTGAAATTGATCGAGCAGGACTATGAAGTGCGTTACGTCGTCTGCTCAACCGGGGACAAGGGCACCAAAGATACTGCCATGACCCCCTTTCAGCTTGCGGCGATACGGGAACAGGAGCAAAAAGAAGCGGCCGCGGTGCTGGGCGTTCAACGGATAACCTTTTTACGGCACCCGGACGGGGAGCTTGACCGGATCAGGGGCCTGCGTGATGAAATCGCCCTGCTGATCAGAAACAACCGGCCCGATATCATCATCACCCATGATCCCTGGAGACCTTACCAGATTCATCCCGACCACCGCGCGGTCGGTTTCGCCGCCGCCGATGCGGTGGTGTACGCGCGCGACCACCTGTTCCTGCCGGCCCTCCTGGAGCTGGATCTTGTTCCCCATGCCCCGCTGGAACTATATTTTACCTTTCCGGCCAGTGCCGATCACGTGGTGGATATCTCTGCTGTCATGGAAAAGAAACTGGATGCCATTGCGAAACACAAGAGCCAGCTTACACAAATGCCCGGTTGGCGCGAAAACATCAAGCTCATGGCTTCCAAGCAGGCGGAGGGCCAGCCCTTTCAGTATGCGGAGGCATTTAAGCGGCTGGTACTCACCCACTAGCAGATAAATTCGAAGCACGAAATCCGAAATTCGAAACAAATCTCGAAATTTAATGGCTCAAAATGCGAAAGGCTTTTTCTAAATAATGGAGCAGGTTTTAACATGCTGATTTCGGATTTGTTTGTTTCGAATTTGTGTTATTTCGATTTGTTCTTCGAATGTCTCTCCACAAGGAGTTCGCACCATGTTGCAGCTGATCAGGAGCCGAAGAAGCATCAGAAAATTCACCGGCCAGCCGGTTGAAGATGAGATGCTGGAACAGATCATCGAGGCCGGCACCTGGGCACCCTCAGGGCTCAATAACCAGCCCTGGAAAGTTGCCATTGTCAGGGACGCCGCTACCAGGAAGGCCATCGCACCCCTGACGCGCTATTCAAGCATCATCGAAGGTGCGCCGGTGCTGCTTTTGCCCTTCCTGGACACCGCTGCCAGCTACGATCGCACCAAGGACGTTCAGGCAATGGGTGCTTTTATCCAGAACATGCTGCTTGCGGTTCACGCTCTCGGCCTGGGCGGTGTCTGGCTGGGAGAAATCCTTAAGAACAAGGAGAAGGTCGCACAGATTATAAAGGCCCCGGACACCTTTGAGCTGATGGCTGTCATCGCCCTGGGACATCCCGCGGAGAAGGGAGGAAAGGGAAGCCGGAAAGGCATTAAAGACGTGGTATTCTACCGGGGATAAAATCACACAGGTGATGGTCATCTTCCATGTTTATCGTTGACACCCACACCCACATTTTTCCCGACGCCGCCGCGGAACGGATCCTGCAATTCACCTCGCAGCAGTTCAAGGTAAAGGTGTATGGCAAGGGGACAGCTTCAGACCTGCTCTCGCAGATGGATGAAAGCGGCGTGGGCCACGCGGTCATTCACATGGTTGCCACCACCCCGCAGTCAGTAAAAGATATCAACAGCTGGCTCATTCATCTCAAGGAACCGCGCTTTGTAAAATTCGGAACGGTGCTCCCCTTTCAGCAGGATTGCCGGGAAGAAATCCGCAGGATTAAGGATAGCGGCATCGGGGGCATAAAACTGCAGCCCGAGGTGCAGGGCTTCACGGTTGACGACGCTGCTGTTACCTATCCCCTTTATGAAGAGCTGGTGAAATGGGGCATGGCGGTCATGTTTCACGTGGGTGGAAATCCCGTCGTCACCGCCCACGCACGATCAACCCCGCGCATGGTTCTCCGTGTGGCGCAGGACTTTCCCGAGCTCACCATCATCGGCGCGCACCTGGGCGGTCTCAATATGTGGGACGATACGGCCCGTATGCTGGCCGGGCGGGAAAACCTCTACCTGGAAACCTCCATGACCTACGGAAGAATCAGCCCGCCCCTTGCTGAAACCATTATCAGAACGCATAGCCTGAACCGCATCTTCTTCGGCTCCGACTATCCCTTTGCACCCATAAAGGAAAGCGTGCAGAGCGCGCTCAGCACTCCGTTTGTAAACGATGAAGAAAAAAAAGCCCTCATGGGGCTCAATGCGAAGGCGTTTTTCAGGATTGAATAGTGTTCCGCAGGTTTATCATGAGCGGGGGAGGGGTAATGTGAGCGCCACAACAATTTGTTGAGCAGCTTACGTTACGACCCCTCCAGCTTACGTATTATGCCGGGGGCAGGCAGCTTCCACGGCTTCGATTAAGATTGGTCACATGGGGTCTAATCGTGTGTAATGCGCAAGGCACCTGCCGTTCTACATATCCTTACTTTTTTGTTGTGGCGCTCACATTACCCTTCCCCCGCTCAATCAAAAAAAATTATTTCCCTCTACCCTGCTTTCGACTCCTTTACCCGTTTCCTTACCGACACAATCCATAAACCGCACGCAAGATCGGCCGCGCCCTTAAGCGCGAACGGTGCCCAGTATCCCACCCGGTCAAACAAAAACCCGCCCGCCTGAAGAAAGATAAGCACACCGATGGGCTGCATAGACGTAAGCCCGCCCATAATGCCGCCCAGCATATGCTTGGGTGCCGCGTCGGAGGCGAGCGTGTTGGCCCCGGTGACGGCGCCCGCGAACCCGATGCCGATCATGCAGGCAAAGACATAGAGCAGGGGAGAAAACGGGTTCCCGGTCATCGCCAACAGGCAATAGCCGGTTCCGCCCGTCAGAAGAGAACCAATCAGCACCGGCAACCTTCCCAGGCGGTCAAGCAGGATGCCCACCACGGGGAAGGAAATCAGGGTGGCAAAGGTCATGGCCAGCATCACCATGGCACCCTTGGACGCCGCGGTGGTGGAATCGATGCCGAAATCCTCGGCCACATACACGGTCCAGACGAATATGAGCGTCCCGATGATCACCACGTCAGCACGGGACACAAGGGTTGTCACATAGCTCACCTGAAGCGAAAGACTTTTTGACACCTCCCCGTACACTTCCCGGTAGCCGGGTGAAACTTCTTTCTTCTCCGGCATGCGATCCACAAGACCGGCACGCGAAATGACCGCACCAAGGGCGGCCAATAATCCGATGACGAAAAAGAGGGAAAGCAGTTCAACCCGCACCGCAACCTGGGCCAGCACACCGAAAATCACGAATGAGCCGAGGCTCATCATCACCCCGTTTAAGGCCATGCCCTTCCCCCGGTCCGCTTCACAGGTGTAATCAGCCACCATGGTGATGAACTGGGGATAGCAGAGAATGAACCCGATGCCGATAAACAGCTTAATAAAATATATTGCGGCAACCTGTCCCCCCGCGCTGAGGATGCCCAGGGCAAGGCAAATCTCTCTGCTGTAGCCAAAGACTATATAAAAGAGACCGGCAAGCACAAAACCACAGACCGCGAGTATGCGCCTTCCCACCCGGTCAGACACAATGCCGATCAGACCGGCAAGCAACAGCGTAATGACCTGGCTCACATTCTGCAGGCCCGCGTTGATGGCCCCGGCCCGGGCTTCGGGAATGTTAATGACCTGTTTCAAATAGAGGGGCTGAATATAGGAGGCAAAAACCGTCAGGCAGGCAATAAAAAAGGTAACCAGGTACAGGCTGACGAAATGAGACCGTTGCAAATCAGTCGGTATCCGGATGCCGGCAAATGTATTGATGGGATCACCATCCTTTCCATCTTAAAAAATCAGGCTTTCAATCAGGTGGCTTTTTTCGGGGCCGAAGAGCTTCTTCAGCATCTCGCCGCCGCGTGAACGGGCCAGGTAGTAATCCTTGACCGTCTTTCTTCTCGCCACAACACGCTGCTTATACACCGGGTCCTTAATGGGTTCCGCCTCCCGCCAGAGGTCCAGCCACACCCTCGCATATGCCACAACCGCCTCAATCACCCGGTGACGGGCTTCCGCCTCCTCAACCTGGCCGTCCAGGCAGTAGCAGGAGAGTGTCTCCCGTGCCCAGGGCGCGTGACCGTACCTTCGCTGCAGCAGGCAGCGGCCTTCCCTGGTAAGGCCTTCGATGGTGCGGTATTTTCGCCACAAATCACCGAGGCGGGCATAATACTTTTTGACGGTATTCCTGGTGAACGCTCAGATCAACGGCGGGCATGAAATCAGTGGTAATGGAAACGCGGGGCGCGGTCTGGTCAAATTCGCAGGTGAAGAGAGGCAGGTCATAATCATCGTTTATGGTAATGGCCAGCGAGCAGTAGATGGCCCTCTTCATGTAGTGAAGCTCGCCTATGGTAAGCTTCTCTATCGTATCATCCCCCTTGACCAGGAACGGCTTGTAAAATCCTTCAGTCATGGGAGTTTTAAATTCCCAGAGAACCGTGGTGTCCATCCCCTGGTACACGGGAAGCGGTTCAAGTTCCAGGCCCTCCAAAAGCTTATGCCGGTCAAACAGCTCCTCTTTAAAACGGATCATGTCTTTATAATCAACCCGTGCCATAAGCTTCCTACCTCCATCCCTGAAACCGTGCAATGCTGGTGCTTAAAAGACCACCGACGGCGGAAAGGTAATGCCGGTCAGCACCTGGGCCGGTATCCCGTAAGCTTGTGCCATTTTGACGGCGCCATCCTTGAAGGCAATGTATTCAAGCCATTTGCCGTTTCTCTCTTCCTTGAGCCGTATCTCATCCGCGCCGTAGGGCGTACTGCACCTTTTCTTCAAGATATTCAGATAGACTTCAAAAAAGGTGGTATAGGCACTGATAAAAAGATCGAGTTCCTTCTCTTCGAGTTTCATGAGCTTGCAGCCCACCCTGGTCGCGAGGGGATTTGACCAGTGGTCCATGTTGTACTGGACATCGAGCCCTTCGCGCATCTTTTCCCTGTCCCGGCCGAAGCGGTCAGCGATATCGTCCATCGCCTTCCTCATATCCTTCAGGTCTTCTTCAACCCTCACGGCCGGAAAGAGATCGAGGTTCATGTAGTAGGGACCCGCCCCGGCTTTCGTCCACTCCGTATTGAAATGGCCCATGGGGCAGTATGGGTTCCCGGGGAACACCTCCACCTGGAATACCGTGGGATCAACCTTCTCTGTTGTGCCCGGCATGGTGACACCTTTAAGGGTCATATGGGTGATGTTGGCCTTTTCAATCGGGCCGCCCCTGAGCGTGGTGATGGTCGCTTCGCCTGCCTGAAAGGTGTGAGTCTTTTCGATGCGTTCCACACCCGGCCCGACACCACACAGTCCATCGGCAACCCTTGTTCTCATCTCCTTAACAAATGACACAATGTCTGTCACATTTGCCTCCACGGTTCTGTTTAACATCAAGTTACTTGTCCCCTCTCCCCGCCGGGGAAGAGGGATAGGGTGAGGGGGTAATCATAAAAACATATACCACATCCCTGTGCTAGCAGGTTGTTGAAAAAGTGTTTTCCTCAGGCTGTTCAAAGGCTCAAGGGGGGAGGGGCTTTTTAGCCACAACAAAATTATTCGGAACCTGTAGAACGGCAGCATCTCTCTAACTTTGTCCGACAGACCCGCATGGCAACAGCCGTATCGAAGCCTCTGCAAAGCTGCCTGCTTTCGGTTAAGTCGAAGGCACCGGGTCGTGCCGTAAGCGTAAAGACACATTGTTGTGGCGTCAAAAGCCCCTCCCCCTTGAGCCACAAATCAGATGGGTGTTTTTCAACAACCTGCTAAAATGCCGCCGAGGGCGGGAAGCTCAGACCGGTTAAAATCTCTGCCGGCATGCCGAAGGCAACCGCCATTTTTACGGCGCGGTCCTTGAAAACGATATACTCAAGCCACTTGCCGTTTCTTTCCAGCTTCAGCTTGCGCTCTTCAGCGCTGAAGGGTGTATCTTTTCGCTTTTTAAGAATACCGGCGTAGGTATCAAAAAAGGTTCGGTAGGCAGCGGTAACAAGGCCCACCATATCATCACCCAGGGAAAGCAGCTTGCATCCTACCTGCGCTGCCAGCGGCGATTGCCAGTCTGGAAGGTTGTAATGCTCGTCGAGTCCCTTGCGCATTTCAACCCGGTCTCTTCCAAAGGCATCAGCCACACCGTCCATCACGCTCCGCATGGCTGCGAGGTCTTCCTTCACCGTCACGGCGGGGAAAAGATCCAGGTTCATGGAATAGGAATTGGATTCGCCGGTAGTCCACTGGAGATTGAAATGGCCCATGGGTGAATGAGGATTTTCAGGGAACACCTCCATCTGGTAGACCACGCCGTCCGAGGCCTTGTCAGCGCCGGGAGGCTTTATACCGGCCAGCACGAGGTGGGTAATGGCCGCCTTTTCAATCGCCCCGCCCCGGACGGTAATGATGTGAGCGTTTCCCGCCTGGAAGCGGTACTGCTTCTCGCTGCGCTCCCCGCCCCCGGAAACCTCGAGCAGCACCCCTGCCGTCTTCTCTTTCATGTCACTTACAAAATCATCTATCTTCACCGCGCTTTCTCCTCTCGGTCAACTGATAACATTCTTCAGCAGTGGATAGATGCTGCTGCGGTAACGCTAAAACCACCACACCGGGCCGGTTAATTGTTCCCAACCATTGACCCTACCTTCAGTTAGATATTATACATAAAAGCAGCATGGTGAAGCAATATCTTAATTGCAGATAAAGAAAAACAAGCGGCTTCCTGACGGGCTGAGAGTGAACTATTCAAATCTCATGAAGAAAAGGTCAGGTTAACAATAGCAAAATCATCTTATGACGCAGGATGGAGGCGTCCGGTCCCCGTTAAAGGTTATGATTTTGCCATCGAGAAGAAGCAAATTCCTTGAGCGGGGTTTTCTGATTCATACACTTTGCATAGAGTATAAACGGCAGGAGGTGATATACAGCATGATACTTTTTTGTTTTAAGTTATTTATAAAAAAAGCCCGATACCGTAAATGTTGGGCTGACATTACTAACCGCCTAGACCATGAAGGAGTTTTCAGTCACTATAACATTAGTGTTGGAAAGAAACCATAAGCACACTCTCAGGAGACAGCGATGGAAGTGGCACATGACTTGACAGAATTAAAAGAGCTTATTTCACGGCTGGGACTAAAAGAGGAAAGGAGACAATCACCGCGGTATAATATTGAGATCGCTGGCAATTACAATGCAGAGCCGGGAAAAGCGATCGGTCCACAGGGAAAATGCTGGCTTGTGGATGTGAGCAAGGAAGGGATATCGATAAAAGTCAATGATAAATGCTTGAAAATAGGAACCATCCTCCACCTGGAGCTTCCCATGGGCAGCAGGACGGTGAGTATTGCGACCAAAGTTGTTCATGTGCAGTCTGAAAAGGACTTCTGCACCGTGGGGCTCAAAGCAACCAGTGAAAAGGATGACATCATAAGACAGCTCTTCAGCAGCTGAGCATAACGGCGTTTTATTTCCCGGGTTGTCTTCATTGACTTCACGGCTTTTTATTCACACCTGGCCGTCATCGTAACCTCACCAGTACAAGACAAAGATCGTTTGATGCTTCCATATAATAGACTCCCTACCTTTTCGATCTTCTAGCCGCACCGGTTTTGGTCCGGATGCTTCTAAATCTTAACCATGAGAGGATGATTTTTAAAACCTATGAATATATAGGCAGATTAAGATATTTTCGATAAAGTTTTTTATCAATAATACCGACACAATACCTATCGGAGAAGCTTTAAACATTCATACTAATTTACCATTCCTTTTTTTCGACATCTGTTATTGCACCACAACCGACAAAGGAATGTACGGAACATACTCAAATTTACTGGGGAAGCGGTATGGATCGGGTTAAACATTATATATTCAATCATTTCGAACCGCTTTTGGTGCTTTGCACTTTACTCTCTGTTCTCTTTGCTCATTACTCAGTATATCAAAAAATGGCTTTTTTGAACTTTTATTATATTCCGGTTCTTTTAGCCGGGTTCTTTTTGGGAAGAAGGACGGCAGTTCTCTTTAGCTTTTTTTGTATTTTACTGGTTGGTATATTTTATGTGTCTGTACCGCATTTCTTTATTACTACCACAGGAGAATTGAGCATAAAACTCGCCCTTCTCTTCTGGGGATCTTTTATCATGTTAACCGCTTATGTAACCGGAACCCTCTTTATGCATAAAGAGCGGTGCCTCGAAGACCTCAGGATTGCCTATATAGGTGTTGTAGAAATCCTATCGAAGTATCTGGAGTCTGCTGATCGTTACACAAAGGGACATTCTATCAGGGTTGCCAATTGTGCTACTGAAATTGCCATTGCCATGGGGCTTCCCCGGGGGCAGATTGAAAATATCAAGGCTGCTGCTCTCCTGCATGACATAGGCAAGATTGAAGTGAGCATGAGCCTTATTAGAAAGGCATCGATCTTGAGCGCAGAAGAGAAAAAAACAGTTGATACCCATTCGGAGAAGGGGGCTCGGATACTCAATAGCGTGGGAGGTGTGCTTAAAGAAGCTGTTCTCCATTGTTCTTTCACATCACATACGGTATGAAAATATGAATGGGGAAAGCGGCATATCAATGTCAGCCGAAACGAAAATGGGGGCCTGCATTGTGGCTGTTGCTGACACCTATGATGCCATTATCACAGATAGACCTTACCGTGCCGGCAAAACACCATTACAGGCGCTGGAGGAAATTGAACGAGAAGCGGGTAAACAGTTTCATCCCGAGGTCGTAGAAGACCTTTAGAAGAATTTTTTATGTCCTCACCACGGAGGGGAGTGAGGGAGATTATGTTGTTCCTTTAACCATGTGAGAATGAAGAGGCCACTATGGAGACATTAAGTGATAAGGAAAAAGTGCAGATGGACCGGCGGGAGCATAAGCGGCACAGTGTTCCTGTGATGATCACCTGCACCTTTTATGAAGGGGGAATAAAGGGAAAATCAAGTTTCCAGGGATTTATTCAGGATATTTCCTGCGGCGGGGTCGCGATTGAAATCAGGGATGATTATTTAAAGATAAGTGAGGCACTGCTTCTTTATACCACGACAGAAATGAGCGTCTCATTGAATTTCCCGGACGGGGTGCATCACATGAAATTTTCAGGTGTTATTAGGTGGTGCAGGAGGAGAAAGGAAAAGGACAAGAACCGTCTGTATCTGGGCATCAAGTTTAATAATTTAAGCCAGGAGAATCAGGCCCTGGTTGAAAGTTATATTGCTCTTGGTAAGGGCGATAAAAATCTCATCTGGAATTTATGGGATAATCTGTCAAACCACGTCGAACTGTGAGAAATCCATGACGACACAGATAGAAGAAAATGCTGTCGCAGGCAGCACTATGCTTCCGGTTGAGGAACAGACATTACCGGTTATGCCCAAGATGTGGTCAATCGGCGGCGGCAAAGGAGGAACGGGCAAGAGTTTCATAACCCTCTGCCTGGGAATGCGCCTGGCAAAAATGGGTAAAAAGGTCACTATTGTCGATGCTGATTTGGGCGGCGCTAACATGCACATACTCCTGGGCATCAGAGCCCCCGATTATACCCTGAATGATTTTCTGGAGAAAAGGGTTGATACGCTTAAGCAAACCTGTATCGGGACATCTGTTCCCGGGCTCAGTCTTATAAGCGGCGGCGATGATATTCTCAGCCTTGCCAATCCCAAATTTGCCCAGAAGGAACGCATTTTAAGGAATTTTAAAACGCTGGATGCAGATTACATTCTGCTGGATCTGGGGGCGGGTACCTCCTTCAACACATTAGACTTTTTTATCTCTACCCCCGTCAAGATAGTCGTGGTGACCCCTTTTCCCACCTCGGTCCAGAACGCATACGGACTTATTAAAAGTGCCCTCTACCGGAGGTTGAGCAGGCTCTTTTCCCGCACGGGCGAGGTACTTAACCTTATAGAGCGGATGATTGACCCGGGCGGTGCAGAAGGTATTCATTCCATCGTAGAGTTGGTGGCGGCAGTTGAAAAATTTGATAACGCAAGCGCCTCGCTTATCATGCAGGAAGTTGGCAATTTCCGGATAAAACTGGTCGTGAACATGGCACGGTCCCGGGAAGATGCCAAGGTTGGGGATATTATTAAAATCGTGAGCGACAAATATCTCGGCGTGCATATCGATTTACTAAGACCGGTGCCCTTTGATGCACTGGTAGAAAAATCCATACAATTAACCAATCCGCACCTGTTCAACTCTACCGGCAGCGAGGTTTCCGCGTCAATTTATGAAATGGTCTCTACTATTATCAAAATATAGGGGAATGCATTCAGATGGAGGAAGCAAAGGATCTCAGGGAACTAAAAAGCCTTCTTTCGGGATTACCCCTTCAGGATAACACCGGGCATTCCCCGGGTTATAGAGAAACCGGTGCTGTAGATGCGTCTGCTCAGAAAATAGCCTTGTTAAAAAGTGCGTCTGTTTTTCTTTTCTCCGTCTCGCTATTCCTCTCCCTGTTATTAGTGTTCTTATTGGTCCGCGTTTATATCATCGGGCCTGCAGACAAAGATAAGCAGCAGGAAGTCGCTCAACCCCCTGTCCTTGAAGCAGTACCGGCTGTCACAGCGCCCGCACCCATCGTAACAGCACCACCCGCTCCTGCTTTACCCGCAGTCAATCAGGCAGCCCTCAATGAGCCGGCCCCTGCCGATAAGGAAGAACCCCCTGCTGAAAAGAAAGATCCCCCTGTCAAAAAGGAAGAACCCCCTGCCGTAATGCTCAAAGAAGCGGGAGGGAGTTTATATTTCGCTGCTCTCAAACATTACGGGAAAGCTGATGAAACCATATTTGACCTCATCCTGCAGGCAAACCCCGCGATCACGGATGTCAGGAACATCGATGACTATCATAAAATTATCCTGCCGGAGATTACTGCAGAATCTTATATTATGGGCAGCCCTCAAGACGGGTACCGGGTACATGTCGGTACTTTTGAAACATCTCAATGGGCGGAGCTATATGCCGCCAGCATGAAACGCAAGGAAAAGCAAGTTTACATAGAATCCCGGAAATTTTCTCCGCTGGATACCTGGTATCGATTGACGATAGGAGATTTTGCTAATAAGCTAGATGCACTGCAGATGGTACAATCGCTGCAAAAAAGAGGACTGATCTATATACCGCCGCAGACAGAATAGCTGGGGTCAATAGGGATGTTGTTGACTAAGTGGAATTACTTGTTGACGCAATGTAAGGGGCGGCTCTCGCAATGAGGGAGGCGCGCCACCTCCGCCAGATCGGTATGCCTTAAAAGGCTTGTGCTGACGCCCTGAACTGATAACCTCGTTCCAGTACTTGGACCAGTGTATAGCCGCCCCTGCTCTACTATTTTATTTTGTTACTGCCTCAGCATCAGCAACGCCCCGTCAAGTGACTTCTTCACTTCTTCCTTGAGCGCTGCAGCCTCTTTCATCCCTTTAACCACCGCCGGGCTCCAGTCATAGTACAGCTTGATGATCGCCCGACCCTGTGCGGTCTTGCTTAATACATTGTCCCGGAAATTTTTGAGCTGCTGTACCTCCTGCGAATTCTTCCCATAAATCAGCTCCGCGGGGCAAACCCCTGCGCGCCCCGCCTGAAAGAGACCCAGCACCTGAGTCTTGAAGGTTACCAGTTTTTTAGCAGTATCCACACTCTCAGGCTCAATGGGATCCCAGTCATCCAGCACATGATTATAGATGTACACCATCAAGTCCCGGCTGCCAACTCCGGAATACGGTATGGTAATACTGACATTCCGGTTGAAGAAGGTCCGGTACGGACCGACGTGAACGGCAGGGCCCGAGGGCTCGGCATCATTCATGTCCGGAGCGGATTCCCGATAACCGATTTTAATTTCGGTATCCTCCCACATGCAGTCGTTGGTATCGGCCGGGTCATTGACGGGAATAGCGCTTTCCGGGGTAAAGCTTTCAGGCCGGTCAGGATACGGGTCGCCCGGTATCTCAATCCTGGCACCCAGGATGGGGCTAGAGGCCGACGTCACCTCAACCGTGCCGCCCGCGAGCCTGGTCACCGGTTGCGACACCTCGATAACCGGCTCTTCACCCTGCGGGAAAAGTCCGAAGCGCTCCAGCGTGCCGCGCAGCACCACATAATAGGCCGTGGAAAACTCTTCCGGCAAATTGCTGTACGAAGGCGCCACGGTGACCGTAACCACTGAATCGGCAGACGCACAATCGACCACGCCGCCTTCCGCATCCTCGCAGTGGGTGTAGACAAAGTCCCCTGCTTCAAGCTGGGCCTTGGGCGCTATGGGAAGATCATTGTACTCCTGCATGCGGAAAATGGTATCCAGGCTGTCATAGTTCCAGTGGCAGGGTGCAACGATAATCTGCTCAAGACCATCAGCAACGGCAAGTTTTATGGCCTCCCGGATGCTGTAAAACACCGTTGTTCCCCCGTATCCCTTGAGGTCGATATCGGTAGCCAGCCCGTAGGAAAAGAAATTCTCCTCCCTCAGATCTGTTTCCACCCCGCTCTTGGTGAATACCAGGTTGTAGCGATCGCCATAGGCAGCCTGCAGGGACTTCTTCCACGAGAGATAGTTGAGATAGGCATTCTCATGATACACCTCCTTGGCCCAGGGGTGGGCAGTGCCGAAGGGGCCGGAGGCATCGTCCTTATACCAGGTGAGTCCCCTGGTCACATAAATAATGCCGATGGTGCTTCCCTCCGGGTAGGCCTCGATATAGGGCTTCAGATTCATCACGTTCATGCTGTTGAATTCCGGGGTCCTTCCAACCTGCCGGGTCTGGTAGATCTGCATGCTATCCAGCTTGTTCAGTTCGCACAGCCGCTCCTTGACATAGTTTCCCGACAGAAACTCATTCGCGTACCGGTTGTGATCGGTCGTCTCCCGGGCAACGAGCAGCTTGGTGTATCCCTCATTGGCAAACTCCTCCGCCACATCATCAAGCAGCTTGGTATATCCCGGTATGGCGGTATAGCATCCATGACGGAGATCGATTTTATCCCCGAAGGCGCTGGTCATCAGCTGCTCAAGATAGGCATCCTGCGCCTGCAGTGAAGGAGGCAACTCGCTGGGATCTGTTGTCTCCTCGGGCACACCCATAATCCCGTAGTAGCGGAGAAACGTCGGAATGCCGGATTCCACCAGATCACTCACGCCATTGGGATACGGCACGGCAAAACTGCCGATCTTATACCACCCGGGCAGCAGATCCTCACCGGTTCTCGGGTCAGGTGGGTATTCAAGTTCACTCATTCGCGTTGACTCCACCAACGGTGTTATGGGTATCCCGGGGGGTATATTCTCCGCGCTGATATCGGCAACAGCGGGGTTGGGGTGTTCGTACAGGTTAAGCGCTTCATTATAGCTGTAGATGCCGTACGAATCAAAAATGGCCTCGTTGCCTTCGGTCAAATAGGTAATTGCCCAGGGAATCATATTGATATGAGACTGGTACGGGAACTCTCCCGGGTGACCTATCTTGCACGGCTGACCCTCATACTCGGTCCTGTCACCGATGCGGGGATAATCGCTGGTTGTCCAGGCGTAGTCATAGCTGTAGCCCGCTGACATGCACCAGCCGGTGATAAGCACCGCAACCTTGTCTTCAACCGCCGTCGGCTGGGCCGCCGCATGAAGAGGAAAAAGGCATGCTATTAAAACCGCCAGACACATGTTTCTTAATTTCATAGCACATCTCCTTGTTAGTGGTTAGGGTGACTGTCTAAAAATCAAAACCCCCTTTGGCGCACAATCTGACGTAAAGGGGATTTTCAATAAACCTGTTTCCTTACATGACTGTCTTTTTGCAAACAATTCTTAAAGGCACCTCTCACATCGATCATAGCAGCCCACATATGCACAGATCCTCAGATGTGCTGTATTTGAAGCATGCTGCCTGCCGGGGGCATACACCCACGGCCGTTTCTGTTTGAATGCATATTTCAAGCAGGCAGGCGCTTGCTTACGCCAATAAGTAGCCGACAATAAAAATTATGTCAAGGGGAAAGCCGTCAGTGCAGAGTCTGCAGCAAACAGGCGGTGTCATCATGAGGAATATGCCATGTTTGTCATTCTGAATCCTTCGCTTGTCATCTGTGCCCTTATACAAACAAAAAAACAGATCCTTCGTTTCGCTCAGGATGACACGCCAAGACACCCTGTGGATTTCGGGGACAGAGAGGAAGGTTATTAAAAAGGACTTGACAGCTATATTGTACTAATGTTATAATTTACTATAGAAAATTAGAACATTAATAGATGAGGAGGCGATATGGCTACCGGGACCGGGAATAAAGCGGCCAGCAGGGGAACAATCTCGCTGTACATCACCGAGGATGTGCGGAGGGACTTCGAGATCCTCGCCAGGGCGAAGGGTAAAACAGTATCATCGCTGGTTGAGGAACTGATGGTAAGTTACCTGGAAAAAAACAGAAAGGTGATCAAGGAATCAAAAATCAAGATCAACCTGATAGAAGCAGTGCAGGAAAACAAAGAATTTAAAAACCTGCACACTGAGATTTATAGCATTTTAAAGGAATCGAAGGAAAAATAGTGAGAACATGAAAACGGGGCACTGCTTGTCTGCACGAAGGCAATGCCCCTTTTCTTCTTTTTGAGCCTGTCAAACTGCCGCTTAATGCTTATTCGCCGTCATCGCCGGCCAGTGCACTCAGCGGCGGGTCGGTGGCAAGCACTTCAATCATCTCTGAATACGAGGAGCGCAGGCCCGTACCGGCAAACTCTTCAGCGTCACCCTCTGAATGCCCGGCCTCCGCGGCCTCGGTTACCGACTCGATGTAAGCGCCGGTCTTTTGCAATATGGAATGGGTGTCATTCATCGCACCCGGCCGCGCTTCCCGACTCGCATCAGCCGCGGATTGAATAAGCTCCTCAGCCAGGGTGTCATAATCCTTATTGCCTATGGCATGCTTGTCATAATCGCTGATGGGAAGGCCGCAGTCAACCGTCTCCCTCAGGCGTATGGTGTAGCGGATGACGGCTTCAAACACATCCTTGCCGAATTGGTCTTTTACTTTTTCCAGCACGCGCCGCGAGTACCGGGTCCGGTGGTCAAACATGGTGATGAGCGCGCGGGGGGTAATGTCGTGGCTGAGCTTTTCCTTGAGCAGAAGGACAATCTCCAGCAGCTTCTCAACCCCCCGGAGAGAAAAAAGACTCATGTCAATGGGGATGATCACTTCCGTGCAGGCGCGCAGGGCGTTAAAGCAGAGCAGGCCGATGCTGGGAGGGCAGTCAATGATGCAATAATCATAGGGCCGGCCAAGCGCCTGCAGCGCGCGCAGCAGCCTGTTTTCCCTCCCTTCCACGCCGGAAAGCTCCTGCTCAACCGCGCTTAAGATCACGCTGGAAGGGGCAAGATCAAACCTCTCTTTGACCGGCAGTATAATGTCATCGAGCCCGAGAGCCTCACCCGCCTGGGGAGTCATCACGTTGTACATACTTTTTTCCAGATCCGCCGGACTGACATTCAGCCCCATGGTAGCATGCGACTGCGGATCGCAATCGATCAGCAGCACTCTCTGCCCCCTGGAAGATAATGATGACGAAAGATTAATCGCTGTCGTCGTTTTACCGCATCCACCTTTTTGATTGGCAATGGCAATGACTCTCATCTATTTCCTCCCCCGTGGCACGTCAGTTTATAATGGTGTGGGATAGTGTGCGCAAAAGTGCTGTCCTTATAACAAAGAGGAAACGATTATTCAAGAAAAAACACGATATGTAGTAATTTTTTTCTGCCCCGGCACAATAAATTGTGCCTCAGCCCGCTCGTGCATTGCACACTTCGTTCTGCGCAAGGCAAAGCGTATAGATCAAGCTTTACATTATTTGCAAAGCAGTGTACTTATAGCTATAGTAATTATTGTAAATCACATGAAAGGAAAGGAGGTGTAACCAGGTTAGCGCGCACGAGAGCGGGGGAGAGGCAAACACTTTAACCAAAGGAGGAGGGAACTGCCATGGCTGATAGCATTTATAAAATAATTGAAGTGGTGGGGACGAGCAAAAAGTCCTGGGAGGATGCGGCGCGCAACGCCGTTGAAACCGCGGGCAAAACAGTCAAGGATTTGCGCGTTGCCGAGATTGTCAGACTTGATATGACAGTGGATGATGGGAAGGTTGTCAATTTCCGCGCGCGGGTCAATCTTTCCTTCAAGTTTCACGAAGAGTAGCCGGTACGGGGGTATATTTTTGCGTATTGTGGCTATTATGCAAAGGGGGCAACTGCCGTATGGAAGCTGCCCCCTTTCTCATCTAATTTCTTACCACATAACCCTGGAGCAGCTTGGTCAGCTGCTGTATCATCCCGCCGATGCGCATGCCGGTCTCGAACCGCACATAAGCATCAAGCACGCTTTTCCCGAAAAGATTCACCTCAAATGCCTGGGCTATCAGCAGCACCGGCGTTAAAAGGCTTTTTTCCTCCATGGACCGCGCGTACTCGTCATAGATGAGCCGCATAAACTGCATCCACCTGACGTAGCTTGTGCCGGTCACCTTTACGTTCCTGCTGTAAACCAGCCTGTGAAACAGCTGCAGGACATCATTTCTTGTAGCTTCGTCCGCTATGGCCGCCTCGCAGTTAGACACGATCAAATACATGTTCAGGCTGAACAGCTCGGAATGAAATTTCCCATACAGCTTTTTATTGGACTTCATGCCGAGCCGACCCTTGAGCCGGAAACCAACCTGTACGCCATTGCCTTGACCTCCCTGTCGGCCAGGTGCTCAGACAGCCACAGGTAAAGGGTTTCGGCACAATTCTGCTTGGATATGGTAATGTGAGATTCCATATGTGAATAAGCAGATCCTTCGTTTCACTCAGGATGACAAACCTGACTTCCCTCTGCCACGTGAAACCTTTCAAACACGCTGAGATCTTCACTTGTCATTCTGAGGCCTAAGCCGAAGAATCTCGTTGTTTCGCTCAGGGTAAACTCTGCGAAGAATCTCATTTTATCGAGGCAAGAACAGTTGGATGCATGCCGCCAGACACATTTTTATAGTCAGCCCTACGCCACCTTCCCCGGCAGACCGTCAATGACTTCAGTAAGGTCCAGGGCCCGCAGGGTCTCCTGCTTGAGCAGGCCGGTCGCGACATCCCAGCCGCGCAGGCGGTAATATTCGTTCAGCATCGCTTCAAAGCGCTCCTTATCCAGGGCCTTGCCCTTGCGGGAAATAATGTCATCACCGGCGCCCGGGAGATAGAGCTCGGGATTATGTATTCCGAACACATCGGCAATGCGCTCTTGCCGCTCGATGAACTGCGACTCCGGCAGGCAGTCATCTGCCCTTCCCCTTCTTCCATCGCGAAGGTGGATGGCACGATTCAGGTTAAACACCCGCTCGCCGACGCGACGCAAACCCGCCTCATCAAAATCATGCCCGGTAACCGCTGATAACAGTTTACTCTCGAGCAGCGGGTCGCCCACGTGATCCTCCGAACCGGCATGGTCAAACAGTGGAAAGGCAAAATCACACAGCACCAAACACTCCTTGGCATACTGCCGATCCTGTATTATTTTTGCCGCCAGCGCCTTGCCGGCATAGGTGGAAAAATCAACCGCCGCCTCGCTTCCCCAGAACTTTTCCGCGATCTTTCTCAGCACGGCGGTGGAAACGTAGGACCGTTCGCCTTTGCTCACATACCAGATACCCCACTTGGTGAGGGGATGGCAGACCTCGTGGAGTTCCGTGATGGGCGGCCGAGGCTCGACGGCATAGAGGATGGCCGAGGGTATAAACGTCTTGGGACCGTAAGGCATCGGGCGATCCGAATCGGCAATGGCTTTCGATTCTGTGCCCACCTCTTCGGCTGCGCGAGCGACACCCTGGGAAAGGACCTTTCCGAACCCCTCTCCGGAGCATATCTGTTGCAGCATGGACTCAAAAAACTCCATTCTCCCCAGCCTGCTCAGGGGCAGTCCGGTATTGGCGTCAGTCAAGATTCCCCCCTTGAAGCACTTCTCGAGCCACAAAAGGAGAAAGGTCATTTCAATCACGCAGAGCGAGTAATCGTCCGCCAGGGAGGCGGCGCGAAAGCTGATCTCGGTCGAGGTCTCCGGATACCTGCTGCTCCAGAGGCTGTAGAAAAGGGGGGTCTGACACTTCCGGACGCCTTCCTCTCCCGAGGGGCTGCGGTGAAGCGTGCGCCAGCACCCTTGCGGGCATCCATGGCAGTGTACTTTCCGCACCACCTCCACACCAGGAAGGGAAAGCGGTTTCCCGTACAGATTAAAGAACCCCTCGCCCCGCATCTCCCGCACCGCTTTTCGTATGGCGGAAATTTTTCCCGGGTCGGCCACAGCTATTTTCCCCGATCCCCGTACCGCTATGGCCTTTAACCCCTTCGAGCCCATGATGGATCCAAAACCCCGGGAACCGTTGCCCCCCACATCGGTGGCTATGGTGCCGATGCGGGAACCGTTTTCAGCGCCCGGACCGATGGTCAGGAATCTCGCCTGCTCCCCCATTGTCTTCCGAATGTAGTGCTGGGTTTCACTGTTGGTGCGTCCCCGGAGATGAGAGGCATCTTTAAGCTCAACGGCCTCGTTGGCAATGCTCAACCAGAGGGGCCGCGATGCCCTTCCCTTTACCACGATGCCGTCATAGCCCGCCTTTTTCAGTTCCGCCGCGAAAAAACCGCCGATGCTGGCGCTGTTGAAAGCCTCCGGGTACAGGCTGGGGGATTTTCCGCAGACCACCAGCCTCGGTGCGCTCGGGGCCGGTGTTGCCGCCAGGGGACCGCTCATGAACATCAAGGGGCTTTCCGGGTCATCCGCCGCCTGGCCGGCTGTCGACTCATCCCAGTAAAACTTCTCACTGATCCCCATGCCGCCTAAGAACCGCACGGCATAATCCCCGGTTTCCACCGCGGCAATCTTCTTTTCAGACAGGTCAACCTTCAGTATCTTCCCCGCCCAGCCGTATTGTGTGCCCATTAGCCAATGTCCATCTCAAGATTTTTTTTATCACCTATATGAGAGGTGCCCCCGCTGACGCTGGATAAAAAAGCAAGCATCTCCCTGTTGACTTGTTCGGGCTTCTCATCAAAAAAAAGATGGCCCGCCTCCTTTATGACCACCAGCCGCGATCCGCTGATGGACCGGACCAGCTGCTCTTCGCAGAGCGAGGGAGGAACAAGATCATCCAGCTCCCCTGCAATCACCAGCGTGGGCGCCTTGATGCTGCCGATCCTGTCGCGCGTGTCGCCGCTGAGGCCCGCTTCTGCCGTCCATTGAAAACCCCTGATATTATAGGTGGCATCCAGTTCCCTCAATTTTTCCCAGGCGGCATCAAAGCGCTGCTTCTCGTTCTCCAGATAGGTGCTGCTGTATGCCTGGCGCATCATTTCCTCGCAGATCTGAGCATGTCCCCTGCTTTCGATTGAATCAATAAAAAACCTGCCGGTGCTCTGCATGTCGCTGCTCGGCCTGGCGAAGGTGCACATCAAAATGATGCTTTCGGTCATTCCGGGATAATTGATGGCAAACTCCTGGACCACCAGACCACCCAGCGACGCACCGATGAGATGGGTTTTGGCGATACCCAACGCTTCAAGCAGCCAGCGGATATCATCAGCCAGCTGGGCGCAGGTGTAGGGCCCGGGAGGGGTGTCAGATTGCCCGATGCCCCGCGAGTCGTACGAAATGACCCGGTAGCGGTCGGCCAGCGCCTTCATTTGCAGCGCCATTCCCCGGTGATCCCGGTCCAATCCCTGCACCAGGATAACCGCCTCCCCCTCTCCTTCCGTTTCATAATAGAGGTGCAATCCTGTCTCTATCTTAATCCGCGGCACCGGCAACTCCTCGACAGCAGTAATAATCTGTTATATCACGTTACCTACAACCACTCCGGGACATCACCTGGCAAGGAACATAACAGATATGGAGGGCCATGCTCTGTCATGGCCGCACACATTATTCGGACGCGACGGAGCGCGTCCCTCCATATACTCTTCTCGCACCACACCCCCTCTTCAATGACGTGAGTATAGGGAATGGAGCAGGGGAAGTCAAGGAGTCAAAGAAAGGCATTGCTGCCGGGAAGGCCGGTATTGAATTATTACCACAGAACGGAACAGGCCATTATTTTCAAGATACATATGGCGGTTCATATTGTAATTATGTAGTATCATTGAAAGGCTGATGCCGGAGAAAAACAGTTGTATTTTTCCCGTACTGTATGACATAGGTCATGGAAAGCGAAAGCAACCTATGTTAGTAAATGACAATTATCACATACAGCTTTGAAAGCGATCTTCAGTTTTTCAGACAGGACGGATGCACGCACACGGTTCAACCCGCACACGCAAGGAGGATGCCATGTTTTGCTATCAATGTGAACAGACCAACAAAGGTACCGGCTGCACCCAGATGGGTATTTGCGGAAAGGAGCCGGAAGTAGCGGCGTTACAGGACGCACTGGTCTATGCACTTAAGGGTTTATCAGTTGTTGCACTGGAAGGCCGGAAAAGAGGCATCACTGATCCGGAAGTCAATACCTTTGCCTGCGAGGCCGCATTTTCCACCCTCACCAACGTCAATTTTGACCCGCGAGCGGCTGCAGCAGTATATCAATCAGTGCGTTGAATTGCGGGAGAATCTCAAGAAAGAAGGTAAAGTCTGCCGGAGGGCCCGCCCAGTTCACCGGCGAAGCCGCAAATTTCAACCCTGAAAGATCCCTCCCAAACCTCGTTAAGCAGGGTGAATCAGTCGGTTTAAAGTCAGACCCCGGCATCGACCCGGACATTCAAAGCCTTCAGCATACCGTCCTCTTCGGCATCAAGGGCATATCCGCCTATGCTCACCACGCGGAGATACTGGGGAAAAAAGATGATGCAGTATATATCTTTATGCAGGAGGCCCTCGCCTGCATGCAGCGCAAAGACTTAAGCCTTGACGATTGGGTGAAGCTGACGCTCAAGTGCGGCGAGACCAACCTCAAGGCCATGGAGCTGCTTGACGCGGGCAATACCGGGACCTACGGGCATCCTGTGCCGACCAAGGTACCGCTGGGATGCAAAACAGGGAAAGCCATTCTCGTTTCGGGTCACGACCTCAGGGACCTGGAGGAGATCCTCAAGCAGAGCGAGGGGAAAAACATCAACGTCTATACCCACGGCGAGATGCTCCCCACCCACGGCTATCCCGGTCTCAAGAAGTATAAACACTTTTACGGTCACTACGGCACCGCCTGGCAGAACCAGGCCAAGGAATTTCCCGGGTTCCCCGGCCCCATTGTCATGACCACCAACTGCATCCAGAGGCCGAGGGACGCCTACAAGGACCACATTTTTACCTGTGGACCGGTGGGCTGGCCTGATGTGCCCCGCATCACAGGATATGATTTCAGTCCTGTAATACACAAGGCCCTTTCCATGCCCGGATTTACTGCAGATCAGAATGGCCGGGCGGTGATGACCGGATTTGGAAGAAATGCCGTGCTCGGGGTTGCGGACAAGGTGATCGCAGGGGTTAAGAACAAGGCCATCCGGCATTTTTTCCTGGTGGCGGGATGTGACGGGGCCAGGTCCGGCCGCAACTACTACAATGAATTTGTTGAAAAGGTTCCCGAAGACTGCGTGGTACTCACCCTTGCCTGCGGAAAGTTCCGGTTCTTCGACAAGGACCTGGGTGACATAGGAGGAATCCCCCGTCTGCTGGACATGGGCCAGTGCAATGATGCCTACTCCGCCATCCAGGTTGCGGCGGCTCTTGCCAAGGCCTTTAACTGCGGCGTTAACGATCTTCCGCTCTCAATGATCCTGTCCTGGTATGAGCAAAAGGCAGCCGCGATTCTGCTGACCCTGTTTCATCTGGGAATAAAAAATATCCGGCTGGGGCCGACGCTTCCGGCTTTCATAACACCTAATATCCTCAATACCCTGGTTAAATTGTTTGACATTAAACCCATCAGCACGCCCGACGAGGATTTAAAGGCGATACTGGGGTAGATAGATTGTGGCCGGGAGGAGCGGCTTTAAGCCGCGAGTTCAATCGAATTTATAGAGAACTAATCAGACGGAAACAACCATCCACAAAAAGGAGCACGGCCATGACACAAGTGAAAGAAATTTATGTATGCGAAATCTGCGGCAACAAGGTTCAGGTACTGGAGGCCGGCGGCGGTGAGCTGGTCTGCTGCGGTGAACCGATGGTGAAGGTGTAGTATCTTAGAAACCAACCGGAGATGTTTTTATTTTTGCACGGTCAAACAATGCTACAGGTCCAGCGTAAACTTCTCGTTGTATGAAGGTATGACCACTTCCCAGCCGAACGTCCTGCGGATACGGTCAGCCATCGACGAAGAGGCTTCGCGCTCCCCGTGCACGATAAAGGTTTTGAGCGGTGGGCGGTTGAACCCCATCATCCAGGCCATCGCTTCATTGTAATCGGCATGGGCCGAAAAACCGGAGATGTTTTCAATTTTTGCCCGGACGGGAACCATCTGCCCGTGTATTTTGATCGTGTCTGTTCCTTCCTGTATGGCTCTTCCCCGCGTGCCCTGCGCCTGGTAGCCGATAAACAGCACCGTGTTCCGGTTATGGGGGAGGCGGTGTATCATGTGGTGAAGAATGCGGCCGCCTTCAACCATGCCGCTGGCGGATATGATAATTCCCGAATTGACATTCTCGTGCAGCTGCTTGGATTGCTCCTTGTCGCGGTAAAACCGCAGGTTGCCCGTTTTTAAAATGTGCGTGCCGTTCAGCTCCAGAATCTTCGACCCCAGATCGTAATCCCCCTTTCTCTTTTCAAACACCTGGGTGGTGTCAATGGCCATGGGAGAATCAACGTGGACCGGGAGCACCGGAATCCGCTTCCGCTCCTCCAGTTCACGGATACAATAGAGCAGCTCCTGAGTTCGGCCCACGGCAAATGATGGAATTACCAGCACGCCGCCCCGTTCCCGGCTCTCGTTTATGACGCGGGCCAGTTCCTCCTCCGGCGGTTTTTGATCATGGAGTCGATTGCCGTAGGTGGATTCAATCACGAGGTAGTCAACCTCAAAGACCTGAACCGGATCCCGCAGAATCGGCCTCGACGGCCTGCCCAGGTCGCCGCTGAACAGCACCCTGCTCGCCTTTCTGCCTTTGCTGCGCTTTACATCAATCATCGCGGATCCCAGGATGTGGCCCGCATCTTTAAACTTGACCCGCAGCGAGTCTTCAAGGAACAGATCCTTGCCATAGTAGACCGGCTCAAAGTGCTTCAGTGATGCCTCAGCATCCTCCAGGGTGTATAAGGGAAGTGCAGGCTTGTGCTTGCTGAAGCCTCTCTTATTTGCCCAGTACGCATCTTCCTCCTGCAGGTGGCCGCTGTCGCGAAGCATGATGCCGCACAGGTCGGAGGTGGCGGGGGTACAGTTAACGACTCCCCTGAAGCCCTCCTTGCACAGGCGGGGCAGATATCCGCTGTGGTCGATATGGGCATGGGTGAGCAGGACCCGGTCAATCCGGGAAGGGTCCACCGGGAAGGGGTCCCAGTTTTTCAGCCGGTCGTTCTTGAACCCCTGGAAAAGGCCGCAGTCAATAAGCAGCTTTCGTCCGTCAACCTCCAGCAGAAAACGTGACCCGGTAACCGTTCCGGTAGCCCCTAAAAATGTGAGTGTCGCCACACTATTTCCTCCTTGCTTTTATTTCCGCCGCCGGGCGCACATCCGCTCCACCTCTCTGACGATGGCCGGGGCATCTATGCCGTAAGCAGCAAGCAGCTCCTCCCGCTGCCCCGACCGGGGTATTTCTTTCACGCACAGGGAGCACAGCTTACCCACCGCGGAGGAGACGAGCGTGCCGATGGCGCCGCAGTAATGGTCCTCAACGACGATAACCTTGCCGTGACAGGCCCCGGCGTGGCTTGCCAGCCCCTCCCCGTCAAACGGCTTGATGGAATAGAGGTCAATAACCCTGGTGAGCAGGCCTTTCCCCTTCGCCATCTCGTGGGCCTTGAGGGCTTCATGGACGGTTATGCCCGCGGCAACGATCAGGGCGCAATCCCGCTCATCCGAGCGCAGCACCTTGAGCCCGCCGACAGGAAAGGTTTCGGAACTGTCATAGATCACCGGCGTTTTGTCCCGCGTCAGCCTGATGTAGGAGATGCCCGTGTGCCCTGCCATCGCGCTCACCAGGTGCTCCGCGGAAACGGCATCGCTGGGATATACAACAACCGCCTCGGGCATTGACAGAAACATGGGGATGTCTTCAAGTCCCATCTGCGACGGTCCGTCCGCTCCGATGCTTATGCCCGCGTGGGATCCGGCAAACTTTATGTTCGACTGCGAATATTGCGCCATCCTGATGAAATCATAGGCGCGCGTCAGGAAGGAGGCGAAGGTGGCAACAAAGGGCTTGAACCCCAGGGCGGAAAGACCCGCCGCCATGCCGGCCATGTTCTGCTCGGCAATGAAGGCCTGGAATCCCCGTTCAGGAAATTCCCTAAAAAATCCCTCCGTCATGGTCGAGTTCATCACATCCGCGTCGAGCGCAACCGCGGTGCGGTCGATCTTTCCCAGCCTGACCAGGGCCCTGCCGAAGGCCTCGCGCGTGGAAACCATTTCATCCTTCCGGTAGATGCCTGCCTCAAAACCGGATGGTGCATGGCTGACGGGCGCGGAAGTGATGCGCGAGGGCAGCCTGACATCAGCCGCCCCGATTTCACCCAGGGCCGCTTCAAGCTGGGCCCGGTTCAATGGTTTGCCGTGCCATCCCCCGCTGTTTTCCAGGATCGAGACCCCTTTCCCCTTGACCGTTTTAGCAATAATGGCACAGGGCCTGCCGCAACTCCCCGCGTGCTTGAGCGCGTCAAGCACCTCCTTCATGTCATGTCCGTCCGCCACCAGCGCGTCCCAGCCGAATGCCTCGAATTTTTTTGCGTAGTGCGCGAGATCGTGCTGGTGCATGGTCGGCCCCGACTGGCCGAGGCGATTGGCATCAACAATGGCGCAGAGCGACGCCAGCGCGTAATGGGAGGCGCTGTTGGCGGCCTCCCAGATGGCGCCTTCCGCGCATTCGCCGTCCCCGAGCAGCACATAGACCCTGCCGGCGCTTCCCTTCAGCCGTTTCGCCAGCGCCATGCCCACGCCCGCTGACAATCCCTGTCCCAGGCTCCCGGTGGCAATCTTTACCAGCGGCATCCGTGCCGTGGGGTGCCCTTCCAGCGCGCTCCCGATCTTTCTCAAGTTCGCCAGCTCGCCCGCGTCGATGAATCCCGCCTCCGCGTAAGCGGCCCAGAGAATGGGGGCCGCATGGCCCTTGGAGAGGATGAATTCATCGTCAGGCCCCATGACGGAGAAAAACAGGGCGCTGATGATTTCGGCGCAGGAAAGGCATGAGGTGGGATGCCCCGATCCCGCTTCGGTGGTAGACACAAGCGAGGCGATTCTCAATTTGTTGGCCATGAGCTCCAAATCTTTAATCCGTGTCATCGTACTTTCTCTCAGAAAATAAACCGTTAAAAATTTTTCGCCGCTGCTGCCGGCAATTCACCCGCAGCATCAAACTGCAGCGTATCCCGCTGTCACAGTCTACATTTGAATCTATCAGAACTGCCCATGATTGAAAAGATTATTTTCACCGCCGGAATGTAATAAAAGCATGCGCGGGCAAGCGAAGCGAGCGAAAAAAAACCCCTTCAGCACCGATTACTGAAGGGGAATTGAAACGGGGAAAAGATACTGCTGCCGGAGACGACGTCAGTTTTATTGCCGGTTTGCCCTCATCAGGCTGCTTTAAACTGGTCCCTCAGGGTAACGCCTTCGTTGACCAGGCTTAACACCTGCTTCACCTGGAATGGTTTCTGAATCACAAAATTTACCGCCTTTTCTTTCAGCTCTGATTCCATGATATTCACATCCCATCCCGTAATAATGGCGACGGGCACCTTTCTGCCGATACGCTTGATTTCTTCGGCCACCTGCCAGCCCGATACTTTCGGCATGCCCAGGTCGGTGCACACCAGATCAAAATCTCTCTCCTTAAACAAACCCAGTCCCTCAATTCCGTCAGAGGCCACCTCAACCTCATGACCTTCACTGCTCAGGATATCAAAGAGCAGCTGGCGCACATCGTCCTCGTCCTCTATGACCAGAATCCGTGCCTTCCTGTTCTTCTCTGCTTCCGTTTTTAATAAAGTTTTCTCATGCGACATCTCCCGGGTGATGGGAATTTTCACAGTGAAGGCGGTCCCGTTCCCCTCAGTGCTGTCCACCGCGATGCTGCCGTGATGGCGACTGATAATCCCGTACGAGACGCTCATGCCCAACCCTGTTGACTGAACGCCCTTGGTAGTGAAGAAGGGGTCAAATATGCGGTTGAGAATCATTTCAGGAATGCCGGCCCCCGTGTCCGCTATTTTTATGCAGATATGATCGTCCTCCCTGCATGTCCTGATGGTAATGCTTCCCCCGTCAGGCATGGCATCAAGCGCATTATTGATTATGTTGGTGAATACCTCCCGTATTTCCGATGCGCTGCCGGTCGTGGCGGGAAGATCTGCATACTCCTTGTGAATGGCCACAGTGATGCCTTTTGTCTCGGCATCATTTTTCCACCGCATCTGGGTGAATTCGAGCGCATTATCAAGCAACTCATTAATGTTAATCGCTTTAAAATCGCGGTCATCGGTCCGCTTGCGTGAAAATTCCTGGATCCTCTTTACCACCTGGGCCCCGTCAAAGGATGCTTTCTCAATAATGTCCAGGCTCCGCAGCAGATCAAGCAGCAACTTCTGCCTTTCCTCCGATGAGAGAGGCGGCTCAAGCTGGAGCTTCAAAAGCTGGACCCTGCCCAGGATCGCCGCCAGCACATTATTGAATTCATGGGCCACGCCTCCCGCCAGTTCTCCCAGCGATCGCAATTTTTCCGACTGCGAGAGCTGCTGTTCTATCTTCCTGCGCTCGGTTATGTCGCGCAGAATTGCCGTTATAATACTTTTTTCTTTCGCTCCGGAGACGGACAGGGTTGCTTCCAAAGAAACCCTCCTGCCGTCCTTTCGCAACCCGTCCCGCTCGATGGTTTTACCGAGCAACCCCAGTTCGCCGGTTGTTTTAAATTGTTTAAATACTTCCATGTCCCCGTCTCTTTCTTCCTCCGGGAACAGGAGAAAGACCGGTTTCTCCATAACCTCTTTCTGGGGATAACCAAAAATATCCTCGGCCTTTTTATTAAAGCCGATTATCAGCCCCTCGTTGTCCATTGAAACAATCCCGTCATTGGCGTTCTCGATCAGGCGCTGATATTTTTCCTCGGAAAGTTTTACCGCGTCTTCAGCCCGCTTCCGATCATTGACATCTTTTAATAACAGCACCGCGCCTTCCCGATTACGCAGTCTGGCGGTAATTATTTCAAGCCCGAAGGTTTCCCCGCTTTTCCTCTTCCCTGTAGCAAATTCCCTTTGGAAACCGTCACTATCCGGGGCGTCATGCGTATCCGGATTATCCGGGGCGCACAGTTCTCTATCGCTGAAGAGCCAGTCGGTAGGCTTGTTAATGATTTCCTCCGCTTCATATCCGAACATTTGCCGTACCGGCGCATTACACAAAATGATCTTCTGGTTACCATCGACAACCATGAGCACATCGGGATTAATGCTTGAAATGGTATCTTCCAGTTCCCTTTGCCCTTGTAGCGACCTCCGCCATTGACGATAGGTTATCCAGAGCAGGCCTATGAGCCACAGGAACACCAGATTGATGACAAATTCAGCAACCGGGTAGCGGGTTATAACATAAAAATACTTGTACATCTTATCAATGAAATTGATCGACAGGCTGATGAGTGTAAACACAAATGACACCGCCAACACCAGGAACAAATCGATCCACTCCCTCTTTTGGGTATATGCCAGCTTCACTCTTGTCCCTCCCGGTCGATAAACATTTTATAAGATGGATCAACTATGCGTGGTTTGGCTTTCCCAGCCTGCACTGTGGTTAAAATCCTATGGTATCAATGGTTTTTTATCGAAATTTCCCAAAAAAGCTTTAGTACTTTCTTGCATCGATCGAAAACCATTGCAGGCTCAATAAAAACCCCCTCAGAATTGAGTGCTGAAGGGGTTATGCGTAATGAATCAGGTGCTTATTTTATATCATAAACAGGGTTCCTCACCGGCTCATTTCATTTATTCCAGGGCATTCTTGCCAGAAGCATGCCCATGGCGCAGGTATCGGTAATCCCGGCGAACACCAATCCTGCCCCCACAAATGCCGGCACTACCAGGAATGCCTGATGTGAAAAGAAGCCGGCCAGCGTGCCGATGAGAACTAAACTGCCCGCCGCGATGCGCACCTGCCGCTCCAGGCTCATGACCGCCTCGCCTTTTTCCACCGGCAATTTCTGCTCATCCCACGAATCAGTCCCGCCCTCCACCACCAGCACCGGTACCCTGGTTCTGCCCTCGATCAGTTTCGCCGCCTGCGCGGCACGCTTGCCTGACTTGCAGAGCATGAGCAGGGGTCTCTCTGCTCCGCCCGCGAGCAGTGTACGATCAATATACTCGTCATTCAGCTTGCTCAGCTCATGATGTTCAGCGCCTGCCGCGCGGATGGCACGGTACTCGGCGGGGGTGCGGACGTCGATGAGCCGCGCCTGTTCAGTTTTCACCTTTGCCAGGGCTTCCCGGGGGGAAATGTATTGCATGTTCCAACCTCCTTATCATGGATGCGAGAAATAAACGTTGCGGCGTCAAAAGCCCTTCCCCTGTATGCCACGAATCAGATGGTTTTTTTTAACAGCCTGCTAAAACCACTTCTTCTTTTTAAAATACCAGATCATGCCCAGCGCCGCCAGCGCCATCACCGCGATTGAAGCGGGGTAGCCGTATTTCCAATTAAGCTCCGGCATGTTGAGCGGCGAAGCGGCGGTATTGAAATTCATGCCGTAGATGCCCGCGATGAAGGTCAGCGGCATGAATATGGTGGCGATGATGGTCAGCACCTTCATCACCTCGTTCATGCGGTTGCTCATGCTCGAGAGGTAGGTTTCCAGCATGCCCGATATCAGGTCCCGGAAGGTTTCCACCGTATCGATAATATGGACGGTGTGATCGTAGACGTCCCTCAGATAGACGGTGGTTGGCTGCTGTATCAGCGGTGATTCACCCCGTTCCAGGACGGTGATCACCTCCCGGAGCGGCCACACCGACTTGCGCAAAAATATCATCTCGCTCTTGAGCCGGTGAATGGCGCGCAGATTATCAGGCGTGGGATGGTTGACCAGTTTTTCCTCGACCGCCTCGATCCGCTCGCCGTAGTGCTCAAGTATGGCGAAATAATCATCAACGATGGCGTCAATCAATGCATAGGCCAGGTAATCCGCCCCCATCCTGCGGGTGCGTCCTTTACCATTCCTGATGCGCTCCCGGACGGGGTCAAATACGTCACCCGGTTTTTCCTGAAAGGTAATAACATAGTGGGGACCGACAACCAGGCAGAGCTGTTCCGCTTCAATCAGGTCGTTTCTCCTGCCGTGGTAGAGCATTTTCAG
The DNA here is from genome assembly GCA_963751515.1 of uncultured delta proteobacterium. Lineage (GTDB taxonomy): Bacteria > Desulfobacterota > WTBG01 > WTBG01 > WTBG01 > CAZWCD01. Next base: position 171,110 of record CAVVUR010000003.1, read on the forward strand.
CACGATAAAGAGGTAGTCCCCGTAATCCTCCAGCTTGGGACGCTGGCCGGTGTTGGCAATATCCTCAAGCACCAGGGGATGAAGGTTAAAGTGGGTTCCCAGTTTCTCGATCAGCTCAACCTGGTGAACGCCATCGATATTGATCCAGCTCACCGTCGGCAGGTCCCGCAAAAAGAAGCATTCTTCGACGCTTTGCACCTCCTTTTCGCTCATCCGGGATTCATCGTAGTTCATGAAGGTGATCAGCGCCTTCTCCTCCCGCTTCGCCCCGATGTGGACGAGTGTGCCCGGAGGCAGGCCTGATTTGCGTGATCTCTTTTGTACGTAGCGCTCCATAATCGTGTCCCCTTCTTCTGCTACCTGCTCGTGTAGTGCGTCCAACACTTCTTTACGTATGAAAGGCTTCTGTGTGTTGCGAATACCATGCTCTAGAAGATTAGAGAGATGCTGCCGTTCTACCGGTTCCGAATAATTTTGTTGTGGCTAAAAAGCCCCTCCCCCTTGAGCCACATATAAATAAAGGAATCAATGACGCACTACACTAGGGTGCTTTCTCCGCTTTCTGCCTTTTCTTTGCCGGCTTTTCGGCGGTGTCGGCTATTTCCCGGTCTACCTTTACCCTGGGCGGAGATCCCGGGGCAAGGGAAACCGATGCGGTAGGAAGGATAACCGCCGCTTCAATCGTATCCGACTCCTCTAATCCTGAAAGGTCAATGGGCTCTGTTTTAACGCTGACGATGGCCTTCAGGACCGAAGGGGCGCCGAACACAACCACCCGCTCCGGTGTCAGCCGCGACGAAACCAGCTTTTTCCCATCGGGCATGGTCCCCGTCCACTGGGGTATGACCTCCACCTCTTTGCTCTCCCGATCCTCCATCACCACGGCCAGCTCATGGGGATTGATCTTGATAACATTGAAGCCCGGCGGCAGGGAAATATTATTCCGGGTCAGCGAGTAATTATTCCTGCCTGACTTACTGTCCGCCAGGTTAAGAAAAAGGCTGATCTCTTCGGGTTTCAATTGCAGGATGAGGCGGCGGCTCCCGGCGACCTGCACCTCTGCCCGGTCGGCCGAGACGCTCATCAGCTCAAACGACTTGGGCAGATTTCTGAATTCAATGGGCGCGGTGTAGGATATGACCGATTCCTTCTCCCCGGCGAAAAAGAACCAGATGACGATCGCCAGCATCAAAAAGGAGGTCTTGACCGCCACATCAAGTACCGCCTTTTTCAGGGGCCCGGCGAAACCGGCCTTCTTTGCCTCGCCCTCGATAAGCTCCTTGAGCCGGGCTGAAAGCTGTTCCCTGTCGGCAACCGTCTTCAGGCTTCCGCCGCACGCCAGCGATACCTCGCCCCGCTCCTCGGAAACCACCACGATCACGGCATCCGACCGCTCTGAAAGGCCCAGCGCGGCGCGATGCCTGGTTCCGTACTTCAGGGGAAGCGATCCCTGCATGGTCAGGGGCAGAAAGGCCGCGGCAACAGCTATCCGGCTGCCGTCAATGATGACCGCGCCGTCATGGAGCACCGAGCCGTGATCAAAGATGCTGAACAGGAGCTCCCGGCTGAAGTGCGCCGCCAGCCGGACGCCGTCCTGAATGAGGTGGTCCACGCTGGTGGTCCTGGTAAACACCACCAGCGCGCCGACCCGCTTTTCGGCCAGGGAGAAGATTGCCTCTGAGATGGAATGGTAGTCAAAAACCTTTTTCCTGCGGGGTTTTCCCCAGAACAGGTTGAGGGGGCTGGTGCTGACCACCACCCCGCGAATTTCATTCCTGAAAATCACCACCACGATGATAACGATGATGGCCCCGATACCCCTGAGGATGAGGCTGGTAACAATCATGCCCAGGGTGTTGGCGATAAGATCGAAAACCCAGAGCAGGGTCACCCCGATGATGGCCCGGAACACGAGGGTGCCCCAGAAGAGGATGAAGCACCGGTACAGCAGAAAGGCAACGATGCCTATGTCCAGCCAGTCATGCCAGCGAACGGTTGCAAAAAATTCGGATATGTTAAAAATGTAGTTCATAGCCGGCACTAGCTTCCGGGTTACGGCAGGAATATTTTATTCGGCACATGAGAGGTGTAATCGGCCGGGGGATAGAGTGAGGTAAAAACCTTTTCATCGGCGGGGTGAAACTCCTTCCCCGGCATCAGGGTCTCGAGCGTGATGCCGCCGGTTGCATGCTTAATCATGTCCGAAACGGCAGGCATATGCGGCTGCGCGCACGGTCCTCAGGTCCGTACCGGTTTCAGCGCAGACCGGTAAAGATCAAGATAGCTGCAAGCTGACCGGTCCCAGGAAAAGTCAGCCTTCATTCCGCTGGTCTGCAGCTTTTTCCAGGTTTTGGCGTCGCTGAAAAGATCAACCGCGTCCCTGATGGCTGCAAGCAGAGCCTTCGGCTGGTAAGCGGCAAACTTAAAGCCATTCCCGTCTCCTTCTTCCCTGCGGAAGGGTATGATGGTATCATCCAGTCCGCCCGTTGCCCGTACCACCGGAACCGTTCCGTACCGCAGGGCGTACATCTGGGTAAGGCCGCAGGGCTCATAGCGGGAGGGTATCACAAACAGATCGGTCCCGCCCATGATGCGGTGGGCCAGCGCATCGTTAAAGCCGATGGTAATGCCCACCCGTCCGGGATGGTCCCGGGCGGCCTTCCTCAATGCCTCCTGGATGGAAGCGTCTCCTGATCCCAGAACCACCACACCCGCGCCGAGCTCGAGGATCCCGGGAAGCGCAGACACCAGCAGGTCAATGCCCTTTTGGGCATCAAGCCGGGATATCACCCCCAGCAGCGGCCTGTTGCCGAGCGCGGGATCAAGCCCCATTTCCCCGATGAGCGCCTTCTTGCAGTCACGTTTTCCCGCCATCTTCCTGACCGAATAGTTTGCCGGCAGATGGACATCGTGCCCCGGATCCCAGACCCCGTAGTCCACGCCGTTCAAAATGCCGAAGAGCGCGGATTTCCTCCCCCGCAATATTCCGTCCATGCCCAGGCCATAGCTTTCGGTCTGAATCTCCTTCGCGTAGGTGGGGCTCACCGTGGTAATCATATCAGCATACACCATGCCCGCCTTCAGCAGGCTTATCTTGCCCCAATACTCAAGGCCCTCCATGTGGAAATATTCCTCCGGGGTAAGCCCGGTCAGCGGCAGCTTTTCAGGGGGAAAGAGGCCCTGGTAGCCCAGGTTGTGGATGGTAAACATCGTCCTGGCCCCTCCGACGCAGGCGCTGCGCCGGTAAGGTCCCCTGACCAGGGCGGGAATAAGCCCGGACTGCCAGTCATGGCAGTGGATCAGGTCCGGACAGAAGGAAAGCTCCTCGGCAAGACGAAGCGCCGCGTGCGAGTAAAAGGAGAAACGCTCCAGGTTGTCGTAGTAATCGCCTGAAGGGGTTCCGTACAGGTTGGGCCTGCCGAAAAAATCCTCGCGCTCTATCAGGTACAGCGGCGTGTTTTCAGCCGCCTGCGCTTCCCATACGCGGGCGGTCAGCAGGGACCCGCCCAGGGGAACCTTCATCTCCTCACGGATGAGCCGCATCTTCGCCCCCGACGCTCTCACCATGGCATAGAGGGGAAGAACGGCCCGCACGTCCACGCCCAGCCGCCGCAGGGCCGGGGGAAGACTGCCGGCCACATCGCCCAATCCGCCCGTTTTGGCGAAGGGTACCGCTTCCGGAGAAAGAAATAAAATCTTAAGCTGCTGTGCCATGTGTAACCTTCTCAGGTTTGACCGCCGCGGCCCAATCGCCTGCGCTCCTCGTCCATGGCCTTCTTACCGGCTTCAATCGCTGACAGAAGGTCGGCCTTTGTTTCCCGCGTCAGGGTGGCTCCGCCCTCGAGCAGCCTGGAAGTAATCTCCCTCATCTCGGCCACGAGGCGATCCATGCTTTCTTTAATGTCCCCGGTCACGATGCCGGCCCTTCTGCGCGCCCACTCCTTTTGCACTCGCAGATAGTGACGCGTCCTTTCCCCGCTGGACGGGGCGTAGAGCAGGGCCAGCCCTGCGCCGAAAAGGCCTCCCAGGGTCATAAAAAATAAAGACAGTGCAACCTTCCGACCGCTTCTTCCTGCTGACATTTATGCCCCCTTCAACCCTGTTATGCTCCTGACTGAGCGAATCAACACATCCGGCCCGACAGCTAGTGTAGTGCGTCATTGATTCCTTTATTTATATGTGGCTCAAGGGGGAGGGGCTTTTTAGCCACAACAAATTTATTCCGGAACCTGTAGAACGGCAGCATCTCTCTAACTGTTTTTCAGGCTGTTCAAAAACCACCAGATGCAAGGCACGCGAAATCCTGAGGAATGAGGCGTACATTCAGGTACGCTGCAATGACGAAGGATGAGCGTAACGCAGCAGCTGGGGATTTTTCAACAGCCTGGCTAACTTTGTCAGACAGACCCGTACGGCAACAGCCGTATCGAAGCCTCTGCAAAGCTGCCTGCTTTCGGTTCGCGTCGAAGGCACCGGGTCGTGCCGTAAGCGTAAAGACACATTGTTGTGGCGTCAAAAGCCCCTCCCCTTTGAGCCACTGAACCTCTTCTACAGCATGGTATTTGCAACGCACAGGTGCCTATCATACGTAAAGAAGCGTTGGACGCACTACACTAGAATGTAACGAAAGAAGGCGTATAAGTCAAACCAAAACATGCGTGCTGAGGGCTGTTCGCCGTTCAGATAAGTAACCAATAATATTATATATAGTAAGCTAAAAATAAAACAGTAAGGGAAACCTTACTGTTTTATCACGCACCGCGTATGCTGTCGTATCAGGGCCGCTTTCTCAGGACACTATCAGCACACAGTTCTCACCCTCGAAGGGATTGGGGGCATACACCGTGCAGCGGGGATCGTTCTGCCACAGGCCGTCGACAACAAATTTATATTCATACCGCCCCGGCGGAAGCGCAAGCACCCGCTCCCACATTCCCCCGGGAGATTTTTCCAAGGGACAATCATCAGGGCTCCACGCGTTAAAATCTCCGGCCAGCGACACGCACCCCGCCTCCGGCGCGTAAAGGCTGAAGGTCATATGTCTCTCATCCGGCCGCGTTTCACAAGCGCCGCTTAACCGGCTGCCCTTAAGCGAGATGAGATGCCTTCCCGATTCCACAAACTGCCTGAGTTTATTAACAACTGTCCATTTCGGGGGCGGCAGCACAGATTGTTCGCTTGTGATATGTGTGTCGGACATGGCTGTCAGGCTCCCTGCATCCGGGTTCTCTTTATGCAAGCCCGTGGTGTTCACGAAGCGGTTAAAAAGATTGTTTATCATAACGGCATCAATCCACGTCGCATAACTGCAGCCGGTTCATCGTCACCGGTTATCGTTTCGGGAGTTCTCCGGGGGTGTAACTGGGTATGGTAGTTATTTTAGCCTTATCGAGCCTGCCATCCTCTTTGACCCGGACCGGCTTTTTTCCCTTCTCTCGTTTCTTGCTGTCCTTCACCTTTTTCATATGCTGTCCCTCTGGCGCGGCATGACCTCGCGGCATTCCCCGCCGCCCTGCCGATCACCCCGCCGCCCGCGTTATCCTGCCCGGCATCGGGGCGCCCGGCACCGGCTGCATGCCTGATTGCTTGCTCGCTGAACCGTTAACGCTCAATAAAAGTCCGCAACAGCTTGCTTCTCCTGGGATGCCTCAGCTTCTGCAGCGCCTTGTTCTCAATCTGCCTGATTCGCTCCCGGGTAACGTCAAAATCCTGCCCCACTTCCTCCAGGGTGTGATCCGATTTTTCCCCGATGCCGAATCTCATGCGAACGATCTTCTCCTCCCGTGCGGTCAGGGCCGACAGGATCTGATGAGTCTCTTCCTGCAAATTGTAATTAATGGCCACCTCCCCGGGAGAGGCGGTCTTCTTGTCGTCGATGAAATCGCTCAAGCTGCTGTCTTCATGGTCCCCGATGGAAATCTGCAGGGACACGGGCTCCTTGGCGATTTGCAGGATGGAGCGCACCTTGTGCAGGGGCAAGGAAATCTTTTGCGCAATTTCCTCGGGGGTCGGCTCCCGTCCCCGCTCCTGCAACAGCCTCCGGGAGGCCTTGATCATCTTGTTGATGGTCTCGACCATGTGCACGGGCACCCTGATGGTTCGCGCCTGGTCAGCGATGGCCCGGGTCATGGCCTGGCGGATCCACCAGGTCGCGTAGGTGCTGAACTTGTAGCCCTTCTGATACTCGAACTTGTCGACCGCCTTGATCAGGCCTATGTTGCCTTCCTGGATCAGGTCCGCGAAGTGCAGGCCCCGGTTGGTATACTTCTTGGCCAGGCTGACCACCAGCCGCAGGTTGGCCTTCAGCATCTCATCCTTGGCGACCCTGACCTTGATCTCGGCCTCTTCGACCGATCTGACGGCGCTCTTCAATGACCGCAACATCGAGCCCGGACTCCTGCTCCACCCCCTTATTGCCTCCCGCCGCGCCCGCGCAGCCGGCTCCTTCTCCGCACGCTCCAGCCCTTCGCGGAAGGCCTTCAGCCTGCGCACCATCGCGGCAATCTGCTGCTTGCTCAAATCAAGCGCTTTGAGCAGGCCGATGCTGTTTACCCGCTCCTGCTCAATCTTTTGCGCGAGCCTGGCCCTTTGCGCTTTATCCCCCCCTCCGTTCGCAAGCCTGCGCTCCAGCCCCTTTTTGTTTCCCTGGCTGCGGCTGATCTGCTTCACCATGTCGATCACCTGCTTCCTGCAGCAGGCCTCATCGACGTCCGCATCGCAGTCCTCCAGGCCGTTGATGACCTCCCTGATGGAAAGCCGGTTCGCGGCAAGCCGCTGCGCAAGGGAGATCACGTCGTCAACCACAAAGGGCGCATGGATGACAACCTCGCGGATTTCCCGCTCTCCGTCTTCAATGCGCTTGGCGATCTGCACCTCTTTTCCCGGTCGAGCAGCGATACCGCGCCCATCTCCCGCAGATACATCTTCACCGGATCGGTGACGCCGGCCACCTCCGCCTGGTCGATTTCATCCAGGGACTCGCCGTCAACATCTTCCGCCGACAGCTGCCCGCACTCCGCATCCGGCAGCGCCCCTTCCCGGTCGAGATCATCCATGTCCATGCCGTCAAGCAGCACCACCAGGTCATCAACCTGCTCTGATGGCACATTGCCGGGCGGAAACACCTCATGTACATCGCCGGCGCTTGCCGGTTCCTTTCTTTTGCCCGCAGGTACCGGCTGGCCGGTACCTTGACCGGCGTGCTTTTGCATCATGCTCGTTTGCGCCCCTCATATGGAGTTACCCTTTACAGGGATTCATGCCCCGCCCGTTGCCCAGCAACGGCAGGCATCCGCGGAAAGGGGCACCTGAAACTCGGCCCTACACCCTTTCTAATTCTTGAACCTCAATCACAGGAGAGCAACCATTGTGCCAATGCAGGTGACGATGAGCGGATATGCGGCAAAGTGTCGAAAAATGTACCAGTTTACCTTTTCGGCGGGTTGTGACTGATGAGCTGCTTGCAATAATATAAGAGCCTTGACATCCGATAAAACAGGAGCTATAAAGACCGCATCATAATTTTAAGAGGTCTGAGAACCGATGTTAACCAGGATCATATTGGCCACCGACACGAAAAAGCTGCAGCGCCATCTTCACTCGCTCATATCGCAGCACGATGTCATGGTGGAAACCGTCAGCAAAAAATCCCATCTCCTGGAGCGCATCTCCCGCGAGAGCAGCGACCTGATCATCATCAGCCAGTCCTTCATACCCGAACCGGTTTTTGATACCATCAACCTCTTCCAGCAGCTCCCTGACGCCCCGGGGGTCATCATCATCTCCGACCGGAAGGATCCCGAGGAGCAGGCCCAGTTTATCGCCGCCGGGTGTGACGCGGTGGTGCACGCGGGCTTGTCGGACGCGCGGCTGCAGAAAGTCATCACCGCCATCATTGCCAAGCGTTCCGCGCTGCAGCAAAAGACGCTCTCCGCGGTGCGCCCCCTCGCCCAGCCCCGCCTTACTGATTTCGTTTCCACCAGCCCCGCCATGCAGACATTCATGAACATTGTGCGGCGGGTGGTGGCCAGCGACGTTCCGCTGCTCGTCCTCGGCGAAACCGGGGTTGGCAAGGAGCGGCTGGCGCGGGCCATCCACGCGGAAGGCGCGCGGTCAAAGGGCCCGTTCATCACCGTCAATTGCGGCGCGCTGCCGGAAACCCTTCTGGAAAGCGAGCTTTACGGACATGAGGAAGGCGCCTTCACCGGGGCCATACGCTCGCGGCGGGGGTGGTTCGAGCTGGCGCACCGGGGGACCATCTTTCTGGATGAAATCGGCGAGCTGCCCAATCAGCTTCAGGTGAAGCTGCTGCACGTGCTGCAGGAGCACGAAATAAAGCGGGTGGGAAGCGAGAAATCCTTCAAGGTGGATGTGCGGGTCATGGCCGCCACCAACCGCGACCTGGAAAAGGAAGTTCAATCGCAGTACTTTCGCAAAGACCTTTTTTACCGTCTCAGCGTCATGGCGCTGAAGATCCCGCCCCTGCGGGACCGGTGCGAAGACATACCCGTCCTGGTGGAGAGCTACATCCACTACCTCCGCCCCCGCATCGGCCGGGAGATCTACAGCATCACCCAGGAGGCGTTGGACGCCCTGTGCGCGTATGCATGGCCGGGCAACGTGCGCGAGCTGATCAACGTCATCGAGCGCGCCATGCTGCTCTGCAACGGCACCATGATCACCCTGGAGGACCTGCCCACCGCCATCAGCAACATCGATGAGCCGGCCCAGCCCCACCCCATGTCCCTGGCTTTCTCGCGGGATGGGGGGAACCTGCCCGAGGTGTGGCTGCAAAAGCCGCTGCATGAGGCACGCAGGGAAATGCTGGAATGGTTTGAACGGAGCTACCTGATGGGGCTGCTGCATCTGAACAGCGGGAGGGTGGGCAAAACGGCCAAGAAGGCGGGCATCCAGCCGCGGTCACTCTTTGATAAAATGCGGCGTCTCGGGCTGCGCAAGGAGGATTTCCGGCCGAAGACGGCCGGCGGCGCAGGCGATTAGCAAGCCCAAATCCGGGATCATTGCACCCTTCCATAGGTAAGAGTCATTTCCGCCAGCACCGTTGCGATGCGCGGTGTAAGCTGCTCGGGCAATACCCTCCATTTCCAGTTCCCATTCGTCACCGAGGGCCGGTTCATGCGCGCCTCCTCCCCAAGTCCCAGCACGTCCTGCAGGGGTATGATCACTGTTTTCGCCACCGACATCATGGCCAGCCGTATCAGCTCCCCGTGGACCGTGTCCGCCCCCGGTTCCCTTCCCAGGTAGCGGAAGAAATTTCGTTTCACTTCAGACGATGCTTCGCCGGTAAACCACCCCCGGGCGGTGTTGTTGTCATGGGTGCCGGTGTAGAGCACGCAGTTTTCCACGTGATTGTGCGGAAGATAGGGATTGGCCCCCTGTTCATCATCGAAGGCAAAGAGCAGCACCTTCATGCCGGGGAATGAAAAGCGGTCCATCATCTCCTTTACGTCCGGGGTGATTATGCCGAGGTCCTCCGCAATAATGGGAGCTCCCGGAAAACGCGCGGTAAGCACGCTGAAAAAGTCCTCAGCCGGCGCCTCGACCCAGGCACCCTCGATGGCGGTTTTCTTGTCTGCCGGGATCTCCCAGTAGCCGACAAAACCGCGGAAATGATCGATGCGCACCATGTCAAAGAGATCCAGGTTGTGGGCCATCCTGCGCATCCACCAGTCATAGCCGTTCCGCTTCAGCACTTCCCACCGATACAGGGGATTTCCCCAGCGCTGACCGGTCTCGCTGAAATAGTCGGGAGGAACACCTGCCACCGCCGTCGGCCGCTTTGCCCCGTCAAGCTTGAACATTTCGGGAAACTCCCACACATCAGCGCTGTCATAATCCACGTAGATGGGCATATCGCCGAAGAAAGATATCCCCCGCTTGTTGCAATAGCTTTTGAGTTCAGCCCACTGCGTGAAGAAAAGGTACTGTAGAAATTTTTCGTACTCCAGTTGATCAGAGAACTGCTTTACCGCGGCCCGCATGGCGGATGATTGCCGGTCCCGTATTTCGGCAGGCCATTCGCTCCACACCCCCGAGCCGAAATGCGCCTTGAGGGTGACAAAGAGAGAGAAGTCATCCAGCCAGTGTTTCTGGCGGTCGCAGAATTGATCATAGCCAGTGTTGCCGCCCGGGGCGAAACGTCCGTAAGCCTTGCGGAAGAGCCGGTTTTTATACTTAATCACTGCATGATAGTCCACTGCGTCACCGGGGAATGAGGGAAGAGGATCAAGGTCGTCCCGGGTCAGTAGCCCCGCCTCAATCAGACGATCCGGGCTGATGAGATATACATTGCTCGCGAAGGCGGAGGTGCTGTGGTAGGGCGAGCTGCCGAAGGCAGGATCAACGGGGTTCAGCGGAAGTATCTGCCAGTACCTCTGCCGCGCCCCGGCGAGAAAATCGGCAAACTCATAGGCTGCAGGTCCCAGGTCACCAATGCCGTACTGAGCGGGTAATGAGGTAATAGGCAATAATATGCCGCTGCCCCTATCTTTCATCTCTTCTCCTTGTGCGCATTCCCGGTAATGCTTTGGCCCTGTCCGCCGTTACCCGCTGCCCGGGCACAGGCATCACGGGTTACAATAGAGTAATTTCCCCAAAAATCAAGCTCTATTAGCGGGCAGGTACCGCACGGTACCGGAAAATAATTCCTTAATTTCTTCTGTCAGGTATCTTACGCACCTATTCACCCCTTTTCGTAGCGCGCTGCAATGCACCGGGAAAGTTGTCATCCCCAAGTACCGCACTACCTCAGCTTCATAAAACCTAGCCAAAGATATTTTAAATTTCGGTAGGAGCGCCTTCAGGCGCGATGCATTCGCGGCTAAAAGCCGCTCCTACCGGTTATAGATATCTCTGAGAGAAGAATTCTCGGGTTTGAGCCTGTAAGAATCTCTCCTCTTCACCGCCGATTCATAAAATAGCCTTCACACTTGACATCGAGTGCTTAAAAAAGTTATTAGTATGAAGCAGATGTGGCGATATAGAGCAATGCTAATCATGCAATATATATAAACCAAACCTGTAGGAGGAACGACGATGGCACAGAGAGACGATATCTACAAATGCGAAGTATGTGGAAACATAGTGGGGGTGATTCACGGCGCGGCGGGCAAACTGGTATGCTGCGGGCAAGACATGGTCCTGCTCAAGGCAAACACCACCGATGCGTCGGTGGAAAAACATGTTCCGATCATCACCAAGCAGGGCAGCACCGTGAAGGTGACGGTCGGTTCGGTGCCGCACCCCATGGAGGAGAAACATTATATCGAGGTTATCGGCGTATCCACGTCGGCGGACAAACTTTACCGCGCCTATTTAAAGCCCGGAGGAAAGCCTGAAGCAACCTTTAACGTGGAGGGTGATGTTACCTCCGCGCGCGCCTACTGCAACCTGCACGGCCTGTGGAAGAGTTAGACCAGGGCGAAGGGTTTCACAATTTAAAGAGCAGTGGGTAACACGAAAATACGTAAGGGCGACCGGCCGGTCGCCCTTACATTCTGGACAATATATGGATTCCCGCTTTGGCGGGAATGACAGTCTTAGCGTATAGCCTGAATTTTTAGCAGGCTGTTGAAAAACAGTTTTTCGCGGCTGTTCAAAATTCTGCTAAATAGTATGTAGTTCAAGGGGGAGGGGCTTTTTAGCCACAACAAAATTATTCCAGAACCTGTAGAACGGCAGCGACTCTCTAACCTTGTCCGGCAGACCCGCATGGCATCAGCCGTATCGCAGTCTCTGCAAAGCTGCCTGTCCGCGGTTTAAGTCGTAAGTCACTGGGTCATGCCGTAAGCGTACAGACACATTGTTGTGGCGTCAAAACCCCCTCCCCCTTGAACTACACATAAGATGGGTGTTTTTCAACAGCCTGTTAGAGGAACCCCAAATCATGTGGAGGGACGCGCTCCGTCGCACCCGTTATATGCGGCCATGACGAAGCATGGCCGTCCATGTTCAATGCTTTGGCGAAATGTCCAATGTCAAGGGCTGACCCCCAATCAAGGGTTCAGGGTTTAGTGTACAGGGAGGAGGGTAAGCATTTTGCCCCCTGATGACCATGGACCATGCGCTGTCGACTCTTTTTTCTGCATCGTGTATCATGCATCCTGTATCCTGTATCTTTTCATTAAGTTTATTGACTTTTTAGCCTCTACCCACTATCATACACCTATATCATTTCGGCAGGTCCGGTAATCGGAACCCCGCAACTATCATCACAGCATCCAGTCGCCTTGGAAATCACGGTTCTCTTTAAAATCAGCCTCATTTTCATCCTGCTCTGCTTTTCCGCATTCTTCTCGGGATCTGAAACCGCCCTCTTTTCCCTGGGATCGATCAGGCTGTTCAAGCTCAAGGAATCTCGCCATCCCCGCGCGTCCCTGATCGATGAACTGCTGCGGCACCCGCGGCGGCTGATCATTTCCCTGCTGGCGGGTAACGACATCATCAACATAGCCGCCTCCGCAGTGGCCGCCTCCCTCTTCATCTCGGTGGCGGGCATCGAGGGCAATTGGATGTCCATAGCGGTCATGACCCCGATCATTTTTCTCTTCGGCGAGGTCCTCCCCAAAACCATCGCCGTTACCCATAGCGAAATCGTTGCCACCCTGGTCGCCAAACCGGTGGATTTTTTCGCGCGAATCATTTTTCCCCTGCGCTGGATTCTCAAAAAGCTGGTGGACGCGGTGCTCTACCTGGTGGGGGCTTCTCAGGGGAAAAGTGAAAGTATCTTTTATGAAAAGGAGTTCAAGGACCTGGTGGATACGGGACACCGGGAGGGTGTTCTTAAAAAGGAAGAGTACGCGCTCATTCACAAGATACTTAAATTCAATGACACCGTGGTTTTCTCCATCATGACCCCCCGCTCAAACATGTTCATTCTGCCCGACGATCTGCCCCTCGACCAGGTCATTGCCCGGGTAAAAGATCAGCACTTTTCCCGGGTGCCGGTATACAGCCAGAACAAGAATGCGTTCATCGGGATACTCAATGCCAAGGATCTCACCACCGTGGCCGCCAAGGGCGATCGCACCATTACCAAAGTAGCGGACATCATCCGTCCCCCCTACTTCACGTCACCCGAAAAGAGAATACAGGTTTTACTCAAGGAATTTCAGGCGGGGAAAATACATCTCGCCCTGGTCGCCGACAGCTCCGGACAGTGCATAGGGCTGGTCACCATGGAGGACATGCTCGAGGAACTGTTCGGTGAAATTTATGATGAGTTCGATTAGCAGGCGCAGGGAGTAACAAAGAAAACCGGATATGGACGCCATGTTTTATCTCACCATCTGTGCTGTATGCCTGGCTGCCGAAATATTTTTTTCGGGCTCCGAGATTGCCTTGCTGGCGGCCAGCCCGAAAAAAATTAAAAAACCGCCGGGCAGCCAACCGGGCCGCACCGGCCGTACGCTCAAGCTGCTGCAAAACCGGGAGCGCATGCTGGCCACGACCCTGTTCGGGACCAATCTTTCAGTGGTAACCAACGCCACCCTGCTGACATCGTTCTTCCTCACTCTCTTCCCGGATCAGGGTGAACTGTACGCGGTCATTGTGCTTTCCCCCATCCTGCTCATCTTCGGCGAGATCATCCCCAAGATCCTCTTTCAGCAGTATGCCAATACCATCGCACCGGTGGTCTCATATCCCATCTGGCTTGCCTCCTGCCTCTTTTACCCCCTGGTATTTCTGGTGACCAGGATAAGCAATTTCGTCATTTACATAACCGGCGCGCGAAAATCGCCCCACATTCCTTTCGTGACCCGGGAGGAGCTGCGGCTGATTGTCAAAATGAGCAAGGGCAGCAGCGATTTAACCGCTGAAGAGGTAACCATGATCGAGCGCCTGTTCGATTTTTCCCGCACCGTGGTTAAAGAGGCCATGATTCCGCTCATCGACATAGCCACCATCGAAGACACCGCCTCCGTCGGGGAGGCAATAGCCTTTCTTGAGGCAAAAGGGTATTCCCGCATTCCGGTGTATCACGAACGGACCGATAACCTCATAGGCATCATCAACAGCTTTGATCTCTTAGAATCCCTTCCGCTGGACGGATCCATCCGCCCCCTCATACGCCACGCGCCCTATGTACCCGAAACCAAGCCCCTTGACGGCCTGCTGATCGAAATGCAGAAAAAGAGAAACCACCTCTCCATCGTAGTGGACGAATATGGCGGCACCGTCGGCATCATCACCATCGAAGACATCCTTGAAGAAATCGTGGGGGAAATCCAGGACGAATATGACACCGAGCAGCAGCCCTTCCGTAAAATAGGCAGGAACAAGTACATCATACGTTCACGCATGGAAAAAGGCCGGCTGGAGGAGCTGCTTTCGATCACCCTGCCGGAGGGAGACTTTGAAACCCTGGGAGGTTTTCTCCTGGACCGGCTCGGCCACATACCGCAGCCGGGCGAGGTCTTGAAATACGGCACCCTGACCTTTACCATTTTGAGTTCTGATGAACGATCGATCGGCGAGGTAGGCATTACCATTGACCGGCAAAAATCGCCGTCCGAGGGCGGGGAACCAAGGGGGCCGGGCGCACAGACGCGTGAAGAATAGGGACCGGAACCGGAATTCAGTACCCAGAATTCAGTATTCAGAATCAAGCATCAAGGTGGATGTTACAAGTTGCAGGTTACACATTACACGTCAGAAGACGTTCTCCAGCATTCAGCATCCCAATGCTTAACGAAGGTCATTACAGCAACATACTCAATTCCGGTTAAAGGGGGAATCCGCCATGAGAAAATTCTTCAACACCGTCTTTTTTGTCACCGCCACCCTGTTCTTTGTTATTTTCGCGCTGTCAAATGTCCAGAGCATCCAGCTCAGCTTCTTAAATCTGCAGCTGAGACCGGTGCCCGTCTCGCTCCTGATCCTCACATCCTTTCTGGCCGGCGTTGTCCTGGGCAGCCTGGTGAACCTGCTGGACAGGTTTTCCCTCAAAAGGGAGGTGAAGCGGCTTAAAAAAGATCTTCGCACCAAGGATGGCCAGATAAAACCCAAGGATGGAACAACTCCCCCGACGCCCGGCGATACCCTGCAGGGAAACAGCCTCTAGCTTCCTCATCAAGGCCTGGCACGCTTCAGCTTTTCAACCAGCTCATAGCTGTTGCCCCTGATGCCTCCCAGAGTGACGTTGGGCTTTACCGCGGCGCCGTGAAAATCGGAGCCGGCGGTAACCACCAGGTCATGTTCCTTCGCGATGGCGAGAAAATGTTCCTCCTCTTCCGCCGTATGGTAGCTCGAAAACACCTCCAGACCTGACATCCCCCCTTCGACCAGGGCGATTATAATCCCGTCGCCGGTATCCGAGGGATGGGCAAGCACGGGAATACCGCCCAGCTCCTTTATCCCGCGCATCACTGCAAAGGTGTCAACCGACTGCAGGGGCACAAACGCGGGTTTTCCCCCGCGCAAATAGTCACGGTAAAAATTGAGATACGGCGATTCCGAACGGTCGCCGTCAATGAAGCGCTGAATCCGCTCATCCCCACGGTTTTCCTCACGGCTGATAATGGCCTTGAGATAGGAGATACCCGTGGGCTCGCGGCCTGCGGCGAATTTTTCCACATCCTGCATGGAGAAGACAAATCCCAGCTCATTCAGCTTCTTGACCCGCATCCCTGCCTGTCTCTTCTTTTCTTCGTGGATTTCCTTAAGCCACAACGTGAGCCGCTGGCTCGTATAATCAATGAAGTAGGCTAATATATGCAGGTCCATCTCCCGGTGAATGGTGTTGAATTCAAGGCAGGGTATGAACTCAATGCCGGTGCGTTCCGCCAGGGAGATGCCCGCGGCAACGCTCCCGACGGAATTGTGGTCGGCGAAGGCAATGGCGCTCAGACCCGCGGCACCGGCCATGTCGAAAATCTGCTGAGGTGTGTGTTGACCATCCGAGCTGGCTATGGTATGAATATGCAAATCTATCATGATGGAACCGGCGCGCGACAGCCGATCCGTCGGGCGCGGAGGAAGGTTTGTCATGAGAACGCTGCAAAAAATCATAGTGGAAACGGCAGCGCTTGTCCAGAACTAAAGCAGCGATTTTCCGTGGAGACGCCATGATTTTAGAAGAAATGAGCATGAAGGAGTTCGAGCAGAAGATAAAAAAACACCGGACGGTGATCATCCCCTTCGGCTCCCTCGAAGCGCACGGGCCCCATCTCCCCCTGGGCACCGACACCACCGAAGTCTACGAGATAGCAAAGGGGGTGGCACGTTGCATGCCCGTCTTTGTCGCCCCCCCGCTCCCCTATGGCGTCTGCCGGAGCACCAGCAGGCACCCGGGCACGGTCGGCATTGCGCCCGACACGCTGCGGCAGTGCGTCAGGGACGTGGTGAAGGGCCTCTACGCCAACGGCTTAAGAAAGTTCGCCATCATCTCCGGCCATGCCAGCTCGCTCCACCTCTCCGCCCTGCAGGAGGCCGGCGAGTCGCTGCTTGAGGAAATGGGGCCGCGGGTTACCATCGCCGTCATATCCGCGTACGACATGGCGCGGGAGGCGGCGGGAGGGGTCTGTGAAACCGAGGATGATTCCCACGCCGGCGAGATTGAAACCTCGCTCATGCTTCACTTCTCCCCGCACCTGGTCAAGGGAAGGGGCAAAGAGGAATATCCCGGCTTTCCCCACCCCATCCTGACCGGGAACAAGAGAAAATACTGGAAGAACGCGGTGTGGGGAAACCCGGCCCCGGCAAGCGCCCCCAAGGGCAAAATCATCGCTGAAACGCTCACCCAAAATCTGGTCAGGCTTATTAAGCGCATCGATGCCTTCACCGGATAGCACGCCTCAGCAGCGGTCATGGCGCCGCCCCCGGCAGGCGGCTTTTTTCATTGCTTATTTCTCTATTTCATATATACTTTTTCTCCTTTGCGTCCCATGAGTTTGGACAGCCTGCTGGAAGCATTTGAACGCTACATGAGCGTGGAAAAAAATCTTTCGCCGCACACCCGGCGCAATTACAGCCAGGATCTGCGGCACTTCCGGCAGTTTCTCAGCCGGCAGCACCCGGACCTTGCGGTCAAAGCCATTACCAGCGCTATCATCCGCTCCTATCTGGGTACGCTGTATAAAAAGAATAAGAAATCATCCCTTGCGCGCAAGCTGGCATCGCTGAGGACCTTTTTTAAATTTCTGCTGCGCAAGGGCCTGGTGGAAAGCAATCCGGCGGCCGCGGTGGCAACCCCGCGGCTTGAAAAGCACGTGCCGGGATTTCTCTCCATCGACGAAATATTCGCCCTGCTGAAGATGCCCGATGACACCACGCTGGCGGGGGCAAGGGACAAGGCCATCATGGAGACCCTTTACTCCAGCGGGCTGCGCGTCTCGGAGCTGGTGGGCATGAACGAAGATGCCCTCGACGACAACCTGGGCATCATCAGGGTCATGGGCAAGGGTAAAAAGGAGCGGATTGTCCCCATCGGGAGCAAGGCGCTCGATGCGGTGCAACGCTACCGGGAGGCAAAAGGGAGCCGGGGAACGGTTTCCCCCGGTGATCCCCTGTTCCTGAATCTGCGCGGGGGCAGATTAACCGCCCGCAGCGTGGCGCGTATCGTCGACCGGTACATTGAGCGCTGTGCCATCGCCAGAAGCATCAGCCCGCACTCCCTGCGTCACACCTTCGCCACCCATATGCTCGACGCGGGGGCGGACCTGAGGGCCATCCAGGAGCTGCTGGGACACGTGAGCCTTTCCACCACCCAGAAGTACACTCACGTGAGCGTGAGCAGGCTGATGGAAACCTACGACAGGGCCCATCCCAAGAGCAGGGAAAAGGCTTAGCACGCAACATCCGGGGATGGAGCCCCGGTGAGGGAGCATCTGATGAGTGAGCATCCCGGCATTCGGGGAACGACCATTATTGCGGTACGGCACAAGGGAAAGGTGGCCATCGGCGGAGACGGCCAGGTGACCCTTGGCAGCACGGTGCTCAAGCAGAGGGCCAACAAGATCCGGAGGCTCTACAAGGACTCGGTGCTGGCGGGGTTTGCCGGCGCCACCGCCGATGCCTTCACCCTCTTTGAGCGCTTCGAGGGAAAACTGGAGCAGCACCACGGCAATCTCATGCGCGCCGCCGTGGAGCTGGCCAAGGACTGGCGAACCGACCGCATGCTGCAGAAGGCTCGAGGCGCTGCTCATCGTCATGAACCGGGACCACTCCCTGATCATCTCCGGCACCGGCGACGTGGTGGAGCCGGACGACGGCATTACCGCCATCGGCTCGGGCGGGGCTTTCGCGCTGGCGGCGGCACGGGCCCTGATAAAACACTCCGATCTCGATGCCAGGGCCATTGTGGCGGAGGCCATGCAGATAGCCTCCGGCATCTGCATTTATACCAATGAACATATTACCGTCGAGGAGCTCTAGCAGGCCCCCACGGTACCTATACGGAAAGCGCAATGAAGAACTTCACCCCCCGGGAAATTGTCACCGAGCTGGACAGGTACATCATCGGCCAGCACAACGCCAAGCGGGCGGTGGCCATCGCCCTGCGCAACCGCTGGCGGCGGCAGAACGTCTCCGCTGATTTGCGGGACGAGATCGCCCCCAAAAACATCATCATGATCGGCCCCACCGGCGTCGGCAAAACGGAGATAGCCCGGCGGCTCGCCAACCTCTCCCAGTCCCCCTTCTTAAAGATCGAGGCCTCCAAGTTCACCGAGGTCGGCTACGTGGGCCGGGACGTGGAATCCATGATGCGGGATCTGACCGAGCTGGCCATCAACCATGGTAAAGGCGGAGGAAACGGAGAAGGTCCAGGCCAAGGCGCAGGAAATGGCCGAGGAGCGTATCCTGGACCTCCTGCTGCCGCCCCGGCGCGAGAAGCGGCCCCCGGCTGAAGCGGCGGCAGAAGCCGCTGGAGCTGGTAAAAAATGAGCAGGAGGAGGAAATCACCACCCGGCAGAAGCTGCGCAAGCTGCTGCGCGAGCGCAAGCTGGACGAGCGGATGGTGGAGCTGGAAATCACCCAGCGCAGACCGTCCCCATGGTCGAGATCTTTTCCGCTGCCGGCATGGAGGAGATGGATATCAACATCAAGGACATGTTCGGCAACCTCTTTCCGCAAGAAGACCAAGAAGCGGAAGGTGAAGATGGAGAGGCCCTGCGAGAATCGTCGCCCAGGAGGAGGCACAGAGGCTGATCGACATGGAGAAGGTCACCAAGCAGGCCATCCAGCGGGTGGAGCAGACGGGGATTATTTTCCTGGACGAGATCGACAAGATCGCCGGCGCAAAAGCGGTACCGCACGGGCCCGGATGTTCGCGGGAAGGGGTGCAGCGGGACCTGCTGCCCATCGTCGAGGGCTCCACGGTCACCACCAAGTACGGAATGGTGCAAAACGGACCATATCCTGTTCATCGCCGCCGGCGCTTTCCATTGCGCAAAGCCCTCGGACCTCATCCCCGAGCTCCAGGGGCGGTTTCCGATCCGGGTGGAGCTGGAATCGCTGGGCAAGAAGGATTTCATGCAGATTCTCACCGAGCCGCAGAACGCATTGATCAAGCAGTACAAGGCGCTCATGGCCACAGAGGGAATCGAGCTCATCTTCGAGGAGAGCGCCATCGGAAAGTGGCCAAGATCGCCGAGGTGGTCAACGAAGAACGGAAAACATCGGGGCGCGCAGGCTGCACACCATCATGGAAAGCTGCTGGAGGAAATCTCCTTTGACGCCCCGGACTCGGAAAAGAGAAAGTTTGTTATTGACGCATCTTACGTGAGCGGTAAACTGGGGACTCGCTGTGATAAAAAACGAGGATTTAAGCCGCTACATACTCTAAGCTGCAACCTTTCAGGTATGGGTCGCACATGATGCAAAAACTGATAGACAAGGCCTCCATTTTAATGGAGGCGCTGTCCTTACATCCGCCGCTTCTACGGGAAGACCATCGTCATCAAGTACGGCGGTCACGCCATGCTGGATGAGACCCTGAAGCAGAGCTTCGCCATGGACATCACCCTGATGAACTACATCGGCCTCAACCCGGTGGTGGTTCACGGAGGAGGCCCCCAGATCGAGGAGATGCTAAAGAAGCTGGGCAAAACCTCCCGCTTCGTTGACGGCCTGAGGGTTACTGATCCGGAAATCATGGACGTGGTGGAAATGGTGCTGGTGGGCAAAATCAACAAGGAAATAGTGAGCCTGATCAACTGCCAGGGGGGCAAAGCGGTCGGCTTAAGCGGCAAGGACGGGAACCTGATCACTGCCAAAAAGCTGAAGCTCATCACCCGCTCCGCCTCCGGCAAGTCATCGCGGGCACGTGACATCGGTCTGGTAGGGGAGGTGCAGGCGGTCAATCCCCTGGTCCTGCGATACCCTGGACCGCAGCAGGTTCATACCCATCATCGCCCCCATCGGCGGCGGGGAAGACGGCAGTTCTTACAATATCAACGCCGATACCGTGGCGGGCAAAATCGCCTCCGCCCTCAAGGCGGAAAAGCTGATGCTGCTCACCGACACCGAAGGGGTGCTGGATGACCGGGGGCAGCTCATCTCCTCCATGGATGAAAAGAAGGCGAGCCGCCTCATAGAAAAGGGGCAGATCTCCGGGGGGATGATTCCCAAGGTGCACTGCTGCCTGCAGGCCCTCAAGGAAGGCGTGGGAAAGGCGCACATCATTGACGGCAGAATACGGCATGCCATCCTCCTCGAAGTCTTTACTGATGTCGGCATCGGAACCCAAATTACAGGATAGCGTATGTGTCCAGCCTCCATGCAGGAAGTGATTGACAAGACAAACCGGTATATCTTCAACACCTACCGGCGGGCCCCCGTCGTGATCACCCGGGGAAAGGGCAGTACCGTGTGGGACAGCAGCGGGAAGGAGTACCTCGACCTGGTGTCGGGCATCGCCGTGCTCAACGTGGGCCATCTCAACCCCGGCGTGATTGAGGCCATCCAGCGGCAGAGCGAGACGCTGATGCAGGTCTCCAATCTCTTCTACAGCGAGCCCCAGGCAGGGCTGGCGGAGCTGCTGGTGAACAACTCCTTCGCGGACAAGGTGTTTTTCTGCAACAGCGGGGCGGAGGCCAACGAAGCCGCGATCAAGCTGGCCCGCAAGTACTCCCATGACCGGGGGAATGTCGGCCGGTCCGAGATCATTACCATGGAGGGAAGCTTCCACGGGAGAACCATGGCCACTCTCTCCGCCACCGGGCAGAAGAGATTTCATAACGGCTTTGAACCGATGCTCCCCGGTTTCCGCTATGTTCCCTTCAATGACGCCGGGGCGCTTGAAAAAGCCGTCACCGGGGCTACCTGCGCCGTGATGCTGGAACCGATTCAGGGTGAGGGTGGCGTCAACTGCCCCTCGCCGGACTATCTCAAACAGGTGCGCGGGATATGTGACCGGGCCGGGCTGCTGCTCATCTTTGACGAAGTGCAGGTGGGCATGGGCAGAACCGGCAGGCTCTTCGCCTATGAGCACTACGGCATTGAGCCGGACATCATGACCCTGGCCAAGGGGCTGGGGGGAGGGATACCCATCGGCGCCATGCTGGGCACGGACAAAATCGCCCCGAGCTTTTCGCCGGGTACCCACGCATCCACTTTCGGCGGTAATCCGCTCTCAACCGCCGCGGGAATCGCCACCCTGGGGATACTCCTCAAGGACGGCTTCCTGGAAACCTGTGAGAAGCGGGGCAGATACTTTTTTGACGGGCTCACCGCGCTCATGAAAAAGCATCCGGTGATTACGGACGTGAGAGGCAAGGGGCTTATCCTGGCAATGGAGCTGGAGCGGGAGGGAACCGACGTGGTTACCCGCTGCATGGATCAGGGCGTTCTGCTCAACTGCACCATGGACCGGGTGCTGCGCTTTATCCCCCCGCTGACCATCACCGAACAGGAGATAGATATCGCGCTCAAGGTTCTCGATCAATCCTTATCCCTACCGGGCTGACAGACCGATGAAACGTGACCTTTTAAGCATTGATTGCTTAAGCACGCACGACATTGACGCGCTGATTTCCCGGGCCATCGAGCTTAAAAAGAAGCAGAAGGCCGGCGTCCCCCACCAGCTCCTCAAGGGAAAAACCCTGGGCCTGCTTTTCGAGAAGCCCTCAACCCGGACCCGCGTTTCCTTCGAGGTGGGAATGGTGCAGCTGGGAGGGCACTCCCTCTACATGAGCTCGCGGGACACGCAACTGAGCCGGAAGGAGTCGCCCGAGGACACGGCGCGGGTGCTCTCCCGCTACCTCGACGGCCTGGTGATCAGGACCTTTTCACAGGACACGCTGGAGTGTTACGCGCGCCATGCTTCCATCCCGGTCATCAACGGCCTCACCGATCTGCTCCATCCCTGCCAGATACTGAGCGACCTCATGACCATTGTGGAAAAAAGAGGCGACTACCGGCACCTGAACATCAGCTACGTGGGTGACGGGAACAATGTTGCCAATTCCTGGATAGAGGCGTCCCTCAAGCTCGGTTTCAATCTCAGGGTCGCCTGCCCCGCGGGCCATGAGCCTGACGGGAAGATCGTGGCCCGGGCCGGGGCGGAGGCCCCGGGGCGCGTGCAGTTTTCCGCCGATCCCTTCCAGGCCGTCCGGGAGGCCGACATCATCAATACCGACACCTGGGTAAGCATGGGACAGGAAGAGGGCGCGGTGCGGCAGAAGCAGGAACTGTTTAAACACTACCAGGTCAACAGCGCGCTGCTGAAGGCCGCAAAAAAAGAGGTGCTGGTGATGCACTGCCTTCCCGCCCACCGCGGAGAAGAAATCACCGATGAGGTGGCCGACGGCAGCCATGCCGTCATTTTCGACCAGGCAGAAAACCGGCTGCACATGCAGAAGGCGATACTGGCAGGATTTCTCGATTATACCGCTTAAAGGAGAAACGGGATCTATGGCAAAGATAAAAAAGGTGGTGGTGGCTTACTCAGGCGGACTGGACACATCGGTGATTCCCCGGTGGCTGATGGAGACCTACGGATGCGAGGTCATTGCCTTCGCCGCCGATCTCGGCCAGGAGGATGACTTTCACGCCCTGGAAAAACGGGCGCTTAAGACCGGGGTGAGCAAAGTGTACGTGGAGGACCTCAAGGAGGAGTTCGTTCGGGATTTTATCTTCCCCATGCTGCGGGCAAATGCCGTATACGAGGGCAGCTATCTGCTGGGAACCTCCATCGCCCGGCCGCTCATCGCCAAGCGGCAGATCGCGGTCGCGCGCAGGGAGAAGGCGGACGCGGTCTGCCACGGATCGACCGGCAAGGGCAATGACCAGGTCCGCTTTGAGCTCACCTACCTCGCGCTCAACCCCAGGATAAAGATTATCGCCCCCTGGAGGCTCTGGCACTTCAAATCGCGGCAATCGCTCATCGCCTACGCGCGCGAGCAGAACATTCCCATACAGGTGACGCCGCAGAAGCCCTACAGCTCGGACCGCAACATCTTCCACATCAGCTTTGAGGGCGGGATACTCGAGGACCCCTGGAAGCAGCCGTCTGAAGACATGTTCGTGCTCACCTCCTCTCCGGAAAAGGCCCCGGCAAAGCCGCTCTATCTGGAGATTACCTACCGGCAGGGCAACCCCGTGGCCATCAACGGCAAAGCCCTCTCGCCGGCCCGGCTGCTCGCGCAGCTTAACCGGCTGGGCGGCATGCACGGCATCGGCCGGGTCGACATGGTGGAAAACCGCTACGTGGGCATGAAGTCCCGCGGGGTATATGAAACACCCGGCGGCACCATCCTGCACGCGGCCCACCGGGCGGTGGAGTCGCTCACCCTCGATCGCGAGGTGATGCGCATCAAGGAGGGCCTGATCACCCGCTACGCGGAGCTGGTGTACTACGGCTACTGGTTCGCCCCCGAGCGGGAGCTGCTGCAGAAAACCATCGATGAAACCCAGAAGTTTGTGACGGGAGTGGTGCGGGTCAAGCTCTACAAGGGCAGCTGCACCGTGGCGGGGCGGAAATCGCCGCACTCCCTGTACCATCCGGATTTTGCCACCTTTGAAGAGGACACGGTCTACGATCAGCGGCTCGCCGAGGGATTCATTCAGCTCAATGCCCTGCGGCTGAAGATTAACAGCCTCTTGAAGACCAGGCGCTAGTGTAGTGCGTCCAGCACATCTTTACTTATGAAAGGCTCCTGTGCGTTGCGAATACCATGCTGTAGAAGAGGTTCAGTGGCTCAAGGGGGAGGGGCTTTTGACGCCACAACAATTTGTCTTTAGGCTTACGGCACGACCCGGTGCCTTGTGACTTAAACCGCAGACAGGCAGCTTTGCAGGGGCTTCGACAACGGCTGCTACCATGCGGGTCTGTCGGACATAGTTAGAGAGACGCTGCCGTTCTACCGGTTCAGAATAATTTTGTTGTGGCTAAAAAGCCCCTCCCCCTTGAGCCACATATAAATAAAGGAATCAATGACGCATTTCACGAGCACAACCTTCAGCGGCTCAACTGATATCCACAACAGGAAATGATGTGAAACCAAGGGGGCTGAGCGTACTTCTTTGTTTTGCGTTTCTCTGCCTGTTCCTGCCGGGCGGGTGCGGCAAGAAGGATGATCCCACTGCGCCGGTCGCAGTTGCGCCGGCGAAAGTGAGAGATCTCATCGCCCGCCCCGCGGGTAACGCCATTACCCTGAGCTTCGCCATACCGGGGAAAAACACCGACGGCTCACCCCTTTCCGACCTCGCGGGATTTACCATTCTGCGCAGCGAACAGGCCTTCTCCAGGGAGTGCAGGGATTGCCCCGACCGCTTCCTGGTCATGTACGACATAGACTATAAAACCTACATGATGGATAAGCCCGGGTCCCTCACCATCGAGTACCGCGACAGCGCGCTTGCCTTTCAGACCATCTATGTGTACCGGGTACTAGGCTACAATACCGACCGGCGTCCGGGTCCGCCCGCAACCAGCCCGGACATTTTCTGGGACGTGCCGAGCTCGCCTCCCCGCGGGGTCCGGACGGAACTCCAGGGAAGGGCTGTCGTCGTAAGCTGGGAAGCGCCATCCGCCCTTCAGGACGGCACACCATTTGAAGGGCCGGTCGCGTACAACCTGTACCGGCGAACGCCCGACACAACCTACGCCTTTAATCCCGTAAACAGCGAGCCCCTTCCCGCGTCGTCCTGCCGTGACAGGGGAGTGGAGAAGGACACCGACTATATCTATGCGCTGAGGGCCATCCGGCAGGTGCGGGAGACCTCCGTTGAAAGCGAGGCCTCCGCGGAGGTTGCCATCAACACTACCGATCACACGCCCCCCCGGGTCCCCACGGGCCTGGTCGCGGTACCGACCACCACCGGAATGGTTCTTAAATGGGATGAAAATGGGGAGGAGGACCTCGCGGGCTACAACCTCTATCGCCGGGCGGCAGGCGAGGCGGTGCCGGTGAAATTAAACGGCGCACCGCTGGCGAGAGGCGGTTATACCGACACAACCGCGGTAAAAAACAAAACCTATACCTACACGGTCACGGCACTCGATGACGCCACCAATCCAAACGAAAGCCGGCCGTCCGAGGGCATCACCATCACCTGCACCTTTTAGCAGGTTGTTGAAAAAGTGTTGTGGCGTCAAAAGCCCCTCCCCCTTTGAGCCACAAATCAGATGGGCGTTTTTCAACAGCCTGCGAGAGAAATACCATGCATGATTTCACTTATCTTAATGATGAGCTGTACTGCGAAGGCATATCCGTCAGGGACATTGCCGCGGCGGTGGGAACGCCCTTTTACCTTTACAGTGCCCATACGCTCCAAAATCATTTCAGGGTCTTCGACGATTCCTTTCAGGGCATCGACCACCTCACCTGCTTTTCGGTAAAGGCCAACTCCAGCCTGGCGGTGCTGAAGCTGATGGCCAACCTGGGGGGAGGTTTCGACATCGTCTCGGGCGGTGAGATGTTCCGCGTCCTCACCGCGGGCGCGGACCCCCGCAAGGTGGTCTTCTCCGGGGTGGGCAAGCAGCCGTCGGAACTGGCCTACGCCCTCGAGAACGGCATACTGATGTTCAACCTGGAATCCTCCCAGGAATTGACAGCCATCGATCAGGTTGCCGGCCGCCTGGGCACAAAGGCACCCATAGCCATCCGGGTAAATCCGCACATCGATCCCCAAACCCATCCCTACATCTCCACCGGGTTGAAAAAAAACAAGTTCGGCATTGAAATAAAGCGGGCGATCGAGGACTACCGCAGGGCGCAGCAGCTCAAGCACGTGGAGATCGTGGGCGTCGACTGTCACATCGGCTCGCAAATCACCGACAGCAGGCCCTTTGTCGAAGCGCTGGCCAAGATCAAGGAGCTGGTGCACACCCTGCGCGGCCACGACATCCCCATACGCTACATTGACGTCGGGGGCGGCCTGGGCATCACCTACGACCGGGAACAACCTCCCCATCCCCGCGAGTATGCCTCAGCCCTCATGCAGGAGATGAAAGGATTTGACTGCACGCTGATTCTCGAACCCGGCCGGGTGATTGTCGGCAACGCGGGAATCCTGGTCACCCGGGTGCTCTATATCAAGGAAGGAACCGAGAAAACCTTTGTCACCGTCGATGCGGCCATGAACGATCTCATCCGCCCCAGCCTGTACGGCGCCTTTCAGGCCATTCAGCCGGTGGTCAGGCCTGCGGGCGATGCGACCATGGTGGCCGACGTGGTCGGGCCCATTTGCGAATCGGGCGACTTTTTTGCCCGGGACCGGACCCTCCCCAGGGTGGCACCGGACGATCTGCTGGCCGTCATGAGCGCCGGGGCATACGGATTTACCATGTCTTCCAACTACAATTCCCGGCCGCGGATTCCGGAAGTCATGGTCCGCGACAAGGACTTCTACCTGATCAGAAAGCGGGAGCAGTACGACGACCTGATCAGGGGCGAAACCATGCCGGAGTGGCTACGGTAGGAGTTTATACAAACATTAGTCATGATCACGAGTGAGGGGGAGGGGGTTTTACAAGCCACAATACAGTACTTCAGCAGATGTAGAACGGCAGGTGCCTTGCGACTTGGGCCCTACCAGACCCCATTCCATCAGCCTTAATCGAAGCCGTGGAAGCTGCCTGTCCTCGGCATAATACGTAAGCTGCTGGGGTCGCAACGTAAGCCAGTAAACAAATTATTGTGGCTTGTAAAACCCCCTCCCCCTCACTCAATGAAATATTACTTTAATAACAGGTGTGAGTAAGAAACTATGAAGATGATACCCTTCACCAAAATGAGCGCGGCCGGCAACGACTTTATCATGATCGACAACCGCGCTTCCGCAGTGGATGCGGTGCGGGGAGGCGAGATCGCGCGGAGCATCTGCCGGCGCAAGCTCTCGGTGGGTGCGGACGGGCTGATTCTGATCGAGGATTCACAGCGGGCGGATTTTAAGTGGCGATTTTTTAATGCCGACGGCAGCGAGGCGGAGATGTGCGGCAACGGCGGCAGGTGCGCAGCCCGCTTCGCGCACCGCGGCGGCATTGCCCCCGCTTCGCTCAGCTTCGAAACGCTGGCCGGCATCATCAAGGCCGAGGTCGGGCGGGAGCGGGTAAAGCTTGAACTGCCGCCGGCCTCGCGCCCCGTCCTCGGCATCCCCCTGACGATTGAAGACACGAGCTACAGCGTCAACAGCATCACCGTCGGGGTTCCCCACGCCGTGCTGTTTGTTGATGACCTTGAGGGCTGCCCGATAGTGACGCTGGGCAGGAAGATACGCTTTCACGACCGCTTCAAGCCGGCGGGTACCAACGCCGATTTCGTGTCCATCAAGGACGGCTCGACCATTGCCATCAGGACCTATGAAAGGGGCGTGGAAGACGAAACCCTGGCCTGCGGAACGGGCTCGGTCGCTTCCGCACTGATCGCCGGCCTTACCAGAGACATGGCATCACCCCTTTCAGTCGTCACCCGGGGAGGCGAAATCCTTACCGTTCACTTCACGCTCAAACAGGAAGCGCCGGCGGATCTGTTTCTCGAAGGCGGTGCCGACTTCATCTACGAGGGGCAGCTTTACAGCACCATCATCTAACAGGACGAAAGGACGAGGACACCATGTTTTCAGGCTCACTGATCCCCATCATCACGCCCTTCAAGGATGGCGCGGTTGACGAGAAGCGTTTTGTGCAGCTGATTGAATTCCACATCGCCGGCGGCACTGACGGCATCGTCCCCTGCGGCACCACCGGCGAATCAGCCACCCTGTCCCACCAGGAGCACGAGCGGATCATCGACATCTGCGTGGAGGCGGTCCATCACCGGGTCCCGGTCATTGCCGGGACGGGATCAAACAACACCTGCGAGGCCATCAAGCTGACCCGCTGCGCCAAAACGGCGGGGGCGGACGGCGCGCTGCTGATAACGCCGTATTATAACCGGCCCACCCAGGAGGGTCTCTACCAGCATTACCGGGCCATAGCCTTGGAGGTGGACATACCGCTCATTCTCTACAATGTGCCGGGCAGAACCGGGGTAAACATGCTGCCTGAAACGGTGGCCCGGCTGGCCGAACTTTCCACGATTGTGGGCATCAAGGAGGCCACCGGTTCATTGCGACATGTTTGCGATATCATTCGCCTCTGCGGCCCTGACTTTGACGTGTTTTCGGGTGATGATTTTACCAACTATGCCATCCTCACGGCCGGGGGCAGGGGCATCATCTCGGTTACCGCCAACGTGGTGCCGGAACGGATCGCCGCCATGTGGGACGCCTTTGCTGCCGGCGACTACATCAAATCACGGGAGATTCATTATGAGCTGATCCCGCTGCATGACGCCATGTTTCTGGAAACCAACCCCATCCCGGTGAAAACCGCACTGGGGCTGATGGGAAAAATCAACCCTGAGATGCGCCTTCCCCTGTCTCCGCTCTCACCGGCCAACCTGGACAAGCTTAAGAAAGTGCTGGCAAACTACCGGCTCCTGTGATATTCCCTTTGAGGAAAACAAAACGGAAGAGGGTGCAGACTGACACGAAAAAGGAGGTTACCATGCAAGGACGAGTATTTTACAAAGTGATAGCTGTTATCGGTTTAGTTGTTATATGCCTTGCGCCGGCGGCGCAGGGGCAGGAGAGCAAAACCGGCCCCCATGATGCCACGGTGATTGCCAAGGTGGGCGGCACTGAAATCGTCTACGGCGATTTGAGCAAGTTAATCAAGATGATGCCCCCCTCATACCAGGCCATGTTCAGCTCTTCCGAGCAGATTAATAATCTCCTCCAGCGGCAAATCGACAACACCCTGTTTGCCCAGGAGGCGCGCCGGCTCAAGATTGACAAGGATCCGGATGTGCAGTACAAGATTGAGGAATTTACCAAGGGCATATTGACCCAGGCGCTCCTGGAACAGAGCGTCAACAAAAACATTGCCGTTACCGATCAGGAAATCAAGGCATATTATGAAACCAACAAAAGCGAATTCGCGGTGCCCGAGCGGGTGAAGGCAAGCCACATACTGATTGCCGTTCCGGCTGACGCCTCTGAAAGCGTGAAGAAGGAGAAAAAGGCCAGTGCGGATGAAATGTGTGCCCGGATTAAAAAGGGTGAGGATTTTTCCGAACTCGCCAAGCAGTATTCGGATGATGCCGCCACAAAGAACCGGGGCGGGGTGATCGGATTTTTTTCAAAGGGATCGAAAGAGGCCGCTTTTGAAGAGGCGGCAGCGAAACTGAAGAAGGACGAGGTAAGCAGCCCCGTGCTTACCAGCAAGGGATACGAAATCATCAAGGTGCTTGAAACAAAAGCGGCGGAAACTAAAACTCTGGAGGAGTCGCGCAGCAGGATCAGCAGCAAGCTGGAGCAGAAAAAGCGCAACGAAGCGATAGAGACGCTGCTCAAGGATATCAAGGGAAGAACAGACGTGGTGATTTACGAAGATGCGCTCAAAAAGATAGTCGAGGCGACAAAGCCGCCCGCAGATGCCACGCCTGAAAAATAAATCCCGTGCATTGCACCGGATAACAGCAAAAATCCCGCCTCAGAGCGGGATTTTTATTGTGTTGCGGCTTTAAAAGCCCCCCTGCCCCTCGCTCAAAACTCACCTCATTAAAATAATACTCACAGAAGCGTTATCTCCACCGGCGCTCCTCGCGTTACCTGCAGCTGCTTCCCGCAGTCCCCGTTCCGGACGGAGATCTCCAGCAGTCCCGAGCTTCCGAAGAGGGCCAGCACCTCGCCTTCGCGGACATCGCTGTATGAACGGGCAATTCCTTTCAGAACGGCCCCGCCCACCGAAATGCGGAACGGCCTGGACCCCGCCAGCCGGACGAAATCATCCCGCGTCAGGTTGCTTACCAGATTGCCGAAGTGATCCAAGGAAATCACCCGGGCCTTAATCACCCCTTCTTCAATCTCCGGCTCAAGCGTGTCCAGCCGAATCCAGGAGCGCACTTCATTTCCCAATTCAGCAGCAGGTGTCCCCAGGCTGAGCCGCGCCGCGACGGGAGCAAAGATGTCCCTGCCGTGAAAGGTGGGGCTCACCCGTGAAAGCTCGTAGTGGTCAGCGGAAATCTCCCGGACCCCTGTAATCTGTTCCCTGGCGAACACCAGGCTGAACACGCCGTTGTCGGGACCGACGAAGCGGTGCCTTGCGCATTCAACAATAATCGGCTTCCTCGGGCCGCCCACGCCGGGGTCCACGACCACCAGGTGAACCGTTCCCTCCGGAAAAAAAGTATAGGCGCTCCCGAGCACAAAGGCAGCTTCTTCTATGTTTTGAGGGGCAATGTGGTGGGTGATATCGACAATGGGGCAGCGGGGGTTAATGGTGAGTATAACACCCTTCATAATGCCCGCGTACCCACCCCTGTCGCCGAAATCGGTAATGAGGGTTATCATGCTTGAGGTAAACTGTCTGCAGGACTGCCGCGCTGGCGGTTCAGAACCGGGTCAGCTGTTTAAAAGACATGAAGCGGGCTTCAATCTCATCCCCGCTCAAGGTCCTCAGCCGGTCCAGGCTGAATCCCTCGACATTGAAGGAGGCCATGACGCTGCCATAAATGACCGCCCGGCGCAGCTCTTCTTCGGAGGTTTGCTGCACCCGCGCCAGATAGCCCGCAAAGCCGCCCGCAAAGCAGTCCCCCGCCCCGGTGGGGTCGGTTACCGTTTCGAGCAGGTATGCCGGCGCGGAAAAAACCGATGAAGGGGTAAAGAGCAGCGCGCCATGGCTGCCTTTTTTTATTACCACGATTTTGGGGCCCAGGGAGGCTATGGTGCGATACGCCCTGATCACATTGGATTGCCGGGAGAGGAGGCGGGCCTCTCCCTCATTAATGATCAGAATGTCAACCTGCTTTATGGTTTCACGAAGCGCGTCCTCTTTCCCCTGTATCCAGAAGTTCATGGTGTCGCAGATGGTAAGCCTCGGGCGCTTCACCTGCTTCAGGACGGCAAGCTGCAATTCAGGGTCGATGTTGGCAAGAAACACAAAGGAAACCGCCTGGTATTCCGGGGGGATCAGGGGACGGAATGTTTCGAAAACGTTGAGCTGCGTCTCCAGGGACTCGGCCTCGTTCAAATCGCCGTTGTACCGCCCCTTCCAGTGGAAGGTCAAACCGGACTCCCGGGTTAATCCGCGCAGATCAATCTTTCTCTCCTTAAGCAGGCCGATATGCTCTTCGGGAAAATCGCGGCCGATCACAGCCACCAGGCCCACGTCGGTAAAATAGCTCGCCGCAACCGAGAAATAAACTGCCGAACCGCCCAGTACCCTTTCCGCCTTTCCCGCGGGTGTTTCGATGGAGTCAAGGGCCACCGAGCCCACCACCAGCAAGTTCATGCTATTCCTTACGATGGGAAATCCGTTTCTATGAAAGTAATGTATTAATTATGCGGTTATTCGCTGATAACTCTCATACTGTAAATTCAAAATCCGAATATCGAAATCCGAAACAATCTCAAAATCCAAAGCACAAATGTTTCAAACCCCGGCATCGATTGTTTGTTTAAGGTTTGCAGTGTTTTGAATTTTGGTCATTTGAATTTAGAATTTGTTTCGAATTTCGGATTTCGTGCTTCGGATTTTTAAGTCACTGTTTTTGAAATTGCCACTATATCCTGCCCCTGCTACTCCGGCAGTGTCAGCTGCAGCACCTCACCCGGTTTCCCGGGTTTTCCCAATCCCTGCTCATTTAAGAAAAGATCCACCCCTCCCGCGTTTCCAATCCTGAGGGTAAATTTTTCCGCTGCACTGACGGTGCGTGTCTGGCCTCCCTTCAGGATAAATTCAACCGGTCTCTCCTTATCGGATTGAATTCTCATCCATGTGTTCTGGGAAGCAACAATTTTCAGAACCAGAGGGGTCGCGGCTGAATAAGCGGGCCGCTGATCGGCAGGCGCCGCCGGTGGTTGACCGGCAGTCGCGGCAGCTTGCTGCTCAACAACGGCGGTAAGGGGCGCTCCACTCGCCACGGCAGGAGGCTGCTGCTCAGCACTGTCGGGCTGCTGCTGCCCGGCAGTTTCGGAAGGCGGCCCCTCAACAGCAGCGGTTGTCAGACTGCCTTCTTCAGCCTTTATGGTTGACGTGAAAGCCGCCGGCGCTTCCGCCGTCTCTCTCCCGGATTCAATCGCAGCTGATTCATCAGGTGGAGGCGTCACACGCGCAGGGGGCGCGGCGACCGGTGCCGTTTCCCGCGGCACACTGTCGTCAGCGTTTTCATCGCCGGGATTCATTCTCAGCAGGAATACCGCTGCCGCGATCAGGCCGGCGACCAGCAGTATGACGAAAAAAAAACGGCCGGACGAGGACGATTTTAGCACCTCGGCCGTTTTCGTATCCTCATCCGGCGCTTCGACCAGTTCGGAATATCGCTTGATCACCTCGTTTTCATCCAATCCGAGATAGGAGGCGTAGCTTTTGATGAATCCCTGGGCAAAAACTTTCGGAGGCAGAAGGTCGTATCGATTGCTCTCGATAGCCTCAAGGATGGATCTTCGAATCCTGGTGACCTGGGCTATTTCCTGAAGCGATATGTTCAATGCTTCCCTTTTACTTTTTAAATAATCTCCCAGCGTTTCCACATCCGTTGCCTTTCAGTCTGAATATAATGATATCGAACACAGCACCCTATAGCACAAATCAACCCGGCAGGCAAGGAAAAGCTTAAGAAATTCAAAAAGATAAAAGTCTTGACAAATGACCAGTCTCTGGTACATTTATGATCAAGCGCGCAGCACGAGTGTTGACCGATCACCGAGAACACCGCTTAAAAAAGCCGCCCGGCTTTTTTTATTTCCCCAAGCAATAAGGGCTTTTTCCATGAGGAGAATCTTAACCATAGCCGCTTCTGATTCCGGGGGCGGCGCGGGCATTCAGGCGGATCTGAAAGCCATCGCCCTCATGGGCGGGTTTGGCATGAGCGCCATCACTGCCCTGACGGCGCAAAATACCACCGGCGTTCAGGCGGTTTATCCCGTGCCCGCACCTTTTGTCGCCCGCCAGATCAACGCGGTCATTTCAGACATCGGGGTCGACGCGGTTAAAACAGGGATGCTGGCCAATGGACGGATCGTCAAAGCGGTCTCTCGCATACTGCGCTGCCTTGCGGAAACAAAGATCATCGTTGACCCGGTCATGATAGCAAAAGGCGGAGCGGTGCTCCTGGAGAAGGAGGCATATCCCGCGCTCAAGCAGGAGCTCATTCCCCTGGCATTCATCATCACCCCCAATCTCCACGAGGCTTCAGTCCTCACGGGTACAAGCACGGAAAGCGTTCCCCGGATGAAAAAGGCCGCTCATGCCATTCACCTGATGGGGGCCCGCAATGTGCTGGTCAAAGGAGGCCATCTCAAAGGCAAGGCCATTGATATCCTCTATGACGGCCGGGATTACTATGAGCTGGCATCCGACCGGATTGAAAGCCGGAACACCCATGGGACCGGCTGCACCCTGTCGGCGGCGCTGGCAATGGAAATAGCCGGCGGCGGCGCCCTGCTCGACGCGGTCAAACGGGCGAAGGAATTTGTCACCGCCGCCATCAGGTCCTCCCTTGACCTGGGGCACGGCTGCGGCCCGCTCAATCCCTATACGTCATTTTCCCGGCACCAGGAGGTACTGCACTGCAGCAGGGCGCTGCAGCGCGCCCTGGCCGCGCTTAAAGACGGAGGCATCGGCCATCTCATTCCCGAGGTGCAGTCCAATCTCGGCTACGCCCTGCCCCTCGCCGCCGGCCCGGAGGACGTTGTCGCCTTTCCGGGAAGAATCATCAGGCTTAATGCGGGAATAGCTGCAGTCGCCGATCCGCTGCCCGGCGCGTCACGCCACATCGCCCAAATCATCCTCACGGCGATGAAGTATCGCAGCGGCATGAGGTCGGCCATGAACATCCGCTATTCCCCGGAGATAATCAGGAAGTGCAGGACGCTCAGGCTCACGGTGGCGAGCTTTGACCGCGCGGATGAGCCGGCGGACGTAAAGGAGATGGAAGGCAGCAGCTTAAGCTGGGGCATCGATCGCCTCATCGGCAAAAAGGGGGCTGTGCCGGACATCATTTACGATCTGGGAGACATGGGTAAGGAACCCATGGTACGGGTCATGGGTATCAATCCCATGGACGTGGCCGAAAAAGTGTTAAAGATAGCCCACTGAAAAAGCGGACATCCATGGAACGCCAGCTGGAACAGGCACGAAAAGGAATTCTGACCCCGGCCATGGAGGCGGTCGCCTCCGCCGAACAGGTTGACGCGCAGGTAATCCTGCGGGGAATTGCCGAAGGGCATATCATCATTCCCCGCAACAGAAACCACGCTGACATCCCTCCCTGCGGCATCGGCAAGGGGCTCCGCACCAAGATCAACGCCAACATCGGCACCTCCAAGGATCCGCATGTCCATCGACGAGGAGCTGGAGAAGCTCAAGGTCGGCCGTTGCGGCCGGGGCGGACGCGGTAATGGACCTTTCCACCGGCGGGCCGATCGATCGAGCATCCGGCAGGAGATTCTCAGCAGTCCACGGTGGCCATCGGCACGGTGCCCATTTACCAGGCGGCGGTCGAGACCGTGGACCGGGCAGGTCAATCGTCCAGATGGACGCCGAGATGCTGTTCCGGGTCATCGAGGAGCATGCGCCGAAGAGGCGTGGACTTCATCACCGTGCACTGCGGCGTGACCCGCGAGAGCGTGGAGCGCCTGCACGGAAGGGCAGGATCATGGACGTGGTGAGCCGCGGCGGCGCATTCCACCTCGAATGGATCGTCGTGAACGACACCGAAAACCCGCTGTACGAGCAGTACGACCGGCTGGTCGATATCGCGAAGAAATATGACGTGACCCTTTCGCTCGGCGACGGCATGCGGCCGGGCTGCCTGGCCGACGCGACCGACCGGGCGCAGATCCAGGAGCTCATCATCCTGGGCGAGCTCGCGCGGGCATGCCGCACGAGGCGGGCGTGCAGGTGATGATCGAGGGGCCGGGCCACGTGCCGCATCAACCAGGTGGAGACGAACATCAAGATTCAGAAGGAGCTCTGCAAGGGCGCGCCGTTCTACGTGCTCGGGCCGCTGGTGACCGACGTGGCGCCGGGATACGACCACATCACCTCCGCCATCGGCGGGGCCATCGCGGGCGCCGCCGGCGCGGATTTCCTGTGCTATGTCACGCCGTCGGAGCATCTGCGCCTGCCGGACCTCGAGGACGTGCGCGAGGGCGTCATCGCCTCCCGGATCGCGGCCCACGCCGCGGACATCGCCAAGGGGGTCCCGGGCGCGATGGAATGGGACAAGGAGATGGCCCGCGCAGGAAGGCGCTGGACTGGAAGGGCCAGATCGAGCTGTCCATCAACCCCGAGCGGGCGAGAGAAGCTGCGCTCGAGCAGCCAGCCTGCCGACAAGGACGTGTGCACCATGTGCGGCGAGTTTTGTGCGATAAAGCTGCTGAGCAACAAGGAGCGGTGGAGCTTCTTCGACCAGGAGGGGTAAAGCGCATGGGCAGCAAAAAAAGACGCGCTGTCGGCAGCGCGGCGACCGCTCAGAAAAAAAAGCCCAGCCTCCGCCGGGAGCGGGGCGGCTTCGGCCGCGACAAACCGTCGCACAGTAATCGCCCTGCTGTGCCTAGTGCTCCTGGGTTCCGCAGTCTATCTTAACTCCCTGCACAATCAATTCGTTTTTGACGACCTTCCACTGATTCGAGACAATCCTTCCATCAGAAATCTTGCCCGGTTGCCCGCGTATCTTTTCGCGGGAATAGACAACGCTCCTTATCGGCCCCTGAGATGGATCAGCTACGCCATAGACTACCAGTTCTCCGGCCTCAATCCTGTCGCCTACCACATCTCGAACATCATCCTGCACTGCATTACCGTCATTGTAATCTACCTGACCATCGCGGTCCTGACGGGAAGCGGCCTCGCCGCCTTTTGTGCCGCATGCCTTTTTGCCGTTCACCCGGTTCACACCGACAGCGTCACCTATATCTCCGGCAGGCGGGACATTCTCTCCACCCTCTTCTACCTTCTCGGCTTTTTTATCTTCCTGCGCTCGCGGCAGAAAAATCAGCCTAAGCTTCTTTTCCTCTCGCTCGCCTCGTACCTTCTTGCCATTGCATCCAAAGAAATGGCGGTAACGCTTCCGGCCATGTTTTTCTTCTATGACTTTATCAACAATCTTGTCGCCGAAGGCCCCCTTTTCAGGCGCTGCGCTGCGGCGCTGAAAAAAATTGCCTGCCCGCTACAAGCTTTTCTATCTTTGCTTCTTAACCCCCGCTGTGCTTTTCACCTGCTACAAGGTGCTGATCAAGTCACCCTCGAACAAGATCGGTTTTTACGGAGGAGAGCTGTACATTCAGCTGCTCACCCTGGCAAAAATATTGGTGTACTACATAAAGCAGTTGCTCTATCCCGTCACCCTGATTGCTGATTACTCATTTAATTCCTTTCCCCTGGTCACCTCCATTTTCGAGCCGGCGGCCTTTCTTTCCATCATTGCTCCTCTGCCTGATTGCCTTTGTAACCGTGAGACTCCTTTTGAGCAATTCGGTCATGGCCTTTGCCATCATCTGGTTTTTTGTCACCCTGCTTCCGGTCTGTCACATTTTCCCTCACCACGAGCTGCTGGCAGAGCACTATCTGTACCTGCCCTCCTTCGGATTTGTCCTGCTGGTCTCACTCCTTCTTACCAGGGCGGCGGCAAACCCCCGGTGGAAATATCCCGTCTACACCTTTTTCGCCCTGACCATGGTGCTTTTCTCACTGACGGACCTTTTACAGAAATTATGACTGGAAGGACAGCTTCACCATCTGGAGCAAGACGGTTAAAACCGTTCCTTCCTGCGTCAGGGCGATCAACAATCTCGGCATAGAATACTATAACCGGAAGGATTACCAAACGGCGAAGAGCCTGTATCAACAGGGCATGGCACTGCAGCCCGCTTATGAAAAGGCGTACTACAATCTGGGCAACGTCTACAAGGAGGAAAAGGACTATGAGCGCGCCCTGGCCATGTATGAAAAAACGGCTGAGCTTAATCCCTCGAACGTTAAGAACTTCAACAATCTGGGCAATGCCTATGCCATACAGAAAAGATTTCCTGAAGCAATAAAGGCATACCGGAGCGCCCTGGAGAGACAACCGGATTACGCCGAGGCATACAACAATCTGGGCAATGTGTACCGCAGCTTACAGGATTATGGCCAGGCCATCGCACATTATGAGAAGGCCCTGACCTTGAATCGCGGCTATATGGACGCGTATTATAATCTCGCAGACACCTATAGCATGCTTAAGCAACATGAGCAGTCATTAGAGGTCCTGCTCCGTGCCACCAGCGTAATTCGTTATCTGCCTTCCGCCTTTTATCGACTTGGTTCTGCCCATGAAAAAACGTCGCAGTACGATAAGGCGATTGAGGCTTATGAAAAGGCCCTGCAGCTCGATCCCGGCTATGCAGAGGCGCGGCTGAACCTTGCCTCACTCTATATGGGAAAGGTGAAGGACACAAAGAAAGCGCTCTACCATTTGCGCACGGCACTCGAAAAAGCACCGCGGCATCCGCAGGCTGAGCGCATCAAGGAAGTCATTCGCACGCTTGAAATGGAGAAGGATGGATAAGCAGGTGATGAGATCTAGTGTAGTGCGTCATTGATTCCTTTATGTATATGTGGCTCAAGGGGGAGGGGCTTTTTAGCCACAACAAATTTATTCCGGAACCTGCAGAACGGCAGCGTCTCTCTAACTGTTTTTCAGGCTGTTCAAAAACCACCAGATGCAAGGCACGCGAAATCCTGAGGAATGAGGCGTACATTCAGGTACGCTGCAATGACGAAGGATGAGCGTAACGCAGCAGCTGGGGATTTTTCAACAGCCTGGCTAACTTTGTCAGACAGACCCGTACGGCACCAGCCGTATCGAAGCCTCTGCAAAGCTGCCTGCTTTCGGTTCACGTCGAAGGCACCGGGTCGTGCCGTAAGCGTAAAGAAACATTGTTGTGGCGTCAAAAGCCCCTCCCCTTTGAGCCACTGAACCTCTTCTACATCATGGTATTCGCAACGCACAGGAGCCTTGTATACGTAAAGAAGTGTTGGACGCACTACACGAGCCGGGGCCGCTGTTATTTCGGGCCGTGCATGATCTTCTCGATCAATTTTTGATGGGAAAAAAACGCGATGGGCGGCAGGGCATCGCGGTCAAAAAACGCAACCGCCTCGGCGTCAAAGCCGGGCCTGACCGTTCCCCCGGTCATGTTTACCGTATAGCCAAAAAGCAGAATCGCCCCGTAGTGAGGGCTCCGCTGTGAAAAGAAGTCAACCAGCCCGCTGATTTCCCCCAGGATGCCCGTCTCTTCTTCCAGCTCGCGCAGAACGGCCCCCTCGATGCTTTCATCGATCTCAAGGAAGCCCCCGGGGAGACACCACATCCCCTTTGCCGGCTCCACTCCCCGCTTAACCAGCAGCAGCTGGTTGTCAGGGTTCATTACCAGCGCGGCAACGGCGGGCACAGGATTCTCGTAGTATATGCTGTCGCATCCCGGACAATACCCGCGGGGTCTTTCCTCGAACACCCTTTCGGTCAGCCGGGCGCCGCAATAGGTACAGAATTTTTTACCGCTCATGCATTTCTCACCCAAGACTTTGCCGCACGTAGTCTGCCGCATTCCTGAAAAAGGCAACGCCGGCACCTTCTTCCGGCAGCCGCTCCCGCGTCCAGCGCGGATGATTGGTATAATGCAGATAGCCTTCGGCATGGGGCATCATTCCCAGCATCCTTCCGTCTTATCACAAATGCCGGCAATGCTGTCAATGGAGCCGTTGGGATTGCAGGGATAATCATCGGTCGGCTTTCCACTGTCACGGCGGCTATAGTGCATGACCACCTGGAATGACGGTGCAGCTTCTGTAACACCGCAGCGCTTTCAACCACGAACTTTCCTTCGCCGTGCCTGACCGGCAGATACACGTTATCCATGCCCCGGGTAAAAATGCAGGGGCTTTGCCGTTGACGCCCAAGATAGACCCACCGGTCTTCAAACCTCCCGGAATCATTGAAGGTCAGGGTGGTTTCTGCGCGATAGTCGCCATCCAAAGCCGGGAAGCAACCCCAGCTTGACCATCAGCTGAAACCCGTTGCACATGCCGAGGATCAGGCTTGCCGGCTTTTGAATGAACTGCAGAAAATGTTCGAACAGCTGCTCGCCGGTATCCTTAGTCACCGCATACCTGATGCGGTTGGCATTGGCTTTTGCGGCGCCGAGATCGTCTCCGTCCAGAAATCCGCCGGGCAGATTGAGAAAATGATAGTCCCGCAGTTTCTTTTCCCCATACAGCAGCTTGTAGATGTGAATAATATCAACCTGATCGGCTCCGCCCAGCCTGCAGGCATGGGCCATTTCCATTTCACAGTTGGTGCCGTTGCCGAGTCACCACAAGAGCTCTTGACTTTTTGACTGCATAAATCTCTGGTCTTTAAATCACTCAAGTGTTTTTTGCCAGGAGCGCTTCAAGCGCCATCAATATCGCAGTAATGACCGGCGATCCACTTGAGCCCGGCAACCCTGAAACCGGATCCGGCCAACGGTACCGATCCTCGCCCGATGACGTTTCCATTCATGATCTCTTCAAAGGCACGTCCTTGTCAGCCGGCTCGAATGGTGACAACAAAGCGGCCTGGCCGATTCGGAAAAAAGAAGATAGTCGTTGCGGGCAATATCGCCCTGCCGGGAACCCTGCGCAGATCAATAGTCATGCCCAGACCTCCGGCAAAACCTGATTCAGCCAGAGCGATGCCAAGCCCGCCGTCTGAGCAGTCGTGGCATGAGCGACAGGCCCCATGCATGCCCTGCTGAGAGCCCGGTACAGGGCTTTAAGCCTCGGCGCATCAACCTGTGGAACACTGTTGCCGATAGCCGTCCCTGCATGGCGAAATACTCTGATCCGCCGAGCTCATTTTTTGTCGCTCCGAGAACATACACCAGATCGCCCGCCTGCTTCACATCCATGGTCACGGCCTTGCGCACATCATCGATGTTCCCGATGATGGAAAAGAGAAGCGTCGGGGGAATGGCAATTCTCATATCGCCGATCAGATAATCGTTTTTCATGCTGTCCTTGCCGGAGATGCAGGGGACACCGATAGGCGGTGGTATAGTCATACAGCGCCCTGTTGGCCCGCACAAGCTGGGCCAGCTTGTATTCGCCGTCGGGATTTTTATCCGACTTTATCGGGATCGCACCAGCAGAAATTATCAAGGCCGGCCAGCCGGTCAAGGTTGCCGCCCACGCAAAGGAAATTGCGCGAGCGCTTCATCAATGGCGCAGGCGGTCATATGATAGGTGTCGATATCACAGTAGCGGGGGCAGATGCCGTGGCTCACCACCACGCCTCGCATGCTTTCCAGAACCGGCCGGAGCACCGCGGCATCGCTGGGCCCGTCATTGTAGACGCCCGACCAGGGGCTTCACGACGCTGCCGCCCTGCACCTCGTGGTCATACTGCCGCACCACCGACTCCTTGCTGCAGATATTCAGCCGCGCAAGCATCTGCTTCAGAGAGGCCGTCAGATCCCGCGGCGGTTCCAAGCCCGGTTCATCATGGTGCCTGGCGGCTTCCATCGCGCTTCCAGACGCATGGGCGGAAGGCCCTCGTGCAGAAAATCCATATCAAGATAGGCAACGGTTTTATCGTCGTACAGGACATGAAACGCGCCGCTGTCGGTAAATTTCCCCAGGACCGTGGCCTCGACCCCCATTTTTTCGGCCAGGTCGAAAAGCCGGTCAATCTTTTCCGGGCTGACCGCGATGGTCATCCGCTCCTGCGCCTCGGAAAGCAGGATCTCCCAGGGACTGAGCCCCGTGTATTTGAGCGGCGCCTTCTCCAGGTGCAGCTCACATCCGCCGGCCTGCTGGGCCATCTCGCCCACGGAGGAAGAAAGGCCGCCGGCGCCGTTGTCGGTGATGCAATTGTAGAGGCCCAGGTCACGCGCCCGCAGCAGAAAATCGGTCATCCGCTTCTGGGTGATGGGGTCGCCGATCTGCACCGCGGTAACCGGCGATCCCTCATGCAGTTCCTCCGACGAAAAGGTGGCGCCATGTATGCCGTCCTTGCCGATACGGCCGCCGGTCATGACGATCAGGTCCCCGGGATACACCTGTTTCACCTGCGAGGGCTCACCCAGCACCTCGCGCGGGCATGATGCCGCCGGTGCCGCAGTAGACAAGCGGCTTGCCCAGATAGCGGTCATCAAAGACCAGGGAGCCGTTCACCGTGGGGATGCCGCTCTTGTTCCCGCCGTGCTCAACGCCCTCGCGCACGCCTTCATAAATGCGGCGGGGATGGAGCAGGCGGGGCGGAAGCGGCTCGCTGTATGAAACGGCGTGGCAAAGCAGAAGACATCGGTATTGAAAATGAGCTTCGCCCCTTTTCCCGTGCCGAAGGGGTCCCGGTTCACGCCCACAATCCCGGTGAGGGCCCCACCGTAAGGATCGAGCGCGGACGGGGTATTGTGGGTTTCAACCTTGTAGACCAGATTATAATCGTCGTTAAAGGCGATGACGCCGGCATTGTCCTTAAACACCGAAAGCAGCCAGTCTTCATCGAGCGATTCCCGGACCCGGTCGGTGGCGGCCCTGATATAGGTGTTGAAGAGGCTCTTAACCGTCGTCAGACGGCCGCACTCATCACGGTAATGAATGATGCCGTTGAATATCTTGTGCTTGCAGTGTT
Source organism: uncultured delta proteobacterium (assembly GCA_963751515.1). Classification (GTDB taxonomy): domain Bacteria; phylum Desulfobacterota; class WTBG01; order WTBG01; family WTBG01; genus CAZWCD01. The sequence continues at coordinate 213,217 of CAVVUR010000003.1, forward strand.
CCGACCAGGTCTGGGCCAGGGCTTCCAGCTCCACATCCGTCAGGTGTTCTCCCAGTCCCGCCGCCCTTCGCCTCACAATAACCTCTTTATTCCCCGCATAGGCCTGGATCGCCTTCATCTCCGAAAAGCTTAACGCCAAAACCCGCTCCTGGCTTATCTTCATCAACCCCTCATCATCAACTGTAAGGTCGATCTCATCAACCCTTCCCCGCTCGCTTCCCCCTTTAACCCGGGGAACAACAACCGGCATGCCGTGAGCCGGATCCCAATCGTTTCTGTGCACGATGCTGAAGCGCTGCACCAGCTCGTTGGCCAGAAGGCCGGTGGCTATGGTTTCAACTTTTTCAAGGGAAAGGTCACCTTTGATCAGGCACTGCTTTGAGGTATATACCTTTTCATCCGCGCGCATTGCCCTGCCCAGCACCAGCTCCACCGCCTCGCGCGCGGTTCTTCCCACATTATCGGTTACCCCCGGCCTGAAACCGACCTCGATAATCCAGTCAAAATCGCGCGCCAGCGGTTTATCGACGGCATAGTTCTGAATAACGGGATCGACGAGCGGACCTTCGACAATGTGCCTCAGCTCTTCCGCCGTTACATCCATGTCCAGGGTGTACACTTCGATGCCTGACACGGCATTCACCCGGCAGTGCAGGTCTTCCCACACCCGCCGCTTTATCTTTTCGCCCCAGGCATCCCTGACCGCGGATTTGAATCCGACCTCAATTCTGTGAGCCATACACGTTCCTTACAATAGCCCTAAAAAGCATTCAACCTTTAGCACAAAGCACCGGCTTTGACAATTGATTTAAACGCCCATAATTTAGGAACCGGGCATTCAACTTTGCCTTGAAATATGTTATGGTGTTGATTATAGTATCGAATAAACATGAACATGCACTTCATCCGGGAAAGCGCGCATGAAAAAAGTCATTCCTCTGCTTACCGCAATAATCCTGTTGCTTTCCGCAACAACTGCAGTTTATGCTTCTTCCTCAGTGCCGGGGGAAGTGCTGGTGAAATACCGGGCAGGAAAGTATCCGCGCCATCTGCAAGGGCCTCTGGCCAAAATAGGCTGGGCTAAAATACAAATTGATTCACGCACAGGCATGGATCAGGCAACGGCAAGCATCAAAAGTGAACCGGGGGTTGTTGCCGTTGAACCCAACTATTACGGGGAGTTTCTCGCCGAACCGAACGATCCCCGCTTCAACGAACAGCTTTACCTTTCCGCAATCAAGGCGCCGGAGGCCTGGGATAAGTCATTAGGCGCCGGTGTCGTCATCGGGCTGGTCGATTCCGGTGTGGATCTCGACCACGAAGACCTTGCTGATAACATCCTGCCCGGCGGATGGGACTTCGGCGATAAAGACAATGATCCAAGCGATGAACTTGGTCATGGAACACAGGTATGCGGCGTCATGGCTGCCGTTCAAAATAACGGCCAGGGAATCAGCGGCGTCGCTCCCGAGTGCAAAATACTCCCTTTAAAGATCAGCCAAGGGAGTACCGATATGTTTACCGATGAGACTGTCGCGGAAGCAATAATATATGCGGTCGACAATGGCGCTGCAATCATTAATTTAAGCCTGGGATGGAATGATGAAGAGGACCATACGGCGGTAGCTGAAGCCATCGTCTATGCGGCAGATAAAGAAGTTACCGTGGTGGCGGCAGCAGGAAACAGATATGGCCCTGTCTGGTTTCCGGCAAAACTGGAAAAGGTATTGGCAGTCTCTGCCATAGACAAGTATGACCAGAACGTCTATTCTGCTTACGGGCCCGAGCTTGACCTGGTCGCGCCGGGAAGCGGAAGCACGCTTGATGATTTCATCCTGACCACTGCTTCAGGGGGTGGTTATACCTTCAACAAAGGCACTTCCCTTTCCGCTGCAATGGTTTCAGGTGTTGCCGCACTTCTCCTTTCCGAACAGCCCCATTTAAACAGCAAGCAGGTGGCGGCATACCTGACAGGCAGGGCTGATGACCTAGGCGACCCGGGACGGGATGACCTTTTCGGCTATGGCAAAGTCAATGCCCTGGCTACACTCGATCCGCTTATCTCCGCTGCATTTCCCTCGAAGCTGTTAGGCAGCAGAACCATGCCCATTGTTTACCTGCTGGCTCTTTTCGGTTATGACACATATTTTCCGCCATTGGACACGCGGGTATCGTTTGCATCAGAACATCTTGTTCCCCTCGGACGCCCGCTCATAACGCTCCCCAGGGTGTTACTGCAGCTCGTCATGCTGAAGCGCAATCCTCCGGAAGGATTCATTGATATAACCGTTTCCACGGGGGCAGATAAAGTAGAAGGATATTATGTCTTATACACAGGCCGTTCCGCAAGGAACGCCGCGCTTAAGGGCTGCGCGTGTCAAACCAATTAATAATCTATACGTTACTATAATAGCCCGGATGGCTATTGAAGTGTTTTACCTTGTTTGATTTTTCCCTTTAATCGTGTTAAACTATGCGCGTTAAAATCCATAGCCGGTAAGGTTTCAAATATATGAACAAAAAATGCGTGCCATACGCTGCGGCACTGTTGCTTTCCACCGCAGCGATATCATCTCAGGGCTGGGGAGCAGCAGATCCCTATGCCGTCATCTCGAAAAAGAATCTTTTCAGGCCGGACAGGAAAGAGTGGATTCAGGAAGGTTCCGGCGGGAAAACTACCGATAAAAGGATTGACACCAGCAAGCTTTCGCTCTTTGGCACCGTTATTGTGGGCAACAAAAAAAGTGCCATTATTCACGACAAAGAAGCAGACAAGACGGCGGGGAGGAAAAATACGGAAGAAGAAACTGCCGACAAGAAAAAAGAAGTGTATGCCTTGGGAGACTCCATCGGCGGGTATGTTATCTCCGCAATAGAGGAAAAGAAGGTTGTCCTCGACTACTACGGTGAAAAAGTTACACTCAACCTGCACGAAGGCAAGGAAACTGCCAAAGGCGACTTTACTCCCATTGAAGAGGCAAGAGGGCCGTCTTCTCAACCACCCGGCGGGACGGCTCCCAAACCATTGAAGCAACGGGTGCAGGAGCAGTTGGAACAAAAAAAGGTAAAAGAGGATATGGAAGAGCAGCTTGCGGCAGGAGAAATACCTGAAGCCCTGGCAAATTCTCCCTTTATGTCCCAGGAAAACATGAAAAAATTATTGGACTTTAATAAGGAAATAATGGGTGAGCTTAAAGACAGCGGCGGCAATATGGACCAGTCCGCGATAAAAGATAAGGTTGAAAAATTCAGAGACCGGTTTATGGAAGAAATGGGAGGGGCGGTACCCGGGGCACCGGAGTAAGGTCAACGTCTCACAGGTATGAAAGAGTGGCGTCCATGAAGTTCAATACTCCATGGACGCTTTTTTATATTTGCTCTGCCATGGCCGCATAGAATATAAACGGACGTGACGGAGCACGTCCCTCCACCTGATTTGTTTTCGACGCAAACTCCCATGCCCCCCTGGCGGGGGCGCCACGAAGTATGAGAACTATTGGATCCCCGCGTTCGTGGGAATGAAATGTGTTATTTCGTTCTTCCTACTTCCGAGGTATCATCCCCGCGAACGCGGGGATCCAAGTCTTATCTAAAATGTAGGGGCAACCGGCAGGTTGCCCCTACAAAGCAGACCATATGTTCCTGTTAATTATTAGGCCTGCATCTGTATAAAAAGCAGAGAACCCGACGGTGCTTTAAGCCGCCGGGCTCTCTTGTTAAAAGGTAGCTCAGTTACATACTACGGTTACTTATCCAGGGGGAAGGGAAGCAAGGTAATATCAAACGTATCAGACCCTGTGTCACAACCACCATTGGTAACTGTAACCGTTACTGTTTCTGTTTCCTGATCCAAGCCACCCGTAAGTAGGGCTGGCCCAATCAAAACAAGCTGCTGGATTGTCTGGACACCAGGAAATGCGAGTTTGCCCGCTGGGATCACCGAGAGCAGCGTAGCTGTTTCGAATTGAACCCGTGTACCCAGGAGTTTAAAGTCACAATCTTCTCCTGTGCACGTAATGGTCAGCAGAGCGGGTAGCGGGATCCAACGGGACCGCACAACCTGATCTTGGACCACCTCGATTTTGCAAGCACTCTCCACCGTTATGGTGACCGTATCTTCTACATTATTGGCGGTATCTGTTACCTTCAAGGTAACGGTACCCTCAGTGGTTGCCTGGAAGGTGTAGGTGTTGCCTGTACCCACTTCTTCTCCGGCAATTTCCCAGCTGTAGGTACCTGCTACGGTATCATCACCGCAGGTTGTTGCCGCAGTGAAGACCTGGCTGGCACCAACGTCTAAGGTAGGATTGTTAGGTGATATCTGAACCGCAGGCGTGCAAACGCTGACCGTAATGATAACATCAGCAGTCACATTGCCATTGGCCGTATCGGTAACCCTAACTGTCTCTGTACACCCGCCTGCTGCAGGAGCTGAATACAGCCCGGTCTCACTAATCGTTCCTGAGCTGGTACAAGCGGATTCCAGAACTGCCCATGTATAGGTTCCCGCGGTGTTTGTGCCTTCACAGGTTGTCGTGGCAGTAAACTGCAGCGTGCCGCCCTGCGCCACGGTGGGACTGGCAGGGGTAATGGCAACTTCGCACGCAGCGCCGAACACCACGGTTCCGGTTCCGGCAGCCAACCCGGTTGCGCTCACTTCGGTAACACCTACAACCACCTGGCCTGCCGCAGGTGCATACACAACGTACCGCTTGGCAGGAGAAGCAGCGGTCAAGGTAATGGTTACCGGAAGGATAACTACCGTTCCATTCAGGTTCCTCAGCTCTGCGCCCGCAACTGAACCCGCGCCGAAGGCTATCTGGACATTCACCGAAGCATCGAGCGAGCCATTGGGGACAATTTTGATAATCGCCTCACCGCCGGGCAGAGGATTAATCTGAGCACCGCTCTGCGACTGCGGGCCTTCCTTAATTACTGCCAGGGCAGTTGCCGCATCACTTGGTTCTTCCGGACCCTCGGGGATCTCGTTGACAATGTTAACCAGCTGGAATGTCCTGGTCAGGTCAAGCTCAGGATCATCGTCTATATCCACGCCGCAGGTTACCGTCGCGGTAGTTCCGTTTGCCCCTGAAGCAAAGGCAACTGCAACACCGCAACCTTCTGAAAGCACTGGAAGCGCGAAACCGGAATCAGTGGTACAGGTGTATTCGGGTTCGCATTCGTCCACATTGGTGAACTCATCCCATACCTGGAGATCGCAGCAACCATCCGTATCATCGATAATCTCGGTATAGGTTGTACCGTCAGCGATGATGTAAGAGTCGATCACGATAGGAGCCGTTCCTACATAGGAACCCGGTTCATCCAAAGCGCTCTCGGTTTCCATATCCGCATCAAGACCGACCACGGCCAGATTGACCGGATCACCGGGCTGAATGTCGGAAATATTTCCAGAAGTAGCCTGGGCACCGCACTGCTCCAAGTTTTTGACGGTTATGTCAACCGGTTCAACAGCAGTGGTGCATGGGCCATACATCTGGATGTCAACCTGGATACCGGGCGTATCATCATCGGCATCGAGAACGTTGTTGATCTGCAGCGTGGTGGTAGCTGAAGCAAACCCGTTCGAGCTCAGCAGCTGCGTTCCACCGCCGGCTGTAATTAACAGGTCGTTACCTTCAGAGACAACCGGAATTGCACCCTCGGAAGAGATGGTCAGTCTCACCGTGTCGCCCGCATCAATGGCATCAGCAGGAACACTCACCTGCATGTCCACGTCACCACAGCCGCTTGCCGGCAGGAGATATACCGAAACCGAAGTTCCGGTCAGATCAGTTGCGGTAAGTGGCAGCGGGCCGATGACAATTGAGCCAGCGCCTGTGTCAACAGCATCCTGCAGACTGCACGAAGCTGCATAACCGGCTATGCTAATTGTGGAACAGCCTTCCAGCTGCTCGGCCAGGACACCATCAAGCGTTCCGGTTACGCTTACCGTTCCTTCCGCATCCACGGCGTTACCCAGTGCGTCAACAATCACCACCTGAATTGACGTCGGTGTTCCCGTGCAGAGATCACCATCGTTATCATCGAGTACCGTCACGCAGTTGTCCTCAGCCGGAACGATGAGGTTTCCATTGCCGAAAGGATCATCAGCTACCTTGATTTCAGCCGCATCGCCGGAAATCATCGTAACCCCATCTTCGTCAGCGGTACCAAGCTCATTCTCTGCGTTGTCTTCAGCAGTCGCGATAAAAACTACGTCGAGCCCATTGGGGCCGGCGCTATTGATAACAATATTTCCCTGAGCGATACCGTTGGTCATGGTAAAGGTCGCGGTTGCTACAGGTTCTTCCTCGCCTTCTGAGGGACCTTCGCTTCCATCATAATCCGCATAAGCGTTTACCGTGATTTGCCTCCCTTCGAGATTGGGGGCAGGGGTGAACTGGCCTTCACACGTATAGGCTATCACCGTCACTGCTATTGAATCACCGGCTGTTGCCTGCTCATCTCCATTCCAACAGCCTTTACCAATAGGATCATAGAGATCCAATTCCGGATCATCATCGCCACAGGTCCGCACCACCAGGCCATCTGCATCCGGGGCGGCGACATTGATATTGGCTGACGCGGTAAGGGGGTTGGCACCGGTGATGTCAACGTTGATGGGGTCAACACCGGCCATAGCTTGTGTATAGTCAATGTTGGCCCGGGCCGATGCCTTCCCGGCGAAACTTACATTTGCATCATCAACCAGAAACTCGTTTGGTTCAACCGAACCGGCAACGCCCAGCTGCGTGGTCAGCCGTGCGGTAAGCGCGGTCAGCGCCTCACCGTTGGGTCCGGCGGTGGCCGGGTTGCCGGCGGCATCAAGCAGGGTGATGTAGACATTCACGAAATCACCGTCAATACAATCAGAAACCGCCACCCCGGTATCACAGGGGTTCTGATCATCTGAACAGGGATACGAAATGGCCACACCGATTGAAGCAGCGTTGTCAGCCGATGCCACACTGCCCATACCGAATATGAGCAGCACTGCGGACATCAAACCTATTACCTTGAATCTACTTTTCATCTTTCCTCTCCTTTCAACATAAAATTATTGGGTAGCAATAAAATCAAAGAAATAACAACCCTCGTTATATTTTAATTCTTCATCACCTCCTTTTAAAATTTATTTTAGGGGTAATAGTATTTGCAAAAGCTAAGCATTACCTATTTATTACTAATTATCAATTTTTATACAGAGTTGGAGCAGGCATGTCAAGTTTTTTTTATAAATTTCCAAATTAACAGGCGATGGAGTGCAATGATTTGATTTTGTATAACCGACCACATGCATTGACTGATAAAAAAACTTACACGTTCATCACAGGTATCCTCATCACACGCAACGTGCCCGAGCATTTTAAAAAAGATTAAAATGACATACCCATGATCAGTATAAGTTTCGTCCTATCAAATGATATAAATGACAAATCTATGACTCTATCGGCACCGGCGCCGGAATTCTTTAGCATTATTTAACAGAACATTTAAATTCTTTATAGCAAACGCTAAAACCGGCCCAGCGCAGCACAATGCAACCGTAAGCGCTACTTTTTAAGGAGCTTCTGCAAACTCTTCACCTTCTCGGAAAATTCCTTTGTCACCAGCTCCGCATCTTCAAAACTTTTAACCACATGCGGGGTGATCATGATTAAGAGCTCAACCTTTCTTACTGCGTTCTTCTCATAACCAAACAGCATACCCAGGTAGGGAATCTTTGACAATATGGGAAGCCCTTCCTTCGTTTTGTCTGTTTGCTCCCTGATGAGACCGCCGATCACAATAGTCCTGCCATCCTGCACCACCAGCGAGGTCTCTGCCTGGCGCTTTTTTATGATAGGCGAATTAATGCCCTCGATGCGCTGCTCGCTGATATCGCTCACCTCCTGGTTGACCTCCAGGGCCACCAGCCCCTTATCATTGATGCGCGGCGTCACCGTCAGCAGTATCCCGGTATCCCGGTACTCGATGGAGCGGGAAAAGTTTTCGCCGGCTTCCAGTGTGGTGGGCGTATATTCGCTGGTTACAATGGGGACCTCCTCTCCCACATCTATGCTTGCCTCGGTGTTGTCTGCCGCTAAAATGTGGGGGGTGGAAAGAATGTTGACCTTGTTTTCCCTGGAATACGCGCGCAGAAAAGCCTCCAGGGCGTCTGAGGCAAAGGCATAGGTGAAGCCGGTCTGGGTCAGAGGTTTGGACAGGTCCTGACCCAGCCCCCCCAGGTTGAAATTCTGGCCCAGCCTGTCGACGCCTTTGTAACCGCCCAGCGAAGCGTAATCATCGAGGAAGGTCCACTCCACCCCGAATTCGGTGTTCTCGTCCAGACCGACTTCGGCTATGAGGACCTCGATTAAAACCTGCCGCGGAATGATATCCAGCATCTTTATGGTCTTAAGAATCTTGGCATAGTCCTGTGGTAGGGCCCTTACCACAATAGCATTGTTGGTTTCATCAACCACGATGGTAATCTCACCCTTGGAGCCGGTCAAGGAGGTGGTTTTGGCGGCTGCGCTCTTGGTGGTCGCTGCCGGTGTCTTGGTTTTTTGGTCCCTGTCCCGGGATGTTGTTTTCCTGGAGGTGGTTTTCTTTTCCCGCGCACTGCGCTCCTCCCCGTACAATTCCTTTACGATGTCGGCGATATCAAGCGCCTTAGCGTTTTCAACAAAATAGATGTAAATCTGCTCGTCGATATCCTGCCGCACCCCGTCAAGCTTTTTAACCCACCCATCGACTTTTTCAAAGGCATCAGGCGTGGTGCTCACCGCCAGGATGATGTTCATCCGCTCAATGGGAATAAAGCTGACAATCTCCCCGCCCTTTTTCTTTTTCGGGTCAATGCCGATGGCGGCGAAGAGCTCTTCGAGCTCTTTTGCGAGGTCTACCGCCTCAGCTTCCTTGAGCTCGTAAAACTGCACATGCATGGTGTCAAAAATGCTCAGGTCAACCGCATCGATCAAGCCCAAAAGCTTTCTCACGTTGTCAGAGGTGTCAACAATAATAAGGGTGTTGCGGTCCGCATAATCAACGCTGTCTCCGCCCTTCCCGATAAAACGCTTTACTATTTTGTCCATCTCCGTTGAAGAAATATATCGCAGGGGGACAATCTGCAGAATGATCCGGTCCGGAGAGGTTCCGTCTTTAATTTTGTCGCCTACCTTGGGAAAGAGAAACTGTTTCTGCGCGTCTTTAATGGGTATAACTTTATAGATACCTCCCATTTTCACTGCGGCAACATTATTGATCTCGAAGATGGTTTCCAGAATGGGCAGCACGTCCTCCACGGGGATTTCGCCGCTGGTGTGGATATTCACCTTGCCTTTCACCTTGGGGTCGACAATGTAATTGATGCCCACGATTTCCGCCAGGGCGGTGATCACCTCCTGCAGCTCCGCGTCCTGAAAGTCAAGCGCGACCTTCTGTTTCCCCGCCACCGGTTTCTCCGGTTGCGGCGGTAACACCTCCACCCGCGCCGGAGGCTTTTCCTCTTCCATACCCTCCAGCGGCTCTTCCTCCTCTTCGGTATCTTCAGCCATAACGCCTGCATCCCCGGCCGGGGCGGGTACCGTCTCCTCCGGGGAACCGGTTGCTTCTCCCGTTGCCGGAATGATTTCCTTTTCTCCTTGTACCTTTTCCTCTGCCATGACCCCTTCAGCAGCTGCGGGGGCAGCCTCCTTTTGTATCGCCGGGGGCAACCCTTCTGTCATGGGGGCAACCCTCTTTTGCCCAACGGTTCCTTCATCCGACCCGGCCGCTTTGCCGCCGGAACCTCCGGGTTCCTGAATGGTCACGCCGGCCTTTTCCTGTACCTGGCCCGCTGCTTTTTTTTCCTCCCCGGGCAGCGTTTCTTCCAGGGCGCCGAATTTTTTCATTTCGCTATCCACCAGCTTTCTGAAGCGGGCCTTGAGCTCCTCAATTTCAGCCTCGTTTTTTCCGGCGGGAGCTCCGGGAGCAGCCCCGTCTTTGAGCGCTTCCGGCTTTGCCGCCTGCTGTGGCTTCTGCACCCCTTTTTGCGCTTCCTTTATCGCTTCAGCCAGCCGGCCCTGGTCATTGACACGGGGCTCCGCCGTCGTGGTGACGGGACTACCGGGGGTTGCCTTTCGAACCACCTCTTCAGCCGGCGCCTGCACCCCCTCCTGGCCATACACCACGACCGCCAGAGGGCAACAGAGAAAAACTCCCAGCACCAGAAAAACCGCCGCACAATATTTCATAGATTACCCCTTTTCCTCCCGCTCCGGATATACATCACGAGTTATTCAGAAGACCGTTTAAAAAAAACCGGGTTGCCGCACCTGCCCGCAATGGCTTCATCAGAAGCAGGAACCAATGGCGACAGTGCGAGGAATACAACGACGAAACAATTCATACTACAAAGCTTGAAAAAATCAAAACGATATTGTTGCAGGGAAAACCCGTGCAGCTCGTTAACTCTTCCCTTCCTTCACGGCTTCCTCTTTCATGAAGAAGCCTGTGACTACCATGGTTACGATCACTTCCTTGGGATCCCGCTGGTTCTGGACGCTGATTTTCAAGGAAGGCACGATGAGATACTTCTGGTTTTTCTCTATGTCCGCCAGAAACTTTCTCGTTCTATCCAGGTCGGTTTGCAGCCGAATCTCCAGGGGTATGGTGAGCAGGTCTCCCTGCTTTTCTCCGTCCTGCACCTTCACGCTTTTCAATTCCAGGTCATGTGTGGCGGATATCTTTTCCAGCATTTTCTGCATTTCGGCCGCGGCGAGAGACGGCGTGCTGCCGGTGAGAAGTTTCGAATTCAGCTGCGTCTGTTTTCTTTTTACCTGAACCAGCTGCTTTTCAACCTCCGCCCGGCCTGCTATTATTTTTTCAAATTTCTCGAGCGTCACTTCCTTCTGCTCGGTACCCTCCCGTATCTCGCGCTCTCTCTCAAGGAACGGCATGACGACATAATTCGCAACCAGATAGAGCAGGAGCGCCACTGCGCCTACCGTTAAAAATTTTTTATCACGCTTGGAAATATTCACCGCGGACTCCTTTGCTGCGGTTTGGCGTCATCTGCTTTGCGCGGCACGTCTGCCCGGCCGGCAGCAGATGGCGCCGCCTCCTGTTCCCTGGTCACCGTGGCCGTCAGATTAAATTTTTCCTTTTCCGTGCTCCGGTCCTTGACAATCGATGATTTAAATTTGACGTCCTCAAAATACTTCGACTTCTCCAGGATGGGAATGGTTTCAGACGCGGCATTGGCAAACCCGGAAAGATCAATTTCCCGCTTTCCCTTTTGATCGGTATAGCCAAAGCGGGTCAACCACATATCCTCGGGGATAGTTTCAGTGAGTTCCCGAAGCAGCTCCAGCTTGCTGCTTTCGCCCACCTTGATCTTTTCCACCGATTCCATCTTCTTTTCAATGGCTGCTATCTCTTCCTTCATCTTCTCCACTTCCTCGACCCGCCCCTTCAATGCATTCACCCGCTCGGTCAGTTCCGCGAGGTAAAACCGTTCCTTGACAAAAAAGGAAATGGCATAGGAGGATATACCGAGCAACACCAGGCTGGTCAGCACCACACCTGCAATCATGATCCAGTTCTTTTTTTTCTTGGGCCGCAGCTCCTGGGGGATGAAATTCACGTCAAGCGCAACACCGTTAAGACCTTTCAGGGCCAAACCCACGGCCGGAAATAAACAGGGAATCTTTTCCCGGGCGTCATCGGCCTGTATGTTCATCTTCAGGGTATCCAGCAGCTTAACATCACCGATACCCTGAGCATTGAGAAAGGCTGCCAGGCCGGCGTCCGCGCGGCTTCCGGAGAGGAGGACCCGGGAAGGAGCCGCGTGCTCATCGCCCAGGCTCAGCCTGGTCGTTTCCATGGCGGTGAGGATTTGGCCTGCCAGCTCCTCTGCCGCAGCCGTTCCTTCTGTGGGGGATACCCGGAACGAACGCGCATAGGTAAAGGCGCCGTTGCGAACCACGCCCAAGTCGCAATCTTCTTCCTCAACGGTGAGAAGGAATGTCATCCCTTCTTCTAGAGCCGCCTCTCCTGCTGCACCCTTTTTCAGAAAGCGGTCAAGATATGCTGCCAGGCTCTTTCCCCATGCCCGCGCCAGCAGCCATTGCGCGCCCCGGGAAAGCAAAGAACCGGCTGCCGCGCCTCCGCCCCCGGCGGATGCTTGCTCAGTAGTGAGATTATAGAACGCCGTGGACAGCACCTCCACGCATCTCGTCCTCACGTTTATGCGCTGCAGCAGGGTGAGGTAGTAATCGATTACCTCCTTCTTCACCACCATCAGCAGAACCTGTATGCTGTCATTCGCTTCATCGCGCGTCGCGATCTTATAATCAAAGTAGACGTCCTCCAGGGCGAACGGTGTGTAGCGGTCCATTTCATACCCGAGCACGTCCTTCAGGTTTTCCTCGGTCGGGGCAGGCAGGGTAATTCTCTTGAATATCACCTTGCTGCCGGGTATGCCCAGAAAGAGATTCTCGCGGTCACTTCCGGTTTGATCGATGAATCCCTCGATGTTACTTAAGATGATGCTGTCCCGGTCCTCCGGTTTTACCTCGCGCAGCGACACCAGGCGGTAGCTGTGCAGGAAGGCATCACTCCTGAAACCTTTTCGCAACAACACCATCAACAGCCGGTTCTCATTTAACAGCAAGCCTATACTATCCATATCATCAAGTCCTACACTCCCTCCTGCCAGTAGAGTATGGTATAGTTATTTTTCTGACGGGGAGCGATCTCAACCACGGCCGATATGGACCGGGCCACAGAACTGTCCGCGACCCTCCCCCGGGCGGTTATACGATAGAAATTGGTGGGCTCAACGGTAATCTGGGAGGCTATCTGATCATAAATGGGCAGCTCCAGCAGCCTCGAGTCACGCCCATCTTCAAATTCCTCCTCGCGCCTCATGGCAATGATGTCGTATGCCACATCTTCAGTCATGGCCGGCAGGCTCATGAGCAGCCCAAAGGGGGCATCATTAATATTAATCTTAAGAGCCGTGCCCTTTGAAAAAACGGTAAACAGTTCCGAGAGGCCCTGATACATGCCCCCCGGCACCTCGTCATTTTCCGAAACCGTGTTGCCCAGGGAACGCCTGCCTTTCAATGCCGTTTTCCCCGTATCCGCCTCATCATCCCCGGGATTAAAGCGGCCGTAATAAATATCCTCCGTTACACCCCTGACCAGGAGCAGCTCTTCCAATATGACGAATGCACCGTCCCGGCATTCATAGGGGTCTTCAAGAGACTCATAATACTCATCCTCCGCGCCGCTCATGAGGTGTTCATGGTCCTTGTCCACCCAGTCAATGATGGAATCAACGATGGTGTCGCGCTCCGCGTCATAGAGTCCGCAGCTTCTTTCAAGGATATCGGCAAGCAGCTGCCGGTCACTCTGGGCCCTGGTGGCAATCCAGTTCAGATTGATCTTGCTCCCCTCGTCTCCAATGGTCACCTCGCACTCACCGTCTTCAAAGAGAAAGGCATAGGGCTGCTCGCGGGGCACCCACTCCTCCGGCTCTTCTTCCTCATCCTCCGCACCCTGCTCGCTCTCACGCCGGTCTTCCTTGTCTACCAGCGTTTCCTTGCCCCCCTCGAATTTTTTCACATCGCTTCTGGTTTTGACCAGCTCAATGATGGCCCGGTTGATGCCCGCCTCGGCAAAATAATATGAGCGCTCCCCCTCCTTGAAATTCCTGGTGATGGTTGCCTCTATTCTCATGGTGGAACAGAACTCAAACACGATGATGAACAGGAGCATCAGAACCCAGAGTACCAGCACCAGGGCTATCCCCCTTTCATCGTTCATGCTTGTGCATTCTGCGTTCGACATTTTTAATCCTGAATGGCCCGGCTGAATCGCGCCGCCGGTCCCGTTCATTTGGACTGCCTGCCCGACTTCTTTTTCCCGCCCAGGGTTCCCCTGGTACCCCAGCGTTTCGTGCCGCTGCTGTCACCACCTTGACTGCTGCCGGTTCTAGCCGATTCCGCAAAGGTTCCACCAGACTCGCTTTCCTGCGTTAAGCCCGTTCTGTCTCCTCCCAGCATGCTTTCCTGGGGTGTCAGGGCACTGCTGCTGCTCCTGTCAGCGGCAGCAATCATCAGGGGGATAACCAGCTCACGGGTGTATGCTTCATCGTCCGATCCTTCCCTGGCTGCCTTATCCAGGAAGGTCACGCTCACGCTGACAGCCCGCGGAAGTTCCTCCTCCTCCTCGGCGTCCCACTTTTCCTCCCAGGCAGTTTCCTCCTCCGCCGCTTCATCCGTATCTCCCTCCTCGGCGCGGTAGTATTCAAAACGGATATCGGTGGCATTCGCGTCCAGAACCACCATTTGATCCTTGTCGATGGTTTCCCGTTCCTTAAAAATGTCGGAGCGCAGGGCGTCGCGTTCCACCACCACCAGACCTTGCCCCTCCTCCACCCAGAACGTCAGCCAGGACAGCTTGCCGCTGCCGCCATGCAACGGAACGCAGGAGACAAAGCTCAGGGAATCTTTCTTACCGTCAAACGCGTAAAACTCCTTGTGCGCGTCAAGCTCACTCGGCGTTACCTTGTAAGGATAGGCCGTCTTGATTTCCCTGCTTAAAAGATCCATCACCACCCGCATCCGCTGCACCTTCTCGATATCGCGCTCACCCTTCTCCCAGGCCCGCGAACCCATGCTCAGGGTGGAATAAATGGTCACCAGAACCGCGGACAGGATGGCGATGGAAAGAATGAGCTCAAGCAGGGTAAACCCTGCACGCAGCCTCACACGGTTGCCCATCTCTTTCCCCGGCTGATTTGCAAAAGGAAGCATCAGGCTCTTCATCGCGCTACATCTCTTCCTGCACTTCTTCTTCCGTCTTTTTGACTGTCTTAAGCGTGGCCAGCGCTACACTCTTTTCCCTGCCCCCTTCCATCCAGGAGACAACCGACTCTATGCGGTACATCTCCAGGGGGAGGTGCTCATAAATCTCCTGCTCTTCCTCAGTGGCACCTTCCTCCTCCTTATAATCCTCGTACGCCTCTATGCGCACATTCCAGCTGTATCCATCATCGAAGGTTCCAGATGCCTCCCCTTCTTCCATTTCTTCTGCCAGCAGGTATTCCTCCAGCATTTGTTTGGCATAGATGGTCGCAGTGGTATGGGTCTGTGAAGTCCGTGCAATGCGCAGGCCGGCAGAGAACTGCTGCATGATCACCGTGACCGCCACCCCCAGGATGGCAATGGCCAGAAGAATCTCGAGCAGGGTAAATCCTTTGCTGGAGGATGATTTCATACGGGCACTTCAATAATGTAAAGCGGGAACCTTCTGCGATTGCCGCATCGCATTCGCTCGTCGCAATGACTGTTTTTGTTCATCCTGCGATATTCGCGGCTAAAGCCGCTCCTACCTGGTTTATTCTGACTCATGACTTCTGACCCCTTAATTCATCTCACATCCCACATCTCATATCACCCATCGCACATCGCTCTTACGTTTCCTCTTCCTCTATGGTTACAACGCCGGTTATAAATTCCAGCGCCACCCGGAAGACCCTCTCCTTGCTGTCCATCAAAAACACATCCCCCCCGGAGCAGCTCCCGTTGGGATAAAAATCAATCTGCGCCTCCCCCTCGGTAATCTCATCACCGTCAGACACCACGCTCTCTATGGTAATGCCTCTCGGTAAAACATATGATTTCTTGTCAAACTGTTCTTCGGCGCTGTTTTCCTCCCCTTCCTCTTCACCTTCTTCCCACCACCGGGTTCCGCCCGCTTGCAAACCGGAGGGATCTTCCTCCACAATACGCTCGATGGTCATCGCGTTCTGCTCTATGTCAAACACAATCTGGTACACGCTGCCCGTGGTTACCGCCTGGCTTCGGGCATAGCGCAGGCCGGCGGCAACCCTCTTGGCCGCGGTTCTGAGATTCAGCCCGGTGGTTGAGGTAATGGCAGGAGCGACCAGAGAGATGATGAATCCTGCTATGACCAGGACGAGAATCAGCTCGATAAGGGTAAATCCCGTCTGAGACCTGTGTTTCAGTTTGAAACTCCCGGTAACCATAGCATTCTCATGAACAACCGGCACCTCCCCCACTTTTGCTTAAAGGTGATGCTATTGCTCATCCACTTCCCAGCTGTTGATGTCCCGGTTGAGCCCTTCCCCACCTTCTTCCCCGTCTTTGCCGTACGAGGTCAGGTCGTACTCGCTGTTTTCGCCGGGATATTTATAGACGTATTCACGGCCCCAGGGATCCTTGGGAATGACCTTCTTTGCCAGGTAGGGGCCATCCCACTTGCTCATCTCCTCCTGGCCGGTCTCAATGAGCAGGTTAAGGCTTTCCGGATAGTTCCCGATATCGAGTTTATAGGTGTCCAGCGCCGTGCCCAGCAGCTCTATCTGCTGCCTGGCGATCTGGGGCTTTGCCTTTTCACCCTTGCCAATGAACCGGGGAGCAACAATCGCGCCGAGCAGCCCGATGATTACCAGCACTACCAGCAGCTCGATCAGAGTAAAACCCGCTGTCCGCATATGGTTTTTTCTCTCCTGTTCTTTCATGACAGCCTCCTGTCTTTAAAGATTGGGCATTAAAATTTAATATCATTGACACTGATAATGGCCAGCAGCATGGTGATAACGATAGATCCCACCACGAATGCCATAAACAGAATGAGGCAGGGCTCAAGCAGGGATATCAGGCGCTTTATGGCATTGCGCACATCCTGGTCGTAGGTGTCTGCTACCTTGAGCAGCATCTCATCCAGCCTCCCCGTCTCTTCCCCGACGGTAATCATGTGGATGGCAAGGGCGGGAAAGGTGCGGGCATTTTTCAGGGGACCCGAGATGCCTTTCCCCTGCTTGATGCCCTCATGGATACCGGTCAGGGAGCCGGCAATTACCACGTTGCTGATGGTTTCCTTCACAATGTTGATGGACTGCAGAATGGGAACACCGCTCTTCATGAGCGTACCCAGGGTCCGGGAAAAGCGGGCCACCTCGATTTTCTGCACCAGCGTCTTCACCATAATCAGCTTCAGCTTAAACGCGTCCCACTGCACCCTTCCCTTTTCGGTGGCAATATATTTCCTGAATCCGTACACAGCGGCGGCAATCAGGCCCAGGGCCACCCACCAATAGCTCTTAATCGCCTCGCTCGCGCCCATCAGGAGCTGGGCCGACGCGGGTACCCCTTTCCCCACGTCTTCAAACATGGCGGAAAACTTGGGTATGATGAAGGTCAAAAGCAGCACGATGGTAAGTCCGCACACACCGGTAAGCAGAAGGGGATAGATCATCGAGGAGGTAATATACTCTTTCAGCTCCTGGGAGCTTTCCAGGAAATCCACCAGACGTTCCAGAATCAGCTCCAGCACACCTCCCGCTTCGCCTGCCCGTATCATGTTCACGTATAATTTAGAAAAAACCCTGGGATGCTTGCCCAGGGCATCGGCAAATGACATGCCCCCCTGGATACCGTTCAGCACGTCGGTGACAACCTTTTTCAACTCACCCTTGTCAGTCAGTTCGGCCACGATTGAAAGGCTTTTATCCAGGGGCAACCCCGCGGAAAGCAGGGTGGAGAGCTGCTGGGTAAAGGTCATGATGTCCCGCGAAGAAACCCTTTTAAAGAACGCGAAGAGATCAATGTTGAGCGAAAAACTTCTCGCCCTGCCGGGGTGGTCGATCTTTATGGGGATGTAGCCGAGGGACTGCAGCTTGCTGATGACACCCTGCTTCTCGGGGGCCTCCATCAAACCCTCAACAATCTTACCCGTGCTGTCTGTGGCCTTGTAGGCAAATTCCGGCACCGTGAGGACCTCTCTTATTTATGATGCAGGATACATGATGCAAGATGCAGGTTAAAAACAGCATTCGCGGCTGAAAGCCGCTCCTACCGGTTTTTGTGTTTCTTTGTTATGAATTTCGCATCTCATGTGCTGCCTGCATCATGTATCCTGCATCGTGTATCGTTTTTCTCTTCTCTCTCCACTCTCCTGATTTCTGTCTTCTGACTCCTCTTATTCCACCTGCGTCACCCGCAGCACCTCCGAGACGGTGCTGACCCCCCTTCTCACCTTGTCCCATCCCGCTTCCCGCAGGGTCTTCATGCCAAACGATCTGCCTTTATCTTTTATTACGTTGGAAGGCGCTTTTTCCAGGATCAGCTCCCGGATATCGTCATTAATCGGCAGAAGTTCATAGATACCCTGCCGACCCCGGTATCCGGTGCCGGCGCACTTCTCGCATCCTGTACCTCGGAAAACCGTCTGCCCCTTTGCCTCCTGCTTATCGACCTCAAGTTCTTCCAGAACGCCTATCTCAGGGGTATATACCTCTTTGCACTCGGGGCAGATCACCCGCACCAGCCGTTGAGCCATTATTCCCAGCATGCTGGAAGAAATGAGATAGTTTTCCATGCCCATCTCCAGCAGCCTGGTTACCGCACCTGCCGCGTCATTGGTATGCAGGGTGCTGAAAACAAGGTGACCGGTCAGGGCCGCATGAATGGCAATCTCCGCCGTTTCAGCATCACGTATCTCACCGATCATAATAATGTCAGGGTCCTGCCGCAGTATGGATCGCAGGATATTCGCAAAACTCAATCCAATAGTGGATTTAACCTGGACCTGGTTGACACCCCCCAGCTGGTATTCTATGGGATCTTCTACCGTAATAATCTTTTTCTCCGGGGAATTGATTTCGCTTAAAGCCGCATACAGGGTGGTTGTCTTGCCGCTCCCGGTAGGGCCGGTCACCAGGATGATCCCGTACGGCCGGTTGATCAGGTCTCTGAATTTCACCAGGTCATACTGGGGGAAGCCGAGTTTTTCCAGGTTCAGGATGACAGCCTCACGGTCCAGAATTCTCAAGACCACGCTCTCACCGTACATGGTAGGCAATGTGGAGACACGAAAATCGATTTCCTTGCCCAAAACCCGCAGCTTGATGCGCCCGTCCTGGGGAAGCCTCCTCTCCGCTATATTCAATTTGGCCATGATTTTTATCCTGGAGATAACCGCCGCCTGAAGCCGCTTGGGAGGGGCCTCCACGTCCTGGAGAACGCCGTCGATCCGATAGCGAACTTTAAAATCCCCCTCGAACGGCTCCCAGTGAATATCGCTGGCCCGAAGCTCGATGGCCCGGGTGATGAGAAGATTTACCAGGCGGATAACCGGCGCTTCAGACGCGAGATCCTTCAGGTGATCAACGTCTCCCTCATCATCGATGGACACTTCATCCGTATCCTTGCCGATATCCTCTATGATTCTGCCCATGGAGGAGCTGTCGGTGTTAAAGAGCTTGCCCACCGCGTCCAGGATTTCCTCCTCCCGGGCGAGATTGACCTTAACCTCACAGTTGGTGGCCATTCTCACTGCGTCGCAGGTATAAATGTCGTACGGGTCGCTCACCGCGATAGTCAGAACATTATTCTCGAGAGTGAGGGGAACAAACCGGTAGTGCCTCATAAATTTTTCCGAGAGGCTGTCCAGCATGACGGTCTGGTCCGTAAATTCTTTCAAAGAAATGATGGGGATATCTAAATATTCACCCATAAGTTCCAGAAGCGCTGTCTCAGATATAAGGCCCAGATTTACCAGGCGCTGGCCTAAGCCTTCCGCAGTCGGAGAGGGGGTTGCAAGGACCTTCTCCAGCTTCTCCCTGCTTACTTTCCCTGCCTCGATTATTATTTCGCTCAACGGTTTTATAGTCTTTACGGTCATGACGCAACAGTCCCCTTGCCTGCACAGGCAGGCCCGCTAAAAGAATACAGGAAAAAACCTTTCTTTATAAGTATTTTAAATACCATTGATTTTATTTGGCGTCAAGCTATAACCCTCTTAGAGGAATTTTATTCACCCCTTTAATAACCTGAAAGGCCGAAGGGTAAAAATGCCTTGACACTCAGATGTGGTATGATATTCTTTCACTCCTATAGTAATATTATAAGAGCCTGAAAGAAATGGACGATTATAATAAAAAAGATAAGGTGACAATCAAAATTCCCCGGCCCTTATATAACCATATTAAGTTGATTAAAAATAACCTGGGGTTCAATTCCGTTACAGATATGGTTATTTATGTTTTAAGAAATATTGTTTCAAGCGGCAAGCCGGGTTATAAAAAAGAAGATTAAAGCCTTAAAATTGATGTAATTAAAAAACGGTCCGCGCTTGAAAAAGTTTCATTTTCAATAGGTTAAATACCCATTGTACACAAATACCGGCTTCGCCCATGATCACCTTTGATCACCATCTCTACGCAATGCGCTGATTTTAAGCTGATCTGCTTTGGGCCGGACCTAAACATCTCATTACATAAATAGTGAAAGGAGAAAGCAATGCCAATATTACCGCACGGAGGGGTACTTATTGACAGGATCGCCAAAGGGAATGAAAGAGAGCAGCTATTGGAAAAAGCGCCATCCCTCCCGAAGATTCACCTCAACCCCAGGGAAATTTCAGACCTGGAGATGATAGCGGTGGGCGCCCTGAGCCCGTTTGAAGGGTTCATGCGCAGTTCAGAATATAAAGGCGTCATTGACCTGATGCGGCTGCCCAATGGTCTCCCCTGGACCATTCCCATAACGCTGGCCATTGCCAGGGAAGAAAGCAATCGCTACCGGGAGGGAAATGATGTCGCCCTCTATGGGCAGGGTGATTATCTCCTGGGCGTTCTGCACCTCGAGGAAAAGTATCACTGTGACAAAGAGAAAGAGGCCGCGGCCGTTTTAAAGACCACCGATCAAAGCCACCCGGGAGTGCAGTATCTCAATGCGTCCGGAGACACCTGTCTGGGCGGTAAAATCAGCCTGCTCAACCGGCCCCGCCACGAACACTTTCTTAATTACCGGCTTGATCCCAGGGAAACGCGCCTGCTGTTCAATTCCAAAGGCTGGAAGCGCATCGTCGCATTTCAGACGCGCAATCCCATTCACCGCGCCCATGAATACATCCAGAAATGCGCGCTGGAGACAGTGGACGGGCTGCTCATTCATCCCCTGGTGGGAGAAACAAAGGGAGACGACATCCCCGCGACGGTGAGGATGCGCTGCTATGAAATGCTGCTGAAAAACTATTACCCGGAGACGAGAACCGTTCTGTCGGTTTTCCCGGCCGCCATGCGCTATGCGGGGCCGCGGGAGGCGATTTTCCACGCCCTGGTGAGAAAAAATTACGGGTGCACCCATTTCATCGTGGGGAGGGACCACGCCGGGGTTGGAACATTCTACGGGACTCTATGACGCCCACTACATCTTCGATGAATTCGCACCCAATGAAATCGGCATCTCCCCGCTCTTTTTCGACCACACCTTTTACTGCAAAAGCTGTGACGGCATGGCGTCGAGCAAAACCTGCCCCCACGACGCGAAGGAGCATATTGCCCTGAGCGGAACAGCGGTGAGAAACATGCTGGTCAACGGTGAAATACCCCCCCGGGAATTCACCAGGCCCGAGATCGCGGAAATACTCATCAGCTCCTACCGCGAGGGGAATGAAAAAAAATAATACGGCAGATACGTGTCCACACAAGAAAAGCGGGTTTTGATTATCGGCCTTGATTGCCTTCCCCCCCGGCTCGTGTTCGATCGCTGGCTGGACCATCTGCCCACCATCAAGCGCCTTTTGCAGAATGGCATGTACGGCCCATTGCAGAGCTGCATTCCGCCGATCACCGTTCCCGCCTGGGCCTGCATGATGACGGGTAAAGATCCGGGAGCGCTGGGCATCTATGGCTTTCGCAACCGGCTGGATCACTCCTATGACGGCCTTACCATGGTCAACAGCTTCTCGGTGAAGGAAGAGAGGCTATGGGATATTCTATCACGGATGGGAAAGCAGGTCATAGTAGTCGGCGTCCCTCAGACCTATCCGCCGCAGCCGGTCAACGGACTGCTTATAACCTGCATCTTGACCCCCGACAGCAGCTGCCGGTACACCTATCCCCCGGAGCTCAAGGGGGAGGTGGAAAAGCTGGTCGGCACCTACGTGTTCGACGTGGACAACTTCAGAACCGAGAACAAGGAGCTCCTGCTGAAACAAATTTATGAAATGACCGGCAAGCGGTTCAGGGTGGCAAAACACCTGCTCAGCAGGAAGCCCTGGGATTTCTTCATGATGGTGGAGATCGGACCGGACCGAATGCATCACGGTTTCTGGAAATTCTTTGATGCCGGGCACAGAAAGCACGAACCGGGATCCCCATACGCTCATGCGGTTCTTGATTATTACAAATACCTTGACCGGGAGCTGGGCGAGCTTTTGGCCCTAACCGACAGCAGCACTGTCACCATCATCGTATCCGATCACGGGGCGCAGGCGATGGAGGGCGGGGTGTGCATCAATGAATGGCTCCTCCAGGAAGGCTATCTTACGCTGCTGGAAAAGCCGCCGGGCATCGTCTCTCTGGCAAATGCAAAAATCGACTGGTCGCGCACGATTTGCTGGGGTGAGGGCGGGTATTACTCCCGCATATTTTTTAACCTCAAGGGACGCGAACCGCGGGGCGTGGTGCTTCCCCAGAACTATGAAGAAATTCGATCGGAAATCGCTCGAAAGCTTGAGGCCATGCGCGATGAAAAGGGAAACCCCCTCGGCACACGGGTCTTTAAGCCGGAAGCCATCTATCCCGCGGCCCGCGGCATACCTCCGGAGCTCATCGTCTATTTCGGCAACCTCAGGTGGAGGTCCGTGGGCAGCATCGGTCACGGCACCATTTTGACCTTCGATAATGATATCGGGCCGGATGACGCGAACCATGCCCCGGAGGGCATCTGCATCATCCACGATCCCCGCAATGCGGCCCAACCGCCTGCTTCATGCCGGCAGGACCTGGACATTCTCGATATCGCCCCCACGGTTCTCCATGTGATGGGAGTTCCGGTTCCTGAGGGGATGACGGGGAAGATACTGACCAACCATAATTGACACAGGAACACAGCTCATATGTCTATCGACCTTCACACCCATACCACCGCCTCTGACGGCTCTCTCACCCCTTCCCAACTTGTCCGCTATGCCAAAGAGAAAGGGCTCACGGTCATTGCCGTCACCGACCACGATACCATAGGAGGCAACGCCGAAGCCATGGCCGAAGGAGAGCGCGAGGCGGTCACCGTCGTGCCGGGGGTGGAAATAAGCGTTGACCATTCACCGGGCAGCATGCACATGCTCGGCTTTTTCATTGACGCCCAAAGCACGGGCCTCAGCGAAAAGCTGCGGCTCCTGCAGGACAGCCGCGCGGACCGAAACCCCAGGATCATCCAAAAGCTTAATGAGCTGGGAGTCCGCATAAACTACCAGGAGGTGATTGACATTTCAGGCGGAGGCCAGGTGGGAAGGCCGCACATCGCCCAGGTGCTGATGCAGAAGGGTTACACGCGGAGCATCCAGGAGGCATTTGACCGCTTCCTGGGCAAGGGCGCGCCCGCATACTTTGATAAATTCAGGCTGGAGCCGGCCCAGGCGATCAGCATGATTACTGAAGCCGGGGGCGTTCCCGTGCTGGCCCACCCCTTCACGCTCAACTGCGCGAGCGCTGATGAGCTCGAGCGCCTGGTTATAAATCTGGTTTCGCTGGGGCTGGCGGGAATCGAGGTCTATTACACCGAGCACAGCTTAAAACAGATCTCTGTGTATGAGTCGCTTGCCGGACGGCACAACCTGCTCATCACCGGGGGAAGCGATTTTCACGGAACCAACGTGGAGGGAATCGAGCTGGGGAAAGGAAGGGGCGGCCTCAAGATCCCCTTTGAACTTTTTGAGAAGCTGAAAAAACACTGGGAGGAAAAGATCCGCGCATGCTGAAGGTGATAGGAAGACGTCACAACGATAAAGAGAAAGTGCTGGTAATCGGCCTCGACGGAGTGCCGTTCCGCATCATCAATAACTTCATCAAGATGGGCGTCACCCCCTTCCTGGGCACATTAAGCAGGCAGGGGCTGATGCGTGAGATGAGATCCTCCATCCCCCCGGTGTCCTCTGTCGCCTGGACGAGCCTCATCACCGGTGTCAATCCCGGCAAGCACGGCATCTATGGCTTTATGGAACGAAAGCCTGATTCCTATGACATCTATTTTACCAACTCCTCGCACATTAAGTCTCCGACGCTCTGGGATATTCTCGGAGGGCACAATAAAAAGACCATCGCCGTCAACATACCCCAGACCTACCCCGCGAAACCATTAAACGGCATGCTCATTTCCGGATTCGTCGCCCTTGACCTGGAAAAGGGGGTTTATCCGCCCGATCTCTACCACAGGCTCAAGGAGATGGACTACCGCATTGATGTGAATTACCGGGAGGCGGCTGAAAAGAAGGATGAGTTTTTTAAAGATCTCTTCTATACCCTGGACAAGCGCAGAGATGCAATTCTTTACCTGCTCAAGAAGGAGGAATGGGACCTCTTTATCGCCACCTTCACCGGGACCGACCGCCTTCACCATTATTTCTGGCATGATTTTGTGGACAGCAAATCGGCGTATCATGAGAAATTTCTGGAATACTACCGGGCGCTTGACAAAATAATCAAGAAGATTGTTTCATCGGTGGGAAAAGAGGTGAACCTGATCATTACCGCGGACCACGGCTTCACGCTGATCGAAAGGGAGCTTTACCCCAATACCTGGCTTAAGGAAAACGGCTATCTCAGGCTCAAGCGGGAGCCTCCGGAATCAATCAAGGACATCGATCCCGCCTCCAGGGCATTTATCCTCGACCCCGGCAGGGTGTACATCAACCTCAAGGGCAAGCTGCCCCAGGGGTGCGTGGATCCGGCGGATTATGAGGCGCTGCGGCAGGAACTTACCGAGGGCTTTTTGAAAATAACCGGCATTGACAGGGTGTTTCGAAAAGAGGAGCTGTATTCAGGGGATTTTGTCGAGCAGGCACCGGACCTGGTTCTCGCCTCAGATTCGCGCTACGACATCAAGGGATCCTTGAGCAAGGGACAACTCACCGGCAAGGAAAAATTTTCCGGCATGCACACCTCTCATGACGCGCTGCTCTACATCAGGGGATTGAATTCCAACCGGGAAAATGTCTACCTGATTGACATCGCGCCAACCATCCTGGAAATGATGGGCCTGCCCATACCCCCCCACATGGACGGTGTCTCACTGCTGGGGAACATCATCAGCAGGGGCTGAGCTCCTTTCCGGTTATCCTTGTGAAGGCCTCCTGATAGCGCTCGCTGGTTTTCCGGATGATATCCTCAGGCAGGTGCGGCGCGGGCGGTGTCTTATCCCATGACAGGGTGAGCAGGTAGTCCCGAACAAATTGCTTGTCGAAGCTTCTCTGGGGTCTTCCCGGCTGGTATTCATCATCCGGCCAGAAGCGCGAGGAGTCCGGCGTAAGCACTTCATCAATCAAAATCAGATCCCCCCGGAACAGGCCGAATTCAAATTTGGTGTCGCAGATAATGATCCCCTTCCGGCGGGCCATTTCACTGCCCCTGGCGTAAAGGCGCAGGCTTGCTTCCCGCACCCGCCGGGCCAGGTCCACCCCGATCAGTTCTTCCACCTTTTCCATGGTTATATTCTCGTCATGCGTCCCCTGCTCGGCCTTGGTCGTAGGCGTAAAAATAGGCTCCTCAAGGCGTGACGACTCTTTCAGCCCCTTCTCGATGGGTATGCCGCAGATGGAGCCGTTCCGCTGATACTCCGTCCATCCCGAACCGGCCAGATAGCCCCGCACCACACATTCGACGGGCAGCGGCTTCGCCTTTTTAACCAGCATTGCCCTTCCCTGCAGTGTTTCCGCGTGCGCCCGGCAGAGGGGCGGGAATGCTGCCGGGTCCGCAGATATAAAATGGTTGTCTATCACCTCGCGCATTTCGGCAAACCAGTAGGCGGACATCTGGGAGAGCACGGCCCCTTTGCAGGGAATGCCGTCGGGAAGCACCACGTCAAAGGCCGATATGCGGTCGGTGGCAACGATGAGCAGCGTGTCGCCGCAATCGTAAATATCCCGCACCTTCCCCCTGCTCACCAGCTTTATGTCCTTGAAATCCGTGCTGAGAACCACTGGTCTGTTCATACCTCGTCCTCTTCAGCGGTGCTGCCTTCCCGGGAGGCCGCCTTAGCGATCTTTTTCCCCAGTTTCACACCCTCCTTAAAGGCATTTTTGTTCAGATCGATAAACCGCGGGGGCACTCTATTTAACACCGCCTTTTCCATGGATTCCTGGGAAATGGCGGAAAAGACCTGGGTTATGGCCCCCAGCGCCATGATGTTGGCCACATTTTCCCTGCCGAACTTATCCCGGGCTATCTTTGAAAACGGAATGGCATAGGTCCGCTCCCCGCTTACCTCAGAAACATAGGTGTTGTCAAGCAGCAGCACACCATCCTTCTTAAGGCTCCCCACATGCTCTTCATAAGCGCTCTGGCTCATCACCAGCAAAAAATCAAGTTCCGAGGCCTTGGGATACAGTATTTCCTCATTGCTGATCACTATGTCCGAGCGGCTGAAGCCGCCGCGGGTTTCAGCACCATAGGCCTGGGTCTGTACAACCTCCTTGCCTTCGTAAACCCCTGCCGCTTCCGCCACAATGATGCCGGCCAGGATCAGTCCCTGCCCCCCCAGCCCCGCAAGCCTCATCTCGTAGTAGTCTGCCATCAGCGACCCGCCTTCCCCTGGACCCTGGCTACCAGGCGGTCATATTCCTCACAATATTCCGGTTTCTCGGCGTCCACGAACACGCCGGTCAAAATTTTATCTTTTACCGCTTCTTCAGACAATCCCTCCGCTTCCTGTCGATCAAGAAGCCGGCCTTCCTGCCACCGCAGCATTTCGGCGGGCGATCCCAGGCGATTGTATCTTCCATATATGGGCGGGCACTGGGTTATCACGTCCAGCACCGAAAATCCCTTCTTCCGGATGGTCTTTTCCATGAGTTCGTTGAGCTGGGCAATGTGGAAGGCCGACCCCCGGGCCACAAAGCTCGCTCCCGCCGCCTCAGACAGCTTGACGATGTCAAACGCCGGCTCGATATTGCCCGCCGGTGCCGTGGAGGCGATCATCCCCGAGGGGGTGGTCGGCGATATCTGGCCGCCGGTCATGCCGTAGATGAAGTTGTTGAATATAATCGCGGTGAGATCGATGTTTCTCCGGGCGGCATGGATGAAGTGGTTTCCCCCGATTGCCAGTGCATCCCCGTCGCCCATGGCCACCAGCACGGTCAGTTCCGGACGGGCCAGCTTTAAGCCGGTGGCAAAGGTGAGTGCCCTGCCGTGAGTGGTATGCAGGGTATTGAAGTCAACGTAGGTCGAGGTACGGCCGGAACATCCGATGCCGGAAACCACCGCAACCTTGTCCTTGTCGAGACCGATGGCGGCGATTGCCCTGAGCATGGATCCCATGACAATCCCGTTGCCGCATCCCGCGCACCATATGGGGGGGAATTTTTTATCCGTGCGCAGATAATTATAGATGCCTTCTTTTTCATCGCTCATAAACAACTATTCCTCAGCCGGCGCATCTCAGCAGGCGGCAGCGATTTCCTGCGGGGTTATCAGTTCTCCATCGATCCTGTTCACCTTAACCACCCTGGCCCTGCCTGCATTGACTCTCACCACTTCCCGGTACACCTGCCCCATGTTCATTTCAGGCACAACCAGCTTTTTGACTTTTTGGGGTATGGCCTCCAGGGCCCGGCGCGGAAAAGGCCACAGGGTAATTAATCGCATCATCCCTACCTTCTTTCCTTCCTTCCTGAGGTCATGCACCACCTTTCGTGCCGACCGGGCCACGCACCCGTACGCCACAATGACCAGTTCCGCATCATCAACCATGATATACTCATAGAGCTGAATGTCCTTGAGCGCGAGGGTCACCTTTCTAAACAGACGCTCGATGCCCGCCTTGATCTCATCGAGTTTTGAGGTAGGGAAACCCATCTGATCATGGGTGAGTCCGGTAATATGATAGCGGTACCCTTCTCCGAAGGCGGCCATGGGCGGGACCCCGGTCTGGTTATCTTCATAGGGTTTGTACCACTGGGGCGGCACCGTGGGTTTCGTTCGGTCAATGATCTCAATGGACTCAGGCGGCGGAATGATCATTTTTTCGCGCATGTGACCGATCACCTCATCCATGAGCAGGATTACCGGCAGGCGGTACTTCTCGGAAAAATTGACTGCGGTGACCGTAAGGTCAAAGGTTTCCCGCACCGAGTGGGGGCTTAAAACAATAATGGGATGGTCCCCGTGAGTGCCCCACCGGGCTTGCATCACATCCCCCTGGGAAGGCCTGGTGGGAAGGCCGGTGCTCGGCCCCGCCCGCATCACATTCACCACCACGCAGGGAACTTCCGCAATGGCGGCAAAACCGATGTTCTCCTGCATCAGGGAAAAGCCGGGTCCGCTGGTTGCGGTCATTGACTTCAGTCCCCCGATCGACGCGCCGATGATCGAGCCCATGCTGGCTATTTCATCCTCCATCTGGATGAACTTGCCGCCGATCTCCGGGAGCCGTTCGGAAAGAATCTCCCCGATCTCATTGGCGGGGGTGATGGGATAGGAGCCGAAGAATCTTACACCCGCGGCAAGCGCGCCTTCACAGCAGGCCTCATTTCCCATCAGGAGCTTCACTTTCGTCTTATCATCAGCCATTTGTAATACTCACCCGATTCGATCCGAAACTGGTCTAAAATATGATTATGGCCAGTAGGAGCGGCTTTAGCCGCGAATGCATCGCGCATAAATGCGCTCCTACAGAATTTCAACACCGATTTATTTTCCCGTCACCCTGCTCATTGGACATAGAACGTGCGTTCGTCATTTCGCCATCCCATTATTTATCACCGCCGGAAATGGAAATGGCGAAATCCGGGCATCGCATGACGCAGCAATCGCAGCGGTTGCATTCCACCGGCTTTACCGCGGTGGGAAAACCGTTTTCATCCACTACCAGGACTTTTTGAGGGCACAGTTCAACGCAAATATGGCAGCGCTTGCACCACTTGTCAAAAACCTGAATGCTTACGGTGGGAAACTTGCTTTTCTTTTTCCGTGCCCGGTACTTAACCTTTGTCTTCTTCGACAGCACAAAAAAACATCCTCATTTCATTACGCGAGCGTCAATCGTCACCCCGGCCGGGAATGGGGTCAGGGCGAACATATATACTGTTTTTTACCCCAACTATCAAGGGAATTTTTCCGGTGTGCTGAAAGAAAAACCATCTTGCAGTGTCATGAACACGGAAGAAAACTTGCTAATCAATAACAGTTGACAAAAGCAGTAATTTTAATTATAAACTCTGTGCCGATCAACAATGCTCCCCGGTAGCTCAGTCGGTAGAGCGGGTGGCTGTTAACCACTTGGTCGCTGGTTCGAGTCCGGCCCGGGGAGCCAGAAATTTAATCCGCTGATTTAAGCGATTCTTATTTAGCGCAAGACCCCGTGGGTTGATCCCCGCGGGGTTTTGTCATGGGATACGTGTCTGCGCCGAAATCTAATGCGCATATTGTCAAGCATCGTTCAGGGTTACGCTACCATATGCGGATTGCACTGCCTGTTCGAGCAAGGCAACTTCCTCATCAGACAAAAAATCGAAGTGGCTCTCGCGTCTTTGAGCTGAAAGCCGGCCGTTGTTTTGGAGGCAGAAACGGATGAAAAGATCTATCTGCAGGTCCGGCATATCCACGATTTCTTGTATGGCTTTTTTCGTCTTGTCGTAATTTGCCAAAAACGCCAGTTCGCCGGCGAGCTCCGTATCGATGGTCTGATCGATAAATCGAAATAGCGCCTCCGCCTGGGGCGTCATATCGATAAAGCGATACCATAGAGCCGTTTGGTTATGAACGGTCATATGACCGTTTTCATCGATGGAATATTCCACTAGGGGCATGAGTTGCCGGGAGAATGCTTCCAGAGAGGCATCATAGTCTGCGGCATTTCTCAGCATGACTGCCGAGACAGGAAACATGACGCCCTCGGGAGTGAAACCCCTTCGGGCGAGAATATTATGGATGAGAAAGCGGTGAATACGGCCGTTGCCGTCATTAAACGGGTGCAGGAAAACGAATCCATAGGCGATGACGGCGGCCTGGATCACCGGGGATACGCCTCCGGTGTTCATGCGCTCGTGGGCCGCTATAAGGCCTTCCATAAGGGCAGCCACATCTTCCGTCTTGGGACATACAAAATGGATTCGCTCTTTCTGCCAGGCCACCGTCTCGCCGACATAATTCTGACTCGATCGGTAATCGGCATTGTGGAATCGTGTATCGACGATCCGGTTCTGAACTTCGATCAATCGCTCCTTCCGGCAGAAGTCCTCCTGTTCGGCCAAGTGCAGCAAGGCCACGAAACGATCGGTTCTGGTTGCCGTGGGTTTTAGATGTTCGATCTCAAAGGACGATTTTGTCTCTTTGGTATAAAGGTACCCGAGCGCCCGCTTCAGTAATTCCGCGGGATAGCCGGCCACCACCTGCCGGCACCGTCCGGGAAGGTCGGCGCTTTCAAAATGGCGAAGTGTGTCAGTACGCCGAACCATCGGGCAAAATCGATGATCGCCCAGCAAATTGTCATTGATCCGCTGCCGCCGAACCTGCCTGACCGGCGAGACCGTATAGTATTCGTCAGGTTCGAGCAGATCGATGTAATTGCCCCGCTTGAGGTCATCCAGCGGGAGCATCTTGCCGGTTAAGAATTCGTAAAGAAACCATAAGCGTCTGGCATACTTGCCGATCGGTTTGGAACGGACATGGAGAAGGAGATCCTCCTCCGCAATCTGCTGAAACAGAATGCTCAAGATCGCCAAATTCGTGCCGTCGTACTTCAGCGCGAATTCGAGATGATCGCCGGGAGTATCCCCCGGCCAATATTTAGACGGGTAGACTTCCTCAATGACACCTTCGTTTGCGTGTACCCGGTGGATGCCGCTCGCTGTCACCAGGGACTTGTGCCAGTTCGGGATGACATCGAGATTGTATCGCCCGATAAGCTCCGCATATCCAGCAGGTTTTACTATCGCTGTATCCCGTTTGTTTTCAATCATGGTTTCCTCCGGGAAAATGCTTACAAAATAAGAATTATCGTTATATTATTGCTTAAGTCAAGAAAAATAATTACAAAAGGTGTCTCAATCATGAATTAAAAAAAGAAAAACAGTTATAATACTGAATAATTATTTACAAATAGGCTTTTCATAAAATTTTTATTTACAATTTGCTTGTCAGCCCATACCGACCCTTCTCCTCCTGGATTCCAGTCCGCATCGAACCGGCTGGAAGGATTTTCATCATTTGTTCTGTTCCCAAGTGGCATGAGGGTTTCATACTTACATCCTGACTGATCGTCCGGATACAACCAGCGAGCGGACATCGCCATTGACATCAAGTTCCTTTATTGTACGATATATCATCCATTGGCGAGCGTGATACTTTTTCGTTACTATCCCTGTCGAATCTAAATGGAGACCGACGTTGCATAAGAAATTGGCACGCGAAGCCGCAGGACGCAACAAGGCTGATGTAGGAGACAGTTAGGCCTTTAAACGAAGCAGATACCAGAGCCAAACTGATTGATCCTGGCATCCGCAGGCGCGGCTGGACCGAGGACCTGATCCGGCGCGAGGAAACCGGCCCAAACGAGCCCTGCTCTCCATGGCCACCGGATGCGGCAAAACTTTTATTGCCGTTAACTTGCTTAAACGCATTTCCGATGCCGGACAGCTCACCCGCACTCTCTTTGTCTGTGACCGGGATGAACTCCGCACCCAGGCGCTGAAGGCCTTTCAGAATGTCTTTGGCGCTGATGCCGCTGAGGTCTACCGCAAGCCTGACGGAATAAACAACGCCAAAAACGCCCGAATCCATATTGCCACCTATCAGACGCTGGGAATTGACAATGAGAATGGAGACGCGTCGCTTTTTTTATCTTTTCGACTGAACTGGCCTATGATATACATAACGGTCGGTACCTTTACAGCAATACAAAACCACGGCAGTGTATAACAGATGTGTTGTTTGCGATGCTTTAGAAATCACGGCTGCGACGGCTCCGCCGCGGGTGAACCCTCATGAAAAGATCCGGTAATCATTTCCAGGTTGAACATCTGCTGGAAGCCGTTTTAAACAGCGACGCCGCATATGCCGCGCGATCTCCTGAGCTACGGAGCCTGGCGGAAGAAGCGCTTGCCTTCGATTGCTGCAAGGTGCGCGCGGTGGTGTTTGGCGGAGGAACAGGTCTGTCAACCGTCGTCGGGGGAAATTCCCAGCTCGCGGACTGGCCGAGCAATCCCGCCACCGGACTGAAGCAGCTGTTTCCCGTGCTTGACGTCGTTGTCTGCACCACCGATGACGGCCGGTCCACCGGGGAATTGCTCAAGCAGCTGCCCATGATCGGCATCGGTGACCTGCGCAAGCTGTGCCTGTCAATGATCCTTCCCGAACAACTTGAGAAGAAATACGGCATCGACAGCCGGCAAAGACGCATGCTGCTCCGCCTTATTCATGGCATATTCAACCACCGCTTTCCCGAAGGATCGGTCGATTACCGGCAGATGGCGGACCCGCTCCTGGTGGCGCCGGCATCGCTTCGCGCCGCATGTCCCAAACCGCTCGCGCTGCAGCTGCGCCGGCTGGGAACCTTCATGACCCCCGGGGGAGGCGGACCTGCAGTGCCCCCGGGAGGGCATTGCCTTGGCAACATTCTGCTGACGGCCGCTGTTTTCAAAGAAACCGGCGGCTGCTTTGACCGTCCGCCTTCAATGGCCGCCCTGCGGACAGGAATTGACAGCATCTCCCGCGCCATCGGTTCGCAGCCGGGCAGGATCCACCCGGCAACCGCCGCACCCGGGCAGCTGGTGTTCCGTTACGCCAACGGCGTGGAAGTTCACGGGCAGAGCAAATCATCAACCTCACGGCGCGGCTTCCCGGTTGAAAGGGTGCACAGCGAATTTTATGCATTCCCCGCGGTGCAGGCTGAGGTCATCAGGGCGGTGAGGGAAGCCGACCTGATCATTTTTGCACCGGGAAGCCTGTATACCAGCAGCATCCCGGTACTGCAGCTTCCCGGCATCGCCGGCGCGATCAGGGCCAACCGACCCGCCCTTAAAATTCTTGCCGCCAATTTCTGGGTGGAAGAAGGCGAGACCGATATTACCCGCACAGATAGAAGAAGGGGCTTCCGTGTATCCGAGCTGATCGAGGCATATGACCGGAACATTCCCGGAGGCCGCTCCGGCCTGTTTGATTATGTGCTGAGTGCAAACCTCGAGCACATACCCGGAAGCGTGCTGCGGAATTACGCGCTTGAAGGAAAAAGGCCCATATACCTCGACCGGCAGCATGTTGAAGAAGCGGGGGTGCAGCCGGTTGAAGCAACCATATTTTCCGTTGAGCATTTTAAGTCCGCCGGCTTCATCCACCACGACCCAAAAAAATTCACCCTTGCCGTGCGCACGCTGCTGTTCGCGAGTCGTCACGGCCGGCCCGGCCGGGGGAAACGCTTATGGGCCCGCCGCCCAAAAGATGATCGCCGGGTCTATCATCGAAGCAAACAGCTGCTGTGCGATTATTGGTCCGCCTTCAACAGATCCCTCGGCCGCAAGGAGTTCCGCCCTGCACACCTGCGCGACTGCATGCTCGATCTGGTGTGGGAAAATCGCGACATCCAGATTGACCACCTCGGATTTTTCAGCGGCTCCCGGATCGTCCCGGCGGTACAGTGGAACCGGAGCACCGAATGGGACAATGTGCTCGGCTACTATGACCCTGGTAATCGCTATCTAAAACTTCATCGCCAGCTTCTCGATGACCCGGAGCGGCTCAAGGGCAACCTGCTCATTGCCCTGGGGGAGTCGCTGCTCGGCCGTTACATCGAAGAGCGCCACTGGATCACTCCTTCCGGCCCGGACAGCTGGGGGTCGCGCTGCTTTGAGATCCGGCTGCTGCCCCCCGGCAGGAGGGAATGTTTTTTAAGCCCGCAGCAGCTGCACGACTACCTGGTGCTGGCCAGGATGGTTCCCCATCCCGGGGACTCACGAACATACCGGATTACCCTCAACCATAATGACGGATTCCTGCCTCCCGGCCTGCTTTTCGGCCTCATGTATGCATGGTATCTCGACAACTCATACGCTCCGATCATGGAAATTGAAATGTCCATACTGCACCTTCCGGAAGAAATGCTCATCCCCCACCAGGAGAAAGAGTACCGGCGGAAAAAAGCGCTGGTCGATTTTTTCCGGAAGGAAGTTTTTGGCTATCCGGCAGCAAGCGTTATGCACGCAGTTTCTCAATGAACCAGCCATATCAGCAGACACGTTCAGGCAAACAGGCACGTCGACGGGGAGATTTGCATGGATCTGAAACCACGAGCGCATGAAAAAATAGTTCAGCTCATCAACCGGGGGGTTGCCATATACAATCCGCTCACCCTGGACATCGGCGACGAGGTTGCCGTTGACCGAATCTCCGGCAGCGGCGTCACCATATACCCCGGCTGCAGAATCTATGGTGAAAAAACCGTCATCTCCGCCGGGACAACGCTCGGCAAAGAGGGCCCGGTAACGGTTGACAACTGCCAGCTTGGCCCTGACGTGGATCTCAAGGCCGGCTATTTCAGCAAAGTCGGTTTTTCTTAGCAAAGCGAACATGGCTTCCGGCGCCCACGTCCGCGAGGGATGCATTCTGGAGGAGGAGGCCAACGGGGGGCATTGCGTCGGTCTGAAGCAGACCATCCTCTTCCCCTTCGTTACCCTGGGCAGCCTGATAAATTTCTGCGATTGTTTAATGGCCGGTGGCACTAGCCGCAAGGACCACAGCGAGGTGGGCAGCTCCTACATTCATTTTAATTTCACGCCCGACGGCAACAAGACCACCCCATCACTGTTCGGGGACGTTCCGCGGGGCGTCATGCTCAATCAGCCGGCGATTTTTCTCGGCGGCCAGGGCGGTGTTGTCGGACCGGCGCGGCTTGGTTATGGCACGGTGGTCGCCGCGGGGTCGGTAGTGCGTGACGATGTGCCGGAGGACAGAAAGCTGGTCATTGCCAGGTCCCATCCCGGCGGGGTAAAAGATTTTGTCGCCCACGCCTATAAAAATCTCTCCCGCATTGTCGGAAATAATGTTATATACCTTGCCAATCTGGTGGCGCTTGAGCAATGGTACCGGCACATCCGCCAGCCGTTTTTCAGCCGGCAGGAATTCGGAGCGCTCATCTTTGCCGGCGCGCTTGAAAAGCTGGCAATGGCCAAAACCGAGCGGCTGAGCAGGCTCAAGGCGCTGGTTGCGAAAAAGTTCCTGAAAGCAACGCCGCCGGGCGGAACCTGCGCGAAAACATTGACCGTGTCTGCGCGCTGTTTCAAACCGAGTCGCAGGGCAGCTGCTGTAAGCGCTGCACCGCGACAGGTTCCTTGCCGGATTTCAGGAGAGCACCGGGGGTGACCGCACAGGATTACATCAAGGCCATACAGGCACTGCCGCCCGCGGTGGCGCAAGGGGGTACCGCGTGGCTCCAGCGGATCATCGACATTTGTGTAGCAGGAGCGGCATCAATGCTACCGTCACTTGATATGTTTCCGCCGCACAGTAATTAACTTCAATCAGGAGGAGTACAAGTATGGGGAAACTGTTCGGAACTGATGGAATCCGGGGTGAAGCAAACCGTCATCCCATGGACGCCGCCATGGCGTTCGCGGTCGGCCAGGCGGTCACGCACATCCTGAAAAAAAAGGACCACACCACGCGCATCATCATCGGCAAGGACACGCGCATCTCAGGATACATGCTTGAAAGCGCCCTCGAGTCCGGTATCACCTCGATGGGAGGCGTTCCCTACCTGGTGGGCGTGCTGCCGACCCCCGGCATCGCATTCATGGCGGAAAGCATGCGCGCCGATGCCGGGATTGTCATTTCGGCCTCGCACAACCCTTATCAGGACAACGGCATCAAAATATTTTCCGGAAACGGCTTCAAACTGTCTGACGCGCAGGAGGAGGAGATCGAAAAGCTGATACTGGGCGGC
Organism: uncultured delta proteobacterium; assembly: GCA_963751515.1. Lineage (GTDB taxonomy): Bacteria > Desulfobacterota > WTBG01 > WTBG01 > WTBG01 > CAZWCD01. The sequence continues at coordinate 249,150 of CAVVUR010000003.1, forward strand.
AGGCTGCCCGAGATGGTGCCCCCGCCGCGGGGAGATGGGCCATGCCTATCGTCTCACGATGTGCACGGACGGTACATCGTATTTTTGAAGAACACCTTTCCCCGCAGCCTTTCAATGGAAGGGCTGAAAATCGCCATGGACGTTGCCAACGGTGCCACCTATACCGTTGCCCCCGAGGCATTTACCGAACTGGGTGCCGACCTCACCGTCATCCACAACACGCCCAACGGCCTTAACATCAATGACAAATGCGGCTCGCAGCATACCGACGACCTGAAGAAAAAGGTGCTTGAAACCGGCGCCGCCATCGGCCTGGCGTTTGACGGGGACGGGGACCGCCTTATTGCGGTTGATGAGAAGGGCCAGGAGATCACCGGTGACCAGATCCTGATCATCTGCGCCAAAATGCTGAAGGAGCGAGGGAAAGCTGAAAAACGATCTGCTGGTCAGCACCATCATGAGCAACCTCGGCCTCACCCTTGCCTGCAAGAAATACGGATTCAGGCACCATGCGTCCAAGGTCGGTGACCGATACGTGCTGGAGGATATGCAGCGTCTCGGCGTCAGTAATCGGGGGTGAAGAATCGGGACATCTGATCTTCCTTGACCATCATACGACCGGTGACGGAATTCTCACCGCCCTGCAGCTGATTGCCGCCATGCTCAAGGCCGGCAAGCCACTGTCCGAGCTGGCCAGGCTTATGGATGTTCTGCCGCAGAAGCTGATCAACGTTGACGTCAAGCGCAAGCCGGAGATCTCGGCGGTTCCGGAGATCGTCGCGGCGATCAAACAGGTTGAGGCCGAGCTGAAGGAACAGGGCCGCGTGCTCATCCGCTATTCCGGAACGCAGAACATGTGCCGCGTGATGGTTGAGGGCCCGACGAAAGAGATAACCGAGAAACACTGCAAAGAGCTTTCTGAAACTGTCAAAAAGGCATTAGCTAGAGGTTACAGCCATCTCCAATTGCAAATCATCAACAATGCCGTAAGGGATGACCATGCCGTTTACCATTTATGTAACAAAAGATTTTGACCAGATGAGCAAAGTTGCCGCCGAATTGTTGAGGCGGACATCAAGGAAAAGCAGGCGACAAAGCAGGAATATGTGCTCGGGCTTGCAACCGGCAATTCGCCCACCGGCCTCTACAAACATCTGGCCAAGGCTTTTAACGCGGGCAGGATCGACCCGCAGCGAATCCGCACCTTTAACCTTGACGAATACGTCGGCCTGCCCGGGGAAAACGCGCAGCAGCGTGCCCTGCACTGTGAGTCATACAGCTATTTCATGATTTCAGAGTTTTTCGGCCTCCTCCAGAAAAAATTCATCGAAACCAATGTGCCCTGGGGCACGCTTGATTGAGCAGCTCGATCTGGTCATCGCCCTGACCAAAAACACCAGGCAGTACGCCATGCAGGGCACGGACAAGGGAAAGGCCATTGTCATCAGGAACAATGCCACCGGCATTTTAAAAATGATTAAAGAGGATATTCTCGACGCGTACGAAAAAAAAATAGAATCGGCAGGCGGCATTGACCTGCACGTCATCGGTGTCGGCGGAAGAGGCCATGTGGCCTTTCATGAAAGCGGCATACCCTTTGAAGGCAACCGGGTGCTCCTGGTCAAGCTCGATGATAACACCATCGCCAACGCGGTCAAGGACGGTCATTTTCCGTCAAAGGAGAAAAGCCCCCTGTATGCCATCTCCATGGGTGCCGAGCTGGTGTATAAGGCCCGAAAGGTCGTGCTTCTGGCAAACGGCAATCGGAAAACCGGCCCGGTTGCCGAATCCATACTCGGTGCGGTTACCTGTGAAGTCCCCATCAGTTACGGTCAGAAATATGCGGCGGGCGGCGGCACCATGATCTATGTGCTCGACGAGGCCGCGGCAGCGGATGTGCTGGCACAGGAAAGCGAGGTAAAAAGAAGAGGATATACAATCATGGACATGCGCAGCATGCCCTATGAAAAAGTTGCCGACCTTGCATTTACCCGCAATCCCCTCACAAACCTCATGGGTTAAGCAATGTAAGCAGAATGCCGCCTGGCAATATCTCAGGGCTCAAAAATCACCCCTCCCCCAAAACGGCCATGGAACATAGAATCAGCAACCGCATTAAGCAAACAGGTCCCCTGACCGGAGCGGAGCTGCGGGACCTTTTTGGCGGAGATCCGTATCTGCTATGGAAATCATGCATGCAAGCCCCCCTCCTGGCAGTCAGGGAAGTCGGAACACGCTTCCTGAGGCTTGACCAGAAGGTTTCCGGCTTTGCCCGCCTTTCACCATCAATAATGCGGGAATTCTTAACCTATACGGTCATCGGGCTTAAAAACGACAGGGAGAGACTAGAAGCAGCGCGCGCAGGAGCTGCACTCGCATATTCGTGAGGTCAGCAAAAGCAAGCGCGATCTTGCCCAAAGTATTGTTGCTGCGCTGGCCGGCCGATTTGAACATCGCGGGATAGGAGATGAGGACCTGTGTGTCTTTATTGCCGGTGATATTGTTTATGATATGGCCCATGATGTTCCCCGCCCCGAGCGCAGCACCGGGAAAATGATACAGGGATCGGACCTTGATCTCGTTTTCATACTGGATGACCGGGTGTCCGATGGAGTAATGCAGGAACTTGATGAGGCCATCTACCAGGAAAAATACCGTTATCTCATCAATCCTGCGATGAGGGAAGAAATTGACTACATTGTAAAAAAGCTGGATCGCCTGCGGGAACAGGCTGCTTTTGACACATTCAAGAGGATGATCGCATGTAAGATTCTTCACGAGGGGATTTTGTTATACGGAAGCGATGTTCTTTTTCAGGCCGCCAAATCAATGCTGGACGAGTACGGAGTCACCGAAAAACTTGCGGCCCTGCAGCAGGAGGCTGAAACATTCAGAGAGCAGGCTGAGGCGTACCTTCTCGGCGAGCATCCCGATAGCATCGATGATGAAGACCGCTACCTGTTTTATACTGCGGAGGAGTCAGAGGAATTCGAGTGATGATCGTCTTTTTGACAAATGCTTTGAGCGTGGCGAAGCGTAGTCGCAGGATCCTGCTTTTACCAATGATGGGCAGCCTTCTTGAGATGATGGACAAAAGGGAAGCATTCCATCAGTTCAGCGGAGCTTGAATATTCTTCATCGGTCTTACATAATCAGGCCACTCAATCAAGAGCATGCAGAGCTCTCCATAGGTTACTGCAGGCAATTCGGGTTTAAAGCATCTCTTGAACGTTACCGCGGTCTTTAATCACATCAGCTGAATAATAAGACCATGTCAAAGAGAACAAAGAAAAGGACAGGTAAATCATTACAACTGCCTACCCCGTCTAGCCTTCAAGATAAATCCGGTGGCTATTACCGCTTTGTCGCCTGGGGGTTGGTTATTGCCGCCATACTATTTATAGCTGCGATTCGTATCAGGCTCTTGAGCACTCCCCTCGAGCGTGATGAAGGTGAATTTGCCTACATGGGCCAGTTGATGCTCCAGGGCATCCCGCCATACTCTCTTGCCGCAAACATGAAGCTGCCGGGCACCTATGCTGCCTACGCTCTGATTATGGCCGTGTTCGGCCAAACCATTGAAGGCATTCATATAGGTCTTCTGCTGGTCAATGTTTCAACTATGCTTGTGTTGTTTTTATTGGCACGCCGGCTTTTTGGTAATTACACAGGAGTTGTAGCCTGTACCACTTATGGCATACTCTCCCTTAGTCCAAGCGTGCTGGGTACATCCGCCCATGCTACTCATTTTGTGCTGCTGCCGGCATTGGGTGGACTCGCACTGCTACTTAAAGCGCTTGAGCGTGATAAAGCAATCACCTTTTTTCTGAGCGGGATTCTTTTGGGCCTTGCCTTCATAATCAAACAGCAGGGCATATTCTTTGGCTGCTTTGCCTTACTGTACGCAATAGGCGTTCAGATTCGAAAAACCGGCACTCTGACACGACCACTTGTCATAAGAACACTTTTGTTTATAGCTGGTTTGCTGATTCCCTACCTGTGCATTTGCATAACGCTGTATGCGCTGGGAGTTTTTCATACATTCTGGTTCTGGACGGTACTGTACGCGGCGCGTTATTCATCCCTTCAGTCCCTCGCCGATGGTTTTTCTCTTTTTCTCAAGCAGGCGCCGCGTATTATTGACGGTTTCTATTTGTTGTGGATGCTGGCCGGCACAGGAATGCTGCTTGTTGCATGGAGAAAGGAGATGCAAAGCCGACGGCTCTTTGCATATGGATTCTTTGTTTTTTCCTTCCTTGCTGTGTGCCCGGGACTCTACTTCCGTGAACATTATTTTGTCCTCGTGCTCCCTGCAGTCGCACTGTTTGCAGGAATTACCATGAAGTATGTTCAGATGCGTTGTGCCGATCTGAAAACATTTCAGTTCATCCCCCTGCTTTTATTTCTCATATGCTTTTCCCATGGTGCTTTTTCCCAGAGATTATTCTTCTTCACGTTAAGTCCTGCCATGGCCTGCAGATACATGTATTTTCCAAACCCCTTCCCCGAGTCCATAGCTATTGCCGAGTATATAAGAAACCACTCTGCTCAGGACAGCACTATTGCCGTGCTTGGCTCCGAACCTCAGATTTACTTTTATGCCCACAGACGTTCAGCCACAAGCTACATTTATACCTACAGTCTAATGGAAAATCATAAGTATGCGTTGACCATGCATCAGGAAATGATACGGGAAATTGAAGCTAACAAACCGGAGTATCTCATCTATGTAAATATCCCAATTTCATGGCTGAGAAGAGCAGAGTCAGAGACGGCACTATTTGATTGGTTTAAGAACTATCAGGGCAACTATAGTATGGCCGGCATTATTGAGCTGTTCCCCGAAAGCAAGACAAAATACCTTTGGGATGAGCAGGCACAAAACTATTCCCCTCAATCAAACGCCATATTCGTGTTACGAAGAAATTCCGTTTAGCATTATCTCCTTCATAAGATGACAAAGTTGGAGCATACCCCCCGGCAGGTTCGCTTTGCGTGATGCGGGATGTTGGGTACCCCATGCATTTAAAAACCCCCGGAAACCATTCGTCGGGGGTTTTATACTGTTTAAAAAAATACAATTAACCACTTCCAGAAAAATAACCCACCAGACAATCCGTAATCGCGGCATTTCATTGTGCTCAGGGCCTTGCCGGCCATTTTTCGTGTATCCCAACTGCTTTCTACTACCACAAGCAAGGTTATATCTTTACTCCTCGATATTCGGAGCAACCCAGATCTCCACCTCGGTCTTGAAGCGTTTCTCGGTCATGTTGATGATGCAGCTTTTCTTCTCCTTGGTAAAAAACAGGACACTCCGCGGGGACTTGAAGGAGCATACCAGCTTCCAGTTGTCTTTGGGCATGCTTTTCTTAAAAAACTGGGTAAGCGTATCGGCATCTATCCGTCCTGACAGACCGAGCACACCTGCCGTAAATCCGGGGACATGATACACAAAAGATCTCTTCTTATCCACCTTGAGGCTGGAGTAGATGGGCACATCCCCGAAATCATAATACAGAGATCCGGACTCGGTCTCCTCCCCCGTTACCACTGTTTCCTCCGACTCACCCCCGTTACCTCTCAGGTAAGCACATCCCGATGAAATCAGAAGAGAGATGAGCAACACCACCATTGACTTGAAAAAACAGCGCGGCAGTATATGTTTCATTTTCTTTCCTCCATGTAGAATGACCCTCATTTAACTCGGCGCAAGTATAGGTAAGGATATTCCCCCTGTCAAGCACAAGTCGGGTTGAGCATTGCGCCTGAGGTTATTCATGTTCCTCCCGGCAACAACTTTTTACAGCTTTACATATCTCACCTTTTCTAATATTATTCATTGGCAAGTGATGTGGCAGGAACCTATGCCTGCACAATGAGACCGCGGCTGAAGCCGCTCCTACCTGCCATGAACATATCTGAAAGATATTTTCCATCAGCACGCCTATCAATGATTGCAGCAGCAGCGCGATGGACGCTCTCATTCTTACTTCTGCTCTCACCCGGGGGCTGTTTTACGCAGCACGCAGATCCTGCTGTCTTTACCAACTCCATAGGCATAAAACTCATATTGATCCCGGGCGGGAATTTCATGATGGGAAGTCCGTCAACGGAAGAAGGCAGATTTGATTCCGAAGGCCCTGTCCATGATGTGTATCTGGATCCCTTTTACATTGGCGAAACAGAGGTAACCGCGGGTCAGTGGAAAAGGTTCGTCGAGGAAACCAATCATGACTGGGATAAGTGGACGCTGCTCAAGGACTACGCTCCGGCAGACAATTATCCCATCGTGTTCATAAATTGGCCTGATGCCGAAGCATTCTGCCGGTGGCTTTCTGCAAAGGAAGGGAAAATCTACCGTCTTCCCACCGAGGCCGAGTGGGAGAAGGCAGCGCGCGGGGGTCTTCAAGGAAAAAAATATCCCTGGGGAGATGATCCTCCCGATGGAAGGCGGTGCAATTTTGCTGACAAACAAACTGATCTCCCCTGGAGCGACAAAAGCGTCGATGACGGCTTTGCTTACCCCGCGCCAGTCGGCAGTTTTCCGGCCAACGGTTACGGCCTGCACGATATGGCAGGGAATGTCTGGGAGTGGTGCCTGGACTGGTTCGACCCGAACTATTATGAAAACTCTCCTGCCGGCAATCCCACAGGTGCAACCTCCGGAATAGACCGAGCCATACGGGGCGGTTCATGGTCCAACGATATAAACACCATGCGCTGCGCCTTTCGCGGATTTATATTTCCCGTTGTTCCAAGTCATCCCCGCGGATTCCGCATCGTCATGGAACCATAAAAATAGAGAATTCAGGAGTCAGAAGTCAGCATTCAGAATGCGTGAAGGGTGGAAGAAGCAGCAGTGATGGATGAGGTACGAAGGATACGGAAGCGGCAGCCGCGGGTAGGAGGCAGAAAGCTCCACAAGATGCTGGGAGCTGGTGAGTGTACGATTGGACGGGATCGGTTATTGAGGATATTGCGAGAGAGGGATTTGTTGGTAAAGAGGAAGAGGAAATATGTACGGACGACTCAATCTGCACATGGGATGAAGGTATATAAGAATCTGATTAAAGAAGAAGAGGCAGAAAGGCCGGAGCAGGTATTTGTAGCAGATATAACGTATCTGGAAACGATGGAAGGGTATTGTTATTTGTCACTGATTACGGATTGGTATTCTCGAAAGATTATGGGGTATGCAGTAAGCAGGAGTTTGTCAATTGAGGGAAGTGTACGAGCGCTCAAGATGGCACTGCGCATGACGAAGAATCCGAAGCTGTTAATACACCATTCTGATCGGGGAATCCAATATTGTAGTAAAGGGTATACGGAAATATTAAAGAAACAAGGAGTTCGAATTAGTATGACCGAAGAGAATCACGTGTATGAGAATGCCGTGGCAGAGCGAGTCAACGGCATACTGAAGGATGAATTACAGTTGGGGGAGAAACTTGTATCTTTTCGAGTGGCAGAGCGAATGGTAAAAGAAGCCATACAGATCTATAACGAAGAGCGGTTACATATGTCATTGAAGTATATGACACCCGTAGTCTGATTCAGGATTTTATGCTTCTGTTTTTGTCTTAAAAATGTAAGGGAGAGGAAACCTATGACGGATCAAGAAAAGCAAATCAAAATGAAAGTAAAATTTACGGATGAGGTTTTAAAAGGCGTTTACGCGAACAACATGTTTATTGCCCATACCAGGGAGGAGTTCATTCTCGACTTTGTAAACGCGTTTCCGCCTCAGGGCATTGTGAACGCCCGGGTTATCATCAGTCCGGGGCATCTCAAGCGGGTTGTAAGGGCTTTAACGGCAAGCCTTGAACAGTATGAGAAAAAGTTCGGGACCATCCAGGAAGCACCGGAACCGAAGGACCCTTCGCTCATTCATTAAATCAGTGTAATAATTTCTAACGCAAAGGAGGTATCGCATGGCACGCATACGTCAACCGATATTCCCATCCAGTTTTCTTCCCCTGCTTCAAAAAGATAACATTAAACTCAGGAAATTTACCTCAGCAAAGGCATTTGAAACCGTTCTGCTCAAATTTCTCAAAGAACAGCATGTACTGCACCTTTGCACCTGCAAAGACAATGTTCCCCGCGCAACACCACTTGAATACCGCCTTCACGGTCTCACCTTTTACATCCTCTCGGAAGGCGGAGGAAAGTTCAACAACCTCAAGGTAAACAAAAAGGTGGCATTCTCCATTGCCGCACCCTATGATTCCAATAAAGATTTCTGGGGATCGCGGGGAGTACAGGCATGGGGAAAAGCGCGCGTGTACAGCATGAAGACCGACCCGCGCCGTTTCAAGGATGCCCTGAAGAAGATGAAAGCGATGGAGACCATGAAGAAAATCGGGATGAAGAAACTCCCCGCCGAGTTTAATTACCGGGTTATTGAAATTGCCCCCGATAAGATCAATTACGGTGACCTGCGCGCGGGAGTGTACCACGTTACCTGGTCAAGGAAATAATTGAAACCGGTCATGCTCGCCGAATACAAAGGAGGGACAGCATGAATATCTGGAACGTTGTCAGGCTATTTATAAGCAAGCACTTTGTGTGCATCGCCGGCGTTTTCATGATCACCCTCTTCTGTATCAGCGGAGGTCACGCCATGGAGATTACCAGTAAAGACTTCCAACACAATCAGTCCATACCTGCCGTCCACACCTGTGACGGGAAAGACATCTCCCCGCACCTCGCCTGGTCAGGAACGCCGGAAGGCACCAAAAGTTTTGCCCTCACCTGCATTGACCCCGATGCCCCCATGGGTGATTTCATCCACTGGCTCATCTATAATATTCCCGCCAACGCATCTGAACTGCCGCAGGGGGGGCCTCTGCCGGCGGGGGCACAGGAGGTGGCAAATGATTTCGGTAAAAAGCCGTACGGTGGACCCTGCCCGCCCTCGGGCACTCACCGCTACTTTTTCACCATCTATGCCTTAAAGGTAAGCGACCTGGGGAGCGTGAGCAAAAAGGACTTCCTGAAAAAGGTCAAGGAAAACCAGCTCGCCTCCGCCGAGATTATCGGGCTTTATAAGAGAAAGAGATAAACTCCGGCCATGCGCGCTGTTGCTGATAACCTCCACATCATGAACCCCCTTGTTGCCAAAGCGCTTAAGGCAAGGGATCCTGAGCCGCTTAAGCAAATTGCCTCCCGCTGCCAAGAGGCCGGCACTGTCGCCATTGATATCAACTTGGGACCGCTTGGAAAAAACGCTGAGGAGGTCATCACCTTTACAATAGAGACCGTGCAGAACAACTTCAGTGGAAGGCTGATGCTTGACTCTCTGCAACCGGAGGTCCTGGATGCAGGCATCAGGGCCTGCAGTATCCCCCCATTATCAACGGTTTTTCACTGGAGAAATCAAAGCTCACTGGTATCCTTCCACTCGCTTCAAAGCACGGGACTGATATCGTAGGATTTCTCTTAGATGAAAAAGGACAGATCCCTCTTTGTGTGGAGGACCGCCTGGCAGTGGCTTCACGGCTGGTAGCAAAAGCAAAAGAGTCCGGTGTTCCCTCAGAGAAGATCATCATTGACCCGGTGCTTGTCCCCCTCTCCTGGCAGAACGGAGCATTGTATAACCTTGAACTGCTGCATGCCATTCAGGTACTGGATCAGCTGTTTGAAAAACCGGTGAGAACCATGGCGGGACTTTCAAATCTCACCTCCGGCTCCCCCCGCGGCCTTGCCCGTGAGCGAGTTGAGGCAGCTTTCATCTTTATGCTTTCTGCTTCAAAACTGGATTACATACTCATGAACATAAGCCGCAGGAGTAATTTGAGCGCCCTGCGTTTGAGCCAGATCCTCCTGGGTGAAAAGGTTTTTGCCTGGCAGGAGGTGGCAGACAACGTTACATTAGAACACGACCTTAAATAATAAAATAACGTGTTAAATTTTTTGCGCGGGAATAATCATGACGGACAAGGGAAGGGATTACCAGATGGAAACGGAGGATAATTGAATATTAACGGTCGTCCCCTAATTTCTTTCACCTCGTCCAATGATTCCTGAAAGCAACAGCTTTTCTTTTGACTTTGCCTGAACTTTCATTAATTATAAGGATATGTCCGTTAATTCTCTGGGAGATTCGACAATATTCCTATCGGTGGCTGGTCCGGAGTAAATGATGCATAGTTATAGATTTGATACAGAGATTAAAAATGTTGTAGATCAAATTATACTTTTATATAAGCCAAAAAAGATTATTTTATTTGGTTCGCTGGCAAGAAATAATTTAAAAGCAGGGAATGATATTGACCTCTTTATTATTAAAGAAGATGTGCCTCACCTTGGTGTTGACAGGATTCGCCAATTGGACAGACTGATTAAATATAAGTTAGCCACCGATTTCATTGTGTATACACCGGCGGAGGTAGAGCAACGAATAGAATTGGGAGACCCTTTTGTAAAAAGTATCCTTAATGAAGGGAAGGTGCTCTACGATGCTGGGTAAGGAAATTGTTCGGGAATGGCTGGAAAAGGCAGAGGAAGATTTCGAGTTTGCGGCAACAGCGCTTGAGCTTGAAAAATATTTTGCGCAAATCTGCTTTCATTTTCAACAGGCAGCGGAAAAGTACCTTAAATCCTTTGTTATTGCTCATGAGCTTGAGTTTCGGCCCGTTCACAATTTGCTCGACCTTTTGGAGATTTGCAAGACGAAGGAGTCAAGGATCACAGAATTAGAAGAAGCGTGCCGTTATTTAAACCCATTTTACATTGATACCCGTTATCCTGTGCACTGGCCTACGTAGTATGATAAAGCGAATGCAATTAAGGCAAGGGATGCCGCTGAGAAGATAGGGAGGTGGATTAAAGATTATCTTGGATTTTATTGATGAAGCTTTATTCATCTTTGACGGTGAATACATGCATTCTTGCGACTTCAGCCTGCCAAGTATCACTTCAATTATTTTTACTCCAGACCCCTGATAAATAATTATAACGATAAGATGACCAAAATAAATTGCGAAAGAACCAACGAACCTCCTTATGAGAGACAATTATGGAATTCAACAAGAACGAATTACATATATTGAAATATTTAAGGTTCTATAAATTGCTTTCGATCGGTTGTATGATTTTTGGTAGCTGTGGTATTCCATTCGGTTTTTACGTTTTCTTTTATCATACAATGACCTATAAAGAGATCCGTTTAAATAATGCATTAATTGGAGCTTCAATTTCAGTATTGGCAATGGGATATTTAATGTATTTATTTTTAAAGCTCATCGAAAAATTTAAAATGGAGTTTCGATAGGAGCACATTTATGTGCGATTAGTTCGCGGCTAAAGCCGCTCCTACCGGTCATTTTCACATCTGAGAACTGGCATAATGCGTCATAAATCCCTTTACTGTGATGTTCATTCTGAGCACTCCACGTGTCATTCTGAGCAAAGCGAAGAATCTCATAATTTATTCGTGACAGGCTCCGTGAAGAATCCTGCTTTTTCAAACACATGAGACCCTTCACTGTGTTCAGGGTGACAACGCTATACCAAGAAAGGTTGACCCATGCCCATCTATGAATACCGCTGCCGGCAGTGCAGGAAAAAATTTGAGCATATCCATCTCAGTACCGGAAGCACTGAAACCGTCTGCTGTCCCCACTGTCAAAGCCGGGAACTGGACCGCCTCATATCACGGGTGCGGGTCATGAAATCGGAGGAGAACCGTCTTGAATCGATGGCCGATCCTTCAAAGCTCTCCGGTTTTGATGAAAATGACCCGCAAAGCGTTGCCCGGTGGATGAAAAAGATGAGCAAAGAAATGGGCGAAGATCTGGGAGACGATGTCGAGCAGGTGGTTGAAGAAGCGATGGAAAAAAGGAAAAACTCAGGAAGCGGGGAGAGCGAGTAGGTAACGTTTTACAACGTCGTTGCGAGGAGGCGCGAAGCCGACGAAGTAATCCCATGCTCTGTTAGTAAAGCAACAACAGAAAGAGAAATGGAGGGCCACGCTCTGTCGTGGCCGCTTATAATGAACGGACGCAACGGAGTGCGTCCCTCCATATGTTTTATTTTCTAATCCCCCCTGCCCCATTGGGGCACAAACCGCAGGTTTCCCTCTCCCCACCGGGGGAGAGGGTTAGGGTGAGGGGGTATCCTGAATTTATGTTCGCATGAATAACAAGTAGCCCCTATTTTTTCAGCCGGGATTTCTTCTCTTTCGTCTTGCCTGACTCCTGCTGAAATTGCGCGTACGCCTCACTTACCGAGGCATTCTCATGCACGATGGCCCGTACCGCCTTGATCATTGCAACCGGATCCTCGGAGCGGAAAATATTTCTTCCCATGTCCACTCCCTTGGCGCCCCCCTGCATGGCCTGGTAAGTAAGGGTAAGGGCATCCTTTTCCGGAAGCTTCTTTCCCCCTGCCATCACGATGGGTACCGGACATCCCCTCACCACTTCATCAAACCCTTCACAGTAGTATGTTTTAACCATAGACGCGCCGAGCTCGGCAGCTATCCTGCAGCTTAACCCCAGGTATCGGTTGTCGCGCACCATATCCTTTCCCACCGCGGTCACTGCCAGGACCGGCATGGCATAGCGCATGGCCTCATTGACCACGTCGGAGAGATTTTGCAGGGTTTGCTTCTGGTGGGGAGAGCCGACATAAATGGATACCGCCACCGCGGCAACGTTCAGGCGGACCGCATCCTCAACCGAGGTGGTAATAACCTCATCAGAGAGTTCATCGGAACGGGCCATACTGTTGCCCCCCGATACCCTGAGCACAATGGCGGTTCCGGTGTGCGGGTCCACACACTCCCGGAGCACACCCCGGGTGGGCATCAACGCATCGGCAAGGGGAAGAAGCGGCGCAATGGTCTTCCCCGGTTCCTCAAGGCCGCTGGTCGGTCCCTGGAAATATCCATGATCAACGGCCAGCATGACGGTGTGACCGGACTCCGGTCTAATAATTTGTGACAATCTATTTTGCATACCCCAGTCCATTATGGTTACCTCCTTGCAGGTTACAGGTTTCGGGTTTCGGGTTACAGGTTCCAAGTTACACGTTACAGGTCACACCGCAAATGATGCAGGATGCACGATGCATGATACAGGACATGTGATCTGAGATGTGTGATCTGCGATGTGCGATGCAAGGAGCACTGGAGTATGGGAGTACTGGAGAATTACTGCTCCTGACTACTGACCCCTTGCTTACTATTCGCGGCTCAAGCCGCTCCTACCGGTTTATTCTGACTCCTGGATTCTGACTCCTGACTCCATCGCACATCGCCCATCTTACATCACAGATCACATATCTCACATCTCACATCCTACCTCTGCGGTTCAATCACCACCTTGATGGAATTGCGGCCCTGGGCAACCAGCTCAAAGCCCTTCACCGTCTCAGCCAGGCTCAGCCGGTGGGTAATCATGTCAGCAACCTTAACACGTTTTGACTGAATAAGCTTCAAAGCGGTCAGATGGTCCGCACGATCACCGGCATACGAGGTAGTGAGGGTTACATCATTCCTCCAGAAAACCTGGTTTATGGAAAGCGGGATGGTAACATCACGATCGGTGGGGGCAAAGAACAGCACTGTCCCGCCCCGATCCACCGACGCAAGCGCCTGCTGAAGGGCCGGCACGGCGCCCGTGCAGACAATAACGCAGTCGGCAAGTCCGCCCCCGTTTACCTCCCTGAGGTGAGTAACAACATCCTCATTGGCGGGAACAGCATGGTCAGCGCCAAACCGTTTTGCAGCATCCAGACGGTAGCGGTCAATATCCGTTGCGACTATTTTTGCCGCCCCTAATGCCCTGGCCAGATGAACGTGCAGCAGCCCGCTGATGCCGCTGCCTAGAACCATCACGGTTTTTCCCGGCTCAACACGGGCACTCCGCTGGGCCCGCACCACGCAGGCGAGTGGCTCAATAAAGGTGGCATCCTCATAGGAAACCGAATCGGGCAGACGGTATATACCCCGGTCCACATTGAGCGCCGGCAGCTTCACGTACTCGGAAAAACCGCCGGGATAAAAATTGGTGGTGCGAAGGGTTTCACAGGCGGTGTCGTGACCCCCAAGACAATAGTGGCAGGTATTGCAGGGAACGTGATGGGAAACAGAAATGCGGTCTCCTGGTGCGAATCCCTTTACCCCTTGCCCGACTGCGGCAACCTCCCCCGCAATCTCATGGCCCAGCACCAGAGGCGCCTTGTGAATCCGGTACCATTCCATCACATCGCTGCCGCAGATGCCGCTTGCCCACACCTTCACCAGAAGCTCCCCGGGACCCGGCTCGGGCATCGGCATCTCTTCAACACGGACATCCCGATTGCTGTAATACATGGCAACGCGCATGGCACATCCTTAACATTTTTTAGCAGGTTGTTCAAAAAGCAATTTTATTCAGGCTGTCAAAGGCTCAAGGGGGAGGGGCTTTTTAGCCACAACAAAATTATTCGGAATCTGTAGAACGGCAGCATCTCTCTAACGTTGTCCGACAGACCCGCATGGTAACAGCCGTATCGAAGCCCCTGCAAAGCTGCCTGCTTTCGGTTAAAGTCGAAGGTACCGGGTCGTGCCGTAAGCCTAAAGACACATTGTTGTGGCGTCAAAAGCCCCTCCCCCTTGAGCCTCAAATCAGATGGGTGTTTTCAACAACCTGCTAGAGGGCTTCGTAATTGCCCTTTTCAATCAGATCCCTTACCTCGCTGAGTATCCGACCCGCCTCCGCGCCGTCAAAAATGGCGTGATCAAAGCTCATGGTAATATGCAGCAGCGGCATTCTCCCGAGTGCCCCATTAACTGTCCCTGCCTTTTCATCAATCGAACCAATGACAAAGGTAACGGCATTGATCCAGGTGGGCGAAGCAATCTGAACGCCGAATCGACCCAGGTTGCTGAATCCTATGGTGCCGAAGAAGGTCTTAAATTGACGGGGTGAACGGCATATCAGCCTGAGGCATGAATACTTGAGGCGATAGGGAAGCCTGTGGAACTTGAAAACCAGATCGATGCCGGGCAGTTGCTCATAGGGAAGCTTTGACAGCGTCGTGATCTCAGAAGCAATGGCTTCGATGGACTTGGCCCCCACGTCACGAATGACAGGTATGGCGACAAAGGTTTCTCCCCCATAGGTCTTCTCCATGGCAAAACAGATATCCACCTCATCGGGGACAACAATGGTATCCTTAAAAAAACCCCGCGCCCGGATGGCATTCATCAACGGGTATTTCCGGGAAGCCGCCGCGATTATCTTCATCAGGAGCGGCGTGTAGGTGATGCCCTCATGCCCGCCGCGATACAGCTCCAGCTCGCGCGCATTGATCTCTGTGCTGAAAAAAGGGCGGGAGGGGCTGGTGGCAAATCGCACATATTCCGCGATGCTCCCCCTGATTTGGGTAAACGGTATCTTTTTCATAAGGACATTATCTTTCTGTAGCGAAACCCGGACCGCCCTGGGGTGGTATAAGCAATCGACGTGCAATCTTGCCCGTGCTGCTTTTGGGCAGCTCAGCGGTGAATTCAATGATTTTGGGGACCTTAAAACTGGCCAGCTTCTGATTACAATAAGCCGTGATCTGCTTCTTGGTAAGATCGATTCCCGGCCCTAAAACCATAACCGCCTTGATGACCTGTCCACGGTCACTGTCCGGTACACCGACGACCCCCGCTTCTTGTACGCCGGGATGCGCCATGAGGACCTGCTCAACTTCCGCGGGATAAACATTTAACCCCCCGATGATGATCATATCGTCCTTACGGCCCAGATGATAATAGAAGCCATCCTCATCTTTTTTGCATATATCCCCCGTATGGAGCCAGCCATCCCTGATGCGCTCGCGGGTTGCCTGGGAATTGCCATGATATCCTTTCATCAGCATGGGCCCCCGCACAATCAGCTCACCGGCTTCCCCGTCCGGCACTTCCCCGCCGCTTTCATCAATAATCTTTATTTCCGCGTGCGGCACCGCCAGCCCGATGCTTCCCATTTTCTCCATATGGTACTCAATGGGCAGCAGGGTAATAAAGGGCGATGTTTCCGTAAGGCCGTATCCCTGGACAACCGCAACCGAGGGAAAAACCCGCTTAAATTGCTGCATCAGGGGGAGGGGCACAGAGGTGCCCATCATGGCCACAAACTGGAGGCTGCTCACATCGAAGCGCTCCCGGTGGGGGACATTGATGAGGGCCTCAAAGATCGGGGGAACGCTGTGAAAATAGCTCACCCGGTATTTCTCCACCGCGGCAAGTATTTTATCCGGCCTCAGCTGGTCAAAAATGAAAAGGGTGCTTCCCCGCACCAGCAGTTCATTGCAAAGGATGGGCCCGGTTATATGGGACATGGGAAGCAGGCATCCCATGATAACATCCGCGGAGAGCTTGAGAATCTCCCCCATGGCTTCGGGGAAAAGATCCAGATTGGCAAAACTGAGCACCACCCCTTTCGGCTTGCCGGTGGTCCCCGAGGTATAAAGATAAAGGGCGTCATTCTCTTCCGCCACATCGGCCCTTATTGCCGCGGACTGGCTTGCGTCCGCCACCACCTCTTCATAGGAGAGACACCCGTCCGCACCCTGCCCGCCTGCGACGATGACCGTTTCTATGCACTCAAGCCCCTCAAACATGCGGTATGACGGATAGTGTGCACTGGTGATAACTGTTTTCACCTGCGCATCTTTAAATATGGGCACCAGCTCCTCATCCTTCAGCCTGAAGTCAAGCGGCACGGCAACAGCCCCCAGCTTCATCACCCCCAGGTAGGAAACAATCCACTGGACAGAGTTGGGCAAAACGATGGCCACCCGCTCATCCCGGTCCACCCCGCAGACCCGCAGCTTGTTTGCCAGCCTGGTGGCCATCGACTCCAGGTCAGCATAGGTAATCTTCTCATCCTTGAAAATTACCGCTGTCTTGCCGGGGACGCTTGCCGCTCTCTCGCTTAGCAACTGCCCAACATTCATTCAACTATCCTTGAGGGTCTTGCATCTGATTGCAAATATTTTATCACGTATTGCGGGTACAAATTTCGCGGCTTAAAGCCGCTCCTACACGAACCTGGCGCTTATAGCATGCAGGGGGTGTCTATAAACTCCCAGGGGATGCCCATTTTTTCTTCCAGGTGCTCCCCCAGGGCCCTCATGCCGAACGTCTCGGTCCGGTAATGCCCGCCGTAAAATATATTTAGGCCGATCTCCCGGGCAAGATGGTATGTCCCATGCTTCGGCTCCCCGGTAATGTACAGGTCTATTTCCTGGCGCTTGAGTTCCCAGAGGAGTTCCGGAAAGGTAGCAGATCCCGAAACGATTGCAACCGAGGAAATCATGGCCGGCCCGCAGGTGATCAAAGCGCTGCAGCCTCCAATAACCTCTTTAACATCATCGCACACCTGGTCGCATGCCCGGGCCTTATGCAGCCTGCCCTTTATGCCCAGGGGACTGCCGGCGTATTGCACAAACGGTTCTAACGGCTGCAAATCCATTGCGCGGGCAATCCGGATGTTGTGGCCTACATCGGGGTGGCCGTCGAGAGGCAAGTGGGCCGCATAGAGCGCCATGTCGGCCATAATCAAAGATCTGACACGCTCATAGTAATTATATATAAGCGGCTGCTGCTTACCCCACAAAAGGCCATGGTGCACAATGAGAAGGTTGCAGCCGGCATCCCGTGCCTTCCCTATGGCCTCCTGGCAGGCATCGACCGCTAGGCCGATTTTTGCAATCCTCCCGCTGTTCTCAAGCTGAAGCCCGTTGAGCGAGTCGTCGCCATATTCCGCAATGGCAAGGAAGTTGTCAAGATAGCTGGTTATGTGTCTCAGTTCCACCGGATACCGCCTCACTGCGTTTAGGTTCTTGCGGAGGTAAAGTTTCGCCTATGTCAGGTTTGCACTATAAAAAAAAGACCGGGCTATGTCAATTACAAATCGGCCGCTTACAAGCCGAATTGCCATGATTAATCGCACTGCTCCCTGCCATGATTCAAGTACCGGCAGAAAAAAATTGCGCATTGCATTCAGGGGTTGAAAAAACACCGCCGGCGCGGTTATATTTTTTATTGACACCTGTCCCTTTACTTTGATACTAGTTAAACATATTGTACTATTACCATGCACACCCGGCTGATACCGTCCGGGATGCCTGGTAAGACCGGAATGGGAAACGAGGATCATGGTCAGGCGGTGGTGGGAGGATACATACCTTCGTACCATCAGGTCTGTTCACGCTGGCAGGGGGGATTTGCCATGGCAATAGAAGTGAAGAGGCACAAGCCCGAAGTCAAGATGCAGAAGCCCAATACCAAGCCCATGTCACTGGAAGAGAAGTATGACCGTTGCTGTGATTTCTTTGAAATGGATCACATGATCAGCTATTATACCCATAAGCGGCTGGGCACGGTACAGGAATGGGTAAATGACACGGTAGCGGCGTACAACCATTCGGTGCCGCGATTTTTAGGCCCCATCGCGAAAGCGGTAACCAAGCTCGCTCCCAATCTGGCGCTGAAGAAATGCTTTGATGCCGTTTTCAATCTCGATCAGCAGCATCATGACATCTCTGAATTCGAGTACTCGGAACCGGAGCACGGTGAAATTGTGGTCAGGTGGAAGAATTGTGCCCGCCTGAAGCGGCATAAAAAATGGATAAAGCAGCTCGGGTACGATTTTGACGACCGGGAAATCTGCGAGGTGGAAAAAATGCACCTGACCCACCCCGATCATCCCGGATGCAGGATGGGATTCATCCCCACCGAAATCATCTGGGAAGAAGGAGGCTGCTGCTGGACCTATAAGAGAAAATGACTGGTGTGAACCCCCCCGGGAGGACTTTATGAAAAGAACACTGAAGATTATCAGCGTGCTGCTGCTGCTCATCATACTGGCTGCGGTGATTTTTATCCTTACCTACCAGCCGAAACAGTATGATGACTATAATGTCTTCGCTGATCTGCGCGAGGAAACGATCAAACTCTGCAAAGAATACCAGGCAGCCGAACGGCCTATAACCCAGGAGTTCAGCACCTTCACCCTTTCGCTATCCTTTCCCTTCAACAAGCTGTTTGGCAACAGCACCATCGCTGTTCCGCTTAAATCCTTCCAGAACGATAAAATGAGCCTGGCCATCAGCCAGTTCCAGGTACCGCCGGGATCCTCATACTACCGTGACTTTACCCTGCACATCAGGCCGCAGTACGGCATCAAGGCCCCGGTTTTCCACATTGACTTCATGAAGCCGGCATTGGGTACGCCCGGGCTATGCAGCATGGACTTTTTTAACCCTGACCCCGGCGTTATTTCTCCCCGGGATTTTCTCGGCGAAGGGCTGCCGGCAGTCCAAAAGGCCCTCGCCCTGGTGGAACCCTACCAGCGGACCAAGGAGGAAGGCAGGGGGAAAATTACCGCCTACCTGGACCCCTACAAGAGCGAGTTCCGGCTTGAACTGGTGGAGCCCAAGAACGGGGATGAAGCACTGCGCAGGCAATACTACACCACGGTCTCGGAAGCCGTACAGATGATCTTGCCCGTTTACCTGAGCAGGCTCAACGCGCTCGAGGTGGACGCATCCTACGCTGCCGCCCATGAGCAAAAAATAAAAGACCTGGTCATGCTCTTTTATAAAAATGACTTTGCCGTCAGCATGGGCAAGAGCGTCTTTAAGGAGCATTTCAAAAAATACTGGCTGGACGGTTTCTGGAATGTGGAGGCCGCGCTGCCGGATTAATCCTGCAGCAAGACAAGCAACAGCGTAGCGGCGCGGTTCGTTCATCGCAATCGCCGCCGCGGAGAAAGGAACGATGAAGATACTCAGATCAATTTATATCGACATAGAGCAGCTCGAACGGCTTGAGAAGCTCTCAACCAGGACCAGGGTACCCAAGGCTGCCTACATCAGGGAAGCACTCGGGCTCGTGCTCGACAAGTACGAGAAGCAGCTTCCCAAGACCAGGTCCAGAAAAAAGCAAAAAAAGTAGCCCTGAGGGAAAGGATATTGTCCGACGGCCGCGCTCATTTGATAGCGTCGCTAAAGGGGCGAACCATAAATTCTCATCATACAACAACTGGAGGAGTATCTTATGAACATCACGGTAATTGGAGCACTGGGAGACGTGGGCAGTGCTGTTGCAAAAAACGCCGTTGACAAGGGACACCGGGTCAATGGATTCGATGTATCAAAAGCAAACATAGCCAAACTCGGGCCTGCTCAGGACAAGGTTGCGTTTTTTGAGGGAGATGTCATGGACAAGGCATCTCTTCTCCCCGCTATGGAAGGAGTCAACGCGGTTATAGCCACGCTGCGCCTCACCCCGGAGCAGATGAAGAAAGGAAGGGGCTACAAAGAGGTGGAGTTGCAGGGCGTCAAAAATGTGGTTGAAGCTGCGAAGGGAAAAGGGGCAAAGAAGTTTGTGCACATATCGGTGGACGGGGTGGGACCCGGATGCGTGTCCGACATGTATCAGGCAAAATTTCAGGCCGAGGAGGCAATCAGGAACTCCGGCATGGACTATACCATATTTCGGTCATCAGGCCTGTTTAAGGATTTCGATTTCTTCTTCATTCCCCAGGTGCTTAAAATGGGGGATGCCGGCAGCACCTGGTTTTTCGGTCCGCTCGACATTCACCTCTGTCCCCTTTCGCACTTTGACTTGGCGCAGTGCATGGTGTCAGCCGTTGACAATCCCAAGGCCTCCAACAAAACCGTCACCATGGGGGGACCCGACTGTCTTACCCAGGGCGAGCTGTTAAATATGATTGCTAAAGAGGCCGGCTTGAAGGCGAACTACACCACGGGTATGAGCAAGGAAGCACTCATTCAGAGCATAAAGGCCAACCCCCAGCAGTCCTTTTTTACCGCGGAGCAGATCCAGGACTTTATCGTCGATTCGAAAATTGACCACTCGGTAATCAAGAACATGTTCGGCGTTGAATTCCAGCGCGTGGGAGACTACCTCAAGCAGGCGGTGCCGCGGGTAAAGACGGCAATGGCCAGCCAGCAGAAGCATTAGAAAACATGGGAAAAGCACCCCCAGGGTCCTTGAGTAAAAAAATCCGCGCTGTGGAAAAAGATCTTACCAAGGGGCTTCTCCGCTGGAAGATGAAACGGGAAGGGCTGCCGCCGCCAGATGAAGAAACGCTGGATACAAGCTCAGAGCGCATTGTGGATACCGCACATGCCCTCATGAGGAAGGAGGGGGAGGAAATCCTCCAAGACCTCAAAAGCGCCAAGCAGGCTTTCATGAAGGCTTACCGCGGCAAGGATTAAGTCTCGTGGAGTGCATCTCATCAATCTCTTTGCTTACCATACTGAGCAGGGGCGTCATAGTGCTCTGGCATTGGGGACAGGTTAAAGGATCAACCTCGTAAATCTTTTATATCAATCTCGCCCAGGCCTTTCGTTTTTCCGGTGAAACACCAGCCTCCTCCATGACGAAGGGCATACTATCACCCTGCTCGTCTTTTTTTCGTTTCCCCTTGTAACATTGCTATAATAGCCGTCATATCGCATCATCTTTTCACCACGGTTTGGCACATGACTGCACATTGCAGCCAGCCACTCCAGCGCATCACCGGTCTCCGTCTGCCTGGTGTTTTTAGTTTGATACACAATTGTGCTTTCGTCGCGCAGGTGGAAAAAATCATTGACAGTACGTTTAATACTAAATAATAGAATCATAAAGATTCTCATTATGATTCATCAGGAGGTGATTCCATTGATCGTCATCGTTGTCTTGCTCTCGATGGCATGGCTCGCCGCCGGGTACTTCATCTACGGCCGGTTCATCACGCGGTCGCTCCGGTTGGAAGACGCCCGCGTCACTCCGGCCTGCGCGATAAACGACGGCAACGACTACGTGCCCGCCAGCGCGCCGATGCTGCTGGGCCAGCACTTTTCCGCAATCGCGGCAGCGGGCCCCATCGTGGGGCCGATTCTGGCCGGACTGTGGTTCGGATGGCTGCCGGCGCTCCTGTGGATCATAATCGGGTCGGTGTTTATCGGCGGCGTGCACGACTTCACGAGCCTGGTCGCGTCCGTCCGGCACCGCGCAACCTCCATGGGCGAGGTGGTGCGGCAGCACATGTCGCCGCTCTCCCAGAAGCTCTTTCTGGTGTTCATGTGGCTCGCGCTGGTCTACGTAATTATCGCGTTCACCGACATCACGGCGCAGACGTTCCGCGCGGTCGCCAACGAGGAGGCGTTCGGTCCCGGCGTGGCGGTCAGTTCGGCGGCGTATCTCGGCCTCGGCGTGCTGATGGGCGTGATGCTCCGCTATCTCAAAACGCCGCTGTGGCTGGCGACGGCCGTCTTCATTCCGCTGGTGCTCGCCGTCGTATGGCTGGGCACCCGGCTGCCGCCCGGCATGAGCGCCGCCATGATGCGCGTGCCCGTCAAGGGCTGGGAGCTGTCGCTGTTGCTCTATTGCCTGGTGGCCTCGCTTATGCCGATGTGGCTGCTGCTGCAGCCGCGCGGCTACCTGGGGGGATGGTTCCTGTACCTGACGATCGGCGTCGGCCTTTTCGGCGCCCTGCTCGGCGGCTACGCGATCCAGTACCCGGCCTTGAACCTCGAGGGATTGAAGAGCCTGGCCAACGGCCGGCCGCTGCTTCCGATCCTGTTCATCACCGTTGCCTGCGGCGCCTGCTCGGGGTTCCACGGCATCGTGACCGGCGGCACGACCGCCAAACAGATCCGGCGCGAATCGGATATGAAACCCGTGGGCTACGGGGCCATGATCCTCGAAGCGCTCGTGGCCGTCCTTGCGCTGGCCACGGTCATGATGCTGGCTAAGGGCGATCCGTTGCTCAAGAGCGACCCGAACTTCATCTATGCCAGCGGCCTGGCAACCTACATGGGCCGGATCGGAATCAATTACCAGGTGGCGCTCGCATTCGCCCTGCTGGCCTTCTCGACGTTCGTCTATGACACGCTCGACGTGTGCACGCGCCTGGCGCGCTACATCCTCCAGGAGATCATGGGATGGCGGACGTTCGCCAGCTCGTTCGTCACGACGGTGATCACCCTTTCGCTGCCGCTGGCCTTCCTCATGGCCGCGCGCGAGAAGGCGTACCTGGACGCGTGGCCGATCTTCGGCTCGAGCAACCAGCTGCTGGCGAGCCTCACGCTGCTCGGCGTCTCGGTGTGGCTGGGACGCACCGGCCGCCGGGTGTGGATGACGGCCGTGCCCATGTTGTTCATGCTGGTCATGTCGGTGTGGGCGCTCGTGGTCCAGATGCGGCCCCTGTACGCCAACCTCGCCGGCGGACGCGGCCTGAGCGTGATGAAGGCGGACGCCATCATCTCCGGTGTCTGCGGCACCGTGCTGCTGGTCCTGACCGCCTGGCTCATGGCCGAAGCCTTCAGCCTGCTCGTGCTGCGGCGGGGAACGAAAAAGCCCGAGTGACACTCACCCCCCGCGCGGGCGGGCGTTCCGTGCGGTAGCCAAGACCTCGTTTAATATCAATTATTATATTTCAATGGGATGAGCTTGGCCCGACCCCACTAAGCGGCTGCGCTCATCCTTTAACTGTATGGCGAGCCCCACGGTTGCCTTCATCTTTTTCGGCTTCTGGTCCGGCGTTCCAAATCCTTTAATCCATCTGATTTTCCAATTGCTGTCCCCGGTCAGCAGCGCCAGGTCCTTGCAGAGCTGGTCGACGCAGATGCCCATGCCCTCCAGTGACGGCACCTTGAGATGCGGCTCCCTGCAGGCGCCTCCTCCCTCGCAGGACTCGGGATAACAGGCAAAGCAGGGTCCGCCGCCGAACTTCTGGACTACCGTTCCCTTGCCCATGAGGGCATCAATATCCCCGGCCAGCCGGTTAATCAGCTGAAACTGCGCGCCGGGATCACCTCCGCTCATCATCAAGCCCGGAGAGGTCTGCATCACCAGGAACACATCTGATTTGTCCAGCTTCAACCGGACTTTTTCCGCAGGGAGGTTAAAGGGGGGACAGCAGGAAAAAGCCCCTACACCGGCACACCGCCCGAAGCTTCCCTCCCCCATTCCGTAATAAGTCCAGAAGGGCAGCGAGCACATGTCCTGGATGCGGCTGTCAACCACCACCATCTCGGGAGGAACCAGCGCCACCCGTGCTATTCTTTTCGCCCAGGTTACGGGGTATGAACGGATGTGGTCCAGGTTCAGGATTTGCAGCAGCTCGGGGTACTCCTCAGCGAAGCGGAGCCGTTCCCGGTAAAGCTTTACTTTCTCCTCAGCTCCATACCGCTTGCCCGCCTCGCTATCCCGGGCGATAGACTGGGCAATGTTCTCTATTGAGTAATTGGACAGGTACTTTCTCTTTGCCATAGCGGCACCATTAGCAGGTTGTTGAAAAATAGTTTTTTTTCAGGCTGTCAAAGGCTCAAGGGGGAGGGGCTTTTTAGCCACAACAAAATTATTCCGAGCCTGTAGAACGGCAGCAACTTTCTTGCTGGTTTTCAGGCTGTTCAAAAACCACCAGATGCAAGGCACGCGAAATCCTGAGGAATGAGGCGTACTTTCAGGTACGCTGCAATGACGAAGGATGAGCGTAACGCAGCAGCTGGGGATTTTTCAACAGCCTGTCTAACTTTGTCAGACAGACCCGTACGGCACCAGCCGTATCGAAGCCTCTGCAAAGCTGCCTGCTTTCGGTTCACGTCGAAGGCACCGGGTCGTGCCGTAAGCGTTAAGACACATTGTTGTGGCGTCAAAAGCCCCTCCCCCTTGAGCCACAAATCAGATGGGTGTATTTCAACAACCTGCTAGAAGCCTAATTTCACTTCCACGTACATGGTGTCCCGGTCTTGATACTGGCCGAACAGCTGGCCGCCTTTCCCGTTGAAGACATGCATTCCCCAGGCAAGGATCCAGTAGTCCCGGAGCTCATACTCCACCCGGGGGTTAATACTCCAATCGTTGTCATCACCCCACTGGATGAGCACTCCCGGCTGCAGCCGCTCATGCATGAAGTCGGTCTTGATTTTCAAGCTCAGTATGGTCTCGCACTGGTCGAGCGTGTCCGAGGTTGGACCCAGCAGGTAGTAATATCCCTTTTCTTTTTCACGCTCCAGCCAGAACTGCATGAATTGAAAGCTGAACAGCCAGTTGGTCCAGTAATACTTGTCAATGCCCAGCACGTAGTTGTAGGTGTCCACGATGCCGACCCCCACCTGGTCGTCCCTGGCCCCGTACCCATTCTTATTGTTGTGGACCCAGGCAAATTCACCCCTGAAGTTGTATCCCTGCAGGGGTCCCTTGGTGAGCGCCTTAGAGAAGGAAAATCCGAAGGTTTCAGTCTGGGCATACCGGTCCTCAAAGCGGGCAACCGCGCCGGGGATAACTGGGATGCCCAGGGGTTTAATACCCAGAAAATGCCTGGTCATGTTGTAGCTATAGCCATGGAGATAATTAAGGGTGTACTCAAACCCGTTGATAACATCAAGCCACCTCACCCCGATTTTCGTTTTGTCCAGGCTTCTTCCCGGCTTCTTGTTGTAAATCACCACATCAGCTCCCAGGTTTCTCAACACGTCCAATCGCTCTTCACCCGCATTCTGTGCCCGGACCGCGTAAGGCGCGCCGGCGGGGGCAAAGAAGCTAGTCTCATAATCGGGTATAAGCAGGAACTGCAGGGTCCCGTTGACCGTGGGGGAATACTCCATCTTCATCATCCAGAGGGGGATCTTTACATCCGCATCCAGGGCCCTGGTGAGTTCCAGATTAAATTCCCGGTAATCGATGGGGTTGACGATATCCAGGATTTTTACCCCGTCAGCCGTGCCCCACACCACCTGCTGCTTTCCGATGCGAATGTCCAAACGATCGGAATAAAAATCCACATAGCACTCCCTCAGCCAGTCATTTTGTTTAGTGCGGCTCATCAGCTTCCGGTTTCCATCGCGCCGGCGCCAGGTGCTTTCCGCGTCATAGGCGCTGTCATACCATTCCCGGAGAATGGCAAAGAGGTGAAGATTCTCGGTTAACCGGTATTCCCCCGAGAGCTGGATGGTGCTGCGGATCTTCATGAACTGATCCATGTCGTCCGCCGTATCCACATTGATAGAGGTCGCATTTTTTACATAGCCCGAGAGCGTGAGCTTCTCGCTTTCAAGCAGCGAAGCGCTGACGTCCTGCTTGACCACCATTCCCGACTCCACCATAAACAGGGTGACTGCCATGTAAAGAAAAAACCTTTTCATTATCATCCTCCTTTACCATTTAGATCTCATGAGTGTCTTTTCCGTAAAGAAATTTTCTTCCCCCCTTTCTCATTGCATTTATAATCCATACCACTTGGTGATGAGCGATCGCCTGTCGGGTGACATGTCCACGGTGATGCTTTTAAGCTCCGTGTATTCTTTAAGTCCTGCCGCGCCCAGTTCCCGGCCCAACCCGCTTTCCTTATATCCCCCGAAAGGTACCTCGCTAAAGAAGTTCCCGTAGGTATTGATCCAGATGGTACCGGCGCGAATCCGCCGGGCGCACTCATATGCCTGGTAGATATCATTTGTCCAGATGCTTGCAGCCAGTCCGTAGCGGGTTGCATTGGCCAGTGAAACGGCTTCTTCAAGCGTTGTAAAACTCATGACCGAGAGCACCGGTCCGAAGATCTCTTCCCGGGCAATCTCCATGGATTTATCCACACCATCAAAAATGGTTGGCTCAAGGAAGAATCCCTTCTCAAATGCCTTCCCTCCGGGAACCGTGCCGCCGGCCGCCAGGCGCGCACCCTCCTTCAAGCCCAATGCTATAAAGCCCTGTACCCGTTCACGGTGGGCAGCGGAAATAAGCGGGCCCATGTTCGTCTCCGGATCCAGACCGTTTCCCAGTTTGATCCTGCCCGCCTTCTCAACAAGTGCTGCAAGAAATTCGTCGTGGATACCCTTTTCAACCAGCAGCCGTGATCCTGCCACGCACATCTGCCCCTGGTTGAGAAAGATGGTGGCCAGCGTTCCATTTACCGCCGCTTGCAGATCGGCATCCTTGAAGACAATGGTGGGCGATTTGCCGCCCAGCTCCAGGGTGGTTTTTTTTATGGTGGCAGCGCCCAGTCCCATTACCTCACGCCCGGTTTCCGTGCTTCCGGTCAGGGCAATCTTGTCAACCAGCGGATGGGCGGCCAGCGCTCTTCCCGCATCGGAACCAAGGCCGGTGACAACATTGACCACGCCGGGAGGCAGATCGGTCTGCTCGATAAGCCGGGCAAGCTCCAGAACCGTAAGCGAGGTAAGGGATGAAGGCTTGAGCACTACCGTATTTCCGGTAAACAGGGCCGGCGCCAGCTTCCAGGCTGCCATCAGGAGGGGATAATTCCAGGGTATGATCTGGGCGATAACCCCGATGGGCTCGTAACGGGTATGACAGAAGACCGGCGCGCCGACGGGGATGGTCTCTCCTTTCAGTTCGCCGGCCATGCCGGCAAAACTCTCAAAGGTGTCAGCGGCCGTGGGAATATCTATCAGGGTCGTCTCCTTGATGGGCTTCCCGTTATCAATGGTCTCAAGCCGCGCGAGCTCTCCCGCCTTTTCCCTGATGAGCTGCGCGATCTGCCGCAGGACCTCGCCCCGGTCCTGGTAGCTCATCTGCGGCCACTCGCCTTCATCGAAGGCCTTGCGCGCCGCGGCCACAGCACAGTCAACATCGGCTGCCTGTCCGCGCGGGACCCTTCCGGCCATCTCACCGTTAGCAGGATTAATACTGCTGAAGTATTCCTTCGATTCGCTCTCACACCACTGCCCGCCTATCCACATTCTATAGGCCGCATCAGTCATGGCTTAACGCTCCTTTACCCCAATTCAACTACCATTTTGTCCGCATGAGTGTCCGTTCGGTAAAAAACAGTTCCTTCAAGCCTACATCAAATTTGACCCATTCAAGGGAGATTATGGTATTGTGCTTCTCCTCAAGATTGTCAACCTCGAGCAGCCACTCCATCTCAAGCTGGCTGCCCTCGATGGCTTTCCAGTAGACAAAAATGTTCTTCTGGTTGCGTCCCATTTCATCAAAATAGGAATCCAGAATCCTTAAGCCGGTTTTCTTCTCCAGCGTGACCTTTCGCTTGTCGTAATACCAGCCCTTCCGTTTCGGGCGCGCCTCGATCACATAGGTTTCGGCATCCTGATAATAGGTTGTTCCGTCGTTGATGGATTTCCGCCCGGGAAATTTTTCTTCGCCCAGCATGGCATAGGTTTCATCACCCCACTTGCGTGAAACCACCTCTTCATAGGTGAAATCGGTTCCCGCGAACGAGTCATCTCCTTCAGTTTGTGAAATGCGCCGTATCTTCCTCAGGCTGGGCAGCCAGAGCCATACATCCTGGTCCCTCCCGGGACTGAGATAGGTCCAGGTCAATATCGACAAGCCCCTCACATTTTCCGGTCCGGTACAGGCTGTGATGTCCTTGTAGTCAAGGTCGTCCTTGGGTCGGTTCAGGATGATGCGATAGCGGTGCCAATTGCGGGTGAGTTTCAGGCCTGTCCTGTTAATGCGATTATCTTTCATCACCGCGTCATAATCATGGCTGTCTTTGCTGTAAATGGTATGCAAGGCAATTTTCATCAGATCATCGGCACTCATGCCGGCACTGGGCCGGGTCATCTTTCCGGTGCTGGTAGGCAGTACCAGTTCAGCGCGGACAGGAACCCCCGAAAGAATCA
This sequence comes from uncultured delta proteobacterium, assembly GCA_963751515.1. Classification (GTDB taxonomy): domain Bacteria; phylum Desulfobacterota; class WTBG01; order WTBG01; family WTBG01; genus CAZWCD01. The sequence continues at coordinate 277,758 of CAVVUR010000003.1, forward strand.
ATCCGCCTGCAATGAGAACCCCAAGAATAACCGACCGCAAAGAATACATAGTTGCGCCTCTTGTTTTCATGATGTCTCCTCTCTAGCAGGTTGTTGAAAAAGCAGTTTTCCCCAGACTGTCAAAGGCTCAAGGCACATTGTTGTGGCGTCAAAAGCCCCTCTCCCTTTGAGCCACATATCAGATGGGTGTTTTTCAACAACCTGCCAGTAAGCCGTAAAAACGGTTTAAAAAAATGCCGCAGGCTGCATCAACCCATCCAACTATTTCCCTACTCAACAGGCGTCTTGTTCCACAGGGCGAATATGCGGTAAAAAGGGGGATACCATTTGGAAAGGTCCCCGATGCTGCCCTTCTGCAACCTGAGCTTTTTTTGCGTGGTAGCGGCAAAAGGATCGATCAGGCCGTTGAAAACAGCCACCCACTGCTGTCTTCTGCCTGCGATGACAAAGTCAGCATCCTCATCGTTGGTAACCTTTACGACTTCACCCTCCTGAAAATGAAAGTTGTATGCCTGGCCGGTATCCAGAAGCTTGATGGCATATCGGACGGTGAGATGGTTCACCTTCCCCAGGCGCCGGACTTCCTCATCCTGATTAATGAGATCAACCATGCGCGCAATGTGCTCCTCTGAAAAAACCGGAAGTGATTGTTGGATAGTTTTCTCCGGCGGGACAGCACTTTTCACCCCACCGGTCGGCGCACCAAGGCTCCTTGCCAGAAAGGTCATCATGGCCGCTTCCTCCAGGATCTCGGAAAGAAAAAACGCGTCCCAGAGATCATCCCCCACGGCCACGGTGCCGTGTTCCTTGAGAATAATAATATTAGAGAGCCGTAATGCAGCAATGACACCCTCCATTTTAGTCACCGAGGGACTTTCCTGCGGGATAGTCGGTATGGTCTTACCCAGGAAGAGAGAAGATTCAAAGGTCATGGGGTTGATTTCAATCCCTTTGACTGCCAGCAGCGAGGTGTAGGGCGGGTGAAGATGCACTACCGCACCCGCTTCCGTCTCCCGGTAAATGGTCCCGTGGAGATTGCTTTCTGTCGAAGGCTTGCCTCCTCCTTCGATAATTTCTCCCTTTACATTCATTATCAGAAAATCAGACGGCTTGAGAAATCCCAGTGCCGCACTGTGGGCAGTGCTGATAAACTCCTGAGGCCCCAGGCGCATGCTTATATTGCCGCCCCGGCCGACAATCAGCCCTTTTTGATGGGCCGCCCGCCCCACCTGTATCATTTCTTCCCGGCACTTTTCCATCAGGTTGGTGTCCATATTTGTACTCAGCTGTCAGTTTGCAGTTGACGGTTCTCAGTTTTCGGGATTCAGAAGCCAGGAGTCAGAAGTCAGTAGGAAGAGAGACCCTGTACCCTGTACCCTCGCTTTACCACCTCTCCTTAAAGTAGCTCAATGCCACCCGGTCCACCCCGGGAATGAAACTCTTCGCCCCCCGGGGGACGATGTGTTTTCCTGCATAACAGAGGGTATCACCGCTGGCCGCTTTTTCGGGATCGAAATCCGTGGGGTAGAGGATACAGTCGATCCCCAGTTCTTTTGCAAGAACCGCAACCAGCAGGCCTCCTCCCTGGCACGATGCATCCTCAGTGGTCAGGCGCTGATAAAAAACAAACACATCCTGTACCTTCTTTTGAGCGAGACAGAATCCAATCATGTTGTCCGCGATGACCACCGTCTCATAGCCGGCGGCGATAAACACCTTAAGCCTTTCGCTCACCGCCGTTTCGAATGGCCTGCTCTCCGCACACCAGATCGTCCATTGCCCGGATGGGTAATGCACCTTTAAAAACTCCGGAAAATCGTCTCCGGGGACACCGAATAACAGCAGGTTCTTTTTAACGTTGTATTCCTCCAACTCAGCCTCTCGTTTGTAGGTTCGGGGACACCATACTTAATTATATTGACTCGTTCTTTGTATATTTTCATCCAATATTAAGTATGGTGTCCCCGGAACTCAGGCCACTTGTTTGCCGGTAGCCTTCTTCGCATATTCATCCATACCTGCAATGTAGGTCCTAAAAATAGCCTTGCTGTCAGGATGCAATACCGTGCTTGAAAGTACCCGATCTATACGGTCTTTCTTGGTGTAGAATTCCCTGTTTGCCCAGACAGCCAGCTCACCCAGCTCTTCTCTGGTCAGATGCTTGGTGCGCACTACCGGCTGGTGAAAATCCCATTTCTTAAGGTCAGTCTCCTCTATGTATTGCTTCCACTCCTCATACATGGGCATGCCGGGTACCGGCAGCAGCATTTGCAGTGATGAGACATCAGGGTCAATCTCATCCAATGCCTGGAAACGTTTTTTTATTATCGTTTCATCATCATCGGGGAAGCCGATCATCCAGGTAATAATTGAGGTAATACCGATCTTCCTGAACTGCTCTGTAACTTCTCTCACCTCATCTACCGTAATGCCCTTGTTCATTTTTTTCAATTCATCCTCATCCGCCACCTCCAGGCCGAAGACACCGGAAACAAAGCCGGTTTTATGCAGGTCCTCGAGTAAATCCCTGTCCCGCACAAACGAATGGGCATTACCCAAGAAGCAGTATCTGATGTTTAGCTTGCGGTTCTGCATCTCTTTGAGGAATGCTTCAACCCTGCTTCTCTTCGGGTTGAAGTTGAGATCAAAGATACTGACGTACGTTACCCCGTACTTTTTTTCCAGGAGCTCCATTTCATCCACTACACGTGCGGCTGACTTGGTGCGGTAACGCTGCCAATCCCTGTTCCCCCGGGGATCCATGGTAACCCAGTCTATGCAGAAGCTGCAGCCAAAAGGACATCCCCGGGAGGTAAAGATCTCCTGGTAGTGGTTCAGCGTGCTCCATCCCTGGTATTTATCCATGGGGAAGAGATCATATGCCGGCATGGGAAGCTCATCCAGGTTCTTCATAAGCGGCCGGTATTCATTGGTCTTTATGGTTCCATTCTGACGGTAAAGCAATCCCTTAACCGAGGAAAGTTCCGGCTTCGGTTTGCTCAACTCCCGGCACAGCTCGGTAATGGTCATCTCCGGCTCCCCGGCAATCAGAAAATCAAACTCGGGTGTCTCTGCGGCAACGCTTTGATAGTTTGCCGCAATATAAAACCCTCCTACACAAATAGGCGTGTCGGGGCGTGTCTTTTTAATCAACCGGGCCGCGTTTTGATAGTGGGGCACGATGGCTATGGTCTCGGTCATTTGGTAGGCATCGCCCATGTAGATCAGATCAGGGTTAATGTCCTGAATGGCTGCAATCATCCCCTGCGCGTTCAGGCTTAAGGCGCGGCAATCAAGCACCCGTACATCCGCACCCGGCACCCATTCCCGCACGCAGGCGGTCAACTGGGCGTGGCTCACATTAATGGGTTTATGATTGCCCCAGTAAACCCATGACCCCAGGGGGGGTTGTAAAAAAAGCACTCTCATTGTCTTCTCTCCTTGTTGATAGTTGCTACTACATTCGCGGCTAAAGCCGCTCCTACCGGTTTATTCTGGCTCCTGACTTCTGACTCCTGAATTCATCCCACATCACATATCCTACATCGCACATCACATATCCTACATCTCACATCGACATGCCAACCTTTTGCCAGGCCTGGGGAAGCTCCCGGGGGTCGATAATTCCCCGGAACGTGATCAAGCGCGTGATATACTCAGCAGGCGTTCTGTCAAACACCGGATAGTAGCCCTTCGCCTCCTCAGGATATACCCTCCTCCCCCGGTAGGTAAGCAGCTCTTTCTCATCGCGTTGTTCGATAGGAATATCCTCCCCCCGTTCCACCGTGCCCGGCTCCTGCACCAGCGCGTAAAACGGCACCCCAAATGTTCGTGCCGCAACCGCCAGCTGGAAGGTCCCTACCTTATTGACGATATCCCCATTCAGGGCGACGCGGTCTGAACCAACCATCACCAGCCGGCACTGCTTTTCACTGAGCAGGTGCGCCACAGCGTTGTCCGGTACCATGGTTACATCAAAGCCGTCCCCAGCCAGTTCCCAGGCCGTCAATCTGCCCTGGAAATACGGCCTGGTCTCCGTAGCATAAAACCGTACCGTCTTTCCCTCTTGCCTGCAGGCCCTCCCAATAAGCACCATTTCTCCGCTGACATTGCAGTGGGTTAAAATGACATCACCATTATGCAGCACTGACGCGGCAGAGCCGGCCCTTTTTATGCGCAGCCCCTTCAGGTGGTCAAGGAAGCCAAGGATACACTCTTCCAAAAAAGAGGAAATATCCCTCCCTTCCGCCCGGGCCTGCTCCGCCCAGCTTATGACCCTGCTGCTCAAATCCTTAAAGGCAAAGGTGGGGCGTGACTGCTCAAGCACCCCGGCAACTTTCCTGATGCGGGGAAGCACCACGTCAGGCTTCTCACCGCTGTTCTGCCGGGCGGTAATCAGGAATGCGTGAAACAGGGTCAAAACCTGTCCGAATGCCCTGGTTTGCATTCCCGCGATGGCACTGGCGGCCTCCAGATACGTGCCGGCTTTAATATAGACCGTTTCCTCGGGAAGCTTTGTTTCATCCAGTATGTAAAAAACGTCGCCCTCATCTTTTACCGGCCAGGCCAGGGGAGGGAGGTCCATGCTTATTTCCCTTCCAGGATGGTCACCCCTTCAAGGGCAATATCGATCATCTTCGCTTCCGTTTCGTAATACCGGGGACTCATAAATCCCAGCTCACCGGTAATCAGGTTGTCGCTCACAGTCAGAATTGATCCTGCGGCCACCTCGTACAGCTGGGCAACCGTCAGGATGCTGGATGAAACCATATCCACCGCCTTGACCTTAAGGGCTTTCATCTCTTCGACCCGTTCCCTGGTCTCTCTGAGGAGCGCATCAGTAGTCCATGCCAGCCCCAGGTGACAGGTCACCCCGAGCATCTCCGCGGCCTTCATGAGGGCCGCGGTAACCCGGACATCCGCGACTGTGGAAAAGTTGTCCGGGACATAGTATGGGGTCGTCCCCTCACCCCGCACCGCACCGGTCACGATAACCAGATCCCCGATGGCAATATGTTCGGAAAGAGCGCCGCAGGATCCGGCGCGGATGATGCACTTTGTTCCCGCAGCGCACACTATCTCCGCCATAATGGCACCCTGGGGGCTGTACATGCCTCCGTTGACTGCCGTAACCTTCGTGCCCTTATAAAAGCCGGTATACATGGTATGTTCCAGGTAGGAAAAGTCCTCGGCAGGATGCTCGAGCTTTTCCACAATAGACTGCAGGCGCTCCCGGGGCCCGGGGACTATGGTGTAGGTTCCGACCCTTCCCGGCTCCATCCGCACCATGGCCATCAGGTCCTTCGCGCTTACATGCACCTCTTTTTTCATATCCATACGCTGTCTGTCTCCTTTTCGCTTGCATTTTCCCAAGCGCCGTGGCGGCGCAATCCATCCGGGCGATATGGTATTTATTCACATCGCCGCCCGCAACCCGTTTTCAGGAAGTGAAGCATGCTCACCCGAGGACATCTCGCTTATCCTGGTCAAAAACCTGGGCCTCACCGTCATTATCATGGAGGGCATGACGATAAGAGTGCCTATGGCGTTAAAGAAAATAAAAAAAGCCAGCAGGGCGCCCAAGCGCGCCTGCATCAAAATATCGGAAAACATCCAGGTGGCAATGCCTATGGTCAGGGTAAGCCCGGTAAAAAATACCGCCTTACCTGAGGTGGCCATGGACTTGACCAGGGCATTTTTCAAATTGCCGCCGCTTTCTTTCATCTCGTCCATCAACCGTGACAGAATATATATGCCGAAGTCGTCTCCGAAGCCGATGCCCAAAGCCACGACGGGAATCAGCTCACAGGTCAGCCCGATTTTGAGAAAACCCAGGATGCCGAAAACAAGGATGGTCCTGAAAATCAGCGGCAGGAATAAAAGCCACCCGGCGACAAAACCGTACGCCGCAACCAGGCAGAAGAACACCAGGGCGGAGGTGAGCAGGGAATTTCCGCTGAGCATCGGTTTGACGATCTGGTTCACCGCGGCAAGCATGCCGATATTGCCGCCGGCATAGGCAAAGGATATGTCACTGCTGCGGTGATTGTTTTGAATCCACGTTTCCGTTTTCTCTATCAGCGCGTTTATGGTGGCGCTTTTATGGTCCTTCACGTCGACTTTTATATTGGCGTATTTATAATCCGGGCTGACCACCGGGTCAAAATCGCCGGGAAATGCCGTCAGGGAATATAAGAACAGATATTCGGCTATGGTCTGGTCACTTTCAGGTATGCGGTATTCCCTCATGTCCCCGGCAAACATCACCCTGTTCATATTTTTGATATATTCAACCAGCGACAGGGTGCGGCCCACGCCCGCCACCTCTTTTTCAAGATAGCGCTGCAGGCCGTCCATTTCCCGGAGGGCGCTTCCGGCTATTAATGCCTCACTGGATGCGCCCTCAACAAAAATGTAATAGGGGTCCGAGGTTAAAAAATGCTCACTGATGAATTTCTCCGCTTTGTTGTAAGGGCTGCCGGCGTAGAGCAGGGCGGTTCCCGGCTTTTTGTCTCCCACCTCCAGCTGCCGTATGCCGATCAGGCTTACTGCCGTTAAGGCAAAGAACACAACAATCACCGTCCAGCGCGAAATTTTGTTAACCGCGATGGCGGCAAAATAGCCCAGCACCCGGTTGGTGATGGTTGGTTTCTCTTCCCGCAAAACCTCATAGCGTTTTGGAGGCGTCATGAATGAAAGCAGGCTGGGAACAAAAATGATGGTTGAAAAGAAAATGCTCAGGATGCCGAAGCCGATTCCTATGGCCAGGCTTCTCACCATGCCCAGGGGAACAATCAGCAGGGTGAACGGCGCGATGCCGTCAGTCAAAAGCCCGGTAAACGCCGGCATAAACAGGGAGCGGGATGTTCTCATGGCCGCGCGCTTGGAGTTTTTTTTGTCACGGTACATGAACTCATAATAGAGCTTAATGTACTGGACATTGTGGCTCACGCCGAGCGCGAATACCAGGAAGGGGGCAAGCACGGTCGCGGGTGTAAGCTTGTAGCCGAACAGTACGGTAATGCCCAGTCCCCAGGCAGTCGCCATTGCCGAGGAGAAAATCGGAACCAGCACCCCCCGCTTTGATTTAAAAACATTATACAGGACCAGGCTCATGGCCAGAATTGACAGGACAAAAAGCCAGCTCATGCGCGGCAGATAAAAATCAAGCCAGCCCTGCAGAACAGGCTGGCCGGCGATATAAATGGCGTGATTCTCATCCTTGTACTGCGCCTCAATCTGCTGCAGCAGCTGAAAGATGGTGCGGCTTGAAACAGTGGACTCAAAATCAGCCTGGATGAGGGTGGCCCTGAAGTCCTTTGAAACCATCGGCCCGTACACGAGCGGGTTGACGACGATTCTATCCCGCAGCAGCTTGAGTTCCTCCTCCGAGCGCGGCGGATCGTGCATCAGGCGGAAGGTGTTGAACCCCTCCTCATTGGCCTCGACATGCTTCACTTTCCTCGCGGATAATGACATCACCCGGCCATTATTGATGCCCTCGGTCAGATATAATCTCCTGGTAATCTGCCAGACCTTCTCCAATGTCGCGTGATTCAGGATGGTGCCGTTTTTAACCTCAATGGCGATGGCCACCTGATTGAGCCCGCCAAATATTCCATCAAGCTGGTTTTGTACCTTCAGATAGGGATGCTTTAAGGGATAAAAATCCCCCAGGTTGGTGTTAAAAGAAATGTCCTTTAATTGATAGATAAAAAATGCGGTGATAACGATGCACAAAAAGAAAGAGCCATATCTGTATTTGATAAGGCTGTGGCTGAACCAATTGACAAAATTATTAATTTTATTTTTCATCCCATTCCCGCTCAATCAGGGCAGTAATAACGATCCGGCGTATTTACGTTTCTTCCATGTTTAACAGGCACGTCCGAAATTGAAGAATAATGATAAAATTTTTATAGGATTCTTAATGAAAGTTCAAGAACTATTTACATATAAATATTTTATAGTTAAAAGATGTGTTCATAAACTTTTACACCTTTTATCACTATGTTATACACGGAGCGCGTCCCTCCATCTGCATAAGAACCGGGACAGGTAATAAGAATCCATTTCCGCTCCTTCACAAGGACTGCATATACAGGTTTTTGTTCCTTCCGGATCCTTATGGCCTTTTATTTGCTTACTTGAAGATTGCGTTAAAGCTTGAGACGGCCTTGCGGCGGCCCGGGGAATCAGCCGTGCATCGTCAGTCAAAAAAAATACCACATCACTTGCCGGGCACTTTTCATGATGTCTCCCCGCAATCTTCCTGACCCCTTTCATAAGGCAGGCCCTTTGTCGGAAGGGACCATCGCTCACGCTGCCGGCGAAAAAAAGTATGTCACCGCACTCATTTCAGACCTTTCAGGTTTCACCGCCCTCTCCCAGCAGCTTGATCCGGAAGAGCTGAATGAACTGATGGGCGCCATCTTCGGTGCAATCAGTAAAATAATAGCTGCCTACGAAGGATTCATTGAAAAGTTCATGGGGGATGCGGTGGTGGCCTTTTTCGGCTTTCCGGCAGCGCATGAGGATGACCCGGTCAGGGCCATTCTTGCAGCGCAAGAGATTCACCGGGTTATAGCCGCGCTGCATCCGAACGCGCGAACACAATTGCGGCTGCCGCTGCGCATGCACTCCGGCATCAGTTCAGGCCTCGTAGTCGCCGCCGATTGCAACCCGGCGCACGGAAGCTATGGTATCTCGGGCGACCCGATCAGTCTTGCCGACCGGCTTGAAGCGATGGCACAACCCGGCGACATACTCGTCTGCGCCGATACCCGCCGTCAATCCGAAGGTTATTTTATTTTTGCGCCCCTCGTCCCGGCAAAAGTTAAAGGCCGTTCCGAACCGGTCGCGATGTACCGGGTCCTTTCCGCCCAGGTTCATCCCCACAGGCAGAAACCTCCACGGGCATTGCACAGCCCGCTCATCGGAAGGCAGCGGGAAATGAAACTGCTGGCCGAGGCTGCAGACCGACTGAAGGAAGGAAGCGGGTCCATCATCGTCGTTCGCGGGGAGGCAGGCACGGGTAAAAGCAGGCTGATTGATGAGTTTAAAACATTATTGCGGCGGCGGCATATCAGATGGTTCAGCGGTTATGCCCATGACCATTCCCGGAACAGCTCCTATGCCCCGTTCAAAGACCTGCTCAGCATCATGCTGGATATCAGTGAGGGGGAGGCGCCGGATGCCATACTGCGCAAAATCGAGAAAAAGTACAAAATCACCCCGGATAAAAGCATACCGGTGGGCTTCTGCCTGCGAAGGCTCTACGGTATCGATTATCAGGAACCTGCCGTCGCTGATCCCGAGCTTCGCAAATCAATCCTGCATGAGGCGCTGAGGATCCTGTTCACTGGAGAGACACTCAGAGCCCCGACAGTCTTCCTGGTGGAGGATCTTCACTGGGCAGACCCGTCATCGGTGGAGTTTATCCGGACGCTTGGCGACTTCAACTGCCCTGCGCTCTTTATTTTCACCTTCCGGCCGGCCGCTCATCTTTTACCCTGCTGCCGTTGCGACTTGCACGGCATGCCGTACCGTGAAATCAACCTGACCAATCTTACCGGAGAGGAATCCGGGCAGCTATTGGAATCGCTCCTCAAGCCCTCCGCTGTTCCTTCAGCGCTGGAGCGTTTTATTTTGGAAAAAGTTGAAGGCAATCCCTTCTACCTGGAGGAAATGCTCAATAGCCTGATTGAGTCAGACGCCCTGGTGGAAAAGAAGGGCTCCTGGCAGATCACCAAACCGCTCAATGCCCTATGGATACCCCGTACCGTACAGGGGCATATTGCCGCCAGGGTTGACTGCCTTAATCCCCGGGCCAAACGCGTGCTCCAGGTGGCGGCGGTCGCCGGCAAACATTTCTCACCCGCGCTGCTCACTGGATTCATTGATGAGCCGGCCGGACTCACCGAGCACCTTGAGCTTCTTGAACAGCATAACCTGATCAGGCGCATCCCGGATCACCCTGAACCCCGCTACAGCTTCCGGCATGACATCATCCAGCAGGTGGTTTACAAGAGCCTGCTTACAAAGGAATGCCGGGAGATCCACGAGCGACTGGGCATGGCGATGGAAGAACTGTTCCCGGGCAGCCCGGATGATACGCCGGAGCTGCTCGCCTTCCATTTCAAGCACGGCGCCTCGCTGCACAAAGCCATACGCTATCTCGTCCTGTCAGCAAGGAAGAGTCTCCGGCAGTACGCAATAACCGAAGCCCACCAGTTCTATCGCGAAGCATATGACTTGCTCACCGGTTCCGGGAACGATCCGCCACAAAACGCCGCCGAGCTGATTGATCTGCTTAACAACTGGGCCCCGGCTTTTTACTTCCGGGGAACCTTCCGGGAGTTGGAGGCACTTTTCAGAAAGCACCTCCCCGAGGCCGAAGCGCTTGATGACCCAGAAAAACGAGGCATCTATTATGTGTGGTTGGGCGCAAGCCTATGGGGAGACGAACAGTTCAGGGATGCCTACCGCTTTTTGCGCAAGGCCCTCGAGCAGGGTGAGCAGTGCAGCAACAGTTTGGTCAACGGCTATGCCCACACCTGGCTCGCCTGGACCTGTGTTGACCTGGGGCGCATGGAGGAAGGCATAGCGCACGGAAAGGCAGCCAGGACGTTTTCTGCCGGCGCCGCATGGGAACACTATCCATACTTCCAGTCGTACGACTCTGATGGATACGCATACTGGGCGTCAGGAGCGTGCGCCCGGGTCAGAGAATCAGGTGAAAGGTTGCTGAAGCTTGGGCAGAAAAACTCAAGCATACGCGGCATCACCTGGGGCAACACCGTGGCGGCGTGGGGTTGTATGAGCGCGGGTGATTTCACAACCGCCATTGAACGGAACAAGGCTGCTCTCGCAACTTCAAAAGATCCTCTCTACACCCAATTCCCCCGTCTCTCCCTGGGCATGTGCTATGTCCTGTGCGGAGACTATCAGAAGGCAAAGGAACTGTTGGAAGAGGTCCTGAGGTTCGCGCAGACCATCGGCTGCCGATATTTAGGCACACCGGCCCGTTGTTTTTTAGCGGTGGTGCTGACCGCGGAAGGCCGTTTCAGCGAAGGAATGCGCACGCTCAAAAAGGCGCGGCGATGGTGGAGGGAAAATCAGGCGCTGTGGCGATACACCTTTTCCGGGCTTATTATCGGGGATATCTACGCGGCCCTCGCCTGCAGAGCGGCACCCGTCTCCTGGGCAAGCATTATAAAGAACGGCTTGTTTCTGGCAAAAACCCTGCCCTTCGCCGCGAAGCGTGCCGAGGCCCACTACCGCGCAACAATTGCGTCAGCACACCGGATAGGTGCCAGGGTCATCGAGGGACAGGGCTATCTATCGCTGGGACGTCTTTATAAAGCCCGGAGGGAATATGGCAGGGCGGCCGGGTGTTTTTCCGCCGCGGCAAACCTTTTCGAGCGGTGCGAGGCAGGCTTTTTTCTTGAGCAGGCAAGGCAGGAGCTTTCTCTTACCTCCTCGCCTTCTGGGTCAGCAGAACACTTTGCGCCAGTTTCTTAAGCAGCCTTTGCAGATCCTTCCGCTCCTGGACAGTCAAGCCCTTATTGATATCCGCCACAATGTCCTTGTAGCGGGGCAGGAAGGCCTTGAAAAGCGCGTATCCCTTCTCCGTCAGCAGCGCCCGTACCACTCTTCTGTCACCCTCATCGCGGGCGCGGTACACATAGCCGTTTTTCTCCAGCCGGTCAATGATGCCAGTGACATTGCCCCCGCTGACCAGCAGGCGCTCGGCCAGTTCGCTTAAGGGAAGTCCCCCGGTCCGCCCCAGGCAGCTTATGATATCAAGCTGGGGAACGGTTATCCTGTCCCTGCTTATCTGGTGCTTTATTTCCTGGTATACGAGATTGAAGGTCGTGGCCAGACGGATCCAGAGCATGACCTCCTTGAAGCCGGCATCTTTTTCCATTGAACGATTGTCATCTCCCACAGTAATTAGCAGCTATTTAATCCATACCACCGGAGGGTGTCAAGGCCCTTTTTAGCGCTGTCAGCAATGAGACTTTTCCCTTGACGTAAAGAGGGACGTCCTTAAATTTCTAAATTTCAACTCTCGCTGAACAGGGGGACGTTGTTGACAAATTGTACTTTCTCATTCCGTTCCAGCATGCGTGCTACCGCTGATGTTGATACGCCGAGCTGGCGTGCTGTTTCTGAACAGGGGGACGTTGTTGACAAATTGTACTTTCTCATTCCGTTCCAGCATGCGTGCTACCGCTGATGTTGATACGCCGAGCTGGCGTGCTGTTTCTGCCAACGAAAAGCCATATTCCATTACAAATTGACACGCGAGTGTTTTCTGTAGTTTTGGAAGCGGATGCCGCCTGCTTCCGAATTGCAGTAGCTCTTTTATTAACTTTGTACAATTTGTCAACAACGTCCCCTTATCTTTTGATTACAAATTGACACGCGAGTGTTTTCTGTAGTTTTGGAAGCGGATGCCGCCTGCTTCCGAATTGCAGTAGCTCTTTTATTAACTTTGTACAATTTGTCAACAACGTCCCCTTATCTTTTGAAGGGGTCGTGTCAAGGGTCTCCTTTTTGCCCCGGGCTGCAACAAGACTTTTCCCTTGACGGGAAATCTCCGTTCCCGCTATAAATGTCCGTCCACCACGGCAATGCTGCATGAGTCCCAGAATGAAAAACGCCCTGAACCGGTTTTTCAAAATTGAAGAGTCAGGCTCGACCGTCCGCACGGAAATCATAGCCGGCGTCACTACATTCATGACCATGGCTTACATTATTTTCGTAAACCCGGCCATTTTATCCCAGGGTGCGGGAATGGATTTTAACGCGGTTATGGTCGCCACCTGCATCTCCGCGGCAGCCGCGACCATGCTGATGGCGCTTCTGGCCAACTATCCCATAGCGCAGGCGCCCGGTATGGGCATCAACGCGCTGTTCAGCTACCAGATTTGTTCATCCATGGGGGTGCCCTGGGAAATCGCGCTGGGCATGGTTTTTCTCTCCGGCTCTCTTTTCCTGATCCTGACCGCGGTGAAGCTCAGGGAGGTCATATTTGAAGCCATACCCGGGGGGATAAAGCACGGCATCGCGGCCGGCATCGGGACGTTCATTGCCTTTATCGGGTTGAGGGAGGCGGGCATCGTGGTCCCCAACGCCGCCACCTTTCTCACCATGGGCGATTTAAACGCCCCGCCCGCCCTGGTGGCCATCGCAGGCCTGTTGATCACCGCGGTCATGATGGCGCGGCGGATCAAGGGCGCGATCCTGCTGGGAATCCTTTGCACCGGCACCCTGGGCGTCATCACCGGTCTGGTTGAGTACAAAGGTCTGGTGAGCCCCGTACCCTCCATGAGGCCCACCTGGCTCAAGCTTGACATCGCGGGCGCGCTCAGCCCTTCCTTTATCATGCCCGTCTTCACCATCCTCTTTCTCAACCTGTTTGACACCATCGGGACCTTGATCGGCGTGGGCGAACAGGCGGGGCTGGTGAAAAACGGCAGGCTGCCGCGTGCCGGCAGGGCCCTCTTCTCCGATGCCGTCGGCACCACATTGGGCTCCCTCTGCGGCACCTCGCCCCTGACCAGCTATATCGAGAGCGCGACCGGAGTCTCCGAAGGGGGAAGAACGGGACTTGCCAGTGTGATAACCGCCCTGCTGCTTTTGCTTTCCCTTTTTTTCTCCCCCCTGGCCAACATGTTCGGAGGCGGTTACCGGGGCGAGGGCAACGCCATACTGCTCCATCCCGTAACCGCACCGGCGTTGATCGTGGTCGGCAGCCTGATGATGCAGTCGATTACCAGAATACGCTGGGCGTCACCCGACGAGGCTATCCCGGCATTTCTCACTATTGTAACCATGCCCCTCACCTTCAGCATCTCCAACGGCCTCGCCATAGGGTTTGTCAGCTACCCGCTCATAAAGCTGGGATGCGGGAAAGGAAGGGAGGTGCACTGGATGGTTTACCTGGTGAGCGCCATCCTGATTGCGCTCTACCTCATCGCCTGAAGGCGCAGGAGAAAGGAAACCCCTATGGACACTATCAAGGCAAAGATACGCACCATCCCCGATTTCCCCAAAAAAGGCATACTGTTCCGCGATATCACCACCCTGCTCAAGGACGCGCAGGGCTTGCGGCACACGGTTGACGCCTTTGTCAATCGCTATCAAAGCATGGACATTGACATGGTGGCGGGCATCGAGTCCCGGGGTTTTATCATCGCCGGCGCCATAGCCTGCCGGCTGGGCCGGGGATTCATTCCCATCCGCAAGCCGGGCAAGCTCCCCGCGGAGACCTACCGCAGGGATTACCAGCTGGAGTACGGCACCGATGCAATTGAAATGCATAAGGACGCGGTCATGCCGGGCATGCGGGTGCTGATGGTCGATGACCTGCTCGCCACCGGCGGCACCATGAAAGCGGCGTGCGAGCTGGTGGAAATGGCCGGTGGGAAGGTTGTGGAATGCGCCTTTATTGTGGATCTCCCTGATCTGAAGGGAAAGGAAAAGCTGGAAGGCTACCCCGTATTTGCCCTGGTGGCATTCCCCGGTCACTGAAGCCGGTTCCCGCGCCCTTGCGCCTGCGGGCGGGAACACACTGCTCTCCTTATGCACCATGAGCCAACTCGAACCTATACCTCTGATCGTAATCGTGGGGCCCACAGCCGTGGGCAAATCAGCGCTTGCCCTGGAGCTGGCCCTGAAATTCGGACTGGAGATTATCAATGCCGATTCCATGCAGGTGTACCGGGGCATGGACATAGGGTCGGCAAAACCGTCTCCCGCGGACAGGAATCTGGTCACCCACCATCTCCTTGACATCAGGAATCCCGACGAGGATTACAGCGCAGCGCAGTTCCGGGAAGAGGCGCACCGGATTATCAGCGCACTGGCGCAGAGCGGCAAACGCGCGCTGGTGACAGGGGGAACCGGGCTGTACATTAAGGCCCTGCTCAAAGGCCTTTTCCCCGCCCCGCCCGCGGACAGGCAGTTGCGGGAGATGCTCAAAAAACTGGAGGCGGAAAAGGGCAACTGGCATCTCTACCGGCAGCTCGCGGAGGTTGACCCGGAGGCCGCGTCGCGCATCCACCCCAACGACACCTTCAGGATTATCAGGGCGCTCGAGGTATTCCATCTCACCGGCAGGACCATTTCCGAACACCACCGGGACCACCGCTTCAGCACCTCGGCGTTTACCCCCCTGAAAATAGGGCTGATAAGAGACCGGTGGGAGATTTACCGCCGCATCGAGGCGCGGGTTGACTCCATGATTGCATCCGGCCTTGAGGAAGAAGTGAAGGGGCTGCTCTCGAAAGGATATGCTCACTCCATAAAGGCTTTCCAGAGCCTGGGATACAAACAGATGCTGAGCCATATCCGGGGCGAAATAACACTGGACGAGGCAATACGGCTGATACAAGTGAACACCAAAAGATACGCCAAGCGTCAATTAACCTGGTTCCGGAAAGACCCGGAAATAGAGTGGTGCACGCTGCCCGGGCAAACCGCCGCCGTCGATGATCTGTTGAGAAAGTTCTTGAATATTTGAACTATTGTTCTATTATGATCGCTGTGACCGAACGCTGAACAGCATACCTATAGCGGGCGGGGAAAAAACGTCACTCGTCGTCAAGCGCACAGCTTACAACAGCATGGGGCCCGGCATCACCAGAGAAAAAGCGCTGCTCATAGGAACGCCAAGAAATAAAGCCGAGTGGGAGATTGCTGATTCGCTCGAAGAATTGTCCCGTCTGGCTGAAACCGCCGGGGCCCGGGTGGTGAAAACCCTGGTCCAGTCGCTGAGAAAGGTGGACGCGGCGCTGCTCATCGGGAAAGGCAAGGCGGATGAAGTACAGTCATTCATAGCCTCCCAGCCGGTTGATGTGATTATCTTTGATGACGAGCTCACGCCTACCCAGCAGCGAAACCTGGAAACACTGTTTGGAACAAAAACCATTGACCGCACCGCGCTGATTCTGGATATTTTCGCCCAGCGGGCCCGGTCCGGGGAGGGAAAGCTGCAGGTGGAGCTGGCCCAGCTCACCTATACCCTGCCCCGGCTGACCGGAAAGGGGGTAAGCCTTTCCCGGCTGGGCGGCGGCATTGGTACCAGGGGACCGGGTGAAACCAAGCTGGAGGTAGACCGCAGGAGAATCAAGGAGCGCATCACCAGATTGAACCGGGAGCTGGATAAGGTGCGCAGGGTGAGAACCCTCCACCGGCTGGACAGGAAAGAGCGCCTCCGCTCCATGATAGCCCTTGTCGGCTACACCAATTCAGGCAAATCGACCCTGCTCAACCGGCTCTCCCGCACACAGGTGCTGGTGAGGGACCAGCTTTTCAGCACGCTGGACCCCAAGGTTGGAAAGCTCAGGCTGGGCGGCCATCAGCAGGCATTCATCACCGACACGGTCGGGTTCATCAACAAGCTCCCGCACCAGCTCATTGCCGCCTTCAAGGCGACCTTTGAAGAGGTGACGGCATCGGACCTGCTGCTCCACGTCATTGACGTAAGCAGTCCCCGTTGCGAGGCACACATCGACGCGGTGAATAAGGTGCTCGCGGAAATCGATATGCCCCCGAGAACCGTCGTCCACGCGTTCAACAAAATTGACCTTCTCGCCGAGCGCTCCCTGCTGCGGCGGTGGGAACGAAAGGTCGACCACGGCATCGGCATCTCGGCAGCGACCGGTGAAGGAATTGACAGGTTGTGCTCCCTGATCGGGCGCCTGCTTCTGCCCGAATTCAAAAGAGTCAGGCTGACCATTCCTTTCGAGGCCTGGGAAACCATCGACCGCATCATGAAACAGGGCACCATCCACACCGCCACCTATGTGGAAACGGGTGTTGTCATAGAGGCTGATATCAACCGGGCTCTGGCCCGCGAGCTCAAACCCTACATCCAATAAACCGCAAACCATGATAAAACATCTGTGTACCGTAACAGCATTTGTCCTGAGCATGTTGGTTGCAGGAAGCGCGGCCTTCTCCCAGGGGACCTCTCCGGGTAACGCCGTGGTCACCACCGGGATTGCCCAGATCAGCGACAACAACATCGTCACTGCCCAAAGCAGTGCCATTGCTGACGCCCACCGCAAAGCGCTTGTCCAGGCGGTAGGTACGATCATGACCTTTGAGCAGATGAACCAGCAGCTCCCTTCCCTCAGTGGGGTGCTGTTTGACAAGGCGACCGATTATATAGAAAGCTACAAGATTCTCTATGACAGCAGGCGCGGCGATCGCTACCATATTACGCTGCAGTCAAACGTGAACCTCAGGAAGCTGGAAAAGTATCTGGCGCTGAACCAGTCGATCGGGCCGGAACGCGCGCTGCCCGCCGTTCTGCTGATGATTGCCCGGCAGCAGCCCGGCCGGGACGTCTATACCTGCTGGTGGTCCTTCATCGATCCCGAAACCGCCTTAACCCCGCCTGACCTGGCGATGCGCGACGAACTGGAGAAGCAGGGATTCGAAGTTATTGACCACTCCCGCATGATCCTGCAGATCACCGGCAGTAATGTCTACGGATGCCTTGACCCTGATGTTGAAGACCTCCAGGCCCTGGGCAGGCAGTTCCAGGCCGAAGTAATAATTAATGCGAGGGCGCAGGCAGGCCGGGCCGCCGGGGGGAGCGGGGACGCATTCGCGCAGGAGGTTCAGGCAAATATCGCCGGCAGGGCGGTAAAGACCGATGACGGCTCCATCCTGGGCTCCATTGAAACCTACATGCCCTCAAGCGGGGAAAGCGATGACTCCGCATATGACAGCTCCATCAAGAACGCGTCACGGACATTTGCCCGCCAGATAGGCGAGCAGATCGCGCAGCGCTGGTCAAAGGAAAGCAAGGGGGTCCTGATAACCAGCCTCAGCGTTTCCGGCATATCCAGCTATTCTGATTTCACAGCGTTTAAAAACGCACTGAAAAAAAACATCCCCGCCATTACCGCCATCGAGCAAAAGAGCGTGGCAGCCAGGGGGGCCCTGCTGGAGCTGGAGTCCGGCTCTGACACCCTCGCGCTGGCCCAGGAACTGGAGGGGAAGCAATTCGAAGGATTTACCATTTCCGTCATCCGCATCGCTCCGCCCCTCATCGAGGCGGAGGTGAGCGTTTCCCGGGGGAAAGAGGGACCGGAAGAGCAGGAAGAGGCCCTTTAACCTTACCCTCATAAAAACATCACCGTGTCTAACGGCACCTGTACAGGAAGAAGCGTATGATCAAGGGACAAAATATTGTGGTTGGCATCACCGGCGGCATCGCCGCTTATAAAGCGGTTGAACTGGTGCGCCTGCTTCGCAAGCGGCAGGCAGAGGTGTATGTGGTGATGACCGACCACGCCCGGCAGTTTGTCACCCCGCTGACCTTTCAGACCGTTTCCGGGCACCCGGTGTACACGGACATGTTCGCGCCGCTACAGGGACGAAATATCCCACATTGCCCTGGCAGACAGGGCGGACCTGCTGATCATCGCGCCCGCGACCGCGAACATCATCGCCAAAATTGCCAACGGCCTGGCCGACGATCTCCTGTCTACCGTGGTGCTGGCCACCTCCGCGCCGGTGCTTATCGCCCCGGCCATGAACGTAAAGATGTGGGAAAATCCCATAACCCGCCATAACCTGGAAAAATTGCGCGAGCGCGGCTTCCGCTTCGCTGACCCGGTGTCGGGAGAACTTGCCTGCGGCTATGAAGGCCAGGGAAGAATGGCCGAGCCGGCGGACATATTGGAAGAGGCAATCCCGTTTATCACCCCGAAGGACCTTCAGGGTGAGCGCATCATGGTAACCGCGGGCCCGACGGAAGAACCGCTCGATCCGGTGCGCATGCTGACCAACCGCTCCTCGGGGAAAATGGGTTATGCCCTGGCCAGGGCCGCCCAGAGAAGAGGCGCCGAGGTTTTGCTGGTGACCGGGCCCACCGGTCTCAAGCCGCCCGCCTGCGTCCAGACCGTCAACGTCACTACCGCGCTGGAGATGTACAAGGTTGTGATGCTGCACGCCAAGGCCTCCACCATAATCATCAAGACGGCTGCCGTATCCGATTACCGCCCCAAGAAGAGCTTCGGGGAAAAGATGAAAAAGATTCGCAAGACCTTAAGCCTGGAACTGGAACGAAATCCCGACATCCTCTACCAGCTGGGCAGAAACAAGGGGAACAGGTTTCTGGTGGGCTTTGCGGCCGAGACCAAAAACCTCATCTCCCAGGCCAAGTCAAAGCTGGACCGGAAAAATCTGGACCTGATCGTGGTCAACAGCGCGCTTCAAAAGCAGGGGGGCTTCGGCTCGGACAGCAATGAGGCAACCCTGATCGATTTTGAAGGCAGGATTAATTCCCTCCCCCTGATGGATAAGGATGAGCTGGCGGATAAAATCCTGGACAAAGTCAAAGAGCTGAAGGCAGAGCAGGCCTCCATGCCGCGGCGGAGCAAGTCAGCCATGGCGGACGGGAAAAAGACGGACGATGGAAAAAATCAGTCAACTGAAAGTTGAACTGGGACAGGTGATTGCCTCTCTGGAGGACTACCTGCGCTGCCGGAAAGAGGAAGGGGTTGAGGGGCTGCCCTTCTCCGATGAGCGGCTTCCCGCGGGAAAGGCCCGTCTCCTCCGGAACATACGGCAGGAGCTGGGGGAGTGCACACGGTGCAAGCTGCACCGCCAGCGCACGAATATTGTCTACGGCGTTGGAAATCCCGAAGCCCGGCTGGTATTTGTGGGCGAGGGACCCGGGGAGGACGAAGACAGGCAGGGAGAGCCATTCGTCGGCAGGGCAGGCCAGCTGCTCACCAAAATCATAGGCTCGATCAATCTCAGCCGCGATGAAGTCT
The DNA here is from genome assembly GCA_963751515.1 of uncultured delta proteobacterium. Lineage (GTDB taxonomy): Bacteria > Desulfobacterota > WTBG01 > WTBG01 > WTBG01 > CAZWCD01. Next base: position 297,563 of record CAVVUR010000003.1, read on the forward strand.
ACATCGCCAACATCATCAAGTGCCGGCCCCCGGGCAATCGAAACCCGGAGCCCGATGAGATCAGGGCGTGCGAACCCTTTCTCATCAAGCAGCTCGAGGCCATCGGGCCGAAGATCATCTGCGCCCTGGGGACCTTCGCGGCACAGACACTGCTGCAGACTGATGAAAAGATCTCCCGCCTGAGGGGCAGGTTTTTTTCCTACCGCGATGCCAGGCTGATAGCAACCTTTCACCCTGCCTTTTTACTTAGAAATCCGGAACGGAAACGGGAGGTGTGGGAAGATATGAAGATGATCCGCGATGAGTACTGCAGGTAAGGTTAAGCTTTTAATATTATGTTATCAATTAACCTCGCCTTGCCGATCCTAACCGCCACGGCCAGCACTGCCTCCCGGTCAACCCGTGACAGGTCTTTCAGTTCCTCTGTATCACACAGCGTAAGGTAATCAATCCTGGCCAGCGGTTCAGCGGCGATGATGTTTTGTGCCGCCTGGACAAGTGCTTTCGCTCGGCGCTCCCCCTGTCCGAAAAGCGCGGCCGCCTGCTTCAGCGCCTGTGATATGCAAAGGGCTGCAGTGCGCTCAGGCGGCGTCAAGTAGGAATTGCGGGAGCTCATGGCCAGCCCGTCCGTCTCGCGGTAGGTAGGCATCCCCACAATCTCCACATCCAGGTTGAGGTCGGTGACCATCCGCCGGATGACCACCAGCTGCTGAAAATCCTTCTCGCCGAAAATGGCCGCATGGGGCTTCACAATATTAAAAAGCTTGCAGACAACCGTGGTCACCCCTCTGAAATGGGTCGGCCGGGACGCGCCGCATAAATATTTGGTGATCTCTTCCACATTCACATACGTCTGATAGTGCGCAGGATATATCTCCCGTGCTGACGGGGCAAAGATGATATCAACGCCGGCCTGCCGGGCCAGGTCCTGGTCCCGTTCCATGTCGCGGGGATAGGCTTCATAGTCCTCACCCGCCCCGAACTGGGTGGGATTGACAAAAATGCTCATCACCAACAGATCGCCGCGCCGCCGGCCCTCCTGCATCAGGCTCAGGTGCCCCCGATGGAGAAACCCCATGGTGGGAACGAGTACAATGCGCTTGCACTGCCGCCGCGCCCCCTCGGCAGATACCTGCATGTCTCTGACGCCGCTTATGACCTGCACGAAAACGCCTCCGGTTACTCAAAGCTGTGTTGAGCTGAGGGAAACCGCTTCTTTTTAACTTCTGAGAGATAGGCCGTCACCGCTTTGGTTATGACAGCCTCCAGATTGGCGTACTGCTTCACGAATTTCGGTCTGAAGGCGCCGGCAATGCCCAGCAGGTCATGTATCACCAGCACCTGTCCGTCACAATTGACGCCTGCCCCAATGCCGATGGTGGGAATGCGCACGGTTTGGGTAATTTCCGCGGCAAGCCTGGCCGGAATGGCCTCAAGCACAAGGCAGAACGCACCCGCGCGCTCAACCGCCCTGGCATCGGCCAGAAGCTTTTTTCTCTGCCGCTCCTCCCTGCCCTGCACCCTGTAGCCGCCCATGCGGTGAACGGATTGGGGCGTCAGTCCAATGTGCCCCATCACTGGGATATCAATATCGCAGATGGCCTTGATCACGTCTTCCATGACCTCACCGCCCTCGAGCTTCACCGCTTCCGCCCCACCCTCCTTGATCATCCTCCCTGCTTCCCGCTTCGCCTGCTCAACGCTCACCTGGTAGGACATGAAGGGCATGTCCGTGACAACCAGGGCGCGCTTCCGCCCCCTGACCACCGCCCTGGTATGATAAATCATCTCCTCAACGGTGACCGGCAGGGTGTTTTCCAAGCCCATCATGGCGTTGCCGACGGAATCACCGATGAGCAGCACCTCTATGCCGCATTGGTCAAGGATGCGTGCGGTGGGATAATCATAAGCGGTAAGCATGGTTATTTTTTCGCCCCGCTCCTTCATATCCTTAAGATCAAGTATGGTAATTTTCGCTGCCATAATGTGCACCTCGCGGGAGATTACTGCATGATTGCTGTTCACGGTTGTAAAGATTCATCCACATATGAATCTAGTGTAGTGTTTCATTGATTTCCTTACATACCTTTATTGAGTGACCATGGATTGGTATGTGGCTCATGGGTCGGTGGCTTGTGAGCCACAACAAAAGTAAACACGTGTTGGACGCACTACACTAGGCCTCACAAGACCCTTTTGTCAATTTTTTTCTGAACATGAGCCGCACTCACGATTGTTCCGACATCCGCTGTTTTATACCGTCAGCGGATCAGTACAATTATGAGTGCACTCAAAAAAACATTGACCGGCCCCGGAAGGTCCTGTATAAGGATTAAGGTAAGGGTTTTACGCAGGCACATCGCAGGTAAAGATTCTTTGACGGTCTGCCGATACGTTGCTGATATTGCACATCAAATCGTAATCATGCATTGAAGGATTATATAACTGATGGTCAAGTTCAAAAATTGCGTGTTCGTCGTCGCCTTTTTTGCCCTCATTTCATTTCTGGCTTTTTTCCCTGCCGGCAGCAAACAGGGTCACGCGGAGAAAGCCATATCCAGGGATTCGTCTACTGCCCCGTCGCCCATTCCTCAAAAAGCAGAAGGCGGTAGTGAACATAAACCCTCCAACGATTCCCACGATACCCATCCCTAGCAGGTTGTTGAAAAAGTAGTTTTCCTCAGGCGGTTCAAAGGCTCAAGGGGAAGAGGCTTTTTAGCCACAACAAAATTATTCGGAACCTGTAGAACGGCAGCATCTCTCTAACTTTGTCCGACAGACCCGCATGGCAACAGCTGTCTCGAAGCCCCTGCAAAGCTGCCTGCTTTCGGTTTAAGTCGAAGGCACCGGGTCGTGCCGTAAGCGAAAAGACACATTGTTGTGGCGTCAAAAGCCCCTCCCCCTTTGAGCCACAAATCAGATGGGTGTTTTTCAACAGCCTGTTAGAGAGAAGCGGCAAATCCTCTACTCAGCCAGTAATCGGCCAGCCGGTTATTCAGGTCCCGGGCGGAGTCCGGCGCAAAGCCGATTGATTTTTCCCACACCTCGCGGCTTTCCATGCAAAGATAGACAGCCACATCCGGGCAGCAATCCCGTATCCAACGCGCCATTTTGGCATACATCTCTATCCTGATGGGTTTGAAATACCTCATCTTGCCGTCAAGCCCCCTGATAAATTCCTGGCAGAAGATTGCGCTTGACGGATAGCGTTCCATGACCACCGGCTTGAGCGCGGGCATGTATCTGAAACAGCCAAGGCTGATCCAGCAGATACAGTCAGGATCGACGGATTGAAAAATCCTTTCCACCACCTTTCGGTAGTCGCCCTCCCAGCCCGGGTAATAGATAAGGGGGTCAAAATGAAAGCCCACCGCATACCCCCACTTCGAGCAGAGGCCTGCCGCCTGCAGACGTGCTCGAGAGGGCAGGCCGACGGCTCCTCGCTTCTGACCACCGGCGCCGCATTGAGAGACCAGGAGACAGCGGTTCTCCCGCCGTGATCAAGCCCCTGCAGATTCCCGATGCTGTCGGTTTTGGTCTTCAGCTCCAGCATGGCATTCTTTCTTCCGGCAAAATGCGGAACAAGCAGCGTGCTGAGCGAGGTGAGATGATCCAGCACCAGGCTGTCGGTGTACTCACCGGTACCCACCCTGAAGAACCTTTCCGGAAGATGATCGAGCGCATCGTCCAGTTCTTTCAGCATCTCCTCCGCATTGGCATAAACTACCATAAAGGGATTATTCAAATATGACTGTAAGATGCAGTAGGTGCAGTTAAGAGGACAGTTGGCGGCACAATTAAGGATGGAGTAGCCGCAGCAGAGGTAACGTTGTGTGCCCGGGCAGGGTTCAAAAAATCTTCCCCTGTTTTTGCACACCAGCAGGGTATCCCGGGCCTCCTGCCGGCGGATGCCGCTCAACTCTGCCAGGTACGGCTTTAGAGAGGCTGCAAGCTCGCGGGGAACCCCCTCGAGCTTTTTCAGCATTGCCTGCGTCAGGGGAAGGTCAGCCGCATCCTGCTCTATGATCACTTTTGTGGGAAAGTATCGTTTCATAATAACGGAGAAAAGAATGACAAAGTTCAAAGCTTAAAAGAGGAATGTCAAATGCCAAAGTAAAAGATCGTCCTGCGGGGAAGACAAAGTTCGGGTAGGAGCGGCTTTCAGCCGCGAATGCATCGCGCATGAATGCGCTCCTGCCGAATGATCACCGGACCCTCCTTTACTCAAGCGGCTCCAGGTCATCAGTGATGATCGAGTTCAAGGCATCCAGCCGCTCCCTCAACTCCTGCCAGCCGGTGAAGCACACGGAGAGGCAATAGCGGTTATCTTCAAAATAAGGAGGTGGTGTTATGCTCACATCGCGAGGAAGCTTAATTTTGCTGAGCATTCCTTTGACCTGCCTCTCCTTTGCAGTAAGCCGGGGATAGCGCTTCTCGCGCAGAAGGCGCAGGACTGCATCGCCCTTCTGGGGCCGTTCAGCTTATCATTTGTCAGGGTGGATTGTATCTCCGGGTCTCCGGTCACCGTTCGGAGAGATACCCTGTCCCGAAGTCCAATCTCTGCAACAGTTGTCATGACTTCAGCCTGTTTGCTGACGCTTAATCGCAGGCTGACAAGAAGTAGCGCAAGACACTCCCTGCTCTCCGGGTCCAGCCGGGACAAACCGAGTGCACTTTGTACATCAATGATACCATCAATGATGGCGTCCCGGATTCCCGTATCCAGCAGGCAGAGGGTCTGATAGGCCCTGAATTGCGTGCTATGCGGCTGCAGTTTCAGCAGCGGCAAAAAATCATGCACTATCCTCTCTTCGCTGTAATAGGGAGGAGCCTGTTTAATGCAAGGGACTTTTCTATGGGGTTGAATTCACGGTGGGCGCTATTGTCATAGAGGCTCAGGAGCAGGCATGCTTCATCACTTGTTTCCGGGGGAACCATTCTGCAATGCATAGAATAAATGCCCAGTTCCCGCGAAGCGCTAAATCTTCTATACCCGCTTACGATCTGATAGCGGCCATCAGGCCTTTTGCGCAGCAGGGGAGGATTAATCAAGCCAATCCGGCGGATGGATTCTTTGAGCGGTTCAAGGTCAAAGCCGTAGCTTAAGCGGAAAGTTGCGTCATCAGGATCAATGGATTTGAGATCGACGGCATCCGCGGACTGACTTACATCCGGCACCTTTTCATCGAATTTTTTCGTTCCCATTTTGTCTCCTCGAGCTAAAACACATGAGACGAATGTATAGCACCGCCATCCCGTTTTCAAGGAAAAGTTGGCTTTCATTTAATGCTTTAACAAAAGTATGTTTTTTGCTATACTGCATTCACAATCGATTGGGCAGCTCATAGAAAGGGTTCCTGGAGTCAGGCCTTTCTTCCCAAAAAAATGGTGTGGGGATGTAGCTCAGCTGGGAGAGCATTACCTTCGCAAGGTAGGGGTCGGGGGTTCGAATCCCCTCATCTCCACCATTTTTTTATTCTATAAGCAATGCGGGGTGCAGCCATGAGAAAGGCTAGTGTCGAGAGGAAGACAAAGGAAACCGAGGTTGCGGTTGAAATAGTCATCGACGGTTCCGGCAAGAGCAGCATCAGCACATCCGTGCCCTTTTTGGATCACATGCTGGAACTCTTCGCCCAGCACGGTTTGTTCGACCTCACCGTCAGGGCAAAGGGAGATATTCAGGTGGATTACCACCACACGGTCGAGGACATCGGGATATCCCTGGGGGAATGTCTTAAAAAGGCGCTCGGCGACTGCAAGGGAATCAGGCGCTACGGGGAAGCAACCGTGCCTATGGACGAATCGCTGAGCACGGTTGTTTTGGACATCTGCAACAGGCCGGCCTGGTATATGACACCCCGGCGCTCCCTCAGGGTACAGTCGGCACCTTCGATGTGGAGCTGGTTAAGGAGTTTTTCGGCGCGTTGGCGAAGAACAGCGGCATGGCCCTGCACATCAAAGCCCCCTATGGTGAAAATGCCCACCATATCATAGAGGCGATTTTCAAAGCCTTTGCCCGGGCCCTCGACATGGCAACCATCGTTGACGAGGGGCTCGTCGGCGTCGATGTCGACCAAGGGCTCTAGCAGGCTGTGTCAAAAGAGTGCCCCATGTAGCTTGATCCGAGATAGTATTCATCATTGCAAGCGTACGAGCACTTTTAGCCACCTCATTCTTCGGGATGTTCCGTCTTTCATTGCCGAAGTACTCGACATACTAAAAGCATATATGCCTCTTCAAAGCTGCCTGTCTATGAGAAGGACGGTCGTGCCTAGCGACTCATTGATCGCTGGCATCCAGAGCCCCGCTGCAACGAATCTGGGTTTTTTAACCGCATGAAACAGAGATTAATTCGATAGATGACTATATCAATGAGGATTGGCGATGAATTAATCCCGTGAAATTTGCTTCGCTGATGCCCGCAATCACAATTGTACTTGGGAAGCCTAGTGATCGCAGTTATTGACTACGGGATGGGGAATCTGCGCAGCGTGCAAAAGGGGCTGGAAAAGACCGGCCATGCTGCCATGGTGACCTGTTCTCCGCAGGCAATTCGCGATGCCGGCGCGCTGGTGCTGCCCGGTGTCGGTGCATTCAGGGACTGCATCCGCAGCCTTGAGACGCTGAACCTGATTGATCCCATTTGCAGTCGATCAAAAGCGGAAAGCCATTTCTGGGTATTTGCCTTGGTCTGCAGATTCTTTTCACCGAGAGTGGAGAATTCGGCACCACACCCGGTCTGAATCTCATTCCCGGCAAGGTGGTCCGTTTTGCTCAGGGAGATACCCGGGGAGCCGAGCGACTTAAAATTCCTCACATGGGATGGAACACCATATCACTGCGCGGAAAAGCGCCCATTTTCAGCGGCGTCAAGGACGGATCATTTTTCTATTCATCCACTCCTACTACGTGGTGCCTGAAGACGCCGGGGTTCTAGCCGCCACCAACGGATACGGCATTGAATTCACCTCCAGCATACAGAAGGACAACATCTTCGCCTGTCAGTTTCATCCCGAGAAGAGCCAGGGAGTGGGCCTGCGGCTGTTAAAAAACTTCGGGGCATGGGCCGGGGAGGGAAAGGGATGCTGATACTACCCGCCATAGATTTGAAAGATGGCAGGTGCGTGCGGCTGCGGCAGGGAGAGATGGACAAAGAGACTCTCTTTTCCGACCATCCGGAGGAAGTTGCCGGCCGCTGGGAATCTCTGGGGGCTCAATTCCTCCACATTGTCGATTCGACGGAGCGGTTGCGGGCAGGCCGCAAAATGAAACCGCAATCAAGCGGATTCTTCAATCCATATCCATCCCCCTCGAGCTGGGCGGCGGTATCAGGACCCTCGACACCATCGAGCACTATCTTGCCCTGGGTGTGAAACGGGTGGTGCTGGGGACCATAGCTCACAAACAGCCCGCCCTGCTTGAAGAAGCATGTAAAAAATTCCCCGGCCGGATCGTGGTGGGGATTGACTCGCGGGACGGCATGGTCGCGGTTGAAGGGTGGAAGGAAACCACCGCCATGCGGGCCGCCGACCTGGTAAAAACCGTTGAGAACAAAGGTGTGGAGGCGATCATTTTTACCGACATCAAGCGCGACGGCATGATGCACGGCCCCAACCTGCAAGCACCCGGGCAATGGCAGAGGCGACGAGCATCCCCGTGATTGCATCGGGAGAGTACACGCTTGACCATATCAGGGAGTTGATCCGCCTTGAATCCTGCGGCGTGGAGGGAATCATCATCGGCAGGGCTCTCTAGAGGGAAGCGTCAATTTAAAGGATGCGCTTGCTCTGGTGAATGAAAAAAATTAGTCAACCATCTTTGCAATTCCATGGTTACAGCATGCTGACCAAACGAATCATACCCTGCCTGGATGTCAAAGACGGCCGCGTGGTCAAGGGAATCAACTTTGTCCGGCTCACGGACGCGGGGGACCCGGTTGAAAACGCGAAGGATATGATGCAGAAGGTGCCGTTGAGCTCGTCTTACTTAACATCACCGCCTCCCATAAAAAGAGAAAGTTATACTGGATTGGTGGCGCGCACCGCGGCAGAAGGTTTATGCCCCTGACGGTGGGCGGTGATATCGGGGACCTCAATGACATCAGGGACCTGAATGCCGGGCCGACAAGGTTCAGTCAACACCGCCGCGATCGAGAACGACCGCCTGCTCGAAGAGGCATCGCAGCGCTTTGGCAGCCAGTTCATCGTAGTGGCCATAGATGCCAAGCGCACCGTTCCGGTACACCCGGCCGCTTTGAGGTGTACACCTAGGGGAAGAAAGCCGACGGCATTGATGTGCTGGGCTGGGCAGAGCGCGCTGAAAGACTGGGCGCGGGCGAAATTCTGCTCACCAGCATGGACGGGACGGCACAAGGACGGATGACCTTGACCTTACCCGGGCTGTTCCTGAGCGGGTAACAATACGGTCGCCTCGGCGGCGCCGGCGGCTTTGAACACTTCTATGAGGCCTTCGCCATCGGGAAGGCGGATGCCGCCCTGGCCGCATCGGTGTTTCACTACCGGACACACGGCATCTGGGAGACTCAAAACGTATTTACACGCGCGGGGAATTCGGTGAGGATTGTCAGCGGACGGTAACGCATATTAAATGCCGGGCAGAATATCCTTATGGGGAATATGTAGTAACTTATAAATGTCATTCCGAACGCAGGTGAGGAATCTCCTGTCTTTGGGTATTTTGAAGCATAAGACTTCTCGGATTTATGAAATGACAATCCAGTGAATTATGACTTAATTACAAAAGGGATCAAGCCTCATGGAATGGGCGCAGTCCGATGAATGACAGCGATCGTTTTTGGTTCCGCGGCCATTATGCAGTTTACAGGAATGGCGAGCTGCTCATGCGCGAGCGCGGCATTCCGGTAAGGATGTAATGAAGATTATTATCGTCGAATCTAAAGGGAGCGATTATGGAATGGGTGGATAAAATCAAATTCGACAGCAATGGGCTGGTGCCGGCCATTATCCAGGATTATCAGAACGGCGAGGTGCTGATGCTCGCCTACATGAACCGGGAATCGCGCTAAATCATTGTCTTCGGGCATAATGTTTTTCAGCCGGTCGCGCCAGTCGTTATGGGTTAAGGTCAAAGCTCAGGCCACGTGCAGACCATAAGGAGATATACATTGATTGTGACAGGGACGCCCTTGTGTTCCAGGTAGACCAGGCAGTGGCCGCCTGCCACACCGGGTACCGCAAGTGGTTTACCGCAAAATTGAGGGAGAAAAGTGAAAACGGTAGGCATCAAGGTATTTGATGAAGACGCGGTTTATAAACATAAAGGGTAGGCATTGACCATGGTGCATCGAAAGCGCCCCGGATTGCCATCACCATCGGTGATCCCGCGGCATCGGCCCGGAAATCATGTAAAGTGCTCTCTCACCGGGGCACTTTTAATTTTGTCGGCCCGTCGGTCTGGGCGACAGAAACATAATGGAGCGGGCGGTCAGGCTCCTCGGTTCGACCATTGAAGTGAATGAGATGGCAACGGCCGGAGAAAGAACCGGAAGGGTACGATCAATGGTTCTCTTTCCGCCATCCGCCCGGAGGAGGCACGTTATGGCGCGCCTCCCCGGCGTGCGGAGGGCAATGTATACCTATATTGCCGAAGCGGTGCGGCTGACCGACCGGGGTGACGTTGACGCCATAACCACCGCGCCAATCAGCAAGAAGGCGCTCTTGACGCGGATATGCCTATCCCGGCCACACCGAATTGTTGGCCGAGCTGACCGGAACCGCCACTATGCCATGATGCTTGCCGGGGAAAAGCTGAAGGTGGTACCGGTGACCATTCACTGCGCCTTACGCGATGTTTTCCGCCTGCTCACCGGGAAAAATCGTAACCGCCATTCGCATCACCCACCGCGCCCTGCAGGAGTATTTCCGCCTGCCGCAGCCGAGGATTGCCGTCGCGGCCCTCAATCCTCACGCGGGCGAGGGCGGGCTCTTCGGAAACGAAGAGGAGAAGATCATCGCGCCGCCCTGGAACAAGCACGTGCCCTGGGCATAGGCGTCTCGGGTCCCCTGCCGCCGGACACCCTTTTTTATCATGCCGCAGCCGGCCGTACGATGCCGTGATTTGCATGTATCACGACCAGGCGCTCATCCCGCTCAAACTCCTCCACTTTGACGAAGCGGTCAACGTGACCCTGGGATGCCCATTATACGGACCTCAGTGGATCATGGAACCGCCTACGATATTGCCGGGACGGGCAGGGCAAATCCGGCAAGCCTTTCGAACGCCCTTAAAATGGCAGCCATGATGGCAGGAAGCAGAAAAGGCTCACACTGAGAGTTAAAGAAAAGGGATTTATGACCTACTGCTCTACGGAGTGGCTTCGGGGAAAGCTATTTTTTCAGAGCAGGGGTACCCGTGCCGACCTCGATGCCGTCCTTTTTCTGAAGATATTTCTCTTTAATCGCCGGAGGCATGGGTTTTGCCATAGTGCTCACCACGGATAAAAGCGAGCGCGCAAAGAAGGAGTGTTTGATATAGCCGCTGCGGTTCTGAAGGAGGGTGACCATAATCAGGATAATCAGCAGCGTCATTACCGCTGTTTTCAACAGCCCTAACATTGCTGCAGCTACCTGGTCCGACACCTCGGGGGCAACCCTCTTTGCCAGGGTAAGCACGGCCCAGAATAAGAGCAGGAGCAGAAAATAGATTGCTGCCATGAGAGCCGCGAAGGCGATGACATCTCCAAGTATCCGCCCGGCTACCGGCGGACTGAACCATGAAGCGAGCAGGGGAAACAGGTAGCAGTCGATGGGGTAGGAAAGACAGAGGGCGAGAAGGGAATAGAACGTCGGTACGCATCCTCTTCGAACACTGCTGAAGACAAGGTATCCCGCAACGCACAGCAGAAGAAAGTCTAAAATCATTGATTGATCAAAAGGAATCTGCATGGATGATCGCCCGGCCGTCCGCAAAATGTTATGCGGGAGGAAGGCGGATTCTCCGGATTGAAACGGTGGTCTCCCTCACACACACCCCTGTTGAGCTTCCTACAACAAAATTGTTTTCCTTATGTGCTTCTCTTTACCCCAGGGAAAACACTTTTGTCAAATAGTTTCCGCTCCGCACAATGGGCTGGATTTTTTCAGTTTTTTTGCTACAATGCGATGAGCATCAGGATAAAAACGGAACAAAAAGTATTGTCTCCAAAAAACCGCCATGAAATCAAAAAAAACTGCCCTCCCTCAGAAAAAAAGAAGCAGCGCCGAAGGTCTCGAAAGACGCTTCCCTCGCCCCATATGATCCCCTCCAAAGATATCTTATGGAAATAAGCCATTATAAATTATTAACCAAGGAGGAAGAATACCAGCTCGCCACCCAGTACCAGGAAAAAAAAGACCCTCACGCGGCCTACAAGCTGGTGACCTCCAACCTGAGGCTGGTGGTCAAGATTGCCCTTGAATTTCACCGCGCCTGGTTAATGAACCTGCTGGATCTCATCCAGGAAGGGAATATCGGGCTGATGCAGGCCGTCAAAAAATTTGATCCTCACCGGGGCATCCAGTTGTCCTCGTATGCATCTTTCTGGATCAGGGCATACATGCTTAGATTTATTCTGGATAACTGGCGGCTGGTTAAGATCGGCACCACCCAGGCGCAGCGCAAGCTTTTTTTCAACCTCCAGAAAGAGCGGGCACGGCTCGAAGCTCTTGGATACGCAGCGGGGCCAAAACAGCTCGCGGAGCGAATCGGCGTTAAAGAAAAGAGGTCATCCAGATGGACCAGCGCATGAGCAGCTGGGAGGCTTCACTGGACACCCCCCTCAGGGATGATGCGGATAAAAGCCTGATGGATTTCGTACCCTTACAGCAGGACTCCATTGACACCAGGCTGGCAGAAGGGGAAATTCAATCGCTGGTTACCGAAAAGCTCAAGGAATTTAAAACGACGCTGAAAGACAAGGAGCTTTACCTCTTTGAGAACCGGCTGCTGACAGAGACCCCCCTGACTCTTCAGGAAATCGGCGACAAATACGGCATTACCCGGGAGCGCGCCCGGCAGATAGAAGAAAGACTTTTGAACAAGATACGGGCCTATTTGGAACAGGAAATCCCGGGCATAACCGAAACCCAGACAAAAATCGGCACATAAAAAATCCGGTTTGCAGCTTGACATAACCGGGGTAATCATTAATAATACTTCGTTTTAAAATGAGGGGATATAAACCGTGGGCTTCCTGGGAAAATACAAAAACGAGATCTTCCTGGTGATCCTCATACTCTATGTGATCACCCTGGGAATAGGTGTGATAGGCGAGCTTTTTGACATCGAATGGATCGTCAATTTGCCTCTTTTCTAAAAGCCCCCACATACATGAGCATTTTTCTCTCAGATGTGCATGTATCCGGCAGGAGCGGCTTTAAGCCGCGAACAGCTAACGTATGAATACGCTTTTACCGAATTGCGAGGATATTTCTTTCAGGTTTTCAGCGCCCAGGTTTATTTTTCCCGTACATCAGAACGAGGACTGGCAATAAATGGTCAAACGCGATTATTATGATATTCTCGGTGTCTCCCGAAACGCCGCGGAAGACGAAATAAAGAAGGCCTACCGGCAGTTGGCCCTGAAATATCACCCGGACAGAAGCCCGGGTGACAACGAAGCCGAGGAAAAGTTCAAGGAGGCCTCGGAGGCTTATGAGGTATTAAAAGATCCCCAGAAGAGATCGCTTTATGACCAGTTCGGTCACGAAGGATTGAAGGGGGTGGGTTTTCAGGGTTTTTCCGGTTTTGAGGAAATTTTTTCCAGCTTCGGTGACATCTTCGAGGATTTGTTCGGCTTTGGCGGACGCAGCAGGCGGAGGGACAGGTCCTACGTGCACAGGGGGGCGGACCTGCGCTACGATCTCACCATAAGCCTGCGTGAAGCCGCATTTGGGAAGGAAAAAGAGATTGAGATCGACAAGCACGCGCACTGCAAAACCTGCGGCGGCACCGGAGTAAAGCCGGGCAAGTCAAAGCAGACCTGTCCGGGCTGCGGAGGCAGGGGGCAGGTCAGCCATACCCAGGGCTTTTTTACCATCAGCTCAACATGCTCGCGCTGCGGCGGTCAGGGCGAGATTATCACCCACCCATGCAAAGACTGCAGGGGCGGCGGCATGGTCGCGGCCCGTAAGCAGCTCAAGGTAAAGATACCCGCCGGGGTGGAAACAGGCATCCGTCTGAAGCTGAGCGGAGAGGGGGAAGCAGGAGAGCGCGGGGGACCCGCGGGAGATCTGTATGTGGTTCTGCACGTCGAGCCTGATTCCTTCTTCGAACGGCAGGGGAACGACATCCTGTGTCAGATTCCCATCTCTTTTTCCCAGGCTGCCCTGGGCGCACACATCGAAGTGCCTACGCTCAACGGTCATGAGAAAATCACCATACCGCCCGGAACCCAAACCGGCCAGGCGTTTACCATAAAAGGGGCCGGCATCCCCTTTCTGCAGAGGAAGGGAAGAGGGGATGAGTACGTGCAGGTAGTGGTTAAAACGCCCACCAGGCTGAGCCAGCACCAGGTAAAACTGTTTGAAGAACTCGCTTCAATGGAACAGGAAAAATAAGCACTGCAAAGATGAAGCGTTTTTCCACCGCCATCTCCATCCCGGCCATTATCTTTTTTGCCCTTTCATGCTTCCCGGCACAATCAAACGGGGCTCCTGCCCTTTCACTTTCCGTGGTTGAGGAACCTGTAATTGTCCAAAGGCCTTTTCCCGTGGAGCTGACCATCTCCTGGGAAGGTGATGCCGAACAGTACCTGGTCGATGCTCCCGGCCTGAAGCTGCACTGGCCAGGTACCGGATTCCAGGGCTGGCGCTCTTAATTTTCATAAGCCTTATCAGCATGTTATTCGTTGTAAGCAAAAAGAAAAAAAGGCCGGGCACACGGCCGCTTTAAGTCATACACACGCGGAGGTAAAACATGCAGACTGACATTCAGGCTATCACCAGGGCCGTCGAGGAGAAAAGCGCTTATCTTCAGGTGCTGACCAAAGAGATTGAAAAAATCATGGTCGGCCAGCATTACCTGATAGAGCGACTGCTCATCGGTATCATAGCCAATGGCCACATACTGGTCGAAGGCGTCCCCGGCCTGGCGAAGACCACGGCGGTAAAGACGCTGGCGCAGGCGATTGCCACCACCTTTCACCGGATCCAGTTCACCCCGGATCTGCTCCCCGCCGATCTCATCGGCACCCAGGTATATTCGCCTGCCAGCGGCAGCTTCACCATTAAAAAAGGCCCCCTGTTCAGCAACATCATACTGGCTGACGAAATAAACCGGGCCCCCGCCAAGGTGCAAAGCGCTCTGCTGGAGGCGATGCAGGAACGGCAGGTGACCATCGGGGACCAAACCTTCAGGCTCGAAGAGCCGTTCCTGGTCATGGCCACACAGAACCCCATCGAGCAGGAGGGCACTTACCCGCTGCCCGAGGCCCAGGTCGACCGCTTCATGCTGAAGCTCCGCGTCACCTACCCCGACAAAAAAGAGGAAAAGGAGATCATGAAGCGCATCGCCGAAAGGCAGCCCATCGAGATAACCCCGGTGATCAGTCCGCGTGAGATCATGGAATCAAGAAAGGTGGTGGATCAAATTTACATCGACGAAAAATTGCAGGACTACATTGTTGACATTGTTTTTGCCACGCGCGAGCCAAAGGCGTACGGCATTGATATCGGGGGCATGATCGCCTACGGCGCCTCCCCCCGGGCGAGCATCTATCTCAACCAGGCGGCCAGGGCCTATGCGTTCTTGCAGGGCAGGGGATACGTCACCCCCCAGGACGTCAAATCCATCGGGCTGGATGTCCTTCGTCACCGGGTGCTTTTGACCTACGAGGCGGAGGCTGAGGAACTCACCGCTGATGACATCGTCACCAGGATATTCGACAATGTCGAGGTGCCTTGAGGGGGATGGGGGAAAAGCAGTGACGCAGGATGATAAAGATTGCTGAATGATATGTGGCTAAAAAGCCCCTCCCCTTGAGCCACAAATGAGATGGGTTTTTTTCAACAGCTGAATCAACGGGCAGCGCAATCGCATAACCCGCGACGTCAAAAAACAGAAAGCCACCTGCCATGGCAAAGCGCAGCGACAAAAAAGAAAAGGATTCGGTCTCCTCACGCCTTCCCCTCGAGGTGATCAGGCGGATCCGCAAGATCCACATACACAGCAACTACCTGGTCAATGACATCCTGGCGGGGGAATACGAAAGCGCCTTCCGTGGCCGGGGGATGGAATTCGAGGAGGTGCGCGAGTATCAGCCCGGCGACGATGTGCGTGACATCGACTGGAACGTGACCGCCCGCATGGGCCATCCCTATGTGAAGGTGTATCGCGAGGAGCGGGAGCTGACCATACTGCTGCTGGTTGACGTAAGCGGATCCGGGCAATTCGGCTCCGGCGCACAGCTCAAAAACGAGCTCAGCGCGGAACTGGCAGCCGTGCTCGCGTATGCCGCGGTCAAGAACAATGACAAGGTCGGGCTCATTATATTCAGCGACAGCATCGAGAAATTCATCCCACCCAAAAAAGGCCGAAACCACGTGTGGCGGGTTATCAGGGAGGTGCTCGAGCACAGGCCCCGGAGCAGGAAGACGGACATCAGCGCCGCGCTCGACTTTCTCAACCGGATTGCCAGCCGCAGGGTGATTGCCTTCCTTATTTCCGACTTTATCGCGAGTGACTACGAGAAGCTGCTCCGCGTCACCAATAAAAAGCATGACCTCATCGCCATCTCCATAGCCGACCCCCGCGAGCGCGAGCTGCCCCCGGTCGGGCTGGTGGAGCTTGAAGATGCCGAGACCGGGGAGACACGGCTGATCGATACCGGTGATGCCCGGTTTCGCAAGGAGTTCATGCGTGGGCGCGTTACGCCGGGTGAGCGAGACCCGTGAGATCTTCCGCCGCTGCAGCGTTGATCACATCCCGCTCATCACCAATCAGCCCTACATCAACGCGCTCATGAAATTTTTTAGAATGAGGGAGAAACGGATGTGAGGCAGGGGTGCTCAAGGGAACTGTTCAGAGCTAGTGCAGTGCGTCATTGATTCCTTTATTTATATGTGGCTCAAGGGGAAGGGGCTTTTTAGCCACAACAAAATTATTCGGAACCTGTAGAACGGCAGCGTCTCTCTAACTATGTCCGACAGACCCGCGTGGCACCAGCCTGTAACGAAGCCTCTGCAAAGCTGCCTGTCTGCGGTTTAAGTCACAAGGCACCGGGTCGTGCCGTAAGCCTAAAGACACATTGTTGTGGCGTCAAAAGCCCCTCCCCTTTGAGCCACTGAACCTCTTCTACAGCATGCTATTCGCAACACACAGAAGCCTTTCATAGGTAAAGATGCGTTGGATGCACTACAGTAATTGCCGAGTAATAACCTGTTTGATCATGAGCAGATATTTTCTTATCTTAGCCTGGTGCGCAATCATGCTCACCTGCTGCGGAAGCCGGCAGCCCAATGCTCCTCGGGAGAAAGATGCGGTGCCGCCGGTGGAGGTAAAGGCGGAGGTGGACAAGGCAACCGCCACCACCGGGGATTTGATTCGCTACACCCTCTCCGCTGCCAGCGACCCTTCCGTCAGGGTGGAGCTGCCGGAGATGGGTTCGCAGATCGCGGGCTTGCGCATCCTGGACATGGGCCAGAAGGGCCCCCATGAAAAAGAAGGCCGCAGCCATGTGGAAAAGTGGTACCAGCTCAAGGCAGATCTCATCGGCTCTTACATTATTCCCGGCGCGGTCTTCATCTCCTATGATGAGAAGGGAGAAAAAAATGAGCACAAAACCGCACAGATTTTTATCGAGGTGAAATCAGTTATAGAGGACAAAGAAGCGGCAACGGACATTAAGGAGATTAAACCGCTCGAGACCATAAAAAGAGACTACACCACAATCGCCTTATATTCCCTGGGAGGGGCCGCTCTTCTTGGCCTGATACTCGGCGGAATCTTCTGGTACCGTTTTAAATATAAAAAGGCCACAGTAACACCACCCCGGCCCGCACACGTGCTGGCGTTTGAAGAGCTCGAGGACCTGAGGAAAGAAGGGCTGATTGAAAAGGGAATCTATAAGGAGCATTATTTCAGGTTCTCCGAGATTTTTCGCAGATACCTTGAGCGGCGTTTCCATTTTCCCGCGGTGGAACGGACCACTGAAGAAATTCTGCCTGACATCTCCGGCCTGACCGGCTTTGAGGAAAGGGTGCGAAGCGGGGCGCGCTCGTTGCTCTTTCAGGCGGACCTGGTAAAATTTGCCCGTCATACCCCGACCAATGAGCAAGCCGAGCAGGAGTACCGGCAGGCGGTGTCGTTCATTAATGAAACCAAGGAAGCGCCGCTTCCACTAAAGCAACCGGCATAGAATCGCATGACCCGATTTGAAGATCCCTGGTTATTCAGCTTTCTCGCCCTCATCCCGCTCATGCTCTACTACCACTGGAAAGGGCTGGGAAAGAACAGCATACGCTTTTCCTCGCTGGACAACCTGAAGCAGCTCAGGCAGCCCCGGATGATCTTCCTGCGACACCTGCCGCTGGCGCTTCGCTGCCTGTAATCATGCTGCTGGTAACCGCCCTGGCGCGACCGCAGGCGGGCACCACATCAACCGAAGTGCTGACCGAAGGTATCGACATTATGCTCTGTCTTGACACCTCGGGATCCATGCAGGCACTCGACTTTATCTGGCAGGACGAACATCAGAACCGCCTGCAGGTGGTGAAACGGGTGGTACATGACTTTATCAAGGGGAGAAACAATGACCGAATCGGCATGGTGGTGTTTGGTGCGGAGGCATTTACCCAGTGCCCGCTGACGCTCGACTATGGCGTCCTGCTCAGCTTTCTCGACCGGGTGGAGATCGGCATGGCCGGGGACACTACCGCAATCGGTTCCGCACTACCAGTCTGTGTGAAGCGCCTGAAGGATCTCCGGCTAAATCAAAGGTGGTGATAATGCTCACCGACGGACGAAACAATACCGGAAGCATCGATCCGGAAACTGCCGCCGGGATGGCGCGCACCTTTGGCATCAAAGTCTATACCGTCGGCGTGGGCACCGAAGGTAAAGTCCCCTTTCTGGTCGATACAATTTTTGGCAAACGGCTGTGTACCAGCGGGTGGACCTGGACGAAGCCATTTTGAAAAAGGTTGCAGGCATTACCGGGGGCACCTATTTCAAGGCAACCAACACCGAGGCCCTGGCGGAGATTTACCGGCAGATCGACCAGATGGAAAAAACCACAATCGAGACAAAAGAATATACCGAGTACAGGGAACTGTTTCACCCGTTTCTTCTGTGCGGTCTGGCCTTGCTCCTGATCGAGGTGGTCCTGACCAACACACGGTTGCGGAAAATTCCATAAGGTTGAAAAAACATAAATAATCTGGAGGGATGCGCTCCGTCGCGTCCGCTTATGATATACGGCCACGACAGAGCGTGGCCCTCCAAGCTCCCCCTTTGAACAAAGGGATACGACTGGATTCCAATGCAATTGTACTACCAATCCTCTGCGGCAAATTATGAGATTCGGTAATCTGAACTATTTTTTCCTGCTGTGGATCATTCCCCTTTTGATTGCCTTTTACGTCTACGCCTTTCGCAGCAGGGACAGACTCACCGCCGTCTTTTGCGGAAAGCAGGTGCTTCCCTCGCTGCTGCCTGACCGGCAGAAAGGAAGAAGGGGAATCAAGGCATTTCTGATCCTGGGAGGCATCGCCCTCGGCATCTGTGCCCTCACCCGGCCCCAATGGGGTTTTCATTGGGAAGATATCAAGCGGGTGGGCGTGGACCTGATGGTGGCCATCGATGTGTCGGAGAGCATGCTGGCGGAGGACGTCAAGCCCAGCCGGCTGGAACGGGCAAAGCGCAAGGTGTATGATCTGATCCAAATGATGGAAGGAGACCGCATCGGATTAATCGCCTTTGCCGGCACGAGCTTCGTGCAATGCCCGCTCACCCTTGACTACGGAGCCTGCAAGATGTTTCTCGACTACATCGAGCCCGATCTCATCCCGGTGCCCGGCACCGCGCTGGCCGATGCCATCAGGAAGGCCATAAAGTCATTCAACACCAAAGAGCGCAAATCAAAGGTCCTCATACTTATAACCGATGGAGAAGATCATGAAGGCGCACCTCTGGATGCGGCCCAGGAAGCAAAGAAAGAGGGTATAAAGATTTTCACCATCGGCGTCGGCCAGGATGGCGGTGCCCCCATCCCCCTGCGCGACGGCTCCGGGGGGTTTAAAAAAGACAGGCGGGGAGATATGATCATCACCCATCTGGATGAGGCAACGCTGCAAAAAATCGCCCTGGAGACGGGGGGAAGCTATGTGCGCTCCGTGACCGGAGATATGGACCTGGATAAAATTTACAAGGTGGATATCAAGCAGCATATCGAAGGAAAAGAATTGAGCAGCACCCGCCAGCGGAGATGGGAGCAGCGGTTTCAATGGTTCGTGTGCGCGGCGCTCCTTGTAATCGCTGGCGAGTTTTTCATCAGCGAGCGCAGAAAATCAACCAAACCTATTTAAAAATATGAGCATCATAAAATATCATACAATGGCAATCATGCTGGCGGCCTTCGGAATCATCTTTCTCCCCCTGGGTCCCGCCCATGGAGAATCGCTTTACGGCAAAATGAAAAAAGGCTCCGATTACTATGAGAAGGGTAGCTATGACGAGGCTTTGAAGACCTTCATTGATGCCCAAATCGAGTCTCCGGAAGATTCGCAGGTGAAGTACAACGTTGCCAGCACCCACTACCGGATGAAAAACTACGAGGAGGCGGTTAAAGGCTACCAGGATGCGGCCGCCACTGCCCGCGATGTCCGCCTGGAGGAACAATCACTCTACAACATCGGAAATTGCCTGTATCGTCAGGGAAAGCTCGAAGAGGCCGTGGAATATTATAAGAAGGCACTGGATTTGGATCCCGGTGATCAGGATGCCAAATACAACCTGGAGTTCGTGCGGGAAGAAATAAAAAAGCGGCTCAACCAGGCAAAGGGGCGGGAACAGGAGCAGCAGCAAAAGGATAAGCAGCAGGAGCAAGACGGGCAGCAGCAACAGGACCAGCAGCAAGAGGGTGAGCAGAAGAAGGATGGCGAGCAACAGCAGCAACAACAACAGCCTCAGCAGGAAAAGACTGGAGAACAACAAAAGGAGCAATCTGCCCAGCAGGAGCAAGAGGAAAAAGAGCAGCCCGCAGCCGAGGAACAGCAGGCGGCATCCGCCCGGGAAGGTCAGCCGCAGAAAGCTCAGGAACAGGATGTTCAGGCGCGGCAGATGGCCAGGGAAGAAGCAGAAAACTGGCTCAAGGGTGTCAAGGAAGGTAAAAGGGATTACAAAAAGCAGCAGAAAGAAGGCGCGGGAGGATCATACCGGCCATCAAAGGATTGGTAACATCAGGCTTTATCATGGGACTCAGGAAACTATTTCTGGTAAGTGTGCTAATTATAATAGGAGCGGAGAGCGCTTATGGGCTCTCTCTTACCGCCAAGGTTGACAAAACCGAGGCAACCCTCGCGGACCAGATCTTCCTCACCCTTTCGGTAGAAGGATCACAAAGAACCGCCAAGCCCGAGTTCCCCGATCTTCCCTCCTTCGAGGTCGTCCCGCGGGGAAGCACCACCCGGATGCAAATTATCAACGGCCAGGTCTCATCAGGCGTCGACTACAGTTACATACTCATTCCCCGGAAAGCCGGCACGTTTGAAATCGGCCCCGCAACCCTGAGCGATGGCGGAAACACCGTAGAGAGCAATACCATCACCCTCACCATTGCTGCCGGTGAATCACGGCAGGCCACCGCGGCCCGGCAGGACCTCTTCATTACCGCCGGCGTCAGCAACACTAATCCCTATGTCAATGAACAGGTGATTTACACCTTCAAGCTTTTCAGAAGCATACGCATTGCCAATGCCAACCTGGACAGCCCCGACTTCCAGGGATTCAGGGTTGAATCCCTGGGGAAAGAAAAAGAGTACGAAACCATTATTAACGGCAAGACTTATATAGTCACCGAAGTACGGCAGGCGCTTTTCCCCACCCGGGAGGGAACATTTGAAATCGATCCGGCAAAGCTCTCCTGTGATGTTTTGATGCAACCCCGCAGGCGGAGTTTTTTCGATGATCCCTTCGTCGATTCCTTCCTCGGTTTTTCCAAGACCGAGCCCAAAATACTCCACACCAATCCGATTACCCTGGAGGTACAACCGCTTCCCCTCGAGGGCAAAACAGCACTTTACAGCGGTCTGGTGGGAACATTCTCCATCAGCACCGCTGTCAGCAAAAAGCAGCTGGAGGCGGGAGATACCACCACTCTGACCATCACCATCAAAGGAAGCGGCAATATCAGGGACGCCGCCGCTCCTGATTTTCCTGCCGTCCCGAACTTTAAAATATACGATGACAAACCTGTGCTCTCCATACAGGAGGGAGGGGAGCGTTTTGGCGGAACATTCACGCTAAAAAAAGCACTTGTGCCGCTGAAAGAGGGCAGTTTGGAGGTGCCCGAGCTGGCCTTCACCTACTTTGACCCCGCTCGGGGAAGCTATGAACTCTGCAAAAGCGCGCCCCTGACCATTGAGGCAGCGCCGCCGGGCAACAAGGATAAACTGCAGCTGGTCGAAGCCCTGGGTACAGTCACCTCAAAGGAGGAAATAAGGATAATCGGCAAGGACATTCTCCCCATCAACACCTCCCATGCCGCGTTGAGGCCATACCGGCTCGATTCCTGGCACTGGATGTACCTGGTGTACTTCACGGTTCCCATTCTTGGATATGCGGCAAGCGCGCTCATCAAAAGAAGAAGAAAGCGGCTGGAGGAGGACACCGGCTATGCCCGCGGCAGGAGCGCTCTGAAGCATTTCAAACGAAACGCAGCCCCGCTTAAAAAGTATGCACAGGCCGGAGACGGAAAGGAGTTTTACCGTCTCACCTCCCGGGCGCTTAAAGAATTCCTCGGCGACAAGCTGAACATTACCGGCAGCGCGCTCACCCCTCAGGAAATAGAACAGCAGCTTTCAGTTCTCGCCATCCCGAAGGGAAAAATCGGGGAGCTGCTGGAGGTACTGCACACCCTGGAAGCCGGGCAATTCGCCCAGCGGCAGCTCGGGGCGGTCGAAAAGGAGAAACTCCTGCGCGGGACAATACAAATTGTCCGGTGGCTGGATAAAAGGATCAGACAGGTATCATGAACAGGATGCTGACCATACTGGCGTGCCTCTGTATACTGGGAATCTTTTCCCCCGCCCGCACCGAGGCTCAAATCAATTTCCCCGGCACGTCCGCCCCCCGGATTGACGCGGAGTCGGACCAGCTCACTCTCGTCACCGAGGCCAACAAGCGTTACAAGGATGAAGATTACCGGGGAGCGGCAGAGGAATATGGCAAGCTTATCCTCTCGGGCTTAAGAAACGGAGCGATGTATTACAACCTGGGCAACTGCTACTTCAAGCTGGGCATGCTGGGGAAAGCCATCCTCAGCTACCGGCTGGCAGAGCTCTATCTCCCCCGGGACCAGGACCTTAAAACCAATCTCGCCTACGCGCGGGAGATGACCAGGGATAAGATCGAATCGCGGCAGCTTGCCTCCTTTTTCAATGAATTCTGCTTCTGGTACTCCAGGCTGAACCTTCAAGAACTGCTGCTGGTGTTCCTGGCCGTCAATGCCCTGTGCTGGATGCTTGCCCTTGCTCGGCTGTGGCTGAGAAATGATTACTGGCGCTACCTTTTTCTCGGGACTCTGGCGCTGGCGGCGGTGCTCGCCCTCTCTCTTGGTTTAAAATTCTTCTATACCACCTACCCGGCTGACGCGGTGATAATAACCCAGGAAGTCTCGGTGCGGGCCGGCAATGGCATAAATAATACCGCCCTCTTCCAGCTTCATGACGGGGTGGAATGCCGGATCGTCCGGCAGGAACAGGACTGGGTTAAAATCGAGATCGCGGACGGGAAGCGGGGTTGGGTTGAATCAAGGTGGCTGGGCAGGTGCCGCGTCCAAAGCTGGCCGGTTCCGCCCGGATAATGTCATGTGAACCCCCGCGAAAGAGTGGATCCATGTTTTAATGTAAGGGCGACCGGCCGGTCGCCCTTACGGAACGGACCTTTTTTCGTTTTAAAAATACTAAAGTTTGCGGAAGAGATGCCGACAAGATATCCATGCCTAAAGAAAAAATTCTCTATATCTGCGACGAAAAACACAACAACCAGGATGTTCAGCTGGAGTTGAAAGAGTCCGCCCCCTACCCGGAAAACCTGAACTACGGTGAAAAGGACAGCGTTCATTACTATTACCAGTGCCCCACCTGTCTGAAAGGCTACATTGCCTACCAGCGGAAGGGCAAGCCGGTGGAATGGTCCGCCCCTGACAAGGAGATGTGGGAAAAGCGCCTGAATATGGTTCGTGAGGCCCGGCTCAACGTCCTGAGAAAAGGACTTGACGAGCAGAGAAACGAGATCGACAGGGTGCGCAAGGAAACAGCCCGGCGGCTTAAGGAAATAGCGCTCAACAAGGAAGGAATTATCAAGGAGATTGAAAAAAAGAACCTGCTGCTCGAACAGCTCAAAAAGGATGAGCAGGAACTTTCCAGAAGAAACGCAAAAGAGAATGAAGAGCTGGCTTCGATAGCCCAGAGAATAGAAGCCCTGATGATGTCCAGGCCGGGCTTACAAGCCGATTTCTAAACATCCCGGATTATCTGAAACATAACTGCCGACTCAACCCGATGCTCCATCGGGTTTTTTATTCCCTTTCTCCCGCAAAGAATATCCCCCTGCTGCATAATTGGTATTTTCTGAAAAATGCCGATAAATCAGGGTCATCTTCGTAAAATACCCTCTTGTTTTTTAGATCAGTCTGTGGTACAGTGCACCCGAATTAAGTCCATATCTATTCAATTCTGCCGTTGAATGGAGTGTAATATGAAAGCTTCGATAAATTATTTTGAAAAAGGTAATGAGCTGCTTGAACAGAAAAAATACGTGGATGCTATCCAGTGCTATGAAAAAGACTTGAAAAACGGAAGCCGGAACAACCGCTCCAAGGTGCTCTTCAACATGGGTATTGCCTACAACTATTTGTGCAAATATAAAAAAGCCGTCAAGTGTTACGAAGAGGTGCTGAAGGACAAGAACTATCCCGCTTCCTACAAGGCCCTGAACAACATGGGAAACTCATATTACCGGCTCGGACAGTACAACAAGGCCATACAGTGCTATGAAGATGCCCTGTCGCTGGAGAATAACATCTCCCAGGGCAATACCTGGTTTAACATGGGCCTCATTTACAATCAGCTCAAACAGTACGACAAGGCCATCAAGTGTTATGAAAAGGCCATGGAAGACAAGAACTACATCTCTCTTCCCAACATCTGGAACGAGCTCACCAGGGCATACAACAAGATTAACCAGGTTGACACCAAGCAGGTCTGCCTGCAAAAAGCTACCGGTTAGGACATCCCCTTTTTGCTTCGCCCGGTAAAGGAGTCATCGCCTCAGGAAACCATGCTCATCGGCGGCAGAGCGCACAGTTTGGATGAGGCTGCCCGGGTCGGAGAAGCGGGTTTCGACTTTGCGGAAATAAATCTTTTACATCCCCATCAGGCCTTTCAGGAAATACCCTCCCTCCTCAGGATTAAAGAACAGCACAAATTTTTTTATCTCGTCCACGGCCCTGAAGAAGGCAGCCCTTTCGACTCTGCCCGTCTGAGGGCCTCTCTGCTCCCCCAAATCAAGACGCTGGTCGCATTCGCGTCCGAACTGGAAGCCCGGCTGATTACCGCCCACTTCTGGCTTGACGGGCGATACATTAAGCCGCCGGTCCTGCGTGAAAAGGTGGCCATACTCGAAGAGATGCTGATGCTCGCGCGGGAAAGGCAGATCCCCTTCTGCCTGGAAAATCTGAGCGAACGCGCCTGCGATTTTGAGCCGGCTTTCCGCCGTTTCCCGGACCTGGGCATGACGCTGGACATCGGTCACGGAGAGCTTTTATCCCCTGAAAACACCGCATACAACTTCATCCAAGAATTTCCGGACCGCATACGTCACATCCACATCCACGATAATCGCGGCGGCAATTCGCCGGCCGATGACCTTCACCTGCCGCTGGGAGAGGGATCAATCACTTTTGAGCCCATTCTTTCAGCCTTGTGCAAAGCAGGCTACAAACGCACCATCACCCTCGAAGTCCCCCCACACCTGTTCGCGCAGCAGCGCGACAAACTGCTCACCATGCTCAGCAACGCATAAAACGGTGCGCATCACTGGTAGGAGCAGCTTTACGCCGCGAAATCATCACGTAAAGGGGACGCTCTTAAGAAAATAAATTTCGTTTACTGAAATTGTTATCCCGGGCAATGATTTGCGCCCGCTCCACGGCATACTCCACCCCGGGAACGCACCTCATACCGAAGAAAAGGGCACCTGCTCGGTTCGAAAGAGGAAATAGGCATGATTAGGGGGAAAAATCCCCATCCATCGGCAAACTCTTACTTCCCTGCAGTATTGTTAATTTATTTATTTAAGAGCGTCCCCCTTTATTTTTTGTCCAAACAATGGGAAAACCCTCACAGGTATCAATAAAATGTTTGAAATTGACAACACTATGCTAACATGGTTTAAAATAGGTATTTGGTTATTACCCTTAAATATCAACTGAAAAAATCTGTTGTAAAAAGATTGTGGATTAGAAACCTTTCGGGGATATCTCTGACACTATTGCCTCAAACTAACTAATCAAAAGGTGGTAATCATGAGTAATCCGGATGATGCAGCAAACAAAAAAACCGTGGCGGTTTCGCGCAGAGACTTTTTGAAATATTCGGGTCTCACACTTGTAAGTGTTTACGTTGCGGGTTGCGATCTCGGCCCCTATGGAAACCGGAAACGGGGCTATCTGCTTGTTGACATGAAAAAATGCCAGGG
Organism: uncultured delta proteobacterium; assembly: GCA_963751515.1. Lineage (GTDB taxonomy): Bacteria > Desulfobacterota > WTBG01 > WTBG01 > WTBG01 > CAZWCD01. Next base: position 323,498 of record CAVVUR010000003.1, read on the forward strand.
GTGCATGTCTTGTATGCTGGCGTGCTCTCTGGTCCATCATGGTGTAGAAAATCTCTCACTCTCAAGAATCCAGATATTACAAAATCCCCATGCAAGTTTTCCCAACGATTTGATCATTTCCCAGTGCCGACAGTGTGTGGAACCGGCGTGTGTTCCCGTTTGTCCTGTGGATGCACTGAAGCGGGATCCTGACTACGATAACATTCTTACCGTGGACACCGAGAAATGTATAGGGTGCATGAACTGTGTCAATGCCTGTCCCTATCCTCCCAGCAGGGCTATCTGGAATTTTGAGGAAGGACGTTCTCAAAAATGCGATCTCTGTGTAAAAACTCCCTACTGGAACGAAACGGGAGGTCTTAATGGCAAAAAAGCCTGTGTTGAGATCTGCCCGCTGGATGCGATCGTTTTTACCACGAACACCCCGGTCCAGGAGGGCGACGGTGGGTACAACGTGAATCTCAGGGGCGAGGAATGGGAACGTCTTGGCTATACCATCGATTAACTTAGGCGTATAAGCGCATGGAGGACCTTTAATGAACGGTTATATGGGGAAGATCTTGAAAATAGATTTAACCTTGCAGGAAATAGCCATCCTAGACACCAGTGATTACGAGGCGTGGGGCGGCGGACATGGAATGGGTTCAAAGATATTCTGGGATCTGGTCAAAGACAAGGCGATCAGCGGATTTGATCCTGCGAATGTTGTAACCCTTATGACATCTCCCCTTGCTGGCACCATGGCACCCGGTGCCGCTTCGCGAACAGAAGTGCAGGGAATCGGGGTACATACTTATCCGGAGTGGTTCACCCGGAGCAATTTCGGCGGCCGGTTTTCCTCTATGCTCAAATATGCCGGCTGGGACGGTATTGCCATACAGGGCCGGGCCGGGAACCCGGTTTGGATCGATATTCGCAATGATAAGGTCCAGATCAGAGATGCTGGGGATCTGTGGGGTTTAGACACCTGGGAAACCCAGCAGGAAATATGGAAGAGCGTTACAGGTAAGGAAGATCTTGATGACTGGATCGAGGTTGACTCCAGCACCGGTAAAACCCGGACCACTCAGCGGCCGGCAGTGGTGGCAATCGGACCGGCTGGGGAAGTATTGAGCCGAATAGCCACCTTGAACCATGATGGTGGGCACAGTGCCGGTCAGGGGGGATTTGGTGGTGTCTGGGGATCAAAAAACCTGAAAGCAATTAGTGTTATCGGGACCAGGGATATTGTGATTGCGGACCCGCAGGCTTTGTTTGAAGCCCGTCTCTGGGCCCAGCGTCAGTACGGGAACGACCTGTACAACCCCGAGGAAACGTACGCTTCGAAAACACATTGGACATGGTTTGGTGTGGATGGAACGGACCAGATATTGATGCCCAAAGGTGGCAATGCTCGACTGCATGCCTGCCCGGGTTGTCACCGTGGCTGTCATGAGCGGGCCGAAAATCCGCTGAAAAATGATTCAATGTGTACTGAAACTGCCCAATATTATTATTCCACACAAGAGGAACAGGAAAGTGGTGATGCATATATTATCGTGGGACTGCTCCAAAAACTGGGTATAAACGCATGTGAGATATCAAAGGGGAGACCGTATCTGGAAGCACTGGCAAATATAGGTGTGCTGGGTCCTGGCCGGGAAATTGATTGTGAAGTTCCCTCTCGAACTGTCGCGTTTTTTGAAAACCTGTACAACCTGATTGTAACCAGGCAAGGAATCGGTGATGACATTGCCGAAGGATTCTACCGGGCAGCGGAGCGCTGGGGCCGTCTTGAGGAAGATTTGCGTTCTGGAATTCTCAACTTTGCCTACTGGGGACAACCGACCCATTCGTATGACCCCCGGGCAGAGGTCTCTTGGGGATACGGTTCGATACTGGGCGACCGGGACATAAACGAACACTGTTTTCAAACTATTTTCTGGAAAAACTTTATGACCAAAGGAAATCCACCGTTAGGAGCTGAAGAGGTTGTTAAAATTATTACCGGTAAAATGGTACCATTTGAAGATGATCCTCACATGCTCAATGCAAGTGACGAAAACATTTACTCCGAACATGCCGCCAAACTGGTTGCTTGGCACCGGTATTACACCCGATTCTGGAAAGAATCGATTCTTTATTGCGATAACCGCTGGCCGGATTTGATCAACACCAAAGGTCCTGGCAATGCAGGTATGACCGGGGAGGGCGAACAGAAATTTTTCAATGCAGTTACCGGGAAGGACATAAGTTTCCTCGACGGGATCGGGATAGGGAAGAGAATTTGGAATCTTGACAATGCTATCTGGACATTGCAGGGCCGGCATAGAGATATGGTCCACTTTTCCGAGTTTATCTACCGTGAACCTTTTATAGGTGATGGGCCGCCAGCTAATTATTATCTGCCCTGGTTTGAAGATGGGCAGTGGACGTACCGGAAAGTTAACGGGCGTTATTTGGACAGGGAAAAATTTGAAGAGTTTAAGACTCTGTATTACGAGCTTGAGGGCTGGGACGTTGAGACCGGATGGCCAAAAAGAAGGACCCTTGAGGAATTGAACCTCGCTTTCGTAGCGGATGAGCTTGAGGGAAAGGGGAAATTAGGGGCTGGGTAACAGCCTGTAAATACTTGACCCCTAGACGCCAAAAAGTAACCGGGCATTCTCTGAGGTCACTGCCGCAACCGTTTCAAAGCCGACCTTTTTGATTTCTGCTATGGCGCGGGCAACGTACTGCACATAGGCCGGCTCATTCCGTTTGCCGCGGAAGGGCACCGGTGCCAGGAAGGGACAATCTGTTTCTATAAGAATACGCTCTAAGGGGATGCGCCGCACCACTTCCTGCAGCGTCTGTGCCTTGACGAAGGTGACCGTTCCCGGTATGGAAATATAAAATCCCATGTCCATACACGCCGATGCCATGGTATAATCTCCCGAAAAGCAGTGGATCACCCCGCCCACCTCTGAGGCCTTTTCCTCCTTGAGAATAGCAAGCGTCTCACGGTGGGCATCGCGGTCGTGTATTACCATCGGCAAACGCACTTCCCGGGCCAGCGCAACCTGTTCCCTGAATCGCCTGAGCTGCATCTCCCGGGGAGAATGATTGCGAAAAAAATCGAGCCCCATCTCCCCCAGGGCGAGCACCTTGGCATGCCGGGTATATTCCCTCAAAATATCATAGCTCTTTTCATCGACATCTTTGGCATTGTGCGGATGCATGCCCACGATTGCGTAGATAAACTCGAACTGCTCGGACAGTCTGACCGCATCCCTGCATGAATCAAGGTCAATACCCACGGTGATAATATAGTCAATACCGCCTTCCTGCGCCCTCTTCACCACCTCATCTCTGTCCTTGTCAAATTCAGGCATATCAAGATGGGCATGTGTGTCAATCAGCATCGTGCCTCCTTCAAACCATCACTTCGCTTCAAGCCTACCATGAGCTTTTAAAGAAAACCGTGGCCAGCGGCGGCAGGGTGATGGCCAGCGACCAGTCTCTCCCGTGCGAGGGAAAGGGGAGCGCGTCAACCCCGCCGGCATTGCCCTGGTTGCTACCGCCGTAGCATTCCGCGTCGCTGTTGAGCACCTCCCGCCAGAACCCGCCCCGCGGCACCCCCAGCGTGTACCCCAGGCGGACAACCGGCGTCAGGTTGCACACCGCCAGGATAATATCCGCGGCATCCCTGCCCCGGCGGATGAAGCTGATGGTGCTGTCCTCCCAGTCATGGCAGTCTATCCATTCAAACCCGCTGCTCTCGAAATCCAGCTGATGCATGGCCGGCTCGGCGGCATAAAAGCGGTTCAGGTCCCCCAGCCACTTCATCAGCCCGCACTGGTTGGGATATTCAAGCGCGTGCCACTCAATGCTCTCCTCGTGCACCCACTCCCTCCACTGGCCGAATTCCCCTCCCATGAAGAGCAGCTTCTTCCCGGGATGGGCGAACATGTAGCCAAGAGCAGCCGCAGGTTCGCGTAACTTCTGCCATTCGTCGCCGGGCATCTTGCCCACCAGCGAGCCCTTGCCGTGCACCACTTCATCGTGGGACAGGGGCAGGACAAAATTCTCGGTAAAGGCGTACCAGATGCTGAAGGTGAGCTGATTGTGATGGTACTTCCGGAAGACCGGGTCCTTGGAAAAATAGTCCAGGGTGTCGTGCATCCACCCCATGTTCCACTTCATGCCGAAGCCGAGCCCGCCCACATAGGCGGGCCGCGAAACCATGGGCCAGGCGGTGGACTCCTCCGCGATGGTCTGCACGTCGGGATGATCCCGGTAGACGCCTCGTTGAGACGCTCGGAAGGTGATCGCCTCGATGTTTTCCTTGCCGCCGTATTCGTTGGGAATCCACTCGCCCTCTTTCCGGGCGTAGTCCAGATAGAGCATGGAGGCGACGGCATCGACCCGGAGTCCGTCGACATGATACTTGTCCAGCCAGAACAGGGCGCTGCTGATAAGGAAAGCTTCGAACCTCGTTCCGCCCGTAATTGAAGATGCAGCTCTTCCAGTCCGGGATGGAACCCCTTGCGCGGATCCGCATGCTCGTAGAGATGCGTGCCGTCAAAATAGGCCAGCCCGTGTTCATCGCCGGGAAATGGGAGGGCACCCAGTCCAGAATCACGCCGATGCCGTGCTGGTGAAGCTGCATCGATCAGGCACATGAAGTCCTGGGGTGTGCCGTATCGGCTGGTCGGCGCGAAGTAGCCCAGGGTCTGGTATCCCCAGGATCCGTAAAAGGGATGCTCCATGACGCGGAAGGAATTCCACATGGGTAAACCCCGATTCTTCACATGGTCCGACAAGATAGGGAGCGGCTTCCCGGTAGGTAAGAAACGGTTGCCCTCCTCCGGGACTCTTCGCCAGGAACCGAAATGGACCTCGTAGATGGAAAGGGGCGATTCCAGGCTGTTCTTTGAGTGCCTGTTCTGCATCCATGAACCGTCATCCCACGCGTAGCTGTCATCCCACACGATGGAAGCGGTCCGGGGCGGGCATTCCCAGTACCGGGCAAACGGATCACCCTTGTCGGCCTCGTACCCCCCGTGCCTTGACCGCACGCGATACTTGTAGAGGGCGCCCTTTCCCACGCCCGGGACGAATCCCTCCCAGATGCCGGAGCCGTCCCCCCGAGCTTTCAAGTAATGAGCAGTCCTGCTCCAGCCGTTGAAATCCCCCATCACCGCTACGTCCCCGGCATTGGGTGCCCAGACTGCGAAGTACGTCCCGCGCTCGCCATCCCGCTCCAGCATATGGGACCCCATTTTTTCATACAGGCGGTAATGGCTCCCCTCGCGGAAAAGGTACATGTCATGATCGGTAAAAAGGGTTACATCGTAGCGTACGGCGTCAGCTCCGTTCATTTTTTTCTCCCCGCCCACGGCCGGTTGAGCAAAACTGCTTATACAGATACTATCAGGTTAACACTTCCCCCGCAATTCTTTTGATGAAGTCCCGGGATCATCGCTTCCACCTGATGCTTTTTCTATAAGTCAACACAGCGCTTCCGGCAGGGATGAACGCAGCAGCCATCGCGTGCCTCGCTGATTGCTGTCCGGACAATCGCCGCCCGCATGGTGTGGCGAATTTTTTGTTGACACACAATTGCCCCGTTCCTATACTGATTTTATCACAAAAAAATCCTTATCAATCAGGGTGCCCTGTTGGCTTGCCGACGGTGCACGTGGTTCAACTTTATGCTGCCGCTCATTGCTGCACTATGCCTCATCTGCTGCTTCCCGATACTGTCATTCGGGGCCGGTCCGGCTGCGCGCGCTGATATCACTGCTGTTGCGGAAAATGGCTCCTATGATGCAATTGCGCATTTTTTAGCCGGCATGCATTTCCCCAAAGCAGGCAGTAATTACAGCCCCGCAAAAAAATCAGCATGGAAAAAATATGCCGCCGGTGCCGACAGACGCTGGGACGCATTTAACAAAAACAAGGCTGCTGCCATAAGGAAGTGGAGCAGCCGTGCGCTTGCCGACATCAGGCGCAGGGGCCGGACGGTGCTGTATCCCTTCGGCGGCCCCGACTTTCTCTATGCATACACTTTTTTCCCTGATGCCGACAGGTATGTTTTGCTCGGCCTTGAACCGACGGGACGGCTTCCCAATTTTGCGGACATGCGCGACGATGATTTCTCGGCATGTCTTCAGATGCTGGATGAGGCCCTGAAAGACATCCTGCAGATAAGCTTTTTTAAAACCGATGACATGTCGGAAGAATTAACCGGCCATTGCGTCACCGGAACCCTCCCCCTTATAATGCTTTTCCTTGCCCGCAGCGGCAGCAATATCACGTCGCTTCGTTTTTTTGATCTGGACAGAAACGGCCTGCAGGTGTATCGCCGGTCATCCGCCGAATGCAGAGGTAAAAACGGTTTTTGCAGAGGAATTGAAATTGAATTTACCCATGCCCGCAGCAGTGTGAAAAAACGGCTTGTGTACCTGTCGGCAGACATTTCCGACAGCGGTTTTTCACAATGCCCGGGCTGTAAAGCATATCTTGAAAAACTTGAAGGCCCGGTTATCTCATTTGTTAAGTCTGCCTCCTACCTGATGCATAAGAGTTATTTTTCAGGCATCAGAAACCTGCTGCTCGAAAAAAGCGCTTTTATCCTGCAGGATGACTCGGCAATCCCCTACCGGTGTTTTAATACTGCCATCTGGGATATAACCCTGTACGGGAGTTACGCCGGTCCGATTGATATGTTTAAAGAGCATTATGAAGATGACCTTGCGGCTGCCTATCGCCGGAAGGGCGAAAAAATTAAGTTCAGATTCGGCTACTCCAAGTCCTCTAACATGCTGCTTGCGCGGAAAAATCCCGGAAACCGCCCGCGATGATGTCAAATAAAATCCCTGCCATTGCCATGTGCTTGCTCTGCATGCTTTGTGCATGCAGCGTGCAGCACGATACCCGCGACCGCTTCAGCGCCGTGCCGAACAATGAAAGCGCCGGCAGCAGCACCGAAGCGGCGGGACACGACACCGCCCGTGAACCATCGCCATCGAATAACCTTATTGCTGATTTACTCTCCCGGGGATCAGACCGGCTTAAAAACATCATCGGGAATCCCGGGAAATATGAAACCCGGATTCTCTACACCCAGGTGGATCGGGACCGGCAGGGCAGGCCGCAGTTCCGTCACTTCGGATATGGAGCAGATCCGAAATCATATTTTAATCCGGCAAGCCTGGTGAAACTGCCGGTTGCCTGCCTGGCGCTTCAGAAAATAAACGAGCTGTATATTCCCGGACTGACCTGCGATACCCGTCTTGCCATCGGCAGACAGCACCGCTGCCAGACAGCGGTCACAGGCGACAGCACCGCGCCGGACGGGCGCCCGACGGTGGCGCAGTATATACGCAAGGCGCTGCTGGTAAGCGATAACGACGCCTATAACCGCCTGTACGAATTTCTCGGCCAGGAGTACATCAATGCGTCGTTGTGGCACATCGGATACCCCTCTGCTCGAATCATAAGGCGCTTCAACGGCTGCGATGCCGATGACAACCGATATACCAATCCGGTAACGTTTTACGATGATGATAACAAGGTTGTATATGCCCAGCCGGCGCAGGTCAACAACGCGCTGCTGAGCAATCCTCCGGAAACTGCCACCAAGGGCATGGCGCACATTGATCCGCAGGGACGATATGTTCCCCGACCCTACGATTATACCTTTCATAACTACATCTGCCTGCAGGACATCCATACCATGCTTCAGTCGATACTGTTCCCGGAAAGCTTTTCCGAACAGGTGCGCTTTCATTTAACCCAGCAGGACTATGCCTTGCTGTATCGCTGCCTGTCATCTCTTCCCGGCGAGTCGGATGTTCCTGCCTATCACAACCCGAAGCTCTATCCGGATAATTACAAAAAATATTTCCTGTTCGGTGATGCCAGGGATGGCGTCATTGCTGACAGATCCATACGCATTTTTAATGTTGTCGGCCAGTCTGACGGATACCTGTCAGACTGCGCATATATTCGCAATGCTTCGGCACAGATAGAATTTTTCCTTTCAGCAGTTATCTATGTCAATGATGATGAAATAATAAAGGACAATACATATGAATATCAAACTGTCGGCCTCCCCTTTCTGGCGGAACTGGGCAGGATACTATACGCATATGAGCAAACACGGGGGCACGGGTAAACAATGATATTTCAGAACAACAGCGCACCCTACCCCGGCAATCTTTTTGATGAAGGTCCCCATACCAGTGCTTCCGATTTGATACCCGTCACAAGCACCGCTGATTCCTGTCCCCACAATCCCTGCCCATATCCTTCGGCACATTTCTTATTGACATACAGCTACCACGGTTTTACACTTGACGCACCTTAAAGCAAATTCCCGGCAATTTTCTTTGCACCGGATGTGCTTTTTAAGCGTTCTATACGGTTGATTCCAGTCACCCGTTCAGGAGGCAGCAATGGCACAAACAGCAGCGAAGAGCGTCGGATGGCGGGGGAAGATTCTCCAGGTTGACCTTACGGATGCCAGGGTATGGGAAGAGGATCTCTCCGAGGAGCTTATCAGCGGCTATACCGGCGGGGCGGGCATTAACGCCCGGCTGCTCTATCAACTGCTGCGCGCCAACCCCGGGGTTGACCCGCTCTCTCCGGACAACCCGCTCATATTCGGCTTCGGCGTTCTGGTGGGAACGACATTCCCCTGCGCCTCGCGTATGACCATAACCGCTAAAAGCCCGCTTACCGGGATATTCGGCGATTCCAACGGCGGCGGCATCTTTCCGGCGCGGGTGAAGCAGGCAGGCTACGATCATCTCGTCTTCAGGGGAAAGGCGCGGAAGCCTGTGGCCCTTCTCATCGAAAAAGGCAAAGTGCCGGAACTGGTTGACGCAACCGATCTGTGGGGGCTTGACACCTTCGAGGCGGACGAGAAGATCCACGAACGGTACGGCGAGTGTGAAACGGCGCGCATCGGGCCGGCGGGAGAGAACCTGGTCCGCTACGCCACCATCTGCAACAGCACCAAACGAGTCGGCTTTAACGGCAGGGCAGGCATGGGCTGCGTGATGGGCTCAAAGAACCTGAAGGCGATTATCGTGAAAGCGGACGGCACGGTGCCGGTGGCGGATAATAAGAAATTTGATGAGCTGGTGAAGCGCTACGGGGACATCTGGGGCGGCCCGGTCCTGTTCACCCACAAGGAATATGGATCACTCATGCTGATCGCCCAGAACAGCGACCAAACCCGCATCAAGAACCAGCAGGTGCGCATCACCCCCGAGCAGCTTCAACTCTATGATATTACCGACCTGGTGCAAAAATATAAAAAGGGCCAGACCGCCTGCTACCGCTGCCCGGTGGCCTGTACTCAGACATGGGAAGTCACGGAGGGAACATACGCGGGGGAAAAGAGCGGGAAGCTGGAGTTCGGTCATTACACCAACATGGGGCCGCTGCTCGGCCTGTTCGATTTTCCGGCCCTGATTCGCATCACCCATCTGACCAACCGTATGGGCCTGGACTGCGTCCAGTTCGGCTGGAACCTGGCCATGGCCATGGAATGCTTTCAGCGGGACATCATCGGGAGCGAGGATACCGGCGGCGTCAGGCTTGAATGGGGTAATGAGCAGGTCATCTCGGACATGATCATGAAGATCAGTCGGCGCGAAGGGTTCGGTGACATCCTTGCCGGGAGCATGCCGGACGCGGTTGAACGGCTCGGTCAGGGAGCACGCGAATACGGCTTCCATACCAAGGGCCAGTCCTTCACCTATAACTGCACCCAGGCCGTAGCTATGAGCCTTGCCTCGTCGGTGGCCACCCGCGGCGCGGATCATCTCAAGGGCCACCCCTTTGCCGCCATGATCGGTCTGCAGGAGATGCTGGAGAGAATTTTCGGCAAGGATCTTCCGGAGGGGATCCTCGAGCACGGAAATCCGGTGGGCAAGGGCAGGGTGGTGTGGTGGAGCGAGAACTATAAAATGCTCATGGACTGTCTCGGCATCTGCTTTGTGCCCATGGTAAGCTGCGATGTCTATTCCGATCCCCTCATTCTGGTGGAAGAAATGGGGGAAATGTATGAGGCGGCAACCGGCCGCAGCCCGGATCACCTCTTTGAAGCTGCCGAGCGCGCCTATCAGCTGGAGAAATGCTTTAACGCGCGGCTGGGCATATCGCGCAAGGACGACCTGCGCCGGGGCACCCGCCGCGGGGACGATGATCCGATTCACCACCCGGGCATGCTCGAAGAATACTACCATTACCGAGGCTGCTCTGCCGACGGCCTGCCGACGAAAAAGCGGCTGCTCGAGGTTGGGCTCGATGATGCCGCCGCGGATCTCGAAAGGCAGGGAAAGCTCGGCGACCGGGAGTGCCCGGCAATCAATGAGCTGTTGAGTAACGAGGGACGCCCTTAAAATGCTAAAATTGTGTCTGCTTCTTTCTTATAAACTTAAAATTTTAGGGCGTCCCCTTATTAAGGAGAACCGGAATGAAAACGCTGCTGGCAGGAATACTCGTGGGGATCGCCTCCCTCTCATTTGCCCAGGAAAAGGATGTTGCACTAACGGTTTACTCAAATAACCTGGCACTGGTCAAGGAGGTACGGACGATCCAGCTTCCCCGGGGCACCAGTGAGGTACGGTTTACCGATGTGGCCGCGGCCATTGATCCCACCTCGGTACACTTTACATCCTTAACCAACGCCGGTGATGTGGACCTGATGGAGCAGAACTACGAATTTGACCTGCTCAGCCCGAACAAGATGCTGCAAAAATATATCGATCAGGAAATCACCGTCCATACCGAACAGGACGGCCCCTTCCAGGGGCGGCTGCTGAGCGCCTCACAGAAAGCCATCATGCTACAGATGAAGGGGGGAAACATCAAGAGCATCGCCATGGATCCCATCATCAGCATCGACTATCCCGCATTGCCCGAGGGGCTGATCACCAGACCAACCCTGGTGTGGCTCATCAATAATCAAAGGGTAGGGGAACACAAGGCGGAGGTGAGCTATCTCACGGGTAATATGAGCTGGCATGCTGAATATGTGGCGGTCTGCAAAAAAAATGACAGCCTGCTGGAACTGAACAGCTGGGTTTCCATTGACAATCAATCCGGCACTGATTATGACAACGCAAAGCTAAAATTGATTGCCGGGGATGTCCATCGCGCGGAGCCCCCTGCGGCCAGGCCGATGGCCAAAGGGTACGACATGATGGCCGAGGCAGCGCCCCCGCCGCCGTTTGAGGAAAAGCAGTTTTTCGAGTATCATCTCTATACTTTGCAGCGGCGGGCAACGGTGAAAAACAATCAGGTAAAACAAATCGCCCTTTTCCCTCCGGCGGAGATCAAGGCCGACAAAATCTACTGCTACAATGGCGCCCTTTACGGGGAAGACGTTCGCGTGACCCTGGCATTTCAAAACAGCAGGGGCTCCGGACCGGGCATCCCTCTTCCCGGGGGAAAAGTGAGGGTGTACAAGCAGGATGATGCCGACAACTCCCTGGAATTTGTGGGCGAGGATCTCATTGATCACACCCCACAGGATGAAAAAGTCCGCATTTACCTGGGCAATGCCTTTGACATTAAAGGGGAGCGCATCCAGAAGGAGATGAAGCAGCTGAGCGAACGGTCGCACGAGGAAACCTGGCAGATTACCCTGCGCAATCACAAGAAAGAAGCGGTCACGGTGGTGGTGGAGGAACAGCTCCAGGGAGACTGGAAAATTCGCAAGGAATCACACCCCCATAAAAAGAAGGACGCCACTACCATCGAGTTTGAGGTGCCGGTGGACAAGGACGGGGAAACGCTGGTGGAATATACCGTGCTGCTGAAGTGGTAAAATTCCCTGTGACGGAGAATGTGCATATATCTTCTTTTCACCAGACTTGGGGTGACTACTTTTCGCATGACCGGCTCAGCTCAAATTCCCGCAGGCTTTCTTCCGATTGCTCTTTATCAACCAGGCTGACGACGAGGTTTTGTACCATTAAAAAAAGAGGAATCGCCCGGCCAGTCGCCATTCATGACAACGCGAACAATTCTCTGACTTTTGCAACAAACTCATCCGGATGTTCCGGGGTAAATCGCAGTTGCTTGAAAAAGCCGTTCTTCCTTTTTATGCCGACATGTTCACTGCAGTCAGCGAAGTCAAGTTTTAAAGCACTGAACGACGTTCTAATGACCGGGGGCTTAAAAACATTTATGGAAATGAGGTCGTCCTTTTTGACGATCACCGTTCTGAAAAAAAACGGGAATCGGCATCGCAGCTCGATTCTATCGGCATAAATATGATAGGCATTACCGAGGCTTTTCCAGGTTGGTTTCGATGTATACAAAGGGGTATCCATGTTTTTCAATGCCGGAACCTGCCGACAGGGATTTAAGTCACTACAAGAACATTCAGATGCATCAATATATTTAAATCCTCTTCCCTTATTCTCCCATAACCTTCACCCACACACTCCTGCTGCGCGGGCCGTCAAACTCGCAAAAGAATATCGACTGCCAGGTTCCCAGCGCCAGACTTCCTTCCTCAATCAGCACCTGCTGCGAACACCCCATGAGGCTTGATTTTATGTGGGCCGCGGAATTGCCCTCCGCGTGGGAGTAGTTGTCGTCCAGTGGAACGAATTTATCCAATTCCCTGATGATGTCCCGTATGACATTCGGATCGGCATTCTCATTAATGGTCACACCCGCGGTGGTGTGGGGAACGAAGACATGGCACACCCCGCTTTTGATGCCGCTTTTTTTTACCGCAGCCTCAACCCTGCCCGTAATATCCAGGAATTCAACCCGCCTGCTGGTTTTGACCTGAATCCGTTCCATCAGGCAACCCCCTTTCCGGCTTGTTGGAATGAAAATCAATTAATAATAATGAGATCGCATCACCAAGGCCTTTGATGCTGTTTAAACGATATCCGGCTGGATTTCAATTAAAATCTGCCAAAAAAATCAGTCAAAAAAATAAAAAAACATGTAACAGTTTAAAATGAAATATGGTATATAGCGCTGCGGGGGTGGATACCTATCAATGGAATTAGTGTGGCATGACCATGGAAAAAAACAGGGCGGCACTGGAGGAGCTGAAGAAGTCCTACCCTGATAAGTTTGCTCTCAGACGACGATATTCAAGCATATCAACCGGGGCGACCGGATATTTATCGGCACGGCCTGCGGCGAGCCGCAGTACCTGGTGCAGGCGCTGTCCGATTATGTCGACAAAAACCCCAAGGCATTTTTCGACGCCGAGGTCTTCCATGTCTGGACCCTGGGCGTGGCGCCCTATGCCCATGAAAAATTCAAGCGCAATTTCAGGCTCAATTCGTTTTTCGTCGGTGACAACTCCCGCGATGCCGTCAACAAGGGGCTTGCCGACTACACGCCCCTGTTTCTTTCCGAGGTTCCGGCCCTGATCCGCCAGGGCATCGTCAAATTCGATATCGCCCTCATCCAGACATCGCTTCCCGACAAGCACGGCTACATGAGCCTGGGGATCAGCGTCGACATCGTGAAAGCTGCGGTCGAGACAGGCCGCCCTGGTCATTGCCCAGGTCCAATTCCGTCATGCCCCGCACGCATGGCGACACCTTCATCCACGTGTCCGACATCGACTATATCGTGTCCCTATGACGAGCCGCTGCTGGAGTTCAAGCCAGGCGTGTCGGACGACATCGCCGCACAAGATCGGGCAATATGTGGCCCGCATCGTGCAGGACGGCGACACCATACAGGTGGGCTACGGCGCCATGCCCAATGCCATCATGGCAAGCCTGACCAGCAAGAAGCACCTGGGCGTGCACACCGAGCTGATTGCCGACGGCATCGTCGAGCTCATGAAGGCGGGCGTGGTCGACAATTCGCAGAAAACCATCGGCAGGGGCAAGACCGTGGCCTCCTTCTGCATGGGCACGAAAGAGACCTATGACTATATTCACGACAATCCCGAGATCGAATTCAGGCACGATAGATGTACACCAACAATCCGCTGACCATAGCGCAGTTCGAACAACATGGTGGCCATCAACTCGGCCCTGCAGATAGATCTGACCGGGCAGTCCTCCTCCGAAGCAATAGGAAAATATTTTTACAGCGGCATAGGCGGGCATGCGGACTTTATGCGCGGCACAGCCCTCTCCCCCAACGGCAAAACCATCCTCACGCTTCGCTCCACATCCAACGACGGTCAGCATTCCCGCATAGTCCCGCTTCTGGAGGAGGGGTCCGGACGTACGCTGACACGCGGCGACGTCCACTATGTCATAACCGAATACGGCATCGCCTATCTCCACGGCAAGAACATCCGGGAGCGCGCCATGGATCTGATCGCCATCGCGCACCCCAAGTTCAGGCCGTGGCTTATTGAAGAGGCAAAGAACGACTGGGCCTTATTTACAAGGACCAGGCGTTTATACCCGGCAAGCGCGGCGAATATCCCGAGAGCTTGGAAACCTGGCGCACCACGCCTCCCGGGATGTACCGTGCTTCTACGGCCGGTCAAGATCAGCGATGAGCCCATGGTCAAGGATTTCTTCTACTCGCTTTCCGACCGCAGCCTGTACCGCCGGTTTATTTCCAAGCGGCAGGACATGCCCCATGAGCGGCTTCAGGAATTTGTGGTCATCGACTACACCCAGGAGATGATCATCCTTGCGGTGGTCGGCGAAGGCGAAAGCAAGGAGGATCGTGGGCATGGCCCAGTACGGCATCGATACCAAACTCCCATACGGCGGAAGTGGCCTTCGTGGTGCGGGACGAGTATCAGGCCAAGGGCATCGGCACGGAACTGCTGGCCTATGTCACCTATCTGGCCAAGCGACAGGGGCTGCTCGGCTTCACCGCCGAGGTGCTGGTGGAGAACAAGCCCATGATGCAGGCTGTTTCGAAAAGGGCGGGTTTGACATCGAAAAGAGCAGAAGCGAAGGCGTATATGAACTGAAACTGGTATTCAAGGACATGTGAGGGAGATGCTTATGAGCAACATCAAGTTGCTGTTTGAGCCGCGCAGTATTGCAGTCATCGGCGCTTCAACAGACCCCAAAAAAATCGGCCACACCGTGGTGAAAAATATTCTCGCCAGCGGATACAAGGGCAAGGTGTATCCGATCAATCCCTCCGGGGGCAGAGGTGCTGGGCTTGCAGGCCTATACAAGCAGATAGGGGATATTGAAGACAGCGTCGACATGGTGTGCACCACCATACCGTCGAAGCTCGTGTTCGATTCGGTGAAGAGCTGCGCCGACAGCGGCGTGAAATATAATCTCATCATCACCTCGGGCTTTTCCGAGATCGGGGAACAGCGAGGAGGAAAAAAAGATCGCCGACTACGCGCTGGACCACGGCATGCGCGTCGTCGGCCCCAATGTTTTCGGCGTTTATTCGGCCGCGGCGTCGCTGGACGCGACCTTCGGCCCGGGCAATATCCTGCCCGGCAACGTCGCCATCATCACCCAGAGCGGCGCCCTGGGCCTTGCCATGATCGGCAAGACCAAGGTTGAAAACATCGGCCTTTCAGCCATCGTCTCCATCGGCAACAAGTGCGATGTTGACGAGGCTGACCTTCTCGAGTACCTGATGCTCCAGGAGCGCACCAAGGTTATCTTCATGTACATCGAGGGCATTAAGAACGGGGAGCGATTCATCATGCGGTAAAGAAGGCGACGCGCCAAAAGCCCGTGGTGGTGATCAAGTCGGGCCGTTCCGAGCGCGGGGCGGTGGCCGCGGCCTCGCACACGGGCTCGCTTGCCGGCTCCGATGAAATTGTCGATGCCATTCTCCGGCAGAACGGCGTCATCCGCGCCGAAAACATCCAGGATGCGTTCAACTGGTGCAAATTCCTGGCCGGCTCTCCGCCTGCCGACAGCCGAGGACACGCTGATCATAACCAATGGCGGCGGCATAGGCGTCATGGCCACCGATGCCTGCGAGAAATACCAGATCGAGCTCTACGACGACGGCGAACGCTCAAGGAGATGTATGCTCCCGTCACGCCGAGCTTCGGCTCCACCAAAAACCCCATCGACATCACCGGTGGCGCCGCCAGCAACGCCTATGACAGCGCCCTGGGCGTGGCGCTCAATGATCAAAGACATCGGCGCCAGCGTGGCGCTGTACTGCGAAACCGCGGTCTTCGCCGCGGCAGACCTGCAAAAAATGCTGGAAGAAGTGTACCTGAAATATGCCGAACGGGGGAAGCCCGTCCTGTTTGTCACCGTGGGCGGCGAGGACATAGAAAACTGCATTACCGCGCTGGGCAGAAAAGATGTGCCCGTCTTCGGTGACGTGTATGAGGCTGTCGCCTGCCTGGGAAGCCTGTACTGGTACCAGCGCTACCTGGCCGCATCATTCTGAAAGCTTATGAGGATGCTGCCATAGCCATCGAACCCATCGATGACATATGCAGGAAGGCCATCAGGACAGGACCGCTACTTTCTCCTCTCCCACGAGGCGCAAAAAATAATGGACATCGTCGGGATCACCGTTCCCAAAACGGCGGTGGCCCGGAACCTGACGAGGCCGTCGCCTGCGCTGAAAGATGGGCTATCCGGTGGTGATGAAGATCGTGTCCAAGGACATCATCCACAAGAGCGACGCGGGCGGCGTGCCCTTGACCTCGAGAACAAGGACGAAGTAATCGATGCCTATCAGGCGATCATGCAGAGCTGCAGGGCATACAACCCCAACGCCCAGCATCGAGGGCGTCGAGATCGCGGAAATGATGCAGAAGGACATCGAGACCATGGTCGGCGCGCGCCGAGACCCGGCCTTCGGCCCGGTGATCATGTTCGGCCTCGGCGGTATCTACGTTGAGGTGATCAAGGACGTGGCCTTCAGGGCCTGTCCCCTTATCCCGCAGGGAAATCATGAACATGATCAAGGAGACCCGGTCCTACCCGCTGCTGCTGGGAGTGCGCGGCGAGGAGAAAAAGGACATGGAGACCTTCATCGGCACTATCATGAAAATCAGCTCGCTGATCCGGAAATCAAAAACCATCTCCGACATAGAAATCAATCCCCTTATGGTTTACGAGCAGGGATTGGGTGCAAAAGCAGTAGACGTCAGAATTTTACTCTCAACTGAGCGAGGGAGCAAACCATGAACACATTAGTAATTGCTTCACTGAGGGCCAGCGCCGGCAAGACCAGCCTCATCGTGGGTCTGTCAAAGCTGTCCGGCAAAAACATCGGCTACATGAAACCGTTCGGCGACCGGCTGCTGTACAGCAAAAAGAGGCTCTGGGACTACGACGCGGCGCTTATCGCCGATGTCTTTTCCATCGGGGAAGAGCCAGAAACCATGAGCATCGGCTTCGATCACTCCAAGCTGCGCTACATGTACAATGAAGACAGCATCCGGGAAAAGGTGCTCGAACTGGCCGGGGAAATGTCGGCGGGAAAGGACATGCTGATGGTGGAGGGGGGAAAGTCCATCTCCTACGGGCACTCGGTGCATCTCGACGCCCTTTCGCTGGCGCGCTACCTGAAGGGGCGGCTGCTCTTCATGATCAGAGGGGATGATGACAGCATTCTCGATGACATCATGTTCCTCAAGCAGAACGTGGACCTGACCGGCATCGACCTCGCCGGCATCATCGTCAACAAGGTGCGTAACGTGCAGGATTTCAGAGAGGTCTACCTACCGGAGATCACCAAGACCGGCATTCCCGTGCTGGGCATCATCCCTCATGAGCGGGAATTCACCTATTTTTCCCTGCGCTACTTGGCGGACAGGCTTTTCGCCAAGGTGCTTACCGCGGAAAAGAACCTTGATCGGAAAATAAAAAACCTGGTCATCGGCGCCATGTCGGGAAGCGTCGCCCAGAACAAGCCTATTTTCAAAAAGGAAGCCAAGCTGATCATTACCGGCGGTGACAGGAGCGACATGATTCTTGTCGCCCTGGAAGCCGATGCGGCGGGCATTATCCTCACCAACAACATTCTTCCGCCGTCCAACATCATCTCCATGGCCGAAGACCGGGGAACTCCCCTGCTCCTGGTGAACCCCGACACCTACCAGGTTCAGCGGCAAATTGAGCAACTGGAACCGCTCCTGACCAAGGATGACCCGGCGGCCATCGAGCTTTTAACATCGCTCATACGCGAGCATGTTGATCTCGCGGCGATCGGCGTAATCTAACCACTGACCGGGCGCACCCGGCTGCTCCCGGGAATCTCCCTCGCCGGCCGGCAGCCTCACAGCTGTGGGGCATGCCTCTCCGGCCTGACCTCAACCTGACCCATGGCACAAAATCGTGACCGTTCAAGAGATGTCAAAGAGGAGCGCATCGTCATCGCGGCACTGGAGCTTTTCGGCAAACAGGGTTTTGAGAAAACCAGTGTTGAGAGCATAACCCGGAAAGCGCGGGTCGCCAAGGGCACATTTTACAATTTTTTTGATAAAAAAGAGGATGTGCTGCTTCACTTTCTTGATCGGGAATACGGGAAAAGCGAGGCGGAGATCGCGCAGAAAAGGAGCGCGCAGCAGGCCTTTCTTGACCAGATTGAGCTTTCGGTTTCCTCCTACATCAAGCATATTTTCTCCGACAGGGAATTCACCAAAGTTCTCATCAAAGAGCGGATCGGAAACATCGGAACCGGCAAGAATAAAAATGAACTGCGGCTGATGGAGGAGATCTTCCGGTCAATCGAACGGGCAAAACAACAAAGAGAAATCAGGCTTGATGTGGATTCGAGACGGTTGACCGAAATGATATTCGCCCTCTACACCATGTACGTCATCTACTGGACCAACGGCTTCATAAAAACCAAGAAGGAATGCGTCGCCCGCATCAAAGAGGCGGTTCAATATATACTCAACGGGGTGGAAACAACCAAAACCTGACAGGGTGTTGAAAAAATCAGTTTTCCTCAGGCTGTTCAAAGGCTCAAGGGGGAGGGGCTTTTGACGCCACAAATCAGATGGGTATTTTTCAACAACCTGCTCAATAGGTGTGTGCCGGCATACCCCGACCGGCAGTTTGAATGACCTTTTCCAACCCCTCTGTCTTCCCCACAGAGGGCATTTTTCACCATAACCAGCCACTTAAATCCTGTCCCCCCATCGTGTGTCCCCTCCGCCATACGGGAAGCATCGGTGTCATCCCCGACCGTGCATTGCTTTAAAATTATTTTTAATTTTGCTTGACAGGGCATGTTAAATCTTATAATGTGACCGCAGTCATATTTAAATGACCGCGGTCATAATACCACTACTCATTGTACCTGTGCGGGAGAAAACGGCATGTCAATCAAGGACGATGTAACCGGCATCATTGGCAAGGAATCTGTTTTTGATGACGATGAAACGCTGCTGTCGTATTCCGCGACCAGAGCTTTGTCGCGTCCCCGGAGGCCCGACCTGGTGGTGTTTGCCGAAACGGTCGAGCAGGTCCAGGAGGTGGTGAAATATGCCAACCGGACGCGAATGCCGGTCGTGCCGTACAGCTCGGGCCTCAACCTGCACGGGCGGCACCGTGCCCCGGCAGGGCGGCATTATCCTCAACCTGTCGCGCATGAACAAAATACTGGCCGTTGATGCCGACAACTGGTCCTGCGTGATCGAGCCGGGCGTTACCGCCAGGCAGCTGCAGGACGAGCTGGACGCCACGGGCTGCGGGCAATGCTGCCCTTCGGCATTCATCCGAAGCGCTCCGCCCTGACGAGCTTCCTTGAGCGGACCCGGCCGTTGCCGCGGCCAGCTTTGAATACGGCAATGAGCTGATTATGGACACGGAGATCGTGCTGCCCGCCGGCGAGCTTTTCCGCACCGGGCTGTGGTCCTCGGGCGTCAAGCCGGGCTCGCCCATGGGGCCGGTGCGGGCCATGCTGAACCGGCTCTGGACAGGCGCGCAGGGCACGCTGGGCATTATGACCAAGATGAACATCAAGGTTGAATATCTGCCCACCAAGAGCGCAAGCTTTTCTGATTCCATTTTGATTCATTTCCCGAGGCCATGGAGCCCCTGCGGATGATGCAGCGCAAGGAGATCGGCCTTGAAGTGCTTCTTCTCAACAACTTCAACCTGCGGCGCCTGCTCTGCAGCGACTGGACTGTGCCCGGGCAGTTTCCCGCCCCCATGAGCCGTCCAGTGAGTTTGACGTCGCTTCGCAGACAGCTGCCGACGTGGCTGCTTGCCGTGTGCATCGAGCGGCGGGCCGCGCATGCCGGAAGGAAAAATAGCCTATGAGGAGGAGGCTTTGCAGTGGTCTGCGCCGCGGCGCACCTGCACCCTGTATGACAAGCCGCCTCGCGACATGCCTGCTTGAAGAGATGCTGCGGCCCTGGGGCATGCTGAAAAAGTTCTGCTACCGCGGCTCCGTGCATGATCTTTCATTTAAAGCGACCCTGCGCCGCTTCCCGATTTCAGAAGATCGTGTCATGGAATTCATCAACCCTATAATTATCCCGCTGCAGGACATCGGCGTCTACGTTCTGCCCATTGAGCGGGGCACGGGCCTATCACTGCGAGGTTGATTTTCATTGCGACCCCCTGGACGCTGCGAGACCAGAGCGGGTCCGAAGTCACTGTGGCTCGAGGTGAGCGAGCGCCATGATCGACGAGGGCGCATTTTTTGACAGGCCCTACGGCGCCTGGGCAGACATGGTGTACCGCCGCGCCGGCACCTATACCCGGAAGCTCCAGGAGCTGAAGCGGGAGCTTGACCCGAACAATATCATGAACCCGGGCCAGCTTTGTTTTTAACCGAGCCGCCACGGACACAGGAGGCATGATTGCATGTCCTATTACGACAAAAAGCCGGAGAAAAAGTTTTTCGAAAAAGAGCTTGAGGACTACCGCGACTCGATCTGGGGCTGCGCCCGGTGCAACTGGTGCCAGAACCAGTGGGGCTGGAACGTGAAAAGCGCCGAGTATTCCGAGGTGTGCCCGGCCTTTCACGAATACCGGATTTTCCCCTATTCCGGCATGGGCAAGATGCATATAGCCCGGGCGCTGCTTGAAGGCGATTTTGACTATGAGGACGCGCCCGAGCTTGCGGAGTTCATCTATACCTGCACCACCTGCGGGGCCTGCGAGATGAACTGCCAGCGCCTGCAGGACAAGGAGCCCCTGCAGGTCAATGAGACCCTGCGGGCGCAGCTCGTGCGCGACGGCATCGGCCCCATGCCCGAGCACAAGGCACTTATAAAAAGCGTCAAGAACTATGACAACCCCTGGATGCAGCCGCGCACCCAGCGTGACCGGTGGGCCAGAAAACTGCCCCTGAAAGATGCGACAAAGAGAAGGCCGAAACGCTCTTTTTCGTGGGCTGCACCTCGGCCTTCGACAATACGCTGTGGCATGTGGCGCAGAATACGGCCAGAATTCTGCTGCACGCAGGCGTTGATATCGGTATTCTCGGCAAGGAGGAGCTCTGCTGCGGCAGCCCCGTTGCCCGCATCGGCGACCGCGAGACGTTTATGAGCCTTGCAAAGCGCAATATCGAGCGGCTTGAACGACACGCGGCGCGCGTGAGATCGTCACCTTCTGCCCCGGCTGCTACCGGGCGCTGACGCATGACTATCCCGAGATCCCGGGCGCTGCCGGCGCTGCAGGCAAAGGTCTATCACTCCTCGCCAGTATTTTGACCGGCTGGTCGAGGAAGAAAGGCTTGATATTTAATGACAGCGAGTCCCATGCGCGCTGACCTGGCATGACCCCTGCCATCTGGGGCGCCACTGCGGCATTTATGATGAGCCGCGCAGGATCTTGCGGGCCATGCCGGGCATGGAGCTTGTGGAGATGGAGCGCATCAAGGACCAGTCATGGTGCTGCGGCGGCGGCGGCGGCGCGCGCACGGCATTCCGCGAGTTTGCCCAGAAGACGGCGGTCAAGCGCATCGACGAAGCAAAAAAGACCGGCGCAAGCGCCATTGTGACCGCCTGCCCCTTCTGCGAGCAGAACCTGGGCGAGGCCATTGAGCAAGATGAGCGACGGCATGAAGCTCTATGACTCTGACGCAGCTTATGGTCCGGTCGCTGGGCATCAGGAGCGCGTCGAACATTGAATTGCAACGCACATGCAAGGAGGCGACAGACAATGAGTGAAACGAAAAAGAAAGGTCATCCAGAAAAAGCTGCCCCGGCAGGTCTATGCGGCGCTGAAAAATGTGGTCGGCGAGCAGTGGATATATGAGCAGCGCTCCGTTGTGGAAACCTACAGCAAGCTGTCCATCGAGGGCGTGAGCTTTGTGAAAAAGCATGAAAAGGACCCCCATGTGCTGCCGGCCTGCGTGGTGCTGCCGGGCTCGACCGAAGAGGTGCAGGCGATTGTGCAAATCTGCAACCGCTACCGCGTGCCCTTTATTCCCTTCACCAATGGCCAGGTTTTCTGCAACCCCACCAACCAGGAGCCCACGCTCATCATCCATCTGTCGCGCATGAACCGCATCATCAGCATCGACACGCAGAACATGAGCGCCACGCTTGAGCCGTATGTGGACTATGCCCAGCTGCAGGCCGAGGCCATGAAGCGGGGCCTGTGGAACGGCGGCACGCCCCTTGCCACAACGCTGTGCAAGCTCTCCTCGCAGTTTGCCTTTGCCGGGCTGTGGCAGACGGATCTGAAGTACGGGCTTTTCAACCGCAATATCGTGAGCGTCAAGATGGTGCTGCCCGGACGGCGAAATTCTTGAGACCGGGTCGCGCTGCATGCCCCGGGCAGGCGATTCTGGGAATACGGGCCCGGCCCGGACCTGATGGGGCTGCAGCGCTCGGGCCTCGGCACCAACGGCATTGTCGACTGAGATAACGGTCAAGCTCCATGCCTGGGTGGGCGGAGAATCGTCTTCCCGAGCTTCCCGCGGGCAGGCCGAGCCTTACCGACGTGCATGATGCAAAATACGACAACCCGCCCGAGCCGCTGAAAAACCACAAGCTCTCTGGGTGGAGTTCAAGGATTTTGAAACCGAGCTCAGGGCCATGCGCGAGATTTGCCCACTCCGGCATCGCCATCGGGCTGAACGCCACGGGCGTCTATTCCGCCTTTTACTGCTCGCCCACGCAGGACGTGACCATCGAGCGCTGCAAAAAGAAATTTTTCCCCGACTGGAACTGCTATGTCATTCTTGCCAACACGACCTCCGACAAGCAGATCGACTATGAGGAGAAGGTGGTGCGGCAGATCATTGACGAGGCGGGCGGAACGCTGCTTTCGGCAGGAGTATAAGCCCGAGGTGCTCGAGGCCCTGCAGCCGTGGAATTATGACTGCATCCGCCACTGCCACGGCTACCGCATGAACCGCAAGTTTTACGCAAATGCCTGGCTGCCCGTGGGGCCGTTTGAAGTCGCGCCTTAGCGACGTCGCGGGAATGGAAAAAGGCCCTGGACATGTTCGGCGAGCTGGACATTACCGACCGGGGCGGCGCCGACGACACGCCGTTTGTCTATGCCCTGCAGCGGGGCACTTCTGCCTGTTTGAGACCGACAATTATCCCGACCCGACCCTGCCCGATGAAATCAGAAAGGCCATGGGATTCGGCATCTACGGCGCGGCCGTGGTTGTCGAAAAACAACCTGGGGCCCCAGCTGATGGCCTTCGTGAATGTGGAGCCCTTCACGACCATGTTCCCCGAAGCAGGCCCGAACGCGCATCTTTTCATGCGAAAAATCAGAAAGGTGTTTGATCCCAACAGCGTGGCCTCGCCGGGCCGGCAGGTGTTCACCGAAGAGGAATGGCAGCAGTTCCCCAAGGAAGTGAAGGACCTGGTCAACCAGATGCGGGGAATGCAGGGACTGCCTGCGGTGAAATAAGCGGGTAAGCGTTTCTGCCGGAGGTTAATCAAAGCGCTTGCAATAACCCTTCCACCCCTTCATGGAAGGCTTTTGCCTTCATTTCCTTCCGGCATGGGTATCGATACTGAGCTTATCAATTGACACTCGATTGGACTTCCTTTATATTTGCGCTATTATACAAATCCTCGCTGCACCGCTGAGCGCTGAGCCTGTCAGCGCTTTTTCAAAAACACAGCTGCAAACGATTATGAAAACTATTGTTGGTGATGCCGCCATGGCAACACGACAAAACCAGCGTCCACTGAGCAGAGGCCTCGGTGTGGCGCTGTTCATTATATGCGCGCTCGCCGCCCCGTGGATATCCGCAAGTCCGGCTTCCGCCGCGGGAACCGCTTCCGGCCCGGGCACGGCCCGCCCGGCAGACAAGATGGCCCCGGACATCGTGGACCGGGTCATCTCCAGCAGCAAGGAGCATCTGGGTAAGCCATACAAGTTCCGCAATGAATACGGCAGGGTTATGGACTGTGGCGGGTTCATGTCCTACGTGTGGTCGCTGCACGGCGTCACCCTGCCGCACTCATCGCGCGACATCGCCCACCAGGTGGACCGCGTGCCGCTGGACAAAGCGGAAAAGGGAGATTTGCTGTTTTTCAAAGGGCGCCGCAAATTCCTGCACCGGATCGGTCACGTCAGCATGGTCATCGGCAGGGAAGGCGGCCGCATCCGCATGATCCACAGTTGCTCGCGGGGCGTGGTCATCGATGAGTATCCCGCGGAATACTATTCTGAACGCTTCCTCTTCGCGGGGCGGATACCCGGTCTGCCCCGGGACACATGGGCATCGGCTGCGGATGCAACGTTGGCAGGGGCGCAATCTCCTCCCGCCCCTGCCCCGAAGGAGAGTATTTCCATCATCGGGGTCGGGGACATCATGCTGGGCACAAACTATCCCTCCGCCGACTATCTGCCTCCCAACGACGGCCGGGACCTGCTCAAATCCGTGGCACCCATCCTGCGCGACGCGGACCTGACCGTCGGCAACCTCGAAGGCGTGATCCTGACCGAAAGGGGCACCTTGCAAACCATAGCCGATCCCGGCGAAGCCTATGCCTTCAAATCCCCTGATCATTACGTCCGCTATCTGGCGGATGCGGGATTCGACCTGCTCAGCATCGCCAACAATCATGCCAACGATTTCGGCGAAACGGGAAGAAAAAACACCGTTAAGCGGCTTGCTGAGGCATCCATCCATTACGCCGGCCTGATCGAACATCCACGCACGGTCTTCACCCGGGATGGTGTGATCTACGGATTCTGCGCCTTTGCCGCGGACAAGGCCGCGGTGAACCTGAACGACTACAAAACCGTGCGCACAATTGTTGCTCATTTGGATGCTGTGGCGGACATTGTGATCGTTTCCGTCCATTCGGGCGGCGAAGGGACCGAACATAAGCATATCACCCGAAAGAAGGAATTATTTTTGGGGGAAGATCGCGGGAACCCCTATGAATTTGCCCGGGTGGCCATCGACGCCGGGGCAGATATAGTCCTCGGACATGGACCGCACGTCCCCCGCGCGGTGGACATCTACAGGGACCGTTTCATCGCCTATTCCCTGGGCAATTTCGCCACCTATCGCCGCTTCAACCTCAAGGGTTCGAACGGCCTGGCACCCATCCTCAAGATCACCGTCAACCGACAGGGTGAGTTCCGGAGCGCCAGGGTGTATTCCGCGCTTCAAAAAGGCAACGGCGGCCCCTCGCCGGATCCTTCCCGCGCAGCCTTCAAAGAAATCTGCGCCCTCACCCGCAGGGACATTCCTGAAAGCGGTCTGGTTTTCGGAGAAACCGGAGAGATAAGCCGACAGCGCTGAACCATGCAGAGGGCAACCGCCTGCTTTTCCCCGCTCAACCGATTGAAGGCATGCTGTGCTTATCTATTGACACCCGCTTGAACTTCCTTTATATTCTCGAACTTACCCCCAATTGAAGTCAGCTTACCCGATCCTCCCCTACGTGCAATAATAGCGACACCTTCAGGCGGATAGCGGTTTGACCTGACACAAAGACTACCATTACATAGAGGGAACCGTGGACATCGGTACAGATAAAAAATTGTCGCTTTTAAAAAAGATGCTGCTCATTCGATCCTTTGAGGAAAAGGCAGAGACCCTTTTTCAGCAGAAGCTCATCCCCGGCTTTGTGCACCTGTCAATCGGGCAGGAAGCCTCCACCGCCGGCAGCTGCGCGGCACTGAGGCCGGATGATTACATCATCTCAACCCACCGCGGTCACGCCCACATACTGGCCAAGGGGGGCGATCCAAAGTTCATGTTCGCGGAGCTGTTCGGCAAGGCAACCGGCTATTGCAAAGGCAAAGGCGGCTCCATGCACATCGCGGATTTTTCCAGGGGCATTCTCGGCGCCAATGGTGTCGTGGGAGGAGGCTTTCCCATCATGGTCGGTGCCGGCCTTTCCATCAAGATGCGCAGGAGCGGCCAGGTGGGCATGGTCTTCTTCGGTGACGGTGCTTCCAACCGCGGCACCTTTCACGAGGCATGCAACATGGCGGCGGTCTTCAAGTTGCCTATAATTTTCGTGTGTGAGAATAATGGCTATGCCTCCACCTCCCCGTCTGAGAAAATGATAGCGGGAGGCACGGTGGCAGGCCGGGCCAAAGCGTACGGCATTCCCGGCTACATTACCGACGGCAGCAATGTTCTGGAAGTGCTGGAAGTGGTGCGTGAAGCGGTGGAGTTTGCCCGTGGCGGAAACGGGCCCGTCATCGTGGAAAATGAGACCTTCCGCTATAAGGGCCATTTCGAGGGGGACCGGCAGAAGTATCGCACCCAGAATGAAATTCACACCTATAAAAAAGACCGGGACCCCATCCAGCAGTTTGAACGGCTCCTTCAGGAAGAGGGCATTCTCACCGGAAACCTGGCGAAGCAGATCAGGATGGAGATAGCCGTCCGCATCGAAGAGGCCGTGCAGTTCGCAATGGATGCGCCCCTGCCTGCGCCTGAAGATGCATTAAATGGTTTGCTGGTCAATCCATAGGGGGATAAGCAACATGGGCTTGAGAGAAATCACCTGCGCCCAGGCCATAGCCGAAGCACTTACCGAGGAAATGGAGCGGGATGACCGGGTGTTCATCATCGGGGAAGACCTGGTCTGCAACGGCGGTATCTTCTGCCAGTTCAAGGGACTGCCGGAGCGATTTCCCGGCCGGATCATTGACACGCCCATTTCCGAAACCAGTCTTGCCGGCAGCGGCGTGGGTGCGGCGCTGACCGGGATGCGGCCGGTGGTTGACATGCACTTTGCGGATTTCGTGACCACGGCCATGGATGAGATCGTCAATCAGATGGCCAAGATCCGCTACATGTTCGGCGGCCAGGTAAAAGTTCCCATGGTGCTGTGGGCGCCTGATGGCGCGGGCATTTCAGCCGCCGCTCAGCACTCCCAGAGTCTGGAGAGCTGGTTCGTGCACACCCCGGGACTGAAGGTGGTGGTTCCCTCTGAGCCGGCAGATGCCAAGGGCCTGCTCAAGGCGGCAATCCGCGATGATAACCCGGTCATTTTTTTTCAGCACAAGCGCCTGTTCCGCCAGACCGGCCCGGTGCCGGATGACGACTGCCTGATTCCCCTGGGAAAGGGCGTGATAAAAAAGCCCGGCACCGATATCACCCTGCTCACCTATTCCCGCATGACCTACGAATGCATGGAGGCTGCTTCGCAGCTTGAACAAAAAGGCATACATGCCGAGGTCATCGACCTGCGCACCCTGAAGCCCCTCGATTTTGAACTGATCGCACAATCGGTAAAAAAGACCCGTCGCGCCGTCGTGGTACACGAGGCTTGCCTGACCGGCGGTTTCGGCGCGGAGGTGGCCTCACGCATCGGCGAAGAACTCTTTGAATACCTGGCTGCGCCGGTGGTGCGGGTGGGCGCAAAAGACGTTCCTATACCCTTCAGCCCGGTACTGGAGCAGTTTGTTCTTCCCCAAGTGGCTGACATACTTGCCGCGGTTGACCGGGTTTTCAAGCGCACTCGCCAGAAATCATGACTACGCTTATCAACACCGTTACCGGAACCATCGCCCCTGCGCAGCTTGGACGAACGCTGATGCACGAACATGTGTTCGTGGAATACGGCGGGCCGTCTGCCGACTGCCTGTCGTCGGGTCGTAAATTTCACGCGATAGCCGCACGCTGTGCCAACTTCGGTAACGGGATAAAAAAATGTGGTGTGGCAACGGTGGTCGATCCCACCACGGTGGACCTCGGCCGCAACCCCTTACTTCTGAAAGAGGTTGCCTCTCGGACCGGGCTTCACATTATCTGCGCCACTGGCATCTACAGTACGGGTGCCTACCTGAGGATTTGCCGGGAGCTGAGCGGCGGCATTGACGCGGTTTCAGAGCTTTTTATACAAGAGCTGACCGAGGGCATTGATGATACGAGGATAAAGGCAGGCATTATTAAGGTGGTCACCGGGCACCCGGTGATTATCGAGGAGGAGCGTGAGTTGCTGCTTGCCGCTGCCAGGGCTTCGGTTGCCACCGGCGCCCCCATCATCACCCACACCGAAGGGGTGCTGGGCGTTGAGCAGCAGAAGATATTAGGTGACGCAGGCGTACCGCCCCACCGTATTATCATCGGCCACAGCTGCCTCTCGCGGGATTTTGACTACCACACGCGCATCGCGCGCGGCGGCTCCTATGTGGCCTTTGACCGTTTCGGGATGCCCGATATGCCCGATGAAACGCGAGCAGCATCGCTTCAGAAGCTGCTTGACGCCGGATATGCCTCTCGCCTCATGGTGTCCCACGATTCGGTCTGGTACTGGGCAAACGGACCGAGCATCGGCACCGGCGCCTACAAGAACTGGGTGCCCACCAACTTCTTTGAGCGGGTCATCCCCATGCTTCGCTTCGGCGGCACCACCGACGAGCAGCTTGAAACACTGCTGGTGTCAAACCCGCGCCGTTTTTTCGCAGGCGAAGTATGAAGAGGGGACGCTCTTAAGAAAATAAATAATTGGGATTATTAACTGAGAGTTGTTATCCTACGCAATGATTTCCCCCAGTTCCACTGCATACCCCACACTGAAAATGCTCCTCATACCATAGAAATAGATCCTTGGCCGGTTCGAGAATGAAAACGGGTAAGATTAGGAAGAAATGCCCATTAATCAACGAACTCTTACTTCCCCGCAATATTGTCAATTTATTTATTTAAGAGCGTCCCCCTTTCTGCTCCCGCGGCGTTTCTTCGCAGGTGAAGTGCCGCGTTAAAATTCATGCTTAGCGGTACCTTACAGGGACATGGATTTTTTGCCTGAAAACCAGTAGGGGCGACCGGCCGGTCGCCCCCTACAGTTGGGAATCCAAGGATACCCTTCAATTTCTAAATTTCAATTCCATCCGACTTAGAATTTCGATGGCAACTGCCAAATCTATATAGAATGTCAACTCTTTCATGGTTATGCGATGTCTTAATTATTTTGGCGGTTTATCGCTGTCCCTCGCTTCGAAATGGAGCAGTATAAATTCTTTCCCTGTCCATTCAAAAGATGAGATGCCATTTGGCGCATCCTCACTATTAACTTGACCGCGAACAGTAAGCAGTCTACTCATCAATTTAAACTCTGGTCCATATGGCTTTTGCCACCAGCCTGACCAGAACACATGATGGAGATTCTCTGGAAAGTATACGTCGCCCGTCTGTGCGTCAACAACCGCAATTCCCGCACACGATGTACCGCAGCCGATGGTAACGATTGTATAATGCCCTGCAAAATTTGGTCCTTTTGTTGATTGCTGTTCCAATACCGTTCTATACTTACGCGCCTCTTTGTGGATCACAAGATTAGGTTCCACTGGTTTTCCTTTGAATATCTTCTCCTCCCGAAATTGATCGTAATCCAGGGAAGCAGGAATGGCTATTTGCGGGAGGAATGCGATTAAAATCAGTGTTATTATTTTCTTGTGCATACCGAAGTCAGCACTAAGAATTCGGAGCCCTTACCCGTAAAGTTTAAGTCTGCTGTGCTCTGCAATGATGCTGAAATGTTCGTCTCCGGTGAAGAGGGGAATGCGATGCAGAATCGCCAGTGCTGCGATTGCGGTGTCAGTTGACGGCACGGTTATTCCTTTCGCACGCAGAGAGCGGTAAAGTGCCGCCGCGGCAAGATATATCTCTTTACCCATGTCCAGATAGGGAAGTTTTTGAAGTCGTTCCTTTGTTGCAGTGAAACTCTTTATATCTCTTATCCCCTGGAGAACTTCTTGAAGAACGATCCCGCAAAGGACTGCCTGGTTAAACCCCCTGATAAGTTTTTCGAGTTTATCGGCATTGTGAGAGGCTGGCTGCTGAAAGAAATCAATCCAGATGGTAGTGTCAACGAGAACCATGGCGGTCCCTTCTCATCGCCTCGATGTTAGCGTCCCAGTTTACTTTTCCCCGCAATTCCAGAACACGCTCCATCTCCTTTTGCTCAAGAAGCCTCTTAAGCGCATAGTTGACAATCTCGACTTTCTTGGTTATTCCCGTGGCCTTTTGCGCTTTCTTCAGCAGGTCATCCTGAATGTCAATAATCGTGCGAGTCATATAAAAACCTCCTTGTTCATCATACGTGATTCATACCATGACTATGATATCATTTCAAGTCATATCTGATATCAAAGGTTTGCGCCTCGGTAGGAGCACATTTATGTGCGATGAATTCGCGGCTCAAAGCCGCTCCTACCGCGTTTAAACATCAAATGTCAAAATCCAAAGTTCAAATGAATGACAAAATACCAAGGTCAAAATTGCTCATCTGGGCTGTGTAATTTATCATTCCCTTAGTTCGCAGCTGAAGCTGCTCCTACCAATGCTGCGCAGAAGGACGTTTCACCATTAAAAAAAGCCTTCCACCATGAGGTGAAAGGCTTTTCATGTATCAATCCCCGGCAGCGTCCTACTCTCCCACACAGTTACCCATGCAGTACCATCAGCGCTCGAGAGCTTAACTTCCGTGTTCGGGATGGGAACGGGTGTGACCTCTCTGCTATAGCCACCGGGAAAATGTTCTTACTGTATTCGCATATATAAAATAAAATGATTTATGGTCAAGCCGCACGACCGATTAGTACCAGTTAGCTTAATCCGTTACCGGACTTACACACCTGGCCTATCAAACTGGTAGTCTACCAGTGGTCTTTAGTCCCGTTAAACGGGAGGGATATCTTATCTTGAGGGAGGCTTCCCGCTTATATGCTTTCAGCGGTTATCCTTTCCAAACATAGCTAACCAGCTATGCCTCTGGCGAGACAACTGGAACACTAGAGGTTTGTCCATCCTGGTCCTCTCGTACTAAGGACAGCTCCTCTCAAATATCCTGCGCCCACGACAGATAGGGACCGAACTGTCTCACGACGTTCTAAACCCAGCTCACGTACCGCTTTAATTGGCGAACAGACAAACCCTTGGGACCGACTTCAGCCCCAGGATGCGATGAGCCGACATCGAGGTGCCAAACCTCCCCGTCGATGTGGACTCTTGGGGGAGATAAGCCTGTTATCCCCGGCGTACCTTTTATTCGTTGAGCGACGGCCCTTCCATGCGGAACCGCCGGATCACTAGGACCTGCTTTCGCACCTGCTCGACTTGTCAGTCTCGCAGTCAAGCTCCCTTGTGCCCTTACACTCTACGGCTGGTTTCCAATCAGCCTGAGGGAACCTTCGCGCGCCTCCGTTACATTTTGGGAGGCGACCGCCCCAGTCAAACTACCCACCAGACAGTGTCTCCGATCCGGATTACGGAACAGGGTTAGAACTTCAGAATAATCAGGGTGGTATTTCAAGGTTGACTCCATCAAGGCTAGCGCCTCAACTTCAAAGTCTCCCACCTATCCTACACAAACTACACCAAAATTCACTGTCAAGTTGTAGTAAAGGTGCCGGGGTCTTTCCGTCTTGTCGCGGGTAAACGGCATCTTCACCGCTGATTCAATTTCGCTGAGCCCCTCGTTGAGACAGTGCTGAAGTCGTTACACCATTCGTGCAGGTCGGAACTTACCCGACAAGGAATTTCGCTACCTTAGGACCGTTATAGTTACGGCCGCCGTTTACTAGGGCTTCGGTTCACTGCTTCTCCCTCCGATAAATCGAAAGGATGACAAATCCCCTTAACCTTCTAGCACCGGGCAGGTGTCAGCCCCTATACTTCGTCTTACGACTTAGCAGAGACCTGTGTTTTTATTAAACAGTCGCTACAGCCATTTCACTGCGACCCTTCTCGGCTTCACAAGCAAGTTGTGTTACCTGACAAGGGCACCCCTTCTCCCGAAGTTACGGGGTTAATTGGCCGAGTTCCTTAACGAGGAATCACTCAAGCGCCTTAGGATACTCTCCTCACCCACCTGTGTCGGTTTACGGTACAATCACCAAATAGACTCGCTACGAGGATTTTCTTGGTGGCATGGGATCAACCAGTTTGCTCCCGGAATCGGGATCCTCATCACCTCTCAGTGTTATGCAGGAGAGCGGATTTGCCTACCCTCCCCACCTACAGGCTTGAACCAGGACATCCAGCACCCGGATGGTTTACCCTTCCACGTCCCCCCTTCACTCAAACGTCTATCTGGTGGTACAGGAATATTAACCTGTTTTCCATCACCTACGCTTTTCAGCCTCGGCTTAGGCATTGACTAACCCTGAGGGGATTAACCTTCCTCAGGAAACCTTAGGTTTGCGGCGTGCCGGTTTCTCACCGGCATTTTCGCTACTTATGTCAGCATAAACTCTTCCATCTCGTCCAATCGTCCTTACGGTCGATCTTCAACCTATCATGGAATGCTCCCCTACCGCCCCTATGTTGCCATAGAGACCCATAGCTTCGGTAACGTGCTTGAGCCCCGTTATATTTGCGGCGCAGACCTACTCGACCAGTGAGCTGTTACGCTTTCTTTAAAGGATGGCTGCTTCTAAGCCAACCTCCTGGCTGTCTGGGCGTTTCCACCTCCTTCTCCACTGAGCACGTATTAGGGACCTTAGCTGATGGTCTGGGCTGTTTCCCTTTTGACAACGGAACTTATATCCCGCAGTCTGACTCCTGCAATACGAGATAATGGCATTCAGCGTTTGGTTGGGTTTGGTAATCCTGTAAGACCCCTAGCCCATCCAGTGCCCTACCTCCAAAACTCAATTGCAAGGCTATACCTAAATATATTTCGGGGAGAACCAGCTATCGCCGAGTTTGATTAGCCTTTCACTCCTACCCACAGCTCATCCGAGCTGTTTTCAACCAACACCGGTTCGAGCCTCCACGGGATTTTACTCCCGCTTTACTCTGGCCATGGGTAGATCACCCGGCTTCGGGTCTACTCCATGCAACTACACCCCGCTCACGCGGGGATACGCCCTATTAAGACTCGCTTTCGCTACGGCTCCGCCTGACGGCTTAACCTCGCTGCATAGAATAACTCGCTGACTCATTATGCAAAAGGCACGCGGTTATCCTTCACGGTTGCAAGCAACCGTAAATAGGATTTCCACTGCTTGTAGACATATGGTTTCAGGTACTATTTCACTCTCCTCCCGGAGTACTTTTCACCTTTCCCTCACGGTACTAGTTCACTATCGGTTGCCAGGTAGTATTTAGCTTTAGGAGATGGTCCCCCTAGATTCCCACAGGATTTCACGTGTCCCGTGGTACTTGGGTATTCTGCCCAGGAAGTCTAATTCATTTCACTTACGGAACTGTCATCCTCTATGGTCAACCTTTCCAGATTGTTCAGTTATGAATTAGATTTGTAACTTCCCGACGGGTCCATAACCCCATCCGGCAAAACCCCGCTACCCCAGCTATACAACGCTTATGGGCTATTTCGTATAGCTGGTTTGAGCTTTTCCCTTTTCGCTCGCCGCTACTGGGGGAATAACTGTTGTCCTCTTTTCCTAAGGGTACTAAGATGTTTCAGTTCCCCTCGTTCGCCTCTATTGCCTATGCATTCAGCAATAGATATTAGGATATTACTCCTAATAGGTTTCCCCATTCAGAGATCTCCGGATCTAAACCTGTTTAGCGGTTCCCCGAAGCTTATCGCAGCTAGCCACGTCTTTCGTCGCCTCCTGACACCAAGGCATCCACCATATGCCCTTTGTAGCTTGACCATAAATCAAAATTGATCAGCAACAACATTTACCCAAAAACTCTATTCAATTGTCAAAGAACAATGCCATCAAAAGCTGAAACAGAAAATCGCCTATCCTATCACTTTTTTACTTCGGGTTTCGATATCTGTGATGGTGGAGGTAAGCGGGTTCGAACCGCTGACCCCCTGCGTGCAAGGCAGGTGCTCTCCCAGCTGAGCTATACCCCCACTATGCGAATCACACCTGGCTGATAGAACCGCAATAATTACGTGCTGCAGACTGACCGGTTCCAGTGGGTCGTATTACCCCCTTGCCTTCACAGTACCTGCCGACCAGCTTGTCTGGTGGGCCTAGGTAGATTCGAACTACCGACCTCACGCTTATCAGGCGTGCGCTCTAGCCACCTGAGCTATAGGCCCATCACAACCGCTTCGCAGCTCAAGCTTTACCACACTTAACCGGGAATCAACTGCACGCCCTAGCGGAGAGAAGATAGGTCGATCTTTTCTATCAAAACAAAAATAAAAGAATAGCAGGGTATCAATTTGATTGGCTGACCTGGATGAGCCCATCCTTTCGGAAGGGCTTCCTAATCCTTAGAAAGGAGGTGATCCAGCCGCAGGTTCTCCTACGGCTACCTTGTTACGACTTCACCCCAATCATCAACCACACCTTAGGCGTCTCCCTCCTTTTTGAAAAGGTTGGTATAACGACTTCTGGTGCAGCCGACTTTCGTGGTGTGACGGGCGGTGTGTACAAGGCCCGGGAACGTATTCACCCCATCATGCTGATATGGGATTACTAGCGATTCCAACTTCATGAAGTCGAGTTGCAGACTTCAATCCGAACTTAGGCTTGTTTTTTGGGATTGGCTTACTCTTGCGAGCTCGCTTCCCTTTGTACAAACCATTGTAGCACGTGTGTAGCCCTGGGCATAAGGGCCATGAGGACTTGACGTCATCCTCACCTTCCTCCCCGTTAACCGGGGCAGTTCCTTTAGAGTGCCCAACTTAATGATGGCAACTAAAAGCGAGGGTTGCGCTCGTTGCGGGACTTAACCCAACATCTCACGACACGAGCTGACGACAGCCATGCAGCACCTGTGCTGGTTACACCCGAAGGCAATCATCCTGATTTCTCAGGAATAATCCCAGCATGTCAAGCCCAGGTAAGGTTTTTCGCGTAGCGTCGAATTAAACCACATGCTCCACCGCTTGTGCGGGCCCCCGTCAATTCCTTTGAGTTTTAGCCTTGCGACCGTACTCCCCAGGCGGGGAACTTAATGCGTTAGCTTCGGCACAGAAAGGGTCAACACTTCCTACACCTAGTTCCCATCGTTTACGGCGTGGACTACCAGGGTATCTAATCCTGTTTGCTACCCACGCTTTCGCGTCTCAGCGTCAGTATCAGGCCAGAAAGCCGCCTTCGCTACCGGTGTTCCTCCCAATATCTATGAATTTCACCTCTACACTGGGAATTCCACTTTCCTCTCCTGTACTCCAGTTAGCCAGTTTCAAATGCACTTCCTTAGTTAAGCTAAGGGATTTCACATCTGACTTAGTTAACCGCCTACACGCCCTTTACGCCCAGTAAATCCGAACAACGCTTGCACCCTCCGTATT
Organism: uncultured delta proteobacterium; assembly: GCA_963751515.1. Taxonomy (GTDB): domain Bacteria; phylum Desulfobacterota; class WTBG01; order WTBG01; family WTBG01; genus CAZWCD01. The sequence goes on from CAVVUR010000003.1 coordinate 358,965, forward strand.
ACCGCGGCTGCTGGCACGGAGTTAGCCGGTGCTTCCTCTGGTGGTACCGTCAAGTCCCGGCGATATTAGCGCCGGGATGTTTCTTTCCACCTAACAGAGCTTTACGACTCGAAAGCCTTCATCACTCACGCGGCGTCACTGCGTCAGGGTTTCCCCCATTGCGCAATATTCCTCACTGCTGCCTCCCGTAGGAGTCTGGACCGTGTCTCAGTTCCAGTGTGGCTGGTCATCCTCTCAGACCAGCTAACCATCGTCGCCTTGGTGAGCCGTTACCTCACCAACTAGCTAATAGTGCTAGGGCTCATCCTTAAACGATAGCTTGAAACAGAGGCCATCTTTTCCTACTATCTCCTCAGAGATCGTAGTCTTATAAGGTATTAGCGTCGCTTTCGCAACGTTATCCCTTATTTAAGGGAAGATTACCCTAGTGTTACTCACCCGTTCGCCACTTTACTCTTCCGACGAATCGGAATTTCTCGTACGACTTGCATGTGTTAGGTACGCCGCCAGCGTTCGTTCTGAGCCAGGATCAAACTCTTCAATTTATTTGGCTTATTCAATTTAACAAACAAAGCAAACTGACAGCCCTGCTATTCAATTTTCAAAGAACAATTTTATCGAAGACTATGAATGATAAACTCAATGCGTCCAGATGTCAAGAAAAAATTTATAACTAATAGTATAGTATTTTTAGCTACTTAACTACTACCTGGTGATATTTTTTTTTGCCGCTCCTCAGGATGAGGCTGCCATCCCGCACATGGTGCAGTTTAATCATTTCATCAAATTTTTCAACAGGTTGTCCATTAATATAGCCCCCTTTTTGGCCGATCAGCCGGCGGGCCTCACTGCGCGAGGAACACAATCCCACCTGAGCGAAAAGTTCATAGGCGGATATGCCTTTTTCCAAAACCTCCCGCTGCACCGTGCTGGTGGGCATGCTGCTTAAATCACCGGTAACCTCTCCCCGGGGGATGCTGCTCGAGGGCAATAACCGGCCGTCGAAACCCTTAAAACCGAAGGCACCGGATGCTGTTTTCAACGCCCCCACTGCCTGCTCCTCACCATGGGTTATCTTTGTGGCCTCAAAAGCAAGAATCGTTTTCGCGCGGTTGAGCTCGCTTCCCTCCAGGGCCGAAACCGCTTCAATCTCCTCCAGCGGCAGAAAGGTAAAGAGCTTGAGAAACCTCACCACATCCGCGTCATCCACATTAACCCAGTACTGGTAGTACTGGTAGGCGGGGGTTGCGGATTCATCCACCCACACGGCTCCTTCTTCGGTTTTCCCCATCTTATGACCGGAGGCGGTAACAATCAGGGGAAAGGTCATGCCATAGGCTTCATTTCCTTCAACCCGCCTGATTAAATCAATGCCTGCCACAATGTTGCCCCACTGATCATTGCCGCCCATCTGTATCACACAGTGGCAGTGCTGGTTAAGATGGAGGAAATCATAGGCCTGCAGCAGCATGTAATTGAACTCGATGAAGTTGAGGCCGGTTTTCATCCGGGCCTTGTACGATTCGGCCGCCAGCATTCTGTTGACGCTGAAATGGCAGCCGATATCTCGCAGGAAGTCAATGTATCCAAGCCCGCAGAGCCAGTCCGCGTTATTGACCAGCAAAGCCCTGTCTTCACTGAAATCGAGATAGTGCGCGAGCTGCACTTTTACTGCCCTGACATTGCTTTCAATCTTCTCCCTGGTGAGAATTTCCCGCATCTTTGTCTTGCCGCTGGGGTCGCCGATCATTCCCGTCCCGCCCCCGACCAGGGCGATGACCCGGTGCCCGGCCTTCTGCATGTGCATCAGGGCCATGATCGGCAGCAGGTGTCCCACGTGCAGCGTGGAGGCGGTGGGATCAAAGCCCACATAGCAGGTAACCGGTTGGGAAAGCTGTCTTCGCAAGCCATGCTCATCGGTAGACTGCTCAATAAACCCGCGTCCTGAAAGTATGTCGAAAACGTTTTCCATTGCGTTCTGCCTGCAGCGGAGCACCAGGGTGTGATGGTTATCGCGCGAAATCGACGGCCCGCGTTTCGCGGATCACCGTCACCTTGATCTGCCCGGGATAGCTTAAGTTGCTCTCTATTTTCCTCGCGATATCCTTGGAAAGCACAACCGCGTCGTCATCGGAGATCTCCTTGCCTTCCACGATGATTCGTATCTCGCGCCCTGCCTGCACGGCGTACGACTTCAACACGCCCGGGAAGGACAAGGCGATTTCCTCAAGGTCCTTCAGGTGTTTCACATAGGTTTCCAGCATCTCCCTGCGTGCGCCGGGCCTGGCGGCGGAAAGGGCATCCGCAACCTGCACCAGTATGGCGATGACGGTCTGCGGCTTCTCGTCGTCATGATGGGCGGCCAGCGCGTGCACTATTTCGTCATCCTCGCCATACTTCTTGGCCAGGTCCGCGCCGATGGTGGCATGTGATCCTTCGATCTCGTGATCCACCGCCTTGCCGATATCGTGCAGCAGCCCCGCGCGCTTCGCCTTCTTGACATTAACGCCCAGCTCCGAGGCAATGATGCCGCAAAATGAGGCTACCTCCAGCGAATGCTGCAGCACGTTCTGGTCATAGCTGGTCCGGTACTTGAGCTTGCCCAGGAGCTTCACCAGCTCAAGGTTGACGCTGTGGATGCCCGTGTCAAAGGTCGCCCGCTCACCCGCTTCCTTGATGGTGACCTCCATCTCTTTTTTTGCCTTTTCAACTATCTCCTCTATCCGGGCAGGGTGTATGCGCCCGTCCTCTATCAGCCGCTCCAGCGACACCCGGGCTATTTCTCTCCGTATGGGATCAAAGCCGGAAAGCACCACCGCCTCGGGCGTATCATCGATAATGAGATCCACACCGGTAACCGCCTCTATGGAGCGGATGTTTCTTCCTTCTCTTCCAATTATTCTGCCCTTCATTTCTTCATTGGGAAGATTGACAACCGAAACGGTCTTTTCAGCGACATAGTCGGCAGAGTATCGCTGGATTGCCAGCGCCAGGATATTCCTGGCCATTTTGTCAGCGGTTTCCCGTGCCTCCTCTTCAATTTTTCGGATGTTTTTTGCCGCCTCGTGTTTGGCCTCACTCTCCATGGTCTGCATCAGTGATTTTTTGGCCTCCTCCGAAGACATGCCGGAGATTTTTTCCAGCTGGACCCTTTGCTGCGCTATGGTTGTCTGCAACACCTTTTCGCTCTCTACAATCTGCTTTTCCTGCTGGGACAGGCTTTGCTCTTTCTTGGTAAGGCCCGCCTCTTTCTGGTTCAGAAGCTCCGCCCTCTTGGCCAGACTGTCTTCCCGCTGGTCATGTTTCTTCTCCAGATTGTGGAGTTCCAGCCTCCTGTCCCTGGTTTCTTTTTCGAAATCAGACTTGGCCTTGTAGAGATCTTCCTTTGCCTGCAAGCGGGCCTCTTTTATGACGTTATCTGCCTCCTTTTGCGCCCGTTCCAGGACTTTTTTGGCAGCGTCTTCCGCCGCTTCCACCTTGGATGCCGCGATTTTTTTGCGGAAATACATGCCGCCGAAGGCTCCGAGAGCTGCCGCACCTAACGCTAATCCGATCATTATAATGATAGTCAATGTACTCAATGTACGATTCACCTCCTTAAAAGGGATGTCTATCGGCCCCCTTGAACAGACAGCATCCCCTGTTCCTGTTGAACACACCCTTTACTGGTAGATTACAAAGATAAGATGGGCAGTGAAGCGGCGAAAGAAATGCTGAGATGAATAAAATGGAAGAGCCGGTTAAGAGCTATTGCGTGCTGAATAGCGGCGAAGAAAGCTTGCGATATATCCATTCCGTACCATCAATGGGAGAAAAACCGTAACTGGCTCTGCACGCCTGTACACCGGCGTGCAGCAGACAGACCTTCTGCTGCAAAAACTCTCTCGTCAGTTCCCCGTACATGGCAAATATCAAGTCGAGTTCCCCTAACGGTACTGCAGTCTTGGTTTTTCGCTGCTCACCATTATGCTTTCTTGTACTTTTGCACTCTTCCGTTTTAAAATCAAACACCCCTTCTCTGCTCACTACCGCATCAACTGCATCCAATCACACTGTACAATAAAAAATAAAGACAGCATGAAAATATATTCTCTTCCCCGCTGTGCCGTGTAAACTGATTATTTGAACCTTTCTCAATAAGGTGGGTACCTTATTGCTGTTTCAGACTCCCCATCGCTGCTTGTGGGGCCTGCCTTCCTTCAGCAAGGAAAAGTTCCCTTTCTCAAGGTATTGGATCAAATAATAAATAGTCTAAATCACGCGCACAGCAGGGAAATCGTATCCAATTACCTCATGTCCTGGTTTTGATTTGCTGCAAGAGCTGTTCCGACTTGCCCTCCACGTAACTGATGAGCTCCTGGTTAAGATTCTTCTCACGGAAGTACTCGTCAGCTATATTCATTGCTGCCAGAATCAATACATTATGGGCGGCAGCCGTTCTTGTGGTTTTCATTATTTCGTCTACTTTTTTGTTCAGGTGGCTGGCAATTCTGTCCAGGCTCTCCTTTTCCACATCGCTTTTGATGCTGTATTCCTTGCCGAGTATGGTGATGGTAACGTTTTCCACCCTCGTTTCCTTTACGCTTAACCTGCTTCTTCCAGAGTTTCCAGTTTCTTAATTAATTCATCCAGCTTGGCCCGGATTTGGTACCTCTCCCGGTAGAGCCTTTCCAAGCGTTCCTGCGATAGCTGATGCTCGCCCGTCTTTTTAGTATAACTGCTTTCCAGCCTCTCTTTTTCTCTCTGAAGGAGGGCAAAGCGCTCTACCAGGTCCTTTACCCCCTTTTCCAGGTTGTCAAATCTGTCCAGCCGAACCACAAAAAATAGCCACCTTCACGATAAATTATTAAATTAAAAGCATTAATCGTACGTTTGTATATTGCATCAGCGCCAAAAAAAGTCAAGAAAAATATTCTTTATGCGGATCTGCGCCGGTGACGAAAAGAATAATTGAATTGCAATCATAAAAATGGTAGGATTCGGCCAATAAAAAAAATTTTTGATATGACTATGAAGTGACAATTTCACCTCAATAATATATGTTCAATTCGACATTTTAGGCGTATCTCTTTAAAAACCAGCCTAAGATAGTTGAAATTTCGGTAGGAGCGCATTCATGCGCAATGTATTCGCGGCTTGAAGCCTCTCCTGCCGGCTCTCTGCATATGGGAGAGAGAAATTCTCAGAATTACGTATATAAGAACCTAAAGCATAGGAGCTGTACTTATGAAGCATTTAATTAAATTTCTCCTGGTTGGCATCTGCATTCTTTTAATCGCCACTCCTTCCAGCCCCGCAAAAGACAGCCCGGTTAAAAGTGCCGCTTATCAGGCAAGTCCTTCTTCCGTATTTGACATCACCTACGCGGTTTTTGTCTGGACCCCGGTAAGCACTCTTTTCAGCCCCAGATATGTAGACCAGTTTGAGTTTAAAGCGGGTGACGTGTTCAGTGCTTATACGACACGATACGGTGAGCTTACCGGCACATGGATAGAATCTGACATAGTTAACGGGACCTGGTTCCAGGCCTGGGTCGAAAAAGAGGAAACATCGACTACCACTACAACGCCCACAGAAACAACAACCACCATACCCTCAGGCCAATCGACAGGAATGTCCAGATTAATTGAGGCAAAGGGCAACGAGTTAAAATATGATATTCATATCTGGGGTATTTCTTTTAACTACACACCCCCCGCTCCATTTGATAACTTTATATTCAGCACCATCCTGGGATATGGTAATTATCTCGGCGCAGATGCCTTGTTTATGGGTTTTGCTAATTTCCCGACCGAGATTACGTGTGGTTCCGTCTCTCCTGCAGAAGCAGAACAAGGTGATACCCTCACCATCACAATAGGCTGTACAAACGCTAACTTCATGGATGCCACTACTATTTCAGTTAGTATGCAGCAGGGAAGTACCAACGATATCACTGTCTCCAATCCTCCTTCAAGGCTGGATGACAACCAAATATCAGTTAGTATTACAATTGACGGTGGCGCAGAAATCTCTGACAGAACAGTAACCGTAATCGTCGATGATGTTGCCATATCAGCAGAGACCAAATTTAAAGTAAAAGAAAACACAAACTAAAACAAACCAGTATATCAAGCAGTACTCACTCTGAATCATTCGAAAGAGCAAGAAAAATAATGCCTGGTTTTTCGTTAATGGGGAAGATGCTCATTATAATGGGCATCTTCCTTGTTATCATTGGAATACTGATGAACACCGGATTGAAAATCCCCTGGATAGGAAGGCTTCCGGGGGACATTTCAGTCCAGCGGGAAAACTTCAGCTTTTATTTTCCCCTCACCTCCTGTATTATTATCAGTGCCATCCTCACCCTGCTATTCTATCTCTTCAGGAGATGACCTGCCTGTAATCTGTAGCTACTTACCACGAAGCACACGAAGGGTGAGGCACGAAGCACACGAAGAAAGAAGGAAGCACAAATCCTAAGCACGAAATCCTACAAGTGAAACATAAACCTTCAACTGCTTTATGAAAAGCATCGAACTCTTCTCCCCCGCCAAGGTCAACTTGCGGCTTGATATTCTGGGCAAGCGCCCTGACGGGTATCATGACATAAGGACCATCTTTCAGAAAATATCCCTGGGTGATGATGTGACCCTTGATCTCATCAAAAGCGGTATCGAGGTGTCGTGCGACAATCCCCTGGTTCCCACCAACGAGGGCAACCTCGCCCACGCTGCCGCAAAAATGCTCGTAAGCCGTTGCTCTATCAAGGACGGGATCAGGATAACCATTAAGAAGCGCATACCCGTGGCCGCGGGGCTTGGCGGGGGAAGCAGCAATGCAGCCTCCACACTTGCGGGTATCAACCAGCTTTTCGGTCTGGGATTGAGCAACGGGGATCTCATGACCATGGCCACAGACCTGGGGGCCGATGTCCCTTTCTTCCTTTTTGGAAGCAGTGCCATCGGCACGGGCATCGGTGATAAGCTTCAGGCCATTTCCATACAGCCAAAGCTCTGGTATCTCCTGGTGACTCCTGACATGCAAATCTCAACGGCCTGGGCATATCAAAATGTGACAAGAGGATTGACAAACGGGGCCGTTAATATTACTATCCCATCGTGCATAAGGACGATCCCTGAAATTATCACTATTCTTTATAATGACTTAGAGAAGGTGGTCCTGCCCCGCTTCCCGCTTTTACAGGACATAAAAGACACGCTCAGGAACAAAGGCGCGCTCGGATGCCTGATGTCCGGCAGCGGTTCGACGGTCTTTGGCTTATTTGCCAGTGAAGAAAAGGCCAAGCTGGCACTGGGGCAATTGGATATGCCCCCGGCATGGCAAAGGTCTGTGTGCTGCGGCATATAACCTGTTATATTTAAAGGCCATTGCCATTTCAAGGGACATTCAGAGCAAGCTGTTCCACTGCAGGCTTGTGGAACGCATTTCTTTTTTTCCTCTCAATACGGTTGGGGTGTCGACAAGCGGCAAGTCATAGGATTTTGGATCCTACATTCGGAGGTTCGAATCCTCCCACCCCAGCCAGATTTTCTTGCACCACATACTGTTTCCTTTGCGCCGGCCCGAATTGGACCCGCTTCCGCCCGGCTGAGAACCAGGTGCGATATTACTATTGACATAAAAACAAAATTTGTATATAAGCATGCGTTGATTTCAGCTGCCATAACCTAATAATTTTCTTTAGAATACAAGGATTACGGGTGTTAAAAAATATCAAGATACTGTCCGGCAATTCCAATATCCCCCTGGCCGAAAAAATTTGCACGGGTCTCAATATTCCTCTGGGCAGGGCACATGTAAAAAAGTTCAGTGACGGCGAAATTCAGGTCGAGATTGAAGAAAATGTCAGGGGCATGGATGTTTTCGTGGTCCAGTCAACCTGCACACCCGTCAACTCCTACCTGATGGAACTGTTGATCATGATGGATGCCATAAAAAGGGCGTCAGCTGAAAGAATCACGGCCGTCTTACCCTATTACGGTTATGCGCGGCAGGATAGGAAGGTCGCCCCGAGGGTACCCATCACCGCCAAGCTGGTCGCGGATATTATCACGACGGCGGGGGCCAACAGGCTCCTTACCATAGACCTGCACGCGGGCCAGATACAGGGTTTCTTCAACATACCGGTGGATCACCTCTACGCCGCCCCGGTTATGATGGATTTTATAAAGCAGGAATATGTCAACGACCTGGTGATTGTCTCCCCTGACGCGGGCGGGGTGGAACGGGCGCGCGCCTTTGGCAAAAGGCTCGGCGCCAGCCTCGCCATCATTGACAAGAGAAGGTCACAGCCCAACGAATCCACGGTGATGAACATTATTGGAGACATCAAGGGCAAGACGGCCCTTCTGCTCGACGATATGGTTGATACCGCCGGCACGCTGACCCAGGCAGCCGATGCCCTGGTTAAGGCGGGGGCAAAAAAGGTTGCCGCCTGCTGCACCCACGCGGTGCTTTCAGGACACGCACTGGAGAAGATTAACCAGTCGGCTTTGGAAAAGATGGTGGTATCCGATACCATTCCCATCAAGCCGGAGGCGCAATCCTGTAAGAAAATAGTAGTTCTCTCAATCGCGAGCCTGCTGGGCGAAGCTATCAAGCGTATTCATAACAACGATTCGGTCAGCTCGCTCTTTGTATAAACAATTCCACACTGTTTTTTGTAAGGAGTATCCATGGCAGAACAGGCAAAACTAACAGCAACCACTCGCACTGTAACCGGGAAGGGCGTGGCAAGAAGATTGCGCGGCAAGGAAATGCTGCCGGCAGTTGTGTATGGCCACAAAAGCGCTGCCATTCCCCTCACCATAGAATTAAAACAGCTTCAGGACCTCCTGGGCGCCGGTAAAAGCGAGCGCAAGCTCTTTCTCCTGTCCATTGAAGGCAACGGAGAGCCGGCGGAAAAGACGGTCATGATCAAGGAAATCCAGATTGATCCGGTGCAGCGGTACTTCCTGCATGTGGATTTTTTCGAGGTCGCCATGGACGAGGAAGTAACCCTGTCGATACCGGTCCGGCTGACAGGCACTCCCGCGGGGGTCCTGGTGGGCGGAGTTCTGCAGCAGGTCAAAAGAGAGCTCAGCATCAGGTGCCTTCCTTCCCAGATCCCCGACAGCCTGGAAGCGGATGTCAGCGCCCTTTCCATCGGCGACTCGGTTCACCTCAAGGACATGCAGCTGCCGCCGGGCATAAAGATTTTTGACGACCTTGACACCACCATCGCAACCGTGCTCGCGCCTACCGTTGAGAAAGAGGCCGCCAAGGAAGCGGTGCCTGAAGCGGAAGCCGCGGCGGCGGGCGAGGCGGCAACAGAAGAAAAGAAGCCGGCTGAGGAAAAGGAGAAAAAGTCCGAGAAGGACGAGGGCGGCAAAAAGTAAGCCCATTGACCGGGTGCAGGTGTGGAACTTATTGTGGGTCTCGGAAACCCGGGAAAGGAATATGAGGCGAGCAGGCATAACATCGGTTTCCTTGTTGTGAACCGGCTGGCCAGGGCCCATGACATCCCCCTGCAGGAAAGGAAATACAAGAGTCGTTGGGGCCGGGGGAAAATCGAAGGTCACCCCGTAATTCTCGCCAAGCCCCGCACCTACATGAACTTAAGCGGCGATGCCGTAAAACTGTTTCTTGCGCCATTCTCTCTCACGGCGAACCAGCTTATAGTAATCCACGACGATTTAGATCTCCCCTTCGGCAGAATCAAGATCAAGGAAAAAGGAGGAAACGGAGGCCACAAGGGCATTCAGTCCATCATGCGTGCCACCGGCAGCGGCGATTTCCCCAGGGTAAAAGTCGGCATTGGGAGACCGCCCGGGGGAATGGATGCGGCGGACTATGTGCTGCAGCCCTTCGACCATGCTGAGAAGCAACTGCTTGGCGAGGTAATCGCCAACGCGCAGGAAGCCCTCGAATTGCTCTTGAGAGCCGGCCTTCAGGCGGCAATGAACCTTTACAACCGCAGGGGAACATGACTTATGAAACGGAGGTTACACCCATGAAAAAAACGGCGTCAGTTTGCTGGCTTATAATCCTTTTCTTGGTGTGCTCGCTTGGTTGCGGGGAAAGGTCATTTAAGCTGCGCTTTAAATTCAAGCCGGGTGATGTATACAAATATAAAGTTATTCAGGATGCAGCCACCGCTTACGAGTTCATGGGAAAGAAAATGGAGCTGCCGAACAAAACCGAAGTGACCCTTACCCAGAAGGTCGACCGGGTGGAGGGTGGGGTTGCCGAAATCACCATCACCTGTGATTCCTATGACATGGAGATGAATATAGGGGGCAAGAAGATACCGAACGCGATGGGCTCATCGATGGTGGGGAAGCAGACTCCCATGAAGTTGAGAGAAAACGGAGAGATCATTGAACCCAAAGGAATTCAGTCTATGATCGCCTTCCAGGGTTTGAGCCCTGACATCAATAACGTGCTCTTCTGTCTCTATCCGAAATTTCCCGACAAAAAGCTTAAGGCAGGTGATACCTGGACACAAAAGGAAGAACTGCCCGAGTCCCAGATGAAGGTTGTGGTGGAATCCAAGTACACCTTTACCAGGAGAGAGGAAAAGAATGGTTACCCCTGCGCGGTGATGGACTACACCATTTCCATGAATATGCAAGGCGCTGATGACCCCTCAATGAAAATGAAGGGAACAGGTACCGGTACGGGCAAAACCTATGTTGCCCTGGAAAAGGGTTTCATCGTGGAAAGCAAGGTTGACATGGAACTCAAAATGTCCATTGCGGCCCCGCTGCCAATGGGAGAACAGGAAATACCAAGCACCACCCGCCAGACCATATCGCTGGCCCTCATACCCTAGCAGGCTGTTGAAGAGGTTCAGTGGCTCAAGGGGGAGGGGCTTTTGACGCCACAACAATATTTCTTTACGCTTACGGCACGACCCGGTGCCTTCGACTTGAACCGAAAGCAGGCAGCTTTGCAGAGGCTTCGATACGGCTGTTACCATGCGGGTCTGTCGGACAAAGTTAGAGAGATGCTGCCGTTCTACAGGTTCCGAATAATTTTGTTGTGGCTAAAAAGCCCCTCCCCATGAGCCACATATAAATAAAGGAATCAATGACGCACTACCCTAGGAACCGGGCCGACAGGGTTCAGTCTGTGATATAAATTCTTTTCCCGTCCTCCAGCCTGCCGAGGTCCTCCCAGGCCTTCTTTGAGAACTTCGACTGCGCGGGCTGTTTCAGGGACATCCGGTAAAAATAAAGGGCCTTGTCCTTATACTCTCTCCCTTTCTCCGGGTCCCGCAGGTTCTTTTGGGGTGAAAAGGAAAATATCTCATGCAGCACGTGAAAGCGGTAGCCTATATTGTAGTAAAGCTCCGGCTTCAGTGACGAGGTCGGGTATTTCTGGAGAACCTTTTCCATTTGGGCTATCTCTTCCAGCGGCCCTTCAGGCAATCTCTTGTAATCACATGACCAGGCGATGAGGTGGTACTCTCCTTCATCGGCATACATGCTTTCCGGAAACCGTTCCATCATTTCCCGGTAGTGGGACAGGTTGTACTGCACGCCGCAGGGCGTGTCGATCCAGCACTCGTAGTGGCCGTACTTTTTCATGAATTGTTTTTTGGCCGCGTCTGCCGGCATCCCCTCCTCCACCAGCTGGTAGTAGCCCGGCTTCAGAAGCCCCTCATACGCCTCGCCCAGCTTGAGCAGCACAACATCATAGGTCTTTGATTCAGGAAATTTTTCCATAAACTCCCGGCACGCCGTGATCGCCTCTTCATAGACCCGGTCCTCGGAAAGTTCAATGATCCTCTGAAAGAGGACTTCTTCTTCCCCCGGCTTCCGCTCCAGCGAAGGCAAAAAGATGCAGGAGCTGAGGCAGCCAAGAAGGAGTAAACAGGTAAGCAGTACCCTATTCCACCGTTGTGACGTGCAGTTTTTTTTCAAGCACATTGGCTCGCTGACCTCCTTCGTGTTCTTCGTGCTTATCTCTTTCTTCGTGCCCTTCGTGGTTAATTTTCCTTTCAATTTATCACGGCCTGTCTCAACAATCAACTTCTATTGATTCCAATGGGGGGACTTCCTCTTACCCGCTTGTATAAACGGCATCGTTGTGATATTATGTGGTGTCTTTATTAATCAACGTAATTATGGCAGAAAAACTGATTTGTCAGAACAGGAAAGCACGGCACGATTACCACGTCCTCGATACCTATGAAGCGGGGCTCGTGCTTCAGGGAAGCGAGGTAAAGTCATGCCGGGCGGGAAAAGCCAATCTTAAAGACGGCTACGCCCGGAATAAAGGATGGTGAGATATTTCTTATCAATGCGCACATCAGCCCTTATGACTTCGCGCATCAGTTCAATCATGACCCTTTGAGACAACGGAAACTGCTCCTTCACAAGAATGAGATAAAAAAACTTTACGGGAAAATAAAAGAAAAAGGATTAACCTTCATCCCCCTGAAAATGTATTTCAAGGATGGAAAAGTGAAGGTTGAAATGGCCCTGGCCAAGGGCAAAAACCCGCACGACAAGCGAGAGGACATCAAGAGAAAAGATTTCGCCCGCGAGGCGGAACGGGAATTTCGCAGCACAAAAATCAAGGGAAGAATATAAAAGAGGGGACAGGGTTTAGGGTCAAAAAAATATGGTTGAGACAGGGTCAAAAAAAGAGTCCAGAGTCCACGGAGGAAGGTCCATGGTCGACAGTCCATAGTCAACTGCAAGGACAAAAGAAATCACTGCTGTTTTTCTCCGCGCTTCATGGTTGCAGTTTGGAATATTTGAGTCATTTGAATTGTGGATTTGTTTCGGATTTTTCGTGCTTCGGATTTAGAATTTCATCCTTAACAAAAGGGGGCGAAACGGTTTCGACGGGGATAATTGAAGCTTAAGGGGCATGCCGAGCACTCCAACCTCTCGTTAAACGGGTGGAAATAAACATAATCGCAAACGATTATGATTACGCCCTTGCTGCTTAACTAAGCAGCAAGCGTCCTTGCAGCCAATGCCCGCGGGGCTGTAAAGGGCGTCGACTTCAGCGGGATAGTTCTCACTTTTTGCTCGCGGGGGTGAGAATGAAGCTCTTCACGAGCTAGCCTCATAAGAATCCTGCCTGCGGGAGTCTTGGGGGGTGAAACACAAAACTCAGGCTAAGCATGTAGAACTTTAAGTGGAGTATTTCCGGACGCGGGTTCGACTCCCGCCGCCTCCACCATTAAAACCCGATATATAGATGTTATTTTTTAATTTTTATTCTATATATCGGGTTTTCTGCACTTAGAAACTAGTGCCCAAACAGTGCCCAATATGCTAGGTGGGATTCTTGGCGGGTGTTTTGAAATCGATGACCGTACCCCTGGGCTCGATAATCTCTTCAGTTATTGCCTTATCGACATGGGTGTACTTCATGGTAGTTCTTATATCTTTGTGACCTATTGCTGTCTGCAGTGCAAGTACATCTCTTGTCCTAAAGATATGACTCAGTAGCCTTACTGTGTCTTGTCGCGCCTGATAAAGTTAGTTCTTGAGAATAACCTGATTTTTGCCTTGCAGTATTAAACTGTTTCCTCAACCACGATTCGCTGTAAGGCCTACCTTTATGTTCAAACACAAATCCTTTTGGAAGTCCTTGTCTTGGTAGCAGCATTTCTTTTATCAAACTATGCAGATGCTTAACTTTGTAGTCTCCTGTTTTGGTTGTCTCCCTGAAAACATTGCTAGAAAATGAATTGCGGACTATTAACGTATCTTCATCAAACAATAAATCTTCCCATAGCAATCCCCTCACTTCGCCAACGCGCAACATTTCGAGTCTCATAGTAATGATAGCTTCCCTATCAATGCTCTCAGGAATTTCATTGATAATAGTCATGAAGACATCCCAGCGACACCACGTTCTAGCCTTGTATGTAATCTTCTGATGTCTCGGAAAGGTAGGAACTTTTTTTATAATTTCCATCCTATTTAAATAATCAAAAAATGATTTGAGGACACCCATTATATTATTTTTGGTTTTTGCTTCCCTTTTCCGAAGGGCGTTAAAAAAGTCATTTATCTGTTTTGCCGTTATATCTTTTACATCTGCTTTTCGAAAAAATGGGATAAAGAGATTTTCAATTCTCTTCTCATATTCCTTCTGAGTTTTGGGAGCATAACCAGTTTTAACTTCTCTCCACCAGTTCCTGATAGCAGTATCGAACTGAAGATTAGCTATCTTTTCTTTATCATACTCACTGGGGTCAAAAACTCTCTCTTTAAGTTTACTGTTGATTTCAATTAATACCTCAACTGCTTTCTTATAACTCCGAATCCTCTCGCCCCGCTTATCGTACCTTATTCTGATTGTCTTTTTTATAGGTGGACAATATACAGATAACTCATACAAGGCAGGACTATGCCCGTTAGGACATTCAAGAGAATTGCCCGTATCATGAAACACTAAACCACATTTCTCACAAGGCCTTTTACTGCCTATTGTACCTTTTCCTCTCAGCTGCATGAGGAGAGAAATATCATTTGTGGGAGATTGAGTCAACACTTTATGGCATAATCTAAACATAGTGATTTAACGGACACTTTACCAAAATTCAATGCCATTCCTTATTTTGGATGATAGGAAGATAAGATTTATCAGTTTTAAACCATAGACTAAAATACAAGAAAACCACCTCATAAAGAGAGCGCGCGAGGCATTGCATTTAAAATGTCACTCAAACTCCCTTATTTTATCCTTTAACTATTGACTAGGGTACATGGTTCGAAGCCCATAGGACTAGCGCACCGATTAGTCACATGTTTCAAATAGACAATGAGAAAATGAGCCGATTGGGCCTGAATCGTGCACTGAAACTTACTTGTCGTTTCGATTGGTTTCAGCTATGGGTTTAGATGCTGCCAGCCTCGAACTGCGTAGTAAGCGCTTCTCAGAGGCATGTCGAACACATCTGCCAATTCTTTAATGGCCATTCCCTTTTTGTTGAGGGTTTTAATAATTCTGACTTCTTTGTCCCTCAATTTTGCATTTGGGTTATTTTCCCCGCGCCAACTGTCTTTTCTGACAGCCTTTCTCATATTCTCAGCATGAGTAACGATTTCTAAGTGTCGAGGGTTAACACATTCCTTCCGCCCGCACATGTGGTGTAATTCCTTATCTTTTGGGATAGGACCATTGATAAATTCCATTATGTATCTATGGGCGTAGAAGTGACGACCATGCACAGAGAAATGTCCGTAACCTTTTGGGTGCCGTGGACCAGTCCAAACCCAGCAGCCGCTTTCTGTATCGATTTTGATTTTCTCTTTAAATTTTTTTCTCGCTTCTAAGCCAAAGTACATAGCTAGTACTCCTTAATTATTGCTAGTAATATGAAAATGTTTGCACATTACTAATTATTCTTGATTGATTTATCTAGGGCCTGAATTGCAGCCTTAATTAAGGGAGCATTGCAGCCTCGCCTAGAACGCCCGAAGTATTTCTGAAGTTCTCGGAATATCTTTACTGTATCAACATCAAGCCAGACATAAAGGGCACGGCCTCCCTTCTCCACCTGCCGTTGTCTCCATTTTTTCACTTTCTCACTGCTCTTAATTTCACTCATAATACTTCGCCATTGTGTTTATCTTGCAATATGCACATAATTCATCCCAGGTTTTTTGATTGCTTTCTCGCATGGTTCGATTCAATTCCTCTCGAATCCAGTGCAATTCTACTTCACTGTCCCGTCCTGATAGGACACCTCTAATTGCTTGCAAGAAGTTTATTCCTGTTGCTGCTTCAAGATAGTGAAGTAGGTCAGGAGAATCCAGAATTCTACGGGCCAACTTGCAATTTCGTTTTTTTTGCATCATTTTTCTCTCTTCCCTCTCTCTCAACTCACGTTCTTCTTTCTCATTTTGTTCTTGCGTTTTACGCAAATATTCCTGCTCAGCCTTTTCCTCGGCTTGAAGTTCTTCGAGGGACTTTGGTTTGAATCCATACCATGAGGCTGCTTGCGAACGACAAAAACGCCTCAGCAATAGATAAAATGGCGCACCAGGCTTTTCTGCATTCTCATTCCATTGGGCATCAACCAACTTTTTAATAAAATCATCCAATTGACTCTCAACATGAGCTGCTAAAGGAGTATCCAGGTCACTTCGTTTTTTGAACGGTTTTACTATATCCCGGAGGTCAGCAGGGATGTCTGTGCTGATTGTTAAATCCTGAACCTTGGGCGGAACACGCCCATATATTTTAATTAAAATCGGCGGAGGTAACATTTGTCCCGAAACATACTTCATTTCACCAGTCGGAGAGTTAGTGGTAAGGTCTTCGATGATAATCAAACCCTTTTCTTCCTGCTTTTCTTTGAAAGAGTTTTTATGAAGGCTATTTTCATCCTCTTCGGCTGAAGAGGATGATTCTATGGGTTTATTCTCCAGGAAACATTCTAAGGTTGATTCATATGACAGTGAGTCGCTTTCAACGGACATACAGTCACCATTTGATGTCAGAAAGTCACTTTCACTTGGCAGAGAGTCACCTTTCAAAACCGCAGCAGAGTCACTACCTGCTAGAGACTGTGCTGCGGTTCTAATATCTTCCAAACGCCAACCTTTTTCGCCATGATTGGCTGTATACACGTTGTGATGGTTTCCATTTTTACTTCTACGTTTGCCCGTCAATAAAATTTTTTTATCGGACAGTAATTTCGTGACACGGAGGACAGTTCTCCGTGAATACCTTGTTTCATGGGCTAGGGTCTCATGATTTTTCCAACATTTGGGATTTGTCCGACTCATTGAAGCGCAGATGTGCCTTAATACTGCGCACTCTGGCCCATTGAGTTGGAACTCAATGGCAAGTGCTGTGATTTCACTATTCAATGGATAACCAGGAAATATTTTGCGTTTTGACAAGATGCGTACTCCCTGCTTAGAAGTATTACTCCTACATTGGAAGTCCGCGTCAGAATTTAGGAAGACCGATTGACAACAGTCGGAGGGATGTCTTGGCTTATCCTGTCTGTTACGAGGAACTTTTTTAAGTTTTTCTTTGAGCTCTTTTAGCCTCGGTAAAAATTAATATTCTAGCTACGCTAATTCCTTTTTCACCTCCTTTTGCAAGCACTGGTAAAAATTCTAGCACAGTATAAAAGGGATTGCAAGAATAAAATATTAAATAAATTAATAAGTTAGGTGCAGGTTACTTTTTTTGTCAAGGTGATGCTACGAAGGGGGATAAAGAATACCACAAGAATTTTATCCCCCAAAAATTCTCATTTATACAACGTTATCTGGCTAAGATAATTCCTTATTTATTATCATTCAATTGTTTAATGTGTTAGGTTTGAGATGCAGAATAGATATGTTTGAGAGGATATTTTTCAAAGTACTGAGGGTGAGCAGGTAATAAATTCGCAATAGAGTTGATACTAGCATTCATTAAATAAGCAAATCCAATTAGGAATTGTTAGACGCACCTTTTTCGGGTGATTCATCGGATTTGATTAATATTTGGTCTCCCTTTTCATTCACAGTTAGTGTCATAGTTTCTTTCGCACATAGCTCCATGAGCTTATCTAAGGCCTCCACCATTGTTTCTCTCCCCTCATCCCCAATACTTTCAATCCACGAATTGAAGTGCTTATCTAACTTCCGTTGCTTTTGCTCCCATCGCCTACGCTTTAATGGGTCAGCTCCATCATGCATTATTTCCCATTCTTTGCCCTGTGTAATCGCTTTAGAGAGTGCTGTGAGGGCCTGTATGGCCCTGTTGATGTCGTTGTGCTTGATACCTGTTTCTTGCTCCTCTCGCATCAGCTGAAAAATACGGCCTTGCTGCAGCTTTGCGATTGTCTCCATCCCCTCCAGCGTATCATCCGTTATTTCTAATTCTTCAGTGGGAATATCAACGGCAGGTGGGGTTAATAACAGCTGGGCTATCCTTTTTTGAAACTTCCCTATCCCCTGAGAGATTGAATGAACTGAAGATTCAGGAAGCACACCCCACGATTTCTGAATAAAACGTGCAATTGACTTTGCTGATTCTCTATTGCGAAGACGAAGAAAGAGTTCATAGAGCTGTTCATCATTAAGGGCAGCAATCCATGTCTTTTGCTTACCCTTCACACAAGTTAGCTCTCTCAGCTTTTCTATGACATATGTTTTCATAACTGTTGCCCTTTCAAAAAATTGTCTCAGATTTATAGAGACTAAATACAAAAATTTAAACCCTTGGGTGTTTAGATTTTGGGACTCCTAAAATTCCTTCCATCCGCAACCAGTTTTTTTGTTCTCCTCACCAAGTGTTCAACGCGCAAACGTTTTGCACGCTGCCTAGCTGGTTTATGCGTTCCTGATTGTAAAAGATATTTCACAATAACATTATAAGGCAAACATAATGAGTGTAAATGAAAACTTTTGTATTTGATATGGGCAATCTTGAAAGACTTGGTGGAGTTCTGCGCGGCTACTGTAGCGGGATTGAAGATTGCATAATTCGCCTTCTGAAGAAGCCTTAATAAGGTATGCCGCAACCTATGCCTCACGATCAGGGACACCGATTGAGATTGTGAGCAAGGCTATTCTGATATGCCAATCTGTCTACTACCCAGTGTTATCTTGGAAAGGTAAGTGATGCGGAAGCGGTGCGGTGGATTGAGAACCTGTATGGTTAATATAAAGAACCGTGGTAGTCCTATTTCCGGATGCCCCGGTTTATTGAATTAATGTAGTCGTTGTGCTTCGTTCAGAGCCAATCATGAAACTCCAAACTGCACAACATACTAACCGTATCGTGAACATTTGCAATAATCCAT
>CAVVUR010000004.1:0-134916 GCA_963751515.1 uncultured delta proteobacterium
CCGGTTCGATGGCAGCACGAGGTCGACGAGCTGCCCGGCAAGTTCGGCGGCCCACGAGGGCCGGATGCTGGTTGCCTACGGCATGCAGGGCAACGCAGTCGGAATCGTGGCACTGCTCGACCTTGGTGACGGCGCGTGCGAGGTGAAGCCACCTCTTACGTACGGCCTGGGTCACGACGCCGGGGCGTGTCGCGCGCTCTGATGGATCGCGCGCTGGATGAGGCGCGGGGGGATCGGGAACCACCGAGATGCTGGCTCGGGACCGCACCCCGTTCACCGAGGGGGGATCGCCCTATACGAGTCGCTGGGCTTCGAACACGCCGAGCGGTTCCGCGCAGGCTTCACCGAAGACTCCGTCTTCATGGTGCGCGAGCTCACGTCTAGCGCGGGCTACAGCCTGCCGACCTTCACCCCGAGCACCTCGACCGCCTCGGAAATCGAGTTTGCCCCCGCGGCCTCGGCGCGCGATAGCCAAGTTCGCGCAGGCCGCGGCATCCGAGGCCGCGTCGTGGTGCATCAGCGTGATGCCGCAGTGATCGCACATCGTGTCGAGCGTGTGGCGGCGCAGGTCCGGAAAGGCGCGCCGAGCAAGCGCGACGGTGCACACGTACTCGTGACCGGAGCGGCAAGTTCGTAGCTCGTGATGAGGGCGCGCAACACCCGGATGTCGAACGGGGCGTTGTGCGCGAGAAGCGGGCCTTCGGCGAGCAGCGGCGCGACCTCCCACCAGACCTCGGCGAAGTCCGGCGCGAGCGCTGTGTCCTCGGCGGTGATGCCGTGCACGAGCATGTTGCGGTACTCGTACTCGTTGAACGGCGGCTGGATCAGCCACGATTCCGTTCTTTCGACCCGGCCGTCGCGCACGATGGCGATCCCGAGCGCACAGGCGCTGTTCGCCTCGCGGGTGGCGGTCTCGAAGTCGATGGCGACCCAGGTGTCGGGCGCAGGGTTTGGCGGCGTGGTCACTCGTCCAGTGTACGACGCGCAGCGCTCGCAAGCAGCGCGCTGACCTCGGCGTCCTCGGTCTGGCCGAAGTGCCGGTAGAACTGCCCCACCGCCGAGAAGCCTGTCGGCACCTCGACGACGACGACCTCATCGGCATGCGCCTCGAGGGAGTGGATCGAGCCAACGGCCGCGACCGGTACGGCGAGGATTATGTGGTCCGCCCCGGCGCGGCGCACGTACTCGACGGCAGCGAGCGCCGTGAGCCCGGTCGCAAGCCCGTCGTCGACCACGAGCGCGGCGCTCCTCGAGTGAAAGCGGCGGCAGGCCCGCACGGAACATCGCGAGCGAGCGGTGCACCTTCGCGAGCGCAGGGCCCGAGTAGTTGCGGACGTCTTCCGGCGAGAACCCAGAGACGGGGTTCGCGTAGACCTCGCCGTCGGGGGTGACCGCGCCGATCGCGTACTCGGAGTTCCCCGGCGCCCCGACCTTGGCGGAAACGACGACATCGAGCGGAAGCTCGAGCTCGCGCGCGACCTCGGCCGCCACGACCACACCGCCCCGCGGAATCCCGAGCACCACAGCGTCGCTCGAAATGCCGTGCGCGATGAGCTTCTCGGCGAGCTGACGGCCGGCGTCCGTTCGGTCTGCGAACATGGGATCCGCCTCCTGCTGCAACTTGTACTGGCTAGTGCATGCACTACAGGGGAATCTACCCTCTACAATGGCTGTGAAGCGCGGCCCTCCCGGGAGGAGTCTGTCGCGCGCCACAACGAGGGGGGCAGATGGCGACTCGCAAGGACGCTACCGTAAAGCTGATGGTGAACTCGGCGATCGTCTGGCTGGTCCTCGCGATCACGCTGGGACTCGTCCAGGCCATCGAGTTCATCGCGCCGGACTGTTCCAGGGCATCCCGTGGCTGGTGTTCCCGCGCATCCGTCAGGCGCACGTGAACGGCCTCGCGTTCGGATGGCTGTCGATGGCGATGGTGGCAGGCTGGTACTACATCGTGCCCCGGCTGACCAGGACGGACATCCACTCGGAGCGCTGGGCAACGTCGTCATGGGCTCTGGAACCTGGCGCTGGCCGTGGGCGTGGTGGGCCTCCTCCTGGGCTACACCCAGGCGCGAGAGTACGCGGAGCTCGCCTGGCCCATCGACATCGCCATCATGGTGGTGCTGCTGCTCACCGCCTACAACCTGTTGCGCACCATCGCCGCGCGCAAGGACCGACCTCTACGTGAGCCTGTGGTACATCATGGGCTCCCTCATCTGGTTCCCGATCGTGTTCGCCATCGGCAACGTCATCTGGGCTCCGCCAACCGGCTCGCTCATCGGGCCTCAACGACGCCATCTGGGCGTGGTTCTACGGCCACAACATCCTCGGTCTCTGGTTCACGACCGGCACTGTCGCGCTCGTCTACTACATCGTCCCCAAGGAGATCAAACGGCCGCTATACGGCTACTCGCTGGCGCTGATCGCCTTCTGGTGCCTCGCGTTCTTCTACACCGCCGTGGGGACCCACCACATCCTGCAGTCGCCGGTGCCCGAGTGGCTCAAGACGATCTCGGTGATCTCGTCGATGGGCATGCTCATCCCCGTGTTCGCCTTCATCATCAACGTCTTCATGACCTTGCGAGGATCGTGGAGAGACCTGCACTACTCCATCCCCCTGCGCTTCGCGGTGACCGGCGCGGTCTTCTACCTGCTCACCAGCATCCAAGGCTCCACGCAGGCGTTGCGAGGCTTCAACGTGTTCATCCATTTCACGAATTATACGGTGGCCCATGCCCACATGGCGCTGTTGGGATTCGTGGCCTTCACGCTGTTGGGCGTCGTGTACTACATCTTCCCGAGGATCAGCGGGGGTGGGCTGTACTCCGAGCGGCTGGCCTGGATCCACTGGTGGCTGACGTTCGTGGGCTTCCTCGGGTTCTTCTCGGTACTGACCGCCGGCCGGCCTGGTCCAGGCCGGCGGCTTCTCGCAGGGCATCCCGACCATCGCCGTCCTGCCGGCGGTCCGCCGCTTGTGGATAGGGCGGGCCGCGCGCGGCGCGGTGATCATCGTGGCCCAGTACATCTTCGCCTATAACATTGGCGACCAGACGCTGCGCGCGCAAGGGTCACCTGCCGAAGAGGCCGCACAGCCGATCGCCGCGCCGGCCGCGGCGGGAGCGTAGGAGGGGACGAGACATGAGAATGACGCCCCGCCTCATCGTCATCGGCGGACTCGCCGTGGTCCTCTCCGTCGTCGCCGTGGTGGTGTTCCTGCCCTACGCGATATTCAAGCCGGCCGACACGCTCTACGCGAGGCCCTACACGGAGCTCGAGCAGAAGGGCCGCGACCTCTACGTCTCCAACGGGTGCCTCTACTGCCACAGTCAATTCACGCGCCCGGAGGACGTGACGCCGTCCGAACCGACCGAGGCCGGCGACTTCAACTACGACAAACCTCACCAACTCGGCACGCTGCGCACCGGTCCCGACCTGGCCAACATCGGCCTGAAGCGCGGCGACCAGTGGGAGATCGACCACCTCAGAGACCCACGCACGTTCACGCCGAACTCCATCATGCCCTCGTTCAAGTTCCTGTCTGAGGGCAGACTTGCGCGCACTCGTGGCCTATCTCAACACACTGGGGAACAAGCAGACGCTTCCACCAACCTCATGATCCCCGACAAGTACCACGGGCTGAAGCAGCCCATGGAGCTCACCGACGAGAATTGGAGCAAGGGACGCGACATCTACGCCCGGCGCTGTCTCACGTGCCATGGCTGCGCGGGCAAAGGCGACGGCCCCTACGCGATGATCAACAACGCCCGGCCGGCCGATCTGCGCCACCCCGCTTCAAGCCCTGCCGTCGACTTCTTCTTCTGGCGGATCTCCGACGGTGTGCCCGGAACGGTCATGCCCATGTGGCACCAGTCGATGACCGAGGACGAGCGCTGGCTCGTCACCCTGTTCGTCCAGAACGCGTTCATGGACATGGTCCCCCACTTCACCGACGAGGGAGACCTCCCCGCCGCGTACGACCCGTCAACCCGCCGTGTCGACCCACACGACCCTTGACGAGGGCAAGGCCATCTTCGTGGCCAACTGCCAGTTCTGTCACGGCTACGGCGGCCGGGGCAACGGCGTGGACGCGGCGGGGCTCCTGCCGGCGCCGCCCGATTTCGAGCGACCCGACGTTCTACTCGACTGGACGGACGGCGACTGGTTCTGGCGGGTCTAGGAGTCGTTACCCATGCGGGCGATGCCCCAGTGGAAGACTGGTTCTCGACCGAGCAGCGCTGGGCGGCCGAACTACGTGCGCTACGTGCTGCACCTTCCCAACCCCGACGCCGAGCCCGCCGACCCGGATATACCCGAGCGCGCGAAGACCATCCTAAGATGCCCGCCGGCGCGGACGTGATGCCGGCCGCCCGGTCTACCTGAAGCGCTGCTGGATGTGCCACGGCGACGCCGGCCAGGGCGAGGGCCCCGACGGGTCGACTTCGTGCCGCCGGCCGGCGAACTTCACCGCGACCGATTCGAAGACCATGCCCGACTCGGGCTGGTGTGGAGAGTCTCCGAGGGCATCGGCAACACGGCCATGCCCATCTGGCGCCTGCTGCTGTCCGAGGAGGACCGCTGGAACGCCATCGCCTACATGGGCGACGTTCTCGCCCGACCGAGCCGGCCGACGTCGACGACAAGCCCGCCGGTCGCCTACCAGGCGCTCGACCCGGCGCCCTACGCCGACACGCCCGACGCACGCGACCGGCGAAGGCGACGTACGAGACGCTGTGCGCGGCTGTCATGGCTCCGCGGCCAAGGGCGACGGGCAGTACGGCCCGCCGCTCGCGCCCACGCCGGCCGACCTCACCCAGGATCCTGCCGTCACGATGGGCTGGATGGTACTGGCGCATCGACAACGGGTGGTCGCAGCGAGGGTGTGGTCGGCGACGACGGCACCCATCCGACGGCCATGCCCGCCTGGCGTCTCATCCTGACCGAGCAGGAGCGGTGGGAGGTGCTCTTCTACGGCATGAACACGGCCAACTCGTGGGGCGCGCCAAAGGAGGTGCCCGCAGGTGGCAACTGATGAACCTGCCGAGTACCTCGTCGCCGCCGTGATCGTGTTCGCCCTCGGCGCCGCCGTCGGCGCTGGCTGGTCGATCGCGGCGGACAGTGGCACGACCTCGAGCCGCCGCCCGCATCGTCTCGATGACGACGACACCGACTGGGAGAAGGGCCTCTGATGCCCGCGAGTCAGCAGCTGGTGGCCGAGCTCTGGGGGCTCGGCCTCGGCCTCGGCTCTCCTCGTCGTCATCTGGCTGATGGTCTCGAGCGCCTGGTTCCGCAGCCGACCGACGGGCGACCACATGCCGGAGACCGACGTGAAGCCGGACCCGGTCGGGCCGTCGACGACTACCCCGAGGGCAACTCGGGAGGCCCACGGCGCCCCCGCTCTTCCTCAAGCTGTGATCGTCGCCTTCGTTCTGTGGGCCGTCGGATACGTGGTGATCTTCGTCAGCGCGGCTACACGTTCAGCTCGACATGACCGGCAACAGGGAGCAGCGATGCGTGGACATGGGCGGGAACATGGAGATGTCGGCGGCGAGCCTTCCGTTGTCGCTTGCGTTCACGCTGGGCCTCGCGGGCGGTTTCGGGCACTGCCTCGCCATGTGCGGGCCGTTCGTGGCGGCCGCGAGCCTCCCGACGGCGCGGCGTGGGCGGCGCGGTCCGCGCGGCGCCGCCCGAGCGGCGTCTGTTCCAGGCGGCCTACCACACGGGCGGCTGCTCACGTACACGCTCTCGGCGCCCTCCTCGGGCTCCTCGGCGCCGCTGGTGCCCTCGCGAAGCTCGCCGGGCCCGTTCTCGCCCACCGCATCACGCGCTAGCTCAGGCTGGCGGCCGGAGTGCTGATGCTCGCGGTGGGCTCGCGATGCTCTGGCTGCTCCCCGGCCGCCGGGTGACTGCCCGAGCCGACCGCGTGGGTATCCGGCGCGCCTGGTTCGGCCGGGCCTCGCGCGGCTGCTCGCGCCGGCGGCTGGACGGGGCTGCCGCTCGGCATGCTCATGGGTCTCCTTCCCTGCGCGCCCCTGCTGCCGGTCGAGGCGCGGCGCTCGCGCGCCGGCGACCGCTCGGCGCGCTCACATGTTCGCGTTCGGGCTGGGCACGGTGCCGGCCCTCGCGGGCTTCGGCCTGGCGGGCGGGTTGCTCGGCGCGCGCATGCGGGCTGGCTCGCCCCCGTCGGCGGCCGGTGCGGTCGTGCGTGCTCGGCGCGGTCACGCTCGGTGCAGGGGCTCGCGCTCGCGATTGCGCTATAGGCTCGGCCGTGACAGCCGCCGAGTCGACCTCCTGCGACCTGTGCGGCCTGCCGGTCATCGGGCGCCCGGTCCGATCGCGAGCAGACTCTGCTGCGAGGGCTGCTCGGCGCGTGTGGGTCGGCTGTGAGGACTGCGGGCTCGTCTGGGGGCTGAGCCGCAGCGAGTGCGCTCACGGGGTGCTGGTCGCCGCCGGCGCGACCGCGAGGAGCGCAAGGCGGCCGCCGCCCGCGCGGGCGCCCGGCGGGAGACCCTGCGGGTGGACGGCATGTGGTGCTCGTCGTGCGCGCTGGTGCTCGAGGAGGCGCTGCTGGGGCTGCCGGGCGTGGTCGACGCAGAGGTCTGCTACGCGGCGTCGCTTGCGCGGGTCACCTTGGACCCGGCGGTCGACGTCGCTCGACCATCTGCTCGAGCGCGTGAGCTCCTGGGCTACCGCGCCGCGCCCTCGCGCGGGTGGCGCAGACTCGCGGCGACATCCAGGACCTCTTCCTACGCTCCTTCGTCTCCGCGGCCGTGGGCATGTGGGTGATGTGGCCGACGCTCTTCCTGCTCTAGCCCGCGTTCGCGCGGGGCGACGTACGCGAGCGTGCGGGCGTACGAGCTGTTCACCGGCGGCGCTCTCGCTGGTGGTGCTGCTCTACGGCGGCGGCCGTTCCTGGCGGGCGCGTGGCGGGCGGCGCGGGTCCGCCGAGTGACCATGGACACGCTCGTGGTGCTCGGTACCTGGTCGGCATGGCTGTACAGCGCGTGGCGACGGCGACCTCGGCGGCGCCGACGTACTTCGAGTCGGCCGCGATGATCACGACCATCGTGCTCGTCGGGCCGCTGGCTCGAGGCATGGGCCGCGCGGCGCGACCCGGCGCTCGCCGCGCTCGCCGGTCCGCCGAAGAGACGCGTGGCTGCTCTCGGCGGCGACGGCGGCCGAACCCCAGCGCGTGCCGCTCGCGAGTCGCGCCGGGCTGCGACCTGGTGCTCGTGCGCGCGGGCGAGCGCGTGCCGTCGACGGCGTCGTGCTCGCGGGCGAGCGGCGAGTGGACCAGTCGCGACTCACAGGCGAGCCGCTGCCTGCCGAGGTCGGCGCCGGCGACGAGGTGTGGGCCGGCACGCATCAACCTCACCGGGCTGTTGCGCGTCCGGGTCGCGCGCACCGGCGCCGACACCCTCGCGGGCCGGCTGGCCGCGCTCGTGGAGGACGCCGCCTTCGCCAAGTCGCACGCCCAGCGTCTCGCCGACGCGGTCGCCGGCGTGTTCGTGCCGGTGGTATCGCGGTGGCGCCGCGACGGCTTGGTCTTCACTCGCGACCGGGCGTGCGCGCTCCCGGTAGCGGTGGAACGCGCGGTCGCCGTGCTGGTGGTCTCGTGCCCGTGCGCCCTCGGGCTCGCCACTCCCCTCGCCGTCGCGAACGCGATGGGGCTGGCTCGCGACACGGCCTGCTGCTGCGCGGAGGCCCGGCGCTGGAGCGTGCGGGCACGATCGCGGTGGTAGCGTTCGACAAGACCGGCACGCTCACGGCGGGCGCCGGTGCTGCGGGCGTGCTGCCGGCACGACTCGCCGAGGACGCCCGACCCGGATGCTCGCTCTTGCCGCGGCGGTCGAGGCCGGCGACCCGCACCCGGTCGCCGTGGCATCTCGCAGCCGCGGCGGCACGCGCCGCGGGAGCGCCGCGCCGCCGACCGCGTCGAGCGCAGGCCCGGGGCCGGGTCGTGAGCGACGTCGGCGGCGAGCGGTGCTGGTGGGCACCGAGCGATTGCTCGCGGAGGAGGGTGTGGCGATCCCGGCTCCGCTCGCCGAGGCCGCACGAAGCCGCGCGCGCGGCGGCGAGCGTCGTGTGGGTCGCGGCCGACGGGGCATTGCTCGGCGGCATGCGCTGGCGGACGCGGTGCGCGCGGAGGCGGCCGAAGCGATCGCGGCATCCGCGCCCGGCGTGCCGAACCGCGATCGTGAGCGGCGACGCGCGCGCGACCTGCGAAGCCGTGGCCGCTGCGCTCGGCATCGACGAGGTGCGCGCCGAGGTGCTGCCCCACGAGAAGGAGCAGGTCGTGCGCGGGCTCGCCGAGCCGCGGTGCGGTCGCGTTCGTCGGCGACGGCATCAACGACGCCGCCGCGCTGGCGCGGCCGACGTCGCGTCGCGGTGGGGGGAGGCGCGGACGTCGCGGTGTCGGCGGCCGATGTGGTGCTGCTGCGCGAGGAGGCGGCATCGCCCGCTCTCCGCAATGCCGGCGCTGCTGCGAGATCGCGAGGCGACCCGGCGCGTCATCCGCAGAACCTGGCGTGGGCGTTCACCTACAACGCGGTCGCCATCCCGCTCGCTGCACGGGAAGGCTCTCGCCGATGGCGGCGGCGGCCGCGATGGCGGGCTCGTCGCTGGCTGTCGTCGCGAACTCCTGGCGCCTGCGGTTCGCGGTGCGCGACCGCAGCGTCCGCCACGAGGAGTCCTGACGCCTCGGCGCGGCGGCGCCGCACGATGGGACTGGTCAGATCTCGACCAGATTTCCCTTCGGGTCGACAGATAGCCGGAACGGCTCGCCGTCCGACGTCATGACGGGCTTGCCGTTCTTGCCGCGGAAGCCAATGTTGAAGCCGTAGACGAGCACCTTGGCCCCGGCCGCCGGGCTCTGCTCCATGACATCCATGCACCGCAGCCGCTGCGGCGAGCTCGCCAGGGCTGAGCGGCTGCTGCGAGGATCTTCGCTTCCTCGGGTGGCAGCTCGCCACCCATGAGCTTCGCGGGGTTCGGCTTCTTCGGGTACTCGTAGATTTCGTAGGCTTGCCATCGCCGTACACCTCGAACAGGTAGTCGACCTTCCCCGCGCGCGCGACGAAGATGTACGACATGATCTCGGGCGGTGGCCCCCGCGAGGTCCGGAAGCTTGGTTCCTTGCTCGGCCGTGGCCTGTTTGGCGCTCTTGAGCGCTTTCGGAACCCGCGCCAGCACTACCTGCTCGCGATCGACCAGGGTCGGAACGCTGGGCGGGACCGTCGCCGCAGCGCTCGCCGTCGGCTGGCTCGACGCGGTCGCGACCGCCGCCGGTGCAGGCGTCTGCACTGTAGGGGCCGGGACTCGCCGGCTTCTTGGCGCACCCCCACAGCGAGAGCGCAACAACGACTCCGAGTACCAGGTACCCGACCTTCTTCATGCGCACTTCCTTCACTGTGACGCAGGTCGCTGGCGGACAGAGTCGGCGAGCGAGAAGAGCCTGCTGTCCGGGCAAGCTCTTCTCGCTCGCGTCATACGCGCCTCAACGACCGGCTAGCGGACGTAGAAGCGTCTCCATGCGGTTGTGTAGTCCGGTCCATCGGAATCCTTGGGATGACGTGCCCGGACGCGATACTTCCCTGCGCGGCTCAAGCTTGTCCACTTCCCATAGTGCATGCGATGGCGAACCCTTCGAGTAGCTGTACGCCTTGATGGTCTTGACGTGGACCCACTCGTCACCGTTCCAGCGCTGGAAGGTGAGCCTGACCCACTTGGTGTGACTCTTGTGAGCGGGCCGCAGCGCACCGTAGACCACAAAGAGGTGTCCCCGCCCGATGATCCACCGCAGATGAGGAACCCCGAGGAAGAACTTAGGGTGCGCTGGTGCCGGCACAACGACCTTCAGTGTCGCTATCGCTGTCGCGGTACCGTCGCCACTCCCGGCGAGCTTCACCTTCGCGGTGCCTGTCGCGCCAGCGGGGACCTTGACCTTGACGTTCCGGGTGACACTCGCGTTCGGGGCGAGCGTCACAACTGCGGAGCCGATGAGCGAGGTGCTCCACGACTTGTCGCACGAAGCCGCAAGCGTGATGGTCACCGGCGCGGCGGCGAGGCTCTGGACTGTGAACGGAACGGTGACCGTCTGGTTGCGGGTCACGTTGCGAGCCGGCGGCGCGATTATCTGTAGCGCGCCTGCGGGCGTCCAGAGCTCGGTCGCCTCAATCGTCCAACTTGCCCCGGGCGCCAAGGTCGCCCTGTCCCACTGCAGGTAGTACCCTGCGTCCTCGTAGCTCGTGCTGATCACAGTATCGGGAAGGTTGACTCGATCTTCAGCGTAGTCGTTCCCGTCGTCGTACTGGCCTTCAAAGTAGTGGCTGGCCGGAGTTGAGGGGCTGGCGAAGAAGCCCATGAGCCCCCAGTTCAGGTAGTCCACGTTGCGGACGTACACCATCTTCTTCGCAGCGTCATAGAAGCCCCACGAATCGTCGTCGCCACCGAAGTAGCAGTCGCCGCCGTGGTAGAAGCGAGCGCCGGTGTACGTCTTCGTGCCTCTGTTCGTGAGCACCCATCGCTTTGTTACGAACCGATCGCCTGTGTTGTGGGTGAACGTCTGTGTCATCCGCACACCGCTGGTCCCGAGATCGACGACCGTGACGATCTTGCCCCCGCCTCCGGCCAACGAGGTCTTGGTGTTGCTGACGGGCGTCATCGTGTGGTCCGCCGACTGATAGCCGGTGCTGTAGCTCTCCGTCGTGTTGTTGCTAGTGAGATGTATGACACTGCCCCAGTTGTCGTCGCTGTAGTACTGGTAGACATAGGGCGTTGCCACAGTCGATGCGACAACCCACATGCGATGGACGGGCTGTGTCTGTGATGATCATCTTGAATCGGGTTGCCGCTGTAGGTCTGCGTGACGGCGAACGCCGTCGCGTTGAAGCAGAGCAACATCACCACCGCCATGCCGGTGGCCGCGAGTATTCGTAGTCTTAGCCGAGACATGTACCCTCCCCTCGTCGTCCTTACCTCCGATGCTTCTACCCAAATGCAGCCGGCCATCGCGCACCGCTGGGCGAAGCTGGGAGACTCGACGCCGACTCGCGACATACGCGCGAGCGACGCCATGCTACTGCGGCGTGGCGCCGCCTTCCGCCACGCAGGAAGCAGCAGCGCTGCGCCTACGAAGAAGCACACCGCGCCGCGAAGGTCCCGACGTTGGCCCATCGTGCGTTTGCGAGATCGCCCGTCATCGGCAAACGAACGCGCCGATGGCCGATGCCATGAAGAAGATCGAGCCGACCATGTTGATCCACGCGATGCTCCACCACGTGTCGTGCGGGTCCACTGGAAGAACCGCTTCGAGACCGCGAGCGATGCCGTAGCCGCTCGCGACAAGGAAGAGCATCGAGCCCACGAAGTCCGGCGCCCACACGAGCCGGTCGGTCTGCGTCACCGTCAGTGAAGTCGCCAGCGCAAAGCCGTGCTCACGTTGAACGCGAGCGTGCCCGGGAACTGCGTGGCCGCCGATAGCCACCCGCGGTCGTGTGGCGCAGGTGCCCACGAACACGACCGGGCATCGCCCTCGCGCCGCGCTCCGGCGCCATCCCGGGCTCTGCGCCTGCACCAGCTGGCAGAACGACGCCGTGGTGAAGAAGAGCGACCCGAGGAAGAACGTCCCCGCGTCCGCCGCCGCCCCCCACGGCGGACGCGTAGGCAGGCACCGTGCCCAGCGCGAAGCACGCCGAGCCGACCATGAACAGCCACGCGATCGCAGTGTTGAGATGCCGCGGCACCACGCGCCGGTCGCGCCAATCTACCGGCCCTCGTCCACCATCGCCTTCCCGCCGTGCGAGAAGATCGACCAGCCCTGTCGGGAAGCGGCGTCTTCAGCGCCGCGCAGAAGTCGGTCACTTCTTGATGTCGCGGATGAGCAGGTCGGCGAGATCGCGACCGAAGCCGTTGCGGACGCAGACGCGCATGACGACGAGGTCCTCGACGTCGCTCGGGGAACGTGTAGGCGGGCACCTGCCAGCCGTGCATCGTCAGGAACTTCGACACGTCGTAGAGCGTGTAGTTGGGCTGCTCCTGCTTGAGCTTGAATGCGAACACGGGGATGGTGTCGCCGCGCGAGATCAGCTCGTAGGGCCCCATGTCCTCGACCGCCGCCGAGATGTGCTGGGCGGTCTGCAAGGTCGCCTCATGGGTCTTGCGGTAGCCGTCGAAGCCGAGGCGCAGGAACATGTAGTACTGCCCCACGATCTGTGCGCCCGGACGCGAGAAGTTCAGCGTGAAGGTCGGCTCGTTGCCGCCGAGATAGTTGACCTCGAAGACGAGCTCCTCGGGCAGGTAGCTCTTGTCGCGCCAGACGACCCATCCGATGCCGGGGTAGACAAGCCCGTACTTGTGGCCCGAGGCGTTGATCGAGATGACGCGGGGCAGCCGGAAGTCCCACTCGAGTTCGGGCTGGGCGAACGGCGCGACGAAGCCGCCGGAAGCGGCGTCGACGTGCACCGGGATGTCGAGACCGGTCGCCGCCTGATGCTTGTCGAGAGCGTCACAGATGTCCTTGATCGGCTCGTAGGCGCCGTGGTAGGTCACGCCGAGGATGCCGACCACGCCGATCGTGTTCTCGTCGACGTACTTCACCGCCTCGGCGCCGGTCAGCTCGAGCCGGTCGTGCTGCACCGGTACGTAGCGAGGCTCGACATCCCAATACCGGCAGAACTTCTCCCACACGACCTGGACGGTGCTGCTCATCACGAGGTTGGGGCAGTCGGGCTTGCCCGCCGCCTTGCGCTTCTTGCGCCAGTTCAGCTTCATCGCCAGTCCGGCGAGCATGACGGCCTCGCTGCTACCGATCGCCGAGCGCCGATGGTGTCGGGCGCGGCGTGCCAGAGGTTCGCGACCATGTTCACGCAGCGGCGCTCGATCTCGGCGGACATCGGGTACTCGTCCTTGTCGATCGAGTTGACCGCCGCGCTCTCGGCGAAGAGCCGATCGGCGTACTCGTCCATCCACGTGGTGACGAACGTCGCCATGTTCTGCCGCGCGTTGCCGTTCAGCATCAGCTCATCGTGGATCAGCTGATAGGCGCTGCGCGGTTCCATCTCTCCCAGCGGGATGCTGTGGGTGGGAACCGACTGCGTCTCGGCGGCGCCCGTGAAGCGCGGGTCCATCCAAACGGTCTGTTCGCTGTCGCTGACGACGTTGTGCAGAGTCATCTCAGGGCCTCCTGAAGGCGTTGGAACTCGACTCTGTGTGTTATGCCCAAGAGCGCCGCCTGCTCTACGGCATGAACCCAGAAGCCCCTGTCAGGAGAGGTGGGACGACGTTATCGGAGCTCGCAGCGATCGAGCGTCAGGAGCTTCGCGCCGTCGACCGAGGCTGCCAGCGCCTCGGCGGTCTCCGGATGGCAGGTGAAGAACAGCACCTGCCGCATCGCGGCGAGTTCCGCGACTGCGGCCACTGCCCCGTCGCGACGCTCCGGGTCGAAGTTCACCACGACGTCGTCCATGAGCACCGGCAGCGACGCGCCGACCGATCCGAGCGAGCCGATGAGCCCGATGCGCAGCGCGAGGTAGAGCTGCTCGGCGGTGCCGCGCGAGAGCTCCTCGGTTGGGCGTACGGTGCCGTCGCGCGCCAGCACCGTGATGCCGCTGCCGTCGAGCGGGACCCGGACGTCGGTGTAGCGCCCGCCGGTCATCGCCGAGAAGACCCTGCCCGCGGTGCGCACGACCTCGGGCTGGCGCTCGCGCTCGAAACGCTCGCGCGCGCGTGTCGAGCAGGCGCACCGAGAGCGCGGCGACGAGGTAGCGGTCGGCGGCGTCGGCGGCCTGAACTCGCAGTCCTTCGAGTTCCTGCCGCGCGAGCGCCATCGCGTCGTCCCGGCCCTCGTTGTCGAGCTTGCCGCTCAGCGCGGCGTGTTCGCGCGAGAGCGCGTCGTAGGAGTCACGAACCTCGGCGAGTTCCTCGCGCACGCGCTCGAGCAGCGCCCGAAGCGCCGGCAGCGCGGAGACCGGATCGAGCTCGTTGCGCGCGGCCACCTCCTGCCCGATGGCGGCGGCCGCGTCCGAGCCGCTCGCCGAGACGGCTCGCTCGGCGCGCGCGGCCTCGAGATCGCGCGTCAGCTGCTGGCGCTCGGCGGCCGCCGCGCGCGCGACGTCCAGGTCGCGCTTTGCGCGGGCGGCAAGCGCGGTCGCCTCGGAGAGCGGCACCATCTGTGCCGCGGAGTCGTCGTAGCGACGGACGGCGTCCACGAGGCGGAGCGCCCACTCGTCGGCGGCGTCCTGCTCGCGCTCGGCGGTCTCGCGGTAGCGCTGCCGCCTCGTCGAGCATTCGCTGGCGCTCGGCCAGTTCCTCGAGCAGCGCGCGAACGGCGGCGGGGTCGTCGCCTTGCGAGTCCAGGCCGCTCGCCGCGAGCCATGCGCGCCACTCGCCGGTCGCCGACTCAAGCTCGGCCGCGAGCCGCGTCCGCGAGCGAGCGTTGCGCGACGCGCGTCGGCGCGAAGCCGGGCGGCGTCGGCCGACAGCGGCGTCTCGACGACGGCCGCAGCGGGCTTGCGCACGATCGCCACGGTCAGCGCGACGACGCCCGCGACGAGCACGATGCGCGCCGAGCACGGACGCGAGCGGCTGGTTCATCACGACGCCGACAGCTGCGAACACGATGCCCAGCGCCGACCGCAGCGAGCGACAGCGCGACCGGCATCGTCTTCGACCCCGCAGCCCGCACGAGCGGGCTGCGGGCGCGGCCTCTGCCGCGACACTCGCCGTGCTCTCGGCGCGCGGCTTCGGACTGCCGGGCCGCGTCTTCGAGCGTCTCGGACTTGGCCTTGAGACCGGCGAGCCGGTCGCGCCATCCCTCGACGGCGGCGCGGCTCTCGGCGCTGTCGCGCGCGTCCGCCGGCAGCGAGCTCGCCTGTGCGCGCCGCTCCGCCTCGTCGGCGCTCGTCTCCGCCGTCGCCATCGCCTCGAGGCGCTGGCGGAACCCGGAAAGCTCGTCGAGCACCGCGGTCAGCTCCGGCGCGACAGCCAGGACTCGCTCGTCGACGTCGACCATCGACGAGCGCGCGCTGCGGCGTCGGCGATCGCGGCGTCGGCGTCGCCTACCTGACGCGCCGAGCGCTCGAGCTCCTGGGCCGCGGTCGCTCAGCCGCGTGAGATCCTGCTCGAGCACGTGGAGCTGCGCGTCGAGATCGTCTCGGCGGTCGCGCAGCGGGGCGATCTGCTCGGCGAGTTCGCCGAGGCGTGCCTGCTCGCCCGCGTACTCGGCCGCCTGCGCCTCGAGCGCGGCGATGCGCAGCTTGAGATCGCGGATGCGGGCCGCGTAGCGCGTTGACCGCCGGCTTCTGTGCGCGCGGCGCGTAGAGCTCGGCTGCCGCCGCCTCCAGCCGCTTGCGCGCATCCATCGGGTTGACCGCCAGCCCGTAGCCCGCGGCGTACAGCCGCGAGACGATGTCGGCGTTGTCGGCGCTCTCGATCTTGCGCGAGCTCGTCGAGCCCGAAGCCGAACACGACCTGGTAGGACTGCTCGCTCACGCCGCTGACGAGTTCGCCGAGAAGTCCGGGCCGCTCGGGTCCGCGGCGCGCGGCTACGGAGACCGGCCCGCGGTTCTTGCCGTCGACCCGCTCGATCGCCCACTCGCCCGAGGCGTCGGCGAACACGAGCCGCGCCGCGCGCGGACCGGTGGCGGGCGCATAGCCGTGGCCCTTCGTGCGGCCGTCGGGATAGCCGTAGAGCACGTGTCGCGTCAGCGCCGTCATCGTCGACTTGCCGGACTCGTTCGGGCCGAGCACGACCGTGAGCCCCTCGCTCAGCTCGCCGAGGCACTCCCCCTCAAGCGCGCCGTACCGCAGCGCTTCGATCGCCGTGAGCCTCATCGGACCTCACCGCCGAGAACGTCGTCGAGCACGAGGTCGCGCGCGCGCTCGAGCGCCTCGCGCGGCGCGCAGCTCCCGGCTCGTAGCCCGAGAGCGTCGTCGCGACGGGCGCGGCGATCTCGGCGATCATCGCGGCGAGGGCAGCCTCGTCCAGTCTCCAGCTCGTCGGCGATGCGAACGACCTCGGCCGCGAAGTCGGCTCCCCCGCGTACCGCATCGAGATCGAGCACGGCGGCCGTGCGGTCGTCGAGCCGGTCGACCCACACCCACGGGTCGCCCGTGCCCTGCTCGGCGCGCACGTCGTCGAGCAGCTGGCCGAGCAGCCCCGGCCGGGCGAGGTCCGCGTGCGCCGTGGCTTCGGCCCGTGAGGGTGAAGCGCACGACGACGCTGCGGTCCTCGCGCGCGAGCAGGTCCTCGCACGCGTCGGTCAGGAGCGAACGCACCGCGTCGAGGTCATCGGCCTCGCTGGCGTCGACGACGACCTGCGCCCACGCCACGCTCGCGGTCTCGACGTGCTCGAGCGAGACGGCGCCTCCGGGCGCGATCGACACGACGAAGCAGCCGTGCGGTCCGGTCTCCTTCGGGTTGATGCCTTGCGGGCTGCCCGCGTAGACGACCCACGGGTTCTCGGCGAGGACCTCCTGCTTGTGGATGTGGCCGAGCGCCCAGTAGTCCATGCCGCCCGCGCGCAGGTCGTCGAGGGTCGAGGGCGCGTACATCTCGTACTCGGCGTTGCTGCCGACGTTGGTGTGCAGCACGCCGATCGCGACGGGGTCGGCGGCCTCGCGGCGGTAGCCAAGCGACAGGTTCTCGGTCACGTCGCGCTTCGCGAAGCTGCGCCCGTAGACCGCCGCGACGAGCTCGCCGTCGCGCACGACCTCGGCGCGACCCACGCGGTCGGACGGGAACACGGTGACGTTGGCCGGCAGCGGCAGGCCCGCGCTCCACCCGTTGGCCGGGTCGTGATTGCCCTGCACGACGAACACCTCGATGCCCGCCGCGTCGAGGCGGACCATCTGCTCCTTGAAGCGCAGCTGCGCTCGCAGGCTCTTGTCGCTGGAGTTGTAGGCGTCGCCCGCGATCACGACGAAGTCGACCTCGCGCGCTATCGCGGTGTCGACGACGCGACGAAACGCCTCGTAGGTCGCCTCGGCGAGCGCGCGGCCGATGCGGTCGGACGCCGCGGTGAGTCCCGCGAACGGCGCATCCAGATGCAGGTCAGCGGCGTGGATGAATGTGACGCGGTCGCGCACGGGCAGACCCCTCCCTCGGAGTGATGCACCCATGCTAGCAGGAGGCTCTGACGCCGAGCGCGGTTTGGCGCAGCTGCGGCTTCGGCAACGCACTGTAACGAAGGCCCACACCCGCACCGTCGTCACGAGACCAGCGAACCGAATCGGAGCGAACTCAGATGCCGAGGTGGCTCAAGATCGTCATGGCGCAGTCGCTGGTACTGCTCGTCGGAGCGGTCGCCTTCAACGTCTACGGCTCACGCACGGTCACCTTCACCCTGCCCCGATGAAGGACATCACTGAGCTACAGGTGGGCGAACGCCGACCTGACGGTCGTTCAGGATGGCCAGAACAAGACTCGTCGTCCGCACGAATCGTCGGGTGTTGCCGTTCGTGCTGGCGCGCAAGACGCGGCACCCTGCTCGAGCTCGGCTTGTCCGACGACTCCGACCCGCGGGTGCTGTCTCTCGATCTTCGGCGCAGACGGGCCCCACTGGTCCCCTCGCCTTCGAGCTGCACGCCCCCGGACTCGCGAAGGCCACGGTCGCCGGAGGGCGGCACCTTCGTCACCGATCGGCTCGTGGGCGATTCGTTCGAGCTCACCACCATCTCCGAGAAGTGCTCCGCACTTCGTGGCGTCGACGTGGCCAATCTCGGGTGCGGCTCGAGGGCGGCAGGGGCGGCGTGACCGTCGCCGGGAAGGCGAAATCGCTCCACGTCATGAACTCAGGGGCGTGCGCGGTGTTCGATGGCTCGAAGCTCGTGGCCGGCACGGCCGAGGTGCTCCCCGGCGACGGCACCGGCAAGACCGTCGTCAACCTCGTAGGCATCGGTCCGCGGGAGTACTGAGGCCCACGCCTGGCGGCGCTCGGCACTAGCGCCCCGCGCGCCGCCACCGCGTCGTCCAGCCCTCGACCGCGTCGAGCGCCTCGTAGAGCACCACGCCGAGCAGCGCCATGCCGATGATCCCGGCGAACATCGCCGGGTAGTCGATCGAGCCCCACGCGTCGACGATGTACCAGCCGATGCCGCTCGAGCCGGCGATCGACTCGGCGAGGAACAGCACCGCGATCGCGGTGCCGGTGCCGATGCGCAGCGCGGTGAAGATGTCGGGCAGCGCCGCGGGAACCACGACGTGGCGGTAGACGTCGAACCGCGACGCGCCGAGCGAGCGCACCGAGAGCACGCTCGGCTCGGGCACGGCCTTGGCGGCGTCGCGCGCCGTCACGAGGATCTGGAAGAAGACGATGAGCGCGATGAGCGCGATCTTGGGCGCGTGCCCCAGGCCGAGCAGGACGAGCAGCACCGGCAGGAAGACGACCTTCGGGATCGGGTAGAGCAGGTAGATCATCGGCGCGGCGACCGCATCGGCCCGCGGCGAGCGCCCGAGCCACAGCCCGAGCGGCACCGCCAGCGCCGTGCCGATCGCCATCGCGGCCATGACGCGCCAGAAGCTCACGACGATCTCGGGCCAGATCTCGGGCCACTGCGCGACGAACGTCTGGATCGCGATGACCGGCCCCGGCAGCGCCGGCGAGTCCACCGCAGCCGCGAGCGCCGCCCACGCGAGCAGCAGCACCGCGAGCGCGCCCGCGTAGCCGAGCGACCTTGCGCGCGAGCGGGTTCTTCACAGCGCGCCACCGCCCGCGGCGGCCGGCGTGAACCGCGCCCTCCTCGGCGAGGAGGCGGCGCAGCTGCACGCAGCGCTCGTGGTACTCCTCGCTGTCGCGGTAGCCGGCGTCGCCCATGCCGGGGTTGTCGACGATCGCGGCGACGCGGCCCGGCCGCGGCGTCATCACGACGACGCGCCTGCCGAGGAAGACCGCCTCCTCGATCGAGTGCGTGACGAGCACCTGCGTGTGCCCGCGGCGCTGCCACAGCTCGAGCAGCACGTCCTGCAGGTCCTCGCGCTTGAGCGCGTCGAGCGCCGAGAGCGGCTCGTCCATGAGCAGCAGGTCGGCGTCGAGCGCGACCGCGCGCGCGAGCCCGAGCCGCTGCCGCATGCCGCCCGAGAGCTCGCCGGGTACGCGTGCGCGAACTCGGCAAGCCCCACGCGCTCGAGCGCCTCGGCGCTGCGGCGCGCGCGCTCGTCGCGCGCCGACGCCGCGCACCTGCAAGCCCGAGGCCCGCGTTCGCCTCGACCGTCTTCCACGGCAGCAGCCCGAAGTCCTGGAGGATGAG
Source organism: uncultured delta proteobacterium (assembly GCA_963751515.1). Classification (GTDB taxonomy): domain Bacteria; phylum Desulfobacterota; class WTBG01; order WTBG01; family WTBG01; genus CAZWCD01. The sequence goes on from CAVVUR010000004.1 coordinate 19,240, forward strand.
CGCGGTCTCGCGCCGCGGGCCCGGCGAGCGGCTCCCCGCCCACCAGCACGCGCCCGTCGGTCGGCGCGAGCAGCCCGGCGGCGAGCAGCAGCAGCGTCGACTTGCCGCAGCCGCTCGGGCCCGATGACCGCGACCGGCTCGCCTGCGGCGATCTCGAGCGACAGCGCGTCGAGGGCCCGGACCGAGCGGTCCGAGCCCTCGTACGTCAGCGTGAGCGCTGTCGAAGCTGAGCGTCGTCACGGTGACGGCGCTACTGCTTCGGCAATCCGACGATCTGGTCGTACGTGACGTCGGCCTTGAGGTAGCCCTTGTCCTTCATCCACGTCGAGCACCGCGTCGACGTCGGCCTGGCGTCGGCACCATGCGCCGTGGGGTACGTCTGCACCTTGTACGTGGTCGCGAGCGGCTTGGGCAGCCGCGCCTTCTCGACGAGCACCTCGCGGTAGTTGTCCGGGTTCTTGTTGATGTCGTTGACCGCGACGTCCCACGCCTTCAGCACGCTGTCGACGGTCGTGCGCCCGCCCGGCTTCGCGAGGTACTCGTCGGAGAACAGCAGCACCGTCTGCGAGAGGTTCTTGGCGGCCTTCGTGTCGTCGCCGACGAGCTTGGCGCCGCCCTGCTCGGCGAGCGTGAGGAACGGCTCGGGCAGCGCGGCGGCCTTGAGCTTGTCCGGCCATCAGCAGCTCGAAGCGCACCGGCACCTTCTTGACCTCTTCGGTCTTGACCTGGTCGGCGGCGACGCCCGCCTCGGCCATCAGGCCGTCGAGCACGTACTCCTGGATCGTCGCCGAGGAGGTTCCCACGGGCACGCCCGCGAGCTGCCTTGATGTCGGTGACGGTCGACTTCGGCGGCACGACGACGCCGAAGCGGCCCTGGCTCTGGTCGGCGCCGAGCATGATGGTCGCGACCTTGACGCCCTTGCCGCTGGCCGCGAGGTTCGCGGCGGCGATGATGTCGCCCATGAAGCCGTCGATGGCGCCCGAGGCGAGCGCGGCGTCGCGCTCCTGCGCCGACTGGAACATGCACGATCTCGACCTTCGGGATGCCCTCGGTGGAGAAGTAGCCCATGTTCTCGGCGACCCACAGCGGCAGCGAGTCCTCGGTGGCGAGCGTGCCGATCTTGACCGGAATCGCAGGCGCCGCGGCCGGCGTGGCGGACGTGTCGCCGGTGGCCGGCTGCGACGTGCCGGCCGGCTTGGCGCTGCAGCCGGACAGCAGCGCGACGCCGAGCAGTGCGGCGAGCGCCAAGGCGCACGCGGACGAACGCGTCGAGCGGGCCATGCGGTGACTCCCTTCGTGGTGACACGGACCGCGCCGCCGAGGCGACGCGTACGAGCTAGCTGACGCAGACCGCGCGGCGAAGGCGGATCTCGTCGCGGACGGGGATGCCCGAGAAGCCCGGCGTCGGCGGAGCCGAAGCGGTCGGCGACCTCGCCGACCGCGACGTCGTAGATCGCGAACCCGTGACGCTGGTAGAAGTAGAGCTGCGGGATGTCGTCGTTGGTGACCGCGACGCGCAGGAAGCCAGGCCCCGCTTCGCCGGCGAACTCGTCGGCGGCGGCGAGGAGCGCCGAGCCCACGCCCGTGCCCTGGTAGTCGGGGTAGACGCGAGAGCAGCACGACGGTCGAGCTCGCCGCGGTTGATCGCGAGCGCGAGCAGCCCGACGAGCTCCTCGCCGACGACGGCGATGAGGTTGACGCCCGCGAGCACGTCGAACGTGCGGCCGAACACGTCGACGTCGGTCTCGCCGAGCGCGCGCTCGCACAAGCAGCGCGATCGCGTCGTCGGTCGGCGTCGTCGGCCTGGCGGACGGTGAACTCGACGGTCGTCGCGCTGCGTGTGCGACGCGCAGGTGACGGTCATGCGGGCCTCGCCGAGCGGCAGGTCCTTGCCGCACGTGGGGCAGCGGTACTGGGGAAACGGAAGCTCGAAGGCGTCGTTCATCATCGGTACTCCTCCTGATGTGCCGAGCATACGGCGTTTCTGTTATACCGCGACACGGCGTCGCGCCGCGAGAGCGAGCTGGGTAAACGGCGGAATCGGCACGTCGCCGCGACCGGCGCGCACGCGCACGAGCCCGCGTCGTGCACGCCTCGGGTATCATCGGCTCATGACCACACCGCTGCTTTCCGAGTCACCCGAGGCCCTCGACGCGCTCTCGCGCGTCGAGGTGCTCTACACCGACCTCGACGGCACGCTGCTCGGACTGGGCGGCTCGCTGCTCGATCGACGGCGAGGGCAGCCCGTCGGCCGACACCGCCGAGGCGATCGTGCGCGCTCAACGCCGCCGGCCTGACGGTCGTCATCACCACCGGCCGCAACCGCATCCAGTGCGCCGAGATCGCGCGGCTGCTGGGCTGGCGCGGCTTCATCGCCGAGCTCGGCTGCGTCATCGTGCCCGACCGCGGCGCCGACCCGATCTACCTCACCGGCGACTGGCCCGCACGACGCGCTCGCGCCCGGCGAGACCCCGTGCGAGGCCATCGAGCGAGCCGGCGCGCTGCGACGCGCTCGTTCGAGGCGTTCCCGGGCCGGCTCGAGCCGCACGCCCCCTACCACCTCAACCGCGAGGCGACGCACATGCTGCGCGGCTCGCTCGACCTCGACGGCCGCGCGGGCGCTGCTCGGCGAGCTCGAGCTCCCGATCGACATCGTCGACAACGGCATCGATCCACCCGCTCGCGACGGGCCTCTCGGCCGACATCGCCGAGGTCCACGCGTACCACCTGATGCCGCGCGGGCGTCGCGCAAGGCGCGGCGCGGTCGCGCTCGACCTCGCGCGCCGCGGGCTCGACGCGCGAGCAGGCGGCCGCCATCGGCGACTCGGCGACCGACGTCGAGATGGCCGACGACGGTCGCGCTGGGCGTGGTCGTCGCCAACGCGCTCGCCGACGAGCGCGTGCGCGATGCCGCCGATGCGCGCGCCAACGTGTACGCGACGGCGGGCGAGCGCGGCGACGGCTGGGCCGAGTTCGCGGCAGTCGTGGATCGCGGCGCGGGGGCGTAGCGCACCGCTGCGGGGCCGCCGACCGGCGCTAGGCGTGACCGGCGCCCTCGTCGGCATGTCGTTCAGCCAGGCGGCGCGGCCCGCTGCACGATCTGCTCGACCTCCACACCGAGCCGCTCGGCCTCCGAGCGAGCGAGGCCGAAGCAGTTCTCGTCGAATTCGATCTCGACGCGATGCGTCTCGCCCATGCTGAGCCCCTCCTCGCACGTTGAGTGCGTAGATGGTTGGTTCGCGGTCACGGCCAGATTCCTGCGCGCCACACTCGCAGCGGTGCCCGCCTCAGCGCACCAGCTTGCCCTTGCCCAGCGGCGGGAATACAATGCGATGCTGCCCGCCTCGGCGGGCGGCATTGACATCGAGGAAGTCAGCTCCGTCCGTTACGGTGCGGCTCCTGTTCGAACACAGGCCACTGCCCGGAAATGTCGAGAGACGCCAATGGGTAGAACAGCCCTCGCCGGCTTAAGGCGAAGGCTAAGGTGGCTGGGCTCTGCGGAGGCGGGCATTCCCGCTGCGTCGACGACACCACGCGTCGTGCGCCCTACGTCGGACAGTGCCAAATCCATAGACGAGGGATGTGAGCGGTGAATCGCCCGGTTCGCGCGCCTTTGGCTGGCGCGTGGACTGAGCCAGCGCACGGGACCCGTGCGCGAGCCGCTGCCCCTCGTCCATCCGGACGCAGGGGCTTTTTCGTTGTCCGACCTGCAGCCGAACGACAAGGGCCTACGTGAAACCACACAGTACCTAGGCCCCGAGGTGACCTCCCGATTCGTCGGCGGGCTCCTCGGGGAGCAACCGCCAGACGACCCGCCGGGCTTCTGCCACTCGCGCGCGCTGCGAGCCCCGGAGGGAGGGGGAAACCGTGATCTACCTGTCCCAGATGCTGGGCAAGCCGGTGGTCGATGCCAGCGGCGAGGAAATCGGCACCATCAACGACATCGCGATCGCCACGGGCGAGGTCTTCCCGCGCGTGACGTCGCTGGCGTTCCTCGGGCCCGACAAGACGCCGTTCATGCTCTCGTGGCGCAAGTTCGTCGCGCTCTTCGACGGCGAGCAGATCATGCTCAACGTCGCGCGCCCGGAGATCCGCTTCAGCTACCTGCAGCCCGACGAGGTCTTGCTCGCGCGCGACCTGATGAGCAAGCAGATCGTCGACACGCAGGGCATGAAGGTCGTGCGCGTCAACGACCTCAAGCTCTCCGAGTCCCGCAACCAGCTGCGCCTGCTCGGCGCCGAGGTCGGCGTGCGCGGCATCCTGCGCGGCATCTCCCCGGCGTTCGAGCGCTTCGTCGCGCGGGTCGCCAAGCTCTTCGGACAGCAGCTCCACGAGAACATCATCGCGTGGAACTACATGGACCTGCTCGACCGCGACCTGTCGCAGGTCAAGCTGTCCGTCACGCACAAGCGGCTGCACGAGCTGCACCCCGCCGACGTCGCCGACATCATCGAGAAGCTGGCGCCCGCGCAGCGCGCGCGCGGTCTTCGAGCACCTCGACAACGAGGCCGCCGCCGAGACGATCTCCGAACTCGAGGACGAGCTGCAGGCCGACGTCATCGACGACCTCTCCGAGCGCCGCGCGTCCGCCCTGCTCGCCGAGATGGACCCGGACGACGCCGCCGACATCATCGGCGACCTGCCCTACGACAAGGCCGAGGCGCTGCTGCGCCTCATGGGCGTCAAGGAGTCGAGCGCGATCCGCTCGCTGCTCGGCTACAAGGAGAAGACCGCCGGCGGCATCATGACGCCGGAGTGCACCACCGTCACCGACGACATGACCGTCCAGCAGGTCATCGACCAGCTGCGCGACGAGGCCGACGAGCAGGAGAGCATGTACTACGTCTACGTCGTCGAGGCCAACCGCCGCCTCGCCGGCGTCATCTCGCTTCGCGACCTCCTGCTCGCGTCGCCGGGAACGACCGTCGCCGAGATCGCCGAGCGCGACCTGTTCGTCAGCCACGTCGACGACGACCAGGAAGACGTCGCCGAGCAGATGAGCAAGTACGACCTGCTCGCGCTGCCCGTCATCGACGAGGCCGGCAAGCTGCTCGGCATCGTCACCGTCGACGACGCGCTCGACGTCCTCGAAGAGGAGTCCGCCGAGGACCTCGCGCTGGCCACCGGCTCGGCGGAGCACGGCGGCCCGGTCGCGAGCATGCTGTGGTGGCTGCTGCGCCGCAACGCGTGGATCCTCGTGTGGACGATCGTCGCCTTCGCGGTCGTCGCCGGCACTCCCCGCTTCTTCCCCGACCTCGGCGACGCGGCGATCTTCATCCTGCCCGCGGTGCTGCTGCTGCCCCTCCTGCTTCGCACCGCCGAGGACATCTCGCAGCGCGCGATCGCCGAGATGATCGAGGACGTCGAGGAGGGCGGCGGCTCGCTCTCGCGCCACCTGCTGCGCGACACCGCTGTTCGGCTTCGCGCTCGGCGTGCTCGTCGGGCGGCGTCATCTTCGGTCTCGGCGAACTGCTCGGCGTCGGGCTCGAGGTGTCGGCCGTGTTCGCGCGTGACGACCGGCGCTCTCGGTCATGCTCGTCATGGTCGCCGGCGTGGGCGTCACCGAGTTCGCGCGCCGCCGCATGATGGCCGACAAGCCCGTCTCGGCGACGGCGCTCGGTATCGCGATGATGCTGCTCGCGACGGTGCTCTACCTCGGGCTCGCGCTCGCTGCCGGCGCCGTCGTTCGCCCAGTACCTGAGCGCGTAGGTTCGGCTCCATGACGCCCGAGCCGAAGCCATCCACGCCCGCCAAGCGGTCGCAGAAGTGGCGCGCTCTGCCGCTGCTGGCCGCGCTCGGGCCGGGCATCATCGCCGCGTCGGCCGGCAACGACGCCGGCGGCATCGCGACGTACTCGGCGGCCGGTGCGAGCTACGGCTACGCGACGCTGTGGATGATCTTCGTGATGACGTTCTCGCTCGTCATCGTCCAGGAGATGGCGGCGCGCATGGGCGCCGTGACCGGCAAGGGGTTCTCGGCGCTCATCCGCGAGCGGTTCGGCGTGCGGCCCACGCTCTTCGCGATGGCGTGTCTGCTCATCAGCAACGCCGCGACGAGCGTGGCCGAGTTCGCCGGCATCGCCGCCGCGCTGCAGCTCTTCGGCGTCTCGAAGTACATCTCGGTGCCCGATCGCGGCCGTCGTGGTGTGGCTTCTCGTCGTGCGCGGCAGCTACAAGAACGTCGAGAAGGTGCTGCTGGCGCTCTCGAGCAGTCTTCCTCGCCTACGTGGCCGCGGCGTTCCTCGCCAAGCCCGACTGGGGCGTGGTGCTCAAGGCCACCTTCGTGCCGACAGTTCATCCCGACGCCGGCGTTCGTGCTCATCGTCATCGCGACCATCGGCACCACGATCGCCCCGTGGATGCAGTTCTTCGTGCAGAGCAACATGGTGGACAAGGGCGCGACCGTCAAAGACCTCGCCTACCAGCGGGTCGACGTGATCGGCGGCGCGATCGCGGCCAACATCATCGCGTGGTTCATCATCGTCACCACCGGCACCGTGCTCTATCCCGCGCGGCATCCACGCCGACTCCGCCGAGAAGGCCGCGCTGGCGCTCGCGCCGGTCGCCGGCCAGTACGCGAGCGCGCTGTTCGCGATCGGCCTGTTCGGCGCGTCGCTGCTCGCCGCCTGCGTGCTGCCGCTCACCGCCGCCTACGCGGTCACCGAGGCGTTCGGCTTCGAGCGCGGCATCGACCGCACGTGGGCCGAGGCGCCCGTCTTCAACGGCATCTACACCTTCGTCATCTTCTTCGGCGCGCGTGTTCGTGCTGATCCCGCAGCGCGCCGCTCATCACGATCATGGTGCTCTCGCAAGCGGTCAACGGCGTGCTGCTGCCGTTCCTGCTCATCTTCATGATGAAGATCATCAACGACCGCCGGATCATGGGCCGCTACGTCAACGGCCGCGCATACAATGTGATCGGTTGGACGACGGTCGTCGTCGTCATCGGCCTGACCGTCGACGCTCATCGGCATGCAGGCGCTGGGGGTGCAGTGATGATGTCCGCCGAGAATCACCGCGCCCGACGCCGATCGCTGCGGCCAAGCACGCCGCGCGGCGAGCGCGCCCGCGAGGCGCGCGAGTGCCTCGACCTCACCGTGTGCCGCGAGCACGCCGTGTCGCTCGCTCGCCACCTGCTCGAGCTGCCCGAGCTCGCACGACGCGGCCACCGTGCTCACGTACGCGGCGCTTCCCGCCGAGATCGACCCCGTCGCTCGCGATCGGCGCGCTGCGCCAGCGCGGGTACGCGTCGCCTACACCCGCATCGAGGCGCCCGGCGTGCTTGTGCGTGCACGCGGTGGCCGAGCGAGACCGAACTCATCCCCGGGCCGCTCTCGATCAGGCAGCCGTCGACGGACTCGCCGCGCGTCGCCTACGAGCGAGATCGACGCCGTGATCGTGCCGGGCGTGGCGTTCGACGAGTCGGGCGCGCGTCTCGGCTACGGCGGCGGCTACTTCGACCGGCTCCTGCCGATGCTCAGGGCACGACTGCGCGCGTATCGGCGTCGCCTTCGACGAGCAGATGCTGCCGGAGATCCCCGCCGAGGAGCACGACGAGCACGTCGACATCGTCGTGACGCCGACGCGCGTGATACGGCCCGGCGCGCAGCGAGGCGCTGAGTCGCGCCTACTTCGCGTCGGCGAGTTCCTGCGATCGTGACGAAGACGAACCCGCGCTTCTTGAGCTTGCGGATGATCTGCGGCAGCGCCTTGATGGTCTGCTTCCGGTTCACGCCCCCGTCGTGCATGAGGATGATCGGCCCCGCTGCGCGCGTGCTTCGTCGCGGCGCGCACGATCTTCTTGACGCCCGGGCGGCTCCAGTCGCGCGTGTCGATGTCCCAGAGCGCGACGCGCATCTCGGGACAGGCGCACCTGCTTCCAGACCTTCCCGTTGATCGCCCCGTAGGGCGGGCGAAACCACGTCGGCAGCACGCCCGTGGCCCGGTAGATGGAGTCCGCCCCGCCGCCGATCTGGCGCTTGATCTCCTTGGGCTTGCTCTTGGTGAGCAAGCCGGTGCCCGAGCGAGTGGTTGCCGGCCAGTCTTGCCCGCCTTCACGACCTGCTTGGCGAGCTCCGGGGCGTCTGTTCACGCGCACGCCGAGCATGAAGAACGTCGCGTGGACGCCCTCGTGCTCGAGAATCTCGAGGATCTTGTCGGTCTGCCCCGGCCACGGCCCGTCATCGAATGTCAGCGCGACGAGCTTCTCGTGCGGCCGCGGCCTCGTCCTCACGACCACCATGTCCTGTGAGGGCACGAGCACCTTCTCGGAGACGATCTCGCGGGACTTCACGCCCACGACGCGGGCGCGCACGCCGACGGAACCAGGGTTGGCGAGCCGCATGACCGGACCGCTCCCGGTGATGCGCGTCTTGACCGGAATGGGCTCGCGGACGGAGTCAGTCGCCTCGACGGTGTCGGCACCCGTCACGGCTCTCGAGCACGTTCCTTCGGAAGACGTACTGCTCGGGCCCGACGGCGATGCCCGTTGATGAGGACGCGTATCGGGTTCGCCGCCCTCGGTTTCGATGACGCTGCCCTTCACCGACAGCAGCCGGCCGGGGCGGGCCGCGAACAGGGCGCGCGTTCGAAGATCGGCGACCGTCGTGCCTTCAGGCCAGCACGACCGCACGCCGTCGATGGTGACTGGGACCGGACGTTCGCGGCTCACGACCAAGCCGATCAGATACCGCGACCACCGCGAGCGCGGCGGGCAACAGCAGCCACCACGTGGTGTGGTGCGGGTCGGTGGTCACGTCGGTCTCGGACACGGTGATTCGGATACCCCCAAGGCAGTTCGGACAGCTCGCGAGCTAGAGCGATATGCGTGCCACGCGACCCCGGCTCATGGCCAGGAGCGCTCTCGGCTCATGCGCACCATCGACGAGGGTGTGCCCGCCGCCGGGAAACACGATCTCGAAGCGCATGAGCGAGTCGTCGAAGAGCACGCGGAAGCTCGTCGGGGAGCGCGAAGGGCGAGACGCCACCCCGGAAAATCAAAATAGCCTTCTCGGGTTGTGAACGGGACTGCGCCTGCACGGGCGTCAACGACGTCGGCTTCATTGCCCTGAATGACGGCTTTAAAGTATTGTGCGGCGGTGGCATGGGTGCCAGGAGCATGGTGGGAAAGGTATTGCATGAAAGAATCGAGGAAGGGGACGTCGGCTACACGGTCAAATCCATCATCAACCTGTTCAATACCCATGGCAACAGAAAAAAGAAACACCACAACCGGCTGCGCTTTCTCATTGAAGACCTGGGCTGGGAACAATTCCGACAGCTCTACCAGGAGGAGCTGCAGAAGGTAAAAGAGGGCGGGCTCATAGCACTCACAACCGCGGACGAATTGCCTCAATTGCCCCCTTTGACTGACCGGCCCCACTCCGATGATACGCCATTACATCATGATAAAGCCTGCGAAGGCTTCCTGACCGGTCATACTGAAAAGCAGAAGCAGGATGGCTATTACGCAGTGCATCTGAGGATTCCCCGGGGAGAGGTGCGTGGCGATACCCTCATTGCCCTTGCCTGCCTCAGCGAAACAGCCCCGGCCCTATCCTTCAGGACCACCCAGCGGCAGGATCTGGTCATGGCAAACGTGCCGGCAGCCGCACTTCCGCATATCTATGAAAATGTTAAAGACCTGTTCCCCCTGTTTCCATCCGCTGCGGCCTTGATTGACAGCATCTGCTGCAAGGGCGCAACCACCTGCAACCTGGGTATATGCAATTCCATGGGATTGGTCTCCGAACTGATGATCAGTTTGGCAGATGCGAAACTCGACCCCGAAACCATGAGACAGGTGATGATCAACATCAATGGCTGTCCCAACGCGTGCGGACAACATCCCATAGGTCTCATCTCATTCTCCGGCATGGCAAAAAAGGTTTTTAACCGCTCAGTCCCGTTTTACCGGATATACCTGGGAGGTAAAGTTGACGGGGAAAAAACCGTTCTGGCCGAACCTGTCGGCGCCGCTCCCGCCCGATCCATTCCCGCTCTTCTCGGCGAATTCATTTCCTTCCTCCGGGATCGATCCGGGGATACGGATGTCTATGACTGCGTCACCACCATCGGAAAAGAACACATGCGGGCGCTCATAGAGAGACACGCATCTGTTCCCCCCTATGAAGAGGACGCGGGATACTACCGCGACTGCGGTAAAACGGAGGATTTTTCTCTTGCAGGGTTGACCCAGGGTGAATGCGGCTCCGGTGTCATCGACATGATGGAATCCGATTTGGAGTCGGCCGGAAAGCTGCTGACCGAGGCGAAAGGCAAGGATGCTGATGCTTTGATTTTAAAACGCGCCCTGATCTTCGCCGCCCGCTCGCTTCTGGTCGTAAAGGGCGTGGATCCCCAGGAGGAGCTTGAGGTTATAAACGCCTTTATCCAAAAATGCGTGAGCACCGGCATCTGTTCTCCGGATTTCAAAAATCTCAAGGATGTGTTCCACGCATTAAATGCCGGGACCATTCCACGAGACGAGGCGCATGATTATGTCACCCGGCTTTACCGTGACGTACGGGAAACCTATGCACTCATTGACAACAACTTCGGTTTCCCGGTACGATACCACGATACACAACCGCAGCAGTAGCCTGCAAGGGGTCGGATTGAACCGCCCGCAAAACAACACCCGCTCGTGTAGTGCGTCCAACACATCTTTACTTATGAAAGGCTCCTGTGCGTTGCGAATGCCATGCTGTAGAAGAGGTTCAGTGGCTCATGGGGAGGGGGCTTTTGACGCCACAACAATTTGTCTTTAGGCTTACGGCACGACCCGGTGCCTTACGACTTAAACCGCAGACAGGCAGCTTTGCAGAGACTTCGATACGGCTGTTGCCATGCGGGTCTGTCGGACAAAGTTAGAGAGATGCTGCCGTTCTACAGGTTCAGAATAATTTTGTTGTGGCTAAAAAGCCCCCTCCCCATGAGCCACATATAAATAAAGGAATCAATGACGCACTGCACTAGCGGAAATAGACTGCATACAGCAGTATCACCGCCAGCGCTCCCGTGACAATCTGGAGCGGAAGTCCCACCTTAATGAAGTCCGTGAATTTATACCCGCCGGGGCCGTATACCATCATGTTGGTCTGATACCCAATGGGCGTTGCGAAAGCAAATGAAGCGGCTATGGCCACGGTAACGGCAAAGGGCATAACGTCGAGCCGAAGATGCCCGGCCGTGGCCAAGGCGATGGGGAACAGCATCGCTGCCGCGGCATTGTTGCTGATGAAGGTGGTATAGATGTTGGTGATACAGTAAAGTCCTGCCAGGGTGCCCATCATGCCCCAATGCGTGTTGCAGGCAAGAATAGCGCGGGAAAGAATATCGGCAATCCCCGATTTGGTTACTGCGCTGGAAATACCGAATGCGCAGGCTATGACAATGAGCACGCGCCAGTCAATCTGAGTTTTTACCTCCTGGACAGATATGCAGCGGGTGAGCATGAGGATAATGGCTGCAAAGCCTGCCGCGGCGATGAGGGGAAGTATCTTCAGCACCGTGGCCGCGACGATAAAAGCCAACACCGACAGTGAGAGCCGGGCCTGCCAGCGTGGCTTGGAGCTCACCAGCTCCGTGCTGGAAATAAGATAGAAATCAGCCGAGTGATACCAGTTGCGGTAAAAGTTCCTGTCAGCAAGTAAAAGCAGGGTATCACCGGGACATAAAACAACGTCTCCCACTTTTTTCTCGATGCGACCGCCATTGCGGTGAATGGCAATAATCACCGCTCCGTAGACAGTCCTGAAATTGCTGTCGCGCACGTTTTTCCCGATGAGAGGGGAACTGGCCGAAATAACCGCCTCATAGGTCTTTATCTGGTCCGAGTCATACTGCTTGAGATCAAAGTGAGAGTCCTTGGTAAGTTGCAGGCCGGGAGTTTTTTGCAGCTCCAGAATTGTCCTGGGCATGCCGGTAAAAAAAGCCTGTCTCCCTCGTAAATCCGGTCATCGGGACGTGCCGGAGCGATTATTTTACCCGCCCGTTCAATCTGAAAAAGAAATAAGCCGGTGAGATGCCGGAGCCCTGCTTCTTCCATGGTTTTTCCCACATGTGCATATGCATGGTCAACCCGCAGTTCGATGACAAATTCGCGCGTCCTTTCCCCGAGATCAACCAGCGGTTCTTTGCGCTCCGGCAATAAGAAATAGCCAAACAGACATATGAATAAGACACCGGCAACCGCCAGGGGAATGCCAACCTTGCTTATTTCGAAAAATGACATCCCCGGAAGATTGTTTTTTAAAAGAAGACCATGCACCACCAGATTGGTACTGGTGCCGATGAGTGTGCACACGCCGCCCAGGATGGTCGCATAGGATAACGGAATCAGAAACTTTGAAAGCGCATAGCGGTTTTTCTCGGCCCACGAACGGACAACCGGTATGGTCATGGCGACAAGGGGAGTATTGTTGATAAAGGCTGATGCCGCCGTAACCGGCACCGTCAGGCGGAGAAGTTTCAGGGGAACGGCAGACCGTTTATTGCCGAGAAACAGGTGGCCGACGCGGTGCAGGGCACCGGTGTTTTCAAGCGCCCCGGCAACAATGTAAAGCATGCCCACCGAGAGCATGCCCTCGTTGGAAAATCCTTCCAGGGCCTCGTTCAGTGTAATGACCCTGGCAGCAAGCAGCAGCAGGAGTGTCGTGAACAGGGTGAGCTCTACCTCAATCCATTCCCTTATGAGGACAACGGTCATGAGGACTAATAATGCGGACGTGTAAAAAAAAGAGAAAGACATGATAATTTACTTTTTTATCATTTCGAGGATATCCGTGACATTTCACGCGGCACCATAAACAGCCTGGGATTCCTGCTCGACCACAGCTTTTGTACCACCTTTTACGTACGAGGTCTAGACTATTTTCCCCTTCAAGAAGCTGAACCAGGGGCAGCTGCAACCATCACAGAATGCGGCGACTCACGTGTCCTATACCGATACGCACCATGCTTTCCACCCGTTCACGTTGAGGTAAGCAGTAACAAAATGAGAGCAGATGCGGTTGAAGCAGAAAAAAGGCACCGGTCTTTACACTCCCGGTGCCTGATTGTCCTGGCAGGTCGTACCTGAATCGAACCTGCGACCTACTGATTAAGAGTTGGTTCTGAATCCCTAACAAGAGATACCAAGATACAACAAGAGCAAAGAAAATAAGCATTTGCAAATTTCGTCTTCCACCTAGTTACAGCCTGTTTGGCTTGTTATGGTAACAAGGTGATAACAAGAAAAGGCTGGGTAGATTCATTAATGATCTGCTCAGCCTTTATTTGGCTATCTCGAAAAAAAACCCGAGCTCGTTTTCATTTCTCACGGTTCCCATCTGCAACTGACCTCGCAGACCTTAGATACCCGCTAACAAGCTTTATATAAGCCAGCCAATGCGCTAACAAATGGAGCTTACCTTTGATGTCGTAATGTGGAATTCTGTGCGGGTGTTTCCTGTTCCGTATAGATGGTAGTAACATTCACAAATTACTCCCCCTCATTTTGCGTATGTTTGAAGCTGTAAGAGACAGTTATGAACGCCCATAAATTGTTGGTCAATATTCAATAGAGTCTCTTCATAGCAACCACCACATATGGGCGTCAGATAAAAAATCAGGTTTTTCGAAGCCCAAAATCAGGGTTCTGCCTATTGCGTTTTTATGGTTTTGGGTATCTAATGTACCAATATACTACGATAAAGCCAAACCCCGAGTAATCGAGGCACGGAAAGCCACAGTTCTATTGCTGTAATTAGAACGTGCTTTTGGATTTGGTGCATAGAAGGCTGGACTGCCGAATGTACTGTTCTGTGAATAAGACAAGGTAGCTTTTTATTTTTGCTGCTGAGCCTTCTAACGTAGGGGGTCGTTATGAGAAAGAAGTTGGCAGGTGCGATTATCATATCATTGCTCGGTATCTTCTTGCTATATGCGTTTAGAATCTTAACAGCATCGCTGTTAGTTTTCATGTTTACGGCACGTTTTGTTGTAGCTTGGGTTGTAGTTTTGCTGTGGGCAATATTTCTTGGGGTTTGTGTAAGAGGGGTATTGGAAAGATTACATATAATTAAACATACCAACCGGCCTGTGATACCTTTGAAACCCCCAAGAGTGGGGCACTTTGCTTGACCATCTTTGAGCCACTGAACTTATGAGTTAATGGCCCCTTGGCTGCAAGAAGGCTTGGGGGCTGTTTCTTTTTTTAACCAGATACCAGATTTAGTGGTATTGGGAAAATGGTTATTATTGAACACATCTACAAAAAACATTACCAATAATTGATCCTGAATATTTTATAATAGCAGTTGTAGTCTACTATATCAGAGCCAATCCACCATTCTTGCAAAATACAAGAGTGGTGTTCAGAAAATTTTTGCTCCAAGATTGATGTCGTAGTAGAAAACATTTTTCCCTCCCACGCTTCACTCAGTATGGTAGTAATATTGACGCTTGGTGAGAAAATGGCAGACACAAAATGTAGGGTTGTAATAAGAAAAGGCAGAGCTACATGAATGAACTACCTTTATCAAGAACTCCCAAATTGAATAGTCTATTCTGCTTCTCCTGCAATCAACAACAAAACTACATCAATCATCTCCTTTCTTCCTGCTTAAACTGCTAATTCCCTTCCATCATCTCAACTATCAAAGGACCCGATTGATAGTATAGGTTGATCAATTCCTTGCCTACAAAACGACTCTTTCTTTAAGAAACACAACACCGCGAGAACGCCATAACAAATAATCGCACCGTACATCAAACTTCTAAATCCCATTGAAAATGAAATCAGAATACTCAGCACACTACCAGTAATGGACATCACGCTGTTCATTCCCCACAAAAACGGAATAAACTGCGGTTTGCGTGCTGCCGCACACGAAAAACCCGAGGGGAAAAACATGCCGAGCACACATCCCAGCGGAAACAGTAAGGCAACCACAATGGCAACTTTACTGCGCAACTGAAGCCAGAGCAAATGCTCATTAAGATACTTACACACGAGCACTGTTATGCTGAGCAAGAAAACTGCGAGAATGCTGATACGCTGACTGGTCATTATGGACCGCGCAAATAATGTTTTAGACCACAAACTTCCGATTCCGGTTGAAAACAAAAAAACTGCGAGAACAATAATCAACGAATACAACGGATGTCCCAAAAACAATCCCAATGCTTGCATCACATATAATTCCGATAAAACAAATCCAAGACCAATTAAAGAAAAATACACGACATACGTGCCGTCATAATCACGCAAGCGTTCCCTTCCTACAAAAAGCGGCAACCCCATCAGCACAATACCCAAAAATACAATTGCAAAGGCAAAAAGAAGAATAAAAAGATTATTCAGATACACCGTATTACTAAAAGGACGAAAGATTACTGCACGCCAAAAAGCAGGATTAAAAAACATTCTAAAAGGAAACATATTGAGTGCGAATGGCCGGTCATCAGTGGGAACCGTATAATTCACCTGATGGTCTGCATTCAGAACTGCGCGTTCTGCCACAAAGTGTTCTGTGTCCGGCGCGGTTAACAATTCTTTGTAGATGAGATATTTTTCATGGCAGTAAAACGGTGAATACACAATGCTCTTTGATTTAAGAGAATGAAGTCTTTCAACACGAGCAACCTCAACTTGCGAGAAATCAGTCAGTTTAAATAACAGCTCCCGCTGTTCCCACATGCCGGCAAAATCTGGCGTTTTTGCTAATTCATTCGTATCTGTTGAAATTATTACTTTGCGCTCTATCTTAGGAATGCCGCATTCCTGAAAAGCCTCCTTTGCCATCGCGAGAACTTTCACCTTGTTCAGATTAACTACTGCCAGCGTTCCTCCCGGCTTGAGATGCTTCAAATATTGAATGAACGCTTCTTTCGTATACAAATACTGATTTGTGTGGCCAACGGTTCCCATATAATACGCCCACGATGCCCCGCTCCAAGAAAGCACAATGGAATCATAATGTTTGGTATCTTGATCAAGAAAACTGCGGCCTTCTTTGACAATCATATGTACATTTGGCAAATCGAAAAATTCTCGCAGATGAAACGAAGGAATCGCGCGTGCTTTATTCACAATGAGGGGATTAATTTCAACGCCGGTTACATCAGAGGTGCCATGCGAGTATGAATAAGCTTCAACCATATCAACACCTGCGCCGGCAAAAATGATGAGAATGTCTTTGGGCTCTGAACACGCATATACCATTTGAGTGGGAGAAAACCACATCGTGTCAAACGTGTAAGAATAAGGCTCGTCCGGTTTAAACGGCAACACGGTTGCGTGCCCTGAACCATTATTAATGGTGAATTTATACATATCGTTATCCTTGAAATGCAAAAGACCAACGCGCGAATACGTGTTCCACTGATGCCAGACTTCTTCAACAGCCAGTTTCCGTTTGAAATCGCGTCCCGCCAGATTTGGATCAGGTTTGTATTCAAATAAACGCCACCACACATTTACTGTTAGGAGCGCTGCAACCACGCACGACAAAAACACCAACAGTGCAATAGTTTTGCTGCGATTCTTATCTGTTTTCGCTGGAATAAAGCACAGCCCTGCAATCACATTACAAAACATACACAGCACCGTAATGTTTGAAATATCTGTCTGCGGCAACATGACCGCGCTCGCAACGCATCCCAATCCTGCCCCGCACAAATCAAAGCAGTACACGCGGGATGCATCTTCGGAATACATTTTAAGCACCATAATGATTATCATGCCGCTTAAGAAAAACGGCACTGCGCTCAATAAGCCATACAGACACGCGAAAAAATACAGTTTTACAATTTCTTCATTGGCAATGTTTTCAAGGAATGAAAAGACAGGAGAGAAATGAAACTGCAACCGCATAAGAGAAGAAAACACATTGATCAGCGGTGTAAAGCAGAGGAAACATACGGCACACGCACAGCACAAAACAAACAACTGTGCATGAGCATTAACATCAACGCGGCCCTGATATCGGTACAAATAAAATCCCGCGACACCAATGCCGAGGAATGCTAAAGAAACTGGAAAATACAGCAGCCCTTCAGTAAACAAGCAGCTTAAGATCCGGCTTAAATATATCTCAAAAGTTAAACACGCGAAACTAACACAAAATATCGCCCCGAGAACTCGCAGACGCACTGTCCCAGTCTTACTCATGCATACTCCCTTGATTATCGTAATGCAATAACCTGTAAACGCGCTGCCTTAAGCCGACGAGTCACCACGGTCGTAAATTGATAAGGAATTGCTTTTTGATGGGATAAGTATAGGAAAGCTTCTATGGTACGTCAATAATAATAACTTTTATAGGCACAACATGTGGTAGTATCTGCAATGAAAAAAAAGAGGGTTTTTTCTTTACACTTCTTGCAATCAGGCAAAGTAATGTGAATTACATTTTCACTTTAAGATTGATGTCGTAGTAGAAAACATTTTTCCCTCCTACGCTTCCCTCAGTGTTTAATTTCAGTAGACAGATGGAAGGCACAAGAGGTGGGCATGTGATTCTGAGGTCTAGTCATCATCCCAGGGTGGGATTTGAGAATCAGAATGATCTGTGTAGAGATCTCTGGTGGAAAATGTATCTTGAGAGGAGGCTTTTTTTAACATGCCAGAGTCCAGGGTGTTTCAATACTATCGAGTTAAGCGAACGGGGCGTTATGGCCGGCCGACGCGGAGAGCGAGTTATGGTACGCTTCAGCGAGTCAGGTGGAATTGAACGGGTGCTTACGATGGATTAATTGAATCATTTCGTCAAGCTGATGAAGAAAACGTGATCGGTCATGCTTCTTTAGCGGCGGAGGCCCGCCCATTATCTCTCCTGCTTCACGAAGTTCTGACAGCAGATCCCGAGTCGCTACGGCTTGACAGATGTTGTTTTCCGTGAACGCCTTTCCGGTTGGACCGATTACACGTGCGCCTTCCTTCAGGCAGCGACTCGCAAGCGGAATATCAGCGGTGACCACGATGTCGTAGGGTTGCACGTGTTCGACAATCCAATCATCAACCGCGTCGAGTCCGTCCTCTACAATTTCAAGAGTAATCCATCGTTCATTCGGAACTCGCATCCGAGAGTTGGCCACCAAAGTAACGTTAAGGCTATATCGGCTTGCGACGCGGTACACCTCATTTTTGACCGGGCACGCATCAGCATCGATAAATATGTTCAGCAAACGAAGATCCTCCCCATCACCCTAGCTCTTGATCCTGGTGCCACTTAATGCCGTTGATCACGGGTGAGCATCACTTACATCTCAAGACCGGTTTGGATGTTTTTGTAATTATCAACGACAAGTGGCAGCAGGTTGTAATGAATAAAGCAATACATCTCTCCCGGGTCGAGGTTCATAAGGACACGGGAGGTCTCGGCACCCATATTATAGGTCATTGTTTTTGTTTTGTAAACAAGTGGAAAGGAATTGGTACAACAGCCCGAACCGGAGATGTCATGAACCAGTTCGCCGGCCTTCCATGCATAGACCTTAATCAACCGCATCACCAGATACGCATCTGCCACA
Source organism: uncultured delta proteobacterium (assembly GCA_963751515.1). Classification (GTDB taxonomy): domain Bacteria; phylum Desulfobacterota; class WTBG01; order WTBG01; family WTBG01; genus CAZWCD01. Next base: position 37,756 of record CAVVUR010000004.1, read on the forward strand.
ACCATGACGATATCCGGATCTTCAATATCTTCCGGGGTACCAATGACTTGATACTGATTCGTTTAAAAAAATGATATATCTGCTGAGTTGCACGACGCAAAGCTTCACGCGCTGCAAATCCTTTATGGGTTCCAATGAACTGTGACAGGCTGCCTTCAAATTCTTTGTTGGTTACCTTTACGTTACCTATCCCGGAATACAGAGCGCCACCACAGAGAACGTTCTTTTTAGTAACATAAAAGGGTTTTATGCGGCACAAAAAGCCATAACTTGAGTCGGGGGTTCTCGAATAGTTCAGATTGACAAAGTATAGCGTTGCTGTTAATGATAAAAGGTAAATCGAGTAAGTCTGCATCTTGGTACTGTGGGGGGGGAACATGATGAAGGCTTCAGAAAGTGGTTTTGATAATGAAAGCTGCATATGTTATCAAATGATAGCCGTGCGGTCTTTTTTTTGTATCGTTATGAACTAATTCAGGAGGGAGGAGTTGCTATGAAACCAAAAACATTTTTAAGCAGCATGCTTTTTTGTGCCCTGATTTGCTTTATGGTTTCCTTCAGCCCCAAAGCATCAGCAGACCTGTCCAGCGGACTAGTTGCCTATTATCCATTCAATGGCAATGCCAATGATGAGAGCGGGAATGGACATAATGGTACAATCTACGGTTCAACTTTTACTGCTGACAGGATGGGAAATCAAAATAGTGCTTATTATTTCAATGGCACGGCAACTGATTATATAGATGTCGGCCCACTCTCAATCAGTTTACCCGTTACTGTTGCCGTGTGGTTTAACTCAACGACAAGAAATGACAGGTGGAATACATTAGTTGGATGGAATATCACTAATCACCCGATTTGGGATGGAATACAAATTGCTGCCAATGGAGATGGTAAAATCAGAGCAAGAATAGGCACTGACCCTGACATGATTTCAAATAGTATCATTGACGGAGATGGTACATGGCATTGTGTTGTCGTTACCCGCAACCTAAACAACGAAAGGAAATTGTACATAGATGGCATACTGGAAGTTTCCGCAACTGATTTGGCATCTATTGGCACTACAAATAATCTATACATAGGAAGATCATTCCAACCCGATCCCGAGTATAATGAACATTTCCGTGGAACCATTGATGATGTTCGCATATACAGTCGGGTTATTTCAGATGCTGAAATACAAGACCTGACAAATGATCAAGATAGCGATGGGGTTCCTGACAACAGTGATACTTGTCCTGAAATTGCCAATGGGCCGAATTTGGGTACCTGTATAGATTGCCTCAATGGTGATGTAGGACAAACCTGCACATCCAGTGATGAGTGCGGTGATTACGGTTTTTGCAGTTTAAACCAGGAAGCTATTTGTTCTGATGATTTTGATGGAGATCAAATCACAAATGAGGAAGACAGCTGCATCTGTATTGATAATCCGGACCAGGCAGACGCTGACGAAGACGGCCGGGGCGATGCATGTGATAACTGTCTTAATGATCCAAACGCTGACCAGGAAGATGCAGACGGTGATGGGATAGGTGATGTTTGTGATAACTGCCCCGGCATTTCGAACGCAACCCAGGAAGACAGTGACGGTGATGGTACAGGTGATGTTTGTGACAGAAATGCTAAATGTCCAGTAATTAAAATCTACGGTAATCAGTCAAATGAAACTATACTTCTAAGAAATCTCCGTGACAATATACTCAGCAATACCCAAGAAGGTCAGGAACTCATAAAACTTTACTACCAATGGGGTCCTGCCATAGTTCAGGCAATGGAGAAGGATAAAGAGTTTGAGAAGGAAGTTAAAGAGATTATAGATTCTGTTTTGCCGATGGTTGAAAAGGTGATCGAGTAAAATCCAAGGCAAACAATATTTCTAGCGAGGAGGGATGTGTCCCCATACTTCTTTACTTTCCGATGCCCCTTCAGTGGTCATTGCTGAGGGGGTATTGTTTTTTTTGCTCTGTTCGGGGTTACTAGATGTGGTGGTGCTTGTTATGGTTCGGAAAGTTTACACTACTTGATAATCATATAAAAGGCCCATGGAAAACACTCTCCTATAAGTTCATAATGGTTATTGGGCAAAAACTACTAACCATTCAACAGGAGGTGCTTCATGGGCCATTATGTCGGGATAGATTTACACTCAACCAACAGCTATCAGGCAAAGTAATGTGAATTACATTTTTACTTTAAGGGTGATGTCGTAGTTGAAAATATTTTTTGCCTCCCACTATGCTCTCAGTATGGTAGTAATATGCGTAAATTACCCTACTCAATTTACGCATGCTTCCAAAGGTAATAGACTGGTGGGACAGTATCTCTAGTTTTGGCATTAAGTAAAATATTCTCCGCATTTTCCCCATCACCGTATGTAGATGGCAGATCAAAAATCAGGGTTTTCGAAATCAAAAATCAGGGTTTTGCCGATTGTGAAAAGACGATTCATATGATAAATAATATAAGAAAAACAAAAGATAACAATGATTCTTAGTGCTGTGAACATAATAAATAGTTGAGAAACAATAATACTATATGTGAAAAGAGATGAGCCATGAAAGATCACGCAATAAATAGATTGATGAAGCGCAGAAATTTCATTAAGTTGAGTAGCGTGGGCTTACTAACTTTTCCGTTCATAACCAAAGCACAATTATCGTTTGGCGCATCTTTAACGGGTTCCAAAAATTACTGGGAGGGGCCTGAGGATGGAAAATATTGCGTGCACCGGACGGTATATGATGGGCAGGTCGATGCCGGCTATATCTGGGCACGTCTTGACGGATGGTGGCGAAGATTCAAGATCATAGAGGTAGAAAATAAATTTTGGGAATGGAATTTTAAGGAGAGGATCCAAACATTTGACGCCCGGATAGCAGAAACGCACACGCCTGCCGCAGCTGGCCCTCACACACCCTCTATAGCCACCTATGGCAACAAAAGGGGCAGGGGGGACAGCACCTTTCATATAAACAATAAAGTTGTGGGAGCCAATGTTGTGCCCAAACAGGAACATTTAAAAACAATCAATGATGAGATAGCAGAACTTGCAGCATCGGACGCGGATTTTAAAACCAAGATGCAATATCTTAAAGATATACATGAGCAAAACATCTGGCGCAAAGATATGCAGGTTGGCGTTGAGTATTTTTCTAATCCGGATTTTGAAACACATACCTTTTTGAATATGATGGAAAACCCGGCAGCTACCATGTGTTTTCAAGGGCACTATAATATTTATGAGAGCTTTGAAATACGCTGCATACCGCATATAGTGCACATGGCTAACCCGCAACTCTCCGCTGATTTACGTGAGATAGCAAAATTTCCTTTTATGCTTATGGCACTGTTTCATGGCGATCCCACGGAGCAATCATACAGTATCCCTGCAGTAATCTACTATCACATTGAAGAATTCGATAATGGAATGAACACTCATGGGCAAAGAGTAGCAAAGACGATGGAGCAAAAGCTAAACCGGTTTTTTGCCTGAAAAGTTCAAGGTTTTTATATGTGTTGTATCTGGATGTGAGGGGAGGCCCGGTTTTGAATCTGAATCAATGATTACGTGATTATGAACCTTTTTCTGGGTGCCGGTGGGTAAATTACCCGCCCGTAATTATTGCCTAAAATTTTCAATGCTGGTTATATAGCCCATCCCACAGGCAAATTTATGCACCGCATCAGATGGGTGATCATTTCAGCACATATAAAACCCTTTGCTCAAAAAGATCGTGGCTGAGACAACCGATATCTTATCCTCAGGCTGAATGGAGGATTGGGATAGGGAGCGGAAAGGCTGAATGATTCTTGCAACTATATGGATTATTGCAAATACCCACGATACGGTTCGTATACTCTGCAACTCTGAATTGTCATGACCAATACTGAACGCAAGAATAACGACTGCACTTAGGCAATAAACCGGGGTATCCAGCAATAGGCTTACCCCGGCTGTTAATATTAGCCATATAGGTTTTCAATCCACCTCACCGCTTCCGTCTCGCTTACCTTTCCGAGGTAACGCTGCGTAGTAGCTAGATTGGCATGTCTCAGAATTACCTTACTCACAATCTCAATCGGCGTCCCTGATCGTGAGGCATAGGTTGCGGCATGCCTTCTGAGATCGTGAGATTTTAGGGCAACACCTGCCAGTTTCCCGGCTCTTCGTACCACTTCTCTGCCACCTGCATAGGTCAAAGGGAAAATGCGCTGATCTGGATCAATGTTGTTAACCCGGATGTAATCCTTCAGCCGGTCTGCTACCTTTTGGGGAATAAACACCACCTCTGTTTCCCTCCCACTTTTGGGAGCATGGAGCATGATTTTCCTGCCTTCAACATCTCGGGACCTGATGCTAAGCACCTCTCCGATTCTCATCCCGCCCCTGGCCATCAGCTCAAGCATGAGGCGATTTCGTAACTTTGCTGTTTTGAAAATTATCTCATCAATAGTTTCCTTCTCGAATATGGTCCACTGAATACCTTTGGTGCTTCTAAATCTTTTCCTTAACATCAGGGTGTCACAAGGGTTAGGAATTGTCTCATCCAGGGTGTTCTTGATGAGATTGAAAAAGGCATTGAGCAGGGCATAGCGCAGACGCTTGGTCGTTTGCTTGGTATCTCCATTCAGGCGGGTTAAAAAGGTGAGGATTTCTTCCGGGGTGATGGACTGCAGGTCACGTTCGCTGAATTGTTCATTAAATCGTGAGAGCAGAACCTGATAGTTAACCGTTGTGTTTTTTTTTGGAATTTTGGGCATGATAATCGAGGCAATACTTTGTGGCGTGAGATACTCTCATGGCAATGCTCCTTTCCTTGAAGGGTTTATAGAGGATTGATATTTGTGTTCGTAGTATATAAAAAACTCCTTAAGAAGGCGAGGTGCGTATATTGCAAGATATATGGAATGCCCCGACACCACATAATACATCCGGTATTATACACGGAAAAGAAAACCCCCGGTAATAATACCGAGGGCTATGCTACTGTTTCCTGCCTGTCAAATTATTTCACGGACATATCGGACAGTCACTTCTAAAAAATTCTGTCTTCATCATCGTGAGGTCAGCAAGGTCAACTTTGTTATCATAGTTGCAGTCAGCATTACAGGGATTGGTAGTACAATCCGTTCTTAGAAACTCTTGTTTCATTATGACCAGATCCGACAAATCAACCTTCTGGTTAGAATTACAGTCTGCATGGCATTCACAGGCATCGCCACATCCGTTGCCACCTGGTGGGTAGGAATCCAGTTGATCTGGGTTGGGAGTATTAGGACAATTGTCAATATCACCGCATATGCTATCAGAATCAGAGTCATTTTCGCTGTCGTTGGGGCAAGCGTCACAGGCATCACCCACCCCATCTCCATCAGAATCGATTTGCTCCGGATTAAACACATCAGGGCAATTATCATTTTGACCAATAATGCCGTCATTATCTCCATCACCATCATAATGAAGGATTGTTCCTGAATTACCTACCGCAAAGACATCCGTTCCCGAACTGCCCCACACATCAACAAGCCATTCTCCTGTTCCTGTACTCATCTCAGACCACGTGTTCCCATCATAATGAAGGATTGTTCCTGAATTACCTACCGCAAAGACATCACTCCCTGAGCTACCCCACACACCATAGAGATAACTCGTTGTCCCACTTTCCATGGAAGACCAGGCGATTCCATTGTAATGCAGGATGGTGCCAGCAGAACCCACCGCAAAGACATTACTCCCTGAGCTGCCCCATACACCATAGAGATCACTACCCCTAGGCCCCGTATACGGGCAAGACCAAGTTAAGCCATTATATTGGCAGAGCAATCGTCCGGAGTAAAAAAGCGAATCCAATCTGCCCGTGGCAAATACATCAGTTCCTGAACCCGCCCAGATATTATAGAAATAAGAGTCAGACGGCGCAGCACATGTGCTTGTAGACCAGATTAATCCATTATAGTGTAACAAGCAGCAATCATGATTGACAGCATCTATTTGCACTGCCCAGATATCCCTATTAGAAATACCCCAGATATCAACAACATAACCACCCATCATTTCAGACCAGCTTGAGCCATCGTAGTGGAGAATAGACCCTGATGGAATAGGTACGACCGGTCCCCCACCCACCGCAAACACATCACTCCCTGAGCTGCCCCAAACGCCCGTGAGCCCATAGGTTGTCCCACTTTCCATGGAAGACCAGGTGCTTCCATCATAGTGACGGATTGTTCCAGAAGTACCCACGGCAAAGACATCAGTTGCCGATGATCCCCAAACACCCTGTAAATCAGCTCCCGTTCCACTCTCCATTTCATACCAGTCAGTGGCAGCAGCAGGGTTCACTAAAAAAATTGAAATCAATGTAAGTAGACAAATGATTGACAGCTGTTTCATCGCCTTACCTTTTCAAATTAAAAAATCCCACCTGCTCAACATTTATTTGCTGAGTCAAAATGGGATTATCTACTGCCCCTGGGATTCATAGCATGGCTCCCCTCGATGTCCGATAGGTAAAAGAATTAAATCACAAATTTCTCATTTCTGCAACACATTTAATCATTCCTCGCCTAGAGCTTACAAGTGGAATCGTGGGTAAATCGAAGTGGAGGATTTGTGTCTACTACTACCATACTGAGTGAATCGTGGAAGGGAAAAATATTTTCTATTACGAAATCATTCTTGGAGTAAAATATTTCTTAACGCTACTCTGCTTCATTGCAAGAAACGTTGAATGCCCCGACACCACATAATACATCCGGTATTTTACACAGAAAAGAAAAACCCCCGATAATAGTGCCGAGGGTTGTGATAATGTTTCATACCTGCCAATTATTTCATGGACACATCGGGCAATCACTTCTCATAAATTCCCCCTTCATCATCACAAGGTCAGCAAGATTGACACTGTTATCATAGTTACAATCTGCATTACAGGGATTGGTAGCACAGACAGTTCTTAGAAATTCTTGCTTTATAATAACTAAATCAGCAAGGTCAACCAATTGATCACCATTGCAATCCGCATGGCATTCACAGGCATCGCCACAGTTGTTGCCGCCAGGAGGGTAAGAATCCTCTTGCAGGGGATTATAATAGTCGGGGCAGTTGTCACAAGTATCTGGTGCACCGTCTTCATCAACATCAGAATAGGGGCACGGGTCGTAAACCAGATGATATATACCAAGATTGTTGCGTTTGATTAACGGCAGACATGTGCAATAAGCCTCTTCGTTGAGAGGGTTGCGGTATAGATCCAGCATCCCTAAACTCGTAAGTCCTGATAACGGTGATATATCGCTGATCTGGTTGCCATATAGCTTCAACCTCGTCAGATTTGTAAGCCCTGATAAAGGTAATATGTCACTGATCTGGTTCTCACCTAGATCAAGATCCGTCAGGTTCGTAAGCCCCGATAATGGGGAGAGGTCATTAATCTGGTTGTAATGCAACCACAGTGCCTCCAGACTCGTAAGCCCGGATAAAGGTGATATGTCGCTGATCTGGTTCTCAAATAAAGACATAATCGTTAGGTTCGTAAGCCCTGATAACGGTGAGAGGTCATTGATTTGGTTTCCAATTAGACACAGTGTGGTAAGGTTTGCAAGCCCTGACAATGGTGAGAGATCACTGCTCTGGCAATAAATTAGTATAAGTTCGGTCAGATTTGTAAGTCCTGATAACGGTGAGAGGTCATTGATCGGGTTTTGACTTATATCAAGAAGCTTCAGGTTCGTAAGTCCTGATAATGGGGAGAGGTCACTGATCAGGTTGTTGTAAACCCACAGGTACCTCAGATTAGAAGCATATTCGATGCCCGTAAGATCGAAGATTCTTTCACTCGGGAATAACTCAAGAACGCTTAGGGCAAGCATATCAGTCGGTGTAGGATCACTTATACCCAGTGCCCATTCTACATCGGCTTTCAAGTTTGGGTCTGCAAAGTAGACCGGGTCTTCAGCCATAACGGCCCCTGCTGATAATATAAGCAAACATACTGATACGGTTAATAACTTTAATTCTCTTTTTGACATGACTTCTCCCCCCTTTTTTACATTGTCACTTCCATTCATGCAAGGGTAACCCATGCTCAAATCATACATACACAAATCGGGAGAGGGGCAAACAAACTTAAATTGAATAGTCCCTGCAATTTATAAGCCTTTGTTTATTATAGAAAAGGAAAGCAACCCTAGCCAACGGGATTCCTGATGCTTAATATGAATAAATCGGAGTTGTAATGGAGGCGGGGAAAGCTGGAAATGACAAAATATGGATCGTATTTACAATTTTTTTTAGGGTGGGTAAATTGAGGCAGGTGATTTTCCCAGGTTGCTGCCATAATGAGATCATTGTGGAAGGGAAAAATATTTTCTATTACGACATCAATCTTGGAGTAAGAACTTTCTGAACAATACTCTGCCTGATTGCAAGAAAGGTGGAAAAATCAATTATCATAAGATACGTTGCGTAGTATGGACAAAAAAGGGAAACCCTCGATAATAGTACCGAGGGTCATATGATAATATTCAAATCTCTTTCCAAATTATCTCACGGGCACACCGGACAATCGCTTCTCATGAATTCTTGTTTCATCATCACCAGGTCAGATAAGTCAACCTTGCCGCTATAATTGCAATCAGCTTCACAGGATGAATGCTCGCTACAGTTCCACAGAAACTGCTGCTTCATAATTACTAGATCGGCAAGATCAACCTTCTGATTATCATTACAATCGGCATGGCATTCACAGACATCGCCACATCCATTACCACCGGGGGGATAGGTGTCTTCTTGAAGAGGGTTGGGAGTAGTAGGGCAGTTGTCCAATGCCTCAGGAATCTGATCACTATCCGAGTCAAACACCAGCACATTACCCGCAAGTGACCCGATCTCAGTTATTCCAAAGCTGCTTAAATCCCACTCCTCAGGGGGAATCTCATCGCTTAAAAATCTCCCGGCAAACCTACTGCTACTATTAAACCCTTGCAAGGGGTTATCATATACCCATACCCTGTCCTCTCCAAGCACGCTCACCATCACTCTCCCCTCACTCACCCCGCTGATAAAAACATTCGAATAGTAACGTAAAGGAATATCACCGCTTACATCTCTCTTCTCTATCAGTGTGCCATCCGCATTGAAATAGCATAAATACGTTACCTGATCCGTCGTGCCATAATCCGCACAGGTGGCAACAAATCCTCCATTACTTAAACCGTCCGCGTTAAAGATGTGAATACCATCTGCGGTGATATCTACTTTATCTATCAGATTGAGATCGTTATCATAGAAATAGAGATAGGGGGTGTACAGTCCACCCGCTTCAGGATATCCTCCCTCGGGGGGTACCACAAACCCTCCGTTGACTAAACCAGCTATTTCTCCTAACCTAGTGTACGCATAGGGCCATCCATTTTCTTCCTGCCAGGCGTTGGTGCTGCCGATGATAGTGCCAGCAGGGCTATAGAGATTGATGATCCCAGAATACACATTACCCACCACAAAGTTTCCGCTGCCGATCCCGGTATAGAAGGGCCCTGGCCCTAAATTGGTAATCGTATTGGCAACAGAGAGATCAGGTTCCAGGTCCCAGATGATCCAGTTACTTGCGCCACAGCCAGCAGGGGGACAGCCTTTTACCAGCCAACCCCGCGCACTGGGAGAAACAAAATAGCAGTTTCCCATCCCATCAAATGCTTTCTCATAGAGGAGATTGCCTGCGAGATCAAAGACTACGATTTTATTTGAGGTTACCTCTATCAGGGCAAAGCTGTTTTGTGAATCGCAGACATCACCGAAACCATCCCCATCACTGTCTTCCTGACCGGGATTGATGACTATGGGGCAATTATCTTGCTCATTTAAGATCCCATCGCCATCAATATCACTGTCACAGACATCTCCTGCCCCGTCATTGTCCATATCTTTTTGATCAGGATTATATACATCAGGGCAATTATCGCAGACACCACCGACTTTATCACCGTCTACATCCTCCTGGCCAGGATTAGCAAGATCAGGACAATTATCGCAGACATCTCCTGCCCCATCTCCATCTCTATCCTCCTGACCTGGATTAGAAATGGTAGAACAATTATCATCATTATCAAGAATAGCATCGCAATCAAAATCATTGGTACACGGTAAAAATGCATACTTAAGAGAATAGTCAAAGTTACTATAAGCTAAATAGCTGATACGGGGGTTACCATTGCTGTCCAAGGCAAGAGAGTTGTCTTGTCCAGTCTTACCCTCGCCATCCACTATCTCTATATGCCAGGTGCCATCATACCAGGCATATTGGAGATAACCGTATTCAGATGCATAGCTGATACGGGGGTTACCATTGCTGTCTAAGGCAAGAGAGATATAATATACCGGGCTTCCTATATCAACGCGCACCGTATGCCAGGTGCCATCATACCAGGCATATTTGAGATAACCGTTGGTATAAGCACTATAGCTGATGTGGGGGTTGTCACTGCTGTCCAGGGCAAGAGAGGAGTACATTCCAACATAACCCGCGCTATCCACCGTCTCTATATGCCAGGTGCCATCATACCAGGCGTATTTGAGATCATCGTTTGTATCATCATAATAGCTGATACGGGGGTTATCACTGCTGTCTAAGACAAGGGAGGTGCTATATCTTCCAACATCACCCGTGCTATCTACCGTCTCCGTATGCCAGGTACCATCATACCACGCATATTTGAGATCAGAGTTAGTAAGATCCCTATAGCTGATGTGGGGGTTGCCACTGCTGTCTAGGGCGAGAGAGGTATTCCATCCAACATCACCCATGCTATCCACCGTCTCTGTACGCCAGATGCCATCATACCAGGCATATTTGAGATCATCGTTAGAATCATCATAATAGCTGATGTGGGGGTTATCACTGCTGTCTAAGGCAAGAGATGTGTGATATCCAACCTGACCCGTGCTATCCACCGTCTCTGTATGCCAGGTGCCATCATACCAGGCATATTTGAGATCAGCATTAGTAACATCATTATAGCTGATATGGGGGTTATCACTGCTGTCTAAGGCAAGAGATGTGTGATATCCAACCTGACCCTTGCTATCCACTACGGTTATCTGCCAATCTCCTGCTCCAGCAAAATCAGCAGGCAAAGTAATAAAAGCAGTTAATAAAACAATTATAATTACATAAAGTCTAGTAGCCATGTCAGCCCTCCTTCAAATAATTATCCCCACCTCCTCAGACTTCTCATCTGAGAAAAAGTGGGGTTATGCCAATAAGTACGTTCATTGGAACACCTTTAAATGACCTTATGATTTTAAATTAAAGCACAGAATCCCTCTTTTATCAATGTAATTTTAAACCTGTATTTTGGACATTAATGTTCTATATATGGAGGTTCCCATAATAAGCTGTCTTCCGCACCTTATACCAAAACCTGAGTTTCAGCGAATGCCCGTAATACATTTCGTATCCTGCGTAATTTCCGGGACTTCAATTGTCGGGTAACAGAGTGGCATTACTGCCACTCCGTCCCCTAAGAACCGAGCTTGCGAGTTTCCCCGCACACGGCTCAAGCACTTCAGAAGCCTTCTTTACATGAGGAAGACCCGATTGTTCTGTCCCGAATAAAGTTAGACACGTGCGGCTTCAGAATATTTTAACACCTTCCGTGTTAAGAAATACTCATGCCAGTCTTTAGCATACGGATTAGCCACACTACGTATCTTGGTGTGGCGTACGATCTTTGTGGTGACAGCATGGAACAAATCTATACTTTCCCGTGTACTGCTCTCTGTCTTTCGGTCTGCAAAGAATGACCAGTTCAGGGAGGGGATGGATCGGAAGTATTTCTTACGTATCCACCCTTTCGTTTTTGAACCGTGTTTTCTTGCGACCCCCTTCCAGAGTTGCTCGAAGATGCGGCTGTCTACATGTGAAAAGGTTTGCTTAGAACAGATATGGCGATGATAGTTTGCCCATCCCCGTAGTACCGAGTTGAGTTCTTCTATCAGTGTCCATAATGAGTGATCTAATCCGTTTTTGATTATCTTTCGGGTTTTAGCAAGGAGCGCTTTTACCGCACCGTGCGAGGGGGTTATGATACATTTGCCCCCGTATTTTCTCAGGTGCTGTCCCAGAAAATCAAAACCTTGCTCTATCCGCGTGATTCTGGTTTTTTCTCTCGAGAGTTGTAAACCCCTCTGGGTGAGAAATGCCTGGATCGCAGGCATGACTTTTCCCCGGAGCATTTCTTTTGTTGCTCCTGTTACCACAAAGTCGTCTGCGTATCGAATCACGTTGACCTTGGAACCTCTGGGTACCACACTTACAATGACTGCCTCCAGACCGTCCAACGTCATGTTAGCCAGCACAGGTGAGATAACCCCACCCTGGGGAGTACCCTCCTTTGTGGGATAGAGTCTTCCCTTCTCTACATATCCGGCTTTGAGCCAGGCATGAAGCATTTTTCTGTCCATCAGGATGTTATGTTGCATCCATTCATGGTTAATGCTGTCAAAACATGCCTTGATATCGGCCTCCAGTACCCACCGTGCAGAGTTTCTCCTTCCCAGGCACACGAAACACTGCTCTATAGCATCTGCGCAGGACCGGTATTCTCTAAATCCATACGAATTGAGATCACCTGTTGTTTCTGCTACCGGTGCCAAAGCCAGTGCATATAGTGCCTGCATCGCTCTGTCTCTCATGGTAGGAATACTCAGCGGTCGACGTGTGCCGTTTTTCTTCCTTATGTAGACCCGCCTGAGTGGAAGGGGCTTGTAGCCTCTTCTCGTAAGCAGCTCTACTGCCCTCATCTTCTTTTTCGGTGTGTTCCATATCTTGCCATCCACGCCTGGCGTACATCTTCCTTTATTCGTAACAACCCTTCTTACTGCAAACAATTTTGCGTAGAATGAGTGAGTCAGAAGCCACTGGAGGGATTTCGCCAACCGGTACCTTCTTTCCCGAACAGCCTTTGCGATACGCATTTGTAGCTTCTTCACCCTCGCACCCACCTTCCTCCACTTGATGGAGTTCCAGGCAGGCCTCGGGTGGTAGGACGCATGGATGTGCTGAGCCATCCCCATTTGCTTTTCCTCCCTTGAGAAGCTTTACAAACTATCTCGCAACGAAGTACCTGTCGGAAGTCGGCACCCTTTCAGGTCAGGGAATATCCCCTATCCAGCCTATTACCGGCTGGCCTTTGCTTTCTCCGACATCCCTTACCCACTTACCCGTCAGCTTCCCTTACGGGATGCCTTCCACTTTCCGTGGAGGTAATTGGGCTTACCATGTTCCGCTCATGTAACCCGATGGGTTAGGGCCTGCCTATCCGCCGGGGGAATGGTAGAGTGCGTAGAGGGAATAAAAAGCCCCCCAACCATACCCCTTACCTTTTGGTTCAAGCCTTACAGCACTTTTGGCTTGTTTAGTATGACGACGTTTATCAGCAGTTCACGTACGTTGCCCCTACCATCATTCCTGGCTCCCCTCCGGCTCAGTGCTGCCAGAATTGAGCTCACCTCACGGTTTGCTCTCTCAACCTCACGGCTGAGGGCTACATTGTCCCCTGAGCTTCACACCCGGCCGTTACCAGCCACGCATGTCAGGGTAAGAAACTATTGGCACTACAATAGGTCAACTCCTCGGTTGACAATTACATGAGCGACTTCATGTCGCACTTCAATATTACTACCATACTGAGTGAAGCGTGGGAGGGAAAAATGTTTTCTACTACGACATCAATCTTGAAGTAAAAACTTTCTTAACACTACTTTGCCTGTTTGCAAGAAACCTACAATACTGCCGTGTTCATAGATACATTCAGCAATACAAACTATTTATGCCGTGAGATAATTACCAATCTTGAAGATAAGCTACAATTTTCTTAAATGAATCCATATCACAATGTATGGGCATTTTGGATTTAACAAAATGATCCTTAATAAAGCAAAAGCCCCCCAGCAAACTTGACTGAGGGGCACATAAGTTTTTGTTAGTTGTTAATTAAGGGATCTATTCTCTCTCTTCAGTCGTTTTCCTGATTACTCCCGGTTTCTCCACATTCCCCAACGATTCTGCTTTTTTTCTATTTTTCCCAGGATAAGTTGCCTTTGCTCAGGGGTTAATATCTGAACTCCCTCTAATACAGAAGAAGCCCCGATAGATAAACTCTGGCACTGTGCATCAAGGATTAGTTGAAGTGTTTGTTCAGCATCCTCAATAATTATTGTATCAGCCATTAGGATACCGAGCAACTCCACGCCTAATGCCCTGATTTGTTTCTCCAGTGGTTCGATTGCAGCGTTCGTATCATCTTTCAACTGATCGAAGTCCGCTATCTGCTCATCGGTAAGATCCAGTAGCGGATCTCTCGAAATCCTATCTGGATGTAAATCATCTAAAACCGGTTCTATGTATTGTTCAAAGTCATCGTTGATTTTATCCCACCCGGGGTAATCAGATATATACTCAAATAAATCAAGAGCATCTTCTGCCAATACCACAATAGCTTGCCGTTGCTCAGACGTTAAGAACCTTTTTTCGGAAGTTATAATCTGAAATCCCTCTAATCCCGCATTAGCCTCAATAGATGAAATCTGACACTGCAAATCACCCATTTCTTGAAGCATTGTTTCCGCAGCGACAGTATCTATTTCTTCAGCTAATAAAATTTCTGGCAACTGCATGCCCAATGCCTCCAGTTCTTTTTCAAGTGGTTCAACTTCAGCTTGCGTTGCCGCTTTGAGCTCTTCTAATGCTTTTATCTGCTCATTGGTAAGGTCAAGAACAGCCCTGAGAAAAATCTTTTTAAAGGGAGAGGTATACAGTCGATTAGGAAAAGCATTAACTAATTGGGGGATGCATAATGATATTCCAAAAATGAAAAACATTAGATATCGTGTTGCTAATATTTTTTTCATAACTGTTAACTCCTCTTGTTCATTGTTAAAATATGTCCTTCTAAAAGGTTCTTTGCGAGTCACCCCCCCTCACATTATTTAATTTTATTATTTAAAAACAAGCAGTGAGAATCGTAGCAAGTTTTATATTGAAAGTAAAGAAATAAATATTTGTTTTTATTGATTATTTTTACTTTTGAGAAATAGAATTGAATAACCGACAATAATGATTTTTTGCCTAGAACACACCTTATTATTGCTATAGAAGTCTTGTTTAAGGGAAAAAATAAAATAGGGTAGTATAGTTTGAGGAAAAATAAAAGCTAGGAAAAAAATAATGTGGTTTCTACTATTTAAAGTCATAGCTTTTAGCGCCGCCCTGATACCATACATATATTCAGGTGTCTTAGAAATGCAAAAATGTAATTTCTTTACCAACAATGTGGGTAATAGCAAATGCATAAGATACTTTTTATGCTGTATAATTTCAGGGGCTCCATTTCTTTAACGCAGCTGCTATGCTGAGGGAATTGTGGAAGGACAAAGATTTTAACATTACTGAACCAAATACGCGATAATCACTCATCTGCAAACTACTGTAGCAGTTTGCAAGAATGTTAGAGTAACCCTCTTTTTGAAGATACATTCCGTAGTAGATAGTATTATTATTGCGTTGAGAAGGTTGCTCTTATTTGCACTATCTCACAATTTTGGCTTACTCATAGATACCCCAACATATGGACACATCAAAGTAAAAGGCAAGAATCCTTTTGAGACTCCTGCCTTTTTGATTTTTACCCTTGCGGTTATTCACCCACCGTATTGCCCGGCTTTATGAGCAAGGTGCTGACCCATGTCGCATCGGGCAGTACGTATGGAAGTGAGAGTTGTGGGTGTGTGTGGGGGTGGGATTTTCTCCCCCTGTACCCCCTCACCTCAATAACCAAATGACTCAAATGGTCAAATGAACAATCATTGACCCCCACGCACTGGCCAGACGTGGTAGCCGTTCGACTTACCGTAGTAGTTGAGGTAGCCATAGAACACGTCCACGTACCACGCGTAGACGGGATTGCCGGCGTGAGTAGTAGACGACCAGTAGTAGCCGGACCGCACGTTAGCAAAGAAATAAATCTGATATGAATGTATATGCTCTGTACCTACTGTGATTCCCACAAGTTCAGTCTCTGTGGGCAAACGCCAATCACCCCACACAGAACCATCGGTGAGGGTTCCACTACAATCCCCGTTTCTCAAATTAATAATTGGCTGCTGGATAGCATTATACCAATCCATAGATCCCTTGCATCCCGCATCCTTCAACCACACCAGCCCTGTTGTCATATCTTTTACTGTTCCATTATTCTGGTCGCACCACCTGCCGAGTGCTGAAAGTGTGCCATTACATACCTCGCCTCCTTGCTGGCATACACCTGCTACACATGTCCCACTACAAGGAATATCGCATCCCCCGCAGTTAGCCTCATCTGTCAGCGAATCAACACACTCTCCTGCACATTCCACCATGCCCGTTGGGCATTCAGAGTTCGGATTGCACATACAGGCATCGCATCCAGTTTTGTTAAAGTCTTGTTTCATTATCACCAAATCGGAAAGGTCAACCTTTGTGTTGCAATCAGCGTTTGCCTGACAAAGTATTGCCCATACATCTGACGATGCCACTAACAACAACCCTGCTAATACTGTCAATGCTATTACTTCGATCTTTCTACTACTCATATCGCACCCCCTTTTGTTTAACTGTTCCCATGTCAACGAAAATTTAAAAGTGTACCAAAAAGGGTCACTGAAAAGTGTACCACTCACCCATCTGATTTAGCCTCTTTTTGATCCACGGGCAGTTTCCCTTTAAGTCGATAACTATTTCCCTTGATATTAATCACCACGCTGTGGTGGAGTACCCGGTCCAGTATGGCCGTGATGATGATCGGATCATGGAAGAGCTCCGTCCACTCAGAGAATGCCTTGTTAGAGGTAATGATGGTACTGCACTCCTCATAGCGGGTTGAGATAAAATGGTAAAACAGGTTGCACTCCTCACGGCTAATGGGAGTATAGCCCACTTCATCTACCACCACCAACGCAGATTTGTAATAGCTCCTGCCCCGGTGACTTTTAATGGACTCATGATCCTTCTTCAGCTTTCCTATCAGATCGCCCATGGTGGTAAAGTAGATGCTTAACCCCGCCTGGCAGGCTTTTACTGCCAGTGCCACCGCCAGGTGGGTTTTGCCCACACCGGGAGGACCCAGAAAAATCACATTCTCTTTCTGTTTGATAAAGGTCAGGTCAAACAAACTCAGCACCCTCTGCCGATCCAGCCGGGGATGGAAGGTGAAGTCAAAGTCATCGATGGTTTTAATGAAGGGAAGGCCTGATACCCGAAGCACTGTTTCCACCCGTCTCTGCTCTTTCTGGGCAACTTCCTCTTCCAGGAGATCATCCAAAAACCGCAGGTAACTCTTCTCCTGCTCCTCTGCTGTCTTGAGGGAGGGAAGCAGTACCTCCCGAACCCTGGGTAACCGCAACCGGCTTAAGTTTGCTTCTATCCGTTCCATCACCAGCGTCTCGCCCATCACATCCCCTCCGTAACTCGGCTGTATGCCGCCAGCGGTCTTACCTCAACATCCATCTCATAGCGCATCCGGGAAGGACTGATGGTGTGCTTCGCCCGACCCTTATGTGTTCTGCCATGACTATACTTCCGCTTGTTCATCTCCCGGTCCTTCCGCAGCTCTTCATAAAACCGCGGGTCTTGTATGAGATGTCCTTTCCCCTCAGGTATATTGTAGCTTACAACCTGCTTCTCATCTGCAAAGATTCTTAATCCCTTCTCCTTGACCCGCAGCACGATCTTCTTACCCACATACCGGTGCGGTACGACGTATCGGTTCCCCTCAAAGTGTACCGTACAGTCCTTCCCCACCTTCCGGTAGGCACGATACGAGGTGTCAAAGGCATGATCAGGTAACGGACTCAGGTGGGGTTTCTCTCGTTCAAATCGCTCGGTCACCTTCTCATGGGTCGTTCCATGGATACGCTCATCCTTCACCTGCAGCCAGGTTACCAGATCCTGATTGGCCACCCTCGGGTTTACAAAACGGTATCCCCGCCAGAATCCCTCCCTGATAAAATGATAGGGCCGCTCTACCTTCCCCTTCACCCAGGGTGCATAGGCCGGTGTTACCTCAGGCTTAAACCCGTAGTGCACGGCAAATCCCATCAGTGTTTTATTGAACTCTGCCTTCCCGGCTACCTTCCGTATAAATACATTCTTCATCCGGTCATATAAAATCTCCTGTGGGACTCCCCCGAAATATTCAAATGCCCGGATATGGCAGTCAAGAAAACTGGGAAGGGTACACTGTTCTATCAGCTCTGCATACGGCTTCCGTGAGTACCCCAGGATCATGCAAAACAGGTAGTGCTTCTCAATTTCTCCATTCAACTCCTCTACCTGAAACTCCCCAAAATCCACCTGCGCCTGTCTGCCCGGCTCTGTCTCAAACCGCATGTATGCCTTACTGCTCAGATCTTCCTTCATCTGCCGCACCTTCCGCTTCACCAGCTCATAACTTCCTCCATAGCCCAGCGGCCTCAAATGATCATATATCCAACTCGCTTTATACTGCCCATCTTCTTCCAGCCAGGCATCGATGGCACCCATAAATCTTATGAGCTTGCTCCTGCGGGGCTTTGTCATCACATACCTTCCTACCATCTCCGGGTGCTCCAGGTATTTCTTCACCGTCTTCCGGTGTATCCCCAGCTTCCGGGCTATCTCCCGCAGGGATAACCCCTGCTTCTTTAATACCAGAACCTCCACAACCACCTCCTTTTTAACATCACTATCCCCCTTTATCGTTTTTACTCAACTATAGCACGCACTGTCTTCTAAGGATACTTGGAGGTGGTACACTTTCTTGTGACCATTTCTGGTACATTTTATCATGACCATTTACATCCCACAAAACAAAATCTCCCCACCTTCATCCTAAGACCATTATGACCCTAGAGAAAAAGTGGGGAATTGTTCAGTACACTCCGTATGTGCGCCATTGTGGCCCCCTGTATATCAAAGCACAGTAGAAATGATTCTTGCCTTAAGTGTCTTGAACAGTACTTGAGTTGAAAATGGCCAAATTCTCTAACATGTCAACTCAAGTCAATCCCTAGACCTTTGGTAGGCACACCACTTAAAATCTGCATCACAATGAGGACATGGATTTGAAAATGCACTTCTACCGAAGTCCTCCATAAACTATGACTCATCTGCCCCCTCTACATAATGATCAAAGTTGGCAGCACATCCACAAGCTTCACCAAAATCATTAACGATTTCTAATACAAAAAGGAATCCGCTCCATCAGTAATAACAACAATTATAATTGTATTTCCTAACGTTACTTGACTAATATTTCCATGAGCAGCCATAAGAGAATCTGCATGTTCAGCCGAATAAGCAAATACAAATAGGATTTGCTTATACCAGGCATCTTCTGCCGCCACATTATTTGTACTGTAAATAATATCATTTAATCTGGCTTCAAGTAGAGCGGTTGCAGCTTCGACAGTAAAAGGTGATCCTGGAGGATAGCTCAAGGCCCTTGTTACAGAAACACCAATTTTATGACCATCAATCTCCACAAGTAAATCAGTTCTTTTTCCACCAGGATCAATATATACTATTTCACTCTCTGTTTTTAATAATTGGGCTAGTTCAGCCCGGTATAAAAAATCATAGGCAAAAGCTTCTGACATGTTATTATTATTATCGTAATATACTTCCTGGGCACCAGTACTTAACAAACCGAGAAGACTGACGTCAAATAATACCGTTCCAAAATCAATGCTTGCGTTAAAATAAAACGACTCATTAGATGTAATCTCATTGGAGTTTATTATATCAGGCACACCAGAAATAGTTCCAAAACCATTAAGATAATAACTTGTCAAACTTTGACAACTACCACCGATACATATTGCCCCTGTCCCACAAATCGTCCCACCAAGACATGCTTCATTTACACCACAATGTTCTCTATCTGTATCGGGATCAACGCACTTATCACCGCAGTCCACCATTCCATATGGACAGTATTCACAAGGACCGCAGTCTGGATTTAGGAATTCCCCTTTTAATGTTACTAAATCCGTCAAATTCACTTTCTGGTCACAATTGGTGTCAGCCAGACAGGATGCGGCCTGTACAGTTGATGATGAGAATAAGAATAACCCTGCTACCACTGCTAGTACTGCGATCTTTTTTCTACCCATTTTCTACCTCCTTTTGTTCAGAAGCACACCGGGCAGCCAGTCTTATTAAATTCGGACTTCATCGTCACCAGATCAGAAAGATTGACTTTATTGTCGTAGTTGCAGTCAGCCTGACAGGGGATGGTGGCACAGTTAGTCCGGCCAAACTCTCCCTTCATGATGACCAGATCAGAAAGATTAACCTTGGTATCATTGTTACAATCTGCAAGGCACTCGCAGGCATCACCACAGCCGTTGGTCTGAGGCGGGTAGCTGTCTTGCTGGAAGGGATTGGAGACTGCAGGGCAATTGTCCTCATTATTAACAATGCCATCGCCATCAGTATCAGTGCCGGTAACCTCACAGGCATCACCGCATTTAGGATCAGAGGTGTAAGGTGTAGTAGTCGGGCAGTCAGAGTCTGAGTCAACCTGGCTGGTATTGGATACACCCCAGCAGTTGTCACAGGCATTGCCTAAGGTATCAGAATCACTGTTTGCCTGGCTTTCATTGGTAATGGTGGGGCAGTTGTCACAGGCATTGCCTAGACCATCCCCGTCGGTGTCTTCCTGTCCCGGGTTAGCAATATCAGGGCAATTGTCCGTAATATCAGGTATCCCGTCACTATCCACATCTCCGCTGTATGCCAATACCGTCCCGTTATCCCCAACCGCAAATACATCGGTGGAAGACGCACCCCATAAGCCATAGAGGTCACTTCCTGTTTCAGACTTCCTCACACACCATTCTGTGCCATCATACTGGGCGATTACTCCTCCAAACCCTACTGCAAAAATATCTCCTCCCGGTTCTCCCCACATGGCATTGAGGGTGCTCTCGGTGGGCCCACCGGTCTGTGTCCAGTCTATCCCGTCATAGCGGAGAATGCCCCCAAAACTCCCTGCTGCCCACATGTCATCTGCTTCACCCCAGGAACTCATCAGGGTCACCCCGTTCGCTGTCTCCTCCATCTGCCAACCGATGCCATCATAGTGAAGTACTGTCCGCTTCCAGTAGCCGTCCATGTGGCTGTTTCCCACCGCATAGACATCGGTCGAAGAATTACCAAAAACCCCGAGCAGCTTTACCGTGGTGCCGCTGTTCATGCCTGACCAGGTAGCCCCATTATAGTGTCTGATGGTTCCAGAATCCCCTACGGCAAAGATATCGGTTGAAGAACTGCCCCAAATTGCATTGAGTCCATTTGAGGGATTGCTCATGGAGGACCAGGATGAACCTCCGTTTACTGTCTTCAGTATCTTCCCACTTGCTCCTACCGCATACACCTCGGTTCCTGATATTCCCCATACTCCTTTAAGGTTGTTGGTGGTGGTGCTTGTCTGGGTACTCCAGTCACTCCCATCGTAATGGATGATTGTACCCCCATCTCCCACGGCAAAGACATTATCTGAAGAACTTCCCCACACCCCATGCAGCAACCGGGTGGTCCCGGTATCCATCGATACCCAGTAGGTATCCGGATCAGGGGGTGAGGTGGGGCAGTCAAGGGTGAAGGGATACTGAGAAGTGGTCGGCACGGTGATGCCGGTTACTTCTGTGGGATCGGTGCTGCACTCAGATGCGGTAATGATAGGCTTAATTCTGTAATCATTCCCGGAACTGAGGCCAGTAAAATGGTAGTTGCCTCCCGAGTCGGTTGTTGCCGTCTGTCGTAAGGTGGTACCCTTAAACAGTTTCACCACCATGTTCTGCACCCCTTTGTCGTTCTCCCTGGGAATGGTGCCAATCATGTACGGTTTTAGTTATCGTTCCTGATAGGCACCCTTCATACCCGGGGTTGGGCAAGAGGTAGGTGGCATGGTCAATAAGCGAGTTATTGTTGGGAAGGCCTACGGTGATCTCCTGGGAGAGATAGCCGGTAGCGGTCAATGACAGGGGATAGGTTCCCCCCTGGGCTTGAAGCGGGGGGTAGATGCCCTGGGAGTTGGTGTATTGGGTCTGGTATTCAGCCCCGTCTTTATCAAACTCAACGGTAACATTATTGATTGCTCCCCCGGTGCAGGCATTGCAGATCCTTCCCTGGACAGAGGGGCCGGTAAGGCTTAAGATGTTCCCATCATAGCCAACCACCATCACCCGGGGATTTAAGGTGCCGAAGGTGGAGATGAGGCTGTCCTGTGTGCCGGTATCCATCTTAGTCCAGCCACTACCATTATAGTAGAGGATACTCCCGTACTCTCCTACTGCAAAGATATTGTCTGCCGAGCTTCCCCAGATACCCCTCAATGTTGCCGAGGTGGGGCTTGTTATCTCAGACCAACTTGTCCGTTATAGTGGATGATGGTGCCGCTTCTCACCCACCGCATAGATGTTATCCGAAGCATTTCCCCAGATCTCGGAGAGGTTATGCGGTGGTGGGGCTTGTCACGTAGACCAGCTTGAGCCGTCATATTTAACAATAGTACCAACTTCACCCACGGCAAAATAGTTATTGGAGGCATCACCCCAGATGCCGTTAAGTTTCGATGCGATGTGGCTTGTTACCTGCCAGCTTGAGCCGTTGTAATGGGCAATGTATCCTCCGTCACCTACAACATACACATCACTTGCCGAACTTCCCCATACATCTCTGAAATTACTAGCAGGTAAACCGTGGTGTATACTAGTCCAACTGCCGTTGTATCGTGACGATGGTTCCATTATCTCCCACGGCATAGAGGATGTGACGACGCCATCCCGGAGTTTCCCCAGATACCTATAAATCCTCTGCGGTAGGGCTGACGGTTGTGGTCCAGGTGGTACCGTCAAAGTGGAAGACTGGTCCCGTTTTCACCCACTGTATAGAATTTATGAGTTGACCCGACAGAATAACCCCAGACCCCATTAAGTTTCTCCTGCGAAGGGGTCTCCATGGGAAACCAGTCGCCGGCAAAGCACTGCTCTTCGATCTGGACTGCTGAGGATTGAGGAATAACAGATGTATCGGTAATAACAGGAGATGGTATTGTGATAAGGGCGTTACTGTTTACACCGGAAACTGAGGTTCCTGTTACAATAGCATCGCTTGTGCCTTCAATGCCACAGTTATTGATATTTCCATTACTGTCAAGCTTCAGTATCCACATATCAGTATTTCCAGCCCCAAAGTCGTAATAACCCGCCACAATATAGCCACCATCTGTGGTCTGCTGGATGGAGGCGGCAAAATCGATATCACTCCCCCCAAACGTTTTCTGCCAGGAGACCATGCCCGTTTGATCGAGCTTCAGTATCCACATATCCCCATTAACCCCAAAGGAGCCAGTAAGCCCCGCCACAATGTAGCCACCATCACTGGTCTGCCGGATCGAGGGATAAGCATCAGTACCACTTCCCCCATAGGTTTTCTGCCAAGAGACCGTGCCTGTTTGATCAAGCTTCAGGATCCACAGATCATAACTTCCAGCCCCAAAGGAGTATGTTACACCCGCCACAATATAGCCACCATCACTGGTCTGCTGGATGGAATTGACTGTATCTTCACTGCTCCCACCGTATGTTTTCTGCCAGGAGACCGTGCCCGTTTGATCAAGCTTAAGGATCCAACCATCATAATCTCCAGCCCCAAAAGAGTCAGTAGCACCCGCCACAATATAACCTCCATCCCTGGTCTGCTGGATGGAAGTGAACTCCCGGAAATCCCGACCACCTCCCCCGTAGGTTTTCTGCCATGAAACATTACCATTCTGATCGAGCTTCAGTATCCACATATCCTGATCTCCAGCCCCAAAGGAGAAAGTATACCCAGCCACAATATAGCCACCATCACTGGTCTGCTGGATTGAGTAGGCAGCTTCAGGATCAATACCCCCGTAAGCTTTCTGCCAGGAGACCGTGCCCGTTTGATCAAGCTTCAGGATCAGCATATCATCATCTCCAGCCCCAAAGGATTTAGTAGAACCCGCCACAATATAGCCACCATCTCTGGTCTGCTGGATGGAGAAGGCATATTCATAATCAATACCCCCGTAGGTTTTCTGCCAGGAGACCGTGCCCGTTTGATCAAGCTTAAGGATCAGCATATCACCGTCCTACAGTAATAACCCGCCACAATATAGCCACCATCTGTGGTCTGCTGGATGGAGGCGGCCATTTCCATAAAAGCATCCCCGTAGGTTCTTGCCCACTGGGTTGCTAAACAGTCCTGAATCAATAGTGATAGAGATAAGAAAATAAAAATGGTGAGTGTGAGAGAAAACCTTTTTGTCATGATGGTGGTCTCCTTAAAAGAAAATGAAGCATTGGAGTGGTGGAGTGATTGTTAATACCCCCATTAATATAAAAAATCCCACCCTTCCTCAAAGAACCTAATCCTTGGAGAAGATGGGGCATTTATAAAATACCGCTATTGCACCATCCCATCCCTAAATACTAATATACGGATATTAAACTATTATATTATAATCCAATCATAGTTTACTTTTTAAGTCAAGCTTAGTTTTTCAAAAACTCCCGACTTAATTATGGCTTATTGTGCCACAGAAAACCATCCACAGAAATCATCGTCTTGTTTTCTTTGACGCATCTATATATCGCAGTAGTGATCTGATTCAAAAAATTTATACTACTACCATCTATACGTAACAAAAGGAACTTGGGCAGGCGTAAATACTACTTTGCGAAACATTGAATGTGGATGACCTGTGATCGTGCGCGGAACAAGAAGAAAACGGTGGCAGATAGCACGATTCAAAACATGCAGTGTACCGCCTTTAAGCAGAGCGGTATAGCAACATGGAATAGCGAGACCTTACCCCGAAGTTATTGATGGAATGCTATCCTTCGGCTTCGCGGGCGCTGCCGGTCTGTGTGCCGAGTGAATCAATAACCGCCTCTGCGGCCCGGCGGCCTGTGACCATGGCCCACTGGATCGATGCAGCGGAGCGGTATTCTCCGCAGATGAACAGACGGGGACGGATTTGCGTAGGTACTGAGGAGGGATCTGAGACAGGAGGAATTTGAAGGGGCAGGGCGTGAGGGATACGGTAGGCGCGTAAATAACGCCAGTTGCCTACACGCGGCCCGAACCATTCATGTAACTGGGCCCTGACGCTTTTTTCAAGCTGCTGATCGTTCCGGTCAGGATTGCCCAAAACGGTTACACTGATAAGAGACCTTCCTTGCGGTGCGTAGTCGGGGGCCACGCTGCTCGGTGAACAGAGACTGTTGACAGGTCCCCGTCCGTCACCATTGAGTATCAGTACAGGTCCTGAAACCGGGGGCTCATCAGCGCTGTAGTAAATGCAGCTTGCGCTGCGGGATCCGGGTTTTTCTTTGTCACCCAGAAGCCGTGCTGCTTCGTGTCCCTCGGTTGCCACAACCACTGCCTGAGCGTTTATCTTTTCTCCGCTCATGAGGGTCACTCCGTCTTCCTGAATCGATGCGACCCGTGCCTCTGTCCGCACACGTCCTGCAGGCAGTCGGGCGGCAATCTGGTCCGGAATCGCTCCCATTCCCGCCGAGGGCAGCGCTGTATCGCCCAGTGAAAAGAAGCGAAACCCGAATTCGAGCATCCGGCTGGAGACGCCGAGCGCCGGATCAAAGAAGACCCCTCCAATGAAAGGTCTGAAGAACCGGTCGATCATGTCTTCCGAAAAGCCGATGCTGCGAAGAGCCTGAAGGCTTGTGGTTTCCGGTCGATTGTAGATATCTTCAAGCGAACCGGCCAGGGCCTGTCGTCTGAGTTTCCCGATCCGGAGCTTGTCCGTGAGATTTCCTATGGGTGCGAAGATGCCGCGCAGGCCGTCCATTGGATGGCGCCAGGGATCTGCGAAACGGTAGAATCGGTTCCGGTAGTGGATCAAAGCGCCCGGATAGAAGCTGCAAAGATTGAGGGCATCATAGTCAAGGACGCGTTGCGCCTCTGGATAAGCGGCCAACAGTACCTGGAATCCGTGGTCCAGTAAAAAACCATCCACCCTGTCAGTTTTAATCCTTCCACCGATCCGGTTATCAGCCTCCAGCACCTGAAATGAAAGCCTCTCCTGCTGCAATCGCAGCGCACAGCACAAACCTGCGATCCCGCCGCCAACAATCAGAACATCAGCCCCGGATGCCATTTCCTGTATCCTCCAATGCGAAAGCCGCATTATTAGGATTGCCAAAATGAAATGAACCATGTAAAAATAGTATCCGAGCCGTCGGCGGGGTGTCAAGATGAAATATTGCAATGGCCGACGCTTTTCTCAATCAGTTAGGGGGATGATGCCGATGAAAAAAACAGCGCAGTTGAGGGCATTTCTCAAGGACCTTTTCACCTCCCAGCGACTGGCGGTCCTGGCCACACAGAATAGAGGGGAACCCTATGGGAGCCTTATCGCCTTTATGGCCACTGATGACCTGAAGCGCATACTCTTTGCCACGACCCGGGCCACCCGGAAGTACGACTATATGTCAAGCAATCCGCGGATTGCCATGGTGGTGGACAACCGGTCCAACCGGGAAGCTGATTTCCATCAGGCCGCTGCGGTTACCATCACGGGAGTGGTAAGTGATTTGGAAGGCGCGGAACGGGAAAAGTTCCAGAAACTCTATCTTTTAAAACATCCCTACCTCAGGGATTTTGTTTCCTCTCCCACCTGCGCGCTGTTGAAGGTGGATGTAGAAACCTACTACGTGGTGAGCCGGTTTCAAAATGTGGTGGAGTTGCATATAAAGAGATGAATTGCATCATTGCGCTTCGCGAGATTGACGACAGGGACAGGGAGGAGGTTGGAGGGAAGGCCTTGTCCCTTGCGCGCCTCTGCCGGATGGGAATGCATGTTCCGGAAGCGTTCTGCGTGAAGGCAGCGGCCTATCATTCATTTCTTGCCGCCGCCGGTCTCAAGGAGCGTGCTCGCAGTTTGTCAAATCTGAGGAGATAGTGATGGCATCGGTCAATGCAAATGGAATTGAAATATATTATCAAACCAATGGCAATGGGCCACCGCTAACCCTGATTATGGGACTGGGCTGTTCTGCCCGTCAATGGCAGTGGATGCTGCCGGTGTTGTCCACTGCCTTTCAGGTTATCACTTTCGATAACCGGGGGGTAGGAAGAACCAGCAAGCCAGCGATGGAATACACAACAGATCTGTTTGCTGAAGACACCTGCGCTTTACTCAATGCCTTGGGCGTAGAAAAAACCCATATGTTTGGTGTTTCTGTGGGA
The DNA here is from genome assembly GCA_963751515.1 of uncultured delta proteobacterium. Taxonomy (GTDB): domain Bacteria; phylum Desulfobacterota; class WTBG01; order WTBG01; family WTBG01; genus CAZWCD01. The sequence continues at coordinate 65,079 of CAVVUR010000004.1, forward strand.
GGAATGATCGCACAAAAGTTTGCGATACAATTTCCAGAGATGGTCGACCGCTTGGTTCTTGGTTGTACAATGCCTAATTTTTATCATTTGCCTCCCAAAGAGGAGGATTCCCAACGTTTGCAGGAGTCTCAGGTACTGCCCCTTGAAAAAGGTCTTGATGTAATGATGGGCCTGTTTCTTACGGAACATTTTTGCCGAGAACACCCTGATCAAGCGGCGAAGTTAAAAGAGATACTGCGAATCGAGAAAGAAGAACAGGGCCAGGAGGCGTTTCTCCTCCAGCTTGCTGCAGCAATGAATCATGATACACTGGAGCAGGTTCAGAATATTACGGCTCCTACCTTAGTTATTACAGGGAATTTAGATCCAATGGCGCCAGTTCAAAATTCGCGTTTTCTTGCCGAGAAGATTCCAAACAGCACATTGGCAGAAATTCCTGGGGTGCGTCATGCACTGTGGGTGGAAAGATTTGAAGAGTTTTCTGAGATCATTATAAAGTTTCTGAGTCATTAGAAGGGGTCAGGTCTCAACATTCAACATTTTGTTTCAAAGCGGTACCGTGCATTGGTTGAATATTGAGACCTGACCCCATTTTCTATTAACTCATTTTTTCAGCCAGCTCAAAGAGTTCTTTGAGGGATTCGGGAGTTGCAAAACCTTTTCCCTGCCATCGGATGATTCCCTCCTTGTCCAGCAGAAACGCATAGCCAAACCGTGCTTCAAGGTTCAATTCTTTCATGTATTTTTCCACATCACCGTACATGGTTACGACATTTTTATGTTTTTCCTTGGGGATTCCGCCGCGCATACCGCTATCAATGAGGAGCCGCATGAATTTATAACCCGAGGAAATCATCGGCACCTCGTAAAAGGTGAACCCTTCCTTGCCGCCAAATCGTTCGGCAAATGGCCCGAGCCACGAATCAAGCTGCGGCTGGCTCTGCTGCAGGAAAGCAACAACGATAAGCGCTACTTTCCCCTTTGCCGACTCCGGGATGGATTCGCTGGTTTTTGCCAGTGACTCTGCGGTGACTTCAGGAAACCGTTTTCCAATATTAGGGTTTACTTGATCAGTCATGCTGTCCCTCCTCACCGGTTGTTCCTCTTGTGCAGATGACGTGTCAAAGGATGTGTTACAAAAACTGCTTGCCAGGAGAACTCCAGCGCTACACAAAATAACCAAAAAAATTTTTACCAGATTATTAACAAGCATTTTCCCCTCCAAATCGCAGAAAAGGTGGGTTGCGTTTTTTAATCTCATGACAATAGAGCTGACGTGCGATCCATGTTCGCATGCTGCGCGATACATACCAGTGTTAGCGCAACGATGGAGCAGAGCGTGATATAACGCAGAACCACGGTAAGCAGATAAATCTAATTTTCAATTTCTCTGACTGTATTAAATCCTCCCCATACGGCTTGCATAATCGTGCCCGGTTCCGTGCAGTCCCCGATGCTTAAAACGTGCGGTGTTTTTTCAAACCATGCACTGAGTGCGTTTTGTGAAAACAGACGGCCTGCAAAAACCAGACTGTCCATCGGAATCCTCTTCTCCGCCCCCTGTTGATCTGCCACCACCCCGTCACCGTCCAGCCGCAAAGGAATCGTGCCGCGCAACACGGTGATATTTTTTTCTTCCCGTAGCATCCTGAAAAGCATTTCGCGGTTGTGAAGGTCCAGGATGTCGGTATCCAGTTCGGCGGCGTCCTGCCGCGCACAGAGCGTAACCTGCTTTCCCCTCCTGGCCAGGTAGAGGGCAGTTTCACACCCGATAACACCGGCACCCATGACAAGAATTTTTTCGCCCCGCGCTTCCATGCCGTTCAGCAGCTGAATCGTTGACAGCACAGTATTTCCATCAATCGGGGAAGGCTCCATTTCCGCGCCGGTGGCAAGGATGACATGATCCGCACCGAAGCTTTGAATATCCCCGGCAGTTGCACGCCGGTTAAGCACAACATTGATTGGCAGCCGTCCTGCAAGTCCCTGTAAATAGGTAAGATAGTCTGCTATATCCCTCTTGAAATCAGGTTTTGCAGCAGGCCAGAGATTACCGCCCAGCCGGTCAGAGGCTTCCCACAGGGTAACCTCAAAACCTCGCTGCACGCCTACCCTCGCGGCTTCGATGCCCGCCGGCCCGCCGCCAACCACCAGGAGAGATTTTTTCTGTTTCAGCGGAACCAGCATCCGATCGGTTTCATGTCCACAGACAGGGTTAAGCGAGCAGCTGGTCGGCTCTCCGGCGATCATCTGCCACAGGCAGCCCTCATGGCAGCCAATGCAGGGCATCATCTCCGCGGTTCCGCCGCGTTGCACCTTATTGACCCATTCCGGCTCCGCCAGCAGGCCTCTGCCGATGGCAATAAAGTCGGCTTTTCCCTCGGAGAGCGCCCGCTCCGCCACCTCCGGGTATTGCAGACGGCCAACCGTGATGACCGGCAGCGAACACACCTTTTTGACTTTTGCAGCCAGCTCCACCATGCAGCCACCCGGCTGATACTGGGGCGGATGGGGCCACCAGCCGGTTTCGTAACAACCCGCGTCAACATGCAAAGCATCAACCCCCATTTTCTGCAGCTCTGTTGCAATCCACAGCCCTTCTTCTTCCTCCCGGCCTCCTTCAAGATGGTGCTTGATCCCAAACCGGTAGATGATGGGAAAATCAGCGCCGGCATCGCGCTTGATGGCCTGAATCGCTTCCCGGGCAAAGGTAAGCCGCTTTTCCCGCGACCCGCCATAGCGGTCATCGCGCCGGTTCCAGAGGCCGGTCATGAACTGGTCAAGCAGATAGCCCTCATGGCCGTGAAGTTCAACGCAGTCAGCTCCCGCCTCACGGCAGCGCATCGCGGCATAGCCGAATGCTGCGGCCAGCGCCTCTGCTTCTTCAGTGGTGAGCGCCCGGCTGTTCAAGTCGGCATAATCGGGAACATAAAAATTGGTGTTTTCCGAGGCCGAAACCGGCTTAACTCCGTCGGGCACGACAAAGGGCGGGACGACACGGCCAAACCCGGCGGTAAGCTGCATGCTCAGCCGGCAGTCATAGGCATGAAGCCGCTCCGCAAGCTTGCGCACTGCCGCGACATGCTTATCGTTGGCCATGCAGAGAAGTCCTTCTGAGCAGGGCTCCAGGTCCCGGGAAACGAATACCATCTCGGTGGTGATCATGCCGGCACCGCCTGCGGCGCGGGCCCCGTAGTATGCCCGCACCCGCTCACCCCAGTATTCCTCTGAGCCGGCATCACATGTCCCGCGGATGCCCATGGCCGCCATGATAATGCGGTTTTTAATGGTAAGCTTACCGATATGTCCCGGTTCCAAAAGTTTCATGAAGAAAGCCCCTTGTCCCATAGGTAATAGTACAGCCGGATACGTGATGATACTTCTTTATGAAAACCCCCATGCCCCTTAGGAGTACAATGAAGATATTATTTTCCCATCAGAAGCTCAGTTACCGGTATGGATATCTCCAATACCTTTCTTGCAGGATATTTGATCCAAGGGTTGCGGTTAAAAAATGCAACCACCCGTTTACCATTGGAGTAATACAGGTCAATGAGCTTTTCCCCGGCAGCGCTTTTGGCCATGACCGTATCGCGAAATTCGCGCAGTGTAGCGGCCCGTGCATCATCTGCCCCAAAAAGAGAGAGTATCGGACATGCACTGTCCTTAAACTGGCTGAGAAAATCAAGGGTGCTTTGAACCATTATCCGCTGCTGTTTCTCCCTGGAAATATCAGCCGGGTTGTCACCGAGCTGAACGAAATCTTCATTGACTCCATCCCAGTAGTAGCCACATTGGGTATGGTTTCCTCCCTCAATCACCACAAACGGCGTGTTTTCAGGCAGATGCTCCTCTCCTGCTTTGATTTCATCCGGATGCCCATCGTTAGTGCCGTAAATGGAGATCGCTTGAAGGTCTGTACCGTCCAGACGGAAATCCTCTGAAGGCCAGGCGCCCCACAGCACAACTCCGTCAATTACATCCGTGTGCTTCTGAGCATAGTAGCAGGCAAAGGAACCTCCGACTGAATGTCCCCCGATTATCCATGTTTTGATTCCGGCATAAGCGCTGATGATTGTATCTGCCCGGTCGGGACTAAAGGGTACAAGGTCACCAATCATCTTTACGATAACCACTAAGTACCCTTTTGCCGCGATGGCATGGGCGGGGGGCGCGTAGGACCTCGGATCAACCAGTCCGCCCGGGTAAAAAATAAAGCCGATGGTCGGACTGGCATGTTTCGGCTTAAAAACATAATAAAAGTTTGATCCTTCCTCCCACTCCGCCACTTCGACCGTTTCAACCGTTACCCTGAAATCCGATTCCATGGCTTCCAGCGCTTCAGGCATGGCGAGACGGATATCTTCCGTTTGTGCGAGTACCGCATAGTCACTCACACTAAAAACCATACACAGCGATAGCATGAAAACAATAATTAATACTCGTGGCTTCATAAATATGCTCCCTGATGGTTCCTTACATGTTCAATGCGACCTTTTATTCCCATAATTCCTCCGGAGTAAAAAAGTCATACCCTTCACAACTCGGCTCCGGGTTTTCCGTGTAAATATTCCAGATAAACTCATTGGTTGCCTTGCAATGGATAACGCAGATGCCCGTCAGGCCCACATAGCCTGGTATATAGGTCTCAATTTCCGCCGTTCTCTGACTGCAGGGAACCGTGTCATACCGGGGGTTTGTGTATGTTGGACTTGTTTCACATTTTTCCTGCGAGCTTGCCGGGGTGAAGCCGGGACCGGTAAAATCCATACAGTAATAGTTATTGGCAAGTGCGAAATAGAGCAGGCAGCTGCCATTGGTTGGCGATTCCAGGGCTGACGGCTTATCACACACGGAGCTGGTTGGAGTTATTAAAACAGGGTTTTCTTCAAAGCTCTTCTCAAGCATCCAGCTGAGTATCGCCTGGTGGCTTAACAATTTGCAATATCGCACCCCTTTTAATCGCTCATCGGTAATGTCAGGATCATCATATGCCACGGAGAGGCTCCATGGCTCATAATAGTAACGGTTTCCATCGGTGGTTACTTTTGTGGCCGGGTCAACGGTAAGCCAGAAAGATCCAACGCGCACCGGATTTGTCGTATTATCAAGCGGCGGGAGGTCATCATCCCTGATGAAGGATAGCTGTTTCCCCTGCGACAGGTATCTATCCTGCTCATCCGGGGTTAAGACGGTATTGAGAACGGTATCATAAACCGTCTGCTGCACATCCGCGCAAATTCCCTGCGGCTCATCATTGCTGAAACCAAATGCGGCGTCCACGCTGTCTTTGGACTTAAATTTGGCAACTATCACCCCGTTGATATTTGACGGTGCGTTCAGATAAGCGCTCATGTCTTCGGAATAGACAGTATAAAAAGGCTGTATCCAGTTTTCTTCGGCATTTAAGTCTGCATAGGAGCCCTCAAATGCCAGCACCGGTAATTCGGTAGCCCGGATATCAATATCCTCTGACTCAATGTGTGTCATGGTCTTTTGGGCATTCCAGACCAGGCAATCATCATATGCCCCGGCCAGCTCATACCCTGTTTTGCCGGTGTCGACATCACAGGTATAAGTCGGCGGTCTTTCGCACTGGCTATTCAATGCCATGAGAAGAAAAAGCTGCATTCCTATCAATGCATTCCTCATATCTCACCCCTTTGCCATTGTGATTGAACATGCTTTATGGTTTATTTATATATAAACCATAACTGTTTTTTTTGCCATGTTATTGATATGTTTTTTTAGACCATACCATGTCAGGGAACTGCAACCACAAATCCTTCCCAGGTTACTTCTCCGGTTTCACTGTGGGAATCCGTGACCACGCACCGAATGGCATAGGTGCCCGCATCCCCGCTTCCGGTGTTCCACTGCCAGCTTGCGCTGTTTCCGCCCACCGCAGTCCAGCCGGGATCAGCTGCTTCCTTGACGGACCACTGATAGCCGTAGACCGGCTTGCCGCCCGTTACGTGTGCGCTAAAGGTTACACTTCCTCCCGCCACGATGGATTCGGTTTCCCCGTTGGTAAGATATACCATGGGTTTTACGATGGCATTGAGCACATGGGATGCAAGCATCGGACCCACCCGGGGATCATCATTCGGAGGGATGTATATTTCCCACGTTCCGGTATACTGATCCTGCACCGGATTATCGGGATCAGGAGGGACGCCGGCAGGATCATAGCCAAGATGCCCGTATGCACTCATATCAAAGCATAACGAAGGGTCAAGATCGCTCATGCCCTGATTGATGGGTGTCTGACGAACCGGCGGATAAGGCATTAAAGGATCACCGCATCCTCCCATTGCAAAGCAGCATTCAGGTTTTGAGGTCTGGATTTCAACGCCGTTGGCCAGGGCAGAACCGGCCGGGCTTTTGTCATCACGTATTATCTCATCGTCACTGAACGTACCGGAGAGCTGTTTGAGGGTAAGGGTGCCGGAAGTGGCATTCCCCGTTATCCATTTTATTATTGCTGTCGCACCGGATGTTTGCCCCGTCAGCGTAGCGCCCGCACGAAACACAGATGTTCCGTTGTCATAATCGAGATTCCACTCGCCGCAGTCTGTATTAACCCAGATGCCCCAGTAATCTGCAAACGGGTGACCTGTTCCGGGATACCGGGTAAAATCACCCGTTCCCCATTTAAGCCAGTTCTTATAGCCGATCTCCCTGCCGGCAGTCTGGTTATATATCTCAACCATATTCAGGGCAGTGTCAGTTACCACCTGGGGAAAACTGATCACGATGTGCTGAACTCCCCGATCCTTCAGATATTCCAACGCCTCCCAGTAACGGTAGCCCCATTCGTCACCAGGCAACACTTTGTTCGTCTGGTAAAGCCAGGCATGCCCGTAGGATTCTCCGCGCATTTCCCGGTTTCGTTCCTCCAGCCCGTTTGCGGGATTCAATTCCTGGATACCTCCAAAGGCTCCGACAATATTGTCCGGGTCCATGTCTGAATGACGCTCGAGCAGTTTTGCCTTTATGTTCTTATTGATGATCTGGGTATCATTGACCTTCGGATCGAACCACTCGTTATAATCGTGGAGGGCATGATTGAAAAGAACTACCCCCGTATCGGCATCAGGAACGGTGCCTGAAAACGCAGCCTCTATGGCTTCCACATTCAGGTCGGTTACTACCGGATCGGAAACAATAGGGTTGGGGCTTCCGTTGAGCAACACATGGCTGTCCAGAGTCGGTTTTTTGAGGACACGGGTCCATCCCGCAGGTTCTATGGGATAGGACCGCTCCATCAGGTTGCTGTAATCATTCACCCAGAGCGCAGGAATGGAGACACCACGTTTCGTGTTCCAGTCATCCAGCGCACGTTTGCTCATTTCAACCACATCGTAGGATTTGGAGAAACGTGGCCCACCTACCGTCCAGTCAACCATGATAATCCGGTAGGCCCCCTTCTTAAGCAATCTCTCCGCCGGGCCGTCTACATTGTACCGATACGGATCGCAACCGGGCCAGGGTCCGCCTGTTTCACCTTCGCCGCAGTATGTGCAGTTAGTTTTTGGACCGTCTCCGTCAGGGTCATTATAGATAAAGCGCGGGTAGGCATAATGCTCCACACGGTCAGCGGCCATGTAACCCGCCCAATCCACCTCGAAGTTGAGACCATGGGTATTTGCATCGAGCGCAGCCTTCATATCCAGCAACTGCTGGTCAGAAAGAGAGTGAAAGGGATCAGTTCCGCCGATCCGGTCGTACTCGAACTCATACATCCTGATAAACCTGGCCGCAAACTCCCCAAATGCGGGATCCAGCACCAGGGGCCACATGGATGGATCCCAGATGACGAACTTGTAGACCGAGTGGTTGGGGTCATAAGAAAACTGATGCACCGAGGCATCCCACATGTATTGAGGCTGATAGACATCCATGCCACCGTGGATCACAAAAATTACCCCCACCGGTCGTGCGCAGGAGGTGCAATCAGCTTTTTGAAATTGTCCTTTCATTACTACCAGATCCTGCAGATCAACCTTTCCGTCCCCGTTGGCATTGGCATAGCAGAACTCGGTTGCACAATCACTTTTTTGAAACTCCTTCTTCAGAAGTACCAGGTCAGGGAGGTTAACCTTGTCGTCGCAGTTGGTGTCGGCGTAACACTCGCACGCGTCTCCCTTGCCGTTTGCGTTACCGTCTCCCTGATTCGTGTCACAGGTTTGCCCGATTACGCACCCTCCGTTGTTCACACAGGTCGTCCCGGTGCCGGAAAGCAATCCGCTCACCGTCTTCACGCACGTCCCCAAAGCCGGGCCATTGGGAACACTGATGCAATTGTCCACATCATCCAGCACACCATCTGAATCGGCATCCTGTGCAACCGCCGGGCTGATCAGTACGATGCAGAGAAGCATTACCGGTAGCATCATTCTTATCCAGATTTTCATTGCCTACCTCCTTGCTAATGATTTGGGGAAGACCCGATTGACTGTGCTGACATCACATCCTTACCGTTTATGTTTAATTTCTTCATGAGATTACTTGAGAGGGTTTCGGTCTTAATGATCTTGTTTGTGAGTGATAGAATGTCTGCTATTTTCTGCCTGGGAATATCAAATTCAGAGAGTGCGATTGTTATAAGCAAGGAGTAAATATCTTCAGGACTTGCCGGTAATTGTTCATTGATTTTGGCCATCATCAGTGCCTTGGTAGCTCCATGAATAGCCAAAACTCTTGAATGAATCTCTTTGTCGGTGAAATGAAGGTTTAAATCCTTCAATAGATTCTTCATTTTGTTGACTTTAATGGTTATCACTTCTTGGTCAACCGCTGCATTGTGAGAAATGGCCATGTAAAGATTCAACACGTGTTTATGCTTTAAAATCTCACATGTTGCCAGTGCAACATCCAGAGCATATCGTAAGAGCGGCTCCCGGCAATCCACGGCAATCTTGTCGGTGATGCGGCTGATGTCCATCAGTGCATCATGCAAGCCGCCAAGCAGCAGCTCCTCCTTATTTTTAAAAAAATGATACAAGCTTCCTGTCGACAGACCGGCCTTCTTGAGTATCTGCCGGACAGAAGTGTTGTCATATCCCTGCTCAAGGAAGAGTCGTCGGGAAATCTTTAGTATTCTTCGTTTTACCACTACTGAATTAGCTTCCCTGATGTTCATAAGCATAATACCGGTATCGTGAAATGATTCTGGGTTTCGTTCGCATTGTAGATTAGAACATGTTTTTTTTCTCTTGACAAGCAAAAAATAAGCATGATACAAGTAGAACATGTTCTAATTGATAAGCATGTTTTTACCACGCTGCCGGGATTTTTACGACACATGATCTTGACGGCAGATAAACACCCGGACACAGTCACTTTGCAGGAGGGAAAAACATGAAGACCATTGCTTATACAGAGCGGATAATCGAGGCACTTGCTCCGCTTAATCCGCAGCCCATGACAACCTATCAGGGAGAGGACGTCACCCGGTTTGAAAATATTGAAACCGACATGATGATTCATACCATGCGCTGCTTTGAAGCAGACAAGCTGGATAAAATCGTCACTATTAAGGCGGATGTGATGGGCGGCAAGATTATCGTATGGGGCACTACCATTGTCCCGGCTGATGCATACCCGCTCCCTATGTTCACATCAGAGATTGTGCAGGCGGTGAATCATCTCAGCTTGAGAGTGGATCTTATTCCCTTGGCTGATTGCGGACGTGATATGGCCTATCTTGAAAAATACATGGCCCCCATGGAGCCTATCTGGGAGAAATACAAAGACATTGAGGGAATGGGAACCGAGCGATACCTCTGGCACCGGGTAATGCTCTCCCCATTTTATACCTATGGAAAGATTAAATATGAGGTTGAAAATATTGAGCAACTATCTCTGGACATTACCACTGACTACTTGAAACTGTACACCCGATTCTGCTCCGAAGCCGAAAAGGCAGACCCCTCCTACATGGAATCATTGAATGGGAGAAAAAGGGACATGCTTAAAATCATGCTGGAAAACGATCCCGGTGAGGGACCGCTTAAGAAGGCCTTGGGCAAGGATAATGCAGAAAAGCTGCTCGCACTGCTTTTCTAGGTGAAAAGCTAAAGGCAGGAACAGCCCTGCACGTGCAATGGAGGATTAGATGTCCCGGGAATTTGTTGATATTCGCATTCTGGATAATTTTTATCAAACTTCCAGCTTTTTCCCCATGCCGGTTGTACTGGTCAGCACCCTCAGTGCCTCCGGTGCCACCAACCTGGGCCCATATTCTCTTTGCTTCCCCTATATCGTGGTGCCCGGAGGGAAAAACCATGCCATGCTCCTGATAGCGCGGAGCGACAGCAACACCGCCCAGAATATTACCAGGTCCAAGGTCTGCGCGCTTAACTTCATCCCCGACAAGAAGAAGTACATGAAAAACTGCGTCATGCTGGGCTACCCCGGCGAAACCACTGAAGAAAAGATGAAAAACAGCATGTTTACGCTTCAACCGTCCACGCGAGGCGGTCCGCTGCCCGAGGGGCTTTCTAAATTTCCTGATATAGTGGGAGAGGCATTTCAGGTGTTTGAGTGTACGTGGGATGACCGCTTTCCTCTTCAACCCGTTTCTTCTTCCGGATCTTATCACCTGGTGCTGATGATTGATAAAATTGTCATGGAGAAAAAATGGCGGGATTGCTTGTTAAAGGGAAAAGGGTTTCCCCGTGTCCCCATTGATTACGGCTATCGTGACAACATCCAGTTCTGGTTCACCAAACACTCCAAGCCTTACGCGCTTCCCGTTCCCCGGAGCAAGGAGGCATCGGTTGAGGCGGTTAAGTATGCCTGCGACCGCTTTGATCCGGACATTAAGTGGGAGAGGGAAGCATGCGCAAAAATAGTGAAGGTGCCAAATATATTTTTAAAAAGGGTCATAAAAGGAGTTGTGGAGGCGGCAAGGGCGGAAGGCATCAGCGTAATTACGCCGGAGTTTATGGATAAGGTGCAGGATAAGCGGTCTTCAGAGAAATAACACCAAACCTATCAAGGGAAAGGGACTGTAACGATGAAACTTTTGGAACCGGGCTCTATCGGGAAGCTCAAGGTTAAAAACCGTGTGGTTATGGCAGCAATGGGTGCCCACGGCCTGCATGAAAGTGACGGGAGCTGGGGAAAACGCTATCGTGCCTATTATGGGGCACGGGCTGCCGGCGGGGTTGGGCTCATTACGACCGAAACCACCTTTGTCACCCAGGCCCTTGAGCCATTCAGCGCGGGACTATTCAACGTGGCTTCTGACAAGCACTTGGATTCCATGAGACTGCTTGCCAACACTCTCCATTTCTATGGCTGTAAACTCTGCATTCAGCTGACCGCCGGATTCGGGCGCGTCGTGCCTCCCCCGGTGGTACCTGAAGGCGTGCTTCCCGTTTCGGCCTCGGTTAACACCCACTATTCACCGGTCATACCAATTGGTCCTGATGCCACGACCAGGGCAATAACCACGGAGGAGGCATCAGCCCTTGCCCAGTCCTTTGGTTATGCCGCGATGCGTTGCCGCGAAGGAGGAGCGGATTGTGTCGAGCTTCACGGTCATGAGGGTTATTTGCTGGACCAGTTCATGACCCCCCTGTGGAACAGGCGCGACGACCGCTATGGCGGTTCCAGAGAAAAAAGGCTTACTCTGGCCCGGGAAGCGATTGCGGCCATCAAGCGCGATGCCGGTGAGGATTTTCCGGTTATCTACCGCTTCGGCATCACCCATCACCTTGAAGGCGGACGGGAGGAGGAAGAAGGGTTGTGGATTGCTCAAGAGCTGGAAAAAATGGGTGTTGACGCGCTTCATGTCGATGCCGGCTGTTATGAAACGCACTGGTGGCCCCACCCGCCGCAATACTTCCCACCGGGTTGCATGGTGGATATCTCTGCAAAGGTTAAAAAGGTCACATCGCTCCCGGTGATTGCCGTTGGCCGGCTCCAGCATCCGCAAGCAGCCGAAAAAGCACTGGTGGAAGGCAAGGCCGACTTTATTGCCATCGGAAGGGGGCTTCTCTCCGAACCTGACTGGGTCAATAAAATTGCGGACGGGAAGACCGATGAGCTGATTCCCTGCCTGGGATGCCACGAAGGATGCAAGTGGCAGATGATCGCAGGAGAACCGACCAGTTGTGCCATCAATCCCTCCTGCGGCCATGAAATCGATCGGGCACTTACTCCACTTAAAGACAAAAGGTCGCTGCTGGTGGTCGGCGGCGGGCCGGCCGGGATTGAGGCGGCACGGGTTGGTGCGGCGCGCGGGTTCGATGTTACGCTCTGGGAGGCCGCAGACCGGATCGGCGGTAATCTCTGGCCTGCTGCAAAACCTGATTTCAAGTATGATATTGCTGATTATATAAAGTACCTCGCTGGACTGGTGAAGCGGTTGCCGATCAATCTTGTTCTTAATAAAAAGGCGACTGCAGAGGATGTTCGAAACTTTGGCGCAGACTATGTTATCCTTGCGACCGGCGCACAGATGGAAAAGCCTCCCTTCAACAATGGGGCATCAAATAAGGTTTTTAGTGTTATGCAAGTACTAAACGGTGTGGAACCGCAGGGAAACAGGGTGTTAGTTATGGGAGGCGGCGTAATAGGCTGTGAGACAGCCCTCTACCTGGCACGCAGGGGTAAGCAGGTTACCATTAGCACGAGACGGGATAAAAGTGCACTGGCGGAAGATCTCTATGACCACAACAATCACGATGTGCTTATCATGATGATGAAGGCAATTGATATTGAGGTGCTTTCAGAGACCGTCCCCATTCGGATGGAGGATGATGGTGTGCTGGTTGCCCAGGGTGAAGCTGAAAAGAAAATCTCGGTGGACAGCCTTGTATTTTCAGGTCGCATGCTGCCGGAAAACGGGCTGAGTACATCTCTTGAAGATATGAGCAATGTTTTCAGCGTTGGTGACTGTGTCAATCCTGAACGCATCATGGAAGCCGTCTGGACGGCTTTTAAGATGGTAAGGGAAATCGAACCGTAAAATGAGACCTGTATGAATTCCCCCAAGATTGCCATGCTCGCACCCATGTGGGGGTTGATGTTCCTCTGGCTTGCTCTGGTAGCTGTTTCCGGTGTGCTGGCCTACCGGACGTGGCGGAGGACGGTCGGTGCCATGAGAACGCAGTTGTTATATCTATCGGTAGGATCCGCGATCGTATTTGTCGGTGATCTTCTCCACACCATTGCCTTTACCGTCAGCACCTACACCGGCGTACCGACCGGTCCGGTACATATTCTGGGAAGTGTTTTCGAATTTCGCACCTTTGCCATGTTTTTTGATGCGCTCGCGTTCATGGTCTATTATGCGCTGTGGGCCCTCTTCATCGTTGCACGGTATCAACAAGGAAGCCTAGCCTTCTACGACAAAGTCACCCTGGTTCTGGCAGTGACGTCTATGGCACTTATACTTCCCGGGGTAATTCCCAATGCCCTGGGTGTCTACTCACTGGATTATAACATTGCAATCTGGGCGCCACACATGATCCTTTTCATTGTCTTTGGTGTAATGACGGTCTGGAAGCTGATTAGCTGTTCCCAATATGCCTTCAAACAAGCATCCGGCGTGGTAACGCACACCCAGGAAAGGGCGCTGACAATTGCGGGAATCGGATTCGCCTTCTCATTCTTATTCTTCACCCTTTTCCTGTTGTTAACCACACTTAAAAGCGAGCCGGGCATTTGCATGATTCTTAAAACGTTTGCTTACATGCTTGCCTTTTTTTATCTGATTAAGGGATTTATCCTTCCTGCGCAAACGTTTCAAGTGACTGCTAATAGATCTGGTTAGTTCATTGTTACATTTATTGCATCTATACATTGATTAAAAAAAGATTGTAAACAATAACCAGCTGGAGGAATGCCCATGTCAGAAGAAAATTATATTTTTCCGCCCTATGACGAGGAGATAGCCACTATCATAAAAAAATTCGGTGGAGAACGAATGGAAACATACCAGGGGGATGATATCAGACCCCTCTGGGACCTGAAAGGGGAAGGGCTGAATTGGAGTTTTAAGTATCTCTATGCAGCCCCGAAGCTGGAAAAAATAGTCCATGCAATACAATCCTACCGAGATAAACTCATGGTCTATGGAACCATTATCTGGCCCGATGACAAACATGCCTTACCGGTTTTCTCAGCCTTTTGGGCCGAAAGCGCCAAAGGGAGCTTCTTTCTGCTTGACTTCCATCCTACTGCCGATTGCATCTGCGATATTCCCTATATGGAAAAGTATCTGGAACCGCTTGAGGAGATCTTTTACCAAGGAATGGAGTATTATCCCCATCAGGGGCCGGGAAGGAATCCTAACTGGTACCGTGCCCTGCTATCCCCCTATGCACTGTCTGCTGATATCTTCCCCGGTACGCAAGAGGATCAAAACCGGATATTAGAACTGATGAAAGGGTACCTCACGATATACCATGCCCTCTGGGAAAAAGATGAGCCACAGGATCCCGGGTACATGAAACCCCTGATTGCTCGCAGAGAGGCCATGAGAACAAATTTGCGGGAAAAGGACCCCGGAGGATACATGATGGAAAAGGCTGTGGGAGAAAAGATGGCTGAGTTAAGCATAAGGGCGTACTTTTAAGAGATGCCAAATCAAAAAAAGAAGAGAGGGGTCATTGTAAACAGACCAGGGAGACTATACGATGGAAGTTCATGAACTGACAGAAGAGGAACGAGAGCGGATGCTTGATGAGGCTTTCAAAATGATGAAAGTGGAAAGGAAGCATCCCGCTAAGCATGAACTCGAGGCAGGGATAATCGATTATCTCTGCAAGAAACATCCCTGTTCACTGGCAACCTGCGGTAAGGATGGAGTACCGCGGATCTCGGTGGTAGATTATATAAATGACGGTCTCACTATTTATATCTTCAGCGAGGGCGGCGCCAAGTTTCAAAACATTAAAGAAAATAATAAGGTCGCTGTCGGGATCGGCAGCGGTGCCCGGGCAGTGAGGACCACCAGAGGTGTTAACATATGGGGTATTGCCGAAGTATTTACCGAAGAAACTCCTGAATTTGCCCATGGCATGAAACTTTTCAGCCCGATTCTCAAGGATATGGAAGCGGCCATAGGCACTCCGATCGAGATGCCTAAAGGTTTGATGAGGATGATACGGGTCACCCCCATTAAGATAGTTTACAACCACAATAAAAAGGGGATTGCAAATGCTTATTGGATAGCAGATTAATGGCAATGGTCGGATATCAAAGGCAGAACAAATATTTCCGACAGGACTATAGCAAATGGATAATCCCCCCATTTTTTAATCCTGAATTTTGACATACATGCACGACAGAAACTGAAGGGCTTGGTTTATATACAATAAAACATTGTTCTTCTTCACAATAGAATAAACTGGACGTACACAAACGTATCCCTTAAAATCAAACCATCCATTCAACAAAGGAGGGGATAGGGATGAGATATACGTTTTGTACAAAGCAGAGCAAACGTTTGACACGGCTGGCGTCATTGGTGATGACTGTCTGCCGGGCAGTTGCTGTAAATGTAATTTTCACTATGAAAAGAATGCAGTTTCTCATTTATTGTAACATCCTTATGCTTATGCTGGTAGCGATGTTTGGGTGTGTGCCATACCCGGAGAGTGGACCTGCTGATCTTGTAATCAAGAATGCGAAAGTTGTTACGGTTGATAAGGAAAATCCGCAAGCCGAGGCCGTCGCGTTTGTTGGAGAGTTTATTGTAGACGTCACTTCCAACCGGAACATTGCAAAGTACATTCAAAAAGGAAAGACGGAAGTTATTGATGCCGGGGGGAGACTTGTCATACCCGGATTCAACGATGCTCATGCGCATTTTTCATCCGTTAACCTAGATTTCATTGACCTCAGGTATATCACCGATCCGGATATCATTACAGAAAAGGTGCGGGACAAGATAGCTGTATCCCAACCGGGAGAGCTTATCATGGGTGGTAACTGGGACCACGAGATGTTTCCCGATAAAAGGTGGCCAACCAAAGAGTTGATCGATCCTGTTTCTCCTGACAACCCCGTGCTACTCTTCCGGACGGATTACCACTCGGTATTGGTTAACAGCTATGTGTTAAGGAATTCGGGAATAACCAAGGAGACACCCGATCCGGAGGGCGGAGAGATTCAGAGAGACAGTGTGACAGGAGAGCCTACAGGCATACTCAAGGAAGCGGCAAAGGGGTTGATTATAACCGGTGAAATACCGGTTGAAAGAACTGAAGAGGAGAAGAAACAACGCCTGATTGAAGGTTGGAAGGCAGCATTTAGGATGGCTGCTGAACTTGGTGTGACAAGTATTCAGCATCCGGGAGAGGGAGACGCTGAATTTTACCAGGAATGGTTTGACCAGGGAATGCTCACGTGCCGGATAGATGTTGCCGGTCGGCTTACTAACAATACAGACGACCTGGAAAAATACAATGAGTTGAGAGAGAAATATCCACCCGAAGGAAACTGGATCCGTTTCGGATACCTGAAAGGGCAAATTGATGGGACACTGGGTTCAGCTACCTGTATGCTTTATGAACCGTTCATCGGTGACCCGGATAATACCGGTTTATCTCAGATGACCTATGAAGAGCTGGAACAGAAAGTGGTAACATGCGACAGTATGGGATTCCAGATCGGAATACATGCCATTGGCGATAAGGCCAATACCTGGATCCTGAATGCTTTTGAAAAAGCAGCCGAAGCAAACGGCTGGAGGGATAGCAGACACCGTAGTGAACACGCTCAGATCCTTATTGAAGAAGATATTCCCAGGTTTGCACAACTAGGTGTCATCGCTTCCATGCAACCCACCCACTGCATAACAGATAAACGGTTTTGTGAAAAACGGATTGGTATGGAACGATCTCAGTATGCATATGCCTGGAGGAGTTTATTGGATGCAGGTGCTAAGATTGCTTTTGGAACCGATTATCCTGTTGAACCACTCAATCCAATGGAAGGATTATATGCAGCCGTTACCCGCAAAGACCGTATGGGAGAGGAAGGTGATGGCTGGTTCCCGGAACAGAAACTGACCATGGAAGAAGCCATTGAGCTCTATACCCGTGGGGCAGCATATGTTCAATTCATGGAGAACAGGAAGGGCGTGATCAAAAAAGGTTATCTGGGGGATGTTGTTATTGTAAACCAGGATCTGATGGCCATCCCTGAAGAAGATATCATGAAGACGACGGTGGATTATACCATAGTCGGAGGTAAGGTGGTTTTTAAAAGGAACGACACTGGCCGACTGAATTGTCCCCGATACTTAATCTCATCTAACCTCCTCTTCTGATAATAGCAATCGGCATTAATTCCGAATGAAAGGAGGGAGCACATGTTGAAGAAGCCCTTCCGCCTGTCAGTTATGCGACGGGCATTTGTCGGGGGTTTTTGCTTTGCCGTTTTGTTCGTTTCGGTCGGCTCGGCACAGCAGCCGGAGATGGAAAAATGGTGGGAAGTCACTCCCGAAAAAGAAATCCCATCATCACATTATAATTCCATTCTTTATTCTGAAATCGCGCCGCGCTTACATGAGATTACGGAAAACAGCAGACGGGTTATGGTAAAGGTCATGGGGCAATCTGCAGCCGGCCGTGACCTGTACCTGGCCATCGTAGCTGCCCCGGGTGATGAAGGTCGTTTCGGTCACTACCAGAACCTGCGTCGATTAATGATTCATAACCCGGAAAAAGCGCAGGCGATGATTGACGTGTTTGATGATTTCAAGGTGCCCGTGTTTATTAATGGCAGTATTCATGGCTTTGAATATCCTGGAACCGACGCTTGTATACGGTTGATTGAAACTTTGGCCTACGATGATTCAGAGGAGGTGCAGGGCATACTTGACAACATTATTCTGCTGGTGAATGTCTGTCACAACCCGGATGGCCGTGTATTGGGTACACTCAGAATTCCGCGGGTTTTGACCTCAACCGTGACATGCTTACCCAGACCCAGCCGGAAACCCGGGCTTTGGCGAGGGTCATTGCCCAGTGGAACCCCATGTCTTTTCTTGATCTGCATGGATTTATGTTTTTAAATCCGATGCTGATCGAGCCGTGCACACCGCCACATAACCCCAATTTTGAGTATGACCTCTTTCTGGAATGGGCCTATGCACAGGCTCTGGCAATGAGTGAAGAATTGTTCGCCCAAACCGATGAAACAGCAGTGATAATTCCCTATCGCGATTGGTCTGATGGATGGGATGATTGGCCGCCTATTTATGCGAACCAGTATGCCATGCTGCATGGTGCTTATGGACTTCTCCTGGAAACACCGTACCAGGACGAGAGAGGAGTCGATGCCGATTATGCCGCTGTCTGGGGCATGCTCAAATTTATAGTTGAGAACAAAAAAGAGATGATCCGCGACCACATTGAAATCTACCGACGCGGCTTCTTCGACCTGCCGCAGGTCCTGATACCGGATACGCTCCTGGCGGAGACCCCCTGGGAACAATTTAATGAACTAACCATACAGGAGTTTCCCGGCTGCCTACGTTATCCCTGCCGATGTACCATTTCAACAAAGTTCCCACCAGGCCGCCGATTTAATCGATTTCCTGTTGTTTAACGGTGTTCAGGTGGATGAGACAACGAGCACGTATTTGATAAACGGAGCGAAATATCCGGCAGGCACCTACATTGTATGGATGGATCAACCCAAACGCGGATTGGCCAATACAATTCTCGAAGACGGTATGGATCTGTCCGACATTCAGGGCCTGACCTTTTATTCACCGCCTGCAGCGTGGAGTCACCCGCTTCTCTGGGGTGTGACCCGGGTTGTCATGGAAGAAAAGATGGACATCAGAACGCGTCCGGTTATCATGGCTAAATCACCGAAGGGATCGATTGATTTCAAACCAGGCAATTTTTTTGCCTATCAGCCCAGCAGCATAGCGGCATTTCAAGCCACGAACCATTTCCTCGCGCAGGGGATCACCGTATTCCGTGCCACCGAATCGTTTGCCGATGAATACCATACAGTGACTGCAGGTACTTTCGTTGTCCCTAAAGATTGGGCGCTGGCGTGGGAATTAGTAAATAAGTATAAGCTGGATATTTTTACTATCAAAGAATTACCGCAAACTGTTATGCAACTGACAAATCGGCGAATTGCAGTATATGCCGATGAGGGCACCACATACTGCTTGCGGGAGCTGGGATTTGCTTATGAAGAGCTGACCACTTCCGAGCTCAATGCGGGCCTTGCACTTTCCCAGTATGATGTCTTAATCCACAGCAAAAATGGCTGGCCTAATCTGCTTAATAATACAGGGCAATCGACTTTGAAGCATTTCATTGAGGCCGGTGGTGATTTTATCGGTGCCGGCTCAGGTGGTGCAACTTTTGCGGAAAGCACAGGACTTTTTGAGATCACTTTTCTGAGTGCAGTGGGAAACGGCATTGTGAACATACAATACGACCGCTTCGACCCGGTAGCGGCTGGATTCCGTGAAGACAGCTATTCCTTTGTTTACGATCCCGTCTGGTTCTCGGATTTATCGGCTAGATTTAACATCGTTGCCACGCTCGAGGATGGTGACCTCTTTGTCTCCGGCTACTGGCCTGATTGGAAGAACAGTAATGCAGGCGGTAAGCCAATAATTGTGCGCGCTGAAGAAAATAGGCAGGACATCACGCTCATCGGGAGTGATCCCACCTTCCGTGGACATCCCCGTAATGACTTCAGGGTTATAGGCAATGCGATCTATAGTGGATTGGAATAGCCTGAGGCACAGGATATTTTGAAAATCTCGTACGGAAGCTGACCGTGAGGCGAAGACCTGGCATCTGCTGCGTGGGCATTGTAATGATAAGGGCGCGATCATGAGAAACAGTAAAATTGTTTTATGGGTGCTAATACTTACTCTTTGTGTCCTTGTTTCTTGTTTAGCGCTACTCTTCAGAAGTCCCGGTTGTGGATCCGGCAGCGGGTTTACCACCGGCGAGAGAACAATTGTGTCAGACGGCATTGAAAGGGTATACTATTTAAAGCTGCCGGAAAATTATAATTCACACACTTCTTACCCCCTGATTTTTGCCTTCCATGGACTTGGCGGGGACTATACGAGGTGGACTGAAGGTTATTATAACCTGCAGGATGTGGTGGGTGACGGGGCCATATTAGTTTACCCCAATGCCCTTTTAAAAAACGATCAGCCGCAGTGGGACTATGACACCGACCTGGTATTTTTCGATGACCTTTACGCGGAGCTCGAAGCGAGCCTCTGTTTTGATATAAGAAAAGTGTTCGCGGTGGGCCACAGCAATGGCGCGGGCATGGCCCATGCGCTTGGTTGTAAAGGGGGAACATATTGAGGGCTATTGGCCCTGTTGCCGGGGCGCTCACAGATTATAATGATCTCATCGGACAGGTCGCGGTCATTCAGATACACGGGAGTAACGACACTATCATGCCTGTAGAGTCGATTAAGTCCACGCGCGACTACTGGATAGCGATAAACGGCTGCACCAAAGGAGAAACGAAAGAGGGAATGGATCCTGATTGCAAGGCATATAGAGCCTGCGATCCCGGCTTCCCCGTGCAGTATTGTGAACATAGTGGAGGGCATGACTGGCCTGACTTTGCATCTGACGCCATCTGGAGCTTCTTTCAAAATCTCCCGCCGGTAACCCCCTCTGACCAAACCGGGAGCGGAGATACTGAGGACCTGGGTAAGGGCGCGATCAGTTTTAAAGTACGCTACCCATCAGATTTTACGGGGACTCCTTATAAAGTGGCATTAGCCCTCTACCCGTATGACAGCACCCAGCCCTTTGCCGGATCACCTTTATATTTATTGCAACTTGATATTCCGGTTGGAGATTACACCTTGGGTGAAGTCACAGAATATGACGATGTGGAGATAAACCTGTTGGGCGTGGAATATGGTGACTATACACTGGCGGTCGTGGTTTTTATTGAAGGCAGCAGCTATCCGCATGCCAAGCGATGGAATAGATTATATAGGTTTGCAAAATTTTACGCTGGGAAGCAACACCCTTGTAGTTACAACACCTTTTGAATTAGAATTGGTGGAGTGGTAATAAAAAAACCCAACACTACTGCATGCAGCCGTTTGCCCCTGGCGTAAAGCGCCTGCGCCAGAGTCAATATCTGGTCATGAAATATCTTATGTGGAAGAAGGAAGGGCATTATCAGTCGTGACCGAAGATAATTAAGAAGAAATGGGGTCAGATCGCAATATGCAACAAATGCAATGTGCCGCCCTTAAGTAGAGCGGCACATTGCATTTGAATGTCGAGACCGGACCCGGCGGTTACGTATGATTTAAGGGCGTTCCTCTTTCACACGAGGCTATTCATGGGCACCAGAATTTTTAACAGTACGGTACGATACGCTCCTACTCTACCTGGATTTTCAGCTGGTCGAAGAGGGTTCCTTCCTGCATCTTCTCTTGCAGTGCCGCAGCCAGGGCTTTCACCTTAGGTCCTCCGCGCGAGGCAAACCTTTCAAGCAGGGCTTCGCAGGAGGCAAGCTTGGAATCGGAAAGAAACACCGTTTCACCATCCGCCAGGCATGCCGCCTCCGGCAGCAATTGCTTTACAACCCCCGCCGTCTGCAGTCGCAGTTCAGTATCGCTGAGGAGGAGCATGGCAATGTCCCACGACAGGCGATAGAGCATGCGCACACAGTCCCTTCCCTCCCCGCTCGCCATTAACACCTCATCTCTCAGTTTCCTCAAGAGCGGCACGGTGTCATCTCTGCCGGCCCCGAACATGCGCTCATACACTCCGGGCCATAACGCGCTCCAGCTGAAGCTCATCTCAACATCATTATCGCCCTCATCGGTCTCAGCTATCTCGTCCCGCACATCAACCGAGAAGAGCAGCGTGTGCTCACCTTCCGAAAAACTGTACTGCTCGTCCAGCCAGGCCCGGTATGACCTGCCATCAAGGTCCGCACCGATCTCAGCGGTATATGCCTCCGTTCCGTCGATGAAGAGAGATACGGCGAAGGATTCATTGAGGGACACATCGCTGTCGTTGCACACCGCGAAATCAATGTAGGTTCTGCGGGGAGCGGGATAAAGCACGTCTGATTCCGGATTGAAGTCACTGGTGCCCTGCTGGGATGAGGGCACGATGGGAAAGCTCCACCCGTAGGGTGCGCAGGGTATTAAATTCGGGCCGTCGGTTTGCGGGACGGTGGTGGTTGTGGTGCTCCCGGGGACGGTGGTGGTTGTGACGGGAATGCTGGTGGTTGTGGTAATGACAGGATCTCCATAGCTCAAATCGAGCGCTTCAAGACCGAACATGGTGAGAGAGTTGCCTGACGTCTGGTCATACCCGATCCTGAAAAAACCATCTTCACCCCACCCCTCCCCCCAGCTGTTCTTCACAATCCAGCAATTGTGAGAATCGTCGTAACCCACAATGCAGGCCAGATGGCCTCCTATGCTCTCCTGCCCCGATACCGGCTCATAAATGCCGCCGGCGTAATGCTTAAAATCATCATAGATAAACATGCCGCAGGGAACGGGCTTATTGACCAGCACCGCCTTAATCTGCTCGGGGCGGGGAAGATAGAATCCCGCCTGGGGCGCGATATATGACCAGCTTGCTATTGTGTTCATGCGTGCTGCCGCGTCAGCGCATGCCCCTGCACAGGGAGGTTCAGTTCCCGTGTCCTGCCCGGCAGCATAAGGGAAACAGGTTTCATCCGGCACACCGGCACCCATGAGGAAATCAGCAATATAATCCGAATAATTGCCTATGCAACCGCCATAGGCGTAACCGTCCCGGGTACCCGCCGGCCCGCATGAAACAAGATACTGTTCCGAGAGATCAACCTCCGGAGCTGGATTTCCCGCGTCCAGCATGACCAGCGTTTCAAATGCCGCCAGCGTTGCGAAGGCAGTGCAGGCACCGCACTCGCCCTGGGTTTTTACCGCTGTTACCCAGTCTCCATTGTTGTTGCGCCAGTCAAAAGCGGCAGGCAGCTCATATATCACCTGGCTTTCGGGCTCTATGCTCAGCGGTTGGATTGTATCCTCTCTTACCAAGGGTGCAAAGCCGAGCATTTGTCTGAATTGTTCCGTGGAAAGGTTAGAAAGCGAGGTTTCGGCTGCTTTCCATCCGGCACGGTTTTCAGCAAGCTTTTGCCGGAGCACCTCCAGTTTTATGGCGGAAGCCGGCTCCACCCAAAGCACCATGCTGAGCATGGTTATGAGGAAGGCGGCAATTTTATGAAGACCGGTTATTCGGGACATGAATGATCCTTGAGCACGAACGCTGTGATCCATAGCGAGCTGTATTTGACGACCGGCTAGAAACGGGTGCGTGTCTCATGCATACTGCATGTATTTCTATCGATACAGTGCGCCAAAAACTTTAGAGCAATCAAACAGTTCCTCGCTTTTGGGTTTGACATTAACCCGCATTCACGATAAGTAATAGCAGCGGTGAGAAAGACTTTTTATAAAAAATTGAGAGCAGCACAATCAATCATTCCGCATTGAGGTAAGGAGCGCCCTGCATGACATTCCCTTTGGTTACGCTCATCGGCAACCGGAACAGCATCAATAAACGTTTTAACCCCTTGCAATCCCGCCTTGCAGGATGGCACATGAAGCCATCGCTGCTGCTCATCCCCTGCTGCATGGTGCTTTTTTTAATTACCCCCTGCTGGTCCCAGAACTTTAAGCCGGTCAGGGTCGGCGATCCCTTCAAGCCCTTCACGCTCAAGAGCAATCTCAGCAAAGAGGACCGCAAGGCGCTCAAGCTGCCGGAGCAGGAAACCATCTCCCTTAAGGATTTTAAGGCGGAGATCATGATCATTGAGATGCTCAACGTGCACTGTCACACCTGCCAGCTGCAGATGCCGGTTTTTAACCGGCTGGCGGAAGCCATACAGTCTGACGATTTTCTTAAGTCGAGGGTTGCAATGCTGGGCATCACCGTGGGCAACAATGCGGAGGAAATAGCCGCCTTTCAAACGGACTTTCAGCCCCGCTACCCTATTCTCCCGGACCCCCTCAAAGAGGTCTATAACAACCTGAGCGATCCCAAGGGCACCCCGCAAACCTACATCATCAGGAGAGACTCGGGGGAAAACTGGTTCATTCTCTATCACCACCGGGGGGCGGTTGACACTCACGAAATGTATCTGCAGAAGGTTAGAGAATTCTTCAAGACCAGCCTGGAAGGAATTGAGCCCGGCTACCGCATCCCCAGGGCTTTACTGCAGGAGCTGCAAAAAATGTATCCTGCCCAATCCTTTGCAGCGAAACAGCATGCTTCTTTACTTTCCCGCTGCAGTTACCTTCCCGCTGGAAACGGACAGCAGAAACAGGAAAAATCAGATGCCGGTTCTGCTTTCACTCCTCGGCAATGATAAGCTGGCCCTGGTCATTGCAGGTGAGCTGAAGCGGCTCTTCCCCTCCCAGGAGCTTGACGCGCTCGCCTCCACACCCGGCGTCTTCCTGCTGGAGGATGAGGGCGCCGCGCTCACCAAGCTTTTCAAGGTTGCCGACAACCCGCTCATCTGCCTTGCGAATGACTCCGGGGGGATAGTCTACCGTGCCGGCTCCCTGACATCCGCCCAGGCCGCTGAAGTGCTGGAGGGAACGATCCCCGCCCTCAAGCCCATGCTGAAAGAAGAGGATCTGATGGCCTTAATGCAGGAATCAATGAAGGAGATCAACCCGGACCTCGGGTGGGTTGAAAAAAAGGAGCTGGCCGGCGGGGCGGCGGTCTACGTCGGATTCACCCCCCTGTCAGCGCGCGCGGACGAAGGGGTGCTCTTCGGCAGGGTGGTGAGCAAGTACAGCATATGCGATGTCTGTCATGATATTCATTTTTACTTTATTTTCGATGGGAGCGGGCAGCTGATTTCCTTCAAGCCCATCAAGCTGACCAAGTACGGCAACGTGGACTTCAACCAGGAGGACATCGACAAGCTGCAGGGGCACCTCGGCGGAAAGGATCTCTTCAAGGTCATACCCTTTGATCCCGCGGTTGACGCCATCTCGCGAGGCACCATGAGCACGTATCTTGTATTTGAGGGCATTAATGATACCCGGACGACATTAAATGATTTCAAAGGAAACGGTTTCAGGAAAGAGGTCTGGAAGGAGGAGTGCCACGCGCATCTCTGTCAGCTGCAGAAGGCCATCCGGCTCTTCAAACAAAGCGGGGCATCGGGAACGCTTACCCTGGAGGATCAAACGTCGCTCAACACGGCACTGATCAAGCCGTACCTTCTCTCCCCGAAGGCCGCTACATGCCCTACCGGGGGCAAGTATCTGCTTATCGGTGAATCACCTCTGTGCTCCAGCCACGGCATGAATCTTCAGCCCTGCCCCGAAGATGCGGGAGAGGCGGCAGCAGGCCAACTTTAAGGAGATCATATGTCCTCCATTAAAATAGGCGTCATCGGGGGCACGGGACTGTATGCCATGGAGGGTCTTGGAAAGACCGAAAGCATAAGTCTTGAGACCCCTTTCGGGAAGCCTTCCGACAGCTACCTGGTGGGCGAATTGAACGGCGCAGCGGTGGCTTTTCTCCCGCGGCACGGCAGGGGACACAGGATCCTGCCCCATGAGCTGAATTTCCGGGCCAACATCTACGGGTTCAAGCAGCTGGGGGTGGAATCCATCATATCCGTCAGCGCGGTGGGAAGCATGAAAGAGGAGATCAAACCGCTGCACATGGTGCTGCCGGACCAGTTTTTTGACCGGACGCGCAGGCGGATCGGCACCTTTTTCGGAGAAGGCATTGCGGCCCACGTGGGCTTTTCTGACCCCATATGCCCGCACCTGCGGGAGATGCTGCACACCAGGATCAAGGCGCTGGGCTTCCCCGTTCACAGCGGGGGAACCTACATCTGCATAGACGGACCGCAGTTTTCCACCAGGGCGGAGTCCCTCATCTATCGCAGCTGGAACGTGGATGTCATCGGCATGACCAACCTGCAGGAGGCAAAGCTGGCCCGGGAGGCGGAGATTGCTACGCCACCATCGCGCTGGTCACGGACTACGATTGCTGGCGGGAGGGCGACGATAGCTAAGCATAGAAATGATCATTGAGAACCTCGATAAAAACACGCTTAATGTCCAGAAGGTCATCCGGGAGGCAGTGCCTGAAATAGCGGCGGGCAGGCGAAGCTGCGCCTGCTCTCAGGCACTCCGCAACGCCATCATTACCCGGGAGGACTTGATACCCCCGCAGATAAAAAACGATCTCCGGATTATTATCGGCAAATACCTGAAGGGCTGAGTCGCAGGATTGAGGGGCCGGGTAATGATCAGCAGCGGGTTTTCCTATTTGGCCGTCATCGTGTTTTTTGCCGGCGCTGTCGCCTGGGCTGAAAAGAGGACTGTCGCCCGCCTTCTTCAAATACCTCCCCGCGATTGTCATCATCTACCTCGGTACCATGCTGCTGCCTGCCACCGCTTCCCTCTGGGGAAAGACCGGAGAGATCATCGCCTGTTACGGGGCGGCCAAAACGCACCTCCTGCCGATCATGATATTTCTGATGCTGCTTCGCTGCGATCTGCGACACATCCTGCGTCTGGCCCGAGAATGCTGCTGGGATTTTTCACGGCATCGCTCAGCATCGTGATCGGCTTTGTCACCGTGTACGCGGCCTTTAAGCAGCTGTATGAACCGGACACCTGGAAGTCATTCGCGGCGCTTTCCGGCAGTTGGATCGGCGGCACGGGCAACATGGTGGCCGTCCAGGAGGCGCTTGGCGTTCCCGCCTCCGGAATGGGATACGTGCTGCTGATGGACTCCGTCAATTACTCGGTGTGGGTGATGCTGTTGCTGGCGCTCACGCCTCTCGCGCCTTTATTTAATGGCTGGACCGGATCGGATACGAGCCTTCTGCACCGGATCGGCATGCGGCTTAAAAGGAACCAAGAGAAGGCGGCCGCCTCCGTGAAAGCGGCCGACCTGATACTCCTCCTGGGAACAGGTTTGCTGGTCTCGGCGCTGTGCATGTACCTGGCGGGGAAAATGCCCGCCACCGGTTTTATCACCGTGCCGGCCTGGACGGTGATCATGGTGACGCTGGCCGGCATTGCGGGCGCCATGACCCCCCTCGCGCGCATCGAAGGGTCATCGCAGCTTTCCTCGGTCGCGCTTTATATCCTGATCGGCCTTATCGGCTCAATGGCAGATTTCACCGGGCTTGCCCGCGCCCCCTCATATCATGTCAGGGTTTTTAATCATCGCGGTTCACGCCGCAATCATGATCCTCGCGGCAAAGCTTTTCAAGCTCGATCTCTTTACCTGCGCGGTGGCCAGCGTAGCCAATATCGGGGGAGTCGCTTCCGCCCCCATCCTGGCCGCTTCCTACAGCGAGGCACTGGTTCCCGTCGGGGTCTTAATGGCCCTGATGAGCTACATCATCGGAACCGGCGGGGGATTGCTGGTGGGGAAATTCCTTTCCCTGCTTTAGCAGGCTGTTGAAAAAAACCCGTCTGATTTGTGGCTCAAGGGGGAGGGGCTTTTGAGCTTTTTAAACAGCCTGAGGAATACCACTTTTCAACAACCTGTTCGAACGGCCGACCCACCATGAAAATCACTAACATCACACTGGGTCATCTATCCATACCCCTGCGCACACCATTCAAGACCTCCGTGCGGACCGCCACCCGCATTGAAGATGTGCTGGTAACAATTGTCACCGATCAGGGTGCCGTCGGTTACGGCAGCGCTGCGCTCGTGCCTGCCATTACCGGCGACACCGAGGTCAGCATCAGGACGGCGATCGAAGGGCCGATCAGGAAACTTCTGATTGGTAGTGCCGTTGAAAATTTTGAAGAACTGATGGCGCGGCTTCACACGCTGGCGGGCGTCAATAACGGTGCCAGGGCGGCAGTGGATATCGCACTCCATGATCTTAACGGCCGGCTGCAGGCTTTGCCGGTTTATAAACTCCTGAAGGGAGACAGAAAGGAACTCACCACCGACATCACCATCAGCCTTAATGATCCCGAGGCAATGGCAATCGACTGCCTGGATGCGGTGCGCAGGGGTTTCAAAACGGTCAAGGTTAAAGTGGGAAATCATCCTGCAACGGACATGGAGCGGCTCAGGGCCATCCGCGGGGCGGTGGGTGACGCCGTCAGTCTTCGCCTGGATGCCAACCAGGGCTGGTCTCCCGAAGAAGCGGTGGCTATCATGGAAAAGATGGAGGACGAGGGCATCGCGGTCGAGCTGGTGGAGCAGCCGGTGAAAGCGGGCGATCTCGAGGGGCTGAAGTTTGTGACCGACCGGGTTGATGTCCCGGTTGTGGCCGATGAAAGCGCCTTTTCCCCCCGGGACGTTTCCGACATTATCCGCATGCGCGCCGCGGACATGATTAACATAAAGCTCATGAAGGCCGGCGGCTTGTACCCTGCCCTGAAAATGTGTGAGCTGGCGCACAGTGCCGGGATGGAATGCATGATCGGGTGCATGATGGAGAGCAGGATAAGCGTCACCGCCGCGGCACATCTGGCCGGCGCGAGGGGCGTCATCACCAAAATCGATCTTGATCCGCCGCTCCTGTGCAGCGAGGACCCCGTCGAGGGCGGCGCCCGATATGACAATGAACGCATTACCCTTCCGGACGATCCCGGATTCGGGATTATAAGCGTGAAGGAGTCCTGACTCCGCGTGAATGACATTGTAAAAACTTGTAGGGGCGACCGGTTGGTCGCCCCTGCACATTACACAACAGTGAAAAGGAGCATATACCACAGCACATAAATGCAGAGGGAGTGGCAGCCACACACCACTCCCTCTGCAGGAGGAGTAAGAATGAGATATTGTACGTTACAATGAAACCACAGAAGCGGGACTATTGCAATAAGCAGAACCCTGATTTTTAACTTCCAAAAACCTGATTTTTGGGTTCTGTTTTCTTTATCCTTTTATCATGCCTCTTTTTGTGATATAGGCTTTGAATGGGCGGCAGGTTGGGGAGGTGCGGAATTGTACGAAGACAGGCCTAAAAGTGTTATCATTGGAATACTTGCGGCTATTTTTTTTCAGCCCTTCGGCTTGTTTTATTCCTCGCTATGGGGCGGTATTGTCATGACCCTGCTTTTAGTGACCGGGTATGTTGTCTACTACCTCATCGGGCAATCACCCTATTCTTTTATGTTTTTCTGGATTCAACCCCCTGTCAACATCATCTGGTCAATCATAGCAGTCTCCCGGCACAATAAAAAAATAATGAAAGAGATACAGGGAATGTTCTTTTAAAGGGAAACTACCGGAAGCAGAGGCGGTTCAGCAGCGGCACACGATTAGCCCATCGAAGCAAGATGCTTTATTCTTTTCACCATGTTGGGGTGGGTGGTAAAAAGTTCCATCATCCTTTCCGCGGCGCTGATCTTCACACCCTTCTGGCGGATTTCCATCAGCTCATTGCCGTCAATCGTCCCGGACATGTCTGAGTCTATCTGAGCAAGTTCCGTCAGTTCTGTTTTCGCCCGGGAGGGGTCATTGAGGAAAAACGCCTTTACACCCTCAACTCTGCGCAGGTCCTCCTGTCCCCGGGACCTGGTATTTCCATAGACCAGCTTATAGAGCGCCGAGGCTAAAAAGTGCGGAGGATTACCGAACTCCACGCTGCCCTTGTCGGCATAGTATTCCCGTATCCGGGACCCGTACAACACCAGAAGGTTGGTAAGAAAATAGAAAAGCATCGCCCCCAATCCGATCAGCGCGGCAGCACCGCCATCTTCTCTCCTGCGGTCGCCTAACGAACCTCCCCACATCATCCGCATCGCAATCCAATACAGGATGAGCGGAATGGCGGAAAGAATAGTAATCACAATCATGTCACGGTGCTTCAGATGGGCCATTTCGTGCCCGAGCACTGCCCGCAACTCATCCTTGCTTAACAGCCCGCGGATTCCGCTGGTAACACAGACACGCCCGTCCCTGAGGCTTTTCCCAAAGGCAAACGCGTTGGGTACCGCTATCTGGGATATGCCCACCTTGGGCTTGGGGATACCCGCTCTTTCGGCCAGTTCCGACACCATGCGGTGCAATTCAGGCTCCTCATTTTCCGAAACCCATTTCACCCGCATGGTTGCCTGCACCATGGCAGGACCGATAAAGTACTGCAGCCCCAGGAAAAGAAAGGCCATGATAACATAGGAGGAGGCACTCCCCTCGCCAAGATAAGTCCCGGCGGCGGTCATGATTCCATAGAGAATGGCAAATAGCAAGGCAACTAACAGCCACATCCTGGTTTGCAGTCCCATGTTTATCTCCTGCTGAAAGGTTACGTTCGATCCTTATTTACAATATAACCGGATAAAATCCTTCTCGCAAGCCCTCAGCATGTAAAGACACATTGTTGTGGCGTCAAAAGCCCCTCCCCCTTGAGCCACGAATCAGATGGGTGTTTTTTCAACAGCCTGCTAAAATTGTGTAATCAGCGACAGGTGTGAAAGCTCCTTCCCGATGGCACGGGTCAGCATCATGTCCCCGATTGAGTCCCGGGCCTGGAATACGGCGCGGATCGCGTTCTTCCTGGCATTCAATGCTTTCATGTAATCAGCGGGACCCGGCTGTTCCTTCTTCCAGAGATCTATATAAACTTTGAGGTACTCTGCCGTCAGATTGAGCAGCTTGTCCCGGTTTTCCGGGGTGGCCTCTGCCTCGGTGGTAATAACGTACGGCGAGCTTATCACCCTGAACCAGTTCTCACTCCTCACCCGGGAGGGCGGAAAACTGTCAAGGCCCTTGTCATAAATATCCTCCAGCGGGGTGAGGTATTTATCCAGATACGGCAGATCGAGAACGCAGTCCGCGATGGGGTAAAAGTCAAGGATGAAAAAGCTTCCCTTGGCGCTGTCGGCCCAGTAGCTGGAGAAAAGGGGCAGCGCATGGTTGTCATCAGGCCAGATCATCAGGGCATAGGACATGAGCTTTTCGCGGAACGCCCCGACGCCAAGGGCTATTTTCTCAAGTTTTGGCGCTTTATAGAGGTACTTGTATCCCGTGTACCCCTCGCCCTTCTGGTCCCAGAGAGGCTTTATATCATGTCCCTGGTATTCTTCCATAAGGGTTCCCCCGAATTCCTTTATCAGCTCCTGCATCTTTTCGCCGTACAATGGAAATGTATACTCCGCGCTCATACTTCCTCCTCATGTCATCGCAACCGTTGTTCAACACCGAACAGACCGCTCATTCCGGTTCATCTCGATCGTGCGCTATTATTGCCAATTTAGCGGTCAATGTCAAGCACTGACGCCCGGTTTGTTAAACCCGAATGATGTATACCCGTAAATGGTGCCGGTGGTCAGTGCCCCGGTAACACAGCGTTCAAGCTTCGCTCCTCTTTTTTGAAGCAATCCCTCGGTGATTGCAGCGGCGCAGTCGCGCCGCTCACTCGTGTCCGCCTTGTTAAGCAGCACGTAGCGCGGGCTTGTTTCGGGCACACCTTTGAAAAGTCCCTGCGGCGATGCGATAAGCTCAACCACCGCCTGCGCATCCAGCAGTTCCCCCAGGCTGCGCCCCACCACGCCGGAAAAAATATCCGCCCGATGCACATGCGCTTCATCGATCGGCTCCCCCACCGCATCCAGGCCGATGACCCCGATGGTCCTGGTGGTGTTGTTCGGCACCACCGGCTCGTAATGAGCGGCGGCCTTTATGGGCTTGCGCTTCGATCCGTCACATTCAACCAGCATACAGTCGAAAAGTCCCTCCCGGTGCAGCTTTTCAACATATCCCTTATCCACCCCTGCAAGCTTCCTCTCATTCACTACCGTACCGCCCAGAACAGTGACCGTCCCGCCGGGGAGGGCCTGAAACAGATCCGCCGCCGGAGCCCCATTGACGATCACCCCGTCGCACTCGTCCTTCCCCGGATAAAATATGTTGGTGGTGGTGGTGACCAGGACGCGCTTATGGAGGGATTTGAGCGCTCGCGCCAGCGCGAACATGGTGGTGGTCTTGCCGCCGGCGCCGACCAGGCTTATGAGCTCATGTCCGTTCTGCTGTATGTCAAATGCATCAAGCAGGTTGTGCGTCATGCGACACCACCGGCGATAGGCGAATAATAATCAATGGTAAGCAGTGAATATTCCTCCCACCCGCTGTATTTTTCATCGCCCTTGAGGAGACGGTGCAGCTCACCGGTTATGTTCCGGTACACCCTGTTCACCGTGCGGGAATCCATACCCGTTTCCGTGTGAAAAGACCAGCCTCCCAGGGAAAATGGTTCTTCATTGTCTGCCCGCAGCTGGAGACGATACCGTTCCGGTTCACGGCCCAGGCAGGAATGCCGGTCCAGGTGGAAGGGGCTGAATTCAAAATGGTTGAACGGGGACAGGAAAAGGTCACTGTTTTTCTTGAAAAAGTGGAAGGTCTCATAAGCTTCTTCAACCGTCTCGTGGGGAAGGCCGATCATGGCAAAAACCCTGTAGTATATGCCGGCAGCAGTACAGTTTTTGAGAATTGCCTCTGCCTGCTGCACGGATATTCCCTTGTTGATTGCATCAAGACGTTTCTGGCATCCTGATTCAAGCCCAAAGAGAATTTTTCTGCATCCTCCCCGGTATATATGCCGGCACAGCTCTTCTGTAAAGCCCTTCTCGAACCGGCCGTAACAGATATACCTCACATCGAGTTTTCTCGTAAGCAACTCGGTCGCAATATCGGCCAGCAGCTCCGGGTGACACGATTCATCGGTAAATTGAAAATAGGGGGTTTTATATTGGAGCGAGAGTGCTTCGAGTTGATCAACGATCAATCGCACGCTTTTTACCCTGTAACCATTGTCAGCGAGCATGTTACTGTAAGATATGTCACAGAAACAGCATTTCCCCCAGTAACAACCCTTTCCCAGATTATAGGGAAGCACCACGCGGGGGGCCAGATAACTCATGAGCGGCAGCCCGTCAAAGTCCGGGGTGGGAAGCTCGTTTATGTTTTCCACCAGAAAGGGGGCATTGGTTTGAACCGCGCCCCCGGAGGGGAATATCAGGTTGGGGACATCCTTCAGGGCGCCCTCACCTTCCATGGTTTTCATGAGCTGAAGCAGGGCGGTTTCACCCTCATACACGATCACCCCATCGCAGAAGGTGAAAAATCGCCCCTCCTGCTGCAGCGCGGCGACCAGTTTTACAAAAACGGTTCCACCGATAAAAACCGGCCGGCCGGCCTGTCGCAACTGATACGCAAGGGTCAGACCGGGAATAATCTGCTGGTAATTAAGGATCGATATCCCGATTGCATCGGGCCGGTACGCATCGACCCGGGGAAGCACATGCTCCCGGTAAAGAGGCCCGAAGAGGTTTAAGTCGTCATCCCTCACCGCGTCAAGCAGATCTGAGAAGCGGTCGCTGCGGTAGGGTGCTTCAAAGGCCGGGTTGTCCATCCGCACGCTCATCTGCGGATGGACCGGCAGGGCAACAAGGCGCAAGGCTTCATTTAGTTTCCTTCGCGCCCATTTAAATCGGTCCCGGTTATAAAATTCCCGTCCCCGCAAAATGGTTATGGCATCAATCGTTTCCCGGGGAAGGTTCTGAGATGACCGGCAGAGTTCAAAAAGGGAATGCCAGTAGCTGGCGTCTTCGTAGCCCTTCACCCCCTTTCGGTCAATTGCGGCCATTTTCTCTTCGGCCTTTTTGAGCGAGCGCTGCAGGTTGCCGGGTTGGCACAGGTGCAGCAGCAGTTCCAGGTCCAGGTCCCAGATTTCAACCTCATGCCCCGCTTTCCGCAGGGCAGCCGCAAGACATGCCGGGGCCAAATGCGGACCTCTCGGATCACAAACCGGCGGAAAAAGGATGAGCATCTTCATATGCGTACTGCCAACCGATATAATTTCATCGCTTTCGTTTTTTCGGCTTTGCGGATGTATCTGCGCACGGGCGGCATTCGCCACTGCACCGATTGTACCATTATGCGGGCCACCGTGGCAAACTGCTTTTTTTAACTTGACAACCATACTGTTATACTCTACTCAGATATGACAACCAATGTACCAGTACCCCAGGAGTGCATGCATGATTAAAAATAATCCTCAAGACACCATTGTGGCCAAGGTTAACGCCGAGGAACTCTATGAATCCCAGCTGGAAGAAGCGGTGTCAAACTACCGCACGTCCCTAAAAGAACAGGGCATTGACATCAGGGTCTTTGGAAAGGACCAGCTCCATAATGTGCGGCAATTCATGTTAGCAAAACTGGTGGAGCGCGAAGTGCTCCACCAGGAGGCGGTGAGACAGAAGATTAAGGTTACGTCAAAGGAGATTGATCAGGTAATGGAGGAATCAGAAAAGGACTATGCTTCCCACCAGGAGTTTCTGAGCGATATACTGAACGATGGCGCTTCTCTGAAAACCTACAAGGAGAGGCTTGCCTACGACATGATTATCAACAAGCTGGTCTCCAAGCGCTATGAACGGCTTAAAAAGGCGATTTCAGCGAAGGAAATAAGCAGCTTTTACCGGAACAATACCCAGCTGTTTGCCCAGCCGGAAGCGGTGAACATCGGGCATATCCTGCTGCGGCTGCCGCCGGATGCCGGGGATGACGAGATTGCAAAGGCCAGGGAAAAGCTGAGGAGGATTCGGGAACAAAAAGCTGATTTTCGTGAGCTGGCAAAAAAATATTCAGAATGTGATTCGGCCGCACAGGGCGGCGACCTGGGTTTCCAGACCCGCGGCCAGCTCTATCCCCCGCTTGAGGTGGCCGTGAGCAAGCTGAAAGAGAATGAAATCAGTCAGCCGGTGGTAACGCGCGAAGGTGTGCACCTGGTGAAGCTCTATGCGCGCAGACCCAAGGGGTTTATCCCCCCCTTTGAGGAGATACAGGGTCACGTGGAACAGGTAATGAAAATAGACCAGGCACAGAAAATCTATCAGGACTATGTTGATGAGCTGAAGCAGACGGCACAGATTGAGGTATTTATCAGCTAAAATGATGTTAAACGTTCGCCACACGAGCGGATGCCGGCACTTCCCGGCCATGCTGCCGGATATGCAGACGCTCTCCAGCCGGGTTTCCCTTCAACCACACCCCGCTATTGCTTGACTTCCACGAACAGCGGTCCCGGTTTCATTGCCTGGGTCTTCTTGCACACCGGGCAGGGATCCGGCGGAACGTCTCCGGTATGAACATAACCGCAGGTTGTACATCTCCATTGCTTCATAGGGCATCTTCCTCCTGCGTGACGTGAATAAAAAACCGGTTTTCAAGCGCTGCGTCATCTGGGCTTTGAGCCGAAAATAAATTGGGCGGCTTTTTTTCTCCGTCGGGCATCCGGGCTTAAGTCCTTGAGATCCTTGAGCAGCTCCTGGTTCTTGTCGCACACCCTGTCCACCACCCGCTCCGTGGCAAAGCGCTTCATTGATTCCGCGCACTCCTTGAGCTTTAATCGGGTCTTGTGCCAGGTCTCCATAACCCGTTCATCACCCTGGTCGATAATGTCTATAGCGTCAGCGGGACATACATACTCGCAGGCGCCGCAGCCGATGCAGACGGCTGACGGCTGATACCAGGGGGTATTGACGCTGGTGTGCTTACCGCGCCCGGAATAATGAATTGCACCCACATCCAGAAGCTCCGAGCAGACCCGGAGGCATAATCCGCAGAGGACACAGCGGTCCCCCTTGGCCGAGAGGTCCATGCGCTCAAACCGCGTACGGTCCACGCCGTAGTGCGCAGCAAGTTCCCGGATCTTTTTTGATCCCGGTGCTTCAGCCAGATAGAGTTCCAGCAGCATCTTCCGGATCTCAACCACATCGGGCGTTTTGGTTTCAATGGTCAACCCCTCCGAGGTGGTCAGGGTACACGAGGTGGTGATGCCCGGTTTGCTTCCCGCCACCACCTGCACCATGCAGAGCCTGCAGGCCCCGTAAGGGGTAAGCCCCTCGCGATGGCAGAGATAGGGAACATCAATGCCGTGATCGATCATGAACTGAAGCAGGTTCAGGTTCGCTTCCGCCTGATAGGTTTTGCCGTCAATAACCATGGTTACCATTGCAGTTCCTTCTCCCTGTAATCCCGTGCAGGACGGTGTTCACTTATTCCTCTTCATCCTCTCCCTTAACATCACACCGGAGGCAGCGAACCGTTTCCGCCACTGCCTGTTCCCGCGCATAGGTGGGTGACACTTCCTCAACATTGCCTCTGTAGTCACTGAAGGTGCGACACTCAACCGTGTGACGTTTGCCGCCCTGCGGTTCCACCGAAACCTCCATGGAGTAGGGTATGCTCTTTTTGAGCTTATCAAACCGGCTCTCCCCCATGAGACGGGCATCAATGATCCTGGCAAAGGTTTTTCCGTGCCCCATGGCATCGGTTACCGTGTTGGGTCCGGTCACCACGTCCCCGCCCGCGTAGACGCTGTCGGCTGCGGTCTGAAAGGTGTAGGTGTCCACTCCCACCGTTCCGTTTCTGGCGATGTTCACCTTGAGCTTCTTGAGGAAGCCGGTGTCAGGCCGTCCGCCGATCGCGGTAACCACCGCGTCACACTTCAGCAGGCGGGTTTTCCCCGTGGGCTCGGGGGTAATTCTCCCGGCAAGATCATACGCACCCATGCGCATCTGCATGACCTCAATGCCGCTCACCCTGCCGCCCGTGCCCTTGAGCGCGTGGGGCGCGCCCAGGAATATGAACTGCACCCCCTCTATTTCCGCCTCATGTATCTCTTCCTTGAGGGCGGGCATCTCCTCCTTGATCCGGCGGTAGAGAATGGTGACGTTCGCTCCGAGGCGGAGCAGCACCCGGGCGCAGTCGATGGCCACATTGCCGCCGCCCACCACCACCACCTCCCTGCCCATCACCGGAGGCTTGCCCATGGCCACATCCCGCAAAAACTTCATGCCCGGATAGACCCCCTGCAGTTCCTCGCCGGGTACGTCCAGCTTCATGTCTTCATGTGCGCCGGTGGCAATATAGAACGCGCTGCATTTCCCGGCCATAATCTCCTTGAGGGTGATGTCCTTCCCGACCCGCTGGTTGTACCTGAACTCAACCCCCAGGTCACGGATCTGGTCGATTTCCCTCCGCAGAACCGCCTTGGGAAGCCTGAACTCGGGTATGCCGTAGTGCAGCATCCCCCCGGCTTCCGGCTGCGCCTCAAAAACGGTCACCCGGTGGCCCAGGCGCGCAAGATAGTAAGCAGCGGTAAGGCCTGCCGGCCCCGCGCCGATGATGGCAATCTTCTTTTTGGTGTCGGGAAATACCGCTTTGGGCTTCAGACGGGACGCGGCGATGTGCTCATAGCGATAGTCAGAGATAAAGCGCCGTATCTGCCTGATGGCAACCGGGTCATCAACCTCACCCCGGCGGCATTTTGCCTCGCAGGGATGGTGGCAGACCCTGCCGCAGACCGCGGGCAGGGGGTTGTCTTCCAGGATGAGCCGGTAGGCGGCCTCCAGGCGTTCTTCCTTCATCAGCTGAATAAAGCCCGGGGCATTCATGTGCAGCGGGCACTTGTTTTCACAGGGCGCCAGGAACAGGGCGTCGCATACCCCGGCGCGGCACCGCTTCTGAATGATGTGCTCCTCATATTCATCCCGGAAGTAGCGGAGGGCGGTGAGCACCGGATTAGGCGCCGTCTGGCCCAGCCCGCAGAGCGAGGCGGTGGAAATGACCTTTGCCAGTTCTTCCAGTTCGGCAAGGTGCCGCAGCTCGCCTCTTCCCTTGGTAATTTCCTCGAGTATGACCAGCATCTGCTCCAGTCCCCTCCGGCAGGGGACGCATTTGCCGCAGGATTCCTCCTGGGTAAAGGAGAGAAAATACTTGGTGATGTCCACCATGCAGGAATCCTCGTCCATCACCACCATGCCGCCGGAGCCCATGATGGAGCCGATCTTTTTAAGGCTCTCATAATCCACCTTGCTGTTAAACAGGGATGCGGGAATGCAGCCGCCGGACGGACCGCCGGTTTGCACCGCCTTGATACGCTTCCCCTTGATGCCGCCGCCGCCCATTTCATAAATGATTTCTTTCAAGCTGATCCCCATGGGGACTTCAACCAGCCCCACCCGCTCGACCTTTCCCACCAGCGAGAAGACCTTGGTTCCCTTGCAGTCCTCCGTTCCGGTGGCATTGAACCACGCCGCCCCCTTGGCCATAATCACCGGGATATTA
Organism: uncultured delta proteobacterium; assembly: GCA_963751515.1. Taxonomy (GTDB): domain Bacteria; phylum Desulfobacterota; class WTBG01; order WTBG01; family WTBG01; genus CAZWCD01. The sequence continues at coordinate 103,166 of CAVVUR010000004.1, forward strand.
CACCAGGTCTCAACATTGTTGATGATGGTCGGCTTCCCGTTGAGGCCGCTGACCGCCGGAAACGGCGGCCGGGGCCGGGGGCGCCCGGAGTGCCCTTCGATTGAGGCAATGAGGGCGGTTTCCTCGCCGCAGACAAAGGCGCCGGCACCGCAGACGATGTGAATGTCAAAGCTGAATCCGTCAGCGATATTGTTTCCCAAAAGGCCATGGCTGCGCGCCTGATCAATGGCGGTCTGGATGCGCTCGATGGCCAGAGGATATTCGGTGCGCGCATAGATGATCCCCTCATCAGCGCCGATGGCAAAAGCCCCGATGATCATCCCCTCCAGCAGCATGTGGGGATCGCTCTCCATTTCGTTGCGGTTCATGTAGGCGCCGGGATCACCCTCGTCGGCATTGCAGATGATATATTTCTTGTCGCTCTTCACCGTGCGGGCGATGCCCCACTTGGTGGCGGTGGGAAAACCCGCCCCGCCCCTGCCGCGCAGACCCGCGTCGCCGACCGTCTTGAGCACCGCGTCGGGAGTCATGTCGGTGAGCACCTTGAGGGCGGTCGCGTATCCCCCAACCCCGATGTATTCCTCGATGCTTTCCGGGTTGATCAATCCGCTCTCCCGCAGCACGATCTTCTTCTGCTTGCTGTAGAACGGTATCTCGTGTGAGTGGGGAATCCGGGGAAAGCCGGTGCCGAACACGATGCCCCCGGGCTGGATGAAATTATCCGCCTTCTCTATTTTGCAGAATATCTTCTGCTCGTATAATCTGCCCTGCGACAGCTCGGCGGCAATGGCGCGGACATCATCCGCGGTGACCCGGTTAAACACCACCAGCGGACGGCGGGGCAGGAAGACATTGACCAGCGGCTCCTCCCCGCAAAAGCCCAGACATCCGGTTTTGGTAACCAGGGCATCGAGCCTCTTCTTTTTCACCTCCTGCTGGAATGCGGCATAAACGGCATCAGCCCCGGCGGCGATGCCGCAGCTTCCCAGGCCCACCGCAACCCTGGCCCGGGCAGGGAAAAGATCCTTTTGAGCCCTGCGCCTGATCTTCTGCAAAGCGGTTGTGCTGGCAACCTTCATCCTTCCTCCTTGTACTTCTCGACAATACCCCGCACCTTATCCACGGTGCTGTACCCGTATACATCGTTGGCCCCCACTCTCACCACCGGCGCCAGACTGCAGCAGCCGACGCAGCGAAGCGTTTCCAGGGTAAAATTCTTGTCTTCGGTGGTATCACCGACCTTGATGCCCAGCATCTGGGATAGCCCCTTGAGTATCCGTGATCCCCCCCGCACATGGCAGGCGGTACCCAGGCATACATGCAGGGTGTGCTTGCCGCGCGGCTTCAGGGAAAACGCCGAATAAAACGTGGCCATGCTGAACAGCTGCGCCAGATGGACCTTCATCTTTTCGCTCACCTCCTGCAGCGCATCCTGGGGCAGATAGCCATAGACCTCCTGGATTTTTTCAAGCACGGAAATGATTTCACCGGGTTTGCCCTTATACTCAGCCAGTATCTTGTCAATGGTGGCGCTCATCTGCTGCTCCGATAGTAAGAAAGTTTACTGCCTATCTCTTTTTCGCACGCTTGATGGTTCGTGCGCCGGACCGGCGGGTTCCTGCCGTCGCTCTCTTATTCCCCGCCCGGACACCGGTTCCCTTTGTTTTCAGCGCATCGGCAACTTCCCGCAGCCCCAATTCCTGCAGCCGCTTAAAGGCGGGAACGCCCTCCTTGTTCCACCCTCTCAGGCGGTAATACCTGTCGAGGACTTTTTCATATTTCTCCCGGTTGACGGGCGGGACCGGCGGTGATGCAACCGCATCTTCACGAACGCACCCCTGGTTGAGACACTTCCAGTTGGGCAGGTCATCTTCGCGGGTGATGCCTCTCAGTACAATGACCGCCCGTTCGATTTGATACGCCCGCTCCCCGATGGCAAGCAGTTCATCCCTGGTAAACCGCATCCCGGTTGCATAGCGGAGCGCCCCGGTTACATACTGCCACATCCGTTCCATGTCCTGCGGGCGGTCGTGCCAATAACCATAGTGTCCAAAGGAGTATTTACAGATGCCCAGGGCATCAGGCAGCTCAAAGAAGTTCTCGTAAAACTCCACCAGCCGCGCCTTGGCTTCAGGATGATAGGAAAGGGGATCCGCCGCCTCCTTGAATCCGGTTATCTGCCTGGCCACCGCGGGGCTCCCCATCCACTCTGCCGTGGGCAGCCCGGACAGCGGGTGCGCCCCCCGGGGTGAAAGTGCCATGGAAAGCATGGCGCCCACCGCGGGACGGGTCTCGATGCCGGAAGAACACATCCCCTTCTGGTGGTAGACGCAGTTCAGCGCCTCCGTTCCCAGTCCCTTGCCCACCCGGTAGGAGCCCTCCGCCAGGCGCTCTCCGCAGCCTTTTCTCATGGCAATTTTTGGCAGGAGCTCCATCATGCCTTCGCCATTGCCCCACTGCATCCGCACGCCATCGGTAAAGGACTCATCGACGATTCCCTTTTCATGCCATTCCATCAGATTGGAAAAGATATTTCCTGCTTCCACCGGATCAAGACCAAGATCGTTGCAGAGGGAGTTCAGTGCGACCACCACCTTTCCCCGATGTTCAAGGCAATTATGTCCCAGGGATACAACCGCATCATAACCCGGCCCGCCGCTGCAGGAAGCAGAAGGATCCTGGGGGCGGTATGCGCCAAGGCAATGCACCGGGCAGGCCGAGCACGCATCCTGTCGTTCCCTCGCCGCGCTTCCGGTGATCTCGGTGAGATCCCGGTCCTCCGGCCAGATACCGCAGCGGCTCCAGTTTTTCATGGGGGTCATGCCCATGCGCCCGAACCATCTGATGAATCCCGGCGTGCCGGAATGTGACATGATCTGATAGCTCCGGCTGTGCAGCGGGCCGAAGCGGGGGTCCATGAGGTCTTTCTGACACTGTAACGACAGCGCAAGAAAGTTTTTCGGGTCATGGACGGTGACACCCCGGCTTCCCTGGATTACCAGCCCCTTGAGATTTTTTGAACCCATCACCGCCCCGCCCCCGCATCTTCCCAGGCTGCTGGAACGATTGGTCCTCACGCTTGCAAAGCGCACCAGCTTTTCACCCGCGGGTCCGATCACCAGAACCTGGGCGCCGCTGTGTCTCGTAAGCAACCGGCCGATGGATTCGTTCGCGCCTTTACCCCAGATGTCCCGGGCAGGCTTTAACTCGACCCGGTCATCCTCAATATGAATGTAGACCGGTTTTGCGGCCTTGCCGGTAATCATTACCGCATCCCAGCCGGCATGCTTAAGTTCAGGGCCTACCCCGCCCCCCACATTGGAATCACCCCAGCCGCTGTACGCGAGGGGTGAAATAAAGGTTGCCTGCAGCCGCGCCGAGCAGGGCCAGGTCGTTCCGCAGAGCGGTCCCGCTCCCAGCACCAGGGGGTTTGCAGGTTCGAAAGGAGCAACGGTTGCGACATCGGCGCTGCGGAAAAGCAGCATATGATTGAGGGCCCTTCCCCCCAGATAGTTCTTGAAATATGAACCAAGGTCGTCGGCCGTGCAGCTTCCTTTCGTGAGGTCGACCCTCAAAAGCTTTCCGGTAAAGCCATGCATATCATCTACCTCCCAGTATACCCTTCTTCTCCATCGCATCGAGCCGGGCCCTCTGCCTGATGAGATCATAGGAGCGCGGGGTGACATACTCAATCGCGCCTGTCGGGCACCATTGGGCACAGGCGGGGTCTCCCGAACAGAGGTCGCATTTGACCACCTTTTTGGTCAAGGGGTCCATGGAGATTGCCCCGAAGGGGCAGGCGATCATGCACATCCGGCAGCCGATGCACTTTTTCTCATTGAGGATTTTTGCCCCGGTGGCCTCGTCGAGAACAATCGCCTGCGCGGGGCAGGTATTCATGCAGGCAGCGTCTTCACACTGCTGACACTGCATGGGAACATCCAGGATGGTTTCTTCAAAGTGAACGTTCCTTCGCCGGGAACTGCGGGGATTGCACACGCCGGTCTGCACCAGGGAACATGCCAGCTCACAGGTATTGCACCCGGTGCATTGTTCAGGGTGAAACAGCAACATCTTCTTCATGCTCAGTTCCTTTGCAGGGGCTCCATACAATAAAATAATTACAATAGTAATGCGGGAGGGGTGAAAAAAAAGGCTCTGCCTCCAATAATTAAGCCCATCCAGGGCCAATCACCATCTTTTATAGGTGTATCAATGCCCCGGGGGCAGCGCATCCCTTCCGATACGAGGGAGCCTCCCACACAGGCGGGAGGCTCCCCAATACACGGACATCAGATTACATCTCATTCCGCCAAGGCATAGACCAGCGAGGTAAATCCTTTTGCAATGGCTTCCTTGGAATCCTGGTGAGAGATGACTTTCTTCTTCTCTAACGCTTGAACCAGTTTCTCAAATCCTGTCAGCAACAGGACCTTTCGCTCCTGATTATCAATAATCCCTTTGTCTTTGAGCAGGTTGAGAAGATCAAGGAAGAAGTCGTCCATCTCAGCAAATTGTTTTGCCTGTTGTTTCGTCATTACTGCCATCGCCGTCACTCCTTTTCCTTGAATTAATAATAATACTTCTTTTTCTTCTGCTCCGATTCACTCATGTATCTCTTCCGCAAGGGACGTATATCTTCAGCCACGTAATCGAGACCAAGCTGCTTGAGCTTCCTCTCGCTGGGGAATCCCGTTCCCGGCTCATAATCCCGGTACTTGTAGTACTTGGGAAGCATCTCATTAATGGGAAGGGTGGCGCCTACATTGGTCTGATAGTCAACGTGCTGCGGCATGGGCTCCTTGGTAAAGCGTTCAGGAACCACATCCTCCCGGGCGCCCGACATCTGGCGAGCCCAGTAGGCCCTTTCAAGATTATACACCCGCTCTCCAACCTCAAGGAACTCCTCTATGGACATGTCCATACCGGTGCAGGCATTGAAGTAGTCTAACTGATCCTGGGTTAACACGGTATAGCACCAGTGGGTGGTGAAACAGCAGACGTTCAGACAGTCGGTCACGGTCTTCTGGTTCTCTTCATAATACACCATGTACGGCTTGCCTACCGTAGTCACCGGTTTTGCCGGTCTCTCATCACCGAGGATCTTGGTGTTCAGGCCGGGATAGAGGGCTCCTGAAAGTTCCAGGCAGCACAGCGACCTGAGGTGATCGCATCCGCCGCGGGTACCCACGGCAAAGGAAAGCCCGTAGCCGAAACCCAATCCGCGGGGATCATCACCCGGAAGCGTCATGCCCCTGGTGGTAATGGTGTAGTAGTGACCTTTATCGCCCAGGCCCAGTTTATCAGAGGCCCGGTCGCCGCCCTCGGCCAGGATATCTCCGAAACCTCTCCGGTAGGCTATATCCTGAATGAGCTGGTCCACCACCTTCTCGTCACCCCACTCAAGCTCCAGTCCTCCCGTATCCTTGGCGGTAATCAGACCGCGCTGGTACCACTCCATGGCAACGGAAATCACTCCACCGGTTTCGATGCCGTCCATGCCCAGGTCATTGGTAAGTCTCGCATTATGCCAGATGTCATTGGCATCCTCGATAATGCCGACCCGGGGACCGGTCGGAACCGCGTGCTCGTATTCAGGGCCGCCGAATTCTTCTCCGGCCCAGCGGCCGTCCTTGATGGAGGTGAACCGCCCGCAGCAGATGGGGCAGGCATAGCAGCCTTCCCGGTGTTTAAGCACGGTTTTGGCGTGTGTTTCACCGGACATGTTATTGGCCAGCGGCGTGCCGCCGTACTGCAGATTCTTCCAGGGCAGCCATCCGTCCCGGTTGGCGATATTAATCAAGCACAGGCTGCCATATTCGTAGAGGCCCATCTTCATGGGGTCGTTTTTAAACGCCTGCCTCAGGCGATTGCAGATCTCGAAAAACTCTTTCGGCCGCGCAATCTTAACGCTTCCGGAGCCCCGGGTTGCAATCCCTTTGAGATTCTTGGAGCCGATGACCGCCCCGTGACCGGTTCTTCCTGCTGCCCGCCACACGTCATTAAAGGTGCAGGCAAAGCGGACCAGGTTTTCCCCGGCGGGCCCGATGAGCATAATATGGATATCCTCATCCTTGAGCTCCTGCTTGATCATGGTGTCCGCATCCCGGGGAAATTTGCCCCAGATATTCGCGGCATCCCGTATTTCCACCTTATCATCATCGATCCAGATATAAACCGGTTTTTTCGCCCTTCCCTGGACAATGATCTGGTCATATCCGGCGTACTTGACCTCTGCTCCCCAGTGACCGCCCATGCTGGAGTCTCCGAAGCCGCCGGTCAAGGGTGACTTGCAGGTTACCGTGACGCGCCCGGTTGAGGGAGCCGCAGTGCCGTTGAGCGGACCCACACCGAAACACACCCGGGCTTTCGGGTCAAAGGGATCCATGTCGGGAGACACTTCATTGTAGATAACATCCGAATTAAAACCGCGTCCGCCGATCCATTTCCTGCGGTATTCTAACGACAGTGGTTCTTTAATGATATCACCTTTGCTGAGATCAATTCTTAGTCTCTGTCCGGCCCATCCGTACATATTAGCTCACCTCCTTCGCCATGGTGGCGGCATTAATTCTTTCCTGCAATTTGTGCCGCTTCTTGGCTTTAGCTGCTATTTCCGGGCTCATCCAGGTAATGGCACCGCTGGGACACCAGTCAGCACATACCGGTCCATCAACGCGACCTTCACACAAATCGCACTTGAATGACTTTCTGGTAACCGGGTGAATACTGATGGCTCCAAACGGGCAGTGAATCAAACATTCTTTGCAGCCGATACACTTGTTGGCATCGATCTTGGCGATCCCCATTTTGGGATCGAGCGCGCACGCCCCGGTGGGACACACGGCAGCGCAGGGCGGATCCGTGCAGAGGTCACAGCCAGCAACGAAACTTTCACCATAGCGCTCGTTACGAACGACGTTGATGCGTGAAAGTAGCTTGCTGCACTCTCCCTCATGATACAAGGAACAGCCCACGACGCAGCTTCTGCATCCGGTACATTTCTCTTGATCATAGATCAGCAACTTGTCCATATTACGTTCCCCTTTCATGTTTTGTGTTGATCAAACCTTCCCGTCCCATCCAACCTGCCCTGCAATACATCACCTCCTTTTCCCGGTCTCCGCTGCCAGGGTGCCTCTGCAAAACCCGCACTCCCCAGGTGCGCAGGCTGCTTCCTCCCCGGCACGGACCTGCATGGTTACGACAGGACAAGATATTGTAAGCTCATTCAGACATGAGCATAAACAAACAGTATGAGGTGGATATGTGATGCTGCACATCCCTGACATTGCGGGATGTGCTGAAAACGAGTCGTACGATGCTGCTCAGAAAAAAAGTAGAAAATTTATAGCGTAATTACTCATTATTTGTCAATTTAATAATGAGGCCTCCGTCCAAATTGTGGGGCGGCAGGTACGATGCACAATCACTTTTACATTTTATGTCGCTTTATGAGCCGTTGCAGCGGGGGCCTGGCTCAGGGCGCGGCTTGCGGCCTGAGCGCCGTTCCGCACCGCCACCAGCTCCGCCGCGATGGATATGGCTATCTCCGCCGGGGTAGCGGCACCGATGCTGATGCCGACAGGCGAGCAGATCTTCCTGATCACCTCGTCACTGATGCCCCGGTCGCGCAGTTGCTGAAATGCCTTGGCAACCTTGGTGCGGCTGCCGATCATGCCCAGGTAATGAAAGGGCTTCCGGACAAGCTGCTCAAGAATTTCGAAGTCATGGGCGTGCTTGTGGGTCACGATGATCATATAGGTTCGGTCAGAGTAAGAGAGATCTCCCAGCGCCTTATCGTAGTCCTCCGCAATGACCAAGTCTGCCCAGGGAAGCCGCTCGGCGTTGGCAAAATCAGGCCGGTTATCGACTACGGTAACATTGAAATCAAGCATTCTGCCGATTTGAGAGAGCGCGCACCCGATGTGGCCGGCGCCGAAGATAATGAGCTGCGGCGCGGGAAGCAGCGGCTCGAGAAAAACGGACATGCCCCCGCCGCAGGACATGCCTATATCCTTGAGCTCGTATTTTACCAGCTTGGGCGCAGCAGAGCTCATCATCGCCAGTGCCTCATCGAGAACTTTTTTTTCAACCGCCCCGCCTCCGATGGTACCCACCGTCGAGCCGTCTTTTTTCACCAGCATCCGGGCGCCTTCCTCGCGGGGCGCGGACCCCAGTGATTCTATGACCGTTGCCAGCACCACCGGTATGTTTATCTTTTTTGCCGAAATAATTTCTTCAAATATATCCATTGGTTACCTCCACGATACTGGGTCTCCTCATGATTGTCCCGGTATTGCTCAAGCGCTTTGTGCAGCGCATTCACCCCGGCCAGCGGGCAGCCGGTCTGCCGTACCAGCTCTCCCTGCAATGCCGCGACGATGTCTTCATCCTGTAACTGTTTGGCCTCCGCAACTGTTTTCCCCAGGGCCATTCCGGTATTGCAGGTATAAAATTGCCTCCAGGACGGCGCCACCCAGGGCGCGGGCTTTGTCAGAAATGGTATAGCAAAGTTCTTGTATCGGCCGGGGATCAACATCGCCTATCTTAAGTCCGGCTACAACCTCCCTCCCGTTCATGATAAGACCCCGAATCATACCGTCAAAGGGGGCCTTCACCGGCTGGCCCGCGACCGTACAGATGACATCACCTGCCTTTACCGGAGCTCCGATGTCCAGGACATGCGTCACCGCTCCGCCGCAGGGCGCTCTGAGCACCCGCTCCCTGCCGTATCCTTTCACCGGGGCGGGCACACCGGTGTCGGGTTCTGCGTAACCTTCAAATATCAGGCGGCCGAGGTTATGACCACGGTTGGTTTCAACCACCACGTCCACATCCTCTCCCGCCTTAAACCCGGGACCAAGAGCTATGGTGATGGGTGCCATGCTCCGGTGCATTCCCGCATTCCTCTTGGCCAGCGTGGCATCCACCACCGCATCGGGCCAGATCTCCTTCAGGATATCCCCTCCGGGATCAACCATAACAGGGATGTTACCCTGCCGCCACTGCTTGAACATGTCGTCTGTTGCATCCACCCGGACTGCCCGTATCCCTTCGACAGCGGCTTCACCGTCAATGATCGCCTGGGCAAATGACACCATCCTGCGCACCACCAGAGGGTTTGCAACTTCAAGGATGAGCACCCGGAAACCGCTTCGATGCAGCTTCTGAGCGACACCGCTGCCCAGATCACCGCCACCCCTGATGACAACCGTATGGCGCACCATCAGACTGAACCCTTGTTAATCAACCTGCAACACATAACATCCGTACCGCCTGACATTGCCGAGGCTTTTTATACATTCCAAAGAAGCCTATTGAATATTCTATTAATGGGTCTCGGGAATAAAACCGGTTATGGGTAAAGAGATATTTCGCAAATACTATACCAACCAAACTATTTCTTAATAGCCTGAATATGTTATGATATTATTTTACAGATCATTGGTGTGCCGGCAAATGATGTCTAATATTTGGCACCATGCCCATTATTGGGCAAATTTGTTTAAAAATATCCAACCTCATTAAACCAAAAAAGCCTGTCCAATTGAGACAGACAGGCTTTAACTCCCATCTCAATAAAAAAAGCCGCCACTCCCTATTTTTAAAAGAATCCCCGGTTGATCATGTAGGAAAAAAACAGCGGGAATTCACATTCAGGCATGGCCTCGGGATTTAAGACCTCGTGCGGTTTTCCGGCGATGATTACCTTACCGTCCTCATACAGAATCACCCTGTCTGCAAGGGTAATCGCCTCAAAGATATCGTGGGTGATCAGTATCACCGGCAGATTAAATTCCTTCCTGATATCTTTGAGGAAGGTGCGCATGTCCGCGCGAAGTGACGTGTCCAGTGAGGAAAACGGTTCATCCAGAAGCAGGACATCCGGCTTCCGGATAAGGGCCCGGGCCAGGGCAACCCGCTGCTTCTGACCGCCGGAAATCTCTCCGGGCCGTTTACGTTCAATCCCGTCGAGGCGGAAAATACTGATGATGTCATACAGCCTTTTGTCCCTGACAGATTTCTCGATGTCTTTGGCCCCGTAGAGGATATTGTCCTTAATGGACATGTGGGGAAAGAGCGCCAGGTCCTGAAACACGTAACCGATGCGCCGCTGCTGGGGGGGAAGCGAAATGTTGTGCTCGGCATCAAAAAAGATCTTTCCCTCTGAACTGATCCGTCCCCCATCCGGCGGCATCAGGCCGGCGATCAATTGCAGGGTCATTGACTTGCCTGAACCGGAAGGCCCGAAGATGACGGCAAGCTCATTGCCTATCTCCCACTCGACATCAAGGGTAAACCCGCTCACCTTTTTATGCAGTTTGACCGCAAGTCCCATCACACAAACCTTTTGCCCAACCGGTTGGCCACATACAAAAAGCTGCCGGAGATAAGCGTAAAAAACAGCACCATCAGATTTGCTTTCGACCAGTCCCCGCTGCTGGCTGCGGAATAGACAGCCAGCGGCATGGTGTCGGTCCTGCCCGGAATGTTTCCGGCGATCATCAGGGTTGCACCAAACTCTCCCATGGCGCGCGCGAAAGAGAGCACCGCGCCTGCCATGATGCCTTTTTTGGCCAGCGGGAGTACTATATTAAACAGTGTTGCCAGGGCTGAATGTCCCAACGTGTAGGAGGCGTTAATGAGATCCTTATCGATAGACTCAATGGCAGCCCTGGCGGTCTTTATCATCAGGGGCAGTGCAACCACGAATGAAGCAAGCACTGCCGCGTACCAGGTAAACATGATGCTGAAGCCGGTCCGTGAATATAGGTAATTACCCAGCACTCCATTTCTGCCCAAGAGCACGATAAGATAATAGCCGATGACGGTCGGCGGCAGCACCAGGGGGAGGGTAAAGAGCATGTCCAGCAGCTCTTTGCCCCGGAACTGTTTCAGTGCCAGAACATACGCAATGCCTATGCCGGCAACCACTACAAAAACGGTTGCTACCAGCGCCACCTGGAGGGACAGGCGCAAAGAAAAGAGAACTGAACTATCCATCGAATGCTACCGCTCTTGCGCGAGCTTACGCGGCTGGGTTAAACCCATACGTTTTTAGAATCATTTGACCAGCATCTGATGCAACAAAAAGAATAAAAGCCTCTGCCAGAGATTTATTCTGTGCCTGCTTCAGAAGAGCTATGGGATACACAACCGGCCTGTGGCTCCCGGCCGGGGCGGTTGCGGCTGTCCGGACTTTATCTGCCAAAGCCAGGGCGTCACTTGAGAAAACAATACCGGCATCAACTTCATTGCGGGCAACGTAGTCCAGTACCTGCCGGACATTCCCGGCGAAAATGAGCTTCTCCTTAATAAGTTCCCCGAGATGAAAATACGCCAGCACTTCCTGCGCGTACCTGCCGGCAGGAACGGTTTTCGGGTTGCCTACGGCAATACTGTTCAGTGTTTTCATCTGTAGATCAACAAATGAATTCAGTACCGGCGGTGAATCACGGGGCACAATGAGCACCATTTTGTTTGCGGCAAAAGTGCTGAATGAATCGTTCAGCAGCAGTCGTTTACCCTTCAGTTCCTCCATCTCTTGCAGGGATGCTGAGGCAAACACGTCCACCGGGGCGCCTGCCTCTATCTGCCTCATCAAATCCCCGGATGCGCCGAAATTAAAGTGCAGCACTGTTCCCGGATAGTGTGTTTGAAATTCCCTGCCGATAGCCTCAAACGCATTTTTCAGGCTGATGGCGGCAGAAACGGTTATTGCCGGCCGATCATCCGCATGTGCCCTGAAGGTGCTGCAGAGCACCAAACATACCGACAGCAGACAGAGGAACAGAGCGCTGTTTTTTCCAACCATCATCATTGTCCCTTCCTGCAGATCCGAAGCACCTGTGCCTTTTTCATGACGGCCCACAGGCCGCCTTTCTCTATGATGCGAGGATTCGCCGGAACGGATCGGCTTTCAGCAGATTATTGAAAAAGCTAGCTTTTACCAGGCTGTTCAAAAGCATCCGGATGCAAGGCACGCGAAATCCTGAGGAATGAAGCGTACATGCAAGGACGTTGCAATGACGAGGGATGAGCGTCAACGCAGGGGATGGGTGTTTTTCATCAGCCTGTCAGATGATGTTCAGCCGCGCCCTGCCCTGGTCAGCAGCCGATACCTGTCCGATATGGGCGGCAAGGTCGCCTGCCTCAAGCAGCATTTCCCTGGCCTGCGCCATCTGCGCCTCCGGCACAGCGAGAACCAGGCCCCCCGAGGTCTGGGCGTCAAACACCAGGTCGATTAATACCGGGTCGGCTTTTGACGGGAAGACAACCAGAGACCGGCAGAAATTTTTATTCGCGGCGCTCCCCCCGGGGAACATGCCCATGCCGGCAAAGCGTATGGCCTCATCGATGAAGGGAATGCTTTTGAGCCACAGGTCAATTGACACCCCTGAAGCCCGGGCAAGCTCCAAGAGATGTCCACCCAAACCGAAACCGGTTATATCGGTAGCTCCTTGAAGCCCGAGTTTTTCAATAACCTTCCCTCCGGCTTTATTAAGCCTGCTCGCCCAGGTATAAATCAGCTCCTCGGCCTTTGCGCTTCCTTCCACGTTCGCTTTGAGGGCGGTGGACAGGACGCCGGTTCCGATGGGCTTGGTAAGCAGAAGCTGGTCTCCGGGCTTAAGGCCTTTGTTTGAGGCAAATGACCCCGGGTCAATGATGCCGGTGACCGAAAGGCCGTATTTTAACTCGTCGTCCTTTATGCTGTGTCCCCCTGCCATCACCGCGCCGGACTCCCTGATTTTGTCCATGCCGCCGGCAAGAATTTCTTTCAGGATGTCGCGCCCCAGCTTCTGAATGGGGAAGCAGACAATGTTCATGGCGGTATACGGTTCACCGCCCATGGCATACACATCAGAGAGTGAATTTGCCGCGGCAATCTGGCCGAACCAGTAGGGATTGTTCACAATGGGCGTGAGTATATCAACGGTCTGCACCAGCGCCTTGCCGGGAGGAAAGCGCACAATCGCCGCATCTTCATTATCCCCCGGGCTGTTCAGCAGCCGGTCATCCTGCAGCAGGTTAAAGCCCGACAGCACGTCCTCCAGGTCCCCTGGAGAAATTTTTGCCGCTCACCCCGCGGACTTTACCGTATTGACCAGGTCAATCGTATTCAAGGTGATTCCTTTATTTTCAAACAATTACACCGGCTAGGTTGTCATCCTTGCCGGCAGTATACCATTGTATCCTGCCGAAACCAATTACTATTTGAGATATGCATAACGTCTGCGCACAGGCTGCAGGAGAGCGGACATGGTTACGGTAAGCGCCACGCGAAGCCTGCACCGCAGCCATTCCGAAAGCCGCTCTGCGTCAAGCCGGGCAATTTTTCTATTGACTGATGTGCTGATTAATAGCACAATGTACACTGAATTGCACCGTGAGAGGGTCACACAACAAAACCTGCCGGCGTTCTGCCGTCAGTGCAGCGTACGGCAACCCCACAGTGAATAACGTGAAGGAGTGTATGCATTTGCATCCGGTAAGCATCACCGGTATCGGGCGGTACATGCCCAAAAAGGTGATAACCAATGAAGATATTGCCCGACTGGTCGACACCAGCGATGAATGGATCGCCACCAGGACGGGATCAAGGAACGAAGGGTGGTGGGAAGTGATGAAACCGCGACTTCCATGGCTTCGGCGTCGGCCAGGGAGGCCATGCACTTCGCGCACGTTGCGCCTGCCGATATTGACCTCATTATTGTTGCCACCTCCCTTCCGGACTCCTTGTATCCATCCACCGCAAGCGAGGTCCAGGCGGCAATCGGCGCCCTCAACGCCGCCGCTTTTAACGTGGTCGCGGCGTGCAGCGGCCTGGTCTACGGCATTAGCATCGCGCGCAATTTCATCATGACCGGCACCTACCGCACGGTTTTGCTCATCGGGGTTGATGTTCATTCCCGTTTTTTGAACTGGAGCGATAAATCCACCTGCATTCTTTTCGGCGACGCGGCAGGCGCCCTGATTCTGCAAAGATCTCCTGACGACGTTAATGAAATACTCTCCGTGGACATCCGCTCCAACGGCAACAAGGCAAGTGAGCTGTACATTCCCCTGCAGGGTCAGGCCTGTCCCTTCGTCACCCATAACGGGCGAAGGGAACAGGTCGTCAATATGAACGGAAAGGAGATTTACAAATTTGCAGTCAGCAGCATGCCCGATTCAATAAAAAGCGCGCTCGCGCTGGCGGGGCTGGAAGTCCGCCATATCGACTACCTCATTCCCCACCAGGCAAACATCAAGATAATAAATTCAATCGCGGAGAAATTAGGGCTGTCAGAGGGTCAGGTGGTCACCAATCTTGACCGGTACGGCAACACCTCAACCGCTTCCATCCCCGTCGCCCTGGTCGAAGAGCTGGAAAAGGGCACCATAAAAATTCCCTCCATCATGGCCATGTGCGGATTTGGTGCCGGATTAACCTGGGGAACGGCCATCGTGAAGTGGAGAGCGGTTGACAGGAGAAAAACCCACAAAAAAACGCCCCTGCAGCACAGCTGGTAAAACAGCAGATGGGGCGTTGAGCTGCTTTTTCCGGTGTTTCATTAATATTTGTGCGCGACAAAACGTAAGGGCGACCGGCCGGTCGCCCCTACGTTTTGATGGGCAATCCAATAGCATTTCATGCCGGGTGTTGCAGCGCGCCGCCGCCGACGATAAGGCCGAACCACATTTCATCGCCGTCCTTCACCTTCGTCTTCACGCCTTCGGGAAAGTCCTGTTGCCACTGTATGCGCCGCTTGTTGAGGTGGATGTTGGGCGTCTTAAAAGGTTGCCCCGACATGGTGCCGGTTGAATAGAGATACTTTGCGAACTCAGCACCGTATTTGTCGGACATCAAATCAAGAAACTGCTCGACGGTCAAGCCGTCCGGGACCTCCACCACCTCACCGTCTTTATTGGTTGCGCTCCGCACATTGACAAAATATCTGCAGGATACTTTTGCCATTACTGTCACCTCCGGCTGGTTTTTTTTAGGTACTCTGCTTCCCGTGACTGTACCATCAACCCCTGCGGTTGAGATGTCCGCAGACGGGGCAGTCAGCAATTTTTTTCTGGGGAAGCTCCATGAATTCTATTTTTTCACCGTCCCAGATCAGCATCCGATCCCTGAGATTTGTGCCGACACCGCTGAGGTATTTTATCGCTTCCAGCGCTTCCAGACAGCCTATCACTCCTGCCGTGGCCCCGACAATCGGGAACATGGCAGCGGCGGGCGGCCCTGCGCTCATGCACCACAGGCAGGGCGTCTCCGGCGCCTTTATGAAGGTTATCTGGCCCTGCATGCCGCAGACCCCGCCATGAATAACCGGAATGCCGCTCTTAACCGCATATTCATTGAGGATATGCCTGGTCGGGAAATTATCAAGGCAGTCGACGACCAGATCAGCTCTCCCGATCAGCCCGGCTACCGTTTCAGCGGTGATTTTGTCCTGCAGGGCGTCAACCGTTATATGGGGATTCATCCGCTCAAGCGTGGTTTTTGCCGAAAGCGCCTTGTTCCATCCAATGCGGCTGTCGTCATGCAGTATCTGCCGGTTCAGGTTCGACAGCTCCAGCACGCCGCAGTCGCAGATGCGCAGCGTGCCGATGCCGGCAACCGCCAGATATATCGAAACCGGGCTGCCGAGCCCGCCGGCACCCGCAATGAAAACAGAGGCATTTTTCAGCCGCCCCTGAGTCTCCGCGCCCCAGCCGGGCATGAGCATCTGGCGGCTATAGCGCTCCTGCTCGTGTGCAGATAAGGTCATGGGCAAAATATGCGTTTGGGATGATCCCCCGGTTTGAGCTCCGATTTCCGCGGCAGAGCGCCTCATCCTATGCTGATTTCGAAAAAAAGTCAACCTGCCATGCCGGCACTAAAAAGCCTGAAGCCGTCATCCTACCAGCTCAAGGGCTTCCAGGGGCAGGCGCTCAATGGCCCGGACCTTGTGAAACCGTCCGCCGCCCAGCCGCGCTATTTCCCGCGACACGCGCTCGCTCTCCGCATCCATCGTCCCCTCGGGGCAGATATAGACAACCGATATTTTAATGTGCTTGCGCCGCGTGCGGCCCGCCTCGACCAGGGCATGCTGCGCTCCCATGGCACGCTTGGCCTCCATGGTAGTCTCGCGGGAAAACTCCGCAACCCGCATATGGTAGCCCGCGCCGCGGCTTTCTTCGGAAAGCGCCGCGTTGGGTTCTCCGTCAGTGATGAGGATAACCAGCTTGGCATTGCTGTTACGGTCCTTCTGCAGCATGCGACGCGCCACGCGGAGCCCGTTGCCGATATTGGTATACTGTTCCGAGCGCAGCGTCATGGTCGCCTCCATGAGCGGCTGCAGCTTGTCGGTCAGGGACGCCACCACCTCACCGAGGTTTGAGAAGGCGATGATGCCCATGCGGTCGCCCTTGTCCATAGCTGCCTTCGCCAGCTCCGCCACCGCCAGCTTTGCGTAGCGCAGCTTGCCCCCTTCCTTCATGGAGGCCGATATATCCACGCAGACGGCAATGTCAAGCTGGTTGACCGGCTTTTTTTCAAAGGCCCGCAGATCGGTGGAGTTTATGTCGTCAATGGTTTTACCTTTGCGCAGCACCCGGCGCAGGGTGTGGCGGATGGAAATGCTTTTAAATACATCGCCCCGCTGATAGCGCCGAACATCGGTCTTGTCGACTTCATGTTCTCTTTTGAACGCGCGCTTTTCCAGCATCTGCCCCTTCTGCCGCTGAATGAGCCCTTTGAGCAGCTTTTCCAGAGACAGGTGCGACAGGGCGAAGCGCTTTTGCTCACCGGTTAATTTGAGAACGCCGCTTTTCTCAAGCTCATGCACCATTATTTTCAGGCGGTCATAGTCGACCTTCTTGCTGTCGATTTTAAGGCCTTTTTTCTCCCCGACCGCGTAGTGCACGTACAGATCTTCGAGCGATGTGCTCTCCGAGCGGCCCTGATGCTGAAAGTCCATCATCTCGGCTATAAGCTCGTTTTCTGCCTGAGCCGACAGGCGCGTGCGCATGCCCCCCTGTGACGGGGGCGCAGGCATAGCCCGGGCGTTTTTGATCGCCTCTGCCAGCTCCTCAGCGGTCAGATCGCCCCGCCGGTAGGATTCCTGCAGGCTGTCTTCAAGCGTTTCACGGCCCTGCTCGCTCAGTGTCATGCCGGCGGCATCGGTCCTTTCCAGCATTCCCCGGTCCTCAAGCTCCTGCAGCACATCCTTATAGCCGGCGAAGGAATCGTTTAAGAGACCTTTTTCCATGGCTTCCCTGAGCGCCTGCTGCACCAGCGGATGCTGCATGGCCTCGTGGCCGAATGTCGGGTCGTTTACCGGCAGGGCCTCTTCAGGCCCCATCTGGCGGAAGGCGGCATCGGTCAGCCCCTGCAGGGCCCGGGCCAGCTCCTCGGAGGTCATCGGCCGCCGCTTTTCAGCCACGACCTCCTCGTCTTCGGGAAAGAGCCCTATGCCGTAAATGACACGGCTGATGATGCCTTTCAGATGACTCTCCACGTCGCCATCGATGCCCTGGACAAGGCGTATGCGGTGGCTGAGGGCAACGGCGGCGGCTTTTGCCAGAATTTCACGCGTCATCGCGCCGCGGATGAGCCCGAGGCCCTGGGCTATTTCTCTCATGGCCAGGGTACCTCGAACGCCCGCCGGCCGCTCCACCAGAGGATGGCGCCGCACGGCGGCGGCGACCCGGGCGCAGAGCCGGTCACAATCACCCGGCGGAAGTTCCTCCTCCATGCGATCGGCCAGCAGCTTTGTCAGCACCTGGTGCATCCTGTGCGCATGGGCCGAAGAACGCATGTCGGGCAGGACTTGGTCATGCGCCTCGAGCAGCCGCATCATGAAAGTACCCGCGGGCTGGGGCATCACCGGCTGATACATTTCCGCCACCGCGGCGGGACTGGTAAAGAACAGGCGCGCAAGAGGCGGCAGGTCGAGACTGAGTTGCATTCTATAGAAGACGATAACCGGCGCCTTGCGGGAACCTGACCGGGAACTATGCGCGGCCAGATCAAGCAGCCTGCTTGCGATATAACAGGAGCGTGATATAAGGTCCTCGCGCTCAACCGCCAGGTGGAATCCCGAGCCGAAGAGCTGCTGCGCAAGGGATGAGGCCAGGCTCTCAAGCGATGCGGCATCCTTTTTGTGCTGTGCCTGGCGGGCAAATTCTTTGTGGGCATCCGCAAGCATCCGGTTGTAGAGGAACTGATACTCCGATACAACCGGCCGCTGCGGCATATCCAGCGGCACCAGGGGAACCCGGTTCTGGAAACACCAGACGGCAAGTTCGCAGAGAAAATCCCCGGCATGAAACTCAAACTCCTGGTCCAGGCACTGTTCGTGCATATGGGCCATGCGCACCGGTGTCTGCAGGCAATAGGGCAGGCTGCAGGCATACCGGAGCGCGGCACCGATGTGAGCCGGAGAGGCATCCACGGCAACCGCGGCCGGACCGGCGGAAGGAGCAAGCTGCTTAATATAGGCCGGTACCCGCATGCCCCCGCGGCTCGCCGGGGCCAGCACAAACGGAAAGCCGCCCTTCGGTTTTTGTGCCGGCTGCGGCCCGTCGCCCCTCATCCACTGCCGCACCACTTCGGCAAGGTGCGGCGAGGTCTGCTCCAGCAGATACAGCGGACCGTTTCCCGTGCGGTCTGCCGCGGGCAGTTTCATGCGCCGCAGCAGCTGCGCTTCAAGCTCCTTCAGCTTTACGCCCCGCTCAAGAGCCTTGCGCAGATCGAATGTGGTGAATGCTTACGAGGATAGCTGCATAGGCTACTGCTTCTTCGCCTGATCGATGATCTTTTCGATGAGCAAATCCTGCTTCTCAAAATATTTGCTTTCGCTGCTCACGGCGAGGCGGCCCTCCAGCACCCGCCGCGCCGCCGTCTCCACCTCGGCCTTTCCCGCCGACTTTGCGCCTTTTAAGCGCGCAAGGGACTGTGCCTGCTCATAAATGGAGAGGGTGGCACGCACGCTGGGAAGACGCTCAAGCTCGTCGGGCATGCTTCGAGCGACATTGCAGATGGCTACGGACCGGCGGATAATATCGTCGGAGGCTTTTATGCCATCGATCTTTTTGCCATAGCGCGCGATAATCTTTTCTTCGTCTTCGGCGCAGGGATATCCTATCCGCACCTGCTCGAAGCGGTCGGAAAGGGTCTCGCTGACGCGCTCCGCGCCCGCGTACTCCTCGGGGTTTTCCGTCGCCACCACCAGGGTGTCGACCATCGAGGTAAGATCAAAGCCGGCAATGGTGGTGATGCCTTCTTCAAGCACCTGCACCAGCGTGTTCTGCGTGCGCTGGGGTACGCGGTTCAGCTCATCGATGAAAAGAATCTTGCGGTTGGCCTTCTGGATTTTGCCGGGGGTGAAGGCCCGCGCATCCTGAATCCCCAGCTTCATGGCCAGCACCGGATCAAGATCACCCATGAGGTCTTCGGGCATCATCTCGGGCGAGCCCTGGATGCGGATGAAACGCTGCGCGCCGGGCACCCTGACTTTTTTGTGGATTTTTTTGCCCGCGCAGTCGGGGCAGGAGGGGGTGGCGGGAAAGCAGTTGTACCGGCAGTCCGCCACCGTTTCCATCAGCGGCAGCAGCGATGCGATAATGCGGGCCACGGTTGTTTTCCCCGTGCCCGGCGGACCTTCAAGCAGCAGATGCCGCCCGGCGATCAGAACTGCCAGTATCGATTCCCGCGTTGCCTCGTCGCAGTAGAAGCCCTCAAGGGGGTTCTCATGGGCTGCGAGTTTGGCCAATATCGCCTCACGCAGGTCCTCTCGAAGCGTGGTTTGCATGATTATTCTCCGGTTTGATATGCTGTGCAACAGTGGTTAAAAACAGCCGAGCTGGCAGCTCTGCACCTTCAGGCCCACGACATCCACAAACGACTTCATCTTGTTCATGGCAATGCCGTTGTCGCGCGCAAACTGCTGTGCCGCGGCGCAGGTAATTTTGCCATCCCGTGCAACTCCCTTGATTCTGGCAATAAGCTCGTCGGTCATCCAGTCTTCCCGGACCGGGTTTGCAAACATATCGGCTCGCGTCATTGTTTCCTCCCTGTTCAATTGATGTGTGTGTGCCCTTCTTTTGAATCAGTATACCATATTTGAGCGGGATTGCCTTGACATATGTCATGGAAACGCGCCATTTTTTCTGGTACAGTACCCATAAAGCCGCATGATCGATACCAGCCATCCACATCCGGTACGGGGGCATGTTATGGGAGCGGGAGCAATTCCATTATCGGTTGAAAAAGCCCGCGCGCAGTTCAAAAAGAGCAGCAGCAGAACCGCATTATATACCGCAGCATATGACTACACCGGCGATGATAAAGTCGATGTATCCTTCAACGGCGGCAACGCCGTGTTCACGCCGCCGCGCACCCTGATGCTGGAGTACCGTCTCGGCAGATTAAGCCCCGAACAGTTTCAGGCCGGGTACTGCACATTTCTTGAGGAAAGCCTGGTTCAGCACCTTTTCAACTGGAATAAGCTTTTTGAAAGCGGGCGCATCGTGCTCGTCTGCTCGTGCAACGGCGGCGCGGACATCTGTCACCGCTTCGTACTGATCGATTTTCTGAAAAAGCTCGGGGCCGTCTATTGCGGCGATGTATCGTCGGGAAAAAAGAAATCGGGAAAAAGAACCGGCCACACGAGCAGGCTGTTGAAAAAGTAGTTTTCCTCAGGTTGATCAAAGGCTCAAGGGGGAGGGGCTTTTGAGCCGCGAAGCAGATGGGTGTTTTTCAACAGCCTGCTATGTGACCACACACCGAACCTCCTCGAACCCGCCGTCCTGCAGCATAAAGGCACGCACTTCGGGATTATCCGCATCGGCAAGAGAGATGATGAAATAGGCCACCCCGCGATGATACGCCATTTGCACATCGGCGCCCGAGGGCCCGGCCGGGCCTTGGGGATGGGAGTGGTAAATGCCGATCAGCGACTGACCGTGCTTTTGCATCTCCGCAAACACCTCGACCTGCTGGACGGGGTCCATGTAGTACCTGTCGGGCGCGGGAGGGTCGCTTTTCATGGCAACGACGCGCTCAACCACGCCGTCTCTCCCCAGCAGCAACCCGCAGCACTCATTGGGCACTTCCTGGAGGGCATGGGCGATCATCATGTCCCGGAAAGCTCGGCTCATTGATAAAGAGTGGCTTTGTCGCATAAGATGGCGCTGGAGAATACTGTTCGGTACCACACAGCAGCATATGGTTACAGAGGCTACTTTTTATAAAATTTCCGCCTCAGGCGTCAAGGAGATTCTCAGCAGGGTTGTCGTTACCGCCCGGAGCCTGTTTTGTGCGGAAGAACCGCATGAACAGAAAGCCGACCGCGAGGACCGCTGCGGACAGCGCCAGGTCCGCGGGCCGCACCTGCTTGATAAGCCACAGGCTCACCGCGCAGCCGATGAGCGCAACCGCTGTCGCGCAGGGCGTTCTGAACGGTCTGTGCAGACCGGGCCGCGCGCGCCTCAACCACAGCAATGCGGTGCAGGTCGAAAGGTATTGAGTGATAACCACGACATTGCTCAAAGCAACCAGGCTGTCAAAATTAAAAAAAAGCGCGGCGATGATCGCCAGAACCGTTGTGATAAAAATTGAGGCAGTGGGTGTCAGGAAGCGCGGGTGCAAAGCGGCGAGCCTGCCCGGCAGGAAACGGTCCTCCGAAAGCGCCGAGAGAAATCTCGGACTCCCGAGGGCGTTGCCCGCGTTATACCCGATCATGGATATAACCGCCCCGATGGCGATAATGGAGCCGCCCGCCGGACCCAGGAACTGGGCGCACGCCTCGGCAAGCGGTCTCGTCCCTGAACCGGCGAGACCCGCGTACACCCCCACCGCCACTGCCTGGATAAGCACATAGATGCAGGCGCAGAAGATGAGTGAGCCCAGGGCGGCTATGGGCACGGCTTTTTGAGGGTTCCGGGATTCCCCCGACGGTATGGGGGTTGTCTCAAAACCCTGCAGGGCCCAGAGGGCGAGAAACACCGCGTAGTTGAAACTGCCCGTTCCCGAGCCCCAAAACGGCCTGTAGTGATCGACGTTAATGAAAAAACTCCCGGCCAGTACGAAGAGCACCAGCGGGAGCACCTTGGCCACGGTAAACACATTGACCACCCGCGCTCCCGGCTTGATACCCCGGTAATTGACCGCGCCGAATGCCGCCATCATGATGACGGCTATGCACTTCCCCGCCGGATAGGTTCCGAAGAGGGGGTGAAAATAGCCAAGGTATGAACTCACCGCGTTTGCCACTGCAGCCCAGCTGAAGATGGCGGTGACCCAGGAAATCCATCCCACACCGAACCCGATGACGGGCCCGAAGGCCTCCTTCGCATAGACATAGGACCCGCCGTTGCGGCTGTAGATGCTTCCCAGCTCGGCATAACAGAGCGCGACGGCAACCAGAAGGATTCCGCAGACCAGGAAGGCAAGTATGGAGGCAGGTCCCGCCTCCCTGGCCAGCAGGCCCGGAAAAAGGAATATGCCTGAGCCGATGATGGCATTGACGCCGAGGCAGAGCGTGTCAAAAACAGAAATTTTTTTCGGGGTGGATGGCGGTGTCATGGCAGCAGGCTATACGATGGATACCATCTGAAACGCTTGGGCAAAGGCTCATTGTAAACCGAGCAGCTTCTGAGCATTGCCCCCCAGTACTGCGGCCACCTCATCGGCCGAGAAAGAGATCCCCTCCGGCGCCTTGCGCGGCAGGTCTTTTATGAGCTGAACCCAATCCCGGTTGGACATGAGGGAGCGGAATGAGGGACTGTCAGATCCGAAGAGTATCCTGCCGGGCTCTACAAAATCGAACAGCTCGCGAAGCCCCCTGCAGAAGGCAGGGTAGCTCTTTATCGCCAGCACCTGCCAGGCCGAAATGTCGGCCATGATGTTGAGCTTGACGCTCATGATGGAAATCATCTGCGGGTAGCTGAAGTTGCCGCCCGCGTGCGCGGCTATAATGGGGAGGTCGGGGAAATCTGCGCCCAGGTCATCGAAGTGGATGGGCTGCGAATACTTGCTCCTGAGGGGGACCATCATTGACCCCGAATGGATGAGGACGGGAAGCTTCCAGTCGCATGCCTTTTGGAGCAGCGGATAGACCTCCTGCTGGTTGGGATAAAAACCGGAACAGGGATGCAGCTTCAGCCCCTTCATGCCCCATTCCTCCACGCACCGCTTCCACAGGTCGAGCGCGCCCTTGCGCCGGGGATCCACGCTCGCGAAGGCGCAGAGCCGGTCGGGGTGCTTCTGCGCCAGCTCGGCAAATTTCCTGTTGACGGTTTCGATGGGGACCTCCGGGTCTCCCAGCGCCAGGCCGAAATCGACGGGAAAAATGACGCTTTTGTCGATGCCGGCCTCATCCATTTCGGCCAGAAGCATTTCCGCGTCAGGATCGCCGCTTCCTTCCATGATGCCATCTCCCACCGACTCATTTGATTCGTCTATGCCCTGCTTGGCAAATTCACGGGTGATAAACCGCGCCACCCCGTAAAAAAAACCCTTCGGAACCCATCCCCGGTTAAACAGATGTGTGTGCATGTCAATGATCATGGCCTGTTCCCTTCATAGGATTTAAAATGAAAATAGGTTTTGATTCGGAATAGCTATATCACCACCGTGCCCGCACAAGCAACAAAAAGATGACAAGCGGTGACGGCTATGCTAGGTTTACGTAAGTTATGCCCCGCCATGTTCATGGTATGGTGTTAATCGTAGGGGCGACCGGCCGGTCGCCCCTATCAAAGAATTCAAAAGTTGCAATTAAGAAATATGGGTAAAAAATCGCAGGCCGGTTTTACCATCCTTTGCATCGGAGATTCGCATACTGCCGGCTTTCCGGATTATGATCCGCTGATGGGAGGCAACCCCGAGTCATCATACCCATTCTGGCTGCGTGAGGGACTGCTCGCGGAATTACCGGACCATGAATTCAGGCTCATCAATGAGGGATTGTGCGGCGACACATCCCGGGGTATCGTAAGCCGCCTTTCCCGCGCCCTGGCAGGCCTTCTCTGTGATCTGGTAATACTTGCCGGCGGCACGAATGACCTGGGCATGATCAGCGAGGAACAGGTTGTGAAACAGCTCACGGAAGGATATGATGCATGCAGGAGCCGCGGGATCCCGCTCATCGCGCCGACCATCCCCCCCATTAGCCTGCAGGGATACGGCGCTCCGATTCAAAAGGTCAACCTGGCCATAGAGAGATACGCCTCGGCAGCGAGCGGGGTTTTGCTTGCCGACTGGTTCGGGGCATTGAAGGATGAAGACGGATGCCTGGCAGACGGATTCGACGCGGGGGACGGCGTTCACCTTTCAGTCGAAGGATATAAACGGATAGGCACCCTGATGGTACCCCTGGTGCGACAGGCCATTCTTGCTCATTAAGGAGGTTCCGATGATAATAGACATCCACAATCATTTAACCGTCAAGAGCAGCCCCTATCATCTCCCCGTCGAGGAATACCTCAGGGCCATGGACGAAAACGGGGTGGAAAAAGCGGTCATTCTGGGGAAGGACTACGGCGAAATCGGTGACCGGCAGGGTTCAAACCTCCCCGATGCGGAAACTGCCGCCTTTGTGAAATCCCATCCCGATCGCTTCATTGGCTTTACCGCTGTTCATCCCGACAGGGGTGTTGACAACAACCTCCGGCGGGTGGAACGCGCGGTTCATGACCTGGGGCTGCGGGGCATCAAGATCAATCCCCACGCGGGACACTATCCCAACGATGAAAGGCTCTATCCCGTTTATGAACAGGCGACAAAGCACGGCATCCCGGTCATGTTTCACACCGGCGTGAAGGCCCCTTCCGAGGGGACGCGGGTGAAATACTGCCATCCCCTTTACCTTGATGACGTGGCGGTCGATTTTCCGGAGATGACCATCATCATGGCCCATGCGGGATATCCCTGGGTGGAGGAGGCGATTCTGGTCGGGCTCTACGCGGGTAATGTCTACGCCGATATTTCAACCCTGCCGCAGATAGAGGGGGCGCTGGGATATGAAGTCATGCTGCCCACCCTGCGCAAATTCATCGCGGCATGGGGACCGCAGCGGGTGCTCTTTGGTTCCGACGGGATTTTTAATCTGGAGGATACCATCCGGGCGGTTAACCGTGCTGACTTTCTCTCTGAGGAAGACAAAAAGAAGCTGTTCCGCGAAAATGCAAAGAGGGTTTTAAAGTTGTCCTGAGCGGGTTGTTGAAAAAGCAGTTCCCCCAGGCTGTTCAAAAACATCCAGATGCAAGGCACGCGAAATCCTGAGGAATGAGGCGTACATGCAAGTACGCTGCAATGACGAAGGATGAGCGTATCGCAGCAGATGGGCGTTTTTCAACAGCCTGCTACCCCCGCATTTTTCTCCGCGCGTACACCACAATGCCGATGATCAATATCATAAGCGGCAGCGCGACGGTTGACAGCCAGAACATGAGCTGCTTCTGGTTCTCGGTAAGAAAGAGCGGCGAGAAGGGTGTGGTTTCCTCTTTTTTATGCCGTATGGAAATAAGTTCTTCAGCCTCAGCCAGCCAGCCGACCATGTTGAGAAAAAAGTCCTTATTCCCCAGCACGGTGAAATAAAGGTTGTTGGCAAAATCCGAATCACCGCAGACTATCATTCGTCCCGCCGGCGGTGCGGCCTTGGCTTTATCCTCCACCTCACCCTGCACATCCGCATTCTTCACAGCCGGTTGGAACTCCCCGACCACGGCTATGGAAACGGGCCCCTTTTTATCCTCCCACTCCTGGAAGTAGACCGCACCCTGCTTAATGCTCTCCCTGCTGGTCTCCGCCCAGCTGTCCTCCGTGGTCAGCGCCAGCGGATTGGCAATGAAATTTTCGTTCCGGGGAGGATCCATCACCTCCACCGATGATACCAGGGGGAAAACCGTAGCCACCTCGAAGTCAAGCGTAATAGGGTGCTTCCGATACAGCGGGACTACCGGAGAAAACACATCCCCGGCAACCAGCTTGCTTTCCTTGTCCACCACCATATTGGCGCCCACCAGCACATTATAAGACTTCAGAAATTCAACCAGTCCGGGAACGGTATAGGGATCGATCAAAAAGAGAATCCTTCCCCCCCGGACGAGATAGTCCGCCAGCGCGCGAAGCTCACCCTCGAAAATCTCCTGCCGGGGACCGTTCACAATCACCACCGAGGCGTCGGCCGGGACACTGCTCTCCCGGACAAGCAGCAGGTTCTTGACCTCGTATCCTTCCGCGGTCAGGGCGGTTCTGGCCTGGCTGTAGCCTTCCCGCTTATCCGGACTTTCGGAATCACTCTCCCCGTGTCCGGCAAGAAAATAAACCACCGACTGTTTGTCGCGGGTAACGATAATGATGCCGTTGGTAATATTTTCCTCGGTGCAGTAATTAAAATTTTTCCGCTTTCCCCCGGACTCGACCACCGTGCCCCCGTAACTGGCGACCCGGTATTCCTTGGCCATGGCGGGATTCTGGTCCAGGTTGAAGAACCGATAGGTTATCCTGTCGGTTTCATTTCCGTACTGTTTCAGCAGGTCCCTGAACTCAAAAACCTGGTCCCGCTGATAAAACACGGTAACCTTGACCTCGCGGTCCAGCTCCCGCAGAACCTTCCGGCTCAGCGGAGAAAGGCTTAGGGACTTCTCAGCGGTGAGGTCAAACCGCTTGTTGTGCCGCGAGGCGATAACCTCTACAATGCCGATGATTGCCAGAATGACCAGGGCATAGACCAGGAGGTTCAGCCCCTGCCTGGTTGACTGGCGGCTGAAAAAAAGACTCAGCTCCTGAAAACTCGCCGCGATGTAAATGAGCAGGCACACCATCCCGGCAAGCAGGCCGATGGCGGCCGGGGTAAGCAGGCTGTCCGCGGTCAGATAGACAACCAGGCTCACCAGGATAACCGCCGCAGACAGTATGCCGAAGATGGTTTTCAATCCCTTCACCGTATGCCTCTCCACCGTCTTGATTCAAGCGATCGCAGGGTCAAAAAGAGGAAGAAAAAGGTAAACAGCACGAAATAGATTACATCCTTGGACTCAACCACCCCCCTGACAAAATTGTAGAAGTGCTCAAAAAAGGAGATGTGGTGCAGCACTTCGGCCACCGCCGGCGACACCGCCGCCTCGTTCCAGTCGATAAACCAGAACGCCATGATGATACCCGATGACACCAGCGCGGCGACAATCTGATTCTCGGTGAGGGAGCTTACCATGATGCCGCAGGAGATAAAGGAAGCGCCGAGCAGAAACAGGCCGAGGTAGCTGGCGGCCAGCGGCCACACCTCAACCTCGTAGACCATTGCCAGAAGGATGGGATAGAGAATGGTCAGTCCGATCATCAGGGTGAACACCGCCAGGCAGGCCAGAAACTTCCCCAGCAGGATCTCGCTGTCCCGGAAGGGGTAGGTAAACAGCAGCTCAATGGTACCCAGCTTTTTTTCTTCGGCGAAGAGCCGCATGGTCAGAAGCGGAATGGTCAAAAGCAGGATCAGCCGGATATCGTGAAAAAGGTACTGCCATAAGCCTTCCTGGGTGCTGGAGCCTCCCCAGAGGACGAACAGGGCAAGATCGGTATAAAAGTAATATCCTGATATGACCAGGAAAACCGCCAGCACGATGTAGGCGACAAGGGAGGAAAAGTACGATTTCAGTTCCTTCTTGAAAATGGGATAGAAGTTCATCTAGGATCCGCTCTCTTCCCGGGTTAGCTCGATAAAGATCTTTTCCAGGCTCATTTTTTCCGTCCTCATTTCAACCAGCTTCCAGCTGTTGAGGTACACCATCTGGGCCAGCTCGCCGCTGATCTCGCTCTCCTTCTCCGCCTCCACCTCGAAGCAGCACACGCCGGGGGATGTTTCCCCCCTGTCTTCTATGCTGATTACACCGGGAAGCATCTCCAGCTTTTCCCGGATGCTCCCGCCGGGACCTTTGATCAGCACCACCGTTTTCGAGGTCTTCTGAAGCTTTTTCATCAGGTTGTCGGGAGTGTCCACCGCGGCAATCTGCCCCTCGTGGATGATGATGACGCGCTCGCAGGTCATGCTCACTTCAGGAAGAATATGGGTGCTCGAGGATAATGGTGCGCTCTCCCGCGAGGCTCTTGATAAATTCGCGGATCTCCGCGACTTGCCTGGGATCAAGCCCGATGGTGGGCTCGTCGAGGATGAGCACCTCGGGGTCATTGATCAGCGCCTGGGCCAGGCCGACGCGCTGGCGGAATCCCTTGGACAGGTTTCCCACCAGCCGGTGGGCGACCTCCACCAGACCGCACCGCTCCATGATGGCGCCGATTCTGGCCTTCTTCCGGCGGGGATTCATCCGCTTTGCCTCGGCGACGAAGTTAAATAGCCCGCCACCTTCATGTCCGGGTAAAGGGGACGGTTTCCGGCACATATCCGATTCTACGGCGCACCTCTATGGGCTGGGTGACAACATCGTATCCCGCGACCCTGGCGCTCCCCCGGGTGGGAGGGAAAAAGCAGGTCAGGATGCGCATGGTGGTTGTCTTGCCTGAACCGTTCGGCCCGAGCAAACCCGCAATCTCACCCCGCCCGATAGAGAAGGAAATATTGTCTATCCCCCTGACTTCTCCATAGTACTTGGTGAGGTTGGTTACTTCAATCATGTTCGATTCCTCTATCCTTAATCGCGGCTAAAGCCGCTCCTACCACCTTGAACGTAAGTTGATAACACTGATAACACATACAAAAACCAGCCACATCTCGGTAGGAGCACCTTTAGGTGCGATGCATCAGCGGCTCATGCCGCTCCTGCCGCCGTCAAAACTTCCATATGCTAAAACAAGGCCGGCTCTTCTAGACCGGCCGTGCGCAATACTAATCAGTGATAAAATCGGTGTCAAGCTAAAAAGCGGCCGGTTCCGTCATCAATCCCGCCCGCGGCGCTTCATTCCGGCTACTTGAGCAGCCTTCTGAAGGTCCGTGCCCTGGTAAACTTGGAAAGCAGTTTCTCGGCATCGCCCCGCTCGACGGCTGCTTTTAAATCGCTTACGTAATTCTGGAATACGGTAAGGGCGGGAAGCAGCTTGTCCTTATTCATCAAAACTATGTCCTTCCACATTTCCGGATGGCTTGCGGCAATGCGGCTGAAGTCCTTGAACCCCCCGGCGGAAAAGGAAAAAATATTTTCCTCAAACCCGTCGATGGTCAGGAGGCAGTTGACCATACTGTAGGCAACCAGGTGCGGGAGATGGCTCACCGCGGCGAAAATCCGGTCGTGCTCCTCGCAGTCCATGCACACCACATTGGCGCCAACCGTCGACCAGAGCCCCTTGACCTTTTCCAGCGCCGCCCGGTTTGTGCCGGCAACCGGGGTAATGATGCACTTCCGGTCATTGAAAAGCGTCGGGAAGGAGCTTTCAAACCCCGAATTCTCGGTGCCGGCAATGGGATGGCTGCCGACAAAGAAGAGCGTTTCGGGAATGCACGTTTCAGCCTGCCGCACGATGGCGGTTTTCACGCTGCCGGCGTCGGTAATAATCGTGCCTCCCTTGAGAAAGGGGACCATCTCTTGTAGGAGGTCAACGATAATGCCGACCGGCGTGGCAACAACGATCAGATCCGCTCCGGCAAGGGTTTCATCGATACGGGCGGCATAGGCATCTATAATCCGCGCTCTTTTGCCTGTTCCAGGCGCCGCGCGTCCCGGCCGACCCCCAGGACTTCACCAACTGACCTTGCGCTGCTTGACCGCCTGGGCGAGAGACCCGCCGATCAATCCCACCCCCACACGGCCATCCGTTCAAACAGCAGATTCATTGGGCACAATCCCCTTATAGGTATTATTGGCTTTCCGCTTTTGAAATTTTTGTCTGATTGCCCTGATTTGAACGTTATTTGCCAAGCGGCTGTTTCGTTACCGAGTATTCCCGCTACGTGGCGAGTACCTTCTTTAACGCCCTGATGAGCCTTTCATTCTCCGACGGCAGGCCCACGGTGATCCGCAGGTACTGTTCCAGCGCGCCGCCCGACATGTGGCGAACAATCACTCCTTCATGCAGCAGCGCCTCATAGAGGCGCCCCGCCTTCTCCCCTATCCTGACCAGGAAAAAATTGGCCTGGGTGGGAGATACTCCATGCCCAGCTTGTCAAGCTCACCGTGCAGATAGCGCAGCCCCTCCTGATTAACCGCAAGCGACCGCTTCACATGCTCGTCGTCGTCAAGCGCGGCCGCGGCCGCCTCTGCGCCAGAAGGTTGGTATTAAAGGGCACCCCTTATTTTATGCAAGCATGAAATAAGGGAGGGGTCGGCAATGCCGTATCCGATCCGCAGGCCGCGAGCCGTATATTTTTGAAAAGGTGCGCAGAACCACCATTTTTTTTCCGGTACTCACATACTTCAACGTGTCGGGATATGAGCTGTCCGTGACATACTCTACATACGCCTCATCCATGACCAGGATCACATCTGCCGGTATTTTCTCCAGGAATCTTTCGAAGGCATCCTTATGAACAATGGTGCCGGTGGGATTGATCGGGGTATTAATAAAAATCAACTTTGTTCTTTCAGAAATAGCGCCGGCCATGGCGGACAGATCGATGAAAAATTCTTAAGCGGGACCGGAACCTCCGTTGCCCCGGCTGCCGCGACCACGATCCGGTAAAAGGAAAAGGTCGGATCACCCATGATGACCTCCTCGCCCGGCAGGAGAAAGGTCTGGGCAATCAGGTGGATAATCTCATCCGAACCGTTACCCATGATAATGCTGATCCGGGGGGAACCCGAGCTTCCGGGCCAATTTCTCTTTCAGGTAAAACAGCGTGCGTATCGGGATAGCGGTGAATCCCTGACAACGCTTCCCTGATGGCATCCATGGCCTTCGGGGACGGCCCCAGCGGGTTTTCATTGGAGGCCAGCTTTATCGCCCCGGTAATGCCCAGCTCCCGTTCAAGCTCTTCGATGGGCTTGCCGGGCTTATAGGCAGGTATCCGCGCGATGCATTCTTTGACTAGCGGTTTCATGGTTGGTTAGATTTTTATGTGGGTGCTCTTAAATATCTTTGGCTCGCAGGTTGTTGAAAAATATTTTGCAGGCTGGTCAAAAACATCCAGATGCAAGGCACGCGAAATCTGAGGATGAGGCGTACTTTCGGTACGCCGCAATGACAAAGGATGAGCGTAACGCAGCAGATGGGCGTTTTCACCGGCCTGCTCAGGTCTTTGACTCGCTCCGCGGATACGAGCCGAGAATTTTCAGGAACTGGACCGCGGCCGCACCCGCCAGCGCCTTTTTTACGCCGGCATCATCCGCATGACCTTCGATATCAATGAAGAAAATGTACTCCCAGGGACGCTGCCTGGAAGGGACGAGATTCAATTTTAGTAAGATTAATCCGGTGCCGGGCAAAGGGCTTAAGCGTTTTATGGAGGGCCCCCACCCCGTCCTTGATGGACAGCATGATCGAGGTTTTATCCTCACCGGTGGGCCCGGTCGACCGCTTGCTGATCACCCAGAAGCGGGTGATGTTCTTGTCATTGTCTTCAATATTTTTATAGATGGGCTTAAGGCCGTAAAAGCCCGCGGCAAATTCCCCGGCAATGGCGGCCACCCGGGGATTGTGCGCCGCGGTTTCAGTGGCCTTGGCGTGCTGAAAACCTCCACCGCGGGGATGTTGGGCACATTGCGCTCCAGCCAGCCGCTGCACTGCGCGATCGCCTGCGCGTGGGAATGAATCTCCTTGATCCGAAGCGTTCCCTTCTGATAAGAAGAAGTAATACCAAAATTGAACCAGTAAGACGTACATAACA
>CAVVUR010000005.1:0-59104 GCA_963751515.1 uncultured delta proteobacterium
TTGCAAGAAAGATGGAATGCCCCGATACCGCATATTACATCCGGTATTATAAACTGAAAAGAAAAACCCTCTATAATAGTACCGAGGGTTGTGATAATGTTTCTTACTTGTTAAATTATCTTAGGGGCACACCGGGCAATCACTTCTTAGAAATTCTCCCTTCATCATCACCAAGTCAGAAAGATCAACCCTGTTATCGTCGTTACAATCAGCTGCACATTGGTTCACCGCACAATCCGTTCTCAGAAACTCTTGCTTCATAATTACCAGATCAGCAAGATTAACCTCAGTATCGCAGTTGCAGTCTGCATAACATTTATAAGCATTAGTTTGAAAATAACTTCCTCCAATCCCTCCGATACTGCTCACTCCAGCGCCCGATAAATCAAGTTGAACAGGGGGGGAATGGTATATCCATACATTGCTTCCGAACACCTCTGCTATTATTACACCACCATCATTGGTCGCCGAAATGCTGAAACTAAGAAAAGGGTATGAAGGAATATCTGCCGATATATCTCTCGAACTTTCCAGGTTGCCAGAGGAATCAAAGTAGAATAAATGACTCAAGTAATCTCCTCCATTGGTATTACCAATTCCTACAAAGCCCCCATTAGAAAGACCAACCATTGGGAAAAGGGTTATATGGAGAGCGGTAATATTAACCTTATTTATTAGATTCAGGTTGTTATCATAAAAATAGAGGTACGGCGTAAATCCAGCGCCTTCGAAATAATATGCTCCAAATTCCGGCAAAACTACAAATCCACCCCCCACTAAACCTGCAATGTCGCCCATTACATCATAGTCATAGCTCCACCCATTGGGATCACTCCAGGCATTGGTTGAATTAATAAGCGTTCCTGAGGTGTTATAAAGGTAAATGTTGCCTGTTTCACTGTCGTTTACCACAACATTACCATTGTTTATCCCTGAGTAATATTGACCATGGCCTATTGAATCATCACTGAATGTATTTCTCAAGGCACCACTTGAATCAATATGCCAGATTGTCATATCATTGTTCGTCCCAGGGCCTTTTACCAACCACCCGTTGCTACCAGAGTCCCGGATATACCAGGGTGATCCACGAGTACCCCAGTCTGTTGTATGCAGCAAAGTCCCCCACATATCAAATATAAAAACTTTGTCTTGAGAATTATCAACAACTGCAAACCGGTCCCCCCGATCACATACATCACCAAAACCGTCAGCATCCTTATCGGTCTGCTCAAGATTATATAGTGAAGGGCAGTTATCGAGATCGTCGTTAATCGTATCGTTATCAGAATCTTCACATGCATCCCCCACACCATCAACGTTAAAATCAGCCTGATCAGGATTGGGAGTAGTGAGGCAGTTGTCGCATATATCTCCCACGCTATCGCTGTCAGCATCAGCCTGGGCGGGATTAAAATGGTATGGACAGTTATCACTCTCATTTAAAATACCATCATTATCAAAATCATCGATGTAGCGCAGAATGATACCATTGCTTCCGACCGCAAAAACATTTGTGTCTGAACTTCCCCAGATACTATAGATCACTTGACCATCCAAATAGCGCATAAAGGACCAGCTTGAACCGTTGTAGCGGATTATGATTTCAGATCCCACAAAAACATTTGTGGACGAACTACCCCCAACTGTAAGATAATACCATGGCATGGTCATCCCATCATCCATACTCGTCCAGGAACTTCCGTCATAGTGGAGGATCGTTTCATTATAACCCACGGCAAAGACATCAGTCGCCGATGACCCCCATATATCATATAACGTGCTCGTTCCACTGATCATGACGGACCAGGAACTTCCATCATAGTGAAGGATTCTGATACTACTCACGGCAAAGACATCCGTTGCCGATGACCCCCAAATACCGCTCAAAGAGCTTGTTGTTCCGCTGCTCATGGCAGACCAGGAACTCCCATCATAGTGAAGGATTGTTCCAGAACCACCCACGGCAAAGACATCAGTCGCCGATGACCCCCACACTTCATTTAAATGATTAGTTGTTCCGCTGCCCATGGCAGACCAGGAACTCCCATCATAATGAAGGATTGTCCCAAAAGTACCCACGGCAAAGACATCAGTCGCCGATGACCCCCACACTTCATTTAAATGATTAGTTGTTCCGCTGCTCATGGCAGACCAGGAACTCCCATCATAATGAAGGATTGTTCCAGAACCACCCACGGCAAAGACATCAGTCGCCGATGACCCCCACGCACCATATAAAGGGCTCGCTGTCCCACTCTCCATTTCATACCAGTCAGTGGCAGCAGCAGGGTTTACTAAAAAACTTAAAATCAATGTGAGTAAACAAATGGTTGAGGGCTTTTTCATCGCCTTTCCTCCTCAAATTAAAAAATCCCACCTGCTCAGCACCTATGATGCTGAGTCAAAATGGGATTATCTATTACCCCTGGGATTCATTAAACGACTCCCCCTCGTTGTCTAATATACAAACTAATTAAATCACAAATTTCTCGTTTCTGCAACACATTTAATCATTTCTCACCCATAACTTACAAGTGGAATCCTAAGTAAAATGGCAGTAGTGATTTGCCCATACTACTACCATCTATACGTAACAGGAAACACCCGAACAGTATTCAACATTACAACATCAAACATAAGCTCCGTTTGTAAGCTAATCGACTGATTGACATGAAGGTAGTTACGCGATAATAGGGGTATATAAAGTATGCAAAAGCAAAGGCTGAGTAGATCACGAATGACACTACCCAGCCCTTTTGGTGTGCCCACGAGGACTAAATTCAACCAGATTCTAGCCAACTCCAGCCAACTGAGCATTATGGGCTAATTCATTGACAGAATTATATTTTTCAGCTAAATTCCATCATTAGCTCATCACACAAAAATCAGCGGTTTTGGACTCAAAATCCCGCGGGCTCACGCCCATGAGAGTTCGATCCTCTCCGCCGGCACCATATTTTCTTAGGGAGAATAACAAATTCCAAAATGTAATTTTCAAGCTGCACTTGAAAGGAGCACACCATGATACTTGGGATCTGCGGAAGCGGAAGGAAAGAGGGAAATACCGGCGCACTCATTGAAGCGGTACTGAAAGCGACCGGGGCTGAAGGAGAGCTTATATGGCTCATCGATATAAACCCCGGCTACTGCACCGGGTGCATGCGCTGCGTGTTCGAGGGCAACTGCTGGCAGCAGGATGGGATGACCAACATCCTGTACAAGAAACTCCTTGATGCTGAAGCCATCGTCCTCGGCTCCCCCTGCTATTACGGTGAAGTTTCAGGATTGATGAAGAGCATGATGGACAGAAGCATTGCGCTGGGCTACATGGGGATCGGCAAGGAGTCCGACAATCCCATGCACGGCAGGAAGCCCCTCGCAGGCAAGCCCGGCGCCGTGGTGGGAGCAGTGGCAGGCCACGGGATTGAACACACGTTGGAGGTCATGGAGAAGTTCCTAACCTACAGCGAGGTGAAGGTCGTGGGCAAGGTAGGGGCCATTGCGGGCATGGACGATGTCCGGGAAAAGCCCGACATCATGGAACAGGCACGGCAGCTCGGTCTTAAAATTAAAGCGGCACTCAAGGATCAATAGCAGCAGGGTCACCGGTTGGTGCTTGGCATATGTCCATGGGTTATGGCGATGTGGACAGGGACCTTACGAGAGAGCTTTACTACATCCGGCCGGCACGTGGAGGACATTGATTATTGCTTTGCCCTTAATACGGAGGGTGTGTTCCCGTTGCAAAATAGCCCTTTGGCCGTGGCAGGCTGGAGGGCTGTTTTTTTGTCCTGGAATAGATGAGCTTTGTATGGAAAAAATAAAGTATGCAGTAACCCGTTAATCGCAAAGGAGAAAACCCCATGAGAAAAATTTATAAAACCATGATTCTCTTGGCCGCCGGAAGCAGCATGCTGTGGATTGCACATTCCGCAACAGCCGCACTTGATCAGGCTACCATAATCTCAGGCCTTAAGGAGGCGCTCGCCTTGAGCACGGAAAAGGCAATTGCCATTGTCGGGAGGCAAGACGGATATTTTGGCAATAAAATGATTAAAATTTTGATGCCGGAAAAGATGCGTATGGTAACGGACGCTCTGAGTAAAGCGGGTATGCAAAAACAGGTCGATGCATTTATTCTCAGCATGAACAGGGCGGCGGAGAAGGCGGCCCCGAAAGCAGCCTCTATTTTTCCGACTCCATAAAAAACATGAAGCTTGAGGACGCGCAGAAGATTCTTAACGGCGGTGATACCGCGGCGACGGATTATTTTAAACTGAAGACCTCGGATAGGATTTACAATGAATTTAAGCCCATCATCTCATCAACCATGTCCGAGGTGGGAACGACCCGCCTTTATGAAAACATGATGGGCAAGACCAAGACCATGCCTTTTATGAGCGGGATGGCGGTTGACCTCGATGATTACGTTACCAGGAAATCAGCCGATGGTCTTTTTTTGATGCTTGGACAGCAGGAAAAAATGATCAGGGGAAATCCCGCCGCGCGGTCAACAGATCTTTTGAAGAAAGTTTTTGGTAAATGAGGAGCCGGGCTGGTGTATTTTAACATTTGAACTTTAACATAACAAACGGTAGGGGCGGCTTTTGCCGCGAAATTCTCTTTGGACATTTGGATTTTGACATTTGATATTTAATAAATGGTAGGAGCGGCTTCAGCCGCGAATTCAGTGCCAGATAGGAGGGCACTTTAATAGTAGGCACGTGTTTCTACTTTTTCCATTCAACTTAGTCAACAACGTACCCAAACTTTTCTGTGTTTACCAGGAAATGATCTAAGAAACACCATGCGTCAATCAATTTGACATAAAGCTACTTCTCGTATAGCATCAAAATCAATGGTGTCTGGTTATTATTGATGCTGCTCAGTATTCCATGCCATGATCAAGCGTATTTTTTATATTCTCCTGGGATTGCTTTTCATTGTCGCGTTGCTGTGCAAAAGCAATATATGCGATGGTAATAATATGCCCTTTGGCTTGATCGCCTTTGATGTGTACGTGAATAGCAGCTCAACTGATAAAGAGTTATTTGCCGGTACCATTAAAGCAAACTACTTTTCAAAACATAAGGGTTTAAAAAAGGCTTTAGCTCTTGCAGATTCTTATGCCAATGCCATGAATCTGACTGACTGGAGCTATGTTTGTTGTACGGTAACCGCTTCTTCAAACTGCGTAACCAAGGTACGGTAGCAGGCTGTTGAAAAACACCCATTTGCTTCGAGGCTCAAAGGGGGAGGGGCTTTTGACGCCACAACAATGTGTCTTTAGGCTTACGGCACGACCCGGTGCCTTCGACGTGCACCGAAAGCAGGCAGCTTTGCAGAGGCTTCGATAAGGCTGTTACCATGCGGGTCTGTCGGACAAAGTTAGAGAGATGCTGCCGTTCTACAGGTACCGAATAATTTTGTTGTGGCTAAAAAGCCCCTCCCCCTTGAGCCTTTGCAACAGCCTGCTGGTCATCCCTTTCCCTGCGTGCTCCTGCCAACGGTCTTAACTCAGCAAATAAATGTCACAAGTAATAGCGGACCAACTGCGAAACGGCCCATTGCCGCTGGCAGGCGGGGGGCGGTTTTTTATTGGAAGGAATGGGGACGTTTTGATATAAGGTGGTATCGGTAACGCTGACTTTAAACAAAGGAGCATGGCATGGCGGCACCTGAAAAAAACGATGCGGCGAAAGGAAAGCTGACTCAGGACGAGCTCTACCGGGAAATGGTGGAGTATCTCGAAATCAACAATATTTGCACCCTGGCATTTGCCTGGGATAATGTTCCCCGGGCAACGCCGGTGGAATACCGCAATGACGGCGCCACCTTGTACGTTGTCTCCGAGGGCAGGAGCCATCAGTTCTACGGAAAAGGTGAAAAAGACAAGGTGGTGGAATGGAAGAAAATGTTTATCGAGCGAAATCCTCGCTGCTGCGTGGGCATTATCTCGCCGTACTTCGGCTACAAGTCAACCCGCGGGCTCAGGATCTGGGGAAACGCGCAGGTCTTCCACAAAGGTGATGCGGAATGGAAGCGGGGTTGCGACCTGCTCCACATTGAGCGGCAGCTTGAGGATTTTAATCAGACCGCCATTCCCGACTTTCTCATCGTTACCAGGATTGTTCCTGAGATGATGCAGTATTTCAATATGGTTAAGGGAATCAAGCGAGCACTGTGGGTGGCGCCGGGGGTGGATCCTGATGCATGGAACTGTCCCTGGGAATAGATGAGGAATTTGTCAACAACGTCCCCCAATTTTTGATGTGCCGCCGGTAGGAGCGGCTTTAGCCGCGAAGACATGCAGAGGAAGACGTCAGATTGATCGGAGGTAGCCGCAGGCTTCAGCCTGCGATTAAACATGCGCAAGCTAAAGCCTGTAGCTACAACTGCGGCTCTTAATTCCCCTCCAGATATTTGTAGCAATTTATCCCCAGCCGGATATTTTCAGCTCCGGGAATGGGGACATTCCCTCGGGTCGTTGCCACCACGATTGTTTTCCCTGATTTGCTCGGACCACAGTCTTTGCTCAGGTCTATTGTGATAACTGCTATATTGTCTTTGACCTCAATTTGTATATTGTCCATTATCATCTCCTTATAACTTCTGATGTGGGATTGCCTTTTTCTTGAATGTGTTGAGGAATGACAAATTACAAATCTCAAATGCCAAATGAATGAATGCCGCAGTTCAAATGACATAGGGGCAAATCATCCTTAGGTGAAGGCCACTCACCGGTAGGCGCGGCTTCAGCCGCGAATTCATTGCCAAATAGGAGGGCGCCTTAATAATAGGTCAAGTGTTTATACTTTTTTAATTCCACTTAGTCAACAACGTTCCCAAACCTTCCCTGCAGAGGAAGATGTCAGATTTATCGGGGGTAGTCGCAGGCTTCAGCCTGCGCGGATGTTTAAGAGATCGCGAGGTGAATTTTTTTGAGGTGCCCTAAAATCTATTTGCTTTCTTAAGAGCGCTCCCCTTTTACTTGACGAAATTCACGGAAGGCTCAGAGGAGAAATTTGACCTTTGAGCGTTGACATTGATTTGAACTTTGATTTTTGACCTTTGAAATTTAACAGACCGGTAGGAGCGGCTTGAGCCGCGAATCAAGATCGCCCAAAAAAGGCCTTGATTTTGCTTCACCATTATGGTTTAAATACATGCATTATAAGGGGTGGATTAAAAGGAGGGGGTAGGGTACAATAGGGAAATTGTCATGCCCCATCTTCTCTAGGGACCGGGTTCTTTGAGGAAGGTGGGGATTTTTTATTGGAGATGAATCTGTCTCGGGTTCCATTCCAGGGACACCATACTTAATTTTGTCTTGCCTACGCCCGAGATTAAGTAAGGTGTCCCTCGATTAAGGAAGGATGAGAAGTAACGATGGAGGGCCATGCTCCGTCATGGCCGCATACACAGAAACAGCATTCCATCTCGGTGTATAAGATCAGAAGTAGCATGCCTGCTGGAACGCAATGAAAGAAAGTACAATTTGTCAACAACGTCCCCTCTTACATGGATCCTGCGATCAAGGCGCAGAATGACGGCTCCTGGGTGGCACGTGGAGGGCCATGCTCTGTCATGGTTGCATACACAGAAACAGCACGCCATCTCGGTGTATAAGATCAGAAGGAGCATGCCTGCGGGAACGCAATGAAAGAAAGTACAATTTGTCAACAACGTCCCCTCTTACATTATTACGATTGGCTGTCATGCCCGCAAGCGTGGATTTAGTTTCATGACTTTAAGGGCCGGGACTATCACGGCCCTTGTTTTTTATTAAACAACTCGCTAAGTTTCCCCTTTAAGCCAACTGCAGCCAACCGAGCCACCTCAGCAAATGCATTGACAGAATTGGTTTTATAAGCTAAGTATTAGCGTCAACCACAGTGCAAATATTCAGCAGGAGGTTGGTATGCGGGAGATGACACAAAAAGAGATGCTTGATTTCATTGCCGAATGGAAGTGGGGCACTGTCATCGGGGTGGAGGGCGGCCGGCCCTATGCCATAGAGGTTGCCTACGCGAGTGACGACAAATACCTTTACTGCGGTTCGCGTCCGGGAGGAAGGATGGCACAGTGCATCCAATCAAATGCGAATGCCGCCTTCAAGATATGCGACTCCGATCCCGACCACAGAAAATGGCGCGCGGTTATCGTTGAAGGCAAAGCCGAGCGCCTGACGGAAAAAGGGGATGTCCTCTATTTTGTCAGGCTGCTCGCCAAAAAGATGGGACGTCCCGAGCATTCCTTCGATGCACTGGCTGATAAGATAACCTTGCATCCCGAGACCTCAAATACGCTGAGGTTGCCTCTCAAGGTGATAAGCGGAAGAACAAATTGGCCATAGTCAGGATGGCCAGAGAGTCCGGTGGAGCCGGCCGGTTATTTATTTCAAAACATCGGAAGGAGGTTGTATGAGCGATAAAGAACAAAAAGGGTTACCCTGGGAAAAGCAAAGGGAGATTCTCATTGAGTCCTGTGCGCTCAAGCTCCCGCTGCTCCACCAGAGCATGATTGCCACCTATGGAGAAAAGAAGGGAAATGAGATTTACGAAGAGGTCTTCGAAACAAACTACAAAAGAAGGTCAAAGCAGTTTGAAGGCAAGGACATCGGCGATATCATGATGGCTGAGGTTAACATGTTTCCTGTCATGGGATGGGAACTGTGGATTGAGAAGAAAGAAGAAAACAATGAGCCGGTCTGGTACGAGCATTTGAGCAAATGTCCCCATCTCGATGCCACCCGCAAACGCAATCTCCCGCTCCCCTGCGGGATTATCTGCGACATGGACGTGAAAATGGCCACAAAGCACAAGCTGGGAAGCTGGAAGCGGCTGAAGCACATGCCCTCCGGCGACAGCGAATGCATGTTTGAAATCAAACGCTATAAATGAACCTCCGCAGTTTTG
Organism: uncultured delta proteobacterium; assembly: GCA_963751515.1. Classification (GTDB taxonomy): domain Bacteria; phylum Desulfobacterota; class WTBG01; order WTBG01; family WTBG01; genus CAZWCD01. The sequence continues at coordinate 8,922 of CAVVUR010000005.1, forward strand.
ATCCCTGTTGCGGAGGAAAGGCAATAAAAAAAGTCTCCCGGCTGTTCAACCGGGAGGCTTTTTTTCTGTAACCTGCTGATGGTACCTCATGTGGTAACGGGCGTACAAATCGTCATTATCCCGCGTTCCTATTCCCCGCCTTTGTTTTTTAGCTTTTCTCTTTTCTTACCGAGCTTGATTTGAGCCTTGAGCATTTTTTTTTCTGCTTTTTGGCCCGGCTCGCGTGCAATAGGCTGGCCCGGCCGGCATGCATCCCCGGCAACCTCAGCAACAGGCGAATGGCTTTTTCTCTTCTTGTCCTGGAAATAGTGTAGCACGCGAATGCTCAAACTTTTCCCGAACTGGCCTATGAATCCGGCCAGGAGGATAAGCAGCACCCATTTCAAAATTTCAATAGCGGTGTCCATGCAACAAGCACCTATGCTTGGAGTATCTCATCCACCTTCAATATGCCTAAATATGCTTATTATACAAACAGAAACGCCACAAGACAACAATAAAGAAGGCTCGGGCGGATATGGCAGGGCATCAATGAGGGAAGGCGCTTTGTAAGAGTCTCCCGTTTCGATTCATCCTTGACAAATGAGGTAACAATAGACTACTAATTAATAACTTGAGATTCTTACCGGCTCAAATCTGAGGATTCTTCTCTCAGAAATATTTATAACCGGTAGGCGCGGCTTTAAGCCGCGAATACATCGCGCCTAAAGGCGCTCCTACCGAAATTTCAAATATGTTTGGTTGGGTCTTTTGAAGAGGACACGCAGATGACTGACTACAAGGCATTAACCGACATCCTGATCACAAAAGCGAAGGTTCGGGGAAAACCGGTTGCGGTGAGTTTGTTCAAGGACAAAATACCTCCGGGATATGAACCCATCCAGGACACCCCGTGCTCAATCATTCACTATGCCATGGACGAGGGCAGGAAGGTCTATTTTGATGCCGACCACCACGACTGCCTGGTTGGCGTCCACCATGCCGGCATTGTTCCCGGCAGGCAGGAGATCGTCAACGGTGAATACCTCTCCAAAACCAGCACCTTCTTCACTTACGAAGGTGCGGCGCGGCTTAAATCAGGCTCTTTTGTGCTTCCCCCCGGCATGATAAAGGCAGTCGGCGCGGCGCCGCTGGATGAAGTGCCGGAAGGGGTTGCGGTGGATTGGATGGTCGCAGTCTGCAATCCTCACAATGCCAACAACATCGCGGGCTGCAGGGCCTGCAAGGAAGGTATTCTTCCCCACGCGGAAATTGCCAACTCCCTCTGCGCCACCCTCTTTGCCACACCCTGGCACGTAAAGAATGTTGTGTTTGCCACCGGGGATTTTGGAGGTCGGATGCACAACCGGATGAAGCAGGACCAGGTGTTTGTCATTGTTCCTCATCAGTTTCTGCATTACGTTCCCCTCTTGCTGAATGATATGAAGGTCGATGTGAAGGAAAGCCGGAAGATGACCAAGCCGGCTCATTCCAGTTTCTGGCAGGAAGGAGGCGACACAAAAGAAGACAAGGCTTCCAAGTCTGCCGCCGCGGAAACCGGGGAGGCGCCGACGGTTACCTTTACCATGGAATGGGATGATGATGCCCGGGAGATGATGAAGAAGGTTCCCGAGGGCATCATGGAAATGGCCATCGGCAACTCGGAGGAATTCGCCCGGCAGAAGGGATACACGAAGGTTTCCAAGAAATCCATCCAGGAGCTGATGGACAGCCTGGGCATGAACCTGGATGATATGCTCTAAGGAGGCAACAAAGATGCATGATGCATGATACACGATGCAGGTATTCCTCTCCTGTATCCTGCAGCATGTATCCGGTAATCTTTTTCCTGTATCCTGTATCGTGCATCTTGCATCGTCTGTCAGTCTCTAAAGGAGGTCGTACATGAGCAAGAACAAGCAGTTTGCAAAACAGCTGAAGGAAATGGAGGGCTATGAGCGGAAAATCATCGCCTTTAAGCTCTGTGACGAGGTTCCGGAGAATGTCGAGTATTACGGGGATGATTTCTCGTTCTACTGTGCCATCGTCGCCGAAATCTGGGAGGGGCGCAAGCCTTTCTATGTCACCAACAAGAATATAATGTGCGGCGGAGCGGTGTATACCGGTCTCGGTGTTAACAGATTGACCAGGGAAGACTTCGATGTCGGCATGTCCCAGACTATCGGCGAGAACAAGGCCTATGCAACCAGGGAAGTTATGCGCAGGGTCAATCAGCAGATCCCCCATCATTTCGTGCACCATAAATACCAGATTGTCGGCGCGCTGGAGGACGTTGAGGAACCGGACGTGGTGATGGTTGTTGCCGATGCCAACAGGATCATGCGGCTGTGCAAGGTGTACACCTGGAAAACCGGCGAGCTGGTCCATGGCCTGTCCGGGACCGCCTGGTGCAACAATTCATTCCCCCTGGTCTACCGGACCAAGACCATGACCTTCAATATGGGCGATCCGCCTTCCCGCCGTCTTATGAACCTTGCTCCCGGAGAGATGTTCGGTTTCATTCATTACGACCTGCTGCCCCTGATTGTTGAGAACTTTAAGAATATCTCAGAGGGGGACGTGCTCTAATTCATTGGATAACGGGAGAATGCACCATGGCCTACCATATAACTGACAACTGCATCATCTGCGGTACCTGCTGGGAGATTTGTCCGACGGATTCCATCGAGGAGTACGAGTGGTACTATAGAATAACCGATACCTGCGTGGAGTGCGGCGCCTGCGCGCGGGTGTGTCCCAATCACGCGATCATCAAGCTGGATGATGAGAAAAAGTCAAAAAAGAAACAATCGGCGTAACCCGTTAGATTGTCAGTGCGGGGTGATATGCTCCGTCGTGTCCCCGACAGAAAGGCGTATAGCAATATGCCCCTACAGAATGATAATCGACCCTTGCTGAGGATACAAGGATGATGCTTTGGAAATCATGTAGGGGCGACCGGCCGGTCGCCTCTACAAATTCTCAACCGTTCGCATGTGTTTTTTCAAATAGGAACGTGGGAAGACAGTATGAAATCTTACCGGAAGGAGCTGTGGTTTAACGTTCCCGCCAGGCGTGCCTTTGTCAACATCACCCCGCAGGTGGAATCCTGTTTGAAGGAGAGCGGCGTGCGGGAGGGGCTCGCCCTGGTAAACGCCATGCACATTACTGCCTCGGTTTTCATAAACGATGATGAATCAGGCCTGCACCACGATTACGAGGAGTGGCTTGAGCAGCTTGCGCCCCACGAACCGGTCTCCCGCTACCGGCATAATCGCACGGGAGAGGATAACGGCGATGCCCATCTCAAGCGCCAGGTCATGGGAAGGGAAGTGGTGGTGGCCGTCACCGAAGGCAGGCTTGACTTCGGTCCCTGGGAGCAGATTTTCTACGGCGAGTTTGACGGCAGGAGAAAAAAGCGGGTGCTGGTCAAAATCATCGGGGAGTAAAGGATAGTTTTTTGCGTAAGGAACTGATTCAGCAGCAGGGCAGTGATTAAGGAGAGAAAGCATGAAGCCGGCATATACCTTGACAGCCATCATGGCAATGATGATCTTTCTGTTCTCCTGCGCGACAAATCCGGTAACCGGCAGAACGGAGTTAATGCTCTTAAGCGAGCAGGATGAAATTGCCATGGGGCGGAGCACCGACCCCCAGGTTGTTCAAACCTACGGCATCTATGAAAACAGTAATTTGGGATCCTACATTAGAACGCTGGGGAGAAGCATGGGAACCATTTCGCACCGGCCGCAGCTTACCTATGAGTTCAAGGTCATGGATTCGCCGGTCATCAATGCCTTTGCCGTTCCCGGCGGGTATGTCTACCTGACCCGCGGGATCCTCGCGTATCTGAACAGCGAGGCGGAATTGGCAGGGGTTATGGGACATGAAATAGGTCATATTACTGCCCGCCATTCGGCGCAGCAGTACAGCAAGGCACAGGTGGCCCAGCTGGGTCTGGGCTTGGGCTCGCTTATATCGCCAACCTTCGCCCAGGTTGCCGGGCTGGCGGCACAGGGTGTAGGGGTGCTCTTTTTAAAGTTCAGTCGGGATAACGAGCGCGAGGCCGATAGCCTCGGGGTTGAGTACTCGTCAAAAGTGGGCTATGACGCCCGGGAAATGACGAATTTTTTTAACACCCTCAACAGCATGCAGGACAGCAAACAGGGGAGCCTGCCTGATTTTCTTTCCACCCACCCCAATCCCGAAAATCGCGTTGGTGCCATAACGGTATCGGCCCAGCAGTGGCAGACGAAACTTAACCTGACGAATCCCAGGATTAACCGCAGCACCTATCTGGGGAAGATTGACGGGCTTGTCTTCGGGGATGATCCAAGACAGGGCTTCGTGGAGAACAGCCGGTTTTATCATCCGGCATTGAAGTTCATGTTCCCGGTGCCGTCGGGCTGGAAGCTTGAAAATCTGCCCGCACAGGTCCAGATTATCTCGGGCGATGAGCAGGCGGCGATACTTTTTAATATGGGTTCTGAGGCGACACCCGGGGCAGAGGCCCGTAAATTCCTGAAGGAAAGCGGGGCAACGGTTCTTTCTCAAAAAGAGACCAGCGTCAACGGTTTGAAGTGTCTGGTGCTGGCCAGCAGTTTGGCCTCCCAGTCAGGTGTGCTCACGGTCCTGTCTTATTTTATCAACAGGGATTCTTCGGTTTTTGTTTTTCACGGATTCACTGCGCAAGAAAATTTTACTGTCCGCCAGAAGGACTTTCAGCAAACTATGAACGGGTTCCAGACGCTTCGCGATGCCGATAAGCTGGCAGTTCAGCCTGACCGGATCAGGGTCAAGACAATCAGTAGGCGCATGACGCTGCGCCAGGCGCTCAAGGAACTGGGCACGCCGGAGGCTGATTTGAAAAAGCTGTCGCAGATTAACGGAAAGGCGCTCACCGATGAAGTGCCGGCAAACAGCCAGCTCAAAGTGATCGTAAAGGGGCGCTAGCCAGGACTGCAGGTCATCTCATTTTTTTAATCGTGAAAGGAAGGAACCATGAAGACGCGGAGCAATGTTCGGGAGCTGTCACGGGAGGAGATTGATGCTTTTTTGAGGAGCCAGAGAGTCGGAACCCTGTCAATGAATGACGGAGTCAACTCATACGCGGTGCCGCTTGCCTATTTCTATGACGGGGAGCAGATATACTTGACCATTGGCGGCGAAGGCCGAAAAATGGCCTGTATCAGGAAAAACAAGCATGTGTGTTTTGTGGTGTGCTGGACCCCGGAGAATTTCGGGCTGCAGAACATGGCCTGGAAGTCGGTGATCTGCGACGGCATGATTGAACATGTTACCGATCCCGACGGTATCAGGAAGGCGGCGCAAACAGGTGAAAAACATCTGGGCATGCCCGCCGGCGCCTGGGACAAGGTGCTGGAAATGACCCTGAAAAAACCCGAGGCTTCAAATTTCTGGAAAATAAAGCCCACCCACGTTGGCGGAAAGGGCGTTGAGGGTTTTAAGGAGGAGTTTTTTGAGTAGACAAGCGGTAGGAGCGGCTTCAGCCGAAAAATCAATAGTCGTTAAGGGAGGAGAACATGCCAGGCATTGAATTCGATTTTTTGCAACAGTCAGCAAATTTAGAACCGGCGGTGCGGATGCTGTACCAGACTTATACCGATGTTTTGCCCTATCCGCATAAATTCAACGATGCACTTTTAAAAGCCCACCTCCAGGGTCTTGATTTCGCCATCAAGCATAACCTGTGGAAGGAAAAGGTGGAGCATGAGGCTTACATCCTGGGCCCGATTCTGGAAATGATCGGCGGCTGGGTGCAGGAGCAGGGCCCGGAGAAGGGATTATGGGGCATTTTTGAGGCGAACTCATGCCACTACCAGCAGTTCGAGAGAATTGAGGTAAAACCCGGGGAGCGCCTGCTGCAGTGCCCCTACAAGGAAATGCTCGATATCGTGGGTTCTCTGGGAACGTTCAGCATTACCTGGGAGGATGTGCATCACAAGTGGTGCATACCTTTGTGGAAGGAATTTGCCAAAAAGGTCGGCATAGAAATAGAAGTTACTCCCGGTGAGACCTGCCGGGTAGCCTTGAAGAAGTGATGTGTGATCTGTGTGAAGGGATGAAACATTGTTTCAGTCCACATCACACATCACAAATCGCACATCTCATATCTCGGTCATTTCGTGCTTTGAATTTATCCGAGGAGGCCCAGGATGGTACAGCCAAGCCCGAAGGATTTTGTGGCAAATATGCGCCGGAAAATGCCCTGGCCCGAGAAGCTGCGCCTCATCATAAGAAACAATTTTATCAAGATCAAAACCCTTCAGAACTGCTGCGGCCACCCCGGCGAACCGGGCTGCTGAGTGTCAAAGCCCAAAAGTCCCGGCGGGACTAAGTGAAGTTTGCACGAATATTTCAGGCAAGGGGAGCATATACCGCTGGATCGATAACCACATCAGGCATTTTAGCGGGGAAGGCATCCATGTATATCTGCGTTAACGCGTCTCTTTCTGCGGCAGCAGTGTAAGCAAGCGTCTTGCATAGGCCGCCTACCAGGAAGAGGGTGATCCCAATCACCACAAGCAGTCTGATTAGCCGCTTCGCGATATGCGCATAATCTATATGGTCCCTCAGATACTCAATTGGATGAATGGATAACGTTGTCATGGTGCTTCCTCCCTTCACATGATGTTGCTGTTAACGGATTATCTCCCTGTTTCCTTGATTTTACATTACGGCCGATCCCGATGAAATTCAATCGGGGAATCCCTGTTTTTCGGCTTCGCAATGTATGATTTGCAGCTAGCAAATCCCTTAGCAGGCTGTTGAAAAACACCCATCTGCAGCATTGCGCTCATCCTTCGTCATTGCAGCGTACTGGCATGTAGCCTCATTCCTCAGGATTTCGCGTGCCTTGCGGACATTGCCAGGCGTTTAGATGTGCCCTATGTTTTCTATGATCCGATTACAGGTAAGCCTTACGAGGATATTAAAAGGTCATTTACTGGTGCTTGCAGAAGGGCAGGGATGAATGATTCTCGCTTTCATGATCTCAGGCATACCTTCGCACGTCAGCTGGTAATGGCCGGTGTTGACCTCACAACCGTAAAAGAGCTGCTCGGCCACAAGACACTTACCATGACTCTCCGGTACGCCCATCTTGCACCATCCCATAAAGTAAAGGCAGTTGATTTGCTGGATAGGGTGATCAATGCGTAATCCACTTAATAATTACTTCACAGTTGGCGCAAAAAAAGAGTTACAAGCCATGTCTGAGACCTGTAACCCATTGATTTCCCTGGTACGCCCGGGGCGATTCGAACGCCCGACCTGCGGATTCGAAGTCCGACGCTCTGTCCAGCTGAGCTACGGGCGCGTGGGGTGAGTGAAGGGGCTCGAACCCTCAGCCTCTGGGGCCACAACCCAGTGCTCTAACCAGTTGAGCTACACCCACCGCAACTGTTGTCATCGCATCTAATGGCTCTTAAATATCATACACCTCCCGGGTTAGCAACTGTTATTTTCCTCCCGCGATCGGGAACTTTCCTGAGCAAATAGAGGCCGCCCAGGATAAAAAAGAGCAGCGAGAACAGGGCAATCCGGTATTTAAATGTGCCAAGTCCTTCAAAAAGATAAACAAGCGCTCCCCATACCAGCGGCCCCAGGATAAACCCGAATTTGCCTCCCATATTATAGAGGCCGTAAACTTCGCCGACCTTTTCGGGAGGCGAGAGATCGAGCACCAGGGCGCGCGCCGTGACCCAGGTTCCCCCCAGGGCGATTCCCACCAGCGGTCCTATGGTCCAGAACATCATGGGTGAAAAACTTGCGCTTCCCACCACCAGGCAGGCCATCCACAGGTACAGCACCATGATCAGAGCTCGTTTCGCTCCCCTGCGCTCGGTCAGCCAGCCGAAGGCGAGCGATCCCGCCACGGCAAAGAGGGTGGAGAGGATGAGCAGTACGCGGATCATGGCGTCGCTGAAGCCGCCCACCTGGTGGGCATAGACGGACATAAAGGCGATAACCGTGTTTACAGCGTCACAATACAGAAAGTTGGCGATGAGAAAAGGGAGCAGTCCCGGGTGTTCCCTGGTGCTTACTATCGACTCTTTAATCTGCAGCAGCTCCTCCCGCAACGACCGCCATGCGACCCCGGGCATGTTTTGCTTTTCCTCCCTGACCAGGAAAAAACAGGGCAGGGAAAAAAGAAGAAAGAGGATGGCGGTGGGGATAAAAGCTGACGCCCGCCCCGCTTCGCTTACGAACGGTCTTACCATCATGATGCCGACAATGGCACCCACATAGCCCAGGGCAACGCCTATGCCCGCAACCTTGCCGACGGAGGAACCCCGGCTTACCCAGGGAAGCAGGGCGTCATAAGGAACGAGCGCCGCGTGAAATCCATAGTTTGCCAGCGCGAAAAAAATGAGGCCCGGCACGAGCTGATTGAAAATGCCGATGAGTCCGGTGGAAATAACAGAAAGTAGTGTCAAAGAAACAAGCAGGGGTATTCTTTTGCCCAGCCGGTCGCAGCTGCTGCCGATGAGGGGCATTGATATCGCCACCATCACTGAAGAGAGTGAAAGGGCGAGGCTGTATACAATATCCCTTCCTTCCTTGTCCACCGTGACCCAGAGGGGAAAGTAGAGCGAGATGATGTTCATGGAAAAAATGGTGTTGGCAAAATCGTAGAGAGACCAGGAGAGAATAGCCGGCCAGTTGGGCGGCGCAGGACGTCTGTTGGTGAATTCGTTGTGCTTCACTGGTGAAGGGGCCTAAGCTGCAAAATAAATTATTGTGGACGGATAAGTGGCTCAGGGGGAGGGGGCTTTTACAGCCACAACATATTAATCCGAGCCTTGTAGAACGGCAGCGACTATCTAACTTTGTCCGACAGACCCGCATGGCAACAGCCCGTTTCGAAGTTGGCCAATGCTGCCTGTCCTCCTTTTAAGTCGTAAGGCATCGGGTCGTGCCGTAAGCTGCCAAACGAATTGTTGTGGCTTAAAAAGCCCCCTCCCCCTGAGCCACTTGTCTCAAGCCACCATAACAAAATTATGCCTCATTGAGCCCCCCATCCTGCCACCGTGCTTATCGCCGTGCGGCACCCAGTTCCTGTGAACGTTTGGTCGCCGCCTCCACCGCATCCATCAGGGCTGATCTGAGGCGGCCCGCTTCCAGCTTGTGCAGCCCGCTGATGGTGGTGCCCCCCGGCGAGGTGACCATGTCCCGCAGTTTGGCGGGATGCTCGCCGGTTTCCGCGATCATTTTTGCCGATCCCAGGCAGGTCTGGGTGGCGAGGAGCAGGGCCACCTGGCGGGAGAGACCCATCTTCACCCCCGCATCAGCCAGGGCTTCAATGAAGAGGAATACATACGCGGGGCCGCTGCCGCTCAAGCCGGTGACCGCGTCCATGAGTGATTCATCGACGATGACCACTTTGCCCACCGCGCTGAAAATTCCCTGGGCAAGTTTGAGGTGGCTGTCTGTCGCGTTCCTGCCCTTGCAAAGCGCTGATGCCCCCTCCCCGATCAGGGCGGGGGTGTTGGGCATGACCCTGATGACGGGTATGCTGCTTTTAAAATGGCGGGAAATGAAATCGGTGGCGATGCCGGCGGCAACAGAGATAATCAGGTGCCTGCCGCTGACGGCCGGCGCCAGCCCCGAGAGCATTGCCTCCATGTTCTGGGGTTTGACGCACAAAATAATTATATCAGCCTGCGAGGCCGCGGTCAGGTTGTCCTTGCAGACTTTTATGCCGTAGCTTTTCTGCAGCGCTTTGAGACGATCACTTCTGATATCCGACACAAAAACCGCCTGGCGGGAACTCACCCCGGATTTAAGAATGCCTTTTATTAATGCCTCTCCCATGTTACCGCCGCCGATGAAACCGATCTTCTGCTGCATGACTTTATTCCTCCTGGATGAAAATTCTTATTGAACTTTTTCTCCGATTTTTATATATAAGAACAGCGCGGGCGATTAACTCAGCGGGAGAGTGCTACCTTCACACGGTAGAAGTCACTGGTTCGAATCCAGTATCGCCCACCACACTACCATCAGCAACAGTCCCTGATGCAACGGTCGCCCTGCATGCGCACCCCGCTTTTGTGCCGGTTGCGATTCACCGTGGGAAACTTTCAAGACAGTCTACGGATCATCAATCCATTCCCATATCATTATATTTAATTACTACCTTCATAGCATTAATGATGCGACAAATCAAGCTGATACCGTATTCAGGCGGCGCCCCGGGGCAGGCTGCCCTGATTCCTCGCTTCAGCCGTTCTTTGAAATGAGTCCGGGAAAGCAGCGGGAAATACTGCAGTTGCTGTACGAGAGGCTTTACCGGTCCATCGGTCCTCTGCACTGGTGGCCTGCCGATTCCCCCTTTGAAGTGATGATCGGGGCCATACTGACCCAGAACACCTCGTGGGCGAATGTTCAAAAGGCCATGCAGGTGCTGAAAGAAAAAAATCTGCTCCATCCCCGCAGGCTCTATGCGGTCCGGGAAAAAACTCTGGCAGAAGCCATCAGGTCCTCCGGATTCTTCAACCTGAAGGCAAAAAGGATAAGGTATTTTCTGCAGTTTCTTTTCAGGCACTACCGGGGCGACATCGGGCGCATGTTTGAAGAAGAAACCGGGATCCTGCGGGAGAAAATGCTGCAGATTAACGGCCTGGGACCGGAGACGGTGGACAGCATATTGCTCTATGCGGGAGAAAAGCCCGTTTTTGTGGTTGATGCCTATACCAAAAGAATTCTGCTCCGGCACGGGCTTGTCCCCGAAACGGCGGGTTATGCAGAACTGCAGAATCTTTTCATGGAGAACCTGCCCCACGATGTCCGGCTGTTCAACGAGTATCATGCGCTTTTAGTCCATGTGGGTAAATATTTTTGCAAGCCCCGGGAAAACTGCGGACCCTGTCCTTTGAACGGGCTGCACAAGCGGCCACCGTCAGCCGGGCAACGGACAACGGCCCGCCGGGGGAGAAAAAAAACAACAAAAACAATTGATTAGATGCCACGGGGGACATGCATATAAAAAATATTAAAAAAAGTTGTTGCTTTTTTAACTTGTATAAATATAATCATGCGGTTATGCTGGCGTAGCTCAACGGCAGAGCAGCTGATTTGTAATCAGCAGGTTGCGGGTTCAAGTCCCATCGCCAGCTCCATGGCTTTACTTCGTGGAGAGGTTCCCGAGTGGCTAAAGGGGGCAGACTGTAAATCTGTTGGTGCAACCTACGGAGGTTCGAATCCTCCCCTCTCCACCACAACGGCTGTTTGTTCATGATACAGGGCGGGAGTAGCTCAGTTGGCTAGAGCGTCAGCCTTCCAAGCTGAGGGTCGCGGGTTCGAATCCCGTTTCCCGCTCCAACCGCAGCATTGTAAAACGCCCAAGTAGCTCAGTAGGTAGAGCACTTCCTTGGTAAGGAAGAGGTCACCGGTTCGATCCCGGTCTTGGGCTCCACATTACCTTACAAACCATATCCAGGGACAGGTAATTACTCAATTCTTGAGGAGGCAGGAGCCATGTCGAAGAAGAAGTTTGAGAGGACGAAGCCCCACATTAATATAGGGACGATCGGGCACGTAGACCACGGGAAGACGACGCTGACGGCGGCGATCACGAAGATGCTGGCGAAGAAGGGGCAGGCGGATTTCATGGCCTACGACAAGATCGACAAGGCGCCGGAGGAGAAGGAGCGGGGGTTGACGATAGCGATCGCGCACGTGGAGTACCAGACGGAGAAGCGGCACTATGCGCACATAGACTGTCCGGGGCACGCGGACTACATCAAGAACATGATCACGGGTGCGGCACAGATGGACGGGGCGATACTGGTGGTAAGCGCGGCGGACGGTCCGATGCCGCAGACGCGGGAGCACATATTGCTGGCGCGGCAGGTGGGCGTGCCGTCGATCGTGGTATTTTTGAACAAGGCGGACATGGTGGACGATCCGGAGCTGTTGGAGCTGGTGGAGCTGGAGGTGCGGGAGCTGTTGAGCAAGTACGAGTTTCCGGGGGACGAGATACCGATTGTAACCGGGAGCGCGCTGAAGGCGCTGGAGCGTCGTCGAAGGACCCGAACGCGCCGGAGTACAAGTGGATTATGGAATTTGATGGAGGCGGTGGACAACTACATACCGCTGCCGGTGCGTGAAGTGGACAAGCCGTTTTTGATGCCGGTGGAGGACGTGTTCACCATATCGGGGCGGGGGACGGTGGTGACGGGTACGGGTTGAGCGGGGGAAGGTGAAGATCGGGGACGAAGTGGAGATCGTGGGTATCCGGCCGACGCAGAAGACGGTGTGCACGGGGGTGGAGATGTTCCGGAAGATGCTGGATGAAGGGGCAGGCGGGGGACAACGTCGGTGTGCTGTTGCGGGGAACGAAGCGTGAGGAAGTGGAGCGGGGGCAGGTGCTGGCCAAGCCGGGGAGCATCACGCCGCACACGAAGTTCAAGGCGCAGGTATACATATTGACGAAGGAAGAAGGGGGACGGCACACGCCGTTTTTCAACGGCTACCGGCCGCAGTTTTATTTTCGGACGACGGACGTGACGGGGAATGCGGCGCTGCCGGAGGGGGTGGAGATGGTGATGCCGGGGGACAACGTGGAGATGGACGGTGGAGCTGATCACGCCGATCGCGATGGAGAAGGAGCTGCGTTTTGCCATCCGCGAGGGCGGCAGGACGGTGGGCGCGGGCGTGGTGTCCGACGATCATCGAATAAGGCGGCGAAACCATATTATATTAAGTCAATAGAGACTACATGCGATGAGAGAAATCATAACGCTTGAATGCGGGCAGTGCAAGCAGACGAAACTACACCACGACTAAGAACAAGCGCACAACGACGAAGAAGCTGGAATTCAAGAAATTTTGCCGATTCTGCCATGCCCACACCCTCCATAAGGAAACAAAGTAAGGCGGCTCAATAAATTATATTCTTACGTAGGCCAGTAGCTCCAACGGCTAGAGCACCGGACTCCAAATCCGGGTGATGGGGGTTCGAATCCCTCCTGGCCTGCCAACGATGTAACGCAACCATGGCCGCGCGGCGGCCGAGGGGTATAGGTAATGTTCCAGAAGATTTTGCAATTCCTGCAGGAAGTGCAGCTCGAGCTGAAAAAAGTCGTCTGGCCGACACGAAAAGACACGCTTGCGTCTACTTCGGTGGTACTCATCATTGTTATCATCATAGCCTTCTTTCTCGGGCTGATCGACCTCGGCCTTACCAGAATTATCAGGGTTATCCTGGGATAAATGAAAGGGTAGTTATGGAAAAGAACTGGTATGTGATTCATACCTATTCTGGCTATGAAAATAAGGTAAAAACGGCCCTGGAAGAGCGCATTAAGCAGTTCGGCAAGGAGGAATATTTTTCCGAGATCGTGATTCCCACCGAGAACGTGGTGGAAATGATCCGGGGCGAGCGGAAAACCACCTCACGGAAGTTTTTCCCCGGCTACGTGCTGATCAACATGTCCATGGACAACGAGACCTGGCACATCGTCAAGAACACACCCAAGGTAACCGGTTTCATCGGCGGGGGCAACAAGCCCATCTCCATTCCCGAGGTACAGGCCAGGGATATATTAAGCCAGATCAAGGAAGGCAAGCTGAAGCCCAAGCCCAAGGTTTCCTTTGAGAAAGGCGACAGCGTGAGCATCATCGACGGCCCCTTTAACAACTTCAACGGACTGGTGGAAGAGGTCAAGCCGGAGAAGGGCCGGCTTAAGGTGCTGGTGTCCATTTTCGGGAGATCGACTCCCATTGAACTTGAGTTTCTTCAGGTGAAGAAGAATTAGCAGGCTGTTGAAAAAGTAGTGACGCAGGCTGATAAAGCTTGCTTAATAAGTATATGGCTCAAAAGCCCCTCCCCTTTGAGCCACACATCAGACGATTGTTTTTCAACAGCCTGCTAGCGATTCAGAGAGGACGGTAACGCGTATGGCAAAAAAAGTGCTTGCGATTAAAAAGCTGCAGATTACGGCGGGGAAGGCCAACCCTTCGCCTCCCGTGGGTCCCGCCCTCGGTCAGCACGGGGTAAACATCATGGAGTTCTGCAAGGCATTTAACGCGCAGACACAGAGCAAGGGTGACATCATTCTTCCGGTGGTGATTACCATTTATTCCGACCGCTCCTTCTCCTTCATCGTAAAAACGCCGCCGGCCGCGGTGCTGATCAAAAGGGCCGCCGGCATTATCAAGGGTTCCGCTGAACCGAACCGGGACAAGGTGGGCAAGGTCACTCCCGACCAGATAAAAGAGATCGCCCAGATGAAAATGCCCGACCTCAATGCCGTGGACCTGGAGGGTGCCATCAAGATTATCGAGGGGACGGCCCGGAGCATGGGCATCGAGGTTGGCTAGGGGAGGCACACACGCAGTGAGAAAACATGCACGGGTTTTACAGGACCCGTGGCTGATTTTTATATAATCGGAGGAACGGCCATGTCTGGTCAAAAAGGTAAAAAGCACAAGGCTGCGCAGGAAAAGGTTGACAGGAGCAGGGTCTATGAACTGGAGGAGGCGCTGAAGGTGATGAAGGACGCCTCATTTGCCAAGTTCGACGAGACCGTCGACGTGGCAGTACGCCTGGGGGTCAACCCCAAGCATGCCGACCAGATGGTGCGCGGTTCGGTAATGCTTCCCCACGGGACGGGGAAGGAAACCAGGGTGGTGGTATTTGCCAAGGGAGAAAAGGAGAAGGAAGCCGTAAGCGCCGGAGCCGATGTTGTCGGCGCGGAAAGCCTGATCGAGAAGATCACCCAGGGGTGGCTTGACTTTGACAAGGCCATCGCCACTCCGGATATGATGGGCATGGTTGGAAAGATCGGAAAAATCCTCGGCCCCAGAGGGCTGATGCCCAATCCCAAGGTGGGAACGGTGACCTTCAACGTTTCCGATGCCGTGGCCGACCTCAAAAAAGGAAAGATTGAATTCAAGGTTGACAAGGCGGGCATTGTCCACGCCAGATCCGGCAAAATTTCCTTCGCGGTGGAAAAGCTGAGAGACAATGTGACCGCCCTGATTGATGCGCTGATCAAGCTGAAACCTCCGACCAGCAAGGGCGTCTATTTGAAAAGCATCGTGCTGTCAACGACCATGGGGCCGGGAATAAAGGTAAACCCGGCGTTTACCCGTCAGATAGGTTAAGAAGGTCCGTCACTTACCCATTCCCCTCGCTCAACTTCTTGTCCGCATTTCCCGTTCACGGGGAAGGTTATGGGGTTTATCAGCCGCCCTTAAGGCCTGAAAAAGGCACGGTATAAGGGGCACAGGTGTTTCTGAAAGGAGGTTGAAGTCCATTGAAACGAGAAGAGAAACAACACATTGTTACCTCCTTATCGAGCAAGCTCAAGGAAGCGGTGCTGGTTGTGGTAACAGACTACCGGGGCCTCTCGGTGGAGAAGATTACCCAGCTTCGCAACGAACTGCGCCGGGCTTCGTCGGAGTACCAGGTGGTCAAGAACACCCTGCTGAAGCGGGCGTCCATGGGGACGGCCCTGGAGGGGATCCACGGCTACCTTGAAGGCCCGACAGCAATTGTCATCAGCTCGGGCGATCCGATTGCCCCGGTCAAGGTGCTGGTGCGCTATCTCAAAGAGTATGAGCAACTGAGCATCAAGGCGGGATACCTCGAGGGCAAGGTGCTGTCCGCGGAAGACACCCGGGGGCTGAGCACGCTGCCCGGCAGAAAGGAGCTTCTGGCCAGGGTTGTCTCGCTGTGCGCATCACCCCCGGTGAGGCTGCTCGGCGTGCTGCAGGCCATTCCCCAGAAGCTGGTCAGGGTATTGCATGCCATTGAAAAAAGCAAATCAGGCTAATCACTCAACTAATAACAGTGTCGCGAGCAGGAGGACAAAGGATCATGGAAAAAATAACCAAAGAAGATGTGATACATTTTATCGAAAACATGACCGTGCTTGAGTTGTCGAGTCTGGTGAAAGAGCTGGAGGAAAAATTCGGGGTTTCGGCTGCCGCCATGCCCATGGCCATGGCCATGCCCGGCGGAGCAGCGGGAGAAGCACCTGCCGCCGCCAAGGAAGAGAAGACCGAGTTTGACGTGATTCTCAAGGCGGCGGGCGATAAGAAGATCCAGGTGATCAAGGTGGTCCGCGCCCTTACCAACCTGGGGCTGAAAGAGGCCAAGGACCTGGTTGACGGTGCTCCCGGCACGGTGAAGGAAGGCATTCCCCTGAAAGATGCCGAGGATGCCAAGCAGAAGCTCGAAGAGGTCGGGGCAACGGTTGAGATTAAGTAGCAGGATGGTTTAACGGTCTGAAAAGCGAAGGGGGTGCTTTTCACGGCTGTCAGGTTACTCTAATCCATGCCAGGGGTTGCAATGAGCTATCATGCATTGAACAGATACTATCTGAGAAAGGATTTTTCACGGATCAAGAAGGTAATGGACAAGCCGAGCCTCCTTGATGTGCAGCGGAAATCCTACGAGGAGTTTCTGCAGCGGTATATCAAGCCCCAGGACCGCGGCAATCTCGGCCTGCAGGGCGTGTTTAAAAGCGTTTTTCCCATCAAGGATTTTTCCGAGACCGCCTTTCTTGAATACGTGAGCTACACCCTCGGCGAGCCCAAATACGACGTGGACGAATGCCGCCAGAAAGAGCTCACCTACGCGGTTCCCCTCAAGGTCATGCTGCGGCTGGTGGTGTGGGACGTGAATGCCGAGAGCGGCACGCGGAGCATCCGGGACGTGAAGGAGCAGGAGGTCTATTTCGGCGAGGTGCCCCTCATGACCGACAGCGGCACCTTCATTATTAACGGCACCGAGCGGGTCATTGTCAGCCAGCTGCACCGGTCTCCCGGGGTGTTCTTCAATCACGACAAGGGCAAGGCCAGCAGCGCGGGCAAAGTCATCTTTTACGCGCGCATCATTCCCAACCGCGGCTCATGGATTGACCTGGAATTTGACACCAAGGACATCCTCTACGTCAGGATCGACCGGCGGCGCAAGCTGCTCGCCAGCATCCTGCTCAAGGCGCTGGGCTACACGGAAAAGGAACTGCTCGATTATTTTTATGAATCAGAAAGGATCGTGTTTAAAGATGCCAAGCCCTTTAAATACCTGCGGAAAAGCATGCAGGTGGGGGACCGGGCAACGGAAGACATTTATGACACCCAAAGCGGAAAGCTCATCGTCAAAAAGGACAAGCGAATTCGTGACGTGACCCTCCAGAAGATACAGGAGGCCAACATCGAGCAGGTGCCCATAACCCTGCGGGACCTGGAGGGCAAGTACGCGGCCCATGACATTGCCGATCCCGGGACCGGCGAGACCCTGGTTTCCTGCAACGAGGAACTGACGGCGGAAAAGCTGAAGATGCTCCGGGAGCGGCGGGTAGAGACCTTTGAGATACTTTTTATTGACGATCTGCTGACGGACGCATCGTTTCGCAACACCCTGGCCCAGGATAAAATCAAGTCGCAGGAGGACGCGGTGGTGGAAATTTACCGCCGGCTGCGCCCCCATGATCCGCCCACCAAGGAGAGCGCCCACACCTTTTTTGACCGCCTGTTTTTCAATGCCGATTACTACGACCTGGGCAAGATGGGGCGCCTCAAGCTCAATTACAAGCTCAATCTCAACGTGCCCCTCGACGTGCAGGTGGTCCGCAAAGAAGATATCATGGAAACGGTCAAGTACCTGCTGCGGCTGAAGTGCGGCAAGGGCGAGGTGGATGACATCGATCACCTGGGCAACCGCAGGGTCAGGACCGTCGGCGAACTGATCGAGAACCAGTACCGCATCGGCCTGGTGCGGATGGAGAAAGCCATCAGGGAGCGCATGGGGCTGCAGGAAGTGGAAACGCTCATGCCCCACGACCTGGTGAATGCCAAGCTGGTGTCGGCGGTGATCAACGAATTTTTCGGCTCCAGCCAGCTCTCGCAGTTCATGGATCAGACCAACCCCCTGTCCGAGATTACCCACAAGCGGCGGCTGTCCGCGCTCGGTCCGGGCGGGCTGACCCGGGAGCGCGCCGGGTTCGAGGTGCGGGACGTGCATCCCACCCACTACGGCAGAATCTGCCCCATCGAAACCCCGGAAGGTCCGAACATCGGCCTGATATCGTCCCTTTCCACCTACGCCCGGATCAACGACTTCAGCTTTATTGAAACCCCCTACCGCAAGGTGGTGAACGGGGTGGTGACCAATCAGATCGCGTTTCTTTCGGCGCTTGACGAAAAGGACCACGCCATCGCGCAGGCCAACGCTCCGCTCGACGCCAAGGGGCGCTTTGAGCTGGAGCTGGTTTCCGCCCGGCGGGGCGGTGAGTTCGTGATGGTGCGCCCGGAGGACGTGTCCTACATGGACGTCTCCCCCATGCAGCTGGTGAGCGTTGCCGCTGCCCTTATTCCCTTTCTGGAAAATGATGACGCCAACCGGGCCCTCATGGGTTCCAACATGCAGCGTCAGGCGGTTTCGCTGATGAAGACCGAGAGCCCCCTGGTGGGCACCGGCATTGAGGCCGATATTGCCAGGGACTCGGGCGTTACGGTTGTGGCGCACGCAGGACGGGACGGTGGAAAGCGTCGATGCCAACCGCATCGTGGTCAAGCACGATCAGCGGGACGGAACGGAAAAAGACGGGGGCGTGAGCATTTACAATCTGATCAAGTTCAAGCGCTCCAACCAGAATACCTGCATCAATCAGAGGCCGCTGGTCAGGGCGGGCGAGAAGGTGAAGCGCGGCGAGATTATCGCCGACGGCCCGGCCATTGACCGGGGCGAGCTGGCCCTGGGGCGCAATCTCCTCGTTGCCTTCCTCCCCTGGGAGGGATACAACTTTGAGGATTCGATTCTGGTCAATGAAAAAATAGTGAAGGACGACTACTTCACCTCCATCCACATCGAGGAATTCGAGGTCCTGGCCCGGGATACCAAGCTGGGCAAGGAAGAGATTACCAGGGACATTCCCGGCCTGGGTGAGGAGGCCCTCAAAGACCTTGATGAAAGCGGGGTGATCCGCATCGGCGCCGAGGTAAAGGCGAACGATATCCTGGTGGGCAAAATTACCCCCAAGGGCGAGACCCAGCTTTCCCCGGAGGAAAAGCTGCTGCGGGCCATTTTCGGCGAAAAGGCCCGTGATGTCCAGGATACCTCCCTCCGGGTTCCACCGGGCATCGAGGGTACGGTCATCAACGTGAGGATTTTCTCCCGCAAGGGTGTTGACAAGGATGAGCGCAGCAAGACCATTGAGAACGAGCAGCTCGCCAAAATTTTGAAGGACCAGGAGCTCAAGATCAAGATTCTCAAGGACAGCGCGGACGAGAAGATCAGGCACCTGCTCATCGGCAAGGTGTCGGCCAAGCGGCTGATCGACAAGCGGTCCAGCACCCGCGTCCTGGAAAAGGGCCAGAAAATCAGCGCCGAGGTCCTGGACAAAATACCCTCCGGCAAGTGGAAGGACATCGTCATCGACAGCAAGAAGGCCGACGAGGAAATTGCCGCCATCAGGGAGGACCTGGAGGAGAAGATCAAGGCCACGAAAATCATCTTTACCGAGAAGATCGAGCGCCTGCGCAGCGGAGATGAGCTGCCCCCCGGCGTGATTAAGATGGTCAAGGTGGACCTGGCGGTGAAACGGAAGCTGGCGGTGGGCGACAAGATGGCCGGCCGCCACGGCAACAAGGGCGTTCTCTCCCGGATTCTTCCCGAGGAGGACATGCCCTACCTTGAGGACGGGACCCCGCTGGACATCGTGCTCAACCCGCTCGGCGTGCCCTCCCGCATGAACGTGGGACAGATCCTGGAAACCCACCTGGGATGGGCGTCACGGGGATTGGGCGACCGCATCAGGGAGTTTCTGGAAAAAAATTATTCCCCGCAGGTATTGCGCACCAGGCTCAAGGAGCTGCTGGGCGACAAGGAAATGGCCAAAATCATCAACGAGGCAACCGACGACGAGGTGATTGCGCTGGCGCGGGAGCTGAGCAAGGGCGTCCGCTTTGCCTCGCCCGTTTTTGACGGGGCCTCGGAGGATCAGATCACCGACTACCTGAAGGCGGCGGGGCTGCCGGAAAACGGCCAGACCACCCTCTTTGACGGAGAAGCGGCGAGTGCTTTGACAACAGGATCACCGTGGGCATGATTTACATGATGAAGCTGCACCACCTGGTGGACGACAAGATCCACGCCCGCTCCATCGGCACCTATTCGCTGGTGACGCAGCAGCCCCTGGGCGGCAAGGCCCAGTTCGGCGGCCAGCGGCTGGGGGAGATGGAGGTGTGGGCGCTGCAGGCGTACGGCGCGGCCTACACCCTGCAGGAGTTCCTGACCGTCAAATCCGACGACGTGCAGGGACGGACCAAGCTTACGAAAATATCGTCAAGGGGGACACGGACCTGGAGCCGGGCCTGCCGGAATCGTTCAACGTGCTGGTCAAGGAGTTGCAGAGTCTCTGCCTCAATGTGCAGTTTGTCGGGCTTGAAAAAAGCAGCTAACGGGAAAAGGGAGACCCTCCATGGAAGTAAGCTACAGTTTTTTTGATAAGCCGAAGAAATCGCTCGACTTCGAGGCAATCCGCATCAGCATTGCTTCGCCGGACGATATTCGCAGCTGGTCTCATGGTGAGGTGAAGAAGCCGGAAACCATCAATTACCGCACCTTCAAGCCGGAGCGGGACGGGCTCTTCTGCGCCAAGATATTCGGTCCGACCAAGGATTACGAGTGCAACTGCGGCAAATACAAGCGGCTGAAGCACCGGGGGGTGGTATGCGAGAAATGCGGGGTTGAGGTGATCCCCTCCTACGTGCGCAGGGAGCGCATGGGGCACATCGAGCTTGCCAGTCCCGTGGCCCACATCTGGTTTTTGCGCAGCCTGCCCAGCAGGATCGGCAACCTGCTCGGCATCACCTTACGGGATCTGGAAAAGGTCATCTACTTTGAGCAGTACATCGTGGTGGATCCCGGCGAGACGCCGCTCACCCAGGGTGAGCTGATGGCGGAAGAGCGCTATCTCAAGGCGCTGGTGGAGTACGGCAAGAATTTCAAGGCGGGCATCGGCCCGGAGGCCGTCCGGGACCTGCTCAAGGGCATGCAGCTGGACTCGCTCTCCAAGAGCCTGCGCCAGGAGATGAGGGCGACCGCTTCGGAGGCCAAGCGCCAGAAGCTGTCCAAGCGGCTGAAGGTGGTTGAGGATTTCAAGAACTCGGGGAACAAGCCCGAGTGGATGATCCTGGAGACCCTGCCGGTGCTGCCCCCGGACCTGCGGCCGCTGGTGCCGCTTGACGGCGGGCGCTTCGCCACCTCCGACCTCAACGATCTCTACCGCAGGGTGATCAACCGCAACAACCGGCTCAAGCGGCTGCAGGAGCTGGAGGCGCCGGAGATCATCATGCGCAACGAAAAGCGGATGCTGCAGGAAGCGGTCGACGTGCTGTTCGACAACGGCCGCCGGGGAAAGACGGTGACCGGCCGCAACAAGCGGCCGCTGAAATCCTTAAGCGACATGCTCAAGGGCAAGCAGGGCCGCTTCCGGCAGAACCTGCTGGGCAAGCGGGTTGACTATTCGGGGCGGTCGGTGATCGTCATCGGCCCGGAGCTGCGGCTCCACCAGTGCGGGCTCCCCAAGAAAATGGCCATCGAGCTCTTCAAGCCTTTTATCTACAACCGCCTGATCAAAAAGGGGTTCGCCACCACCATCAAGAGCGCCAAGAAGCTGGTGGAGAAGGAAACCGCGGAGGTGTGGGACGCCCTGGACGAAGTGGTCAGGGAATATCCGGTGCTGCTCAACCGCGCACCCACCCTGCACCGGCTGGGCATCCAGGCCTTCGAGCCGATACTGATCGAGGGAAAGGCCATTCAGCTGCACCCGCTGGTGTGCTCCGCCTTCAATGCCGACTTTGACGGCGACCAGATGGCGGTGCACATTCCCATCGCCATCGAGGCCCAGATTGAGGCGCGGGTCCTGCTCATGTCCACCAACAACATTCTTTCCCCCGCCCACGGCAAGCCAATCATTGTGCCCACCCAGGACATCGTGCTGGGGATCTACTACCTGACCCGGGAGCGGGAATCGATGAAGGGGGAGGGGAAGGTTTTTGCCAATCCCGGCGAGGTGCGGGTCGCCTATGACAACGGCATGGTTGATCTGCACGCGAAAATCAAGGTGCGCATGGACGGCGAGATGAAGGAGACCACCGTGGGGCGGATCATCCTCAGGGAAATCATGCCCGAGGAGATCGGCTTCGACGTGATCAACCGGGTGATGGGCAAGAAGGAGCTGGCCGATCTCATCAGCTACTGCTACCGGCTGTGCAAGGACAAAAAGACCATCCTCCTGGCGGACCGGCTGAAGGATTTGGGCTACAAGTACGCCACCCAGTCGGGGCTTTCCATCTGCATCAGCGACATGGTCATTCCCTCCAGGAAATCGGAGCTCATCGACACCGCCAACCGGGAAGTGCAGGAAATTGAAAGCCATTACAAAGAGGGCCTGATTACCGACGGCGAGCGCTACAACAAGGTGGTGGACATCTGGGCGCAGGTGACTGAAAACGTTTCCCGGGAGATGCTGCGGGAGCTGGAGACCGAATCGGTGAAGGACCGGGACGGCAACGTCAAGCAGGTGGCCAGCTTCAACCCCATCTACATGATGTCCGACTCCGGTTCGCGCGGAAGCGCCCAGCAAATCAGGCAGCTGGCCGGCATGCGCGGTCTGATGGCCAAGCCGTCCGGCGAAATCATCGAGACCCCCATTACCGCCAATTTCCGGGAAGGCCTGAACGTGCTGCAGTATTTTATCTCCACCCACGGGGCGCGCAAGGGCCTGGCCGACACCGCCCTCAAGACCGCCAACTCCGGGTACCTCACCCGCAGGCTGGTGGACGTGGCCCACGACTGCATCATCAATGAATATGACTGCGGCACCATGGACGGCATCGAGGTGTCACCCCTGATCGAGGGAGGGGAGATCGTGGAGCCCATCGGCGACCGCATCCTGGGCAGGGTCTCCCTGGAGGACGTGCTTGATCCCTACACCGAGGAGGTGCTGGCCAAGGCCAATCAGGAAATCAACGAAGAAATCGTGGAGAAAATAGAGCAGACCAGGATCGAGCAGGTGAAGATCAGGTCGGTTCTGACCTGTCAGGCAAAGCGCGGCGTGTGCGCGCTCTGTTATGGAAGAGACCTTGCCCGGGGCAAGATTGCCAACATCGGGGAGGCGGTGGGCATCATCGCCGCCCAGTCCATCGGCGAGCCGGGGACGCAGCTGACCATGAGGACCTTCCATATCGGCGGCACGGCGAGCAGGCGAGTGGAGCAGACCACCCTGGAGGCAAAGTACCCGGGGCGCATCAAATTTATCAAGCTGAGCGTGGTGCGGGACCGCGACGGCGACCTGGTGGCCATGAACCGCAACGGAGAGATCGCGGTCATCGACGACAGCGGGCGCGAGCGTGAGCGCTACACCATCATCTACGGCGCCCACATCAAGGTGAACGAAGGCGACGCGGTCACCGCCGGCGCGCGCATCGCGGAGTGGGACCCCTTTTACACGCCCATTTTAACCGAGGTGTCCGGGAGCATCAAGTTCGGGGACATCGTTGAAGGCAAAACCATGCAGGAGAAGCTGGACGAGGTGACCGGGTTCTCCAGTAAGGTGATCATGACTTTCCGCGACCAGGACCGGCGGCCGCGGGTGTCCATCAAGGACAACCACGGCAGGACCATCAAGCTGCCCGGCTCCGAAACCTACGCCCGCTACTTCATGCCGGTGGGGGCCAACATCGTGGTGGGGGAAGGGGAAGTGATACAGGCCGGTGACGTCATCGCCAAGATTCCCCGCGAGACCACCAAGACCAAGGATATCACCGGAGGTCTTCCCCGCGTGGCGGAGCTGTTTGAGGCCAGAAAGCCCAAGGAGGCGACGGTGATAAGCGAGATTGACGGCGTGGTTTCCTTCGGCAAGGACGTGAAGGGAAAGCGCAATCTCATCGTCACCCCCGATGTGGGTGAGCCCATCGAGTATCTGGTCCCCAAGAGCAAGCACATCAGCGTCCACGAGGGAGACAAGATAAAGGCGGGCGAGCCCATCATGGACGGGCTGACCAGCCCCCACGACATACTGAGCGTGCTGGGGGAAAAGGAGCTGGCCAAGTTCCTGGTCAACGAGGTGCAGGAGGTCTACCGGCTGCAGGGGGTCAAGATCAACGACAAGCACATTGAAGTGATGGTGCGGCAGATGCTGCGCAGGGTTAAAATCAAGGATGTGGGCGATTCGCACTTCCTGGTGGGAGAGCATGTGGACAAGCGGATATTCGAAGAGGCCAACGAGGCCATCAGCAAGAAGGGCGGACAGCCGGCCATCGGCGAGCCGCTCCTGCTGGGGATTACCAAGGCATCGCTGAGCACGGAGAGCTTTATCTCCGCCGCCTCCTTCCAGGAGACCACCAAGGTGCTTACCCAGGCCGCGGTGGAAGGGAAAACAGATTATTTGCGGGGCCTCAAGGAGAACACCTCCATGGGCAGATTGATACCCGCCGGCACCGGCCTGACGCAGTACCGGAACACCGGCATCGCGGTCAAAGAGGAGGAGGGAGAGGATCTGCAGGCCTAGGCCTGCATGACCGCAATAAAACAGTTGACAAAAAAGCATTTATTTGGTACATATCCAATTTTTTTGCCTAAACTTTTGCCGCAAAGGAAGCGTTGTGCCGACCACCAACCAGCTATTCAGAAAAGGACGCACCAAAACCAAGTACAAGACCAAGGCCCCTGCGCTCCAGTCGTCTCCCCAGAAGCGCGGGGTGTGCATGCGGGTGTATACCTCAACCCCGAAGAAGCCCAATTCGGCTTTGAGAAAAGTCGCCCGGGTGCGCCTGACCAACGGGCTGGAGATCACCACCTACATACCCGGTGAAGGGCACAATCTTCAGGAGCATTCGGTGGTTCTTGTCCGCGGAGGCAGAATCAAGGATCTGCCCGGAGTCCGCTACCACATCATCAGAGGGACGCTGGATTCGGTGGGGGTGCAGGACAGGAAAAAAAGCCGTTCCAAGTACGGGACCAAGAGAGCCAAGGCGTGAGTTGCTGAGTCGGTGCGCCGTCCCCCTGCCGGGGCCGGTGCCGTTGTTCCAGCCGCAAAGGCCTGCAGCAATTTCATTCAACCGGTTCATCACTACCAGCAATCTGCGTAACGAGGTTTGACGATGCCCAGAAGAAGGGTCGCCGCGAAGAGACAGATATTACCGGACCCCAAGTACAAAGACAAGCTTGTTGCCAAGTTCATCAACAAGATCATGTGGGAAGGGAAAAAGAGCAAGGCTGAAGCCATTGTCTACAAGTGCTTTGATTCCATCGAGAAGAAAACCAAGAC
Organism: uncultured delta proteobacterium; assembly: GCA_963751515.1. Classification (GTDB taxonomy): domain Bacteria; phylum Desulfobacterota; class WTBG01; order WTBG01; family WTBG01; genus CAZWCD01. The sequence goes on from CAVVUR010000005.1 coordinate 34,214, forward strand.
CGACCCCCTGAAGGTGTTTCGCAGCGCGCTGGACAACATAAAGCCGGTCATCGAGACCAAGTCCCGCCGGGTCGGGGGCGCGACCTATCAGGTCCCGGTGGAGGTGCGGCCGGACCGCAAAATGAGCCTGGCCATGCGCTGGCTTATCTCCTACTCCCGGGATCGCAAGGAGCACTCCATGGAAGAGCGCATCGCGGCGGAGCTGATTGACGCGGCAAATAACCGGGGCGCCGCGGTAAAGAAGAAGGAAGACACCCACAAGATGGCGGAAGCCAACAAGGCCTTTGCCCATTACCGCTGGTAGCAAAAGCCTGCCGGATCGGGAGAGCAGAATTCATTCATGGTCAGATACCGTGGCGCGCAGCTGGCGCACAAACAGGATGAACCCCTTAACCAGAGCAAGCGTGCGATGCTGGAAGTAGTCACTGCTCCTCAGTTGAATAAGGTAAGAAACATCGGCATTATAGCTCATATCGATGCGGGGAAGACCACGACCACCGAGCGCGTTCTTTTCTATACCGGCGTCTCGCACCGCATGGGAGAGGTGCACGACGGAACCGCGGTGATGGATTGGATGGAGCAGGAACAGGAGCGGGGCATTACCATCACCTCCGCCGCCACCACCTGCTTCTGGAACAATCACCGGATCAACATCATCGACACCCCCGGGCATGTGGATTTTACCGTGGAGGTGGAGCGGTCGCTGCGGGTGCTCGACGGCGCGGTGGTGGTGTTTTGCGGCGTGGGCGGCGTGCAGCCCCAGTCCGAGGCGGTGTGGAGGCAGGCGGACAAGTACGGCGTGCCGCGCATCGCCTTCGTTAACAAGCTTGACCGGGCCGGGGCCGATTTCCTGCGGGTGGTGGAGATGATGAGAAGCCGGCTGCATGCCCATCCCCTGGTGCTGCAGCTTCCTTGGGGGGGGGAAGACCATTTCACGGGGGCCATCGATCTTATTTCCATGGAGGCGGTCCGCTACGATGAAGGAACCCTGGGCATGAACCTCCGGCGGGAGGCGGTTCCGGCGGAGATGATTGAAAGCGCAAAGCTCCACCGGGAGAAGATCCTCGAGGTGGCGGCGGATTATTCGGAGGCGCTGATGCAGAAGTACGTTGCCGAAGAGCCGGTCACGCCGCAGGAAATCAGGGCGGCGCTCCGCGAGGCGACGCTTAAGCTCAAAATCGTTCCGGTGGTGTGCGGATCGGCCTTTAAGAACAAGGGCATACAGCAGCTGCTCGACGGGGTGGTTGACTACCTTCCCTCTCCCCTTGATCTGCCGCCGGTGCGCGGCTTCAACCTCAAGGAAGAAGAGGAAGAGCGGGCGGCAAAGGCGGGCGAGCCGTTTTCCGCCCTGGCATTTAAAACCATGAACGACCCCTACGTGGGCCAGCTCACCTTTCTCCGGGTTTATTCGGGGAGCATCAGGAAGGGGGATTCGGTTTACAATCCCCGGAAGATGAAGCGGGAGCGGGTGCAGCGCATCCTCAAGATGCACGCCAACAGAAGAGAGGAAATAGACGAGATCGCCGCCGGCGATATTGCCGCGGCGCTGCTCAAATACACCACCACCGGCGACACCCTCTGCGATGAGGACCGGCCCATCATGCTTGAGCCGGTGGAGATTCCCCAGTCGGTCATCTCGCTGGCCATTGAGCCCAAGTCCCGCGCCGACCAGGAAAAGCTCATCAGCTCGCTTCGGAAGCTGGCGCTTGAGGACCCCTCGCTGGTGATCAACCTTGACGAGGAAACCGGCCAGACCATCATCTCCGGCATGGGGGAGCTGCACCTGGAAATAGTGGTGGACCGGCTGCTGCGGGAGTTTTTAGTCAATGCCTCGGTGGGCAAGCCGCAGGTGGCCTACAAGGCGGGCATTACCAGAAAGTGCAGGGTGGAAGGCAAGTTCATCCGGCAGAGCGGCGGCCGGGGACAGTACGGCCACGTCTGGCTCGAGCTCGAGCCGCTTACGCGGGGTTCAGGCGCGAACTTTATCAATGCCATTACCGGGGGTATCATCCCCCGGGAGTATATTGCCGCCATTAAGAAAGGGGTGCTCGAGGCCGCGGAAAGCGGCATCTGGAGCGGCTACCCGGTCATGGACGTGAACATCACCCTTTTTGACGGATCGTATCACCCGGTGGATTCCTCGGAGATGGCCTTTACCATCGCCTCATCCATGGCCTTCAAGCGGGGCGTGCTCGAGGAAGGCGGCCCGGTGCTGCTTGAGCCCATCATGTCCCTGGAGGTGGTGGCCCCGGAACCGTTTCTCGGGGACCTGATCGGAGACATATCCTCCCGGCGCGGCAAGGTTCTCTCCATGGAGGTGCGGCAGGAGACGGCTGAAATCAAGGCAGAGGTTCCTCTGGCGGAGATGTTCGGATATTCCACCGTGCTGCGGTCCATCACCCAGGGGCGGGGGCTGCATACCCTTTCGTTCCTCAGGTATCAGGAGACCCCGGGATCGATTTCCGCCGCCATTATCGCGGAGCCCGGCAGCGCGCGCAGTTGATTAGTTCACCCTAAAAGAGGAGGCAGGAGCCATGTCGAAGAAGAAGTTTGAGAGGACGAAGCCCCACATTAATGTAGGGACGATCGGGCACGTAGATCACGGGAAGACGACGCTGACGGCGGCGATCACCAAGATGCTGGCGTTGAAGGGGCAGGCGGATTTCATGGCCTACGACATGATCGACAAGGCGCCGGAGGAGAAGGAGCGGGGGTTGACGATAGCGATCGCGCACGTGGAGTACCAGACGGACAAGCGGCACTATGCGCACATAGACTGTCCGGGGCACGCGGACTACATCAAGAACATGATTACCGGTGCGGCACAGATGGACGGGACGATACTGGTGGTAAGCGCGGCGGACGGTCCGATGCCGCAGACGCGGGAGCACATATTGCTGGCGCGGCAGGTGCGGGTGCCGTCGATCGTGGTATTTTTGAACAAGGCGGACATGGTGGACGACAAGGAGCTGTTGGACCTGGTGGAGCTGGAGGTGCGGGAGCTGTTGAGCAAGTATGATTTTCCGGGGGACGAGATACCGATTGTAACCGGGAGCGCGCTGAAGGCGCTGGAGTCGTCGTCGAAGGACCCGAACGCGCCGGAGTACAAGTGTTTGTGGAATTTGATGGAGGCGGTGGACAACTACATACCGCAGCCGGTGCGTGAAGTGGACAAGCCGTTTTTGCTTCCGGTGGAGGACGTGTTCACCATATCGGGGCGGGGGACGGTGGTGACGGGTAGAGTTGAGCGGGGGAAGGTGAAGATCGGGGACGAAGTGGAGGTTGTGGGTATCCGGCCGACGCAGAAGACGGTGTGCACGGGGGTGGAGATGTTCCGCAAGATCCTGGATGAAGGGGAGGCGGGGGACAACGTCGGTGTGCTGTTGCGGGGAACGAAGCGTGAGGAAGTGGAGCGGGGGCAGGTGCTGGCCAAGCCGGGGAGCATCACGCCGCACACGAAGTTCAAGGCGCAGGTATACATATTGACCAAGGAAGAAGGGGGACGGCACACGCCGTTTTTCAACGGCTACCGGCCGCAGTTTTATTTTCGGACGACGGACGTGACGGGGAATGCGGCGCTGCCGGCGGGTGTGGAGATGGTGATGCCGGGAGACAACGTGGAGATGACGGTGGAGCTGATCACGCCCATTGCGCTGGAGAAGGAGCTGCGTTTTGCCATCCGCGAGGGCGGCAGGACGGTGGGCGCGGGCGTGGTGTCCGACGTCATCGAATAAGTACAATGGCGGTCCCGCAGAGGGCCGCGGGCCCATGAGGTAAGGAAATGGCTGAGCAGAAGATTCGGATTCGGTTAAAGGCGTATGATCACAAGCTGCTGGATCAGTCGGCGGTGGAGATCGTGGAAACGGCGAAGCGGACGGGCGCGAAGGTGGTGGGCCCCATTCCCTTACCAACCGTCATCAACAAGTTCTGCGTGCTGCGCTCGCCGCACGTGGACAAGAAATCCCGGGAGCAGTTTGAAATGAGGACCCATAAGCGGCTGCTGGACATACTCGAGCCCACGCAGCAGACCGTCGATGCGCTCATGCGCCTGGACCTCTCCGCGGGGGTCGATGTGGAAATCAAGCTGTAGCACAAACCTTCACTGTCTATCGCTAGGGAGAAGAAGCACCGTGTCGCTTGGATTAATTGGTCGAAAATTGGGTATGGGTCATGTGTACACCGCCGACGGCTCCATGGTTCCCATCACTATCGTGGAAGCCGGTCCCTGTTCGGTGGTTCAAATTAAGAGCAAGGGCAAGGAGGGGTACAATGCCCTCCAGCTCGGTTTTCTTCCCAAGAAGGGGAGCCGGGTGAACAGGCCCCTGCAGGGCCACTTCAAGAAAAGCGGCGCGGGCACCATGTATTACCTCAGGGAGTTCCGGATTGATGATGTGGAGTCCTATCAGCTGGGCCAGTCCATCAACGTGGAGATATTCAGCGTGGGTCAGAAGGTACGGGTGACCGGCGTCAGCAGGGGCATGGGGTTCGCCGGCGGCGTGAAGCGGTGGAAGTTCAGGGGAGGGCCCGGCAGCCACGGATCCACCTCGCACCGCGCGCCGGGATCGATCGGATCCAGTGCCTATCCCTCGCGCGTGTTCAAGGGGCAGCGGCTTCCCGGCCACATGGGCACCGACACCGTGACGGTTGACGGGCTGGAAATCGTGGACCAGCAGCCGGGGCGGAACCTGCTCTTTATCAAGGGGGCTGTTCCGGGATGCACCAACAGCATGTTGATCATCAAGCCTTCACAAAAACAACCAACTGGCAAAGCGGTGAAGCCGTGAGCAACTATTCCGTTGACGTGTACAATACCAGGAAAGAAAAGGTGGCGCAGGTGGAGTTGGACGGGCGGGTGTTCGGCGCCGAGGTCAAGCCCCATCTCCTCCATGACGTAGTGAGAATGCAGCTTGCCGGGAGAAGGAGCGGCACGGCCTCGGTAAAAACCCGGGCCATGGTGAGCGGCAGCGGCAAGAAGCCCTGGCGGCAGAAAGGGACGGGCCGGGCGCGGATCGGCTCGCTGCGGTCTCCCGTCTGGCGGGGCGGCGGCGTTATTTTCGGCCCCTTTCCCCGGGACTATTCCCTGCAGGTGAACAAAAAGGTGAAGAAGGCGGCGCTGCGCTCGGCGATCTCCAGCAAGGTGCAGGAGGAAAAGCTGATGGTCATAGACGGCTTCGACCTTCCGGAAATCAAGACCGGGGCCCTGGCGGCCATGCTGCGCCGGCTGGGGATAGAAAACGCGTTTATCATTGATGAGGCCAACAGCAATCTGGAACGCTCGGCGCGCAACCTGCCCTTTATCAAGGTGCTCAAGCCGGAAGGCCTCAACGTGCATGACATCCTCAAATACGATACGCTGGTCATCACCCAGGCCTGCCTGGAAAAAATAACGAGGGCACTGTCCGCATGAAAGACACCTATTCCATTTTACGCAAGCCGCTCATAACCGAGAAAAGCAACCAGATGAAGGAATCGCTCAATCAGATTGCCTTTGAGGTTGATAAGCGGGCAAACAAGATAGAGATTAAAAAAGCGGTGATGAAGCACTTTAATGTCCACGTGCTCAAGGTGCGGACCTTCATGGTGCTGGGAAAGAAGAAACGGGTGGGAAAATCCCTGGGGAAAAAGTCGGACTGGAAAAAGGCAGTGGTTACCCTGAAAGAGGGTGAACGCATAGATTTCTTTGAGGGGGTATAAGAGGAAGGCCGGCGGCCGCGCGTTCGGCTGACGGACCTTGACGGGTGTGCTATGGGCAGCAAAATTTACAAACCGACATCACCGGGCAGGCGGTTTCAGGTGGGCTCAACCTTCGAGGAGCTGACCCGCTCCAAACCTGAAAAAAGCCTGCTCCGGCCTCTCTCCAAGACAGGGGGGAGAAATTCCTACGGCCGCATTACCTGCAGACATCGGGGAGGCGGACACAAGCGGCATTTTAGGCTCATCGATTTCAAGCGGGACAAATACACCGTTCCGGCCACGGTGGCCGGCATTGAGTATGACCCCAACCGCTCCGCCCGCATCGCCCTTTTGAACTACGCGGACGGGGAAAAGCGCTATATTTTGGCGCCGGTTGATCTCAAGGTGGGCGACACGGTCATGTCCGGCGACACGGCCGACATCAAGCCCGGCAACTCGCTTCCCCTGCGCAACATACCCCTGGGAACGCTGATCCACAACGTTGAGCTCAAGCCCAAAAAAGGGGCACAGATGATACGCAGCGCGGGAACCTTCGGGCAGCTCATGGCCAAGGAAGGAAGCTACGCCCAGATCAAGTTTCCCTCCAACGAAGTGCGCATGGTGCTCATCGACTGCTATGCCACCATCGGTCAGGTGGCCAACATCGACCATGAAAACCGGTCGCTGGGAAAGGCGGGGAAAACCCGCTGGCTGGGCAGAAGGCCGCACGTGCGGGGGGTGGTGATGAACCCGGTTGACCATCCGCTCGGAGGCGGGGAGGGGAAATCATCCGGCGGCCGGCACCCGGTGACACCCTGGGGCGTGCCCACCCGCGGCTATAAAACCCGCGACAAGAACAAGCCCAGCAACAAGTACATTATTAAAAAGGCCGGGAAGAAGCGGTAATCTTAAAGCCTAACCTACGTTTTGCGAAGGAAACGCAATGCCTCGATCCATAAAAAAAGGTCCCTACATTGAAGCCAGCCTCTGGAAAAAGGTGGCGGTCGCCAACGAGACCAGGAGCCAGAAGGTGATAAAGACCTGGTCCCGCCGGTCAACCGTTTTGCCGGAAATGATCGGCATCACCTTCGCGGTGCACAATGGAAAAAAATTCATACCCGTGTTCGTAACCGAAGACATGGTTGGCCACAAGCTGGGCGAGTTCTCGCCGACCAGAACCTTTCACAGCCATTCAGGCGACAGGAAAAAGGCCAAGACGGGGGGAGCGCCTGCCGCCGCACCTGCTGAAACAAAGCAATCAGGATAAGTGACCGCGTATGGAAACAGTTGCCGTTGGAAAATACATCCGGATATCCCCCCGCAAGGTGCGGCTGGTGGCGCACCTGATACAGGGCAAGCCCGTTGCGGAGGCGTTGAACATCCTGACCTTCACCCATAAGCGGGCGGCCCCGCTCATTGCCAAGGTATTGAAATCGGCGGTCGCCAACGCGGGGCAGAAGAAAGGGGTGGACGTGGACGCGCTGGTGGTCAAGCGCATTCTCATTAACCAGGGGCCGACCATGAAACGCTTTCACGCCAGGGCCATGGGGCGCGGGGCGAGAATCCTGCACAGGATGAGTCATATTACCGTTGCCGTTGAGGAATAGCAACTCAGACGCCCCGGGCAGTCGGGGCAGGGAGGTTTTGAGTGGGACAGAAGGTGCATCCAACCGGTTTCCGTTTAGCCCTTTCCAAGGCGTGGGTCTCTAAATGGTACGCCGAGCATGAATTCGGGAAACTGCTGGGGGAAGACCTGCAGCTGAGAAAGTATCTCAAAAAGAAGCTCTATCCGGCTGGCATCTCCCGGATCGAGATCGAGCGGGCCACCAACAAGGTGAGGGTCAACATCTTCACCTCCCGTCCCGGCATGGTTATCGGCAGGAAGGGCGCGGAAATAGACCAGCTCAAGAAGGAATTGCAGACCCTAACCGACAAGGAAGTGCTCATCAATATCCACGAGGTGAAGCGGCCGGATATTGACGCGCAGCTGGTGGCGGAGACGGTTGCACAGCAGCTGATCAGGCGGGTGGCCTTCAGGCGGGCAATTAAAAAGAGCGTCTCCACCGCCCTCAAGCTGGGGGCCATCGGCATAAAGATATCCTGCTCCGGCAGACTGGCCGGCGCTGAAATAGCCCGGCAGGAGTGGTATCGGGAAGGCAGGGTGCCGCTTCACACCCTTCGCGCCAACATCGATTACGGCTTTGCCGAGGCGCTGACCACCTTCGGGCTGATCGGCATAAAGGTCTGGATTAATAAAGAGCCCGGCTCCTAAACCGCCGGCAGGCTGAGGTTCTTCTCATGTTAGCACCGAAAAAGGTAAAGCACAGAAAGCAGCAGCGGGGAAGGATGAAGGGCGTTGCCTCCAAGGGATGTCACCTCGCCTTCGGCGATTACGGCCTCCAGGCGCAGGAGTGCGGCTGGCTCACCTCCAAGCAGATCGAGGCCGCGCGCATCGTGATCACCCGCCATATCAAGCGGGTGGGGAAAATCTGGATCAGGATATTCCCCGACAAGCCCATAACCAGCAAACCGACGGAAACCAGAATGGGAAAGGGCAAGGGGGATCCCGCGGAGTGGGTTGCGGTGATAAAGCCCGGCAGGGTGCTCTACGAGCTCGAAGGGATTCCCGAAGAAGTGGCCCGGGAGGCCTTCCGGCTGGCATCCCACAAGCTTCCCATCCACACGCGATTCCTCGCCAGGAGCCATGCCTATGAAGGTTAGCGAGATACGGGAACTCACCCTTGATGAGCTCAGGCAGCGGGAGCGCGACAGCGCCGAGGAGTTGTTCAATCTCAAGTTTCAGCTGGCCACCGGCCAGCTGGAGAACAAGATGCGCATCCGCCATATGAAAAAGGAACTGGCGCGGATCAAGACCATTATGCGGGAAAAACAGAAGTAGCCGCTGCAGGCAAGCCCTGCGCGCTGCGCACCACAGGAAGCGGGAGATGGCTGAGAAACGAATGAAAAGGTCCATCATCGGCACGGTGACAAGCGACAAGATGGACAAGACGGTAGTGGTAGAAAGCACCCGGCTGGTGGAAGTCCCCCTGTATCAGAAAAAGATCAGGAAACGGGAAACCCATATGGCCCATGACGGAAAAAACGAGTGCAAGGTGGGCGATAAGGTCCTGATTGAGGAGTCCCGCCCGCTCAGCAGACTGAAGCGATGGAAGGTGAAAGAGATAATTCAGGAAAAAACATAACCCCTTTTTGGCCCCTACTATGATCCAGGAACAGACAGTATTAGACGCGGCTGACAATTCCGGTGCCAGAAAGCTCTTCTGCATTAAGGTCTTGGGCGGAACGGGCAGGCGCTACGCCACGCTGGGCGACATCATCGTGGTATCCATACGCGAGGCCCTCCCCAACGCCAAGGTGAAAAAGGGAGAGGTGATGAAGGCGGTGGTGGTGAGGACCACCAAGGAGGTCAGGCGGTCCGACGGAAGCTATATCCGCTTCGGCAACAACTCCGCGGTCCTGATCAACCCCCAGAATGAGCCCATCGGCACGAGGATTTTCGGCCCGGTGGCGCGGGAGCTGCGGGCGAAAAAATTCATGAAGATCATTTCTCTCGCTCCCGAAGTGCTCTAGCGCTTTTCCCGCAAAGGACTGAAGAATGTCAACCCACACGCGCATCAAAAAAGAAGATCAGGTAAAGGTTATTGCCGGCAAGGAGAAGGGCAAGACGGGCAGGGTGCTCAGGGTCATTGCCAAGAAAAACAGCCTGCTGGTTGAAAAGGTGAATCTGGTCAAGCGGCACACCCGCCCCAGCAGCCAGCACCGCCAGGGAGGGATCATCGAGAAGGAGTCCCCCATCCACATTTCAAACGTGATGATCATCTGCACCAAATGCAACACCGCGGTGAAGGTGGGCAGCAAGACCCTGGAGGACGGGGCGAAGGTCCGCTGCTGCAAAAAGTGCGGAGAGGTCATCGATCTTTAATCATCGGGAGCGGTTGCAAAGAACATGGCTATGTCAAGGCTGAAAGAACGGTACAACAGGGAAATCACGGGCAAACTGATGAAGGAGTTCGGCTACACCAATCCCATGCAGGTTCCGCGGCTGGAGAAGCTGCTCATTAACATGGGGCTGGGAGAGGCCATTCAGAATATCAAGGTGCTGGACTCGGCCATGGAAGAGATCAAGGCCATTACCGGTCAGAAACCGGTGGCCACCAAGGCCAAGCGCTCCATCGCCAATTTCAAGCTCCGCAAGGGCATGTCCATCGGCTGCATGGTCACCCTGCGCAAGGAGCGGATGTACGAATTTTTTGACCGGCTGGTGAACATCGCCCTTCCCCGGGTGCGGGATTTCAAGGGCGTTTCCGGCAAGTCCTTCGACGGAAGGGGAAACTACTCGCTGGGCATCAGGGAGCAGATCATCTTTCCTGAAATCGACTACGACAAGATCGACAAGATCAAGGGCCTCAACATAATCATCGTAACCACCGCCAAGACTGACGAGGAGGGAAAGGCCCTGCTGAGACTGCTGGGTATGCCTTTCAAGGACTAGCAGGCTGTTGAAAAACACCCATCTGCTGCGTTACGCTCAGCCTTCGTCATTGCGGCGTACCGCAACGTACGTCTCATTCCTCAGGATTTCGCGTGCCTTGCATCTGGATGTTTTTGAACAGCCTGGGAAAAACTTTTTTCAACAACCTGATAAAGAACCTAACAGTGGTGTATAGTGCAATGGAGAGTGAGGTACGCGCGTGGCAAAAAAATCGCTGATCTTAAAATCGAAAGGGCCCAAGAAGTTCCCGGTACGGGACTATAACCGGTGTCCTCTCTGCGGACGGCCCCGGGCCTACTACCGCAAATTTGACATGTGCAGAATATGCTTCAGAAAACTCGCCCTGCAGGGTGAGATACCCGGAGTGATTAAATCAAGTTGGTAAAAGAGTACCTGTAAGGAGTTGGAACTATGCTGACTGATCCCCTGGCGGACATGTTGACGAGAATCAGGAACGCGCACAAGGCCAAATTTGACACGGTTGAGATGCCCACCTCCCGCCTCAAGGCCAGCGTGGCAAAGCTGCTGAAGCAGGAGGGATATATCAAGGACTTTAAAGTGGCGACCAATGAGGCCAACAGGAAAGTCCTGCGGATCTCCCTTCGCTACGATGAGCGCAGCCGTCCTGTCATCGAAGGCCTCAGGAGAGTGAGCAAGCCGAGCCTCAGGATCTATGTGGGAAAAGAGCGCATTCCTTCGGTGATGAGCGGACTGGGGCTGGTGATTCTCTCCACCTCAAAAGGGGTGGTGACCGAGCGGGAAGCCCGGGACCTCAACGTGGGGGGAGAAATTCTTTGTTACGTCTGGTGATCAGCAGGCGGTAAGCAGCTTTGTTCTTTTTTGCAAGGAGAAACGTATGTCCCGGATCGGGCGTCTTCCCGTACCCATACCCAGCGGGGTGAAAGTTGAGATAGCCGGCTCAGCGGTGAAAGTAACCGGCCCCAAAGGCTCGCTTTCCCACACCATCACCCCGGGAATCGGCGTGTCCGCAACCAAGGATAAGATCGTTCTGTCCATAGAGACCCAGGGCAGAAACGCGAGCGCGCTGGAGGGGCTGACCAGAAGCCTGATCAACAACATGGTCACCGGCGTGAGCAAGGGGTTTGAGGAGGCGCTGGAGCTGGTGGGCGTCGGTTATCGCGCGGAGATGAAGGGCTCCTCGCTGCAGCTCGTCCTGGGATTCTCCCACCCGGTGGTCTTTGAAGTGCCCAAGGGCATCAAGGCCACCGTTGAGAAGCAGACCCGGATCGTGCTGGAAGGGATCGACCGGCAGCTGGTGGGGGAAACCGCGGCAATCATCCGGGGATTTAAACCCCCCGACCCTTACAAGGCCAAGGGCATAAAGTACGCCGATGAAGTGATCAAGAAGAAGATAGGCAAGAAGGGAATCAAGTAATTTGCACAATCTGTTATTGTGGAGAACCCCATGTCGTCCCTGGCGGAAAAAAAGATTGCCTGGCAAAGACGCAAGAACCGTGTCCGGAAAAAAGTGAATGGCAAGCCGGCATGTCCCCGGCTCAATGTTTTTCGAAGCAACAAGCATATGTACGCCCAGATCATAGATGACGTGTCCGGCCAGACACGGGTGGCCGCATCCACCCGGAGCCCTGAGCTGAAGGGAACGCTCAAGGGTACCGGCAACCGGGAAGCGGCAAAGCAGGTGGGGCTGCTGGTGGCCCAGAAATGCCTGGCGCAGCAGATCACCAGGGTGGTCTTCGACCGCAGCGGATTTTTATTTCACGGCAGGGTTAAGGCCCTGGCGGATTCGGCACGTGAGGGAGGACTCAAGTTCTGAGAGATGTGAGATATGAGATGTGGGATGTGCGAGCTGTGTGATGTGGGTTAAACAACATCTATTCTCATATCACATATCGCAGATCTCACATCACAGATCATCATGTAAGCAACCTATAAACAGTTTCAAATACCGGAGGTGAGTGCTTGGCAGAGGTAAACGTGAATGAACTGAATTTAGAGGATCGGGTGGTCAATATCAGCCGGGTGGCAAAGGTGGTCAAGGGCGGCCGGAGGTTCAGCTTCAGCGCCGTCGTGGTGGCGGGAGACCGCAACGGCTGGGTGGGCTATGGCCTGGGAAAGGCCAACGAGGTCCCTGAAGCCATACGCAAGGGCGTGGAGCAGGCCAAGAGAAACCTCATTCACGTGGTCGTGGTCAACGGGACCATTCCCCACGAGATCACCGGCCGCTATGGCGCCAGCACCATATTTTTAAAGCCTGCCGCTGAAGGAACCGGTGTTATCGCCGGCGGAGCCATCAAGATAGTGATCGAATCCGCGGGGATTAAAAACATCCTGACCAAATGCCTGGGATCACACAACCCGCACAATGCGGTAAAGGCAGCCTTCGATGCCTTGCAGCAGCTTAAGAACCCTGACGAATTCAGGAAGAAACACCCCACCGCCGGCGAGCAGTGAGCGGGGCGGTATTTACAGGGAAACGACAGATGAATGATGCGATCAAAACAGTGGCAATAACCCTGATCAAAAGCGGCATCGGGCGGCCCCCGAATCACCGGGAAACCCTGAAGCGAATGGGCCTGACCAGGCTTCATAAGACGGTTCTGCTGAAGGGGACGCCCCAGGTGAGGGGGATGGTCAATCAGGTGTCCCACCTGGTGAGCGTGGTTGAGCAGGATTGATCTGACACCATAACGACGGAACTCCATAAGGATCTGCAGCTACGGCCATGAAGATTAATGAATTAAGGCCTCCCAAGGGGGCTACCAAAAACAGGAAGCGCGTGGGAAGGGGCTCGGGCTCGGGGCACGGCAAGACGTCCTGCCGGGGCAGCAAGGGGGCCAACGCCAGGGCCGGCGGCAGCGGGTTGCCGCCCGGCTTTGAGGGCGGCCAGATGCCCCTGGCGCGGAGGCTTCCCAAGCGGGGCTTTACCAACATTTTCAAGCAGCGCTACGCGGTTGTGAACATACGCGACCTGCAGCGCTTTGAAAAGGGCAGCGTGGTGGACATCAAGGCCCTTATGGACTCTGGCTTGGTGAAGCAGCTTCAGGCAGGCATCAAGCTGCTCGGAGAAGGCGAGATACAGCACCCCCTTACCGTTCAGGTGCACGCGTGCAGCAAGAGCGCGCAGCAAAAGATTGAAGCGGCCGGGGGGAAAGTGGAGACGGTGCGCATATGATCGGCGGCTTCCAGAGCATTCCTAAAATTCCCGAGTTGAGAAAGCGGGTCATCGTCTCCTTCCTTTTGCTGGCGGTGTACCGGATCGGCGTTCACGTGCCCACCCCGGGCATTGACACCCAGGCGCTGGCCGCTTTTTTTGAGCAGCAGAAGGGTACGCTCTTCGGCCTGGTGGATCTGTTTTCGGGAGGCGCCCTCGGGCAGATGTCGGTGTTTTCCCTGGGCATCATGCCCTACATCAGCGCCTCGATTATTTTTCAGCTGCTGACGGTGGTCATTCCCTACCTGGAAAAGCTGTCCAAGGAGGGCGAGGCGGGCCGGAAAAAAATCACCCAGTACACCCGTTACGGCACGGTTGTCCTGAGCATCATCCAGGGGTTCGGCATAGCCATATCGCTGGAGCGGATGACGGGCCCGGGCGGAGAAGGGATGGTGCTCAACCCCGGATTTGCCTTCAGGTTCATGACCATTCTGACGCTCACCGCGGGAACCGCCTTCATCATGTGGCTCGGCGAGCAGATCACCGAGCGCGGGCTGGGCAACGGAATTTCGCTGATCATTTTTGCCGGCATTGTGGCGGGCATTCCCAAGGCCTTCGGCAACACCCTGCGCCTCTACAGCACGGGTGAAATGAGCCCGCTGTTTATTATCTTTATTTTTGCCATGATGGTCGTGGTGGTGGCGGTGATCGTTTTCACCGAGCAGGGGCAGCGCCGCATTCCGGTGCAGTATGCCAAGCGGGTGGTGGGCCGCAAAATGTACGGGGGGCAGAGCACGCACCTCCCGCTCAAGATCAACATGTCCGGGGTTATACCCCCCATTTTCGCCTCATCAATACTGATGTTTCCGCTGACCATTGCCCAGTTTCTCCCGCCGGAGATGCTGGAATCAAACCCCTGGCTCAGGTCCATCCTGACCAGCATGGGGCCGGCCACGATTCTGTATAACCTGCTCTATACCGTCTTTATCATCTTCTTCTGCTATTTTTACACCGCGGTCATTTTCAACCCGGTCGACGTCGCCGACAACATGAAGAAGTACGGCGGCTACATCCCCGGGATCAGGCCGGGCAAGAAAACATCCGATTACATCGACCGGGTGCTGACCAGGATTACCCTGGGGGGCGCCATATACATAGCCGCGGTGTGCGTGTTGCCTTCAATCCTTATATACAAGTTCAACATACCCTTTTACTTCGGGGGCACGGCACTGCTCATCGTGGTGGGCGTGGCCATGGACACCATATCCCAGATGGAATCGCACATGCTGTCCCGCCACTATGAAGGTTTCATGAAAAAAGGGCAGCTCAAGGGACGCCGGTAAACACGCGCCGGCCCCGCAGCGGGCTGACGCTTACGAGAGAGAGACTGATATGAGAATGATTCTGCTGGGCCCGCCCGGGTGCGGCAAGGGAACCCAGGCCAAGATGCTGATTGAAACCTACGGTATTCCCCAGGTATCCACCGGTGATATTTTGCGGGAGGAACTCTCCCAGAAAACGCCTCTGGGGCTTGAGGCCAAAACCTACATGGACAAGGGGGCGCTGGTTCCCGACGGGCTGGTGATCAGAATCATCGAGGGCCGCCTTAAAAAGGCGGATTGCAAGGGCGGCTTTATCCTCGACGGGTTTCCCCGGACGCTCGCCCAGGCGGAGGCGCTGGAAAAAACCCTGGCGGGAATGAATCTGCAGATCGAGCACGTGCTCTCCATTGAGGTTGACGACGCGGAGCTCATCCGCCGTCTTACCGGCCGGAGGATCTGCCGGCAGTGCGGCGGGAGCTATCACCTGATGTTTAATCCGCCGCGCCAGGAAGGACGCTGTGACGCCTGCGGCGGCGAGCTCTATCAGCGGGATGATGACAAGGAAGAGACCATCAGGAAGCGGCTCATCGTATACCAGTCGCAAACCGAGCCCCTGATCAGCTTTTATCAGAACAAGGGGATTCTGCATGCCATCCCCGGCGTGGGAAGCATTGACGACATTAAGGGAAAGATCCTGCGCGCGCTGAGCTCCTAGACGGCGGGCGTCCACCGTTCACGGCATGTGTGCCGCGGGAAGCCATGGCTAAAGAAGATCCGATTGAAGTTGAAGGCACCATTTTAGAGGCCCTGCCCAACGCCATGTTCAGGGTGGAGCTGGACAACGGGCACAAGGTGCTTGCCCACATATCGGGCAAGATGCGGATGCACTTCATCAAAATCCTGCCCGGTGACAGGGTGACACTTCAGTTTTCTCCCTATGATCTCAACCGGGGACGGATCATACACCGCAAAAAGCAGTTCTAACCCGCGCGGACGCGCCATTCTTTTCGACAGGGTGAAACAGTGAAGGTACGATCGTCAGTAAAAAAAATATGCAGCAAATGCAAGATTATCAAACGCCGGGGGGTCGTCAGGGTTATCTGCGAACGGGCCAAGCACAAGCAAAGACAGGGCTAAAGGCGATATGAGATATGAGATGTGCGATATGGGATATGCAATGAAACACTGGGATGTGGGTAGAAGCATTTTTTATCGCACATCGCAGATCCCACATCCCGCATGATTATGTATATTCTGGCAAAAGTATTTTCACAAAAGACTGTGTAAGAATCCAAACAGAGGAGTATAACGGGTGGCACGTATTGCAGGAGTTGATCTTCCTAAAAACAAGAATATTGAAATCGCGCTGACCTATATCCACGGCATCGGGCGCTCGAGCTCACGGAAGATTCTGCGGCAGCTGGAGATTGATCCCCAGCGCATGTCGGACAAGCTCGATGACCAGGAGGTGGCGCGCATCCGCGAGGTGATCGATAACAGCTACAAGGTTGAGGGCGACCTGAGGCGGGACGTCTCCATCAACATCAAGCGGCTGATCGATCTCGGCACCTACCGGGGGCTCCGCCACCGGAAGGCCCTGCCGGTCCGGGGGCAGCGGTCGCACACCAATGCCCGGACGAGAAAAGGCCCCCGGCGCAAGCTGGTGGGGAAAAAGACCGCCAAGGCAACAACCTGACAGTAACCACGGGAGCGCATGATGGCAGAGGGAAAGAAAAAGGTTTTCAAAAAGAAGCGCGAAAAAAAGAACATCCAGGACGGCATCGCCCACATCCAGTCCACGTTTAATAATACCATCATTACCATAACCGACGTGAACGGCAATGTCATCGCCTGGTCGAGCGCCGGCATCAAGGGGTTCAAGGGATCCCGGAAGAGCACACCCTACGCGGCGCAGCAGTCGGCCGAGGACGCGGCCCGCAAGGCCATGGTGCACGGCCTCAAGAATATTGATGTCTATGTCAAAGGGCCGGGGGCGGGGCGCGAGGCGGCGCTGCGGTCGCTCCAGGCGGTGGGACTCAACATACGAACGATACGTGACGTTACACCCATTCCCCACAACGGGTGCAGGCAGCCCAAGCGGAGAAGGGTCTAGCGGGGAGGAAGCAGTGGCAAGGTACCGAGGTGCAGTGTGCAGATTATGTCGCAGAGAGGGCATGAAGCTCTTTCTCAAGGGAGACCGGTGTTACACGGACAGGTGCGCCATCGACCGGAGGAATTACGCCCCCGGTCAGCACGGCCGCGCGCGCATCAAGTTTTCCGACTACGGCAACCAGCTGCGCGAAAAGCAGCGGGTCAAGCGTATCTACGGCGTTCTGGAAAAGCAGTGCCGCCGCTATTTTGAAAAGGCCTCGCGGCAGCGCGGCGCTACCGGGGAGAACTTTCTCATGCTGCTGGAGCGAAGGCTGGATAACGTGGTCTACCGGCTGGGCTTTGTCACCTCGCGCAACGAGGCGCGGCAGCTCATACGCCACCGGCACTTCCGGGTGAACGGCAAAGTGGTGGACATCCCCTCCTACATTCTCAATCCTTCCGATACTATTGAGCCGAAGGAAAAGAGCAAAAGCATGGCCCGCATCGTGGAGTCCCTCGAGGCCGTTGAGCGGCGCGGCGTGCCGCGCTGGCTTGAGCTGGACAAGCAGCAGCTTAAGGGCAGGCTCTCGGAACTTCCCGCCAGAGAAGAGATCACCATCCCCATTCAAGAACAGCTGATTGTTGAGCTCTTAAGCAGACAGCTGTAACGAATATAACCTGTTAGCATGAGGCTTGCAAAATGCATAGGAACTGGCAGAGCTTAATAAAGCCCAAACGGCTGGTATCGCAGGAAGAAACGCTGAACGATTTCTACGGCAAGTTTGTCGCGGAACCGCTCGAGCGCGGGTTCGGGGCCACCATCGGCAACACCCTGCGCCGGATTCTGCTTTCTTCCATCCAGGGGGCTGCCATTACCTCGGTTCGTATCAAGGGGGTCTTGCATGAGTTTTCCACCGTCCCCGGCGTCAGAGAGGATGTCACCGACATCATTCTGAATTTAAAAGAGGTGCGGCTCAAGCTCTTTTCCGAGGCCTCCGAGACCATCAGGATAAAGTCCAAGGAAACCGGGCCCCTGAAGGCGGGCGATATCATCACCAGCAACAACGTGGCCATTTTAAATCCGGATCATCACATTGCCACCCTGACCAAGGACTCTGAGCTGGACATGGAAATGGTAGTCAGGCACGGCAAGGGATACATACCCGCGGAGAAAAACAAGGATGATATGCAGCCGGTGGGCACCATTCCCATTGATGCCATATTTTCTCCCATCAGGAGGGTAAATTACACGGTGACCCACGCCCGCGTCGGCCAAGTGACCGATTATGACAGCCTTACCCTGGAAGTGTGGACGGACGGGAGCGTCAGGCCGGATGATGCCATCGCTTACGCGGCTCGCATACTCCAGGACCAGCTCACCATATTCATCAATTTTGAAGAAGAGCCCATCGTCATGGGGCCGGAGCAGGTTGAGGAGAAGCCCCGCTTTAACGAAAACCTTTACCGGAGCATTGAGGAGCTGGAGCTTTCGGTGCGCTCCTCCAACTGTCTGAAGAACGCCAACATCAAGTATATCTGGGAGCTGGTGCAGAAGACGGAAGCGGAAATGCTCAAGACCAAGAACTTCGGCAGAAAGTCGCTCAATGAAATAAAGGAAATCCTGACTGAAATGGGTCTCTCCCTCGGAATGAAGCTGGAGCAGTTTCCTCCGCTTCAGGACAAGGAGCGCGAGGAAGAGAAAAAGAAGACCAAAAAGAAATAGCCATCAGAAAGAGGTTCAACCGCGATGATGCACGCAAAGGCAGGAAGGAAGCTCAAAAGAACCGAAAGTCACCGCAAGGCACTTTTGAGGAACATGGTCACTTCCCTCCTGGAACATGAAAAAATTGAGACCACTGACGCCAAGGCAAAGGAGCTGCGCAAGGTTGCCGACCGGATGATCACCTGGGGCAAGCGCGGCGACCTCCACGCGCGGCGCCAGTCACGCAGGGTCATCATGACCGATAAGATTGTCCATAAATTATTTTCTGACCTGGCCCCCCGTTTTAAGGACAGGCAGGGCGGCTATACCAGAATTATCAAGGTCGGCCGGAGAAAAGGGGACAATGCTCCCGTGTCGATTATTGAGCTTACCTCCGAACGCGAAGTGAAGGCAGCAGTTAAGGGGAAAAAGGCGGCCAAGAAAAAGGGGGCACAGCCAAAGTCTCCTGAAAAGAGTGAAAAGAAATAAATAGTGCCTGCCCGGCTCGTCCGGGGACGGATACCGTTCTGTATTACCTGTTGGTTTTTTCATGGGCAGCGGCGATGCGATACGCCGCTGCTTTTCTTTTCGGTTGACACCACATCCTGCACATTGTAGTCTAAATCTGCCGGGGTCGTGACGTAAGCCACCGTATCTATGATTGTGGCATAAGAAAAAAGCCTCCTTGCCACGCAAGGAAACTAATCAATGTAATTATTCAGGGGTCCTGAGGGGGAGGTGTGCGATGAAAGAACTGGTTAAATATCTCGCCAGGGCAATTGTCGACAGGCCGGATGAGGTAGAGGTAACCGAGGTGGAAGGCGATAGAACCTCCATCATCAAGCTCCGCGTTGCCAAAGAGGATTTCGGCTTAATTATCGGGAAGCACGGGAGGAACGCCGAGGCCATCAGAACCATCCTCAGGGCGTCCGCGGCAAAGCTGGGGAAAAAGCCCACCCTGGAGATTATTGAAGAAGATTAACAGTCGTAACCCTTTTTGAACGCCTTCCCTGATTGCGCGGTGAAGATTACTTCTGCTGACCGTTGGAATAGTCCTCCAGCATCTTCTGAACCGCTATCCTGGTGTAGTTATCCCTTGCCTTCTGCAATTCCTTTTCCGCCTCTGCTAATTCTTTTTGGGTCGTTTCCAGCAGGGCGTCAATACGGGCATAGTCTTCGTCCTTAAACCATTCGCTCTTTTCCTTCGCTATCTTCAAAAGCTCCGCTTTTCCCTGCAGATTTGAATAACTGGCAGCCATTCCGTATAGTTCCGCTCCGAGCTGCTCGTAGCTGTCATCCTGCTTGGAGGCGGGCTCGGACGGCACGGCTTCACCGGTCTTTTCGGCGGGCATGAAAAATTCTTTTATGGTTTTACTGTAAGAGGCTGCGAAGACGACGGCAGCGATGATGATCCAGATGTATAGTCTTTGCATAGGTCTCCTTGCGTCATGGTATCAATTTTTGCTTGCAGCCTAGCATGAAATGACTTTTTTAAACAGCTAAAAGTGTGGTCTTGGTGAATAAAAAGCACGGTTCTTGCAATTGCACTGCGTGAGGCACCCGTTGTGTCCACTAAATGTACAGGGAGGATGGGTCATGCAGGATATTGCAATTCCGGATCCGTACGCGGCCCGGGTCAGAGAATACCGGACCGGCGAAGTAATTGCCGCGGAAGGGGAACCGCAGGAGATTTTCTATGTTATTCTGGAAGGATCGGTTGAGATTTTTCAGCATAACAAAAGCATACGGGCACTCAAGGCGGGGGATGTCTTCGGGCTTGAACGCGTCATTTTGAAAAAATCGCTGACCACAACCGCGCGGGCGCTGAGTCCCGTGCGGATTGCCGCCTATCAAAAGAACGCAATCAGCCGGATTCCCGAAGCCGGATCCCGGGTAATTACCGCCATCATTTCGTCGCTCTTAAATCAGCTGGAGCAGACAACACAGATTGCGGAGGAGTATATACCGCCTGCGTTTATGCTGGATTTTAACCAGCGCTTCTATCAGGAGGGCGAGGTAATCATTGAGGAAGGCACATCAGGAAATGATATTTTCATGCTTCTGGAAAGCGAGAATGGGTTGCTGGTTACCCGGAAAGGCAAAGAAGTGGGACACATCACCCGGCCGGGGGAATACTTCGGGGAAATGAGCGGTCTGCTCAGGGAAAAGCGCACGGCAACCGTGCGCGCTCTGGGTAAAAGCCTGGTGCAGCGCTTTCCCGGAGAGGATCTGGAGGCCACCCTAATGGCCTACCCCCGCCTAGCAAAGCTGATCATCGACATCCTCGCCTCCCGCCTGGCAAAGGCCAATGAAAGAATAACATCTCTTGCGGAGAGAAAGAACTGACTGCACGTGTCCAATGCAGCACCTATTCTCCAAGAATCTTATATGCGACGAGGTTGTCTTGTCTCCCCACCTTCTGTCGTCCGGTTATTTCATGCACCTTCAGCCAATTGACCTGTGGGGGATACGACTGCACAAACTGTGGCACATAGAAAGGAGAAGTGTCCGGCCTTCGCGAGCCTCCCACAATGACCAGCGAACCGGTGTATCTCTGTTTTTAATATTCCAGCCTCAGACAGTATGGGAATGTTTCCTCTCTCCATCAAGCTATCGACTCATACCGCAAAACGGTTTATGTGGTAAAGAAAAAGCCACGTCCATAATTACCTTGATTTTACCCCTGAAATATGATTTTATATATGTAGTTTAAGTGGTAGTGAAGGATAAAGGAGGGGAACGGTGCAAACCAAACCAATCCAAGACAAAACCCTGTATTCCCAGCTGAAAAGGTCTGAGATAGCAGGGTTTGTTGTATTGCAATAAAAGGGAGGCGGATCGCGCTTTCTTTCCTTTTGCAGATATGATGAAGATCATGTAGTTTTTACTCATCGGGGTTGGAGGTAAAATCCTGCGTCATGTCAATTCTAATTGTTTTTGTTTATAAAAGGCATCCTAATATCTGCCGCATTAAACACCTCAGTATGGGAGGCACACATGGTAAGGTTTAAAAACCTCCTCTTAATCCTGGGAGTGCTTTCATTTTTTCTGATGGGGGAAAGTTCCCCAGCAGCAGTGGTGAAACAAATGAATTTAGAAGAGATGATTACCACTGCTCGCTATATTTTCTCAGGTACTTGTACCTCTGTTGACCGTAGATACGATGATGCAACTGATCGGGATGGTATTTTTTTTACATTTTCAGTATCCAAGATCATAAAGGGGGAAGAGGCAAGTGAATTTACTTTTAAAATGAGCAGTGTTGCCGTAGACCTTGGTCAAGTACCCACATTTAAACCAGGTGAGGAGGTTGTCCTGTTCCTTTATGGAAAAAGCTCCCTGGGATTCACCAGCCCCGTGGGACTGGGATTGGGAAAGTTTACGGTACTCAGTTCGCCTTCCGGTGAGAAAGTAGTAGTTAACGCCCATAATAACACTGACCTCTTTAAGGATATGAACCGGACCAAGTATTCCGCCAGGTTTCCTGCATCTCATGCAGCTGAGATTAGTAACCTCATGGGGCAACAATCAGGCGCGATCAACTACGATCACTTTCTCACATTTTTAGAAGAGATGGTGCATTAAGAAACTATCCTCACCTGCTTGACGAACTACTGAGAAGGTAAGGAAATAACATCATTAAAACTGATAAGATGAGAAGACTAACACTGGTAAACCTGATGCTTTTGCTCTGCACACTTTTAAGTCCAAATCTTTTTGCGGGTGGACCTCTTAATACATTTAATGGCAGAGCAGTAGTTTATCAGAGCAGTGATTTACCACTCCCGTATCGTACTGATCAGGGTCCTCTGGGTTCCTTCAGCAATGGAGAGGCAACAAGTCTGGTAACCACCTCTTTCAACACCTGGCAGAATGTATCTACCGCTACCATCACCTTTCAAAATGAAGGTCAGCTTCCCGATGATGTAACTTCCACCAATTACGGCCCCTATTTGGATAATTTCAACGATGGGATTAACCCGGTTATATTTGACTCAGATGGTTCTATTATCGATGCGGAATTCGGAGCAGGGGCAAGCAACTCCATTATCGGTTTTGCCGGTTCTGCTTACGATTCGAACACAGGTTTTTATCTAGAGGGGCTTGCAGTTCTCAATGGCAAATTCTCTGCTGTGTTTACCTTTAATCAGTTCAAGGCGACCTTTGTTCATGAACTTGGTCATCTCATCGGGTTGGATCATTCACAGATCAATGGAAAGTATGTAAACGATGGGAATACATCGAATGATATCTATGTTCCCACCATGTATCCTACTGCTACTGACGACGATTCCTCGCTTGGAAATTTAAACCCGGATGATCAGGCTGCTATCACACTGCTCTATCCCGATGCTAACAGCAGTTTTAGCTATGGGAAGATAGCGGGATCAGTTATACGGGGAAATAATCAGCCCGTGCTCGGGGCTAATGTGGTGGCGGTAAAGATTGGCAATGAAGATATGAGCCAATTTTCCAGCGTGTCAGATTATTATCTGCAACGTACCGGTGCATTCAGCATGCTGGTAACGCCAGGAAGCTACCAACTATTCATTGAACCCATTAACAAAGCTTTTACGGGAGGATCCAGTGTGGGTCCCTATTCTGAGACATCCCGGAGCCCTTCTTTCAGTAACCCCGTTACTAAAGAATATTATAACGGTGACGAGGAAAGTGCTGATGAGACAGACCTTGATGCCTTTGTCATAATCTCCGTAGCGGCCGGTGAGACGGTAAATGGCATTGATTTTATTACAAGTGGTGGCAGGATACCAATAATCATAAGAACGACAACCATACCGTACGTAACCACGATAGGCCCCTCCTCCACAACAGTTATCAGTTCAACCAGCACGATAGAATCAACCACAAGCACAAGTACAAACACCACAACAACTGCACCTGCGGGATGTCCAATTTCATCCGGGCTCGGTGAGGATTATGAAACAATAGAACACCTACGATATTTCCGGGACGCACTGCTTGCAAAAACAGCAGAGGGTCGAGAAATTATAAAACTATACTACGAGTGGGGTCCTATTGTCTCAAAGGCAATGGAAGAGAATGAAGCATTAAAAATAATGGTAAGGGAAATGATATATGATATTTTACCGTTGATTGAGGAAGCCTATAAATAAACAGTTCATGGAATTGTAGTTTTTTTCTTACAAGTGGTTTTCTATAAAAAGTACAAAATGTAAATCTATTACGTGCAGCTACTTTGTGCCTTTGAATAATTTTTGAAATTAGCTAGAAAAATCGTTTGACTTTAATAAAAATTTATTCTATTCAACAATTAAAACCATAAATCACATAAGAAAGGGGGGATAGGATGGTAAAAAAATTATATGATATAAACTAAATTTAAAAAAGGAGGGATGCTATGGTTAAGAAGCTGTTATTTATAACTTATATAGTATTATTGGTCGGGGTGGTTGGTGTCGGCTATACGAATGCGCAACAACAAGAACTGGCATATGATGATGGTGGCACTGAGGGCTTGGGGTTAGGTGGATTTGTTGGAGACGCTTGTGCCGTCGTATTCACGCCCACTCAATACCCAGTAAAATTACTGCAAGCACGGGTGTACATAGATGTGCCTGCAGCTTTTAGACTCCATGTCTATAGAGTTAATAGCGTCGCTTCCGGCCCATCGTTGGATATTATACCAGGTCAAATTGCACTGCCAACAGTAGCTGGTTGGATTAACGTTGATTTAAGTCTATTCAACATTTCATTTACCCCGGGGCAACTATTTGCCATTGGGGTTGAATGGCTGTTTGGCGCAACTCCTATTGTTGCTGCGGATGAATCCCCGCCAATAGACAACCGGAGTTGGTACTGGGATCAAATTAACTGGAATCCAGTGGGATCGGTTATTGTAGGTTTCAACGCAGATTTAATGATCAGGGCAACCGTCGAATATACGCCTGTCATTACTACAACTACAACCACTACAAGACCAGGACCCTGTGCAACAGAGTTTATTTATGGGGAGGACGCGGAAGAAACTAACCTGCTGAGACAGTACCGGGATGAGGTGTTAATGCAAACCCCGGAAGGTAGACAACTGATCAAGCTGTATTATCTATGGAGTCCCACAATAGTAAGGACCATGGAAGATGATGAGGAGTTTCAAGAGGAGGTAACGGAGATAATTGATACATACCTGCCTATGATAAAGAATGAGCTAGAATAAATTTTTTAGCATTATAAATGCATGAGCCCCCCATTTACTTTTGGGGGGCTTTTTTTATGTGCTTTCACCGCACGGCTATATTCCTTGAAAGGGGGATGGACTTGTGCTAGACATATCCAATATGTCAGCGCAGGGCAACATGTAGAACGGCATTGAGTCGGCAAGGATAGTTTTTTTTCGTTTGGGCAATGAAGTGAAAACCATGCTCAGTAAACAGGACCATTCCGAAAATCTGCCTCGGAAGGTCTTCATCAAAACCTT
>CAVVUR010000006.1:0-60773 GCA_963751515.1 uncultured delta proteobacterium
CTCGGCATTCCACCAGCCATTCCAGCCAGCGCGACATGCCGCCCGCCTGCCAGTGTTCCACGATCCGGTAGGTTGTTGCGACAACAGGGAACTTGTCCGGCTTACCCCAGCTGTTGCCGATCTCCTTGCCCATATCCGTCTTCCAGATCTTAATCACCGGGTTGTTCAGGCGGGATGAGAAGGGGTTGTTGTCCACCGGCGTTTCAACCGGCTCATAGTGTTCAGGAAGCGGTCCTTCATTGAGCGGAGCAAAAAGCCCCCCCTTGCCGTCAACCCGCATGATAAACGGATCGGTGCCTCCAGGGTCGGTGGGCGCCTTGGTGGGCAGAAAGTCAGGAACATCATAGCCGGTCCACTTCTTCTGGGTTTCATCCCACCAGATGAGCTTCTTATCTTCGGCCCACGGCCTGCCGCTCGGGTCAGCCGAGCAGCGGTTATAAATGATCCTTCGATTCACCGGCCAGGAGAATGCCCAGAACGGATACATGCCCAAACCACCCGGGTCCTTCTGTCCGCGGCGCTTGCAGGCAGGCATCAGCCTCCCGGTTCCGTCATCCGCCAGGGCATAATAGCCGGCGTAAATCCAGGTGCCGCACGGCGGTGCTGCCGTCAGCCTGGAGATGGCCAAAGGTTTTCAGCACCTCGTCCTTTTTTGCCAGGGGGTTTCCGTCGGGGTCTTTTATGTCAGCCAGCGCATAGCCGTTGAGCTCACGCGCCACTTTTTCAATGTCAACTTCCGTGCCGTAATCCCAATTGAGGTGAATGATGGGGTCGGCAAAGGGCCCCGGATCGGCTCCATAGAGTTCTTTTAGTTTCAGGGCAAGCAGGTTGAAAACCTGATGGTCAGGAATCGCGTCGCCGGGTGCGGCTGCGACCTTGGGGCGCCACTGAATGAGCCGGCCGCTGGTGACGATGCTGCCTTCTTTTTCCATGGCGTCTGCCGCGGGCAGGATGAAGACCTCGGTTTGTATCTCCGCCGGATTTTCGCCCGGGGCCCGCCAGAATGAGCAGGTCTCGGTGTCAAAGAGTTCCTGGATGACCATCCACTTGAGCTTTTTCAGGCCTTCACGCTCCAGGCGCGCGTTGGGCCCGCTCACCGCGGGGTTTTGCCCCAGTATCCACAGGCCTTCTATGGCGCCGGCATACATGTCCTCAAAAAGCTTTATCCAGTAATGCTGTGCCGGGCTTTCCACCTTGGGCAGATAATCGTAGGCGAAATCATTGTCCGCGGTGCGCGTGGTCGCCCCACCACGCCTTGAGCATGCTGATCAAAAATTTTGGTTTGTTTGACCAGTAGCTTGTTTTGGGGGTTTCCTTTTCCAGGTAGGCGGCACAATTCGGATGATCCACCGCGCTGGGGATTTTCAAATAACCGGTGACGAGGTGGGCAAGCAGGCCCTGGTCGGTAGAGCCCTGAACATTTGATTCGCCGCGCAGCGCGTTCACGCCTCCGCCCGGCCTGCCCAGGTTTCCCAGCAGCAGCTGGATCATGGCCATGCAGCGCACGTTCTGAGACCCGACCGTGTGCTGGGTTTGTCCCATGGCATAGAGAATGGTGCCGGTTTTTTCCGGGGCGCCGCTCGCGGCAAACATCCTGTAGGCGGCCTCAAGGGAATCTTCGGGACAGCCGGTAATTCCCGATACGGTTTCCATCGTGTAGCGGTCGTAATGGCGTCTCATGATCTGGAAGACGCAGGCGGGGTCCTGCAAGGTCTCGTCACGCAGCGGCTTGCCGTCGGCATCGGTCTGATACTTCCAGGTGGTCTGATCATATTTTCCGAAACCGTCCCCATCCTCATCCACGAACCCCGAGAACAGTCCATCCAGGTCGGCCGGACCCTTAAACTCAGGCACAACCAGCGTGGCGGCGTTTGTGTAATACAGGACGTACTCCTTGTGGTAGAGCTCATTGTCCATGATGTATTTCATCAATCCGCCCAAAAAGGGTATGTCCGTGCCGCTGCGGATAGGCACGTACAGAGTCCGCCTGGGAGGCGGAGCGGGTGAAGCGCGGGTCGACGACAATGAGCCTGGCGCCCCGTTCATCCCTGGCTTTCTGAATCCAGGTCATGGATGCCGGATGGTTCTCGGCGGCATTGGAACCGTTCATCATGATCACATCGGCGTTTTTGAGATCAATCCAATGATTGGTCATCGCGCCCCTGCCCAAGCCTGCGGCCAGACCGGCCACCGTGGCAGAGTGTCATATTCGCGCCTGATGTTCAAGGTAGACGATGCCGAGCGCGCGCATGAGCTTTGACGCCAGATAACATTCTTCATTGTTGTTGGCGGCGCCGCCCAAATAGGCGATGCCCGGGGTGCGGTTGACGGTCACCCCGTTATCATTTGTTTTTTGGAAGGTTCGGTCCCGCGTGGCTTTGATGCGCCCGGCAATCTCACCGATCATCCACTCCCAGCTCTTTTCTTCAAATCGATCGCTGCCCGGCGCCCGGTACAGCGGCTTCTTCAAGCGCAAGTCGCTCTGGGACAGCTGCCGCACTGAAATTGACTTCGGATCCAGCGCACCCCGGTTATTGGGATTGTCCGGATCGCCTTCACAGTTGACAATGTGCCCGTCCGTCCCGGTGGCGATGACCAATCCGCAGCCGCAGGAACAATAAGGGCAGATGGTTGCCGCTTCTTTAACCGGTTTGTGCAGAGGAAACGCCGGCACCTTTCCCGATGCCCGCGCAAACCCTGCCGGCAGAAGGACGGATCCGGCCGTTGCACCGGAAAACTTGAGAAAGTTTCGTCGCGTTATCTCCATCCTTTTTCCTCCCCCCTGAAAATAGCTTCTTGCAGGCTCACATCTGAGAATTTATCTCTCAGAAACATAGATTACCGGTAGGAGCGGCTTTAAGCCGCGAACACATCGCGCCTGAAGGCGCTCCTACCGTCATTTCACATATCTTTTTTCCAACCAACCGGTAATGTTTATGGAAAAAAAAACCTCTATCAGCCCACAGTAAAGCCGATAGGGGTTTATTTATCATCCCTATTGTCTAAGCTAGTCTGCTGTTTAAGCATACAGGCCCTCAATTTAAGCGTCACCCTATACTATTTTCATATTGGCAGTCAAGATAAATTGAGCAAGGGTTTTCATAAAAAATCAGTGACTGTTTTAAAACTGTTCTCATTTACCGGTTGGGAAACCCCAGATGGGAGGTTTTTTTTAATTCCTCCTCCATGTTTTCCCTCATTTTGAGCAGTTTTTCCATGACCTCCGGCCGCTCCTGCTCAATCCGGGGAAAGAGCGCTCCGTAGGTTTCTCCTATAGTGCTGAACATGGTAAAAAAGTTCATGGTGGCGGGGAACGGCCCGGTCACCAAACCTACCAGGTAGTCCATCTCCTCGCCGCTGAGATAGTCGTACAGCTCCCCTCCCCCGATGCCGAAATCAGACTCGCCGTGAGGACCGTAAAAGTACTTTTCCCAGTATTCAAAGTAGCTTGCCAGACCCTCCCGGGTAGGATTGTGGTCAACCAGCGCCAGGGTGACCGCGTTACCTGCCTTCCATCCGGTACAGAGGGCCGCCATGTTGCTGAACTCCATGATCCAGGCGGCATCGCCGATTAAAAGAACATTATCTCTGAAGGGATCTTTAATGGGAGTAAGCACATTGGCCACGCAGTTAATCATTCCCACCTTCCTGGCCCCGGCGAACCACCGGGCATAGGTCCTGTCGCTTCTGGTAAAATACTCCAGGCGGGCGTGGAAGTCCAACTGGGTATTGGTGTTGAAGGTTGCCAGATGGTAAAGTCCTTTTCGGTAATCAGGATAAATTGAAAAAATGCCGTTTTCGGTGAGGATAAAATTGAAGCTTCCCGGGTCAACCGGCAGGTCCCCTTCCATGATCCAGGTGACATAGATCTGCGTGCCCTTAAACCTTCTCTCCCGGTTGAATCCCAGAATGCGGGCAATCCGCGAGTTAACCCCGTCCGCGGCAATGACAAATGTGCTCTCAAAAGATGCGCCATTCGCGGACAGGTGAACCGAATCGCCGGTCTTCTCAACGCCGGTCACGTTGGTGCCGGGGAAAATGTGCACGCCGACCTTCCCGCACGCTTCCAGCATCCCTCTGAGCAGGACTTCCTTATCCAGGGTGATGCCCACCCGCACCTCATCCCCCCGTCGCTTCGCCGCCTCCCAGTCGCCGAACAGGACACGCTTTCCCCCCGGCGAATAAAGCTGAAAGCCGTAAATGCTGGCGTACGGCCCTTCATAAGGAACCGCAAAGCCCGAAACAGGCAGACACAGTCGTTTCGCCTTCGGATTAAAGGTAACCATCTGGCCGTACAGGTACTCGTTGATCCCGACGGCCCCGCCGTCAAGCCGGTACATCCTGGGGATATCGGTCTTCCGCTCAAGCAGGGCTGCGCTCAAACCGTTTTCAGCGGCAGTCCGGGCAGCCATCAAACCTGCCGGGCCGGCACCGACAACAACCACATCATACTGCTTGGCCATTGATCACTTTCCCTGGGAACGGGGTTTATGGTTGCACTTCATGCGGTGCACGCATGGGACATACCTTGACGCAAATACCGCAGCCGGTACATCGTTCATCATCGACGGTAACCACGTCATTGATCATGCTTATTGCAATAACCGGGCAGAGATCAATACACCCGCCGCATCGCGTGCACTTCTCCGAATCTATCCTGACCATATGATCCTCTTCGTATGGCATCTCACTTCTGAAGTGCAAGAAGATTTATTGCTGAAACGTTACCCTCGTCGCCATCGCGCAGGGTTAAAACGAAGGTGTTCCCGCCTTCGCCCGGTTCAAGGCTGATATTCCCGCCATGCTTCTCCATGATCTGCCTGACGATAAACAGGCCCAGACCGGTCCCTCTGATCTTATCGGAACCGGGCAGGCGCGAAAATTTCCTGAACAGGAGATCCTGCTGCTCCTTCTTGATGGGAGGGCCCTGATTAAAAAACCGCACGATTACCTCGCCGTTCCGGTGCAACGATTCTATCCTGATGGTACCGCCGCTGTCCCCGTACTTAAGGGCATTGCTCAATAAATTGTTGAAAACAATGAGCAGTAAATTCCTGTCTGCCTGCAAGGGTATGCCGGCATGCGTCATGTTTTCAATGGTTATCTTCCTTTCCTGGATCTGCCGCTCAAAATTATGTATCGCCGGCGTGATTATGTCATCCTTGAGATCAACTTTCGTTTTATGGACGGTGAGCTCTCCCTTTTCAATGCGTGAGAGGTCAAGGTAGTTTCGCACCATGGTTTCAAAATGCCCCAGGTTCCTGGCGCTTGCGTCAATGGCATTTTTTTGTTTTGGATTCAGTTCACCCATTAAACCGTCCTTGAGCGCATAGATGGTCATCACCAGGGAACTCAAAATACCCTTAAGCTCGTGCGAGACGAAACCAACCAGATCGAGGTAGCTTGCGTTAAGCAGCGCGAGCTTCTCGTTGGAAACCTTAAGGCTTTCCTCGCGCTCTTTGAGCCTCCTGGACATTTCGTTGAATGACTCGGCAAGCCGGTTCAGTTCCACTATGCTTCCACCGATTTCCAGACGATGGCTCAAATCCCCGTGGGAAATTTTGCCGGTTGCCTCGAGCATATGGATGAGTGGCCGGGTAATAACAACTGCCAGTGCATAGGAGAGGAAGATTCCCAGTACGGTCATGGCAAGAATAATGGCAAGGAAAATGAGCAGTATCTTTCTCCCCAGGTCCCTGAAGGGTGCCTCCAGCGTGCCCACATAAAGCATTCCGATGGTCTGGTTATTGATGTTCTTGAGCGGCTCATACGCGGTCAAATACCAGTCAGTGACCACAAATGCCCTGTCCAGCCAGGGCTGGCCTTCAAGCAAAACTTTATTATAGACCGTTTCCGAAACCATGGTACCGATTGCGCGCTGTCCCGTTTCATCCAGAACATTGGTCGCAATTCTCACGTCATCCAGAAAAATAGTGACCGTCCCCATAGGCTTGCCGTTATAGAGCCTATTTTCAAACACCAGATCACGAATCTTATCCACGAGAGCAAAATCCCTGTTGAGGAGCTTCCCTCCGTACATCACGCTGCCAACCTTACCATATTCATCAAATATGGGCATGGCATAGCCGATCACCATCGCCCGGTCCAGAACTGTTGCCGTTGTCGGCCGGGATTTCGCGGTCGGGCGTATGTTCATTTCCGCTCTGGCAACAAACTCCCCGCCCATTCTGGACAATTCCTCCTTCCCGACAATCCGCATACCGCCGACCGACACTCCGGTGAAGGCCTTGCGAACACCCTCACTCTTAACACTGCTCTCTTCCGCCTTGCTCACCCGGTAAATATAATCAAGGCCGAGTTTGCTTTTTACATCAGCAAGATCAGCATCGACCGGGGTAAGATTAAAGGCAGTATTAATGGCATCGATCTCCCCGTTTAAAACAACCCGGGCTACTCCAATATCGTGCTTAATCTGCCTCTGGGCACGTGCGATAATATCATCATTAATGATTTTTACTCCCAGGAAGGAGATGGCCAGTGCAAAAATCAGGATGATGGTAAAGAAGGAGAAGAAAATTTGTGTTCTGAGACCCCGTGGCTTCATAGCTTATAGTTTTCCCCTGGGGACGGTGATAAGAAAGGTGGTACCCTTCCCCGGCTCGCTCTCAAGGTGAATCGAACCATGGTAACGATTAACAATGCCCTTGACTATGGCAAGGCCCAGCCCCGTACCCTCTGCCAGGCATTTTTTTGCCCGGGGAGTTCTGAAAAATTCTTCAAAAATTTTTCCCCTGTATTCAGGCTCGATACCTATCCCGGTATCCCTGACGCTGATGGTAATCTGCCGGTCATTGCAACCTGCCCCGATTTCAACCCTGCCCCCCGGCGGCGTATAGCGGATTGCGTTGTCGAGCAGGTTGGAAAAAAGCCGCTGAAAATCACCGGGGATCTCTTCAAAGGGAATAGGTTGTTCGGGCAGTACGGATACCACGGCAACACCTTTTTGCGTGGAGAGCGCTTCAAAAAGCTTGATAGCCTCCGAAGCCGCCGCATCAATGAAAACGGGAATCATTTTCTGACCCTCGGTGGAGGTCTGGCCTTCCGCCAGGTTGAGCAGATCACGAATAAGCATGAGCAGGTATTCCTGCTTATTGATGCAGCGCGCCAGAATATCCTGCTGTTTGGGGGGAATACTTCCTGCATACCCTCCCTGCATGGCTGAGAGCAGGCTCTGTACTGCGGAAACGGGTGATTTTAAATCGTGACCGATTTGATAGGCAAACGAAACGATCTTCCGGTTGCTCTCCTCCAGAGCCTTCCATGCCTGCACATTGTCGAGTATCACTGCAGCGCCATTGGCCAGAATCTTTAGAAAGGATATCTCATCCCGGGCAAAATGGTGCGGCTTCCTGGCATAAAGGCGCAGATTTCCCTTTATAGTTCCCTTGCTTACCAGCAGGATGGAAATCATTGAACGGATGCCCTCCCTGAGGGCTTCCTGCGGATAACGCAGCCGCGGGTCCTGATCCACGTCATCTACTATAATCACATCATCGGCGTTCCGGGGGATGAGACCGTCCTCCATGGTCACCGGCCCCTTGGCAAGGTACTCTCCAGACATCCCGCAGGTGGCAACGGTGACCAGCTCATCGGTACCCTGCTGAACCAGCCGGAGCGCGGCACCCTGCGCCTCCATGATGCGCACGCTTTCCTGCACCAGGCGATCAAGCACCTCCCGCACATCATAGCTGGTGACCATTATGGTGGTGGTATCATACAATGCTTCCATGCGGGTGAGCGCCTTCTTAAGGTTCCGGCCGAGACTGCGCACCACCTCTTCCCTTTGTCTGAAGCGGGACATGATGCTGGTGGCAAGGAAGGTTGACGCGTAGAGCACAAGGGAGAACAGGGCAAAGGCGATGAGCAGGGGGACGAATTCAAGCTCCAGCGCGCTCCTCCCGAACCAGGGATTGGTAACCGGAAAAATCTTAAGAACATTCTCGATGAGAAAGAGGAAACCAAGGCCGGCGAGCGAAAACGTGGTATACCAGTAGCACTGCGCCGGCGGAAAAATCATGGAGTTAATGATGATGTGCAGAATCACAAAGAAGATGATCGGACTGAAGATACCGCCGGTAAAATGAAGGAACAGGAACAGGGCCACCCAGTCAAAGAGCACCTGGAGACGGATAAAAAACAGTTCGTGCCGTGCGGCCGAAAGGGTCTGCGTTCGAAAGATCAAAAAGAATGATACATTGTAGAGAATGAGAACCGCGCATAAACCGTAGAGCGCGGGTACGGGTAATACGGTCTTGGGCAGCAACGCATAGCTGAACGCCAGCACCAGAAACCCGCAAATCGCGAACCAGCGCAGCCGGACCAGCCACCGCGCTATGACCGCAATTTCGTCCACCTGCTGCGGACCACCGGGCCCATAATTTTTTCCCCTGTCCGGGAGGTGCCGCATCACATTGAAGTCTCCCGGGGCATGCAGTTCACCGGGCAGAAAATATTTTCCCAGAGAGGAAACCGTGTTCATGCCGTAGCCGTTCTCCCTCAACTGTGTTGGGCGGTGAGGTTCAGTTCTTCGCGTATCAATGCAATCAGTGCCGGAATACGCTGACGGAGGGAATCAGAAAGCTGGAAACCGGGAGCGGCTGCCGGTATAATGCCTGCCCCGATAACGAGTATGTCGATCTCCGGAAACAGGTCGCGGGCCATGCAGAGCATCTGAACCAGGCCTAAGCCATGCGATACAGCCCCCTCACCCCCCGGAATGGCCAGCATGGCCGGGAACCGCTTCACCACGATGGAACCGGGCTCAACACCGGTCAGTGCGTCAATCACGATAAGCTTCTTAATGCCGGAAAGTTCGGTGAGGATCTCCTGTGGGGCCGGGCCCGCATCGAGTAGCCGTACCCGGGAAGGAAGGCCACCCTCTTCCAGCTCTTTAAGCACCGCCGGTCCCAGTCCATCATCACCCATGAGTGCATGACCGACGCCGGCTATGAGGATGTCTGCCGTGCTGACCGGATCCATACCTATGCCATAGCGAGCAGCGTTTTCACCTTTTCGATAAGCATCTTCGGCTGGACCGGCTTCTCCAGAAATGCCTCCACCGGCAGGTACGCTCCGTCGGTTTCCGGGCTGAACTTCATATGCATTTCCTTGCCGACGGCGGTCACCATAAGAATGGGTATTTTCGCAAAGGGGCCGTATTCGGAGCCGGGTGCGGCGTTTTTCAGGGCATAGCTGACCTGGAAGCCCTCGGTGAGCTGGTCCATCATAACATCGAGGATGATGAGATCCGGTTGTATCTCCTTGACCTTGCTCAAGCCTTCGGTTCCGTTGAGCGCACTATGCACCTCAAAATCCTGTGCCTCAAGCACCATTTTCATTGCCTCGACAATGTCCGGATCGTCATCGATAATCAGTAATTTTTTCATGGCCCTTCCTCGCTTAATCGATAGGTTTATCAGTTGTGGAGTGTCGTGCCATACCAGAAAACCGTCCCCTATTCAATAAAGCTTACATCCAGATAATGGGTCGAGCAGGAAATGCAGGGATCATAGGCACGAACCAGCATTTCAAGATTGAGCCGGATGGCATCATGGGATTGATCGAGTATGGTGGGCAGAAATGCCTCCATATCTTTCTGAATGTTCGCATGATTTTGATTGGTGGGTATAATACAGTTGGCGCTTACCACCTCCCCCTGGTCATTGTAGGTGTAATCGTGGAAGAGAATGCCGCGGGGCACTTCGACAATGCCCACACCCCGCCCCGCGCGGGGTTTTCCCTGCAGCGCTTCTTCCTGCAGCCCTTTTGCCAGGATGGTATCAATAAGTGAAATGGCTTGTTCCAGCGAATCCACCAGCTCAACCACCTGGGCGACAGAAATCATGAATGGATTGTGGCAGGTCGCCTTCAGGTTGAGGGCGACTGCGGCCTTTTTGGCCCTGGGATGCAATCTTTCATGATTAATGTTAAACCTCGCCAGCGCACCGACCATAAAGGATTCCCGCTTATGCCTGGTGTACTTTGCCGTTGACTGGGGGACACAATATTCATTGGTCACCTTGAGATACTCCGCATCGGCAAACGTGCCGGCGTCGGAAGAGGTGAGCTCTCCCTCATAGAGCGGATATTCACTCCTGGAGGAAAGGGCGACGTATTCTGTTTCCCGTACAAATGCAGGTATCTTCAAGGTCGCAAACAAGTCTACCGTTTTGTCAATCTCGGGCCGGGCGTCCTCAAGCCGCCCGCGGACCTGCTCCATCTCTGACATTTTGGGCAGGCAGGTAAATCCTCCCACCTTGCAGCGGATGGGATGTACGGTGCGCCCGCCGACCAGGTCACAGAGGTCATTGGCCAGCTTCTTCAGGGACAGGGCCCGGAGCACCACATCCTTGTGGGTATTCACCAGCGGGAAAACGCTGCCCACGCCGAAAAAGTCCGGCGCAACCAGAAAATAGGTATGGAGCACATGGCTCTGCAGATTCTCTCCGTGGAGGAGGAGTTTTCTCAGCAGCCGTGTCTGTGCAGATATTGTTATTCCCATCGCGGCCTCGGTCGCCTTGAGGGAGGCCATCTGGTGGCCGATGGAGCAGATGCCGCAGATTCGCGAGGTGATGTGATTCACCTCCTGATAAGGCCGGCCCTGCAGGAACGCTTCAAAAAAGCGCGGCGCTTCAACCACGTTCCAGGAACATTTTTCAATGGTCCCCTTTTTCAGATTTACCTCGATGTTCCCATGGCCTTCTACCCTGGTCAGGTGGTGCACATTGATGGAAAGATTTTCACTGCTCATTGCTGTCCTCCGTGTAGGCATTAAACAACCGGAATTCCTTTTTGATCATCTCCGCGCTGAGCCCGTATTTTGCCATGATATCAGCCTGTCCGTTTTTATTGGGCTCGCTGATATATCCCCGGCAGCCTTCACAGGCATCAAGATTGCTCGGACACCAGGCACCGCAACCGGCGCGGGTAATGGGGCCGAGGCACTTCTGCCCGAGCTCATACACACAGAGGTTGTCCTTGAGCTTGCATTCCACGCATACCGGGTAATCAGGGATCTCAGGCTTTTTTCCCAGCAGCAGTGCCTGCACCACCCGAACAAATTCCTCCTTGTGGATGGGACAGCCGGGAATATGGTAATCCACCGGTACCACGGCATGGATGGGTCGGGCAGGAAATGTCTCATATAAACCGGCCTGGTCCCCATAGACGATGGTCTTAACCCTGGCCATACCCATTTTGTTCTTGAGGGCATTCAATCCGGCACTCGAGGCACAGGCACCCAGCGCCACCAGAATTTTGGCATGCTCCCTGATCTTCTTCAGGCGGGGTATGTCAGATTCCCTGGTGATTGACCCTTCCACAAAGGCAATGGCATAATCATCGGATGCCTCGGTCATTGCCTCGCGAAATGCAACAATATCAACCAGCCCGATCAGGGTGGGTATCTCCATTTCCAGATTTACCACCTGAAGCTGGCAGCCTTCGCAACTTGCAAAATCGAAAAAAGCAATCTTCGGTTTCATCTCAGAGCGCCTCCTCCCTGTCCTCTATTTGGGACAGCGCGAATACGGGGCCATCCTGGCAGACATAGTAGTTGTTGATCTGGCAGTGACCGCACTTGCCCAGCCCGCACTTCATCCGGCGTTCCAGCGAAAGCCAGATGTTCTGTTTCGGCACTTCCTTGGCCCGGGCCTCAAGCAAGGTATATTTATACATGACCGGCGGTCCGACAATGAGTACAGCGGTTCTGCGCGCGTCAATACTGATCTTTTTAAAGAGGGTGGTGATGACACCGACATTGCCCTTCCAGTCCACGTCACCCCGGTCAACCGTCTCCAGAAACTCAACATCCATGCGGGAAGACCAATGGGCCAGCTCATCGGTAAACAGCCGCTCTTTGGGCGAGCGGGCGCCGAAGAGGATGATAACACGCCCGAAGGCATCACGGTGCGTCAGACTGTACTTGATGAGCGAGCGAAGGGGCACCAGCCCGATGCCGCCGGCTACAAAAAGGAGATCCTTGCCCATCAGGCTTTCCACGGGAAACCCGTTTCCAAACGGCCCCCGGATACCCAATGTGTCACCCGCCGCCAGCTTATGCATCGCCCGAGTGAGATTCCCGGCGGCGCGCACACCCAGCTCAAAGGAGTTGTCTTCCGCCGGGGGAGAAGAAAT
Organism: uncultured delta proteobacterium; assembly: GCA_963751515.1. Classification (GTDB taxonomy): domain Bacteria; phylum Desulfobacterota; class WTBG01; order WTBG01; family WTBG01; genus CAZWCD01. The sequence goes on from CAVVUR010000006.1 coordinate 12,157, forward strand.
GGATATGGGACCTTCACCAATGCCGAACAGCGATACTTCCACAAATTGCCCCGGGGCATGGCCGAGGCTGCGTCCGCTATCCAGGGTAATGGTAAAGAGCCGCTCGGTTTCGGTGAGCGGCACGATGTTCTTAACGGTTGCCTTTTCAGGAAGATAGGGAGAGTTCGTATGCTCTGCAGGCCGCATCACTATACCTCCTTCTGCGCAATGGCATTAAACACCTCGACCGGATTAATGTCCGCAAGACAGTGCGTGGTGCAGCGCCCGCACCCCACGCATCCCGGCCTGTTGTATTTCTCCAGCATATATTTCCCCTTGCGGAAGAACCGGTGCCTGTTCCGGTGGGCACGCGACTCGCGAAAAACCTCGCCGGAGGCAACCCTGGTAAAATCCTTGAGCAGACATCCGTCCCAGCTTCGGTAACGGACACCGCCCGAAAGGTCCAGTGCCATCTCGTCTTTGACGTCAAAGCAATAGCAGGTGGGGCACACCAGGTTGCATGATCCGCATCCCAGGCAGCGCTTCTCCAGTTCCTCCCATACCGGATGATGCTGATTCTTTTCAAGCAGCACCGGCAGATCCCTGACCGAAGGCAGGACTTTGTTGAGTGCGAAAAGCGACTGTGCCCGTTCCTGCTCCTTATTATAATGAGCACGCTGCAGATCGCTGGGCTGCCGTACTGCCTGGGTGGGCAATATCCGGTTTCCTTTCTCGGAACCAACCCGTATGAAATATGCCCCCTCAATCGCCGTGAGCATGAGGTCAAATCCTGTTTCCACTGTCGCCGTACCCATGCTTGAGCAGAAGGCATTGATTGAAGGCTTGGTGACATCAACCCCGACAATAATGGTTCGTTCCCGCCGCTCCAGATAGTAGGGATCCGGCTGACCGTCCCGGAACACCTCATCGAGCAAGGCGATGGCATGAATGTCATAGGGATGGACGCCGAAGATGATCCGCTCACTGCTCTCCGCGGCGGGCATCTTTCCCCCCGCGCCTGCAAAGACGACCAGATCTTCGCGGGGCGGAAACATGAATTTCTTCGGGGACTGGAGGGTGACATCATAGTGCAATACCGCCTCGGTCGCCTCATCCAACTTCTCGAACCGATATTTTCCATGATGTTTCTTTACCCCGATCACTTCGTAGCCGCCGGCCAGGAGATCGGCAAGCCAGGGCACTACTGCATCTCTACTCATTACCAGCTCTTTCATACTATTCCTCTCCTGTTGGTCGCTGTGCTCGGTATAATCGTGATCACTCTTGCATTCCTGCACCCATGCATGCAAACCATACTTGTCTCAGAATCCCCTACCACAAGCCGGGCAAAAAATACAAGTAAAAACGTTTTCGGGTATTTTCTCCTGAATCACCGAAGTGCGGAAAATGCCGTCCCTCAACGGATGCAGTAAAGATTTTCTGTGTTTTGCTGTGAGCATACTCGCATGAACATAACCTACCAAAATCTGTTAAAATGTGCCAGTGTGCAGAAATACTACTCAATTAAAATTGGTCATTCGTGTATGTTATTTTCTCTTTCATAAATACTTTTCCCCTTCCGCCAGTATCCGGCACATCGGATTCTGCTATGGGTATGGTAATTGATCAATACATTTATATGGCTTTTTATAAAATGAGCAAAGGATGTTATCGATGAGGGCAGGCAAATCTATGCTGCAATAATATTTCTTGCAACCCGGACTAATGTGGTATATGGTTCTTAAAAAATGTTTAGCATATCTAAGTAATTTTTACAAGGAGGATCTGCGATGAGGCATCTCTACATGCTATCAGCAATGGCAATCGTATTGTCAGGCACGCTGTGCCACGCCATTGATCCCGGTCTGCTCTATGTCAAGCCGGGGGACATGCCGCCCATGCATTTTCCGGTGGAGGATACGGTTAAATGCGTGGCATGCCATCCTTTGAATATCAAGGAGATTGACGGCTACACCTCCGCCACCATGACCCTTACAAAGTCCACGATGGGGGTGATGCCGCGGGAGGAAATAGCACAACGGGTGGTTGAGGTCCTGCAGGGCAAGCACGGCCGGGAAATTTTTGTTCTGGCAACCAGCCATAACAACAAGCCCCTGGCCACAATCATCGAGTTTGTGATTGACCCCAAGACCATGCACCTTTACGCCATGTCCGAGCGGCAGGGCGAAAAGTTATTCCAGATGAATGAAAACAGCCAGGTGTCCCTCGCCTATGTCAGACCGGCGGAGAATTACTTCAGGGAGACGCTGGGCGTGCAGATTGTGGGGAAGGCAGAATTGTTGTCCGGGAAGGATCCGGGGTTCGCGGAGGGGCTTGAAATCTACTTCCCAACCATTTTATACATGCTTCCCGAGATGCCCAAGGATCCCGAATCGCTGCAGGCCTTCAAGGAAAGCATCATCAAGACCAAAATCATGACCAGGATTACACCCGAGCGCATCGTGCTCAGGGACAATTCCCTCAAGGCAAAAAACCTGAGGGCCTTTCAGGTGTGGGAGCAGTAGGCACTGCGGCCACGTTATATGGAGCGAATGTAAAAAGTTGATATGTATGTTGTCATTGCGAGCGCTAGCGAGGCAATCCCATGAGATCGCTTCGCCATTGCTCGCAATGACATGATCATATTACTTAATTAAATTATTCATCAGCTTCTTCTGCCGAATCAGCGCCCTTTCCGCCCCGGGCCGCGCGGCAGAAGCCGTAGCGTGACGGCTTCCTGATGAAGGCAACAAGCTGGCGGGTTTCCTCGCCATCCGCCTCCTTTTCAATCTGATTAAGCCGCTCCTCCAGCCTGAGCGTGGACCTGAAGAGAATGGCATAGGCGCGCTTCAACTGCGAAATGGATTCCCTGCTGAACCCGCGCCTCCGTAATCCCACCGTGTTTAATCCATGGGCCTCGGCATCATATCCCACAGCCCTGATGAAGGGCGGGATGTTGGTGTTGACCCGCGTGTTTCCTCCCACATAGGCATGCCTGCCGATCCGGGCAAACTGCTGGACCGCAACGCCCCCGGAGACAAACCCGTAGTCCTCAACTTCCACATGGCCGGAAAGCAGGGCGCAGTTGCAAACGATGACGTGGTCGTCCAGGTGGCAGTTATGGGCGACATGCGCGACCGCCATCAGCAGGTTGTGATTGCCGATGACCGTCACCGACTCCGGTTCGGTGCCGCGGTGAATGGTGGCAAATTCCCGGATGGTATTGTGATCACCGATGCGCACGTAGCTCGCCGTCCCGGCCTTAAAGGCCAGGTCCTGTGGATCTTCACCGATCATCGCGTTCGGATGAATGACATTGTTTTTGCCGATGGTGGTTCCCTTCCTGATAATCGTGTGCGCGTCCACACGGGTGCCGCTTCCTATGCTCACACCGTCTTCAATGATGACCCACGGTCCAATGACGGCATCATCGGCTATTTCCGCGCCTGCGCCAATTCGTGCTGTGGAATCAATGGTACTCATTTACTCCTCCGCACCCCGCCCGGCGTTCTTCATTCCGACATCCCGGTTTGAATAACCGCCACCAGCCGGTCAATTTCTTTTACAATCTTTTGGGGAAGGACGCCGGAAATCTCGATCTCCCGCTTGATGGTTCTCAACACTCCCAGGCAGCGATTGATGGTTGCCTTGCGCCGCTTCTTTTCCTCTTCCTCCGTTTCACCGCCGGCATATGATTCCAGGATATTCTTGAGCTTGTAGCGCACTTCCTTGGGCTCTTCCCCCTTGTCCAGGACGCTATCCCTGAGCGACCGGTAATCATCGGCATCAAGGTTTTTCCTGCAGCGCGCCCGCCTCAATATATCGACCGAATCCACGCTGGGGAGGGCAACCACCTTCCCGCTATCAGACAGCTTCTCCTTGAGAAACGCAGGCTCCTCGCTTTCCAGGAAATAGTACGAGCGCAGCAGCTTCAGGGCGGTGGTCGTTTTAATGGCCAGTTCCCTGCTGCAGTAGCTTTCAAAGCTGGTGTAGTTCCATCGCTTGTAGTGCTTATCCTGAAATACGGCCTGCAGGTAATTGCCCAGCTCAATCCACGAGGTCTTAAAATTGCGCGCCGACTGCAGCACCCGGTAGCGCAGGGAGGTTTCGTCCAGCTCCTCCATTTTTCCTTCAATCTGGGATATGGCTTTCGTCTTGGGAAGTGTCATGGATTACATCCTGAGGCAGGCGTGTTGATAATATGGCATGAGGTTATCAATAATAACTCATGCATCTGGGGAACCACATAGTATGAACATGAAACATCTAGGGGGTGCGGAAATCGATGGTGATGACATCATCCTTGGCGCCGAGACCGCTTATTTTCATATTCAGGCCAGGTGCATGCCGCTCCTCAGTGGAATAGCCGAATCGCACCTCTTTCACCACCTCGCCCTTGGGAATTGCCTCGATGCGGTTGCAGGGAACGCTCACCTTCTGCCAGTTCCAGCACTGCACCTGTTCTATGGGTTGCTGGGTCGAGCTGTCAATAAGTGAAATATTCTGGTCATAGACGGCAATCGGCGTGTCACCGGCATTAACGGCGCGGTAGAGGAGCTGATAAAAGTAGATGCCGCTTTCCTCCACCCGCGCTACCTGGTAATGCATGGTCAGCTTCTCGTCCACGGACTGCTCGTACCATCCCTTGGTTTTCTTCTCGTCGGCCGAAGGCGGTGCACCATCAGCGGAATGGTAATATTCTATCCGGTAGGGGGGTATCTTGATGCTGCGCGAAGGCTGCATGACATTCAAACAGGCACAGGAAACTGCGAAAAGCGCTGTTATAACCAGGATTATCAGCTTTGCCGGGATTATCCCCTCAAATCGTATCAGACCCATATATCCCCCTGACCGCACTCACTCCATGTTTATCGTTTGACTATCATGGCCATGCCCTGGCCGCCGCCGATGCACATGGTCACCAATCCATAGGTATAATTCTTGCGCTTCATTTCATGCGCGATGGTAACCAGAAGCCGTGCGCCGGTGCATCCGATGGGATGTCCCAGGGAGATTCCGCTGCCGAGAGGATTGGTCTTTTTCATGTCCATGTCCAATTCCCGCATGCAGGCGATGGCCTGGGATGCAAAGGCCTCATTTAACTCTATGACATCAATGTCTTTCATGGTCAGATGGGCCATGTCCAGGGCCTTCTTTACCGCCGGGATTGGTCCAAGACCCATGTAGGCGGGATCAATGCCGCCCGAGGCAAAGGAAACCACTTTCACCATCGGCTCCAGGCCCAGGCTTTTCGCCTTATCAGCTGACATAAGCAACACGGCGGCAGCAGCATCATTGATCCCCGAGGCATTACCGGCCGTGACCGTCCCGTCCTTCTTAAACACGGGTTTCAAGCGGCCCATCTTTTCCATGCTGGTGTCCATGGGGCGCTCATCGGTATCAAACGGAACCGGGTCACCCTTTTTCTGGGGGATCATCACCGGAATAATTTCTTGCTTGAAAACACCCGCTTTGATTGCGGCCAGGGCGCGCTGGTGGCTCACAAGTCCAAGCTCGTCCTGCTCCTGCCGGGATACGCCGTATTGCTCGGCGATATTCTCCGCGGTCAGGCCCATATGATAGCCGTAAAATATTTCCCACAAGCCATCGAGCACCATCAGGTCGTTGAGCACTCCCTTGGTGCTGACATCCATCCGGTATCCCCAGCGGGCGTTGGGCAGGGCATAGGGCACATTACTCATGCTTTCCATGCCGCCCGCGATGACCACCTCAGCCTGATCGAGCTGGATCGACTGCGCCCCGAGCGCCACCGCCTTGAGACCGGACGCGCATACCTTGTTGATGGTAAAGGCACTCGTTTCCTTGGAGATACCGGCACGGATCATGGCCTGCCGCGCGGTGTTCTGTCCCTGCCCGCTCTGAAGCACGTTTCCCATGATCACTTCGTCAACCTGGACACCCGTGTGAGACTCATCCCAGTCCTGATTCTTCTTTTCCAGGTCTATCAAACCCTTCCCCTGAAGGGGTTTCGGGGCATACTGCAGCATTTTATCAGACGGCAGGGGCCGGAGTTTTGATTTCTTTAACACCCCGTTAATGACCAGTGCACCCAGCTGAACCACCGGGGTATCCTTAAGGGCACTCCCAAAGGTACCGATTGCCGTTCTGACTCCATTTACCACCACAACTTCTTTCATGCGCTATCCTCCTTAAAAATTAAATGAGCTGAAACGTGTCTTTATATAATGCAAATATAGATTCCATGCACGATAACAAGGTGTTTAGATAGATAATTTAAGCAGTAAAGTCAAGAAAATAACACACCGGCAGGACCCTTGACAGGGGTTGAACAAAGGGGTAAGGTTGAGCGGGAAAGTAAACTTAATCAGGGTTACAGATGGAGGGACGCGTTCCGTCGCGTCCTCATCTTGGATGCGGCCATGACGGAGCATGGCCCTCCATAATCCGTCATTCTGCGACTTGATCGCAGGATCCATTATAAAAGGCACTGTGAACCCATGCACAAACTGCCTCTTGCGGAAATTGAGTCCATCGTCGGGAAAGAGAATCTTCTCACGGCACCTGAAGAGCGCATGTGCTATTCCTTTGACGCGACCAACCAGAAATATGTGCCCGACGCCGTGGCCTTTCCCCGGAACGCGGAACATGTTTCCTCCCTCATGCGCTGCGCAAACCTCCATCGCTTTCCCGTTATACCCCGCGGAGCGGGTTCGGGTTTTGCGGGCGGCTCTCTGGCCGTTGCGGGAGGCCTGGTGCTTGCTCTTAGCCGGATGAACCGTATCGTCTCCATCGCGCCGGAAAACCTGACTGCTCTCGTTGAGCCGGGCGTGGTTACGGGCGACTTCCAGAAAGCCGTCGGTCAGTCAGGCCTTTTTTATCCGCCCGATCCCGCCAGCCTCCAATTTTCAACCATGGGAGGCAATGCCGCAACCTGTGCGGGCGGCCCCCGCTGCGTGAAGTACGGGGTGACCAAAAACTACATTCTCGGCCTTGAGGTGGTGTTGCCGACGGGGGAAGTGCTCAAGACAGGCGTGAAAACGCTCAAGGGGGTTGCCGGTTACGATCTCACCAGCCTGTTTGTCGGTTCCGAGGGGACGCTGGGCGTCATCACCCTTATCACTGTGCGGCTCATTCCCCTGCCCCCGGCCAGGCAGTGCATGCTTGCCACCTTTCCCCGTCTCGATGACGCTCCGCTTGCCGTTTCAGCCATTATCAAAGCCCGCATCATTCCCTCCACCCTTGAATTCATCGATCAGGCGGCAATCCGCTGCGTGGAAGATTACCTGCACATGGGTCTGCCCACCCAGGCTGAGGCCCTGTTGCTCATCGAGGTTGATGGTGATGAAGAGGTCATCGGCAAGCAGTGCCTGGCCATCGAGAAAATCTGCCGCGGGCAGGGGGCAAGCGCTTTCCGGACAGCTAATTCTCCGGAGGAGGAAGAACAGCTCTGGAAGGCGCGGCGCTCCATATCTCCGGCCCTTTTAAAACTCAACCCCGATAAGATCAACGAGGACATCACGGTTCCTTTGAGCAGGATCCCTGAAATTATCAGGCGGGTAAGCGCGATTGCACAAAAATACCGCCTCATCAATGTGAGTTTTGGTCACGCGGGTGACGGCAACATTCACACCAACCTGATGATCAACCGGAATAATCCTGATGAAGTCGCCAGGGCACACCAGGCGGTCAGAGAAATTTTCCAGGCAACCCTTGAACTTGGCGGCACCATCTCCGGAGAGCACGGGATCGGCATAACCAAGGCCGCCTTCCTGGAAATGGACATAGGAAGCGAAAACCGTGCTCTTATGAACCGGCTTAAAAATCTGCTTGACCCCAATCACATCCTCAATCCCGGGAAGCTGTCTCTCTCATGACCAAAAACATCATTGATTTGAGCAGCCAGGCCGCCCGCTGCGTCAAGTGCGGAACCTGCCTGACGCAGTGCCCCGTTTACACCGAAGCGCTTTCTGAAATCACCTCCCCCCGCGGGAAACTGTGCCTTGTCGAATCACTCGCATCAGGAGACATACAATTTACCAAAAAACTTCAGGACATCCTTTCTACCTGTCTGCTGTGCGACAGCTGCGGAGAAAGCTGTCCCAACGGGGTGAAAGCGGGGGACATTCTTCTTTCCGCCAGAAAAGCGCTGGTTAATCACCGGGGACTGCCCCCTGTCAAAAAGCTGCTCTTCGGATCTCTTCGGGCCCTGCCTTTAGTGTTCCGGACCGGCTCACTGATCCAGGGACTGCTCCTGAAAAGAATTCCCGGCGAGAGCGGGCTCCATCGCCGCTTTCCCCTGCCCTTTCTTGACCGCAGGCGCTTCATTCCCCCCATAGCCAAGCACTTTTTCAACGACATCCATGCAGGGCTTGCGGCAGCAAAGGGAGAAAAAAAGCGGGTCGGCTACTTTCCCGGGTGCGTTACCAACTATCTCTTCCCCCGCATCGGCAGCGCCACCCTGCGCCTGCTCAACAGGCATGGTGTTTCGGTTATCACTCCTCCCGACCAAACGTGCTGCAGCCTGATGGCCTTTGCGGCGGGGGACTGGAACACAGCAAAAAAATTAGCGCTCACCAATGTCGAGGCATTTGAAAAGCACGGGCTTGCGACCATTATCACCACCTGCGCATCCTGCGCGGCAGCGTTAAAGATCTTTTACCCGCAGCTCTTCAAAGATGCTGACCAGCACACCCGGAACAGGATTAAACAGTTCAGCGACAGCGTCACGGACATATCGCACTTCCTGGTAAGCGATCTCAATCTGGCTTCGGAGCTCAGGAAAAATAACCCTGGTAATAAGCTCCGTCCGGTTATTACCTACCATGACCCCTGTCATCTGATGCGCACTCTCGGCATCCATAAAGAGCCTAGAGAACTACTGAAGGCCCTGCCCTACCTTACCTTTACCGAGATGCCTGACGCCTCCCGCTGCTGCGGCATGGGCGGAACCTTCAGCATCACCCACTATGACCTTTCCATGAACATTGTAAAGCGCAAGGTGGATAGCCTGGCGTCGATGGGGGCTTCGCTGATAGCAACCGGCTGCAGCGGGTGCCTGCTTCAGCTTATGGACGGCATCCACCAGCGGGGATTGAAAACCAGGGCCATACACCTGGTGGAGGCTATCAGCTGAAATAAGCATATCTCACGGCAACTTCTAACAGGCTGTTGAAAAACATCCACCTGATTCGTGGCTCAACGGGGGAGGGGCTTTTGACGCCACAACAATTTGTCCTTATGCTTACGGCACGACCCGGTGCCTTACGACTTAAACCGTTGACAGGCAGCTTTGCAGCGGCTTCGATACGGACTGTTGCCAAGCGGGTCTGTCGGACAAAGTTAGCCAGGCTGTTGAAAAATGCCCAGCTGCTGCGTTACGCTCATCCTTCGTCATTGCAGCGTACCTGAATGTACGCCTCATTCCTCAGGATTTCGCGTGCCTTGCATCTGGTGATTTTTGAACAGCCTGAAAAACAGTTAGAAAGTCGCTGCCGTTCTACAGGATCCGAAGAATTGTGTTGTGGCTAAAAAGCCCCTCCCCCGTTGAGCCACATAATATTTAGTGCGCTTTTCAACAGCCTGTTAGAAACCCTTATGAGCTATATTCCATCCTACCTCAATCTTTACAAAACCGGTGAGCTGCACAAGAGAATCAGCGTTCTCACTGATATGCTCAGGCATTGCCGGCTCTGTCCCCGTCACTGCAAGGTTAACCGGCTGCGGGGTGAGCTGGGTTTCTGCCGAGCAGGCAGTAAGCTCATGCTCTCCAGCGCTTTTGCCCATTTCGGAGAAGAAGCCCCGCTGGTTGGCAGCATGGGCTCCGGCACCATCTTCATGACTCACTGCAACCTGCGCTGCGCCTTCTGCCAGAATCACGACATCAGTCACCTGGGTCAGGGGGAGGCAGTCACCTCACAACAAATGGCCGCGTACATGGTTGCCCTGCAGCAGCGGGGATGCCACAACATCAACTTTGTCACACCCACACACTATGTGCCGCAGATCATCTCCGCCCTGCCCTATGCCATTGACCGTGGTCTTCGCATCCCGCTCGTCTACAATTGCGGCGGCTACGAATCACTGGAGGTGATCATACTGCTGGATGGGATCATCGACATTTACATGCCGGATGCAAAATGGTCGGACAGCGGGGTTGCAGAAAAATACGCACAGGCACCGGACTACCCGGCAGTGGTAAAAGAGGTTTTAAAAGAGATGCACCGGCAGGCGGGTGATTTGCAGATTTCGAAAGCTGGTGTGGCTGAAAAAGGCCTGCTCATCCGCCATCTGGTAATGCCTGGGGGTTTAGGGGGAACCCGTGAGCTGATGCACTATATAGCAACCGAGATCTCACCCCATTCCTACGTGAACATCATGAGCCAGTACCGCCCGGAATACCGGGCATGCGAATTCCCCGACATCAACCGGCGCATCATCAATGCGGAATACCGTGAGGCTTTAGACTGGGCGAGGGCGGAAGGTCTTTACAGGGGTTTCCCGGAAGGGTAAAAATTTCAAATAGCCCCGCGAGGATTCATTGTCATAGGTTTTTTTATACTCGTAGAGTCTAGTCTAACTGCACAGATTGGCCACAGCCTGTAAGGTTAGCTCTTATGCAAAGTAGTCCCAGGGCTGGCATGTATGTAAGATTCATCTGCTAATAACACATTTTGCGGTCTTTCAATAATCCAACAGTAATTCAGAGTTTATCCTTGTTAATTTAAACAATTTCTGCACGAACGTCCTCTTCCACAGATTTCTCTATATGACCTCCATGGTTGACGGTGGCTTGGTGGCAATGTGGTAGGTCACGCTCACCACGCCGGGCACCTCGGTGGTCATGCGTTTTGCAATTCTTTCCAGCACAGGGTAAGGCAGCCGTGTCGGACGGGCAGTGCGCGCATCGAGGCTGTCCCAGCAGCGCACCTCTATCTGCAGCCCGAAATCCCGCTTGTTGCCCCGCATACCGGTCACACGGTCCTGATGCAGAATTGCCATGAATTGAAAGGCCTTCGTCTTTTTCAGTTCGTTTTCAAGCACGACCGTGGCCTCACGAACAACAGCGATTTTCTCCCGGGTGACCTCGCCGATGACGCGGGCGGCAAGCGCCGGGCCGGGAAATGGCCTGCGATTGTAAATTGATTCCGGAAGACCCAAAGCTTTCGAGAGCTTGCGCACGCCGTCTTTGCGCAGCTGCACCAGCGGCTCAAGAATCTTATAGCCGAAGGCCTTCTGCGGATCGATGCCAAGCTGCGCAAACACATTGTGCTGGCGTTTGATGCCTGCCACTGTCTCGTCGACATCGGTGAGGATGGTGCCTTGCAGCAGGTGTTGAGCCCTGCTCTTTATAACCAGGCGGCCGAACACATCCTTGTAAAACGTCTGCGTGATCGCTTCACGCTTCTCCTCGGGATCGACAATTCCCTTCAGGGCGGAAAAAAATTTGTTCTGCGCATTAACCACCTCGACCTTCACCCCGAGCTTTTTAAATGCGCGAACGATCTCCTCCGGCTCGCCTTTTCGCATGATGCCGTTGTCGACGAAGTAGGTTTTGAGCCGTTCACCCAGGGCAATGTGCCCGAGCATGGTTACGGCAGATGAGTCAACCCCGCCGGAGAGGGCATTGATGGCATAGCCATTGCCCACCTGCCGGGCAATCTCCTCTGCCTGCCGGCTGATGAACTCCCTGGTGTTCAGTTCTTTTGCCTTAATTTCCTTGATTGCCATAGAACCTCCCTCTCAACAGTGATTGCAAAATTTGATTTTTCTCAAATCGCATGTTGCCGCGTCTCCGGAAATAAATTTTTCCTGCAGTAAATGATTTCTAGAATTAGCCATGAGCGGCAGGGTCACTATAGGACACAGGTCAATTTTGTGTCAAGGCTAATGTTTTTGAATGTGAGAGGCAGCTATTGAATGCAACTGGAAACGAAAATCAGGAAACTGACTGTCGGCAAAAGACCATCATCCGGCGGCTATTGACATCTAAAAGTCATTTTTTTATACTTAGATACCATCATACTAATCCCCATTAAATGCTCAGTGAGAACAGCCAATGAAGTGTCCCGGACAGGATATGCGTTACTGGGGGCCCGATGCTATCTTTGAAACCACCTGCCCTGCATGCGGTTGCAGCATGGAATTCTTCAAGGATGAGTCAACCCGCACTTGCAAAAAGTGCGGGCATAAAGTCATCAATCCGAAAATTGATTTCGGCTGCGCTTCCTATTGCCAGTATGCCTCGCAGTGCCTCGGGGATCTTCCGCCGGAGCTGCTCTCAAAGCGCAAGGACCTGCTCAAGGACCGGGTGGCAGTGGAGATGAAGCGCTACTTCGGGCAGGATTTCAAGCGCATCGGTCATGCCTCAAAGGTGGCCAGATATGCAGAGCAGCTGGTGAAGGAAGAGAAGGGAGATATGGCGGTGGTGCTTATAGCCGCTTACCTACACGACATCGGCATTAAAGAGGCCGAGCGTAAGTACCACAGCAATAAGGCCTTCTATCAGGAGCAGGAAGGACCGCCGGTGGCGCGGGATATGCTGACCAGGCTGGGTGCGACGCCGGAACTGATTGATGAGGTGTGCGACATTATCGGCCACCATCACCATCCCCGCGCAGAGGAGACCGTCAACTTCAAGATCCTCTATGATGCCGACCTGATCGTCAACCTCGAGGAAAAGCATAGAGAGTGCCCCCTTGACCCGGACAAGCTCTCCGACATCATAGCCACGTCTTTTCTGACGGTGAGCGGCAGAAAACTGGCACAAAAACTCTTCTCAGCTGAACGCTGAGTGCCGGGAGGAAGCACCATATGAAAGTAAAGCGAAAAATTGTGGAAATAGACGATGAGCGCTGCAACGGCTGCGGGCAATGCGTGCTGTCATGCGCTGAGGGTGCGATTAAAATAGTTGATGGCAAGGCCCGCTTGATATCCGACCAGTATTGCGACGGACTCGGCGCGTGTCTCGGGGAATGTCCGCAGGACGCCCTGCGCATCATTGAGCGTGAGGCACATGAATTCGACGAGCAGGCGGTGGAAAAACATCTGCAGGGGTCAGCGCAGCATCATCCCTCAGAGGCTGCGACTTCGCCGACGGGATGCCCTTCTGCACAGACCCGCATTTTATCAGGGCAGAAACACCAGTCCGCAGCAGGCAAAGATACCGCACGGCAATCAGCCCTTGCCCACTGGCCGGTACAGATCCGCCTGGTACAGCCTACAGCATCCTTCCTGAAAAATGCTGACCTGCTGGTGGCCGCCGACTGTACACCGGTGGCCTACCCTCACTTTCACCGGGATTTTCTGAAAGGCAAGGCGGTAATGATCGGCTGCCCGAAATTTGATGATGCGGCTTCGTATACGGAAAAGTTCGCCCAGATTTTTAAGACTGCGGGTATAAAGAGCGTTACCGTGGTGGTAATGGAGGTTCCCTGCTGCCAGGGTCTCCCCCTCGTGGTCAAAGGCGGGATGGAGCAGGCGGGCGTCAAAATCCCCCTGGAAAAAGTGGTGGTCAGTGCTGAAGGGGAAATTTTACAGCGGGACAAAATCGTTTAACGGCAATAGTGCGGCAGACCCTCAACCCGCCCGTTTCCTGGCGTCCCGGACTATGGCCATAAACTCGGGATTGTCAAAGCCGAGCCGTTTCATGGTCTCATCAGTGGGTATGCCGTTCCTGTCATAGCCCTTTTCCTTGTAGACCACATCGGTCAGCGTTTCATACTGCTTCCTGCGAAAGTCCTGCAGCAGCGCCAGCTTCTCCTCGTCTGATCTGCCATCAGGGTTTATCTTCGCCATATCCCGCAGGTATGATTCGTAGTAATCCTTCCTCGAGAGGTATTCATTCATAAAGACCGGCGCCATGGCCCGCAGCGGAATGGCGTCGTATTGCCTGGTCCCAAACCCCTGGCGGAGATTGATCAGCTTCTGCAACAAATAACAGCGCTCCGATTGGAGCAGCAGATCATCAAGCGTTTTGCTGGTGCCGAAGGTACCGTTTACCAGTTCGATATAGTAATCCACCGTGGGCAGGTTTTTTGACGGAGAGGGTGTATCCTTTGCCTTGGGATTGCGCACATCAATCCAGGGAAGTTTGCACAACCCGGCAATATTAAACCAGGTCCGAAAGAGCGGAAACCAGAGCAGGGCCTCCGCCTTATCCTCGAATGTCGGCAGCTCCTTGCGCAACTGGTCTATGGCAATCAGCCAGGATTCATCATGCTGCGGCCCCTTCAGTGCAAAGCCGTATCCACCCTGCTGGGCGAGCGATTCCTTGGTAATGTACATGGAGAATTCGAGCCCCTTGGTCTCCATGGCAAAAAGTGAAAGCTCCGAAAGAATACTCTCCTTACTACGTTTAAGGCGCGCCGCAGCCCGCTCGGTGATCCATTCTTTCATAAAGCGAACCCCGAATCCCGCCGCCCTGGGCAGCCCGGGTTTTCCCGCCGCAATCCGGTGCAGGAGCTCAAGGGCCATAGCCGCATTACCCCAGCGAAGTTCCAGCCCGCCGGTCTCTTCTTTCGTCAGCAGGCCACGCTCAAAGGCCTCAAACAGAAATGCCATGGTGACGCCGGCGCTGATGGTATCCAGGCTGTACTGATCACAGTACCATGAGTATTCGAGCATGTAGTCGATGTCAAAAATTCCCAGATTGGTGGCGGTAGCGGCCGTTTCATATTCCGGGCCGTCAACCCCGACCTGCTTTCCCGCAAACGGGCCGGTTGTGAGCACATGACTTTCGCACCCCTTGGTGCAGGATAAATTGCAGCCGGGATAGCAGCCGTCCGGCATGTTCTGCTTGAAAACCTCCTTCTCAAATATTTTACCGGAGACATTTTTCGCACGCTCGTTGCTGCCGAACTGAAAATTATTCACCGGCAGCAGCTCGTTACTGTTCATCATATCAATAAGCGAGGTCGTGCCCTGGTTGTTGAGGCGCATGGACTGGGGATCGACTTCCTTGATAACCTCGCGCAGTTTATGTCCCGCGTCCTGGATTTTATCCTGATGCGCCGGCTGGTTGGAATGGCCGCGTGGAATATTGCATTTAACCAGTATCCCCCACATGCCTTTGTCAGCAAGCACCGTGCCTGTTCCGCCACGGCCGGCTTGTTTTGACCGGCAGCGGTTCCGGCGGTTGTCATAGTAAACACTGTTCAGGCAGCCAAACCAGGTGTTCTGCGCGCCGACACCCGCCGTAACAAATGCGATATTTGTCGGTTTCCCTTCACCTTGGAAGCGTTGCACCAATTCCTCCGCCCCATGAATGGTGACATCAGCCGCCGGGGCATCAACAACACTTATCTCTTCAGCATCAGCATCGATAACCACCAGCACTCTTCGTTCTGATTTGCCGGTGACGGCAATGGCATCAAACCCGGATAATTTGACCAGCGGAAAAAAATGACCACCCACGTTCGAATCACAGAAACTGTTGGTTAGCGGCGATATGGTTCCTGCAATAAACTTCCCGGTCCCGACAAAGCCGGTTTCTCCGCAAAACGGCCCTCCGGAGAGCGCAAGCACATTTTCGGGACTGTCATACCGTGTTGTTGCTGTTGTCCCGTCATAAACCAGTTTCAGACAGTAGCCCCTGCCGCCTACGTAGATCTTTTTTACCTCTGCGGGTATGGATTCAATGGCAATTGCATAATTGCTGAGATTAATATGCAGCAGCCGGTCGGTATAGCCTTTTGCAAGCCCGGCTCTTTTATATGATAATGATGCGTACTTCATGATCCGTGCCTCCCGCTACCGAAGCATAACCTGCGAAGCCAATTTCATGTAACTGAACCCGTAAGGATAAAAAAATAGCTGGTTATGGATGGCAAGAAGTTTTTCTTAATGCCGTAACAAGGAGGGACTTGTTCCACAACCAGCAAAAGCATAGTAGCACATTAGAATATCTTTGGCTAGTAGAAATTTAAAAAAATTTCGGCCCGGTTACCCCCAGCACCAGTCCCGAATCACGATCACATCCGTTAAGCACGAGGAGCGCATGTAAAGCGTCTCATAATTATATTAAAATATATCAAACACTTATATCAATTGTCCGGCACTCATTCACACTGACTCAAGGATCTGCATGGAAGAATTTCCATAGAGGCCTTCGTTAAAAGACATTAATTATCAATTGCTTAAATCCAATGCACCTTTTAAAATGCGCTAAAAGATTAATTAGAATTATTTAAGTATAATCAAGCATAATTAAGATTATTTAATGAAGAATAAATTGTACTACCACATAAGATTTTTCCCGGTGATAAAAAAGTTGCTTTCATGAAACCATTACGATACCCTGATCTTTAAATAATTGGCCTGCATTGCGGCAGGCCATATAGTGAATCATGCTCCGGGATGAATTATGAAAAAGTGGGTAATCATTACCTCATGTGTTGTCTTCACCGTAATGATTATATCGCTCGCGGGTTTATGGAATCTGGGAGCACTGATCAAGAAAACCATCAACACCTACGGTCCATCCCTGACACAGGCAACAGTGCATGTGGAAGGTGTGCGCGTTCTTCTTTTCACCGGGGAAGCCCATCTCTCCAACTTTTACCTGGGAAACCCGGAAGGATTCAAATCGCCCCATGCCCTGAAAGCACCGTCCATCCATCTGGATTTAAATGAAGCGTCTCTGGTTGGCAATACCATTGTCATTGATAAAATCGAACTGATTCGGCCGGAGATCAATTGCGAAAAGGTGTGGGGAAAGGATAACTTTAAACAACTGCTCAAAAACGTCAGGAGCTATGACAGCAAGCCACCGACAGCGAACCGTCCTGCCGCGGACAAAGAGGGAAAGAAACTGATTATCAGGGATCTTTTCATCCGTGATGCCGAGGTAACGCTTGCCATCTCTGCGGCGGTCGGGCACAAAATAAGCGCGCGGCTGCAGGACATACACCTCACGGATATAGGTGAAAAGGAAGGCGGACTGCCCCCATCAGAGGCATTTAAGATCGTACTGTCGGAACTTTATGAAGGAATCACCTCTCCCGCGCTGGTTCGTCTTTTAAACAAGGAACTCAAGGAAAACGTCATCGAGGATGCCGGCAAAAAACCTCCAGCAGCCTTAAAGATGCTTCGGACAAAATAAAAGACCTTATTGGCAGATAAAAGCCCGCTTCACTTATTGAAATAGCTGTCCCACTTCTTCTCCACCAGGTCAAACGACTCCGGCACCCGCTCTTTTAATGCCGTCCTGAGGTCCTCCGGAAACAATTCCGGGCCTCCTTCACTGGAGAGCTGGCGCGTGGCATCGATAACAATTTTGCTGCTCAGGAACATCTCCTTCAGGCTGGGATCGATGGGCATATGAAATGACTGGTTTATGATCAGGCTGGCGGGACCGGGCTGCCATCGGGTAGCCACCGCGTGCAGAACTCTGGATATGTCCGCCGGGTCAACATCCTTATCGACCACGATCAATACCTTTTTGCTGAAACCGTACATCCTGTATCCGAGGGCCAGCATTCCCGCCTCAATACCCTCACCGGGAAATTTCTTGTCAATGCTTATGATCCCTATGGTCGGCGCGTGCGGGGGTGAATAAAGTTTAACCAGACTGGGAAGGAGTTTTTTCATGCGCACGAAATTCCCCACATCCCAGGGCATGGTAAAATATCCGGAACCGGCCCCGCAATAAATATTAAAAACCCAGGGGTTCCTGCGGTGGGTGATGGCCTTGACATTGACAAAGAAAGTGGTGGTCTCCTTTCCCAGATACCCGAACATCTCACCGTAGGGGCCTTCTTCCTCCACTTCCATGGGAATTTCACCCTCAATGATAAATTCCGCCTGCGCGGGGACCAGCAGATCGTTCGTCTCGCATTGTACCAGTTCGACAGGCTTTCCCCTGAATCCTCCCGCCACCGCAAATTCGTCCACCCCCATGTCGGCAAGCCTGGTGCTGCTCATCATCCAGGAGATGGGATCAATCCCCACCGCTATGGCGACGGGAACCTTTTCTTCGCCCCGGTCAGCCGCTTTCATCATCATGGCATAGCCGTGGCTCTGGTTGGTAAAATAAGCCCCTATTTTTTGAGGTCCCTTGATATGGATGCGGTAGGTACCCAGATTCTTCCCGATCTCCGGATCATGCATTACAAAGGAACCGGCACTGATATACTGAGCAGCGTCGAGGGGGCTGTTCTTGATCCAGGGAAACGTGAGCACATCCGCTTCCTTACCGGTTAACACAACTTCCTTGCAGGGCGCGCTTTCCCGTTTAACCACCACCGGGGGAATTGCCTTCCACCTGCCGTCAGGCTGCAAAAATGTCTGTATGCGGTCAACCGCCGCATGATACATGTCAATGGAGACATCGGTTACCTTCTCAACCCCGAAGGCCAGTGCAACCGTATCATAGCCGTTATAAATGTTTCCCACCACCGGAGTATTGAACCATTTCCCTCCGATCTTTGTTCTTTCGGCCATAAATCCGGGGGCCTTATCGCCGAGCCTTTCCAGCATCTTGTATATCAATGCCGTTGACTCATAGACGTCCTGGTCAATCTCCTTGATTCTGATAAAGCGGTTCCTTTTCTCCAGTTCTGCCACAAAATCTCTCATTGAATTGTACGGAAACATCGCTTCCTCCTTAAGCTTCACTGCTGCACAAGGCTTCTTTGGTGTTGATTAACGGTGGCGGCAGGCAGGCACGTCAACCATACCCGCGCAAAGACAGTGCTACTATATAGGAAATCATCTTCCGAATTCAACAAAAATGATTATGAGGCGCTCAATTTCGGCTCTCACAAACCATTTGCGAAAAAGGGAAATACTTGTTATAGTTTCATTTACGGAGGTAGTATGTATGCCCATTTATGAATTTCATTGCTCAGGTTGCGGGGAAGACTTCGAGGAGCTGGTGTTCAGCCAATCATCCGCCATTAGCTGTCCAAAATGCAAGGGAAGCGATGTCAAAAAGCTCATATCAGCTTTTGCCTTCAAATCCGGGAGTAGTTTCGTCAGCAGCTCGTCCGGCAGCGGCTGCAGCAGCTGTTCCAGCCACAACTGCAGCTCCTGCGGATCGTCATAGCCGGGAGCAGTTGACAGCTGTCGGTTGACAATTTGCAGCCAACAGCGACTACCAATACCTTTCATTGATTTGTAACCGGCAGTGGCAGGTCGAGCATCCTCATGCTGGGAGACAGACATGAAAATTAAATGGTGTGGTCATGCCGCTTTTCTCATCACTTCCTCGTCCGGAACAAAGATCCTCACCGATCCCTATGAGCCGGGCGGTTATGACGGCGCACTGAGCTATGGAAGCGTCCCCGAGACCATCGATATTGCCCTGGTAAGCCATGACCATCCTGATCACAACTTTGTGCAGGGACTCAAGGGAAATCCGCGTATCGTCAAAGGCCCCGGCACCCATACCGTATCAGGAATCACTTTCAAAGGCATCCCAACCTACCATGACACCTCAAAAGGCAGTGAACGAGGTGAAAGTACCGTCTTCTGTTTCACCGTGGATGACGTTCGGTTATGCCACCTGGGCGATTTGGGACATGCTCTGGATTCAAAGGCAGCTTCGGAGATAGGAACCGTTGATGTGCTGATGATACCGGTGGGCGGTTTTTATACCATTGATGCGCAGGCCGCCACGCAGGTGATGAGCACTTTAAAGCCCCGCCTGGTTATTCCCATGCACTTTAAAACCAAAAAATGCGGATTCCCCATTGCCACGGTTGATGATTTCCTGGCAAACAAAACGAATGTGAAAAAACTCAAGGTAAGCGAGATAACCGTTACCAGGGAAAACCTTCCGGCCGCAACCGAGATTCATGTTCTCACCTACGCCCTGTAAAGCCATTCCTTCCGGACAGTAACCCTGCCTATAAACGCTCCCCGTTCGGAACCGCGCACCGTGTACGTTCTGTTGACAGCTATTGTGTGCCCATGCTATAATGTGAATATCAATTCACAATATGGGAATCTCATGGCAGAAAAGAAGGGCACGGAAATAAGGAAGGAGGAGATCCTCGGCGCGGCACTGACCCTGATGGCGAACCAGGGTGTGCGGTCGATGACCATTGACCGTATAGCGAGGCTTGTCGGCATTGTCCCCTCCGCGGTATACCGCCACTTCCACAACAAGTCGGAAATCATCGCTGCGGTACTCACCATGATCGTGGCGCGGATGCAGCAAAACGTTCGCGAGGTCGCTAAAGAGAATACTAATTCACTTAACGCATTCAGAAAGCTGCTCATGCGTCAGATTAAGCTGGTAAAGGAGTTCATTGTCATTCCCCACATTCTTTTCTCGGAAGAGGTCTACAGCGAAAATCCCGCCCTCAAGGCAAAACTGCACGATCTGATCAACAGCTTTCTCAATACGCTTGCCGAGCTGGTACACAGGGGCCAGAGACAGGGCAGCATCCGCTCTGATCTTGATCCCTTCCGGGTAGCCACCATGTTTCTGGGGTTGTTTCAGCCATCCGCCTTCCTTTACCATTTAAGCGGCGGAACCTTTGACGTGGTAAAGCAGGTGGATATCAGCTGGAAACTATTCAGCGCTGCGATTAAGAATGACGCTACGCGAAAATCCATACGGCCCGATGCCGCGAGACTGTAATGCACACTACCGGAAGCATATTATCACAGGAGATACAGCATATGTTAACCTTGACCTTTACCAGCAGGCACACCACCGTCACCGGCTTCATCTTTGCTTTCGCTCTATTCATTCCGCTGCTTGCGGGGTGCAGCCGGGACAGCACCAATCTCATCGAATCAACCGGAACCATCGAGGCCACGGAGGTGGACATCAGGGCCGAGGCAACCGGTACAATCGTGGCGCTCAACTTTGATGAGGGTGACTGGGTGAAACGCGGAGATATCCTGGGCGACATTGACCGCGAAAAGCTGGACATCGAACTCGCGCGGGCAAAAGCCGGGCTGGCGGAAGCGGACGCACGGCTCACGCTGCTCATTAAGGGCTTGCGGGACAAAGAGGTGGAACGGGCGTACGAATCGTTCCTGGAAGCCGAAGTAATGCTCAAAGACAGCAAGCGAGAATACGGCCGCATGCAAAGATTATATGAGCAGGAGGTGGTGGACCTGGGAACGCGGGACAAAACCGAAGCCGCCTACGAGGCGGCGCAGAAACGGTACGAGGTAGCTAAAAAGAATTACGAGATCGCCGTGGAGGGCTCGCGCACGGAAGAGATCCAGGCGGGGAAAGCACTAAAGGAAGCGGCGGAGACACAGGTAAAACTGATCGAGAAGCAGATAGAAGATGCAAGCGCCATCATCCCCATTGATGGTGTCATCAGCGAACGCTATGTTGAGTTAGGGGAGTATGTATCCATTGGCAGTCTTCTGGCCACGGTCATTGACCTCAAGCATGTGTGGGTGATGGCATACCTCTCTGAAAAAAACCTGGGAAAGGTTAAGCTCGGGCAGCAGGGAAAGATCATGATCGATTCATTTCCTCAAAAGGAATTCATCGGAAAGGTTACCTATATTTCCCCGGAAGCGGAATTCACCCCCAAGAACATCCAGACTAAAGAGGAACGGGTGAAGCTGGTATACGGGGTAAAAATCGAGGCGGACAATCCGGATGAAGAACTCAAAGTGGGCATGCCCGCGGACGCCATCATAGAAGCGGAAAATGGTCAATAGCCCACACAGTCCATAGTTAAAACGCACATTATTAGCCACGAAGCGCACGAAGAAAAGCAGATAACCATGAAAGCCATAGAAGCACAACAGCTCACCAAGAAGTTTGACAAGGTCACCGCGGTTAACAACCTTAACCTGGCAATCGAGGAAGGTGAAATCTTCGGTTTCCTGGGCCCCAACGGGTCCGGGAAAAGCACCACCATCCGCATGCTCTGCGGACTCCTTGAGCCCACTTCGGGAACTGCCACCGTGGGGACATACGACATCGCCACACAGGGAGAGAAGATTAAAACCATCATCGGCTACATGTCCCAGAGCTTCGGCCTCTACAAAGATCTCACGGTTGAGGAAAATCTCATGTTTTACTCCTCGCTCTATATTGCAGATAAGAAAGAGGCCGCCAGCAGGCGGGCGGAAACCATGGAAACAATCGGCCTGGGAAGATACCTCAAGTATCCCGCGGCCAATCTCTCCGGCGGCTGGCGGCAGCGGCTTGCCCTGGCATGCGCGGTCGTGCATCGCCCCCGGATACTTTTTCTGGACGAGCCCACGGCGGGCATTGATCCGGTCTCGCGGAGGAACATGTGGGACTTTCTCTACGACCTGTCCAGCAGCGGCATGACCCTCTTTGTCACCACCCACTACATGGAAGAAGCGGAGCGGTGCAACAAAATCGGCTTCATCTGGGAGGGAAATCTGGTTGCCTACGACACCCCCCAGGGCATTAAAAATAATTTCAATCTCTACCACATCATAAAAATCCACTGCAGCAGGATCAATGAGGCATTCAGACTTCTGGAGAACCACGCGGCCATAAAGGACATCAACATTTACGGGGATGCCATCCATCTGGGAGTGGAGAACGCCGAGGAAGCCATGCCCTTGTTCAGAAACCTCCTCCAGGAAAACAGCATAATCATAAAGGAGATGAGCACCATCGCGCCGTCCATTGAAGACGTGTTCGTGGCGCTTTCCAAGAGAAACCAGTGAGACGCTTTTTTGGGGTTGCCCCATGCTGAGAAGAATCACCGCCATCATGTATAAAGAGTGCCTCCACATTATGCGGGACCGTATCGCCCTGCTCATGCTCATCATCTTCCCGGTGTTTGTTCTTTTTCTCTTCGGCTTTGCCATCAACCTGGACATCAGCCATATCAGGCTCGCCGTTTTTGATCGCGATCAATCGCGGGTGTCCCGCGCGCTTGCCGATCAAATTCATTCAGTCAGGCTACTTTGATCTGACCCGGCGGCTTCACTCCATCAAGCAGATCAATCCCTCTGTAGACACGAGAGAGGTCAAGCTTGTCCTGCATGTCCCGCCGGATTTCTCGAAAGACATCTACCGGGGCCGGACAACCCCTGTCCAGATCATCATCGACGCCGCTGACAACAATACCGCCAACATCATCATGGGCTACTCAAGCGCCATCATGGCCACCTTCTCCCGGGAAATGCTTCAGGAGTTGCTCCTGAGCCAGGCGGGGGGATTCCCCGCGCAGCTTCCCCAGGTGGACCTGCGGCCTGCCGTCTGGTACAACCCGGAGCTCAAGAGCTCCATCTTCCTCATCCCCGGCCTTATCGGCATGATTCTCATGTCCATCACCGTCATCAGGATCTCCATCACCATCGTCAAGGAAAAGGAACAGGGCACCATTGAAGGCCTTCTGGTTTCCCCCCTGAAGCCCATTGAGCTCATGGCGGGGAAAATAACACCCTACATCATCATCTCCTATATCAGCCTGGTTCTGATACTCATCTTATCACGATTCATCTTCGAGGTGCCCTTCCGGGGAAACCTGCTCACTCTTTTTTCGCTCTCCGGCATTTTCATCGCTGCCTCCCTGGGCATAGGGCTCTACATATCCAACGTGGCGCAGACGGCGCAGACGGCCTGGCTGATGGGTTTTCTATCCTCAATACTGCCCGCGATCATTCTCTCCGGGTTCATCTTTCCCATCGCGAGCATGCCGCTGCCCGTTCAGTTTTTCACCTATCTCTTCCCCATCAGATATTACCTGGTCATCCTGAGGGGGATCATCCTTAAGGGAACGGGACTGTCGATACTCTATCCTGAGGCTCTCACGCTGCTTATCTTTGCGCTGGTAATGCTCACCGTGAGCGCCCTGAGATTTAAGAAAAAAGTGGGGTAACCCATGAAGCTGGCACGAATAATCAGCACCACCGTAAAAGAACTGATACAGTTGAGCCGGGACCGGAAGCTCTACCCGCTTCTCTTCATCGCGCCGACGCTGCAGATCGTCATTCTCGGGTACGCCGCCACCTTCGACATCCATAACATTTCCACAGCGGTGCTGAACCGGGACAACACGCCCTTGAGCCGGGAGTATGTACGCTGCTTCCGTCACAACGGCTATTTCTCCATTACCTATGAGGTCACCCATCGCGACCAGATTTACCGGCTCCTGGACAGGGGTCAGGTGAAAGTGGGGATTGAAATACCGGTCGATTTTGAAAGGAAGCTGAAGCAGGGGGCACCCTCCCCCGTTCAATTCATTGTTGACGGGACGGAATCCAATTCGGGCACCATCGCCTTGAACTATGCCCGGATTATCAGCGAGAGATTTTCATCCCGGCTGATCATGGAAGCAATCGACCTTGCAGCGCTCGGAGCGGGCGACTTCCTGGGAGGCTTCAGGAGGGAGAAAGGCCGCACCGCGCTTGTCGAAAACCGCCTGCGGCTGTGGTACAATCCCGACCTCTCCAGCGCCGACTTCATGGTTCCCGGCGTCATCTGCATGATACTACTCATCGTCACCAGCAACCTGACCGCACTCTCCATCGTCAAGGAAAAGGAGATCGGCACCATGGAGCAGCTGCTGGTTACGCCGCTCAAGCCGGCCGAACTCCTGGCGGGCAAGCTCATTCCCTGCATCATCATCGGATTTATCGACGTCATCTTCATTCTCATCATTGGATACCTCGTCTTCAGCATCCCCATAAAAGGGAGCATAGCGCTGCTGCTCATCCTTTCGTTCTTCTATCTCTTCTCCACGCTGGGACTGGGCATATTTATCTCCACCGTCGCCAACACCCAGGAGCAGTCGATGATCCTCATCTTCCTCATGGTGCTCACCATGAACACCCTCTCGGGCATCATGTTTCCCATTGAAAACATGCCGGAGGTCATTCAATACCTGACGTACCTGATGCCCATCCGCTATTTTGCCATCATCGTCCGCGGCATACTCCTGCGGGGCATAGGCATCGAAATGTTATGGCCCCAGGTTCTCGCCCTCTTTCTCCTCGGCATCGCCACCCTTGCCCTGAGCATCAACCGGCTCAGAAAAAAGCTGTATTAAGACCTCTCAGGAAAATCCTCATCTTTTCCCATAGTAAATGACGATAAGTTCATTTAGGTTAACATGAACTATTTTAACTATAATTTAAATAATTTGGGATTACTTATATTATTTAAAATACATTTAGGTAATATAAAGTAAATTTTTAGCTATTTAAATAAAAAAAAGATTGACAAAATATACTTTAGATAATATAAGTCATTTTAACATTTTTTAATATTAAAGCAGGTTATATGGGTATAATCAGGGAAGTTTATACAACCAAACAGGCTTGTGAATACCTCCAGATAACCAAGCTAACCTTGTATAAACTTATCCGGGAGAAGAGGGTGAAGTGCAATAAGCTGGGGAAGGACTACCGGTTCCTTAAATCTGATTTAGATAAACTGGTCAGGGGGGGAGATGAATAATGAGAGGTAAATCCATGCACTTAAAGAAACAAAAAGAGATCAATGTAGTGACCCTGCAGGCAGAGCACTACAAGATGAATGATGAGGAGAAGCTTATTTTTCGCAAAATGCGACTGCTCTTTCAGCAGCTCCGGGACCTGCCCCATGATGCCAGAAGGGATTCACTGGTGACCCTCTGTCTGACCATGAATGCCATTCACAAAACCAATGAAGAAAACAAGCTCATTCCCCAGGCGGAAAAAAAATGTCAGCAGCTGAACAACCGGATGGTCAGCTTCGAAGGGTATATAAACGCCTCCCGCTATGATCTTACCAAGGAAGTGGCGCTTTACGATTTCAAAATCAACCATGAAAAGGTTCCCTTCCTGTTGAGCAGCCAGCTGTTTCTCATTCCCTCCTTTGACATCCATCATGTGCAGAATCACGGCGACCTGGTAGTGATATCACTCGAGAGCCAATTGCAGCTGCAGCGGCTTTATGTCGCGGGAAAAGGGCTGCTGCGATACAGAAAAAATGAAGATTTAACCATTGACCTGAGCAGGAGAAACGAACTAACCCTGGTATAACCCCACGGGCATGTTGCCCCTGAGTCAGGGTCTGCTGGAGGAGGCACAAAATCATGGATTACGTTACCTGTGAAAGAAGAAAGAACTCGCCGCAAATCAATGTTCTCATCTGCGAGAAAAAATGCCAGCACCTGAACACCTGCAGCACCTATCTCAACTACACCAAGATGAAATCCATCACGGCTGTCATCAGCGGCTGCGCTTCCGGAACGGATGAGCTGCTGGCGGTGCAGGATGCGCACCGCCCCACCCTGCCCACTGCGGCAGGCAAATAGGGAGGGAGATCGGGCCATAAAAACATGAGGCCCGCCGGACTTAGTCATACGAGCCGCACATGGCATTGCCGGCCGCGGGAATGAAACTACCCGCGGCCGGCAGCATTTTCTCCTCAAGTAATTTTCCCTTCTTTCCGAACAGCACACCATTGTAAAATAAGACCTCTTGCCCAATTAATCGCAAGCATGAGACGTGCGCATTGGGCAAGAGGTCTTTTTCTTTCCCCCGCCCGTTGAGTGGCGGGACGAAATGATCAGGGCTTTAATTTCTCGGCCAGATCCCGTGAAAAAGTTTTGGTTTGCATGATGGCGGCTGTGAGCCGGATGATTTTGTTAATCTTCTTTTCGGGAATGTTCAACTCAGACAGGGCGATCCTGATAATCAGGGAATAAACATCATTGAGCCGTGCCGATAACCGCTTGTTGATGGTAGCCAGCATGAGGGCCCTTGTCGCCCCGTGAATTGCCAGGACGCGCGACTGGATTTCATCATCAGTAAAATCAAGCTTCAGATCCTTGGTTAGATTTTTCATCCTGACAACCTTGAGGCTGATCATGAAATTTTCGGCGGATTCATTTTTATAGACGGCATTGTAAAAATTGAACAAGGGTTTATATTTGAAAATTTCGCTTATTCCTACCGCGATGCCCAGGGCATAGCGCAGGATCGGTTCATTGTATTTTATTGCTATGTTATCGGTGAGACTGCTGATTTCAAGCAGGGCATCCTTCAAGCTGCAGAGAAGGATTTCCTCCTTATTTTTAAAATAGTTATACAGGCTACCCGTCGAGAGACTCGCCTTTTTCAGCACCTGCCGGACGGTGGTGTTTTCATATCCCTGCTCAAGGAAGAGCCTTCGGGAAATCTTAATGATTTTGTTTCTCACCGCTTCGCTGTCCGCCTTCCGGATCTTCATCTTCAGGGCACCTTCCATATGCATTGACGGGAACCATCGCAATAATTTTTATTAGAACATGTTCTTTTATGCTTGACAAGAAAAAAAAGAATGTGTTATTTAGAACGTGTTCTAAAAAAGGGGCCGTGATGAGTACACAGCTTCAACCACGAAGCACACGCAGGAACAGCACGAAGGGCACGAAGAACAAAGCCCGAGGAGTCTACCCATGTCGAAAAAAAAGATGAACTCATAAACATAGTCGGCGCGGGAAAGGTCACCGATGACCCGGTCACCCTGGATGCCTACTCCCGGGACCTGAGCTTTACAACGCCGCGCAGGCCCCTGCTGGTGGCCAGGCCCGGGAATTCGGACGATGTGCAGAACATCGTCAGGTGGGCCAACGGAACCGGAACGCCGCTGGTGCCGGTGAGTTCAGGCCCGCCTCACTTCCGCGGTGACAGCGTTCCCGGCGCCGAGGGGGCGGTTATCGTGGACTTAAGCGGGATGAACCGGATCATCATGACGGACCGGAGAAACCGGGTGGCGGTGGTTGAACCCGGGGTAACCTTCAGCGCACTCCAGCCGGCGCTGGCGAAGGAGGAAATGAGACTTCCCATGCCCCTGCTGCCGCGCCCGTCCAAATCGGTGCTGGGCAGCGTCCTGGAGCGGGAGCCTCTGACAAACCCGCGGTATGCCTGGTCGCTGACCGAGCCCCTGCGATGCCTTGAAACGGTCATGGGAAACGGGGACATGTTCAGGACCGGCGAGCTTGCCGGCGCCAGCATAAGCACCTCCACCGGCGGGGGGGCGATATTTATGCCCATAGAAAAAGTGCTGGAAGCACGGCGGAAAACGCAGGATACGGCGCTTTATCAATACGGGCCGGGGCAATTCAATTACCACAAGCTGATGTCGGCGGCGCAGGGAACCATGGGCATTGTCACCTGGGCGTCGCTGCGGTGCGAGGTGCTGCCCCAGGCGCACCGTTTTTTCCTGGTGCCGTCCGAAAAGCTCGATGCCCTGATCGGCTTTGCCTATAAACTTCTCAGGATACGCTTTCATGACGAGCTCCTGCTTCTCAACGGCGCTACCCTTGCATCCATCCTGGGAGACGATGCCGGACAGATGATGAACATGCAGAAAGGGCTTCCTCCCTGGACTCTGATCCTCGGGCTGGCCGGGCGATACATCCTGCCGGAAGAAAAGGTTGCATTTATGGAACAGGACATTGGCGAGATCGCCCGGCAATGCGGCGTGCGTCTCGAGCAGGCAATCCCCGGGACGCGGGCTGAGCAGGTGGGGGAGGCAGTGCTCAATCCTTCAAAGGAGCCCTATTGGAAACTGCGCCATAAGGGCGGTTGCCAGGACATTTTCTTTCTCACCACCATCAACAGGGCGCCGGAATTCGTGGCGACGATGCAATCGCTGGCGGAAGCATGCACGTACCCACCATCAGACGTGGGAGTGTACCTCCAGCCCACCCATATGGGCACAAGCTGCCATGTGGAATTCAGTTTACCCTACGACCCGAACAGCGGAAGCGAAGTTACAAGGGTGCAGGGGCTCTTTGCCAGGGCCGGCGAGGAACTCTCAAAACAGGGGGCCTTCTTTTCCCGCCCCTACGGGATGTGGGCGGACCTGGCCTACGGCAGGGATGCCGCGCACACCGATCTGTCACGGAAGCTGAAAAAGCTTTTTGATCCCAACAATGTACTGAACCCCGGCAAGCTCTGCTTTTAGGGGAACCCACACGGAGGAGGAAGCATACAGTGGCACTGGAAGATTATAGGGCTATGGTACAACGATGCAGCAGGTGTTCATACTGCAAATGGATCCCCTTTGCGCAGGTGAAGAGCTGGCGTTTCGCGAAAGGCTGTCCCAGCGTTGAGTACGGCAGGTTCCAGAGTTACTCGGCCAGCGGGAAGTTTGCCGTCTCCCTCGCCCTTCTCGAGGACCGGATCAGTTACTCGGACGGGCTGCTGGATATCGTTTTCAAATGCATGCTCGATGGAAACTGTGACGTCGCCTGCAAGGTGTGCCGCTACGATCTGGAACCGGTAGAAATGATGCGTCAATTGCGATTCAAGCTGATTGACGACGGGCAGTTCCCCTTCCAGGACATTCCCCTCATCGACCATCTCCGCAAGGAGGACAACACCATGATGATGCCCAAGGCCGATCGCGGCAAATGGGCCGAGGGGCTGGATGTGAAGGACCTGACCCAGGAGAAGGCCGAGGTTGTCTTCCACGCCGGCTGCCGGTTCAGCTATGACGAGGAGCTGTGGAGAATATCGCGGACGGCGGTGACCCTGCTCAAAAACGCGGGCATTGATGTGGGCATCATGGGAAAGGACGAGAACTGCTGCGGAGGCCGGCTCTGCGACATGGGGTACCGGGGGGAATTTCTCAAGTACGCGGAGAACAATCGTGACGCCTGGACCACCGCGGGCGTTAAGACGGTGGTAACTGCCTGCTCAGACGGGTACCACGCCTTCAAGCGCCTTTATCCTGCCGAACTCGATTTCAACTTCGAGGTCCTGCACATCACGCAATTCCTTGACCGGCTCATCCGGGAAGGAAAGATCACATTCACCAAAACGGTGCCCATGACCGTCACCTACCATGATCCCTGCCACCTGGGGAGACGGGGTGAATCTCATGTGCCGTGGGCCGGAGAACAGAAGAAAGTCCGCGGCCAGATTCTGGTCTACGAGCCGCGAAAGCCACGGTATAACGGGGCTTCGGGCGTTTACGACCCGCCGAGGAACGTGCTGAAAAGCATTCCCGGAATCAAGCTGGTTGAGATGGAACGGAACAGGGAATATGCGTGGTGCTGCGGCGCCGGCGGCGGGGTGCGGGAGCGGTATCCGGAGTTTTCCTCCTGGACCGCCGGAGAGCGGATTGAAGAGGCGGGGGCCACCGGGGCCGAAGCGCTGGTGAGCGCCTGTCCCCACTGCGAGAGGAATTTTATCGACGCCATTAATGAACGCGGCGAAACCATGAAGGTGTATGACATTGTAGACCTGGTGCGGGAAGCACTCTAGGCGGAGGAGATGAGATTATGGCACTGGCGAGGGAAATATATGAAGCGCTGGAGGGCATTGTGGGGCCGGACAACATCACCGAGGAGCCGGCCACGCTGCACTCCTATGCATATCAATGGATGGCCGAGCTGGTAAGCGATGTGAGCGGCGGGAGCAAGTTCTTTGACAGGCCTGAGGCGGTTCTCATGCCGGGAAGCGCGGATGAGGTCCAGGCCATCGTCAAAGCCTGCAACCGGTACAAGATACGGTTCCATGTGTACAGCACCGGCTGGGGTCCCTGGGCCGCGCCGCCCGCCGCGGGACAAATCCTGCTGGATTTGAGAAGGATGAATCGAATTTTAGAAATAGACGCTCAGAATATGTTTGCCGTGGTTGAGCCCTACGTGGTGGCCGGGCAGCTTCAGGCCGAAGCCATGAAGCTCGGTTTGAACAATCACATAAGCGGCGCCGGAGCCGGCACCTCGGTACTCGCCAATGCCTGCTGCTTCCAGGGCGGGGGACCGGACTGCATGTATTTTGCCTCTCCCCAGGACAGCATACTCTCCATCGAGTGGGTCACGCCCACGGGTGACATACTCAGGACAGGCTCATTGGGTTCCGGCCTGGGCTGGTTCTGCGCGGAAGGGCCGGGACCAAGTACCCAGGGGGTTGTCAGGGGCGCCCTGGGAGGTTCCGGGGGATGGGGCGTTGTAACCAAGATCGCCATAAGGCTCGTGCATTGGCCCGGCCCGCCGGTCATGCCCATTGAAGGCACGGTGCCGTCCTACGGATCGCCGCTGCCGGAGGACCTTTTCAGGGCCGCGTTCCCGGCATTCCCCAGCTGGCAGGCCTATGCCGATGCCATCTACAAAATCTATGACTCGGAAATAGGATATATCGCTCACCGGCAGTTTGTCATGTGGGGCGACGAGTTGCAGGCGGCTTTCCTGAAAATAGTAACCGATCCCTCCCGGCAGCTCTGCGACCTGACGGAGCTGCTGGAGATGCCGGAAATACAGAAGCTCACCGAGGAGATGCGGCGCAACTTCCAGCTCATTCTGGCCGGCATGACGCCGCGGCACCTTGAATATCAGCTGAAGGTGCTGGATCAGATACTACGTGAAACGGGGGGGTGGAACATCGCCGCAGTGGATGAGCCCACCATGCAGCGATACGTGCTTTTGTTCATGATCAAGCTCTGCTTCAAAAACCTCAATTTTACCGCCACCGGGGGCTTCATTGACACCTACAACTCGGTAGCCTCCCCGGACGTCTGGGCTTCGGGGGAAATCGAAGAGGGCAAGGCATTACTCAAGAAATATGCCGGCAGAATTGCCGATGCCGGTGATCAGGCGATGGGACCGGTGTCCGGGCAGGGCGGCGGCGGTGTCACCGGATGGGAGGACTTTCTTTTCTATGACCCCCAGGATCCTGACTCTGCAAAGGCGGCAGCGGAAGTCTCCGACGAAGGGGACAGGTTAAAGGCTCAAAAAGGCCGGCCTCCCGGGGGCATGCTCCTGGGGCTGGCACGGGCTACTCATGCCGACGAAAAGGCTCGCGCGCAGAAGCTTTCAAAAGCGGCGGAATACCGCTGGCAGCGCAGGCTTAAGGACCTGCTGGATCCCAACGGCGTCGGAAGCGGCAACTATTTCTGGGGCACGGATCCGCAGCAGAATGGTGAGAAATGATTTCCCGGGGCTGAGATTTTTTCATGCTTGCAAGCTTTGCAAGAAATTAAATCACAGGAGTAAAGGAACATGAGAATCATTGTCTGCATGAAGCAGGTACCCGACCCGGAGGCCTCCTCCTCGGGCATTAAGGTTGATACAGAAGCCAAGCGGGTGATCATGCCCCAGGGCAGCCCGCCGGTATTGAGTCCCTATGATGAGAGCGCGCTGGAAGCCGCCCTCAGGATCAAGGAGGCCCAGGGCGGCACGGTAACGGTCATAAGCGCGGGGCGGAATCTGGCCAAGGCGGTATTGAGGAAAACCCTGGCCGCGGGTGCCGATGAGCTGATCCTGCTGGAAGACAATGCCTTTGAGAGGCTTGACAGTTATGCCACCGCTCACCTCCTGGCCACCGCAATACGGGAGGCAGGTGCATACGATCTTATCCTCTGCGGAAGACAGGCGGCGGATACCAATGCCGGCCAGGTAGGCTCCGGGATTGCCGCGATTTTAAAGATACCGGTAATGACCGCAGCCTGCAAGATAGAGATGGGTGCCGGAAAGGTACAGGTGGAGCGGGTGGTCTCAGACGGCTATGAAGTCATTGAGGCCCCGACGCCGGCCCTGGTCACCACCAGCAGTGAGGTGGGCGAGCTGCGCTATCCCAGCCTGAAGAGTGTCATGGCTGCCCAGAAGATGCCCATCACGGTCCGGAATGCCCAGCAGTCGGGAGTGGACGTGGCCCGGCTGACGAGATTGAACGTGGTCAGCCTTTCTGCTCCTCCGGGCAGGAAAAGCCAGGGCCGTATCATTGCGGGAGAGACCCCTGAGGAGGCGGGCGCCAATCTGGCCCTCGCCTTGAGGGAAGCCCGGCTCCTGTAGTCCGGCATCAGGCCGATCGAATCAAGGCGTGAAGAAAACAGGGTCTAAAAAAAGCTCATAGACTTAAACTAAAAAGGTGAATGTAATGTCTGACTATAAAGGCGTAATGACGTATTGTGAGATAGGTGAAGGCAAACTGACTTCAATTGCCAAAGAGGCGCTTGGCTGCGGCAGGCGGCTGGCTGATGACCTGGGGCAGGAACTGTGCGCGCTGCTGATCGGAAGCGGTGCGGGAGATCCGGCCCGGGAAGCGATCAGCTTTGGCGCTGATAAAGCATATGTGGTTGACGATCCGCTGCTGAAAGAGTATCAGACGGACGCGTACGTATCGGTTATGGAAAAGGCAGTGAAACAGGTGATGCCCCAAATCCTCATCCTGGGACAGACATCCGTCGGTTCCGACCTGGCTCCTCTTCTGGCCTTCAGGCTGGACACCACGGCCAGCCTGGACTGCGTCGGTCTCGCCATTGATCCCGACACAAAGCTGCTGCTGCGCGTCAAGCCTGTGTATGGGGGCAATGCCCAGGCTACCTTCTCCAGCCAATCC
This sequence comes from uncultured delta proteobacterium, assembly GCA_963751515.1. Taxonomy (GTDB): domain Bacteria; phylum Desulfobacterota; class WTBG01; order WTBG01; family WTBG01; genus CAZWCD01. The sequence goes on from CAVVUR010000006.1 coordinate 45,340, forward strand.
TTACCGCAGATAGCCACGGTCAGGGTCAAGGTCATGTCACCGCTTGCGCCCGACACATCAAAACAGGGGGAGGTCATCCCCATTGATGCCGGCCTGGACCCCTCAGCCATAAGAACCAGATTGATGAAACGGGTAAAGGAAGAGGAAGAAGGGATACGGCTTGAAGACGCCTCGATAATAGTGAGCGGAGGAAGAGGCATGGGCAGTTCTGACGGATTTAAGCAGCTCAAGGAGCTGGCGGCACTGCTGAAAGCGGCGGTCGGCGCTTCACGGCCTCCCTGCGATAATCGCTGGGTACCATCCAACCTGCAGGTGGGGCTTACCGGGAAAATTGTGAGCCCTGATATTTATATTGCCGTAGGGCTTTCCGGCTCCATCCAGCACATGACCGGCTGCGCCCAGTCCAAGAGCATCATCGCCATCAACAAAGACCCCAAGGCGTTTATCTTCAACCAGGCCGATTTTGGTGTCGTCGGCGACTGGAAGAAGGTGCTGCCCGCCTTCAGAGACAAGCTCAAGGAGCTTCTGGCTGAGTAAGAATTTTTAACCACGAAGCACGAAGAAAAAACGGGGTCAGGTCTCAACGCATTGAATGTTGCGACCTGACCCCGAATGCTTTGCAAGGGGGGATGCTCTTAAATATCTAAGTTGTTACGTTAGCGAGAGTTGAAATTTAGAAATTTAAGGGCGTCCCTCTTTAATTCCCCTGTTCCCTCAACCCTCCTTGGGCTATCTGCGGGAAATGACCCCAAGCGTTTGCCTCCATCCATCTTTCAGCGAATTATCCCACAGCCCAAAACCTAGAAAAGTGCATATACGTTGTCTATTCACCCCCCTCATATTGTGATTGACACAGAAGAGGATCTTTTCTATGTTTATCTTATTTCAAGACGGGCCATAGTAATCAAGCTTTTCCAGTAAAGGGGAGGGGAATGAATGAATCTCCAGCCGTTATTCAAGCCAAAAACAATGGCTGTCGTCGGTGTATCATCAACCAATGACCGTCATCCGGCCAACGTCATCTATAATAAAAATGCTCATCGCTACCCGATTAAAGTCTTTCCTGTGAACCCGCGCGGAGGTGTTTTCCAGAATGAGGAGCTGTTTACCTCCGTGTCAGCACTACCACAAAAAATCGATCTTGCAGTAATCGCCGTTCGCGCAGAATATGTGCCCGACATACTGGCGGAATGTATTAAAGCCGGGGTCAGGAGTGCTGCCATAATCTCCGGCGGATTCGCCGAAAGCGGCAATACTGAAATTCAGGATCGATTAGTTGCCATGGCCAAAGAGGCTGATTTTCCCTTTATTGGCCCCAATTGCCTCGGCATCTATGTGCCGGCGGCAGTTGATACTTTTTTTATTCCCAGCGAGCGCATGGTCCTCCCTGACCCGGGCAACGTGGCACTGATAAGCCAAAGCGGGGGAATCCTTGTGGACCAGATGTTAAAGTTCTCCCAGGAAGGTATTGGACTGTTCATGGCGGTGAGCATTGGCAATAAGGCTCTCATCAATGAGCTGCATCTGCTTGAGTATCTGGGGAATGATCCACAAGCAAAGGTGCTTGCTTTCTACGTGGAGGGGTTCGGCAAAAACGAAGGCCGGGAGTTCGTTCGTGCCGCCGGCACATGTCCGAAGCCGGTTGTTGTTTTAAAGGCCGGCAAAAGCCCTGAAGGAAGACAGGCGGTCTCCAGCCATACAGCTTCCATGGCCGGGGATTACGATGTTTTTTCAGCGGCGCTTTCTCAATATGGTGTGGTTGAGGCAAAAAACGAGATCGAACTGGCGTCATTTTGTGAAGCACTGAGCTGCTCCGCGCGGTTCGCGGGATGCAGGGTAAGCATTGTGACCGGAAGCGGCGGACATGGCGCCTTGGCGGTGGATGCCTGCACTGATCACGGCCTTGCCGTCCCTTCCCTGCCTGTACCACTGCAACAGGAACTCAGAGAACAGCTTTCACCCAGTGCGCGGGTGATTGCCTCGGTCAGTAACCCCATCGACCTCACCGGCAGTGCCGTGGATGATGACTTCGTAGTGACCGTCAGGCGTTTGAGTAAAACCCCGGAAATCGATTGTATCATCGTTCTCATGCTACCCTACCTTCCCGGCACCTCCTCGGATCTTGGGGCCAGACTGAGTCAGATCTACCGTCAGGAAGGAAAACCATTGATCGCCTATATACCCCACATAGAAAAATACGGCATGCTTATCGAGGGATTTGAGCTTAACAACATACCGGTATCTCCCTCCATTGAGGGAGCCGTGCTCATGGCTGATGCCATGAGGAGGTGCCAGCGATGCTGAGCCAGGAGATTCAGACCATTCTTGAGAACGCAGGGAAAACAGGCTGGGTTGTCGAGCCTGAAGCAAAAAAGCTGTTATCCCTGGCGGGACTCAATGTTCCCCGCTTTACCTGGGCAACCGGGTGGGATGAAGCCCTGCAGTTTGCCCACGCCATCGGTTATCCCGTGGCGGTCAAAGTAGTCTCCCCGGATATCCTGCATAAATCTGATGTCAGGGGCGTCATGGTAGGCATTGATACCGATGAGAAACTGAGCGCCGCGTTTCACCATTTCAGCGCCTTGCGCGGTTTTGCCGGCATGGTGGTCGAGGAAATGGTCTCCGGCGTTGAACTGATTATAGGAGCAAAAGTGGATTACCAGTTCGGTCCGGTAATTCTTCTAGGGATCGGGGGGACGGGGGTGGAGATTTATAAGGATACGTGCTTACGAATGGCGCCCCTGGACCAAAAGGAAGCAGAAACAATGATAAAAAGTCTCAAAGCCCGCCAGCTGCTTGAAGGGCACAGGGGATCCAAACCCGTTTGCCTATCGGCGCTGACCCGCATGCTTGCCGGCTTTTCTGACCTGGTCATGCAACTCGAAGATCACATCGAATCCATCGATCTCAATCCGGTGATGTGTTCGGCGGACACCTGTGTCATAGCGGACGCCAGAATTATGCTGCATTCGAAGCATGCTGCTACCGCCGCAGGGCGGGAACCTTAGCAGGTTGCTGAAAAACACCCATCGATTTGTGGCTCAAGGGGGAAGGGGCTTTTGACGCCACAACAATGTGTCTTTTCGCTAACGGCACGGCCCGGAATCTCTTTTCCAATGAATAGTGGTAATCTCCATGGGGGTATGCACAGTTAAAACAGGCTTTGCTCAGGGGTGCCCGGATACCGCACCAGCCATTGCATCACTTTTGGATACCGATTTTTACAAATTTACCATGGGGCAGATCGTTTTTGATAAGTACTCCAGCGTGCCGGTCACCTATTCTTTTAAGAACCGGACTGCAAACATTTTTCTTGCCCGGCACATCAAGGAGGCCAGGTTCCGCGATGAGCTTGACCATGTGCGGGGCCTGCGCTTTACACGGGAAGACTGTGCCTATCTGCGCACTATCGCGCTGTCAGGCAAACCGCTTTTTAATGAACGGTACCTGGACTTTCTCCGGGGATTGCAGCTGCCGGCCTATGAGGTAAAAGTCACTGCATGACAACTTTGAAATTACTGTTAAAGGAAACTGGGCTGAAGCCATCTACTGGGAAACATTCATTGTATCCATTGTGAATGAACTCTACTATCGCTCACTGATGGAGCATGAAGGCATCACCATCGATTCGGCATGGGCAGCAGGTTTGCGGCGTCTTGAGCGGAAAATAGCCCTGGTGAAGGCACAGCCGCAGATTGTGTTTTCCGACTTCGGCACCAGGCGGCGCTTTTCACTGGCGTGGCACAACGTCCTCATGGGAAAGCTCAGTTCAGACGTTCCGCCCAGTCAGTTTATCGGCACCTCCAATGTCTATTTTGCCCGGAAATACTCGCTGGCGCCGATCGGAACCATGGCTCATGAAATGTTTATGGTGGTGTCGGGTATCATGCATGACACCGAAGAAACCATTTATGCATCTCACAACAAAGTTCTGCAGGACTGGTGGGATTACTACGGCTTTGATCTGTCCGTTGCTTTAACCGATACCTTTGGCAGCGATTTCTTCTTTCGGGATTTGTCCCCTGAGCAGGCGCGCAATTTAAAAGGCCTGCGCCATGACTCCGGAGATCCCATCGCCTTTGGTGAGAAGGCCATCCGGTACTACGAAAGCCACGGCATTGATCCGCGGGAGAAGCTTATTGTTTTTAGCGACGGGCTTGATATAGAAAGCATCTGCCGGCTCACCGAACATTTCTCCGGGAGGATCAAGGTCTCCTTTGGCTGGGGCACCAATCTCACCAATGATCTCGGGTTGGGGGCTTTATCGCTGGTGGTCAAGGTGGTGGAGTCCTGTGGTCATGGAACGGTGAAGCTGAGCGACAACCTGGCAAAAGCCATCGGAACACCGGAAGATATAGAACGATTCAAGCGCATCTTCGGTTACACCGGCACGCTGTTTGAAACCTGCCGGTATTGAGCCAGTGTGATCAGATTGCTGATAATGGGACAACGTCTACGGGCGCCTGAGGACGCTTGGAATGTGTACGGGAAAAGCTGCATTCCCGTATTTCCATTCGGTGGTCCTAACGAATGGTCTCACTCAATTATTCTCACCCGCGTTCCGGTTTTTGAGAAAAAAATGAGCATTTTTTTTGAGCGTTGGTCTCCGGAACACTTTAAAGGCCATAACTAAAAGATAACAGATTGGAATAGATCAAAGTTATCTGATGGTTATGGCCTTTGTACTTCATGTAGAGTTTAGGCCATTTTAGGGTGTTTTTGAGTATTTTGTTAGAAAAATGTTAGAAGATTTTAATACCCATGTGCCCACACGATCCCCCTTCCCTATTTCATAAAATCTGTTAATGACATTCTATTAGAATATGCAATATGGAGAAAATATTCCGTATATCAGCTATTGGTCATTATGGTAGTATGTATGCCAAATCGCCCCATTCAATTTACGCATGATTGAAGGTGTAATAGACAGTGTAGAAAGTCTTAGGTTGTTTGGTAAATCGGATCCCATAGCACATTACAGATACCACCACATGTAGAATTTTCATTTGACTTCTCGCAGGAGGTTTATTATAGATTCCAGTGGGAGGGTGCTAATGAAGATAGATAGTAAGAAGGGATTTTTATAACTCCACTTTTCTTGAAAGTTTTCGAGAAAGTGGAGTTTTTATCTTAACTTAGTACTGGAGGCACCACATGAAAAAATCAATCTTAGTAGTGATAATGGTAGTGATGGTATATGCACCATGTTTAGCACAAGGGGTAGAGCCAGAGGGGATTTTTTCTATTGAGGGAACGGTATGGAGAGCCACGTACATATTTCCACTCATTGATTGGATGCATATTGATGATATAGGTTTTTACGGCGGAAGTGTATATTGGAACGATCCTAAAGTGTGGGAGCAGTGGCCAAACTCCTTTTATGTAAATGCTCTAGTTGCCAGTTTTTCTACTGCCATAATGGGGGATTCAGACGGTTTTATAATCTCCACCTGTGTTATGCAGCCACTAGGAATAAGCGTAATAACCAACATTGGTTATGGCTCTCTTCCGCCATTTCTGTTCTTTCAAATTGGGATATTACATAAAATCAATGATGACTGGGCACCACCAGCGAATATTATTGACATATCTCACACCCTCGTGGCGCACCAAAATGTTGTGGTAGCTTCGATCGGACTAATGCAATTATCTCAAGTCACTAATAGTTGATAGGTAAGATTACGATCGATTTGATATAACCGATATCGGTAATTTCTTTAAGTCAGGAACAAGATGAAAATAAACATCACCGCACTTTTTCAGATGATAATTTGAGAAAGTTGCGGGTTATATTTTTGAGAAGGAGATGCGATGAAGAAAAAAATAGTGTCTGTACTAAGTTTTACTACAATCTTTGCTGTTTTCTTATGTATTAGTGCTTGTCCGAATCCTCAGAAAAAATATGCAATCGATTCTCTTCCCGGCTGTGATGACTGCCCCTATGTATTAGATGAGGAGATTCTGGCTGAGTTGGTAAACAGAATTGAAGATGGTGCTTATGGCAACATACACAGTTTGATTATTATTCATAATGATAGGTTGGCTCTTGAAGAATATTTCATGGACTGGTCCAGGGATATGCTTCACCATTGTTATTCAGTAACAAAGAGTGTGACCTCAGCTTTGATTGGAATTGCAATAGAGCAGGACAAAATTGACGGAGTAGATGGGAAGCTACTCGATTTTTTTCCGGAATATGCTGATATTGAAAATCTCGATGAGAGGAAAGAATCAATTACGCTTGAACATGTATTAACCATGACAGCTGGGTTTACGTGGGACGAAACGGCACCGTATGTAAACCCTGATGGAAGTCCAAACATGGAAAATGATGCAATGAAATTGTCAGCAAGTGATGATTGGATTAAGTATATGCTTGACCTTTCCATGTCCGATGCCCCGGCGACAAAATGGAATTATGATAGTGGTTGTACAGTTCTTCTCTCTGGAATAATAGCCAATGAAACTGGACAATCAGCAGAAGAGTTTGCCAAGAAAAATCTTTTCAGTAAGATCGGCATAACAAATTGGGACTGGGAAACTGGCCCTAATGGAATTACCAATACAGGATGGGGACTTTCTTTACATCCGGTGGATATGGCAATGTTCGGTTACCTTTTTTTAAAGAAAGGTCAACTGAACGGTAAACAGATTGTACCGGAAGATTGGGTGAGTGAATCTACTAGAGAACATGTTACAATTATTTATGGATATCAATGGTGGCCATTACTTGACTTTAGGATCATAGGTCATCCTGAGGCTAAAGGTGCATTCTATGCCATTGGATATGGCGGCCAGCAAATTATGATAATTCCCAATATCAACATGGTAATTGTAACAACAGCAGCGAACCCGGGCCAGGAAGAGTTTATATTTGATATGTTATTGGATATTCTGTCTGCTGTGAAGGAGAAATAATCATGAATTTATTAAATCTATATTAGCAGACATCAGGTCTGCCCATCCATGGAGGGCATGATTGATTACTTGGTGATTTGAAGGCAATGGGTACAGGAAGGAATATTCCCTTATTCACCACACTCTTTTCAAAAGGCAGCGTGCAATTCCGTGCTCTGCCTTTTTTATCTTACCTCAATATCTTGTGTGTCATGAAATGCTGCTAAAATTGTAGTTTCTGTAAAGATGGGTGATTATATGAAAGCAAGAATAGTGTCTGCTACGGTATGTAACCTGCAGTATCAGGGTTTTTGAGCATTCTTGCAATCGGCAATAGTAGTGGTAAGAGGATTTTCATTGTGAGATTGGTTCCGTAGTAGCAAACATTTCGGCCTTCCTTGATTCAATCAGCAGGGTAGTAGTGTTGACAAATCATGCCTTTCAATTTGCGCATGTCTGAATATGTATCTTTCAACCCGGGATTATTGTAGAGTATCTTGCGAGGTTCTTAACTCATTATGAGGGAGGAATATCATAGACCTCTAACTTAAAAGCTGATATAGGAAGTGAGGACAAATCAAGTGTGCAGTATCAGTGGATTACAACTGAAGCTTCTAAGTTGTTGGAAAGGGGTTTATATGAAACAATATTTCATATTGTGCGCAGGGTTATTGTGGATGTTATTGAGTAGTGCGTGCTTGGATGATGTTGATAAAGATTCTTGGGCAAAAACTTTCGGCGGAGATACAACGAATAATTACATTAATGCATGTGAAACAACCTGTGACGGTGGTTGCATTTGTGTTGGAAGCACATATAACCTTGAAGCAGAAAAGCACACCATCCTGATGATTAAAATAAACAGCGATGGCACAGTAGCCTGGCGAAAAAACTACGGCGATAATATGGATACAATGGCTACGTCGATTATAAGTTCACCGGTCGGTAGCCATTACATCGTAGCAGGTACCTTGGATGATGCCAGTGAATCGTTTCTGCAGAAAGCCCTTCTGCTGACCATTGATACAAACGGTACCATTCTGTCGCAAAAGACCTATGAACTGGGTGAGTATTCCAGCGTACCGACCCGTCTGTGCATTACCAGCGACGGTGGGTTAATGGTGAGCGGTTACACGAGTGGTAATTATGGGCCCCCCTCCGCACTATTTATGCTTAAGCTCAACTGCAAAGGTGTTCCGGTCTGGCAGAAACAGTACGGCCTTCTGGAGGTTGCATCCGTCAATTCTGTATTTGAGACTCATGACCACGGTTTTCTTGTGGCGGGATCCATCGGCTGGGCAAGTAAGTTAAGCTATGGCGTGGTACTAAAGCTTGATGCTGCCGGTAATATTAAGTGGCAGAAAGAAACCCTGGATCAGGCCATTGCTGCCCCTAGGGGCACAGATGGCGATATTGTAACAACCAACACGAGTGACTTTTACGGCCCTTCCAACACTTTCATTTTTAGCCTTGATATGAATGGAAACGTAGGTTGGGCATATACCCTGGAGGGGCTTGATGGTCCGCGGAAAATTCTTCAAACCAAAGACAGCGGATATCTGCTTGCTGGCACAGTCACCGACGACAGTTCTGGTAGTGATATATGGCTTGCAAAACTTTCAGGAAGCGGCATGTTTGAATGGCAGAAAACCATTGGAGACGAAAAAAAGAGATAAGCCAAGCGCACTATTACAAACCCCCGGCGGCGCATATATTGTGGCGGGAAACTCACAATCCGGCGAGGAAGAACACAGTGATGCATTAGTGACCAAGCTGGACAGTACCGGTTCCATCCCGGACTGTACACTGATTGATCCAGTCGCTATCATGTCGGAAGAAACGTCTGTTTCTATCGAGGATACAGCTATGATGGTACAGAACATTTCCGCATCCGTTGCGGACAGTTCTCTGCAACCGATCGATGTTGATATACAAGAAACAACTATATGTTCTTTGGCAAAAAATGGACTATCTGCATTCGCGAAACTATCTGAAGATGAATAGTATTTGATATAAATATTCCTTGAGATGATCATAAGTAATATTTAGGTCGCTCACAATTGAAGTCTCAAAACCTTTCATGACAACCCTCAGTACCATTATCGAGGGTTGTCTTCTTTTCAGTTTGCAATACTGAATGTAATCTGTGATCCTGAGGTTTTCAACACTTCTTGCAAAAATACGGACCTCGCCTTCCGAAGTAGTTTCCTATATACTACGAACACAAATATCAATCCTCTATAAACCCTTCAAGGAAAGGAGCATTGCCATGAAAGTATCTCACGCCACAAAGTATTGTCTCGATTACCATGCCCAAAATTCCAAAAAAAAACACAACAGTCAACTACCAGGTGCTGCTCTCACGATTTAATGAACAATTCAACGATTGTGACCTGCAGTCCATCACCCCGGAAGAAATCCTCACCTTTTTAACCCGCCTGAATGGAGATACCAAGCAAACGACCAAGCGTCTGCGCTACGCCCTGCTCAATGCCTTCTTTAATCTCATCAAAAACACGGTAGATGAGACGATTCCCAACCCTTGTGACACCCTGATGTTAAAGAAAATATTTAGAAGCACCAGAGGTATTCAGTGGACCATATTCGAAAAAGAGACCATTGATGAGATAATCTTCAAAACAGTAAAGTTGCGGAATCGCCTCATGCTTGAACTGATGGCCAGGGGTGGGATGAGAATCGGAGAAGTACTTAAAATCAGGTCCCGAGATGTCGAAGGCAGGAAAATAATACTCCATGCCCCCAAAAGCGGGAGGGAATCAGAGGTGGTGTTTATTCCCCAAAAGGTAGCCGACCGGCTGAAGGAGTACATCCGGGTTAACAACATTGATCCGGATCAGCGCATTTTCCCTTTGACCTATGCCGGTGGCAGAGAAGTGGTACGAAGCGCCGGGAAACTTGCTGGTATTACCCTTAAATCCCATGATCTCAGGAGGCATGCCGCAACCTATGCCTCCCGTTCAGGGACACCGATTGAGATTGTGAGCAAGGTAATTCTGAGGCATGCCAATCTAGCTACTACCCAGCGTTACCTTGGAAAAGTAAGCGATACGGAAGCGGTGCGGTGGATTGAAAATCTTTATGGCTAAATAAATTGAAACCGGGGTAAATTGATGGTAGGATTTGCCTCGGTTTCATAATTTTGATGCTGAGGAGAATAATGGGTATAGGTACACGAATATTCCTAGTCGATGAGAATGATTCCCTCCATCGCATTTCCATATCACGCTATAACAGACTTACCAACCCTGATTCTGATGAGCGTTTTACCCAGTATGCGGGGAAGAGGATACGATGTGCCATGATATTTCTGGAGGTGGAAAGTAGAAAACCTTTATCCATCATCCGAACAGAATATTATTATCTCCCGTTTGATAACAAGGGACGATTTGATAATAGGGAATTGGAAGAACAGTTAACCCTCTCTTCTGAAATTGTGCCACCTATTTTCGAAGAACAAAGTCCTAAAAAGGTGCTTGATGCAAAAAATCGTTTTGCCAAAAAGCGATACAAACATAAGTTCCATTGGACACCCAATCCAGAAATAGAGACAGCTATTATGACATCGATATTTGGCAAAGATATGGTTCCGTGATTTGATGGATCTTCATAATAGCATATTAGGTACAGTGTACCTTAACATTGTCGTATAGATAATTTCGGATTCCGGAAATGCGCCTCTGAGAGTAAAATGTTTGAGAGACGAAGCCCCTAGAATTACACATCATTCAAAACGTATCCTAGGTAGTTGCCAAAACCCATATTATTGCAAGAAGATCACAATAGTGTCGTGTTCAAAGATACATTCTGCAATATAAACTATTCCTGCCTCAATATAATCAAACATCCTACATTATGTGACACTTTTTGCCATTAGTGATCAACATCCGCTATATAGACACTCGAAATGCGCATCTTTAGGGGAAGTTCAATAATCCGTTTTTATTTTTAGCAACACAGCCACCCCCTTTAGCCGACAAGCCTTTACAAATCTCGGTAACTCAATTCATATCCCACCCCATAGACCGCGGTAATTACCGGCTGATTCCGCAGATATTGTGCGATTTTCTTGCGAAGGTTTTTGATGTGCGAGTCTATGGTGCGGTCATATCCCTCATAATCGTACCCCTGAACACGGGCAATCAGCTCATCCCTTGAAAAAACGCGGCCCGGCTGTGACATCAGTACCTGAAGCAGCTTAAATTCATAGGGTGTCAGATCAAGCTCTTTGCCGCTCACCAGGGCACGGTGCCTACTTTCGTCAAGCACAATAGGTCCGAGAGCAAGTTTTTTTTCAACTGGCTCGGGATGAATACGCCGCAGGACAGCTTTTACCCGTGCGACTACCTCGCGGGGGCTGAAGGGTTTGCAAATATAATCATCGGCCCCGAGCTCAAGCCCAAGCAGCCGGTCAATTTCCTCCGCCTTCGCGGTAATCATTATGATGGGAAGATTTGAAAATTTCCTCACCTCACGGCATACTGAAGTACCGTCCATTCCGGGCAGCATGATATCAAGGAGCATCAGGTCAGGAGACCATTTTTTAACCTGTGGAACAACCTGGTCGCCCCTTCCTATTATAGTGGTTCGGTATTTGGCCTTTTCAAGATAATCCTTAAGAAGGCTTGCGATTTTCTGTTCATCTTCAACAATAAAAATATGCTGACTTTTCATGGGTCTCTATGACCTGGTTGATTTAACCGCCACTATTATTTTTTTTCTGAAGGGGAAGTGCGACATTTACTTGTAGTCCCCCGAGTGCAGCATTCTGGAACCTGATTGTACCGCCATGAGCCTCCATAATTATCTTGCATATCGCAAGCCCAAGCCCGCTGCCGCCCTGCGCACGGCTTCGTGAAGCATCAACTCGGTAAAGCCGGTCACAAAGACGGCTGATTGATTCAGGGGGTACACACGGCTTGGTATCGGCAAACTGTACTACTACCTCCCCATCAGCGATCAAATGCCACACGGTAAGGGTCCCCGGCGTATCTGTATAGCGGAGGGTATTTTCAAAAAGGTTTGAAAAAACCTGCATTAAGCGATCCCGGTCCCCGGTGACCATACAATCTTCATTATTGCCTAAATCGTCAACAATAGAAATGCCTCGCTCTCTGAATTTCCCTTGGAACTTCTGAAGACATTCACGTAGCGTCTGAAGCAGGTTCACCGGCTCTTTTTTAAAATGGAGCGCCCCACTTTCCGCCAAGGACAGATCGTGCAGGTCGCTCACGATCTTGCTGATATGGATCGATTCGGCATGTAGGGAGGAAAGGGTTTCCCTGTTTGCAACACGCACCCCGTCCTGGAGTGCTTCTATCTCACCCTGAAGGATCGCAAGCGGCGTGCGCAGTTCATGGGCAATGTCCGAGAGCCATTGGCGCTGCATCTGTTCATAACGTTCAAGGGTCTGAGCCATCTGGTTGAAGTCAGCGGCAAGCTGCCCCAGCTCATCTGAGGTTTTCACCGTGATTCTAGCATCAAACCTGCGGGAGGTGAGGGCGCGTGTGCCTTTTATTAGCTGCTGTACCGGCGACAGCAGATGCCGTGACAGCAAAAATGACACTATCGCTGCTACGAGGAGCATGAGCGCTCCCACCGTATAAAATGCCTGGGATTGCTGTTTGAGAAAGGCTGCGTCCAGCGGGTCTGACAGGCGGTCCTGCTTTTTCAGACCTAACCATCCCACCGTTTTACCATTTAAGGTGATTGCCTGTAAGGTTATGCCTTTGGCAGATGCAGCTCTTCCTGCCACAGGTTGCATCTTATCATCAAACAGGGTGAGCCTGTGCTCGATAGCGAAAGGAGGGGGTTGTTCACGGTCCCTGCGTCGCTCATCTCTGGGTAGCCTTTGCTTACGAACCTCTCTGCGCTCCGGCCCTTGTTCATCAGGAAAAGGCCTGCTGTCCTCATCATTTCGCAGAAAAACTTCTTGAGGAGGCATGAGATCATTGCTGCTTCGCTTTTGCTCTTCAGGCCTAATGGGTGGTGCGGGTATATAAAGCCCAAGTGCTGAAGGGAGGGGAGGTGGCTTGAAGAAGGCAGACGCATAGAAACGGAGCCGGGTGATTTCCTTCCAGCGATCGGGACTGTTTCTGAGACTCTCCCACCCCTGGTCTTTCCGGTATTCCTCGCTGAGCAGAGAAGAAAGCTCACTCAGCCTCAGCATCTCAATTTTAGTAACAAAGTCTAAAAAGTTCCGGTAGGCATACAGCTGCATGATTACTACCATAAGAACAACGATGGTGAGCGAGGTCACGAGAAATGCTATAAATATTTTCAAGTTAAGATTAAGGCGCATGGTTTATTATAACAATTACGATTGCTTGCACGAAGTTATCTTTTACGTCTACAAATCATATCATACTGCTCACACTCTAGCATACTATTTTTGGCGGATGGTAATCTCCACATTCTTCACATGATTTCTCCATAATTTCTCCATAATTTTAAATTATAGTTATTCACAACGTCCGGGGATCGGCAGGAATACTTCGCGCGACCCACAGCACGACCGCAGACATTGCAAGGGAGCTTGAAAAACAATCCATTATTAAAGGAGAAGTATCATGGAAAAGAAGAGTTTTGGAACAGCACTTTTTACAAGTGTGCTGTTGCTTATGCTTGTTTTGATGCTTTCCAGGCAGAAAGCTTTAGCGTTCGACAGCTCAAAAATATTTTTTGCCGGCGATAGTACTGGAACATGCTGTTATGAATCAATTGACGGAGAAGACTTATATCAAGCATCACTGTTCAACAGGTTGAGGGCCAACCCCCCGGCCGGAATGATTATTGAACCGGACCGTGATATAAAGTCCATACTACCATGCAATCCACGTCAGCCAAATGAGAGTGGCTATGGTGGTCTGAAGATTTATGATTGGGCAACAGAATGTGTAGATTCATCCGGGAATGGGGTTTGCAACTGGTCCTGCGATATGACAGAGTTAGAGTGCTGCTGTACATTCAGGAGAGGCTGTATTGAACAATCAGATGCTCAATATGTCATACTAGCTTTACTCAATAATGATCTCAATTACCTCGATACTTTCTATCATGAAGATGTGAAGCTTGTGATTGAAGCGGCAAAAAGCCTTGTCATGAGTCTAACCAGACAGGGAAGGACTGTTATATGGATCTCTTATAGCCCAATTGGATACGGAAATCTCGGCGGGGGTAGAGTGCCCTGTAGAAACACAAGTAGCTGCTTTTTTGCCATTAACTCAAATGCTGAATACTTTTACCAAGAGCTCATTCCCTGGATACATAACCAGCAAGGTGTATATATAATAGACTTTTTTAATCACGTTAAGGAGACCTATGGGTCCCATGTGTCACAGTTTTCCAATCTGTACCAGTACGATGGAGTTCATCTTAATCCAAAAGGGCATGAGATATATTACGATTTTGTCTATACACAATTACAGAAGATATTAACTGCTGAGAAAAATTAGAACAGGCATCATCTATGATATTACTGTAACCACTACTTAAGTAAAATGATTTTGGAGGAATATTTGAAAAAAATCAATTATACCGGCATGCGAAGTACGATCGGCGAATACATCCATTTAGCCAGCCGGATAAATCCTCCTTTCATTTGCATTGAAGCAGATGCACGTGGGCTTATGGAGTTTTGTTCTCAATACCACTTTTCATATACCCCCGTCCTTCTTAAAATTTTAGCACACGTTCAGAAAAAGTATCCCATTATGAATGCAATACTGGCACGGGACATCATAAGAAAGAAGATTTTTCTTCCCGACAGTGTTGATATATCAATTGCTATTGAGAAAAAACATAAGGGAAGAACCATCGTTTTGATTCCTGTTATTAGAGAAGTGAATACCAAATCCATAGAAAACATAAGTATCGAAATTCAGCACCTCTCGACACTCCCTTTTGACAAAATGCCCAACATAAAATGGATTAAGCTGCTGAATCTTGATCCTGATTTTTTGAAATATGTAACGATGAGAGTGATATGCCAGTTTCCACAGTTATATAACTTCTTTTTTGGGGGGAGCGGGTTTACCAATTTAGGGAAATATGGCATTACGCATTTCTATCCTCTCTGGATCAATACCACTGTTTTTGGCATTGGCACTATTGAGGAAAAACCGGTGGTAAGAACTGGGCATATTACTATTGCACCAATGATATATATGACCATTGCATTTAACCATCGTATACTTGACGGCAGCACCGCATCGGAGATCCTTGCAGAAGTAAAGCGAACTATCGAAGATGCAGAATTTTATAAATTGATGGCAGCGAATAGTCAGCCAGATCAGACTGACCAACATTCCGTACCCACTGTTTGTAGTTTGCAGAATATCATTCTATAATTTTTTTATGTCCTCAATATATGACCAGTTCTATAACTTCTTAGAAAGAATCGACCCCAGACATTGTGGTGCCTAAATTGAGTAAAGAAGTGTAACTCATTACCAACAATGTGAGACTCTCCAAAGTGTCTCTTACCTATTCAAACATGTGTACATTGTGGGGGATGATTT
>CAVVUR010000007.1:0-65168 GCA_963751515.1 uncultured delta proteobacterium
GAAGAACTACTACGGGGCTATGGTCAAAAAAGCCAAAAGCCTGCTGCTCGCGCGCCCCGAGGGGCCTGAGGAGATCAAGCCCGGGCAGCAGATCCAGGGGGCGTCGGCCAGCAGCAAACCGATTCTGCTCCGCGTCGCCTGCAATCTCTGCGAGGGAGAGGAAACCCCCTTCTGCGTCCGCATCTGCCCGCAGGGTGTGTTCAGCGTAGAATCAGCCATCATTCCCCCCTCACCCCATCCCTCTCCCCGGAGGGGCGAGGGGGCTCATTCTACCTTCCTATGAGGAAAGGCAAATCAACCGGTACCTTCTCCCACAGGGGATCGGAAGGATAATAATGGTTCCCTCTACCCTTCGGGGAGAGGGATGGGGTGAGGGGGCATCGTAAATCTGTTTTTGAATCACAGCACGGCTCTGTTACATCAGCCATCAAAGATGTCGAGCATGACAATCATCAGGTGAGAGGAGGCAGTATGGATTTTGCGAACAATTACAACGGCACCATTCTTATCGTCGATCTGGAAAAGGGCGAGACCTCCAATGAGAGTCTCGATGAAGCGCTGGTTGAGGAGTGCCTGGGCGGCGCCGCCCTCAATCTCAAGCTCTATGAGCAATACGCTGATCGCAACCCGGTGGTGCTGGGCACCGGCCTTTTCACCGCCACGTTTGTGCCCGCCGCCTGCCTGGGGGTGGCGACCTTTAAGAGCCCGCTCAACGGCGGCGTCTGTCATGTGCCGCTGACCTGGCAGACGGGGGTTGAGCTGAAGCTCACCGGTTTTGATTTCGTGGTGATGCTGGGCTCATCCGCCAAGCCGGTTCGGCTGTGGCTGCACGACGGGCTGGCCGACGTGGAGGACTCCGCCGACGTGTGGGGGAAAGGCACCTGGGAGACGGTCGATGCCCTTCGCCAGACCTATGGTGACGACCAGGTGCAGGTGCTCTGCATCGGTCCGGCGGGGGAAAGTAAGTCGGCCCTGGCGCAGGTTTCGGAAAGCTACTGGGGAAGCAAGGACAAGTCCGCTCTGGGCAGGGTCTTCGGGGAGAAGAACCTGAAGGCGGTCGCGCTGCGGGGACTGGGAATGCTGGAAGTGGCTGACGGATTTTTTGACCGCTGCTCCGGGCTGATGAAGGAGATAACCGGGGGTGCGCTGAAAGGCAAGCGGGGACTCAAGGCAACCATGGCTTCGCTTCCCCAGGACCAGATGTCACCGGAGGTGCTGGATTCGATTACCCACAGAAACAACGCCTGCTATAATTGCGCGTATGCCTGCAACACCTTTGTTAAATACCGGGAACCGGCCGGCACCATGGCCATTTCCGGCGTGGCCGAACCGGGATGCCAGGTCACCGACCTTTCGGGCTTATTGAGCTTCGGCTTCCTGGGCAAGGACGCCGCGGCTGCGCTGGAACAATGCTTCCGGCTCGGGCTCGAACCTTCAGGGGCGGCGCAGGTGGTGAAGGCGCAGGGCGCAAAGGACCTGCAGTCGGCAACCGCAAAGCTTGCGCTTCTGGCCGCGTCCGCCGGCGGGGTTAAAGAGGCCGGGCTCCCGCATTTCTGCGGGGTTTCTTCCTGGCCGATCAAGCCGTCCCCCGAGGCCGGATTAGCCCAGGCCTTCGGGGTGTTCAGCAATGCCGTGCCGCCCATGCCGGTTGCTGCTTCCTGGGAGTCCTTCGGTGTCAAGGGATCCCCGGTGGATAAGGCAGCCTGGTGGCTGAAGCGGCAGTCGCTTGCTTACATTCTGGGGATATGCCCCATCTTTGCCCTGGCCTCACCGGAACTGAGTGAGCAGAAGCTGGCTGAACTTGCCAACTGTTCGCTCGGCTGCGAAGACTTCGGGGCGGAAAAACTTGAGAATCTGGCGGTGGAGACCGTGCGCCGATCGCTCAAGGCGGGAGCACGGCAGGGGGAGGTGCATCCCTCGCTGCAGGGTGACGGGTTTGAAGCCGCGTACCGGGAGCTCGTGGCCCGCTTTTCCTAAAGGAAGCGGTACCTACCAGCAGAGTGTAAACATATTTGATACGGAGCAATGCTCGCATGAAGAAGGCGTTAGACGGCATAAAGGTGCTTGATTTGTCACGGGCGCTGGCAGGTCCATACTGTACCATGATGCTTGCCGACATGGGCGCGGAGGTCATAAAAGTGGAGATGCCCGGCACCGGCGATGATTCCCGCGCGTGGGGACCGCCGTTCGTCGAAGGTGAGAGCGCTTATTTCATGAGTATCAACCGCAACAAGAAAAGCATCACCCTGGACATGAAGGGCGACAAGGCAATCGAAATCATCATGAAGCTTATCAAGGAGTCCGACGTGCTGGTGGAGAACTTCAGGCCCGGTGCCATGGAGCGCCTGGGGCTTGCCTACCAGCAGGTGAAGGCGGTGAACCCGCGGCTTGTCTATTGCAGCATTTCCGGCTTCGGGCAGAACGGGCCGTACCGCATGCTTCCCGGCTTTGACCAGGTGCTGCAGGGGATGGGGGGATTGATGAGCATCACCGGTGAGCCTGATGGCCCGCCGGTAAAGGTGGGTGTGCCCATAGCCGACATAACCGCCGGCATGTTCGCCGCCTACGGCATTGCCATTGCGCTTTTTACCCGGGATAAGACCGGCAGCGGGCAGATGGTGGACATCTCCCTGCTGGACAGCCAGGTGGCCCTGCTTACCTACCGCGCCGGCTCCTTTTTCGCGTCGGGTGAGATTCCCAAACGGATCGGCTCCGGCCATCCGGTTATCGTTCCCTACCAGGCCTTCAAGGCCAGGGATGTCTACATCAATATCGCGGTGGGCAATGACCAGCTGTGGGGAAAGTTCTGCAAGGCGGTCGGGCTGGAGGACATCATGAATGACCACCGGTTTGCCACCAACGCGAAGCGGGTGCAGAACCGCGATGCGGTGGTGAAGGCGGTGGGTGACTTGATCGCCACCAAAAACGGGGAAGAATGGCTGAAGATCCTCACCGATGCCGGCATTCCCTGCGGCCCCATCTACACGGTGGACAAGATTTTCTCTGATCCCCAGGTCATTCACCGCCAGATGGTGGCGGAACTGCACCATCCCAAAGCCGGCACCATCAAGGTAACCGGCAACCCGGTGAAATTATCCGACACCCCCGGCGAGCCGTCCGTGGCGCCGCCGCTTCTCGGTCAGCACACGCAGGAGGTGCTTGAGGGGTTGGGATATTCCGCACAGGAAATAGAGGAGCTCAAGCAGGCCAAGATTATTTGATCCGGCTGCTCCTGACCTCATGCCGGTGTGGTCCCTGCCCTGAACGACAGGGGCGGGTTGAGTGCGGTGGGGCTGATAATCGCGCATTTTGTGCGAAAAGGCTTTGACAAGAAGCGCCAACCATGCTATGTAGAAGCCAGTTATGAGGCAATAGCCAGGCTACTAACTTAGTAAAAGGAGGGCTTTATGACCAAAGCAGGATTAGTTGCACGGATGGCAAAGGATGCCAAAATAAGCAAGGCGGCAGCCAACAAAGCGCTCGGCGGCGCGATCGATGAAATCAGCAAGACCCTCAAGAAGGGCCAGAGCGTCACGCTCATCGGGTTCGGGACCTTTTCGGTTGCCAAAAGAAAGGCCCGCAAAGGCAGAAATCCCCAGACCGGAAAAGTGATCACCATCGCGGCGCGGCGGGTTCCCAAGTTCAAGGCGGGCGCCGAGCTGAAGAAGGCGGTGAAGTAGAGCCGGTTGCAGGGCCTTGTGTTTTAGCTTGACTGCGTAGAGTATAATTGAAACAACCCTGATAGCACAACTATCAGGGTTGTTCTGTTTCGTATCGGTGCCACAGTGCGACTGAGAAAACTTTTCTTCTGCGCCGTGGCTGATCAAAGCTGTTCCTGTGATGGGCGGGGCTCGATTTCCCGGGGCAGGGGCGAGTCCTTCTCGCAGGAAATAAGGTTGGTGATGTTGGTGAATGCCCCGTTGGCAATCTGGTTGAAGTTGCGCATCTCTATCTGGTCTCTTTTCTTGAACAGCCTGCTTAAGTTTTTCATCACCAGCAGGTTGGCCGCTTTGGGCGAAAGATACTCCACCCCCTTGAAGTCGATCACGATTTTTCGCTGCCCCTTGTTGAGAAAGGAACTGAGCCGCTTGAACAGTTTTTTGGCAGCACTCAAATCAAGAGAGCCTTCCAGCTTGATGAAAAGTGTTCGAAATCGTTCATTGTGCGTGGCCTTGACCTTGAGCAGCCTGCCGGCGCTCTTGAGCATCTGCTGGCTCTTTTCGAAGGTGGCGTCCACAAAGGTGGGGACGAGATTCTTTTTGTCCTTGATGGGGATAGAGGTATTTAATTTGCCGAGCACTCTGGACATGATGGGTATCCTGCCTTTCGGGGCCCGCATCACCATTCTGCGGAAGGCTAAATTGCTCACCAGCTCGGGAACAACCCTCTTCTGGGGCGGCATCAGAATGCGTTTGGCGATGGAAGTATAGGAATAGATTTCCTGAAACGCCCAGCTGTAGCCGTTGAACAGGGTTTCTTCGGATATGAGCTTAGGCTTGAACACCACGTTTGAACCATTGTACCGTGACCAGTCCTTGTGCAATATGCGTCCATCCTCATCCATCCGCTTATAGAGCCGGGTCCCGGGGACGGGGGTGAGGATGAAAAAGATGGGGAGGTCTATTTTATTCTTTTCACAGAATCGCACCGTGCGCTCAAAAACCGCATCGTCATCGTGGTCAAAGCCGAAGATAAAGCTCCCCACAATCATGATGCCGTGATCGCGGATTTTCTTGATGGCATCCTCGTAGCGTGAGACGTTGTTAATCGATTTATTCATGGCGGCAAGGTTGTCCTGGGTAAGAGACTCGATGCCCACGAACAGTGCATAGCAGCCGCTTGCGGCGGCCATTTTCAGGAGCTCGGTATCCTTGGCCATGGTCAGGCTGCCCTGGCTCGTCCATATCCTCTTGAGCGGGGCAAGCTTTTGAAACAGCTCCTTGGCGTATGCAGGCCTGCCCATGATGTTGTCATCGACAAAGGTGAAGTACCCCTCCGACGGGAGCTGCTTGACTTCCTCGATGACCTCGTCCACCGGCCGGTAGCGATAGGTGTCGCCGAAAAATTGGGCGACCGAGCAGAAGTCGCAGCTGAAAGGACAGCCGCGGGTGGCCTGAACGCAGTTGACGGTCCAGTAATGCTCCTTTTTGAGCAGGTCCAGGCGGGGATGCGGTTGCGACTGCAAAGTGCAGAAGCCGCTGCTCCGGTAATATGGCTGCAGCCGCCCCCCCTGAAAATCTTCCAGCAGCCCCTTCCATACCCCTTCCGCCTCTCCGATAACCACGGCATCAACGTGCTGCTTGGCCTCCTCAGGGAGGCTCGAGGCGTGGAGTCCGCCCATGACCACGGGGATGTTGCGCTCCCGGAAGCGGTCGGCAATTTCATAGGCGCGGACGGCATGCATGGTCATCGCGGTCAGACCCACCAGGTCCACATCCTCGTTGAAATCGATCTCCTCGACATTCTCATCGGTGATGGCAACTTCAATCTCCGGCGGGGTCAGCGCGGCGATGGTGGTCAGGCTGAGGCGGGCAAACCAGTAGGACTTTATGTCCTTGTTGGTCTGCATCAGCAGGTTGTCCTTGGGGGCGGGGTCTATAAGTCGGATCTTCAAGATGTCTTCTCCTTATGGTGCGCGGGCACGGTTATGACAGAAATGTGAACTTTTACGGCGCGATTGCTTGCCCGCCCGCAATCAGGTATAACATGCGGTATGCGGATCGTCAACCGGCAACGAATGTTATTCGAGGGTTATGGTTACCGCGTGCGGACTTTCACTTTCGCTGAGTGCGATAATGGTGCTTCCGTCCAGGAGCTGCTGGTCGGTGAGGGTGCCGCTCATGAAATCGCTGATCTGCTGTTTTTGCACGACAAGGATCATCTCTTCGTAGGTGTCATAGCGATAGGTGTCTCTCATTTTCTTTTCCACGCCCCAGCGCGTGCTGATCATGACGCCCGCCACCGCGCTGTCCAGAAACAGCGCCGATTCTGAAGCGGCGATGGTAAGCAACGGCTTGCCGCAGGCGGCAAAGATAGATGAGGTCCTTTTGTCAAAGGTTGTTGTGCTGCCGTTGAATCTGGTGGAACTCTTGGTGTTGATGGAAAGGTATGTGTCATACGTGCCCTTGAGCTGGAACGTGCGGAAGCAAATGCCGGATATGAGGAAAAACTCCAGCTTGGATGGGCTGAAGCGGTCCCTGATCCCCTTGTAAATGGCATTCAGGCTGGTCTGATGCTTGAGGACCAGCAGCCTGTCCTCCTGTGATTCATAAATCCCGGGCGCCGCGATGACGGATTCAGCCGCCAGCGGTTTGTGCCGGTGATATGCCTGGCAGGATGTGCCGGCGATGAGCAACACCACCGCTGCAGCCTGAAGAATGCGACGTTTCCGGAACATCTGCTTTCACCGCCTCACGGTTGAAATTCCGCGCTGACTGCTGATGAGCGTGGCGAGGAGCAACAGCCCGGCAGGTTATTGCTGCTCTGCCTGATCATACCCCCCGCTCTCTTCCTGGGCGGGTTCCGTCTGCTTCCGGGAGGGCAGTTGCGCTGCCAGGAGGTGGGTATCTACAAATTCCGAGAACTCGAGCAGATCGGGCAATTGCTTTGACAGTTCCTGCTCATACTGCTTTCGTTCGTCTTCCTGCATTCGGCCGAGAATTCTCTTGTCAAGTACCTTCATGGAAACCTCCATCATACCCTGTCCATGGCTGGGGATGTTCATAGAGCGTCTGTTGCAGTCGGCACATCCGGCGCGAGCACTCTGATGCCGTCAATCGATACGGGAATGTCGGGACACAGCTTGTGCATGATACTGATGATGTTTCGGCAGATGTCCTCCATTGCCCTGTATCCCATGCCCTGCTCAACGAATTTCCCTATGTATTTGTTCTGATCAACAGTGATAATCTGCAAAAACTCCGGATTATTGTCCTGGAAATAAAAGCGGTTGAGCGGATTGGACCTGTCAAGCCCTTCCTGAAGCTTTGCGTTTATCCTGATCCCGAGAAACGGTTTCAAACCTTCAAAGTCCTTTAACCGGTGCGTATGATTGATACAAAGTGCGAATGCAGCTTAGCAGATTTTGCCCAAAAGTAAAGGGCTTTCTGGGGCAGCAGGCGGAGCGGGGCTCGCGCGGCTTTGCTAACATCACCTGGCATGCATGCACAAGGGGGGTAACCGGGTGCTTATCGGGCCTCAGTGCCGGCCGACGGTGTGTCATTCACCGCCCCGGGCACGGAGGGAGTGGTGACATCCTCTCCACCGGTCTCGGGGGCGGGTACGCCGTCATCTTCGGGTACCACGGGAGACAGGTCCCTGTCCTCCGCCGGTAATGATGTTTCCGGCTGCTCATAATATGCTTCATACGAAGAGGTGATGAAGGTCGGATAAATAAGGCACGAATCATAAACCGGCACGGGAAAGGTAATGAGGTCGTAGGCGCCTACCGCCAGGCGCCACAACCCGATGCCAATGCCGGTAAACAGGCCTTCGATGGCACCCGCGGCGGTTTCAACTCCGTAGCGCGAATTTTCATCGGCGTGATCTGCCAGGATGTATATCTGATTGGGAACTTCAAGCGGCGCCGTGACCATGTTTACCGCGCCCCGGGCAAATTTCAAAAACGGTTTGGTCAGCAAAGGCCTTTCGGCCTGATCCCCGGCGGCCGCGGTGAGCGGAGCGCCGAAACAAAAAAGAATGGAAAGTGCAAAGGGTATCCATGACTTCATGGCCGTATCTCCCGTTGAGCGATGAGCGCAGGAATTGGCTTGCCTGAGGGTTTGTTTATACCAGTATAGTGAGCAAGAAACAAGCAAAATGTTGGCGTTGAGGAACGCAATCGTGTGAGATGGCGGTCAAATGTCCTGCTTCAGCTCCTCATCTCATACTTAGATGTTGACTAAACAGTGCTTATACATTAAGATTTTAGCGCATTTATAAATTTATCAACGAGCACCCCTGTAGGAGCGCATTCATGCGCGATGCATTCGCGGCTTAAAGCCGCTCCTACCGGCCGGAAAGCAATGCGCAGATTTTCCTGCATGAGCACCTAATGTTATTTCCACTGTATCCGACAAGACGTCATCATGGCTGCATCAGATAAAAAAGGGAGAATAAAAAGGGAAGTGGTGGCCATCTGCTGCCTTTTTCTGGCGGTTTTTATCGGCTGCTGCCTTCTTTCCTACCATTCTGCGGACAGCTCCTTCAACACGGGCTATGCTTCTCCGGGGGGCAGTGTACACAACTGGGGCGGGCTGGTGGGTGCATACCTGGCGGACGCGCTGTTTCAGCTCATGGGCCTGACCGCCTTTCTGGTCCCGCTGATCCTGCTCGGGCTGTCATTGAAGTTGCTCTTTTTTGCGGGCGCACAGGTTCGCTACACGACGGTGCTGAGCCTGATCCTGCTGGTGGTTTCCCTTGCTGCCCTGCTCAGCGTGGTGGTCGCAGATTCCCCCATACACCTGGCATCATTCAAGTATGAGGAGCGAGACGCAGGTGGACTGGCGGGCAATCCGTTGTCAAACCTTTCTAAACACTATCTCAATACCGTGGGAAGCATACTGGTCTTTTCCCTGGCGAGCCTGGTCGCCCTGATGATTCTTTTTAATCTGTCCCTGCGCAACATGGTGCTCTCCTTGAACAGCATCACGGGAAAGGTGATGCACGCGTCGCGACTGGTGCAAAGAGTGACCGCTGTTCTTGGGGTTGTGGCTGGGGGCGTGCGGGTACGTTTTCAGTCAATCAGTGAAGCGTGCGGGGTGATGATCCGCACGCGGGGGAAGAAGCGGGTCATCGCCGATGAAGTTGAGACTTCCCCTGCAGTGCTGCAGCCGCCTCCTCCCGAGGAGCACGAACGGGAGACACGGCCGCGGAAAAGATCCCTCCCGGTTGAAGAGAAGCCCCGGGTCAGGGTGACATATTCCTCTGACTATCAGATTCCGCCCCTTTCGCTGCTGGACAGCGTTTCCCAGAAATCGACCAAGGCGGGCAAGGATGCGGTGCGGGATAATTCGCGGACCCTGGAGAACAAGCTGGCGGATTTCGGGGTCGTGGGCAAGGTGGTGGAGGTGAACCCGGGACCGGTGATCACCCGCTATGAGCTGGAGCCGGCGTCGGGCGTGCGCATCAGCAAGATACTCAACCTGGCCGATGATCTCGCCCTGGCGCTCAAGGCGGTCGGCGTCCGCATCCTGGCCCCGGTTCCCGGCAAGGCGGTGGTGGGCATCGAAATACCCAATGCCATGCGGGAAACGGTTTATTTCAGGGAGATCGTGGGCCGGGAGGAGTTTGTTCACTCCCGGTCAAAGCTGACACTGGCCCTGGGAAAAGATATCGCCGGCAAGGCCATCATCAGCGATCTTGCCAAAATGCCCCACCTGCTCATCGCCGGCTCGACCGGCTCGGGCAAGAGCGTTCTCTTGAACGCGCTCATCTGCAGCATCCTTTACAAGGCTGCCCCGTCCGAGGTTAAGTTTCTGCTCATTGATCCCAAGCGCCTGGAGCTTTCCTTCTATGAGGACATCCCCCACCTGCTTTACCCGGTGGTGACCGATCCCAAGAAGGCCTCCCTGGTGCTGCAGTGGACCGTGGGTGAAATGGAGCGGCGCTACGGGATGCTAGCTGACATGGGTGTGCGGGACATAGATGGATACAACCAGAAAGTCGAGGCCGAGATGCAGTCGGCGCAGGGCGGCCGTAGCAAAAAAGCGGACCCGGACAGCGGGGCTGAGTGGGAGACGCTGCCGTACATACTGGTGGTGATCGACGAGCTGGCTGACCTGATGATGGTGTCGTCCCGCGAGGTTGAAACCTCCATAACCAGGCTGGCGCAAATGGCCAGGGCGGCCGGGATCCATCTGCTGGTTGCCACCCAGCGGCCGTCGGTTGACGTTTTGACCGGCACCATCAAGGTGAATTTCCCCGCGCGCATCTCCTTCCAGGTTTCATCCAAGGTTGATTCCCGCACCATACTCGACACCATGGGGGCCGAGCGTCTGCTGGGGATGGGCGACATGCTCTTCCTGCGGCCCGGCACCTCAACGCTTGAGCGGGTCCACGGCTGTTACCTTTCCGAAGTGGAGATCAGAAGGATCACCGCCTTTTTGAGAAAGCAGGCGGAGCCGGTCTACAACCAGAGTATCACGGAAATGAAGCAGGAAGATGCCGCCGAGGAAGAGGATGACTATGACGAGTGCTATGATCAGGCGGTCGCCCTGGTGGCCCAGGAACGCAAGGCCTCCATTTCAATGATCCAGAGAAGGCTGCGGATAGGGTATAACCGGGCGGCACGCATCATGGACCGCATGGAGCGCGAGCGGGTTGTCGGCCCCAGCGACGGCGTTAAACCCCGTGATATACTGGTCAAGAGGCTTTGATACGATGCAATTCATGCGCATGAGACGATGGGAAATAGCCGTGATGGCGGGTGCGGTCGCGGTGTGCCTGCTTGCGGGGACTTCCCGGGGTGATGACACCGAGACCCTGGCAAAACGCATTCAAATGTCATATGACGCCATCAAGGATTTCAAGGCGCACTTTGTTCAGGAATCCTCCATCAAGTCCTGGAATGCCGAACAGGTGCAGAAAGCTGAAGGCATGGTGTATTTGAAGAAAGGCGGCAAGATGTTCTGGGATTACCAGACCCCCGACCCCCAGCAGATTATCAGTGACGGCAGGAAGCTCTGGTTCTTTGAGCCCGAAGAGAAGCAGGTCATGGTCACCACCGTCGGCGAAGGCCTGCAGTCGCAGGTGTCTGCCGATCTCCTCAACGGGAAGGCGCAGCTGATGAGGGACTTTACCATCAGGGATATTACCGCTCAGGCGGACCGCGACGCGAATGCCTGTGCGCTGGAGCTGATCCCCAGGTCTCCCCAGCCGAATCTGAGTAAAATTATTCTCAGGGCCGACCGGAACACCTTCCAGATCAGGCAAACCGAGGTCTATGACCTTTTTGACAACCTTACCCGGATCACTTTTTCCCGGGTTGAAATCGACACGCTGCTGTCTGACGCACTGTTTACCTTTATTCCTCCGCCGGGGGTTGAAAGCGTTGCCCCGCCCGCTCTGCCGCTGCCTGACCGGAAACCCTAGTGTAGTGCGTCATTGATTCCTTTATTTATATGTGGCTCAAGGGGGAGGGGCTTTTTAGCCACAACACAATTATTCGGAACCTGTAGAACGGCAGCATCTCTCTAACTGTTTTTCAGGCTGTTCAAAAACCACCAGATGCAAGGCACGCGAAATCCTGAGGAATGAGGCATACATTCAGGTACGCTGCAATGACGAAGGATGAGCGTAACCCAGCAGCTGGGGATTTTTCAACAGCCTGGCTAACTTTGTCCGGCAGACCCGTACGGCAACAGCCGTATCGAAGCCCCTGCAAAGCTGCCTGCTTTCGATTCAAGTCGAAGGCACCGGGGTCGTGCCGTAAGCCTAAAGACACATTGTTGTGGCGTCAAAAGCCCCTCCCCCTTTGAGCCACTGAACCTCTTCTACAGCATGCTCTTCGCAACACACAGAAGCCATTTATAAGTAAAGAAGTGTTGGACGCACTACACTAGGATTTTTGCTGTCACCTTATCATGATACTGCCTCAAACAACTCACGCCGGTAAGGCTGACCCGGCTTCACTGGTAAGCCCCATATCCGGACCGCTTCATGCGGGCGTTGAACGCCTAACCCTGACCGGCCTCAAGGGTTCCTCCGCTTCGTTCCTGCTTTCCGTCTTATGGCGTGAGAAGCCCCGGCAGCTGCTGATCATTACCCCTACCCTCGAAGAGGCAGAAGACTACTGCCGGGAGCTGCTTTTTTTCCTGAACGAACCTGCCCAGCCGAAGCAGGAAGAAAAGCAGGTGGTGCTATACCCCCCTGACGGGGAATTCCCCTTCACCATTCACACCCGGAACCCTGAACAGAAAAGCGGGCAGATGGAAATTCTGCACCGCCTGCTGCGCGGCGGGGACCCCTTTATCATGGTTGCCCCCGCGGCCGCGGTGGTGCGAAAAACCATCCCGCGGGAGGTGCTGGAGCGCTACGCGCGCCGCCTTCGGGTCGGGGAGGAGATAGACCGGGAAGCGCTTGCCTCCCTGCTGGTGAAGGGCGGGTACCTCAAGGTGGGCGTCGTTGAGGACCGCGGCGATTTCAGCATCCGGGGCGGCATTATCGATGTTTTCCCCCCGGGAGGTGCTCATCCGCTCCGGGTGGAATTGTTCGGGGACTGCATCGAATCCATTCGCCGCTTCGATGCGGCAACCCAGCGGTCCCGCGGCGAGCTGACTGCCGCCTGGATTGCACCGGTGTCTGACGCCATCCTCGAAGAGGAGGGGCTGGATGAAATCGTTGAGCGCATGAAGGGCAGCGCCGGAGAGCCGCTGCAGGTGACCGGGAAATGGGAGGAACTGGCCGCGTCCCTGGCCCGTTTTCAGGCGCACGCAGAGCTTGAGCGTTTTCTCCCCTTCATCTACCCGCAGCCGGAGACGCTTCTTGACTACCTTTCCGCCCAATGCGCTGTTTTCCTCCACGACCGCGAAGTCATACGGGGCGAGCTTCACAATTATCGGGCGGAGGCCGGGGAGCAGCATGCAAAGTGCCTGCAGCAGGGGCACCCGGCACCGCCGGTCAGCGGGTTTTATCTCTCCCCGGAAGAGATGGATGAAGGGCTGCAGTATTTTCAAACGCTCTCGCTGGATACCCTGGGCGGCGCCCGGCCTGAGGGAACGGCGGTGTCCTACATCACCTCGTCCAATGAGGATATCCGCCGGGAACTGCTTGAGACCACTTCCAGCCAGGGCATGCTCTCTCCCCTGGTGGGCAGGCTGCGGGAGTGGGAGGAGGAAGGGTACGGCATCCTGATTATCTGCCATGCCCTGAGCGAGGCCCATAAACTCATGGCGCTGCTTGAGGAGTATGGCATTGCGGCCGGCCTGAGCGAGCGCGAAGGGTTTGATTACCATGGCGATCTGTCCGTTACCCACCGCAGGTGGATCCAGATAAGCAGCTTCACCCGCGGCTTTCGCTTTCCCCAGGCGCGCCTGATTGTCATCACCGAGGAGGAGATTTTCGGTGAGAAAAGGCGGAGGCCGGCGCCGCCCCGCCTGAAAAGCAGCTATTTCATTTCTGACTTCGGGGAGCTTGAAGCCGGCGATTGCGTGGTGCACGTTGATCACGGGGTGGGAATCTACCGGGGCTTGAAGCAGCTGGAGGTCGGCGGCGAGCGCAGCGACTATCTCCTGATCGAATACCAGGGAAATGACAGGCTCTACCTGCCCATCGACCGGGTCAAGCTGGTGCAGAAGTACCGCGGAGCGGACGGTGCGCACCCCCCTATTGACCGCCTGGGCGGGACGGCATGGAAGAGGACGAAAAGCAGGGTCAAGAATTCACTCATGGCCATGGCCAAGGATCTGCTGGACATTTATGCCTCGCGCAAACTGCTCCAGGGACACTCCTTCTCATCCCCCGACCATTACTACCGCGAGTTTGAAGCCACCTTTCCCTACGAGGAGACGCCGGACCAGCTTGGCGCCATTGAGGATGTGATGAGGGACATGAATGACCCGAAGCCCATGGACCGGCTCATATGCGGAGATGTCGGCTACGGCAAGACCGAGGTGGCGGTGCGCTCCTCGTTCAGGGCGGCCATGGACGGAAAGCAGGTTGCCTTTTTAGTGCCCACCACCATTTTAGCGCAGCAGCACTACCAGACCATAGCCGGGCGGCTCAAGCCCTATCCCATCCGGGTGGAAATGCTGAGCCGCTTCAAGAGCCGGGCGGAGCAGAAGGAAATTATCAAAGGGCTTGCCGACGGGTCCATCGATATCATTGTGGGCACGCACCGCCTCATCCAGAAGGACGTGCACTTCAAGGACCTGGGTTTGGTGATTATTGACGAGGAGCAGCGCTTCGGCGTCGCCCACAAGGAGCGCCTGAAGAGGATGAGAAAAACGGTGGATGTGCTCACCCTCACGGCCACGCCCATACCCCGCACGCTGCACATGTCCATGGTCGGCGTTCGGGACATGAGCGTGATCGATACGCCGCCCGAGGACCGGCTGGCCATCAGGACCTTCATTACCCGGTTTGACGGAGGGGTCATACGCGAGGCGATCACCCGTGAGCTGAGCCGGGGCGGGCAAATATTTTTTGTGCATGACCGGGTAAGGACCATTCCCGCGATGGCCCGGTATCTCTCCGGGCTCATTCCCGAGGCCAAGCTGGGCGTGGCCCACGGACAGATGTCCGAACGGCAGCTGGAGAAGGTCATGCTCGCTTTTATCAACCGGGAGGTCAACCTGCTGTTATGCACCACCATTATTGAGTCGGGCCTGGACTTTCCGGCAGCCAACACCATGATTGTCAACCGTGCCGACCGGCTGGGCCTGGCGCAGCTGTACCAGCTGCGGGGAAGGGTGGGGAGGTCAAAATTCCGCGCCTACTGCTACCTGCTGACGCCCGGTGAGGAGGCGCTTTCCCGGGATGCGCGCGAGCGGCTCCAGGCCATATTTGAATTCAGCGAACTGGGCTCCAGCCTGCGGCTGGCTACCCGTGATCTCGAGATCAGGGGGGCCGGCAATATGCTTGGGGCGTCGCAGTCCGGCCACATTGCCGCCGTGGGCCTGGATTTGTACACCCAGCTCATGGAGGAGGCCATCAAGGAGTTGAAGGGGGAGACAATTGTTCCTGACATCGATCCGGAGATAGCCCTCTCCATCCCGGCCTTCATTCCCGAAGACTACCTGGGGGACATCAATCAGCGACTGCTATTTTACAAGAAGTTGGCTTCCTGTCCGGATGCCGGGGGCATCGACGCGGTGGGTGATGAGCTGGTTGATCGTTTCGGGAAGCTTCCGCCGCCGGTCTCCAATCTCCTGCGTGTCATGCACCTGAAAACCATTCTGCGGCGGTACCTGGTTACCCGCATTACCTGCCGGGGGAAGGAGATTCTCCTGAACTTTCATCCCCAGGCGGAACATTCGCTGGATAAAATTTTAGCCCTCATTGCCGGCAACCCCAGGCGATACCGCCTTTCCCCCCAGCTCCAGTTCAGCATAGCCCACGACACCAGCGACTGGCAGGGCGTGGTGGATGAGGTAAGCAGGCTGCTGGGGTAAGCCGCATTCGTGGTTGACATTTCAGGATGAGGTTGTTTAATATGAGCGCGTTAATAGGGTATGCCCCCTCACCCCAACCCTCTCCCCCAGGGGGCATGGGGGTTGGTTTAACAATCTGTCGTGTTCACTCAGGAGAAATAGGCATGCGTTTTATCGAATCATGGTTTTTCTATATGCGGAGGGGTCGTAACCTGTCTGCAGCGGCGCTGCTGATGTCGTTAATCATATGGCTGTCGTTCAGTGCGGCAGCCGCCGCAGAAATGGTGGACCGGATCGTGGCTGTGGTCAACGGGGATATTATTGTTCTTTCAGAACTGAGACAAATATCCCGAAACTACCTCGATCGGATGAGTGATCAGTTTAAAGTCGCCGGCGGGGATGAGCAGTTACGGGAAGCGGAAAGGCGCATTCTGGATCAGCTCATTGACGAGAAACTGGTTAACCAGGAGGCGGACCGGCTGGCCATTACCTTTAGCGAACGGGAAGTGGACATGGCGGTCAAGGATATGCAGAACCGCAACAAATTGAACGATGCCCAGTTTGCGGCAGCCCTGGCGGAAGAAGGACTGACGATGCCGAAATACAGAGAGCAGCTTAAATCGCAGATGAAAAAGGTGCGGGTGATCGACCAGGAGATAAAATCCAGGATACAGGTGTCCAAGGAGGAAGTGGATGCATACTACGAAAAGCACGCGGATGATTTCAATGCGGAGCCCGAGGTGAGGATTCAGCAGATCCGTCTGATCATTCCTCCCGAGTCGAGTGCAGGGGAGGTCAGCCGGATTCAGGCGCAGGCGGAATCCATCCTGGCAAAAATCAAGGGGGGTGAAGACTTCACCGCACTGGTCGGCCTCTATTCCCAGGATCCCACCGCCCAGGCGGAGGAGACATGGGGACATTCAAGCGCGGCGAGCTGCTGCCTGCCATTGATGAGTATGCCTTCAGCATGAAGCCGGGTGAGGTGAGCCCGGTCATCAGGACCGAGGGCGGTTTTCACATTGTTAAAGTTGTGGCGAGGCGGAAGCCGGCCGCCCTGTCCGAGGAAGAACGCCGGGCTGAAGTAAAAGAAGTGATCTTTAGCGAGAAGCGCAGAGGAAGACTTCAAGGTGGGGATTGAAAAGCTGCGCAAGAAGGCATACATCGAGGTAAATCTGTGAAGCCAGAGATTTCCTTGACAAGGGCAGCCGCGGTGCTAAGCTTTATTTAAAGGATTGCGGTATGAAAGAAAAAATTATATTTCTCGCAAAAAAATATAAGCTCAGGATTATTTACGCCTTTGGCAGCAGGGCGAAAGAAGCGCTCAATGTGATCGAGGGGAGAATGGACTCGCTTCCCTGCACATCTTCTGATCTGGACATTGGGGTCAAACCTGAGCGACTCCTTACGGTTGAAGAGAAGGTGGAGATTGCGCTTTTCTTTGAAGATCTGTTTAACGTGAGCAGGGTAGATGTGGTCGTTCTCCCGGATGCTCCCGTTTTTCTGGCCCTTGAAATTGTGATCGGGGAAATATTGTACTCGCAGGACGACACCTACGAAGCTGAGTATCAGCTCTATATCATGCGCATGGCTGCTGATCTGCTTCCTTACGAGCGCGAAAAGCAGAAGATGATTATGGGTGCATAATATGACACCAGGGGACATCAACGAGCAGGTGGTTTCCCAGCGGGCATCATGGGTTCTTGAAATGATTGATGCCTTGAGAGAACTGCCTCTTGCGGATAGGGAAGCATTTTTTCAAAATAAGCATAACCTGGCTGCTGCCGAATCCTATCTGAGACGCTCTCTTGAAGCACTCTTCGACATCGGGAGACATATCTTGGTAAAACATTTTGCCTATCCCGCTGCTGAATACAAGGAGATAGCCAGGGGTCTTGCAGCGAAAGAGGTGATCGGGGGAAACGAACTTGAATTAATGAGGAAAATGGCCGGATATCGCAACAGGATGGTGCATTTTTATCATGAAATAACACCGGGAGAACTGCATGAAATCTGCCTTAATCACCTGGATGAACTCAAGCTCCTGCTTGAAACATTGTTGCAATGGGTAAGGAAGCATAAAAGGACGAGCAATGCCCATGGTGCTTAACCTTGGGCACTATGATTCTTACATAGTGGCTCTCTGATATGCATAGAGCCGGTAGGAGCGGCTTTAAGCCGCGAATACATCACGCATGAATGCGATCTATCAGGAGTGGAACGGAACACGTGCTTGACTGCATGCAGTGCTATGCCTCCTTCCCGGAATGACCCCTATGACCGGTACCGGCATGCCGCATGGAGTTTCAACCACATTCCCGATGCTATTTCACTTGACCCGGGGCATATAGTATGATTGATAGTAGAAAAAGGTCAGTAAGATGAGATTCTGAATACTCAGCTGACAAAAAAAGAGGGGGTTCTATGTCGCGCGCTGTTTCGTGGATAGAACTTTTTTCCGGGAACGGATTTCAAAAGGCGCAACTGCCGCATGTATGGTTATCACTAACATACACGGCAGTTTTTTTATTCGTGTGAAAAGGCTTAAAAAGCCTGGTCCTCTAGGGTGTGGGGGTGAAAGAAATGTGCCTGGCCCTGATAATAGCCATTGTGATCCTTGTTATTCTCGTCATAGTATTCACGGCGATTGGTCTATTATAGCGTTCTGTCATTGGATTCAGTAAACAGCCCTTGATTGGCTCAAAATTACCACGCTTCTTCCACCGTGGCTTGATCAAACCAGTGATGCCATTTAATCCCGGGGTCTCTTTCGACCCGTCTGACTCGGAAAGGAGCGTGTCATGCCGCAGACCCTGGTGCAACGTTTGATGCAAACCCTGGCCAAGGGGCGGATGCATCTGACCTCGGTTGATCCGGTTGCGCATACACTTACCCGTGTCGCCGAGATTGTACAGATTGCCGGCGCAGCGGGAACGGACGGGTTTCTGCTCGGCGGTTCCAGCGGAGTTGACCGCCGGATGGTGGAAGCATACGGCACGGTCATTCATGACACAATTGCAAAAATCTATCCCACGGGAGGCGCACCCCCGCTGCTTCTGTTTCCCTCCAGCGCCGACACCGCCCTGGCGAAGGTTGCCGATGGCGTCCTGTTTCTTTCCCTGCTCAACTCGCTCGACATTCAGTTCCTGATCCGGATCCAGGCGAAGGCCGCGCCTCATCTGCGGGCGCTGAAGCTTGAGCCCGTCGGCTGCGGGATGATCATGATCGAACCAGGCGGCACGGCCGGCAGCATCGGAAAGGCGGAGCTGGTTCCCCGGGAAGCCGACGAGATCGCGGCAGGGTATGCCTCGGCAGCCGAAGCGTTTGGCTTTCCCTTTGTTTATCTCAATGCCGGCTCGGGAAGCAATGCGCCGGTACCGGCCTCGATGATTCAATCCGTCACGCGCGCCGTAAGCATCCCGGTCATGGTGGGCGGGGGAATTTCGAACGCCGAAAGGGCGCGGCAGGCGGTGGATGCCGGTGCCAGTGTAATCGTCACCGGCACGGCAGTCGAGACCGGGACCGATATCGGTACCGTGCTTCGCGCCATCGTCTCGGCGGTTCATGGAGTCCCCCCGCGGCATTGCAGCGCCTCGGGAGGCGAAGCGACGTGAAGCTGACACTTGTCGCACCGGCGACTGATACTGCCCGGCGCACGGGTAATCGCCCGAAGGGGACGCCCTACTTCCACTACTACAAGCTGGGCACCGCCACGCTGGCCGGCGCGACGCTGCCGGAGATCGACCTCGAGGTGATCGACGAGACGATCGACCTGTGGGACCCCCGGAACCATGCAACCGATGCGGTTGCCGTGAGCACCATGACGGCTCTGGCCCCCCGGGCATACGCACTGGCGGACGAATTCCGGGATCGCGGAATTCCTGTCATCCTGGGCGGCATGCACCCGACCTTCCTGCCGGATGAAGCCCGGCGGTATGCCGACGCCGTTGTGCTGGGACAGGGCGAGCGCGTCTGGCCCCTGGTCTGTAGTGATCTTGTGGCCGGTCGTCTCCAGCCGGTCTATAACGGATGTGAAGCACCTCCTTACATCAGCGTCCCCCCGGCCCGACGTGATATTTTCTCCAATCCCTTCTATCCTCCCCTGGACATTGTCCAGTTTTCCCGGGGCTGCATCCACCGCTGTACCTTCTGCTCTGTTAATGCCTTCTTCTCCAGACAGTATCACCGGCGTCCCATCGAAGAAGTCAAGGCCGAGCTTGCCGGATGCCGGCGCAAGCACCTGATGGTGGCGGACGACAATCTGTATGCGGACCGGGAGTACTGCCTCGAAGCTCTGGAGGCCCTTGCACCACTTGGCAAGAACATAGGGATTCAGGCCACCCTGGATATGGCATTGGACCGCGAGGTCATGGATGCCGCCCGGGCGGCGAAAGTAAGGGCGGTATTTGTCGGCATCGAGAGCTTCATTCCTTCATCGCTTGCGGGGGCCCGGAAGACACACAACCGGATCAGGGATTACGCTGCCGCCCTGAAAGAGTTCCACAAGCGGGGCATCTTCGTGGAGGGCGGCCTGATGTTCGGTTTCGATCATGACGGACCCGATGTGTTCGTGCATACCATGGACCAGGTGGAAGCCCTCCGTCTGGATGTGGTGCAGATCGCTATAGTTACACCCATGCCGGGAACCGAGCTGTTCCGGACGCTGGAGGATGAGGGGCGCATCACTGACCGCGACTGGGGCCATTACGACTGCAATCATGCCGTCTTTGAGCCCGCCGGCATGACCGGGCTCGAGTTGACGAACGGTGTGGAATGGTTCCGGAAATTCTACTACTCAAAACAGCGGATCGCTCAGCGAAGCCTGGCCGGGTTGCGATGGTTCGACGGCATCACCTGGGCCACCCAACTGGCTCTCAACCTTGGCTTTCGACGAAACCATCTTCTGGGACTGGACTATCCACCATAGCCGAAATGTTGTTTGTCAGAAGGTAAGAGGGGCGGATGAGATGACAGAAAGGTATGGGAAAGACGAATCGCCGTTGGGGCGGTGGTGCTTCAGGCACAGGGTCGAGCTGGCGAGCCTGTGCGGCGGCGTGGGTTTTCTTTTCTACCTGTGGATGCCGGAATCCACCTTGGTACTGCTTGCGCGGACTGCCGGGGTTCCGACCGGTCCTTTCGTCCGGGGTGGCTACCTGCTGCTGGCACTGCTCAATGTTCTGGCGTCTGTATTGCGCATCTGGGCGGGCGGAACCCTGGGAGGTGCCCGCATGATGGCACTTAAGACGCAGACCACGGCGCTCATAACGTCCGGCCCCTACGCACACGTGCGCAACCCTATTTATCTGGCTGACAACCTGACGCTGGCCGGGATGGGGTTTGTCGTCCCCTGGCCCGGAACGCTTCTGGTCTGGCTTCTGCTCCCGGTGATCTACGGCTCCGTCATCTCCCATGAGGAACGGCAGCTTGGTGAGGCTTTTAAAAACACTTACACAGCATACCGGCACAATGTGCCCAGGCTCGGTTGGCGTTTCTCCGCCTTGCGCGGCACGGGCGCTCCCGTGCGGTTCCGAATGGCTGAAGGGTTGATTAACAACTTCCTGTATCTTCCGCTCATCCCCGGTTTTCTGGTCAGTGCCGCCACAGGCAAGCTCTGGCACGGTTTTCTGGTCGGCGCGGCCGGTCCGGTTGGTTGGGTGATCCTCCATTTCTGGCGCAACTTCAGGCCGGGCGGACTTGCCCGCCGGAGGGCATGAGGATGACGGATGATCATTTCGACGCAGCGGTCATCGGGGCCGGTCCGGCCGGAAGCACCGTTGCGCGGCTCCTGGCGGAGGGCGGTGCGCGGGTTGCGCTGATCGACCACTCCCATCCGCGCGAGAAACCATGCGGCGGCGGGATCTCGGCGCGGGCTACGGCCATGTTTCCGGAGCTGGACCGGTTGCGGCCCCAGGGACGGTCCGGCACCTCGCTCCGTATCGTCAGCCCTCGCGGCATTACCGTAACCGTCAAAGGTTCCGGCCAGACCTTTGCTATCGACCGCGAAATCCTGGACGGCACCCTCCTCGATTGGGCGACGGCCGCAGGCGCAGTCCTGCACCGTCATCGCGCAATGTCTTTCGAGCGGCATCACCAGGAATACCTTGTGAACACAGGGGCAAGAATTATCCGGGCCCGAGTGCTGGTGGGTGCTGACGGCGTTTATTCGCTGGTGCGCCGCCGGATGGTGGGTCCCATCCCGCGCGAGCACCGGGCATTCGGTGCGCACCTCCTCGTGCCGCACCTGTCGCCGCCCAGCGCCCTGATCCGCTTCTTCGGAGACTGCCGGAGCTTCGCCTGGGTGTTTAACCGGAGGGATCAATCTTCAATCGGCGTGGGGCTGCCCTGGACCTGCAGGGAGAACTGGCGGCGCCGTCTCGCTTCCGTCTTTGCCGAACAGTCGCCCGGAAGGGAGATGGGAAAGCCCCGGTGCTGGTCACTGCCGCAGGCCACCCACATCGATTTTTTTAAGGCTGCTGTGGCAGGAACGGACTGGCTGCTCATCGGAGATGCCGCCGGTCACGCGGATCCGTTTCTCGGGGAAGGCATACACTATGCTGTGTGGGGGGCCACTCTGGCGGCAGAGGCTGTCCTGGGTGGACAACCGGAGCGGTATGACCGGCTCTGGCGGGACGCCTATCTCCCGCTCTTCGAGAAACATCTCCGGAGGGCACGCTTGCTGGAGTCGGGGGTTTTGTTGGACGGATTGATCGGTCTGGCCCGGATCCCCTTCATCGGCGCCCGGCTATACGAAACGATTGGAGGGCATCACCATCACACAAGGTAATCGCAGGCTTCAGTAATCAATTTAATACGAAAATTGTATCCGGATCTGTAGGTGCGACGGACCGGTCGCCCCTACATTTTGATTCGACAATTGACCATATGGAGGGACGGGCTCCGTCGCGTCCGAATATTAATGTCGGCCATGACAGAGCATTGCCCTCCATAATCATCTGTCAGACTTCAGGAGGCAGGCAGCGCTGAGCCGCCGGCCTGAACACCAGCAGGTTGTTTGCGAAGACCAGGCCGGTTGCAAGCAGGTCCGGCAGCAAAGTCCGCAGCCGCGGGCGCGGCGGGGGACTGAAACGGCGGATAATGGAAGGGAGAGTCGTGATGCACCGGCAGGCATTCCAGTAAAGCTGGGTCAGCCGGTCCGCGCCTATACCGCGCGGGCGGTAGACACAGGTGTAGGAATCGTACCGTGACCAGTCCCGGGTCAGAATCCGCCCCTCGCCGTCCAGCCGCTCGAAGAGCGGTGTTCCGGGAAAGGGAGTGAGCAGGAAGAGCGAGATCATGGGGATTTTTTCTTCCTGCATGAAGCGCAGGTTCTGGGCGATGGTTTCTTCCGTGTCGGTGTCGAAGCCCAGGATCATTCCGGCTAAAACGATTATACCGTGACGCCGGTAGCGGACGAGAAGCTCGTGATAACGACGAGGGTCATTGATTCCCCCTTTGGCAACGCTCTCCAGATTCATACGGTTCACATTCTCGACCCCGCAGACGGCCATCTGAAAACCGCTCCGCGCAGCAAGGCGCAGCAGACCCTCGTCCTCGGCAAACCCTATATTGAGCTGGGCCGACCAGGAGATTTTCAACGGAATCAGGGCCTCGAAGAGCGCCCGGGCATAAGCGTCGTCTGCCCCGAGATTGTCATCCACGAAGAAAACGTAGCGGCTTGCCGGACGGATGCGCCTTACATCCTCGATGACTTCCTCCACCGGACGATGCCGGTAGGACCGCCCGTAGGCCCGGCTGACCGTGCAGAAATCGCAGCCATGCGGGCAGCCGCGCGTAGTCTGGACCGGCCGCAGAAGGGTGTAGTAGCGGCCGTGCGGCGTCAGGTCGAAACGGGGTGACGCCAGCCCGCGCAGACTATGGGAACCGCCCGCCTGGTACCGCTCCCGCAGCCGCCCGTGAAGGGCATCGTCCAGGATGTCAGTCCAGACGGCTTCTCCTTCGCCGATAGCAACCGCATCGGCATGGGCAGCCGCCTCATCAGCGTTCAAGGTAACATGCACACCGCCCAGCACCACCGGCACATTCCGCCGGCGGAAATGATCGGCGATCTGATAAGCGCGGGGAGCCTGCTGCGTGAGTACGGAGATGGCCACAAGATCGGCCGCTTCCTGTCCGGTGACCGGATCAAGGGCGTCAATTTTGATCAGGGGCTCCCATGGCGCGGGTGTCATCCCGGCAAGGTAAGGGAGCGTCAGTGTCCGCATCCCTTCACGCCGGAGCCGGACCGGCATGCCGCCGGGAAGCAGCCGCGACGGTTTTATAAGCAGCACTCTGGGGTTTGCGTTCTTTCCCACGGTCCCTTACTTTGTTTTCTGTAATGCACTTGTCTCGGAGGATCTTTTGTTTCTCAATCTCCACCCTGTTGCAGGAGGTGGCAGGTTAAAAGTAAGGCAGGATGCCGCGGCGCAGGTTGTTCCGGGCTGCCAGGCTGTTAGCAGCGACTGCCACCTGGGTCATGAAGGAACCCCATGGTTCCCGCCAGGATAACATGTTCATAAAGCGCCGCGCAATCAGGGGCAGGGAGAAACAGCGCTGGTAGAAAGAAAGGAACAAACGGTCCAGTTCGTCGGGAGAGAAGTTTCGCGGCTGAAAAACGGTGCGGTATGAGGTGTAGCGCCAGTACTCCGTGTGCAGCAGTCTGCCGTCGGACTCCATCCGCTCATAGAGCCGTGTTCCCGGATAGGGGGTGACGATGTAGGGATTGACCATCACCCGCAGCGATTCGATGAATCGAAACGCCTGCTCGAAGGTTTCGGGAGTATCGCCGTCAAAGCCGAACATCAGGTTTGTACATACGGTGATACCGTGCTTCTGGAAGAGACGTATTTTCGGGATAT
Organism: uncultured delta proteobacterium; assembly: GCA_963751515.1. GTDB lineage: Bacteria > Desulfobacterota > WTBG01 > WTBG01 > WTBG01 > CAZWCD01. The sequence goes on from CAVVUR010000007.1 coordinate 23,942, forward strand.
ACTGGGCAATCTGGTTGACCGTTATCTTGTTGACCGATGCCAGGTTCTGCGGGTCCAGTGTTTCGATTCCGACGATGACATATCGTAGACCGGAGCGGTACGCAAGGGCCAGCATTTCGGGATTATCTGCCAGGCGGAGCGACACCTGTGTCGACCATCGTATGTTCATCGGAACCATCGCCTCGAAAAGTTCCGCCGCCCGGTCAAGGCTTCCGGCGATGTTGTCGTCCACGAAGCCGATGAAGCGGCTTCCTGTGGCCTTGATATCGCGCACGACCTGTTCAGGCGGACGCACCCGGTGCTTGTGCCCGTAAAACTGGGTCACGCTGCAGTAATCGCAATTGTAAGGACAGCCGCGGGAGAACTCGACCGGAAAGACAGAGATGCGGAAATGTTTCAGGTTGACCAGGTCGTAGCGGGGAACGGGCAGCACCTGCAGGTCGTGGAGGCAATCGGCCCGGTATCGTTTCTGAAGCCTGCCGGCTGCTGCATCGCCCAGCACCTTTGCCCAGACCTGCTCCGCCTCTCCCAGTATGATGGCATCTGCGTGCTTTTCGGCTTCATCCGGGAAAAGGGTCGGGTGAAAACCGCCGAGGACCACTTTGACCCCGGCATCGCGAAACCGTTCGGCAATCTGGTAGGCCCGTTTGCTGTGAAGCGTGGTTACGGTGATGCCGACCAGATCGAAGGTGCTGTCGAAGGGAATTTCATCGGTGTATTCATGGACGATACGGACTTGCCATTCGGGAGGGGTGAGACCGGCCAGAAGATACGGCGTGAGCGGAATCATGAACACTTGTTTGGTCTTGATGGGCTGACTGTTATCTCCGAGCTGTGCCGGGGCGATGAGAAGCAGTTTCATTGTAAACTCTCCTTATCGTGATTGCAGTCGACAACAGCGCCGTCTTAACCGAAGACCGGTGCCTTTAACCTTTCCGCATTGATAAGAACGCGCTTATTGCTGGTCTCACTATAGGGGAAGTAAATTTGTGTGTCAAGAAATGTCGGCAATAGCCACTCTGATCATTCCACATGTGTCCTATAACCAGAGATGTTCTGGAACATGCTGATTTTTGCAAATATTTTATGCCAGCAAAAAACTATAACTTGAGTTGGGCGTTGCTATTTGCTATAAGTAAGTAGTAAAGCGAATCAAGAAGTTTTGCATCTTGGCCTTTGGGGAGGGCAGGATGAGGGCTTTGATGATTGGCTTGGGCCAATATTGACTGCATTGGTTATCAGGTGATAGCTGTGCGGTCTTATTATTTCAAAAGCAGTATTGGAGAGGTGATCGCATGAAAAAAGTGACATCCTTGGCGTTGAGTCTCGGGCTCTTCATGATTATCCATGCTGAGAGTACGGCTTTTGCCGGTGCGGAAAAGAATGCTGATTGTGATGCGATGGCAGCGGGGGTCCTCAGCGATGAGTACCGGCTGCATTTCATTCCTTTAACCCAGTGCGGGACGGGGCGTTTTACCGGCGGTGGAATCGAACTTGCTGAACCTGACGGCACGTTCTCGCTCACACTGTCCAGCCAGGATGATCCCGATGGAGTTACCTATGGTGATTGCCCGTATCAAGCGTATGGGGGTTTTCAAGCAACGCTGGTGATTGGTTATTCTCCTCCGGACCTTGCAGGCGCAGGGTTTACTCTGGCCGGCATTACCGTGGGCGATCGTTTGCTGTTGGGATTTTTTCAATTCCGTCTGGTTACCCTCCCTCCGGTTGAGTGTTCATATCTCCTGCTGGGGATGAGTACTCAACCGTCAGTGATCATTACCGATGCGCCCCCGGAGTCAATTCAATTGGATTCCTTTGGTTTGGCAGGCATTGCAATTGTGGAGGATACCATTACCTTGAATGTAACCTACAGCGGCGGGTGTAAAGAGCACGGTTTCTCTTTGCATATGAGTCCCGCTTCGTTTCTTGAATCATCTCCGGTGCAGGCCAATCTCTATCTCCGGCACAACGGCAATGGAGACGCCTGCGAGGCATTCATTCATAAGACTGTTTCGTTTAACCTGCGCCCCATTGCCGAATTATATAAATCGCTCTATGGAAACTATGATGAAATAGCAATAAATGTCTTTGAACACAAATCGAGCAACAAGGCACGTGCTGCTTATGTTCCGGTGCAGAAATAAGGGTTATAAAGAATAGTGCTGGATGAGAGCCCACGTTCTGTCGTGCCCACACATAATAAGCGGATGCGCTTTAGCCAAACTCGAGAAGATCAGGAACTTATCAGGTTGTACTACCAATGGGGTCCTGTAAGCGTGAAGTCAATGGAAGAAGATAAGGAATTCAATACGGATGTAATAGAATTGATTGATAGCGTACTACCGCTGATTGAAAGGGTGGTTGATTAAATAACCATGACAGATTAGGCAAAGTTACCAAGAGTGGTCAAAGCATGGCGCCGAACAGAGTATCCCCATAGGATGCAGTGATATGAATGTGTGTAAGAGGGTCTCAATAAATGTATGGGTTTATTTTATAACGTCTCTGTTTATCGTCACTGGTTGCAACCAAAATGGCCATATTCCCTATCACAAGGGGTGGCCGGTAACTCTATGGGGTAGCTATAACACCTGGATTGGAATCATTTCTCCGGTTATTGCCGATCTGGATGGAGATAATGATAAAGAATTAATTGTTACCATACAGGGTAACCCCTCCCGGTTAGTCATTTTAAATTCAAGAGGAGGCATAATTGCCAATACACTGTTTCCATATTTTGCAGATCCCCGAAGACTGGTTTCTGTCGCAGATATCAACAATGATGGTTTGAAGGAGATTGTGATTGGAGAAATTGGCCGTTACCAGCCCGCTGCAATACTTGTATTCAATAACAAAGGAACCCTCATCATGGAATGGCCGACTTTTTTTGTTAGTGACGCTCTCTACGGGGCAGCAGTTGTAGAGGATATTAATCAGGATGGAAATGTAGAAATTATTTTTGGTGGCTGGTGCTTTTCTGAGTGCCCTCCCTTGGAAATGGGCAGCAAACTGGTTGTATTAGATAATCAGGGGAACTCTCTACCGGGTTTTCCCGTGATGTTAGAAAACAGGCAATTATCAGAAGTTAATACCCCGGCTGTCGGTAACCTTGATGACGATGCAAACCTGGAAGTTGTGCTTATATCTCATGAAAACAAGTCCCCGGCACCACGAAGCACGATCTGGGCATTCAAGTCCGATGGTTCAACGCTGTGGGCGCAGCAGGTTGACGCAGTGCTGTATAATGATCCGGTTATTGGTGACGTAGATAATGATGGATATAATGAGGTTGTATTTTCTTCAAGCCAGAGAATTTTTATTTTAGACAGGCGTGGTGAGTTTTTGCTCGATCGCGAACTGATAGCTGACTTCGATACCACCAACTCGCCCATTGCGCTTGCCGATCTCGATACGGATGGCGACCTTGAGCTTGTTTTGGGAATGGATTTTTTTATGTATGCAATGCACCATGATGGCAGCGTTATTTTTAGAATCAATACCCCGTGGCTAGTGTACAACCCGCCCATTGTCGGGGATATAAATGGCGATGGTTCGCTTGACATCATGATGAATGTCAGCGATGGAAACAGAGGTGATACAATGTATGCATGGGATGCACAGGGTAAAGTCATTATCGGCTTTCCAATTACAATTCCTGATATTGCATACAGCTCTCCATCCATTGATGATATTGATGGTGATGGTGACCTTGAGCTTATTACCAGTTCCACATGGCTGGCCCCGAGTATTCATAAAGGAATTATCCACGTATGGGATATTGAGAGTCCGGTGTATGAAGGCAGCACCCCCTGGCCTATGTTCCATCATGATGTATTCCATACGGGGCGGCATGACAAAAAGTCTTAACTGTTACCTAAAGATGTTTTTGATGGCAGGTATCGGAGAGAGTAGGGGGACGTTCGTGCAGAAATTGCTTGGCTACTAATTGCTTTCAGGTAACCGATGTTCGTAATAGAAAAATGTCTACCACATGACGTACAAAAACCCAATAATAGTATCTGAACATGCATATCGTGGCAGCGCAATCGCTGTCAGGTTGCCTCTTTAATGCAAGGCAATTTCTGCACGAACGTCCCTCGATAGGGGCCGGGCATGAGTGGGGCTTGTCGGATAAGGAGAATGTATGAAAACAATAGTGCTCATGACAATGCTGGTAATTTTTCTTCCTGCCTACTGCTTCGGTCAGGGAGAAGGGAGCTTTGCCCTGATAGAGTGGTACGAAAATAAAGTGGTCGTGGTGGATTTTTCCGGCACGGTGCTCATGGAGAAAGATTTTGACGGCATCGGTTGTCCCTATTTTATCTCTCCATACCTGGGCGGATGGCTGGTAAAAGGATGCCAGGAGTGTTACGCGTGCACCGCGGATAACTGGTTCATCTGGAAACTGCGCCCCGATGGATCCATTGAAAATACATTTGCCGGGGTGAGTCCCGGCCCCTTTTACACCGGGATAACCAGCGGTAATTTTATCGCTGGCGATGTGTATACAGGCGTCATCAATTTGTGCGATGCCAATGGCGCGATCATTGACAGCACCACTGTGTGGGAAGAGGAAAACGGCTGGTCCTATGATTACAGCAGACTGGGGGACATTGCCGGTCTTGTCGGCGGCGGGTTTGTTGTGCCGCCCCAGGGCGGATGGCCCAGCATTGCCCAATTGTACACTCCCTTTTTATACTACTATGACAATGACCTTACGCTGGTCAATAAAGTTGACATCACCTCTGCGGACATGCGGCTCCTGAAATTGACCGGCTTGAGCGACGGCGGGTTTGTCGGTACCTGCGCGGCTCATGGAACCGGTTATGAAGTGGAGTATTTGTGCTGGTTCAATCCTGACGGGAGGATGATTGGCAAGACGGATGTGGCTGCGGATCTCCCATTCCGGCAGTACATGAACGTCTTCATAGCCGGATTAAGCGACGGGAGGGCGGCGGTCACGGTATTCGGTTACGATACGGTATGGATGTAGGACCCTCCCTCGGCCGTCTCATATGCAAATACCCTCAGTGCGGCAGCATCTATGCAAGCAGCAATTGACGGACCTGACGTCCTGGATCTCAGCGGTTCGGGCATTACCGCAATCGGCGGCATAGCCGGCAATACATTTACCATCGATACGGATGCAGATGAAGTGCCTGATGTGGCTGACAACTGTCCTCAAGCGGTTAATCCCGGGCAGGAAGATGCTGACGGAGATGATATCGGCAATGTGTGCGACTTTAACACCACCTCATCGGTTTACAGTTCAACAACGACAACAACTATGCTTGCAGATTGTTTGCTCCACATATACATTTCCCCGCCACAGGGAGGTACTACAGATCCATCCCCATCCGAGTACTTCATACAGGGTTGCAAATATCACGATTACACTATTGAGGCCTTACCTAACCCGGAGTATGTATTCAGCCATTGGGAAGGTATTGTCCAGGGGTCGGAAAATCCTCTTACTATAAATATAGACCTCACCCACACAAGGTATGCTTCCATAACCGCGGTCTTTGTAAAAGATGTCTGTCCGGTAGAAAGCATGTATGGTGACCATTCAAGGGAATCAGAGTTGCTGCGGCATTTCCGTGACCGGGTCTTGAACAGAACCGCGGAGGGCCGAGAGCTCATCAAGCTGCATTACCAGCTAAGCCCTGCTATAACAGCGGCAATGGAAGAAGATGAGACGTTCAAGGCAGAAGTAAGGGAACTTATAGATAGTGTGCTGCCATTGATTCAAAAGATGGTTGAGTAAAGGGCAGTTTTAGAATTTCAAAAACGGTTTCTAAAACGCAGATCTAGATAGTAGATAGGGACGCTCTTAAATAAATAAATTGACAATACTGCAGGGAAGTAAGGGTTGGCCTAGGGATGGGCAATTTTTCCTAATCATGTCCATTCCCTATTTAGAACTGGGCAGGTGCCCTTTTCTACGGTAATGAAGAGCATTCCTGGTATGGGGTATGACGTGGAGTGGGGAAAATCATTGCCTAGGATAACAATTGTCAGTTTGTAATTAAAATATTTATTTTCTTAAGAGCGTCCCCCCCTTTCGGAAATCCACCCAAGCAGAGCATACAATGCTGAAGTATCAACAAATACTTTCATTTGTTAGCAAATACCGGAAATCATGTCAAGCTTCACCCATATGCCCTTACCCATGCTGACTGATGCTGGTCTTGGTTCGGCTGGGTCGTTCGTAATAATTAAACTTTCCATTGCATTTTTTGCATCAGCCGTTCTTGTATATATATTTGCCAGCATACCTCGTAGCTATCCGTAACCTTTCTTGACAACCCCTCCTGTACGTGATAAAAATCTAGCCCACACGATTGGAAGTTCCGGCAGGAGCGCATTTATGCGCTTTTAATTCTCGGAACAAATACTGTTCCTGCCAGAGTGATAAATCGCGCGGCATATTCTACGGATAAGGAAAAAAGAAAGCATGTCTGAAGCTGAAATTCTAGACAAGGTGTATGAACCGCACCAGGTTGAAAAGCACTGGTATCAGTACTGGCTGGATAAGGGTTATTTCCGGGCGGATGCGGACGGTTCCTCCCGCACCTTCTGCATTGTCATTCCTCCCCCCAACGTGACCGGCTCCCTGCACATGGGCCATGCCCTGAACAACACCCTGCAGGATATCATAGTCAGGTACAAGCGGATGTGCGGCTATAACACCCTCTGGATGCCGGGCACGGATCATGCCGGCATTGCCACGCAGAACGTGGTGGAAAAGCAGCTCTCCATCCAGGGTATCGGCAGGAAGGACCTGGGGCGGGAAAAGTTTATCGAACAGGTATGGCAGTGGAAGGCGAAATACGGCGGCATCATCATTGAGCAGCTCAAGCGTTTGGGCGCGTCCTGCGACTGGGAGCGGGAGCGCTTTACCATGGACGAGGGACTCTCGCGGGCGGTCCGTGAGGTGTTTGTCAGGCTGTATGAAGAAGGCCTGATTTATAAAGGCGATTATATCATCAACTGGTGCCCCCGCTGCCATACGGCGCTGTCGGACCTGGAGGTGGAGCACGAAGAAACCCCGGGTCATCTCTACTCCATTAAATATCCTATCCCGGGCAGCAAGAAATCACTGGTGGTTGCCACCACCCGGCCGGAAACCATGTTGGGGGACACGGCCCTGGCGGTGAACCCCAATGACAAGCGGTATAAGGCCGTGGTGGGCAAGACAGTAGCGCTTCCCCTGACCGAACGGATGATACCGGTTATCGCTGACGAGTACGTGGACATGGCGTTCGGCACCGGCGTCCTGAAGATTACCCCCGCCCATGACCCCAATGACTTTGAGATCGGCAATGCCCATGGACTGGAGCTGATCCGGGTAATTGATGAGGCGGGCGTCATGAATGATCGCGCGGGATCCTACCAGGGTCTGGACCGTTTTAACTGCCGCGAGAAAATTCTGAAGGATCTCAAAAAGCTTGGCCTGCTCAAGAAGGTCGAGGACTATACCCACCATATCGGCCACTGCTACCGCTGCAAAACGGTGGTTGAGCCGATGGTGTCCAAGCAGTGGTTTGTGAAGGTAAAGCCGCTGGCGGAGCGGGCCATGGAAGCGGTGGAGCGGGGTGAAACGGCCATCATCCCCAAAAACTGGGAAAAGACCTTTTTTGAGTGGATGTGCACCATCACGCGACTGGTGCATTTCCCGGCAGATCTGGTGGGGTCACCAGATACCCGCCTGGTACTGCCTGGAATGCGGTGCTATTATCGTTGCCCGGGAGACCCCGGCTCAGTGCAGTTCCTGCCGGAGTGCCCGCATACAGCAGGAAGACGGATGTCCTGGATACCTGGTTCAGCTCCGCGCTCTGGCCTTTTTCCACGCTGGGATGGCCGGAGCAAACCCCGGAGCTCGAAAAGTTTTATCCCACCACGGTCCTGATTACCGGCTTTGACATTCTTTTTTTCTGGGTGGCCCGGATGATGATGATGGGCATGAAATTCATGGGCAAGACGTCCCTTTCAGCGAAGTTTACATCCATGCCCTGGTGCGCGACGCGGAAGGCAAAAAGATGAGCAAGTCTAAGGGGAATGTCATTGATCCCCTGACGGTCATGGACCAGTATGGGACCGATGCATTCCGCTTCACCCTGGCGGCGCTGTGCGTGCAGGGCAGGGACATCCGCCTGGCGGAGGAACGGATCAAAGGCTACCGGAATTTTGCCAACAAGATTTGGAACGCGTCGCGCTTTGTGCTGATGCATGCAGGTGACTGCGATCCCGGCCAGGTGCGCGGTGAGCCCGGTTCCCTGTCGCTTGCCGACCGCTGGATTCAAAGCCGCCTCAACCGGCTGATAGGGACGGTGGAAGAGGCCTTCCGGGTGTATCAGTTCAACGAGGTGGCGCACGCGCTGTACCAGTTCATCTGGCATGAGCTGTGCGACTGGTATCTTGAAATGGTGAAGCCGGTGCTGAATCAGCAGGGTGACACGGCGGATAAGCGGGCGGCGCAGCACACCATGATCGAGGTCCTGGGCAAATCCCTGCAGATGCTTCACCCCCTCATGCCCTTTATTACCGAAGAGATTTGGCAGAAGCTGCCCGTGGCCAATGAAAGCATCATGATATCTTCCTACCCCGTCTCGAATCGGGAGAAAATTGATGCCGGCGCGGAAGAGACCATGGGACTTATTATTGAGGTGGTCAACAGCATCCGCGCGCTCCGCTGGGAAATGAACATCGCGCCCGCCCAGCAGGTGGACGTGGTCCTGCGCTCAACCAGCAGCAACAGCATTGATATTCTCAACCGCTACCGTGGGTACATTGAGAACCTGGCCAAGGCGGGCAGCGTTACCGCGGCCGCCGGCGCCAGCAAGCCCGAATCGGCAGTGACCGCCGTGGTGCGGGACGTTGAAATCTTCCTGCCCCTGAAGGGCGTGATTGATTTTGCTGATGAGCAGCGCAGGCTTCAGAAGGAGCTTGCCAAGATTCAGAAGGATCTTGGTGATATCACCCGCAAACTTTCCAACCGGGATTTTCTGGCCAAGGCGCCGGAGGCGGTTATTGAAAAAGAAAAAGCGCGGTCCCAGGAACTCATCGAGACGAGGGATAAGCTGCAAACCAACCTGGAGCGCATAGAGGCATTCATTCAGGAGGGTAGGCCATGATCCCGCTCCTGGAGGCAGACGCGCTTATCGACCTGGCGCTGAGAGAGGACATCGGTGACGGTGATATTACCACCACTTCCATCATCCGGAGCCCGGTCAAGGCCGCGGCCCGTCTCATCGCGCAGCAAAGGCTGGTTTTAGCGGGCCTGGATATTGTGCAGCGGGTCTTCGAGAAGCTGGATCCCGAGGTGAAGGTGTGCAAGAATCGCGATGACGGGGAGGCGGTCGGCCAGGGTGAGGTAATTTTGGAAATTGAGGGCGCCGCTGCCGCCCTTCTTGCCGGTGAACGTATCGCTTTGAATTTCATCCAGCGCTTAAGCGGCATTGCCACCCTGACCGAAAGCTTTGTGGCCAGGGTGAGATCGTACCCGGTCAAGATTTGCGATACCCGCAAGACAACCCCCGGGTGGAGGGCGCTTGAGAAATACGCGGTCAAAATGGGAGGCGGCACCAATCACCGCATCGGGTTGTTTGACGCGGTATTGATTAAAGATAACCACATCAAGGCGGCCGGCAGCATCGCAGAGGCGGTCCGCCGGGTGAAGGGCAAACTCCCTGCGGGCTTTCTCATCGAGGTTGAGACAAGAACCCTCGAGGAAGTCCGGGAGGCACTGTCAAGCGGCGTAAACACCATCATGCTTGACAACATGAGCATCCCCATGATGCGGGAAGCGGTGGCGCTCATCGACAAGCGTGCTCTCATCGAGGCCTCGGGGAACGCGCGCCTGGAAACGGTTGAAGGGATAGCGGCCACGGGGGTTGACTTTATTTCTGTCGGTGCCCTTACCCACTCGGCACCGGCGGCTGATATAAGCATGAAGATCAGCTAGTGACCGGGATGGCAGTGCATCATCTTCTTTACAACAGGTGGTAGTCATGCTGCTGGCAATTGACGCGGGGAACTCAAACATTCTGGCCGGCGTTTTCAAGGATGACCGGCTTGTTTATGACTGGCGCCTCCTGACCGATGCGCGGAAGACGGCTGATGAATACGGAATTGTATTACAGAATTTGTACAGCTCGGCCAACCTTAAGCCTGAAGAAACGAAGGCGGTTATCATTGCCTGTGTCATTCCTCCGCTGCTGGGCACCCTGGAGGAGATCTCCAAAAAATATTTTCATCTCGACCCCTTCATTATAGACGCCGGGGTGAAGACGGGAATTACCATTCTCTATGATAATCCCCATGAGGTCGGCGCTGACCGGATCGTCAATGCCGCAGCCGGCTACGAAAAGTACCGAAAGAGCCTTATCATTATTGATCTGGGAACGGCAACCACCTTTGACTGCATATCCGAGCGGGGTGAGTACCTGGGAGGCGCCATCGCGCCCGGCATCATGATTTCCTCGGAAGCACTGTTCAGCAAGACATCAAAGCTGCCCCGGGTGGAGCTGGTGAAGCCCGAAGCGGCCATCGGCAAAAACACTGTTTCCAGCATGCGGTCGGGCATTATCTTCGGATACGTGGGGTTAATTGACGGCATGGTCAAACGCATCAGGAAAGAGATGGGGGGAGATCCGATGGTTATTGCCACCGGCGGGCTTGCCCCGGTTATTGCCAGTGAATCGGAGACCATTGACGCGGTAGACACCTATCTGACCCTGGAAGGCCTCAGGATCATTTACCGGAAAAACAGGTAACCGGAGAAGTGCAATGTTTATCATCGTTAACCTGCTTGATGCCGTAGCCCTGGTCATCCACTACCTGCTTAACATTTACATGTGGCTCATCATCGTCCGGGCCTTGCTTTCCTGGGTAAATCCCGATCCCTACAATCCCATTGTGAGCTTCCTCTATCAGGTCACCGAGCCTGTCCTCTACCGCATCAGGAGATTCCTCCCGTTCCATGGGCTGGGCATTGACCTGTCTCCCATTCTTGTTTTTATCATCATTGTCTTTCTTGATCGTTTTCTGGTGGGCACGTTGCAGGATATAGTGATGCGGCTCAGGTGATCTCGTCGGATGCGAAGTGCGTTGCTTTGAACAGCCCTCGATAAGGAGATGGATATGAAGCTGACGCCCCTGGACATTCTTCAGCAGCGGTTCAAGGTGACATGGAGGGGCTTTGACCGTCAGGAGGTGGAAACCTTTCTGGAGCTGGTTTCCGAGGATGTGGGATCCCTACTGCAGGAGTGCTCCAGCCTGAAGACTGAGCTCGAAAAGTGCGAAGCGCTGCTGGTTGATTTCCGTCAGAATGAAAGGGTGATCCAGCAGACCATCATGAGCACGCAAAAAGTGTCCGAAGACCTAAAGCGCAACGCCCAGCGGGAGGCGGAGGTTATCATCAGCGAGGCGAAGGTGGCGGCGGGGCGGATCATGAACGACACCCGGGCCCAGGCGGAAAAGCTGATAAGTGAGAGCCGCAATGAGATAGCGCGGCTCACCAAGGAAATCAATGATCTCAAAAACAAAAAAGTGCAGTATGAGATGGCCTTCAGGTCTCTCCTCGAATCGCAGCTTAAAGCCCTGCACCATGAACAGGAGGGGGGCAAGTCGTAGGACGTTTTTCTCAGGCGGTGGGGATTGCTGGAATTATTGTTACAAGGTTCAGTAGGAAGATTGTATTTTTTCCGCAGGGCGCAGCTGCCCTGCGTATTCATTTCACCGGGGAGAAATTACATCCATGTGTCTGAAGGAGCATGAGGGAGGAGTCATGGTGGAAGTGGTGTTGCAGCCGCGGGCTTCCCGGAATGAAGTGGCAGGTTTGCAGGGAGGGCGCTTGAAGATCAAAGTGACCTCGCCCCCGGTTGAGGGCATGGCCAACAAGAAGCTCTGCGAGTTCCTGGCCGACCTCATGGGGATAGGAAAACAACGGGTGCAGGTGATCGCGGGTCAGGCGGCACGAATAAAGCGGGTGAAAATATCTGATGTGTCGATGGACGAGGTGAGAAGAAAGTTAATGCCTTGCCTGTAACCCGCTTAATTGCATCAATGACTGAGAATGATTATGTCAAAAGATAAGACACCTGTAACTCCTGCGGTAAGGGTGCTGCGAGACGCAAAGGTTGAGTTTACCGACCACCTCTATACCTATGAGGAAAAGGGGGGAACGGCTGTTTCGGCACGGGAACTGGGGGTGGATGAGCACGCCGTGGTAAAGACCCTGGTGATGGAGGATGAGAAGAAAAAGCCGTTCATCGTGCTCATGCACGGCGACCGGCAGGTGTCCGAGAAGCAGTTGGCGAGAATCATGAGTGTAAAAACCGTGACCCCCTGCACTCCCGATACGGCTCATAAGCACACCGGCTATCTGGTGGGAGGAACCGCACCCTTCGGTACGAGGACAGCAATGCCGGTCTACATGGAAGCAACCATCCTTGACCTTCCCTGCATTTATATTAACGGCGGCAAACGCGGCTACCTGGTCGGCATCGATCCAAAAGATGCAGTGCGGCTCTTAAAGCCTGTCCTGGTTAGGGTGGGAATAGAAAAGGTGTGAGATCCAGGAGATGGAAGCGGGGAAGCTCTTATGCCTGAGGTAATGATCGAGAACAATTGCTGTCACTATGCCATTTCCCGGCGTGCCCCGGAAAGGGGACCGGCGGCGGTTTGCGTGCACGGCTCCGGCGCGGACGGCATTGTCTGGTCATATCAGCTGAGCAGGCTGAGCAGTCGCTACCGGATAATCGTTCCCGACCTGCCGGGTCACGGCAGGTCCGAAGGCTTGCCCCTTGACTCGGCACCGGCATACGCCGCGTGGCTTGAAAAATTCCGTTGCGCGCTTAATCTGGACACTTTTTTTCTTCTCGGCCATTCCTTTGGCGGTGCCGTTGTCCAGGAATACGCCCGCAGCAATCCGCATCGGGTCCGGGGCATGGTGCTGGCTGGAACCGGAACGCACTTTATGCTGTCACGTATCTACCAGGAGCTTGGCGAGAGCGCTGTGCGGCCGGGGGGAGATGGCGCTGCCGCAAGAGAAATACCGTCAGGGCCCTTTCACGAGGGCTATGAACTGCTTCGCAGTCAGGACAGCGAGGCTTTGCATGCGGACCTGATGGCGGCGGCACGGTTTGACAGCTCAGAGTGGGTCGGCTCTCTCGGCGTCCCGGCACTGGTTATCTGGGGAAACAGGGATGCGATAACCCCGCGGGAACTGCCCGAAGAGCTTGCCGGGAAACTGCCCCAGGGCCGGCTGCACGTTCTCGAAGGCGCCGGCCATGTTGTCATGATTGATGCGCGAGATGCATTTAACCGGCTGGTTACTGAGTTCATCGAGCAGCACCGCTCAACGGCATGAGCATGACATTACCGGCAACCGCTCCACCGAGCATTCAAACCTTGTTTCCGGACTGCGTTTCCACCAGCTGCTGCAGGATCGCGGAAGCGGACGCTACCCTTGATCCTGAGGAGCGTGCCGCCATTGCACATGCGGTCGCCGGGAGGCGGCAGGAGTACATGGCGGGCAGGCTTTGCGCCCGGCAGGCACTGGAAAAATTGGGGGTCGCCGCCGGTCCCCTGCGCAAACTACCCGATGGTTCAATCTCCTGGCCTGAGGGCATTATCGGTACACTATCCCACGGCGAGATCTGGTGCGGGGTGGCTGTTGCCAGGCGTTCTGAAACCGCCGGCATCGGGCTTGACATCGAAGCCATCGCGCGCATCGGAGAAAAACTCTGGCGCCGGATACTGACGCGGGAGGAGCGCAGCTGGATTGCCGGGCAGCCGGCTGCAGAGATGCAGCAATGGGCGGCGCTCATGTTCAGCGCCAAAGAGGCCCTCTACAAATGCATAGCGGCGCGTGTTCAGCAACGGATGGGCTTCATGGATGCCGTCATTGTTCCCGACCTGCCGCAGCAGTCTTTTACGGTGTGCCTGAACGAGCCGGTCGCTGCACAGCTTCCCCGGGGTCAGAGCCTGCAGGGCCGTTTCTTCTTTTGTGCCGGGTCGGTCTTCTCGGGACTGGTGCTAGCAGGCTGTTGAAAAACACCCATCGCTTTGTGGCTCAAGGGGGCCGTTCCAGAGGTTCCGAATAATTTTGTTGTGGCTCAAAAGCCCCTCGCTCTTCAGCCTTTTAACCGCCGGTGGAAAACCATTTTTCAGCAACCTGCTGGTCTGAGATACCGGTTGCGGAGCTTTTCAGTTGACAATTTGCGGACGGTATTTTAGATTGTTGCGCCGGTATCCGACAGGCGGTGCCCGGCTAGAAATAACATTAATGGGAGGTAGATGCGAATGGCACAATGGGCGTTTCTTTTTCCCGGACAGGGTTCGCAGTATGTGGGCATGGGCAAGGAGCTTAAGGATACCTTCAAAGTAGCCGCTGATGTTTTTGCGGAGGCGAACGAGGCCCTGCATGAGGATTTGGCCAAGCTCTGCTTTGAAGGTCCCGAGGAGGACCTGAGGTTGACACGCAACACCCAGCCGGCGATCCTGACGGTGAGCATTGCGGCGCTGCGCGTTTTGCAGGCGGAGGCCGGTCTTGTGCCCGCCATGGCCGCCGGACACAGCCTGGGTGAGTACAGCGCGCTTGTTGCCTCCGGGGCACTGCGGTTTGCCGACGCAGTGGCCATCGTGCGCCAGCGGGGAACGTTCATGCAGGAGGCGGTTCCGGTCGGCGTGGGCGGCATGGCGGCAGTGCTGGGCATGGAGACTGATGAGCTGGAGCAGATCTGCCGGGAAAGTGCCGAGGGCCAGTGCGTGGCGCCGGCCAATTACAACTGCCCCGGACAGATTGTCATTTCCGGGCACATGGAGGCGGTCAAGCGGGCTGCGGCAAAGGCTGAAGCCGCAGGCAAAAAAGTGGTCATGCTGCCGGTCAGCGCGCCGTTCCACAGCGTGCTGATGAAGCCGGCAGCCGACAAGCTGGGCACAGCGCTTGAGCCCATCGCCGTGCGGGAGCTGAAGATACCGGTTCTTTCAAATGTCGAGGCGGATTTTTATCCCTCGCAGAATGAGGTCAAGCGGCTGCTTACCGAGCAGGTTGATCATCCGGTACGCTGGATCGAGGAGATGGAAAAAATGATTCGGGAAGGCGTGGATAGAGGGATTGAGATCGGACCGGGCAAGGTGCTGAACGGCCTGGTGCGCAAGATAAGTCGCGAGACTAAAGTCCAGAGCATTGAAAATCCCGACAGCATCAGGGAGTTTGTGGCAGGATTATGAATCGTGCCACTGAAACGGTTGTCGGCAGGTGCGTGCACAAAAAAAACCGGCCCCGGAAACGGGGCCGGTTTTCTGCGTCAGGATTGTGTGGGGTGCTACTTTTCGGACATCATCTTTACCACCAGGTCAACTGCCTGATTAAAGGTCGCGACCTTCTCCAGGTCATCCTCTTCAAAGAACAGGGACCACTCGTCTTCGCACATGGTGAGAAATTCAAGCCTCCCCGATGAGCTCAGTCCCTGATCACGCATTGAGGCATCCGGGTTAATCTGTGCATCCTTATTCGCCAGGGCCCTTTTGAGGAAGCCCATCATTTTGTCCGCTATTTCCTGTCGTTCCATGTTTGTCTCCTTGTCCGTGCGATTTGCACGCTTGCTGTACTATATCTATCTCACTTCCCGTATTTATCCCAGTGGGATTTAAACAGGGCGTTTTCATCGGGCTTGTTTTCGGGAATCGGCGAGGATACCCAGGTGTAATTGACCATGTGCTTCCAGGTGATATTTTCCGAGACAATGTTGTTGCCCCAGGTACCGCAGCTTAAGGACATGGTAAAGGGCATGCCGTTGGTAAACGAGCCGCTGTTGGCAAGGCACTGAGGCTGCCGGACCATCATACGACTGACGTGGGCCATTTCCGCAAGCTCCCTGATCCGGTCCTCATTGGTGCTGTGGATGCTGCAGCAGTGGCCTTCGCCGCGGACTGCCAGGATTTTCTTCAGGTAATCAAGCGCCTCGTTGAAGGAGGAGAATTTCCACAGGGTTATGACCGGAGACAGCTTCTCGTCGGCAAACTTTTCCGTGCTGACCGGATCCTCTCCCAAAACCATGAGAAAAGTGGTGTTCTCAGGAACCGTGATTCCGGCAATCTCGGCGATTTTTTTTGCCGACCGCGCCACGACCTTATCGTTGATGTGTTCGCCGTCAGGCCAGACCGCCGCTTTCAGCTTTGCTTTTTCCTCCGGCGAGCACAGGTATCCGCCCCGCGCCTTGAAGCCGGCCAGCATTTTGTCCCATTGTGAGGAATGGATGACTGCCGAATTTTCCGAAGAACAGGAGGTGGCATTGTCAAAGGTTTTGCTCAGGAATATTTTTTCCGCGGCGTCGTTGGCGTCCGCGGTTTCGTCAACAATACTTACCGAGTTGCCGGCCCCGACGCCATAGGCAGGCTTGCCGCTTGAATAGGCTGCCTTCACCGACTGGGTGCCGCCGGTTGAGATTACCAGGTCGGCCGCAGCCATCAGTGCCTGAATGTCCTCAATGTAGGGCCGTTCCATGACCTGCAGTAGATCCACCGGCGCGCCGACTTTTTCCAGTCCCTTGCGCATGAAATCAACCGCCAGCGTGCTGCATCGACGGGCGATCATGTGCGGAGCAAAGATAATGGCGTTGCGCGTCTTCAGGGCGAAGACACCCTTAACCATCGGCGTGGCGGTGGGGTTGGTACAGGGGGTTGGCGCAAAGATGACGCCGACCGGCTTGATGACCTTGAAAATGCCTTTGGCTTTGTCCTCGTCAACGATTCCGGTGGTCTTGACGCCGGCCATGTCCCGCAACGCCCCCAGCACCTTGTTGCGATGCTTGGCCAGCTTGTTTTCATAGACCCCCATCTTGGTTTCCTTAACTGCCATATCCGCACATTTGGCGGCGTTTTCAGGCTTGATCGCCTCCCAGGCGGCAGCCAACACCATCTCATCAACTTTTTCCTGGGACCAGTGTTCCACGACGGCCTGGGCCGTTCGTGCCTTGTCAAGCAGTTGTTGCAGTTCTTCCTTCATGATACCTCCATGCGTGTTAGAATTTTTCCCATCGGACAGCGCGCGGCTGCGTCGTGAAGCTCCGGTGCCCTGCACCATCCGCGTGTGCTGTCAGTTCCCCGTGGAGCGGGGATGGCTGTTTACTCCCATAATCTCAGAGCGTCGGGAATATGTCCGTATGTCCAGAGCGCAACCCGCAGCGTGCTGGGCCGGTGTTCGATACGGAAAGTAAAAGCACGTAATTATTGGTTTTAAAGATGAGATGTGTAGGGAAGATGGCGCCCTGCAGTGGTAATGCCCTTGTCCATCAGCTGTGTATGCTTTCTACTTCTCCCGGCACAATACGAATCCTGCATGATCGGGTAAATCATGGGTTAACGTTGATTTATATATAAGCTGAAAGTCCATATGTCAAGAATTAAAAAACCGGGGCTTTGCTGATAATCTGCAGGGCGGTCATCAGTCAGGTGCAGGGCGATATCCTCATTAAATCACCTTGTTCAGGCTGTATTCGATGATGCCCTCGGCGCCGCACTTGCGCAGCTTCGGTATCAGCTCTCTCACGGTAAATTCCGATATGATGGTTTCAACCGACATCCATTCCTGCTCATAAAGGCTGGCGACGGTGGGGGCGTTGAGGCTGGGAAGCAATGCGATTACCTGCTTCAGCTTGTTTTTGGGAACGTTCATTTTGAGTCCCACCATTCCGTCCGCCCGCAGCGCCCCCTGCAGCAGGAGGGAGATCTGTTCAATCTTTTCTTGCTTCCAGGGATCTTTCATTGATTTCTTGTTGGCAATCAGCTGGGTGTTGGTTTCCATCAGGTCCTTTATGATTCTCAGCCCGTGGGCCTTGATGGTGCTGCCCGTTTCGGTTACCTCCACAATCGCGTCCGCCAGTCCCTCAACCACTTTAGCCTCGGTCGCGCCCCAGGAAAACTCAACTTCAACATTGATACGCCGCTTGGCGAAATAGTCTTTGGTAAAATTTACCAGCTCGGTCGCAATTTTTTTGCCTTTCAAATCTTCCAGGCGCTTGATGGGGGAGCTGTCGCGCACTGCCAGGACCCAGCGCGCCGGCTTCAGGCTTGCTTTTGAGTAAACAAGATCAGTGATCACGGAAACATCCGACCTGTTTTCCATTATCCAGTCCTTGCCGGTCAGGCCCAGATCCAGAGTTCCATCTTCAACGTAGCGGGACATCTCCTGGGCCCTGATAAGCGTGCAGGAGATCGTTTCATCGTTAACGTCAGGAAAGTAATTTCTCGAACTTATGGATATCTTCCATCCCGATTTCCTGAAGAGTTCTATGGTGGCATTCTCAAGGCTCCCCTTGGGGATACCCAGCTTGAGTTTTTTCATTGTGTCCACCTCCCGGGAATGTCAAAACTGAACGAAGATGTTTGTTACATAACGTGTGGTATTTCATTAACATTGTACTGATGGTGCGTCAAGCTTAAAGAACCTCTTTGGTCACTCCGTGGAGATGTAATTGCCATTGGCAGGCTTATACCGTAATCAGTTCCAGACCGCTGCGGTAGCGTCCGGCAAGCTGCTGGTAGTGCTGCAGTCCGGCTGAAAATTTCTTTTTCCCTTCCTCGTCTATTTCTTTTACTATCCTCCCCGGATTGCCGACCATGATTTTCCCCGCGGGAATGGTAACCCCTTCCCTGACAAGTGTTGCGGCTCCGATGACCGCTTCTTCCTCGGCAATCACCCCGTTCATAAGCAGCGCGCCCATTCCAACCATCACCCGGGATTTTAAAACCACGTCATGGATAATGGCACCGTGGCCTACGATAATATCCTCGCCAATGACAACCTTCCTGTCAGCATGAACCACGCAATTGTCCTGGATGCTGGTACCCCTGCCTATTTCAATCACGCCGGAATCGCCCCGAAGCACGGCGCCCGGACCTATGAAGCAGGCGCTGCCGATGGTAACCGCCCCGATGACGGTGGCGCAGGGATGGACATAGGCATCATCAGCAACCTTCGGGGATTTTCCTTCAAATGCGTAGAGTGACATCTTAAGACCTCCTTTACCGGAAACACGCTCCATGATTATGCTTATGCCGACCTGTCTTTTTACCTCGGCACTATATGATGCGAAGGTGATGCTGTCAATACACAGGTTCTCCTCCTCGAGAATGGACATGGTTTACTCACCTTCTGTTCTGTGGTATAGGGATCAATGTGGATTATGGCTGAAGAACCCTAAGCGCATCCGGTGCCTCAGCGAGAAAGAGTGCACAGGGTATTGAGCACTGATGAAAAACATAAAAATGGTCATTGCCTATGATGGCGGAAACTATAATGGATGGCAACTCCAGAAGACAGGGGCCACCATTCAGGGGGTGATCGAGGAGGGGCTGGGACAAATTCTGAACCGGCAGATCCGGGTGATCGGTTCGGGGAGGACCGATGCGGGGGTGCATGCGCTTAACCAGGTCGCACATTTTATTACCGAAACAACCCTTGATCTGGCATCGCTGCACCGGGGCTTAAACAGCCTGCTTCCGCCGGATGTGGTGGTAAAAGAGATGACCGAGGCCCCGCCTGATTTTCACGCCCGCTACAGCGCGCGGAGCAGGGTCTATCAGTACTTCATCTGGAACAACCGGATGCGCTCGCCGTTTTACGGGCGGTTTTCCTGGCAGGTGCATGATTACCTAAATAGCGATGTGATGAGTCAAGCCTCCGGCTGTCTTATGGGATGGCATGACTTTGCCTCCTTTCAGGGAACCGGCAGCGTTTGCCGGACCAGTGAGCGGGAGGTGATGCGATGTACCATCAGGGGGAGGGCGGGGAGATGGATCATCTTTACGGTTGAGGCCAACGCCTTTCTCAGGCATATGGTTCGCAATATCATCGGCACCCTGGTTGAAGTGGGAAGGGGCCGCATGACTTCCGAAGAGTTCAAGGCGATTCTCGATGCCGGGGACAGAAGTCGCGCGGGCGTTACGGCTCCGCCCCAGGGGCTGTTTCTCAAGCACGTGAAATATTAGCAGCAGAGAACAGGGGTCAGCAGTCAGCAGCCTGTAGCAATTCGGGGTCAGGTCTCAACATGCGACATTATGTTTTAATGCGGTACCTCGCATTTGTCGAATGTTGAGACCTGACCCCTTTTCTTCTAATTGTCACGCTGGGAAGTTATAGTTAGCGGTAATGTGTAAGCGGAACACTAACGGTCAATTACACGAATTACATAAGTGCCCATAAAAAGTGTTCCATCATAAAGCCCATAAGTAACAACAATCTCCACTTCCTCGCCGACCGAGAGAATTTCCGCTACTGCACCACTATCGAATTTTACCATTCGTTCAATTACACCAGGCTCACACGTCACATCCGCCAAGTATAAATCTTTATCGGTGACGAAATCATACTTTGGATCGAGAATGGGCGAAACGGTGCCGTTTAGTAATATAGTTGCAGGATCAATCTCTGCCGGGTCATACCCGGGAGGTTCAATGTATACAGTTATCCATTTGCCACGGCTGTTTATATTGAGTGTGTCTGGGTCAAAATCTATACAATCTGGATACCATGGTCGACTGGTAGTGGTAGTGGGAACAGGGCACTGAGTGGGAATTACCGGACAAAAAGTAGGATCTACAGGACATGCAGTAGCCACACATACTGTAGGATCTACAGGACATTCAGTCGGGATTCCAGGGCAAGAAGTGGGATCCGAAGGACATTCAGTCGGGATTTCAGGGCAGAATGTGGGGTCTGCAGGGCAGAACGTGGGATCTGCCGGGCAGAACGTAGGATCTGCAGGACATTCAGTAACCACACATACTGTGGGATCCGAAGGACATTCAGTCGGGATTTCAGGGCAGAATGTGGGGTCTGCAGGGCAGAACGTGGGATCTGCCGGGCAGAACGTGGGGTCTACAGGACATTCAGTCGGGGTTTCAGGACATACCGTTACTTCCTCGGGACATGTTGTAACCACACATACTGTGGGATCTTCAGGGAAAACAGTTGGAATATTTCCTTGATTTACTGTGAGAACAGCAGTCTTTGGATATATCATATCTAGATTGCAATCAACAGAAATGCCATCATCGGAGGCAGGGTACCCATAGGAGGTGAGGTCGTTGGCCACAACCAGATCAAAGGTGCCCGGTGCTTTGCAGGTAAGCTTCACGGTGCCTAGTTTCTGTTTCCCACCGATAACAGTTACGTAATTAAAATTAGATGAGATTAAAATATAAACATTTTTTTCCTCCCATGCAAAGACACTCAATCCAGGATCAAAGGGACCACCGTGGCTGGTATCATAGGGGAAACCGCTTACCGTAACCTGCGATTCATCTACGAGTATGTATAATTGACTACCAAACAGCTTATCATTGGGCGGGCACGTGTAGCCACTCACATAGATGTCCATGGTCACAGAATCATTGTTATCAAGATTAATGGTCCTGCCTGTATCAAATGTCCCATCCTGCCCCACGTCTATCTCATAGGATGACGCTTGAGATTGCCCGCTTACGGTGAAAAACTGTTCTTTCATGAGTACTAAATCTGCAAGGTCGACTTTGTTGTCACCGTTGCAATCGGCTAAACAGGAATTCTCAACACAATCCGTCCTAAAAAACTCACCTTTCATAATGACAAGGTCTGCAAGATCAACCTTTAAGTCACTGTTGCAGTCGGCACGACGTTCGCTTTGTTTCCCCCGCACGGGCCACACGAAGAGGAAGTATTGCTTAGAGGCGTAGTATATGCGTCCCTCCGCCGTATTCACTAACCAGGCGTTTTCGCTATTGAAGGCGTTAGTAGTAGACGTCCAGTAGTAGCCGATCTGGACGTTCACGAACGGGTCGCCGGCGGTCCACTTTCCAGTGCCTGCCGTGTTGGGTATGGCGGGGTCATAATATGCCATAGAGAGCAGACTTTCCACTTCAAATCTGGTGGGAAGCCTCCAGTCGCCCGGGGAAGAACCGTCAGTGAGTCCGCATGTCCCATGTTCCAACACATTGGCAACATGTAATGCGTCGGCCCATTTGAGCTCGCCGGCACAGTTGGCATTCTTTAACCAAATGAGTCCTGTCAGGTTATCTGTTATGGTTCCGTTACGATTATCAGTGAAGCGGGGATTTGGCCATGCCACTCCTGTTTCCAATTGACCATTATCACCACTTCCCCATGAGGTGGTCTGCCCCGTCTGCTCCACGGAGGCAGGATACGGTGGTGAACAATAGTCGCAGTTTTTGGATAAAAATTCGGACTTTATTGTTTCCAGGTCTGTGAGGTTAACAGTGCTCTGTCCTCCTCGCACAGGCCACACGGAGAGGACGGATTGCTTAGGGGTGACGTATGTGTGTCCATCCTGCGTATACACGAACCAGGCGTTTTCGCTATTGAGGGCGGTAGTAGTAGACGTCCAGTAGTAGCCGATCTGGACGTTCACGAACGGGTCGCCGGCGGTCCACTTTCCAGTTCCTGCCGTGTTGGGTATGGCGGGGTCATAATATGCCATAGTAAGCAGACTTGCTAACTCAAATCTGGTGGGAAGCCTCCAGTCGCCCGGGGAAGAACCGTCAGTGAGTCCGCATGTCCCCTGTCCCAACTCATTGGAAACATGTAGTGCATCGGCCCACGCGACCTCGCCAGCGCAGTTGGCATCCTTTAACCAAATGAGTCCGGTCAGGTTGTCTGTTATGGTTCCGTTACGATTGTCAGTGAACCTGGGATTTGGCCATGCCACTCCCGTTTCCAATTGACCATTATCACCACTCCCCCAAAAGGTGGTCTGCCCTGTCTGCTCCACCAGTGCAGGATGCGGTGGTGACAAATGTTGAGACTTCGCTATTAACACGTCGGTGAGGTTAACCAAACAATCGCCGTTGCAATCAGCTTCGCAGAATTGCTGGGCAAATGCAGAAGATGCTGAGAGCAGCAATAGCCCGACTACCACACCCAGTGTTTTAACAAAAATCTTTTCGATCATCATTGTTCTTCCCCCTTTTGAAGTATCTCGGTAAATATAAAAAATAAAAACTGCTGATGCACTCAATCGCTGGGTACATTCAACAGTCTACATTTATAGCTAATAACCTGTTATGATACTCGTTACCTTCACTGAGATCGCCTCCACAGATTGAAGGTATAGTAACATATTTACTTTATCTTTTTATCATTTTTAGATGATATAAGTCAAGTGGAATTTGTAGATGAAAGAATTGCCCGAAAATTAATAAATATTCCAAGTAATTTTCTCACGCTCCATTATTCTTCCCCATCTCGCGCGTCGTAGCATCAGCTGAAAAATGTGTAACATTCTAACTATATACCTCATCTGAAAAAAACTCATATTTCTTGGTATGTTGTGGGAGATAGCAGACTTTAAGACACGTTTTCAATGGCGCATAATGTTCCGGGGCTTTAATTCTTTAAGATGGCTACCATAATGTTAAAAATAATAGGCTGTTCGTTGCAGCCGACAGGTTCAATCTGAAGGCAGGTACCTTAAATGGCGCCTGCCTCTTATTTCATAAGCCTGCTGTCTTCCTGCTATCGTCCTGCCGCGAGCCGTGAGGCGAGAAACGATGGAAGCCCGGCAGCGATGATTTTTTCCTGGGCACGCTTGATGTCGTAGGGTACTCTTTTGAGACGAAAGGAGGCATCCTCCGGCTTATAAATTCCATAAGCGGCACGCGCATCTCCATCACGGGGCTGGCCGACGCTGCCGACATTGATAAGATATCGGTGTGACTCAAGCAGGGTGAAGGTCGAGTCCCAAATAACCGAGATGGTGCCCTCTTTATCCTGAGCAAAGGCTATGGGATAATGCGAATGGCCGGTGAGGCATACCTGCTGATCGAAATGGTGGAAGCTCATTGCGGCATCGTCCAGGGAAAAAATATAGTCCCAGGACTCCGGCTGGCAGGGGGTGGCGTGTACCAGCAACATGCCGGGCAGGCACAAGGTCAGAGGCAGTCCCTTGAGATAAGCCGAATGATCGGCGGTAATAATACCTGTAGTCCATTCCACGGCAGCCCGGGCCTCAGGGTTAAAGCAACTGGTGTCGGCCAATCCTGCCACCGCCCAATCGTGATTGCCGGCCACCACATGGGAGGTGAGACCGCGAAGCGTCTCGATACAGTGGTCGGGATCGGCAGCGTATCCAACAACGTCACCGAGGCACAGAACCTGATCAACCCGCTCCCGGGAGAAATCCTTCAGCACTGCCTGGAACGATTCAAGGTTACTGTGTATGTCCGAGAGGATGACAATGCTCATAATGATTTTAACTATATCATTCCATTTAAACAAAATATTGTTCTAAACTTAAACTTACATTCTAAGAAAAACGCTAGTCTACCGTTGGCAATTGGTGGCTAGTGTTTTTTTATTTTAAGGAGCCCCAAGATGAAAATCAATCAGCGTGCTTATATGACAAAATTTACATTTAAACGCAACGTAAGTCAACCACGACAGAGACAGCATACCACATCACACTCACGGCTCATACGCACTCACAGGGCCGTTTCGGGCACATTGTGAAGCGGTTTTCACTAAAAAGGAGGTAAAAAATATGGATTCGATTGGTTATTCACGGGTATCACAGCCGCACCAAGACCTTGAAGGGCAGGAGAATCGGGTTACATCCCTTGCATTACGGAACGGTTATAATGATCCGCTAATGTTTGGAGGAGTGGCTCAGAGATTTTCACCTATTGAACAAAGGCCAGAGGGAAAGGAATTGATTCGCTGCCTACACACCACCCGACACCCGCTATGCCTAGAGTCGGTTGACCGGATTGGTGGTACGGAACAGGTAATCCGATTTGCGAAAGACCATGTCAGGGAAACTGGGCATAAATTGTATACATCAAAGGAACAAGGCAGGATGAAGGATGCCAACCATGAAGTTGACCTTAAGAATTTTGACAGGTTTGTTACTATGGTAAAGGAAGAGCGTATTGAAGAGCACTACGATGATACCGTCAACAAGACGAAGGCAGGCAAAAAGAAGTGGCTGGAAGCAATAGCTAGGTTAAAAGCCAGAGATATAGAGCTCCGTAATGAACTGGCACAGGCACAATCAGAAGGCAATACACAACAGGTAAATGTGCTGTCAGATGAATTGGAATGGGTACGGGTTCAATTGGATAGAGAAAGGGAAAAGTTAGATAAGTTGCTTTGGGAAAGGCCACCCTTTGGTATTCAATGGAATGAGGTAAAAAGAGAGTTTATAGAAACGGATGCAGCCTGCCATGTAACCAGCATGTTTAACTGGGTTGCGTATCATGGGTATTCACAGGAAGATGTAAGGCAGGAGTTACGTGAGCAGGGCGTACGTACGCAACGTGACAAGGAATGGTCAAAGAGCTCGGTGAATTATGTTCTTACCAATAGGGTGTATGTAACAGGAATGAAACCGAGCTTACATGAAGATGGTTTCTATACAGCACCGATACTGGTAGACCCCTATACATGGGAAAGAGTACAAGCAAGATTAAGTTGGCTAGATAAAAATAAGGGAAGGTTAAAGGCAGGGAATAAAGGGTTGGCAGGAAGAGTGTATTGCAGGAGATGCAGCAGGGTTATGGGTGTCAAGAAATCAACATTATCATGCCCCACATGTAAGTTGTGCATAAGCGTAGATGCTGTCAGGCAATGGGCATTAGAAGAGACGATGAGGCAATTACGTAAGATTGGGTTCAGTATTGATGATATGGTTAAGTTCAGGGAAAGGATTGCTGATATGGAGAAGATTAAGAGAATGGATATGAAAGAGCAGGAACGGTTGCTATGGAACTGGAGCCCCATTGAATTGGGACACCGTATATTGCTTGGGGAAAATGAATGTATAGTGAACGGACTCAGTGAAGCAGAATTAAAAAGGGTGTTGGAGTAAGCTAGGGATGGATAATTACGTGAATGGCCATATCCTAATAGACCATCTTCTACATGTGCAAATTATCATTTGATGATGGTTGCAGGTTTAGGATGGGGGGATGTAGGGGACGTGGGCTGTTTGCTTTGGGCTGTAGTATTTGGGGGTCCGGGTGGGATTTCATGAGTTGTCAAGTGGAGCAATTTTGATATTATCCTAAATACTAACAACATCTACTAGCTTCAAGCTATAGCAAGCATGTGCATTGATGCAATGGTGAATATAGCTAAAAATACCGCCAATAAATGCGTTTAATTGACGTTCACACGAAGTCAAGTCAAATATCGTTATTTTAAGCCGTAGTGTACGGAGAAAAATTTTAAAAAATTTAGGCAATCCAATGGTTTTATTCTAGCTATTGGTAAAACAACTGTGAAGTCAAATATGCCATATCTGCTAATTTTGCGTACGGTTAAATTTAACCGTACGGTATTTTATAATGCAGCAAAGTGCCAAATCCGAGACACCCTACCAGATCATCATTGTGCCAATGCCATTTGTAACACGCTTCAATCATCTCGTGCCATGTCGAAGGATGCCTTGTTTTAGGGGTATAAATGAATGATTGCCATGATGGAAATACATATTGTAATTTTTCAACATATATGGTTTAAGATACATTATTATAGTTTTTGCCATTGTACATGAGGGGACTTAGTGCAAACCAAGAAGATAAAAACACTTATTTCGTTAAGTCTCACAAATAAGGATAATCTTATAAAGTGGGGTTTTTAATTTAATAGTGAGGATGACAATGAGTAGTATAAAGAATTTATTACAAATTGTGAGTGTGGCAGTTCTATTTTTCGTATCATCTAATTCATGGGCTGAAACGTGTCAGGCTGATTGTTCTAACAGTGGTAAAGTGGACCTCGCAGATTTGGTAATAATGAAAGGTGAGTTTTTGAGAACCGATTGCAGCCATCAGAATCCCTGTCAGGCCGATTGTAATAATAATGGTAAAGTTGACCTCGGAGATTTGGTGATCATGAAAGGTGAGTTTTTGAAATCTGGCTGTGATGTATCAATCTTTACTATCAGTGGTCATGTAAGTGGTAATGGTCTCCCTGTTGCCGGTGCCGGTGTTTCATTCTTCCCATCCATGGTAAATGGGAATTACGTTGTTCAGACCAGCACTGACACCACTGGCGATTTCAGTATACAAGTTGGTCCTCGTGCTCTGATGGATCGACCCTATGGAGCGGTTTTCCCAATCAAAGTGACTGCCGAGGGCTTTGCAATAGGCTACCTTAACCTTGTTTTTGAAATAGGCCGAATGAACTACCCGAACGTGGAAATCAAACTATTACCAGTTTCCGACCAAATTGCCCCTACGGAGGATGTTACCCAAGGGGTTGATATTAACAAAAAAGGTGGGATTGTGGGAGAGATTACGATACCTGCCAACTCCTTTCCAGAAGGAGTAACGCAGATCACGGGTAGTGTTACCTATATTGATCCTACGACCTCTGATATTAATTCCTTCCCGGGTAGCGACTTTCTGGGCACTCCGTCTGGTGGCGGTTCACCAGTCCTTTTGGAAAGCTTTGGTGTAATGGATTTCAACCTGGTAGACCAGAATTGTAATCCTGTAACTGAGCTAGAGGGTGAGGCCAGCATTTGTATGAAGGTACCTGACGGCATTTCGGTACCAATCGGTTATATTATTCCCCTCTGGTACTACGATCCTGATTCCGGACTATGGATAGAGGAGGGTGAAGGGACGGTGGAAGACCGGGGTGCGGCAGGTTTATGGATATGCGGTGGAGTAAATCACTTCACCCCGTGGAACTATGATGTTCCGGTTCCCATCCTTCCTCCAGGCGGATCTCCTCCTGTAGGTGAAAATGCATGCTTCAAATTCATGTTCAAGGACGAGGCCACCGGTAAGCTGATCACTAATATGATGTGGATTGCTGAAGGCGTAACTTATACAGCTGCATCCCCTAGCAGGCAATGTAATTGCGACAACAATGATCCAATTCCACCGTGTCCTCCAAGCATTTTATCCTTTGATGTCTTGAAAAACGAAAGAATAAGGGTCTACACCATAATTAACGGTGTTAATTACTATCTGGTTGATGACGGTGATGGAACATTTAGCCTTTCAACAAATATTAATCTGGCTAAAGAGTTTAATACCCCTTCGGTTCTGGCCAGTTGTAGTCCTATCGTAAATGTTAGTGGTTGTAATTTTCTTGATGGGGAAGACGGCATTTTGCCCATTCACATCAATCGGGCACCGTCAATATTATCTCTTATAGCTGATCCTCGTACAGTGCATCCTGGTGGAACTTCCTTCCTGACAGCTAAAGTTATCGATCCTGAAGGAGATAGTTTTACCTACAGCTGGTCGGCTATGTGCTTCGGTACCACAACAAGTGAGAGCATTGTGGATACTGGGTCCTCTCCTCCATACTATTTTGCAACATTTACTGCCCCTAGTGATGAGCTTTTCTACTGCTGGATTTCATTTAAAGCTACAGATGTAAATGATAACAGCAGCATTGCGAATATCGATATAACTAACACCAGCACAACAACGACCATTACCAGCACAACAACGACCATTACCAGCACAACAACATCCATTACCAGCACAACAACGACCATACCAGGGCCGCCAAACACGAAGGTTCACATCAGCTATTCTGATGTGTGTAGTTATGATTTCAGATATGCTTATTGGAATGGCAGCACCTGGTCTATTGAAACGGTAGATAGTGATGGTGGCTATTACACCTCACTTGCACTCGACAGCAGTGGTAATTCACATATCAGCTATTCTGATGCAACTAACTATGATCTTAAATATGCTTATTGGAATGGCAGCACCTGGTCTATTGAAACGGTAGATAATAATGTTTACATATGTTATGATACCTCACTTGCACTCGATAGCAGTGGTAATCCACATATCAGCTATTCTGATGCAACTAACTATGATCTTAAATATGCTTATTGGAATGGCATCACCTGGTCTATTGAAACGGTTGTCAGTGCTGGTCATGTAAGTGAAAACACCTCACTTGCACTCGACAGCAGTGGTAATCCACATATCAGCTATTCTGATGCAACTAACTATGATCTTAAATATGCTTATTGGAATGGCATCACCTGGTCTATTGAAACGGTAGATAGTGATGGTGGCTATTACACCTCACTTGCACTCGACAGCAGTGGTAATTCACATATCAGCTATTCTGATGCAACTAACTATGATCTTAAATATGCTTATTGGAATGGCATCACCTGGTCTATTGAAACGGTAGATAGCAATAATAACGATTCTCGTTTTTATGGCTCACTTGCACTCGACAGCAGTGGTAATCCACATATCAGCTATTATGATGAGACAAACGGTGATGTTAAGTATGCTTATTGGAATGGGAGCAGCTGGTCTATGGAAACAGTTGACAGTGCTGGTGGGGATATACTAGGTGCAGATACCTCCCTTGCACTCGATGGCAGTGGTAATCCACATATCGCCTACATTGAGGACCTCTATAGTGCACTCAAATATACTTACTGGAATGGCAGTGGCTGGTATATAATAACACTAGAGGGCATGCCTACGGTTTGCCCAGCTTTACCTTCCATTGCTGTGGAAGATTGACGTAACCGCATAGCGGCTTACGCTGGTGGCAATCCTAATGTAATCAATATGCGGAAATAGCAACACCTATAGAATTACATTTACTGACAACTAAATAAAAACAGCTTGAAGGATGTACCCCTATTTCCGCACGTACTGCTCGATGCAACATGGGTCGACACCTTGTGGGGGATGAAGGGTTGTATCACTAGCTAAATAGGTTGCATTGTGTAACTGGATTAGCCCCACTCAGCCACAATCTGCACAAACTGGTGGGGCTTTTTTTATTGTAAATCAGTTAAAACATACTGATAGCAATTAGTGAAAAATCCTAGACACCCTACCAGATCATTATTTGCTTGTGCTTGACATCACGCATGACTTTTATCTCAAAGGACATCGAAGACCATCTCTTTTGACACCATCAAAACATCAATTGCCACATTGAAAATGTATTGCTTTTTAAAGATATATATGATTTAATATGCATTATTTATCGTTTTTAGTTTCAAGGAAGGGGGAACGGTGCAAACTAGGGTTAATGGCTCCGTTGGATATGTCGCATTTGATTCCTGAAGGGGTAGGCCACCGGTGTTAGTGACAAGCGGTGGCCTTTTTTTATGTTTTGGAGAACATGGATAATAGGGGGATAAAGAATATGAAAAAGGTATTTGTGATTGTTGCGGTGATGGGGATTATTTGTGCTGCTGCCACTGTCGGCTATAGTGCGGATTATTGGGCAAGGACGTATGGGGGAGGTGGTAATGATTATGGTATTTCTATCCAACAGGCGGCAGATGGCGGCTATGCTATATTTGGTTATACTAGCTCCTTTGGTAGTGGTAATGATTACTGGATGGTAAAATTTGATAGCAATGGGGACGTAATTTGGCAGAAAATTATAATGTTGGGAGTCATATTCAACCATGATCTATGCAGAAAACAATAGATGGTGGTTATATATTTATTGGTCAAAATGATCGTTCGTCTTTCCTATTGGGATAGGGGGAAACCTGTTTATTCTAAAACTTGATGACAATAGCGATATAATTTGGCAAAAATACTATAATTTTAATTCTAATTATGATGATTATCCCCGTTGTATTCAGCAAAAGTCTAACGGCAACTATCATTATTCTGGAGGATCATCTTCATCGTTCAGTGTTACCAATAATGATTTATGGTTAATCAAAGTTGAAGTCAATGGCGATTATGCATGGGGGCAGTGTATATGGAGGAAATCATGAGCAACTCGAATCAATACAAGAAACATCAGATGGTGGTTATATATGCCTTGGAGGTACAACTTCATTTGGAGCTGGTGATGCTGATCTTTGGGTATTAAAGCTAAATAACCTTAATGGGAATATTTACACTGCTTGGCAAAGAACATACGGTGGCGGTAGTGATGATATGCTAATATTGTTGAGCAGACAACAGATGGTGGGTATATAGTAGAATGGATTACACTGCTCATTTGGTGCTGGTGGAGGATGCTTTAGATATTAAAGCTAGATAGCATGATGGTAATATCATATGGCAGAAGACTTATGGTCGGATAACGTGATGATGAGTTACTCTCCAGGCAACAAACTAGAAGGTGGTTATATAGCTGCGGGTATACACAATTCATGGTAATGGGAATGATATGTTGGATTATAAAGCTTGATAGCAACGGAAACGTTTTATGGGAGAAACCTATTGGAGGCAGCAATCATGATAGCAGTTAATTACCATCGAGACAAACTCCTGATGGTGGCTAGTATCGCTAGTAGGTATAATACATATTCTTGGTGCAGGCAGGCAGTGATTCCTTTTGGTATGAAATTAGATGAAAATGGAAATATCCCAGGTTGTAATTACATCAACACTAGCAATTGCACTGTTTCTGAAACTTCCATTTAAGTCGAAAGATGCTAATCACTAATATCCATACGATAGTCACAATTGGGGCAATTCTGAAACAAGATAATTGTTCCGCAAGATTCCACTCTAATCCCTTTATCATTTGTTATTCATCTTCTGGCCCGTTCCGAAGACACCGACTCCGATGGCATACCAGACACACAGGACAACTGCATAACCACACCCAATGGCCCCGATTTAGGGACATGCTGTCGAACAACTTCTG
The DNA here is from genome assembly GCA_963751515.1 of uncultured delta proteobacterium. Lineage (GTDB taxonomy): Bacteria > Desulfobacterota > WTBG01 > WTBG01 > WTBG01 > CAZWCD01. Next base: position 55,578 of record CAVVUR010000007.1, read on the forward strand.
GTGTTGTTATGGGCATGGAAACTACCTGTCATGATAATAGCGAATGTGCGAATTGGTGAAGTATGCGATTTGAGCCAGGCAGATTTTAACGGTAACGGTGCGGGAGATTCCTGCGAGTGTTATACAAATGCAAACTGCGATACCAAGGTTGACCTATCAGATTTGGTGATAATGAAAATCAGAGTTTATGAGAAATAATTGTCCAAGTTGTCAGTAGGCAAAAGGAGGGTGAAATAAATGGCTGCAATAAAATATTTCAGTAGGGTTTTAATGTGTTTAATTTTTATTTTAGCATTCGTATTTAGCAGTAAGGCATATGCTGATCTCAACGATGGTTTGGTTGCATATTATCCTTTTGACAGTAACGCACAAGATGCAACAGGAAACGGTCATGACGGAACCGTTTATGGAGCTATATTATCAGATGATAGATTTGATAATCCTACAAGTGCGTATAGTTTTGATGGGGTAAATAACTATATCCAAGTTAACGATTCTGATTCCCTGGATTTATCAACCAACTTTTCACTTGCGGCATGGATTTATCCAACAGCCAATTCTGGAGATAAAAATATTTTTACAAAGTGGGGCCTATTTGGCATGGACCCACACAGGAGCTATGTTTTAAATTTGTCAAACGGCAAAGTAACCTTATGGATAAGTATTGATGGTACAGATGTACATGGAGTCACAGTATTCTATTGTACGGGTTCAACGCAGCTTACTCTAAATACATGGCATAACGTTGTAGCTTCATATGATGGTAATTTTATCAGGGTCTATTTCGATGGCAATTTAGATGGTTCAACTCCCTGGCAAGGCAATGCATTTGTTGGTAATGCAAATATAAAAATTGGCTCAGATGGATGGAATGCAAATCCTTTCGCGGGGCTGATAGATGATATTCGCATTTATAACCGTGTTCTTTCAGACACTGAGATTCAAATATTGTTTGACCCCACCGACACTGATAATGACGGTATTCCAAACTTTGTAGATAATTGCCCCCTATTATCAAACACAAGCCAAGAAGATACTGATACAGACAATGTAGGCAACGCTTGTGATAACTGTATTAGTGTTTCTAATCCAAGCCAACAGGATACAGATGAAGATGGAATAGGAGATGCCTGTGACCCTTGCCCCAACGACTTCGACAACGATAAAGATGCAGATAGCATCTGTGGTGACATTGACAACTGTCCCAATCATCCAAACGGTCAAACCCTTGGTACCTGTGCCAAACTAGCAGGTGGTGTCATCGTAGGTATGGGAGCCACTTGTTCAGTTTATGAAGACTGCAATGAAGATGAATACTGCCAAATGGAGCAAGGCGATTGCAATGAAAACAGCATCGGTGACGCCTGCGAATGTTACGCAGATGTTAACTGCTCAACCAAAGTTGATCTTTCTGACCTTGTTATAATGAAAGGTGAATTTTTACAACCATGCCCATGTCAGGCTGATTGTAACGGGGATAATCAGGTAAATCTTGGGGATTTAGTTATAATGAAGACACAGTTTTTAAGAAGCGATTGTCCGGTGTGTGCATATTTACGATGTATAGAAGAGTGCGAAAATGAACTTGAACTATGCTTAGTGGGCTGCGAGTCATGGGCTCCGGATTCACGATATATTTGTAATGATAATTGTGTCTTTGATTATTCTTCTAATTGTGTTCCAGCATGTGATTAAGCATTGTAATACAGCGTGTCCGTAAACTAGCGGGGGCTAACCCAATGACCATACGGATTGTATCGAACAAATTCCCCACTTTTTCTAAGGTCATATTGATCTTAGGATGCAAGGTGGGGAGATTTTATTGTGAGGGTGGACAGATGAAGAAATTAACAATACTAATTAGCGTGTTTTTCAATTTTTATATTATGAATAATTTGTGTGCAGATATAAATTATCCTGATTTCAGTTCAATAGCTGAACTTAATCTAGTAGGTAATTGTACGGTACAAAATAATCGCTTACGACTTACACCACCTGCTCAAAATATGACTGGAGCGGCATGGCATATAAACAAAGAATCAATTCAGAATGGATTTGAAACAGTATTTCAATTCCAAATTACAGGATTGGCAGGTTATGGAGCAGATGGGTTTGCATGTGTAATACAAAATCATAGCGATTCAGCTTTAGGAATAGGACCTATCTATGGCTCGGGGCTCGGATATGAAACAATTCCTAATTCCATAGCCATAGAATTTGATACCTATTACAACATGATTACGGTGAATGATCCTAATGATAATCATGTTAGTATTCAAACTCGTGGAATAGAACCAAACAACCCTGAACATATTTACTCACTTGGTTGTACCACAGGAATACCAGACATATCTAATGGAAGTATTTATACCGTAAGAATTGAATACATAAGTGGCACCATGAAGATTTATCTAAATGATTTTATTAACCCTGTATTAGTAATTTCGATTGATGTCTCAACCACACTGAACTTGGATAATGGAAAATCGTGGGTCGGATTTACTGCAGCTTCCGGAGCAGATTATGAAAACCATTACATTCTGAACTGGACATTTGTTGAGTATGTGGACGGGGATAATGATGGCATTTTAAATCATCTGGATAACTGCCCAAATATTTCAAATCCATCGCAAGAAGACACCGATGCAGATCATGTAGGAAATGCCTGTGATAACTGTCCTGATGTTCCTAACCCCACTCAGGAAGATACCGATAATGATAAGATAGGCAATGCCTGCGACCCATGTCCTAACGACTTCAACAATGACTCTGATCTAGATACTGTTTGTGGTGACATTGACAACTGCCCATCAACCCCAAATGGCTCAACACTAGGCACCTGTGCCAAACTAGCAGGCGGAGTCATCGTAGGTATGGGAGTTACCTGTTTAGTTTATGAAGACTGCAATGAAGATGAATACTGTCAACTAGAGCAGGGAGATTGTAACGATAATGGCATAGGTGACGCCTGCGAATGCTATGCTGACGTTAACTGCTCTACCAAGGTCGACCTTTCTGACCTTGTTATAATGAAAGGAGAATTTTTACAAACATGTCCATGTCAGGCTGATTGTAACGGAGATAATCAGGTTAATCTGGGAGACCTTGTAATAATGAAATCACAGTTTCTGAGAAGCGGTTGTCCAGCTTGTCCATAGTCAATGGGAGGTGCAAAATGGATAGTAAAAAAATCCTAATACTAACATTGGTAGTCTTCACAGGGTTGTTTTTTATGTTACCATCACATGCGTTTAGTCAAACAACTACAACAGTTCCAGAGGATTCAGATAACGATGGTATTATAGACAGGGATGATAATTGCCCTGAAGTACCCAATGGCTTGATTTCGGGCACATGCGAAAAGATAGTGAGCGGAGTCTTTTTGGGTACGGGCGTAATTTGTACAGATAGTGAAGAATGTGAGGAGGGTGAATTTTGCGACATGGTTCAGTTTGATTTTAATAGCAATGGCATTGGCGATGCCTGTGAGTGCTATGCTGACTGTAATTGCGATACTAAGGTCAACTTGGCAGATCTGGTTCTTACGAAAAATGAGTTTTTGCGTGATGATTGCCCGGCGTGTGCAACTACAAGTATAGTTACTACCTCTGTTAGTACAACGACTATTCCACCACCAAATCCGGCACCAGTCGAAAAGACGGGGCAGACCACATCATGGGCCACTGGTGATGATGGTGATTTAGAAAAAGGGGTTGCATTGCCGAATCCGAGATTTACTGATAATGGTGATGGGACAGTGGCAGACAATCTTACCGGGTTAAAATGGCTGAAGGATGCCAATTGTTTTGGACTGAGAACATGGGCTCAAGCAATATCGGATTGCAATGGATTGGCAAGTGGCTTATGTGGACTCACTGACGGTTCCAATGCTGGCGATTGGAGGCTTCCTAACCTGTTTGAACTAGAAAGCCTGCGTGATATGGCTTATTACAACCCCATATTGTCCAATACAGCAGGAACGGGAAAGTGGACAGCGGGAGACCCATTTAATAGCGTGCAGTCTTCCGCCTACTGGTCGTCTACTACCTACGCCTACAATGCCATCTACGCATGGTACGTGAACATGAGCGATGGCCCAGTGCACTACTCCAATAAGACTTCCACCTTCTACGTCTGGCCCGTCCGTGGCCCACAATAATCTCTAATAAAGAGGAAATTATGAAAAAGGTTTTAGCGTTAGGAATAATATTATTGCTGCTACCATTATCAAATGTATTAGCTGAACAATGCCGGGCAGATGCTGATTGTGACACAAAGGTTGGCCTTTCTGATCTAGTGATAATGAAATCGGAGTTTCTGAAAACCGGATGCGAACCATGCATGTGTGATCCAGCCTATGAGTGCCCGGCAGGAATGGTAAATTGCGGTGGAATGTGCGTTGATCCGTTGAAAGATAGAAATTATTGCGGAGCAGATTCTAATTGTATTGGTGGAACAGTTTGTGGAGATGGACAAAGATGTGATAATGGCATTTGTACTCTCACTTGCCAATCTGGATTAACCGAATGTGGTGGCATGTGTGTTGATATTCAAACAAATGAAAACCATTGCGGTGGGTGTGATAGTCCATGTGATAGTGGGAAGATATGTATTGCAGGAAATTGTGAAATTTACAGCTCAGACAATTATGCACCAGTACCGAAGTCGGGGGCGGCAATTTCATGTGCCGCTGGTGATGATGGTGATTTACAGAAAGGGGTGGCATGGCCTAACCCAAGATTCACAGACAATGGGGATGGGACAGTTACTGATAATATGACTGGACTTATCTGGCTTAAGAATGCCAATTGTTTTGGACAAAGAACTTGGAATGAAGCAATATCTGATTGCAACAATTTAGCAAGCGGGGCATGTGGACTCACCGATTTTTCTGTTGCAGGTGACTGGCGGCTCCCAAATATGAGAGAACTGCAGAGCTTGGTGCATTATGGTTATTGGGATCCAACCTTGCCCAATACCGCAGGAACCGGACAGTGGGTAGAGGATGATCCTTTCACTAGTGTCCAACCGACTTATTATTGGACGTCAACTACTCTTGCCCGTGTTAATACCATCGCCGGATATGTACTCTTTGGCAATGGCAGCTCGGACTACTCCTATAAGACCCTTAGCTACCACGTCTGGCCCGTCCGTGGCCCACAATAATTTCTAATAAAGGGGAAATTATGAAAAAGGTATTAGCGTTAGTAACAATACTATTACTGCTGCCATTATCAAATATATTTGCTGAACAATGCCGGGCTGATGCTAACTGCGACATGAAGGTTGACCTTTCCGATTTGGTGATAATGAAACAAGACTTTAACAAAATCGGATGCGATCCCTGTATGTGTAATCCGAACTCTGAGTGCCCAACGGGCATGGTGGAATGTGATAATAGCTGTGTTGATCCGATGACAGATGAAGGTTATTGCGGTTCATGTACAACTAGTTGTGCAAGTGGTGAAATATGTGTAACAGGTGTCTGTGAGACCTGTGCACCACCCTATCCAGCTCCTGTGCCGAAGACGGGGCAGACGACTGCAGTAAGCATGGGTGATGATGGCTGGTATGAGAGCGGTGTTACATGGCCAATCCCTCGATTTACAGATAATGAGAATGGTACGGTAACAGATAACCTTACTGGGCTAATGTGGACAAAAGATGCTAATTTGCCCGGTAATAGTACATGGCAGGATGCATTAAATTACATAACAGGAATGAATGATGCTTCGCATGCAAATTACGGATATACTGATTGGCGTCTTCCTAACGTAAAAGAGCTATATAGTTTGATTGATTGTGAAGAGTACGGCCCTTCATTACCTGAAGGAAATCCTTTTATAAATTTAGTAAGCGGTTGGTATTGGTCATCAACACAAGACCAGGCCACCCCTAATGTATATGCGAAATCAGTTAATACCACAGAAGGGTATATATGGCATAATCCTAAATCTAATTCTCAAGGGGTCTGGCCCGTCCGTGGAGGGCAATAGTTGATTAGCTGCACTAAGAAAAAACCATAACTAGAGGTACTCAACCCCACACACTTCTCCTTTCTCAACATCCCCATCAGGCCGCACGCTGGTGGGGAGATTTTTTTATGCTCTAAGTAGCTGTATTTTATTATTAAAGAAATATTATATTTCCATTATTCTATTTTTTCCTTGACTTTTGAAAATTACCATGATACACTCCGTTCAACTTCAATGGGTAGCAGATGGAGACAAGCAATGGTTAAGACAAAATATGTATCAAAGGATCAGGAAAAAATTAATACTTCGGTATATATGCCCAAGAAGCTTTGGGAAGACTTTGAACTGTCAGCTAAAGCAAACGGGCTCCGGCCTTCTCAGGTACTATTACAGTTTGCTGAGTGGTTTGTTTCAATGAATCAGGACGTGGTAAAGCAATGGCAGTTTAAAAATGCGTTAACGGAACTCATTCAAGCCAGTAATCTCGACAAAGATATGGTTGAGAAATTTTTCAAGCCTGGTGTCAAAGACAAAGATTTTAAGCGTGCATGGGAATCTCTTTTACAGGGAGTGGACAGGGATAAATGGAATGAAATTCTTATAAAGCGGTTTGGTACATTAACGGATATGTATGAGGGGATACCAGTGCTTTATACAGATGAAAAAAAGGAAGTGAAAAAACCTAAGTCACTCAAGGAAAAAAATGAATAGTTAACCAACCCGACATATCGCAACCATTGTGGAGATTGCACACTGTGGCAATCTCCATTGTATTTTTGGCTCATACTCAATTTTCAGAAAGGGGGTGGTGATACATATGCGGAGATGACTTTTTAGCGTTCGGTTGCTGGTGTGAAGGATGAATTCTCCCTTCACTAATTATTCTTAATAAAATCGAAGATGATAACGGGAGGTGAATCATGGAGGGAAATATTGTGTATGAGGATTTTAGGATTGGGGATATCCAGAATAACCCTTGTGTTGGTGACGACTATCACTCCGACCGGGAACGGATTGAGGTTTTGAAAGGTTCCATCACAAAAGTCGGCTGGTTGGGTACACTCACTGTCGCAAAATACGAAGGCAATGTGTTCCTGGCTGAAGGTGGTCACAAAAGGAAGATAGCTTTAATGGAACTCTATGGGGTTGACTTTGTGGTTACGTGTAAGGTTATCCCATATGACGAGGTAAAGATGTCCCAGAATGCCACACAGGAGAAGCTTTGTGGCCTGTATGTGGACAAGCCATACGAGCTAGTTAAATTCCTGATGCCTATATATGATGAGGCGGTCACGCAGTTTACCAATTCCCCAGAAACAATTAAGGATTATGTCCCTAATGACAGGGTCACTCAGGTCAAGAATAGGGTTCTTAAGGAAGGGAAAATTGGTCATGATGTTTTTGCTCACTTTATCGAAAAAAAGAATGAGTTGGATAAATTAAAATCAACAGAATATGCGATAAAGGCTTCCCATAAAGCCATTGAGCTTATAGATGAAGGTCAGCTTGATGTTGATGTGTTGCAGAAGATTAAGAATTACAACCAGATGGGAAGCCTAATACACAAGATAAAGGAACAGAAAGGCCAAACCACGAAGGCTTTGCAGAATTCTTTGGCTGATTCTATTGTGACTAAGGCAAAGTCAGGCAAAGCCAACGAGGGGAAAACTGGTGCTGCAGACAGGCCGAAGGTAGACGCTGATTATCCCCAAGACTCCCTGTTGTCGCAAGCTAAAGATATTACTGCCAGCTTGCGGTCAGCCATTAAGTCTTTAAAGATTTTGAAGCAGAAGAAAAATGAGTTTCGGGCTTGCTCTCAAGGGGACGCTTTGTGGAAAGCGTTCGGCAAAGTTCAAGAGCTCGTGGAGGAGATTGCTAATAGTGATGATTCCGATAGGGCGGTTGGATGCATGCAGTCTCATGCTGCAACAACACACTAATAATTAAATTATATGGAGGGTTAGTTATGACCAAAAAGAAGCTGTTTCAAAGAGAGAGCGATGAAGTAACGATTAAACATGCAGAAGAATTATATGACAAACTTAAACATAAAGGTGAAGCGGTTGATGTATTTGGGCTAGAGTCGGTGGTTAACTTTAATCACCTGCTCATACCATTTTTCATTAAACTCAACACTGAAGGGCGGTTCTATAAAAGTATGCCTTTTAAAGAAATAGATGGCTGTAGATTCGCTTCTGCTCACGACAATGTCGTTCTGGCTCAAGAATTGTTTCCAAATAGCACCATCATGTTTGGATTCCGTGAGATAGACCTTTCTTGGGTTTGTCATAGTTGGATACGGATCAAGGGGAAGCATTTCGAGATAACCCCATCGTACGAAAAATTTGGCTACCACTATGGGATTCCCTTAGATAAATTCGACTATATAGATTGGAGGATTAGTCTTGATGTGGGTGAGAAACGGTTTTCAAAGAAGCTAATAGATTTTGTTCAGGCACACCGGTCGCAGAAATCCAAAAGGGATGCATTGTATCTCGACTACCTGTATGAAAATGGTCAGATTGACGTTTTAGCTTCTATAAATCCGTAGTGCTGAATTAGTGAATTTACGGGGGTGTCTGATTCTGGGTCAGGCATCCCCTTTCACTACTTCAGCACCACTAAAAAAAATTTTATCATACTAATCCTGGTTGTCAATGGATTAGACGTAATAAGTTGTCAAGTTAGAAATTTGCGGCTTTAGGTGCACGCTATTCGGGCGATGGTAGGAAATGACACCGCATCTCAATCTGAGATTCGACTGAAAAATCCGATGACCGTATAACATGCATATATACGTTAGTATGATTTGTGCATAACGGACATGACTTTGAAGTTTATATGTAATTGAATGTTGCTGTCTGCGTTCTGCCTAACCTACCTATTGGCGGTGTCTCAGGCGTGTCGGCTGTAGACGCACTACTGTCGTGCATCGGCAGCAGGCATGTTCGCTCTGTTCTGCTCTCGTTCCCTTTAACAATACATCATACCCAACATCCCACATGCACCATTACGGTCAAGGGACTATTACATATGGACTTTTAAGAAAAGTATTTTGCCTTCAATAAGCCGATAGACCCTGCCAATACTATAACACTCTTATAAGAGTGTTGAACACCATATTCCTGCCAATTACACATCTGCTTTGGGCTATAAATTTATTATATCATCATTTCTTGCTGGCATCTCGCAACATCTCTTATATCTCTTTGTTTTGAATGTTTTTTAAGTAACCTTTATACGGCTACATACATCACTTTCCTGCGTTGCCCGCTGTAATACTGCTTATAGTCTCCATTATTTGCCATTTCACCGCATTGACTTGAATATTTATCACGTGTATAATTCGGTTATGCTATATTTATATCAAACAATGAAAGGAGGTGAATACCTATGATATTACTGCATGACCGAAATGATTCTGAAGGGCAAAAAGAAGTTCTCACCTATGCTTGTTCTGTTTGTGGCAATAAGCGTTTTGAATTGCTTGTTACACATCCGACAAGCACAAACATTAACCATGTTACGCTTGAATGTACATCTTGTGGGCGTGACGCATGTTCTGTATCTGATTTAAATATTATTGAAAAGTATCGTTAAGCATTTTCACGGTTAC
>CAVVUR010000008.1:0-277976 GCA_963751515.1 uncultured delta proteobacterium
CCGGTCAGAACGGATTCGGAGAAAAACGAAGAGATTCGACCCAGCTTGAACAGCCCGGCAACGATTGAGATCAGTCCAGCCAGCATGGCCAGCCCGGCTGTTAAGGCCGCATATTCCGGGGAACCGGCTGCAGCCAGTGGATCCACCGCTGCTGCCGACATGGTGGCGATGGCTGCCGAGACAGCCACAACCAGCTGCCCACGAAGTGCCAAAGATAGCATACATCATCAGGCCAATCGGTGCGGCATAAAAGGCGGTCTGGGGCGGCATCCCGGCAATCTCGGCATAAGCCATACCCTCCGGGATGAGCAGGGCCAGCACGGTCAGGCCAGCTATCATATCGCCGCGCAGCCAGGTTCGTTCGTATTTGGGAAGCCAGTTTAAGATTGGTAGCATACGGTGTGCCGTTGATGGGTGATCAATTTTACTGGTTTGTGTGTTCATCGGATACCCTCATATCCTTAATTCTCTTAAATTTCGTCTTCTGCAGCAGTATCCTCAGGCTCACTTTTAATGTTCAAAGTGCCTTTAACTTTTCCCCACAGGTCTTTCACCTGTTTTGCCGCTTCCGTTCTTTCTTCCTTTTTCTCCTCACCCGTATAGCGCATCAGTATCGCCAGGGATTGTGTGCCGGGGAAATTCTCCATGATGATTAAGACCAGCAGGGTCAGCGGCACTGCCAGGATGGCCCCAATCCCGCCTAACAGGTATCCCCAGATAAACAACCCCACAAACACAACCACCGGGGAAATGCGCAGCCTTTCCCCATCACCTTGGGCTGGTAAAAGTTCTGCACGCCCCCATTGATCAGGATATAACCGGCCAGGACAATCAGGGCTGTACTGGTTCCGTACTGGATGTAAGCCATCAGCACCGGCGGGATCAGGGCGATGATGAACCCTATGGAGGGAATATATCCCATGAACCATGCCAGCATCCCCCACAGAAAGGCATAATCCACGCCCAGGAACCATAGAAAAAACATATCACCCATTCCCACCATTAAATTTACCCCGGTTAGGACGGTCATGTATTTGCGCACATCCTCGGTGAGAGATGCCAGCCGCCCTATTCCCGGCGTATCCGGATTCAAACCCAGGCGGGATGGGGCAGGCAGTGACATAGCGGCGCTGATCATGAAAAAGAATATCACCAGGGCTAATCCAAACTGCACCAGGATGTTTATACACTCTCCAGAAAGCCCTGTAAAACCGGCCCCATAGAAAGAGATACCTGTTCGATTTGCATACTCATCTCGGAATCCGGTGACGATAGAGGTCTTCACTGGCCTGCTGCGAAGCGCTTGCCATATAAGTTGGAATTTCTGAAGATAATTTGGCAATGGAGAGGAAAACCGTGGCAATCACCAGCCCCAGCAGCAGGACCACCATTAAATTGTGTTAAAACCATTGCCAGCCAGCCGGGCATGCCCCGTTTGGTCAATTTGCTGGGGACCGGCAGTACGGTGATGGTGATTACCATAGCCAGCAGGATCGGGTTGATGATGTAGGCAGAGCCGCGGATCCAAACAGGATCACGAAGATGCTGGCCATGGCTACCAGGTAAATCACCAATCTTCCATCAGGTTTATTCATCAAATACCCTCCGAATCCATTTTTTTTACCATCATATCACGCATTCCATCATTCTTCATTTGCAGGCCGGCCCCTTCGATTGCACCACGGCTGCATCCACATTTGGTAAAACGTGGTCTGCACCGATCAACTCAAACAAACCTACCCGCTTACCGAATTCCAGCACGGGTGCATGGACCTCAACCACATAGATTTCGATGCCTTTCTCCTTCATTTCAACCAATAGCCCCTTCAGCGTCTCAGCGCTGGTGATATCGAGGGAATCCTGCCCGGCAGCATCCAGAATGATTGCATGGAGCGGTGTTTGAGCCTCATCAACCAGCAGTTTTACCTGCCCACGAACGGTCAGGGCGTTGGCGTAATACATCGGTGCATCCAGGCGTAGGATCAGCACACCCGCAACGGGGATATTCTCAGGATGCCGCTTGATATCTGAGTACACCCCTGGAATACCCGGCACACGTCCAAGTGCAGCAACATGCGGCCGGCTGGATTTATAAACGATCAGCAGCAAGGAGGCAAGCAGACCGATGATCATGCCCTGTAAGACGTCAATCAAAAGCACCCCCAGCAGGGTGATCACCCCCAGCCAGAATTCTGTCCGTGAGAACAATCGAATCTTCTCCAGTTTCCGGGCAGTGATGATATGCCAGACGGCGTGGATGATCAGGGCAGCCAGCACTGCCTCCGGCAGGCTGGTGAATAAAGGTGTGAGAAACAGCAGGGTCACCAGGGTCACTCCCCAGGCGACAATGTTGGCAACCTGTGACCGCCCGCCTGCCCCTCTTTAACCGCAGAAGCAGACATGCCGCCGGCAGCAATCATCCCCCCAAACAAACCGCTGGCAAGGTTGGAAAAGGCGTGGGCATTCAGCTCCTGGTCAGCATCCACTTCATAGCCGTGTTTTTCGCCGAACTCCCGTGCTACAGCCAGTGCCTCACTGTATGCCACCAGGAAGATACCGATGGCCGGTAGAATCATGGCAAGGATGGTCTCTATGGACACCTGGGGCATGCCAGGGTAGGCAGTCCCTGGGGCAGCACCCCGGCTACATCCACACCATAATTTCCATTCAGGTTTACACCTGGCTTAGAGCAATATAGGAGAATAACACGACCAGGCCGGCTGGTATCTTCCTGTTCCAGCGCGGCACAGGAAAAGCAGCGCCAGGGCCGATGCGCCTACCGCAAAGGTTACCCAATTGGCCTCGGGAAGCTGCTGGATGACAGAAATAAATTTTTGAAAGACGTTCCCCTCTCCTTTTTCTACCCCAAAAAATTTATTAAGCTGTCCAACGGCAACAAAAATCGCCAGTCCGGTGACAAATCCGTCCATGACCGGCTTGGATAAAAACTGGGTAACCCAGCCCAGGCGCGCCAATCCGGCTACCAGGAAAATGAAACCAATCACCAGCACCAGTGCCACCGCAGTTGCCTGGTAAGCTGCCATGTCCCCTGTTGTTACACCCAGGGCAACCACCGTGGATGTGATTAACGCCGCCGTGGAGAAGCGCACCAACGGAAAGATGGCGGGAAGAACCGAACAGGGCATAGATCAGCAGGGAGGCGACCAGGGTGTACAGGCCAGCCTGCGGGGGTAAATCTGCGATTCCGGCATAAGCCATACCCTCCGGCACAACCAGGCCCCATAAGGTCAGCCCGGCGATGATGTCGGCAACCAGCCAGGCACGGTTATATTGCGGAAGCCAGGCAAGGATGGGGATCAACCTGGCTATGCTGCCAGATGGCTTTGAATGGGTTTCGGATTGTGTCTCCATAGAATTATTCCTGACCAAAGTTATTCTTGAGTTGACGGAACTTCCGGTATTGCCTGTACACTGGCACGGCGGGCTTCCCGCAATGCCAGCAGGGCTAGCATCAAGGAACTGACCATGACGGCAATCGCCACCACCGCTGCTGTTTCAGTCTCCACCAGTACCAGGGTGAAGAGTGCTGCAAACAACGGCGCACGCAGGGCAGCTACCAGCGCGCCAGCCATAACAGCCGCTACGGTGACTGCGGTGGGGACACCCGGAAAAACAAGTGTTGCCGCCATGCCCAGCGCAATTCCGGCAAACATGATCGGGAAAAGGTACCCGCCTTTCCAGCCGGTTGCCAGCAGCAGGGATGTCGCCAGCAGTTTGCTGAACGCCAGCAGAATAAGCATCCCGAAGCCGATACTGGGCGCCATAAGGACCAGGTCACGGATTGTTCTTCCCCGAGAACAGGGTCAGCGGAAGCAGTGCGCCGATAATTCCCATTCCCAACCCGCCGATCACGCCGCGCAGCACCAGGTGCTTCTTCATCGGCAGCATGAGTGTTCGCAGCCACTGGAACATCAACGCAAAAATCAGCCCGGCCGCGCCGCCAATCAGGGATAAGGGTACTGCCATGAACAGGTCGTCAGACGGGGTGTATAGGCAGGAAAGGTGTACAAGGTCTCAAAGAAGTCCCCGTCAGTCCGACAAATACCACCGTCGCTACCGCTGATGAAGCAGGCTGGGAAACAGCCCCCAGAAGTAGATCGTCATCCCCGTCATGCCGCTCTGTGCCGATTCCAGGCTCAAAGCGCCCCGGCAAATGGGTTGGTGATGAAGGAAGCCAGCATCCCGCTTAATCCCCCGTAACCCAGTGTGCGGATCTCCTGGTCATTCAATTTTAGTTTTTCACCTGCCAAGGTGCCTATACCCCCGCAGGCATCCGCCAGCGGCGCTTCAGGCCCCAAAGCGGCTCCACTGATGAGCGAAACCAGGGCGGTAACCACAATACCGGGGGCATTTCGATAGTCAAAGCGCCCGGTTCTGCCGAATTCCTGCATCAGTTCGGAAAGATGGCATTATGGTCGCCAAAGAACTCACCAGCAGGCCTACCAGCAGGCCACCAAGCGTGCAGACCAGTATGGTGAACAAGCCTGCATTCAACCCGCTGGCCAGCATGGCCTGTTCCCAGACCAGGGCGATTCCCTGGTTTACCACAGCCATAAATACAAATGTAACCAATGCACTGACAAACCCAGCAGGGCAACCACCCCCATCAGTCGCAGGTAAGCTTTTGTTCCTTCGCGGATCTATCATTTTTCCTCCAAATTACTTGGACAAGATTAGATATGAATATCTCTCTACAGACTACCTGCTGCGGTCTTCCTTTGACATCTTTTCCAGCAGCTGGCGCATGGCTGCCATTTCATTGTTCATGGCGATAAGTCTCTCTTCAATGCTGGGGCTTGCCTGGAGGACCGCTGTTGTGTCCTCCTCCTCGGCAGGCGGGGAACCGACCAGCAGGTTGGATAAGATGCTGGCCAGGACCGCGATAATTCCTACACCCATGAACATGATGAACATCGCCGTGATCCTGCCCCCTATTGTCACCGGATAGCGGTCGCCGTAACCCACCGTTGTCAGCGTCACCACCCCATACCAGAATGCATCCCAACCCGTTTTAATGTTCGATTCTGTCGAATGGCTTTCATACTGCAGGACCAGCACACTGGCAGTCGTCAGGATGACCACCGTCAGCAAAATGGTGAGAAATCCCGCATACTGGCTGCGGTTCTTCATGACATCATCAACCAGCTGTTTCCTGTTGCTGCCACTTACCAGGCGAATAACGCGTGCGAAACGGCTCAACCGGGCCAGGCGTAACAGGCCCCCGTACTGGGTAATCCCAAAGGAAGGGATCGATCCGAGCAAATCCAGCCAGCCCCGCTGCTTGATAAAGTAATCCGATTTTTTGGGGGCAGCTTTCAGGGCAAGAAAGAAATCAACCAGGAAAATGATGCAGATCATATTGTCGTAAATGGTTAGCAGGTGGCGGGTTTCCTCCGATAGGGGCAGCAGCATGGCCGCCATCACTGCCAGGGAAAGCACCGTCAGGACCAGGATGAAGATGTTGTAAGAATTGCTGTGCTGTTTCGGAGAAGCTTTTTCCTGTTCCATGGAATTTAACCTCCAGTCTCTAAAAATGCATGATAGATCATGTCAGATTTCAGGTAATTTGTTCAGCAGTATCTGCACGCTTTACCTGGATTATTTGGCTTCATTGAGCCGGATTCTAGCGTCCTTCCGGGCTGGCCAGACAATCATTGTTGCCCAGGTTCAGACAGACCCAGATCTGGCGGTTTATTCCACGAGCTCTTTTCCTGCAGGTGGATCTTCGTCCTGTGCCGGAAGCATTTGCATGAGCGGCGGCGCGCTGGATGCCTGCAAACCGCGGTGCATTCCCAGGTAGGTTGCTGCTGCCGAAATAAACATAAACCCCGCCAGCAGCAGGAACATCTGCCCCATGCCTGTGGCAAAGGCCTGGTCGTATTTTACAGCGACCAGGTCCAGCACGGCTTGCGGCAGGCGAGCAATATCCCCTGTAGAGGCCCGGCTTAAAATGTCCGGAAGTGCGTCTTCGATCTTTTGGATGGTGGCTTCCGGGACGCCCGCCTGGGCGAGTGGTTTCAGAAAGGCCGAGTCTGCCAGCTGCGTGACCAGCAAACTTGAAATAACCACACCCAGGGCATAACCGGATTGGCCTGCGGCGGTATTAATTGCCCCGGCAGAACCGGCCAGCTCGGGCGGTGGAGCGGATAGGACCACCTGGGTCCTGGTAGGGATTCCGAGACCAAATCCAATGCCAAACGAGGTGAAAGGCACAATCATGAACCAGTAGGACGTTTCTGGCTGGACGAAGGCAAGCCATACCAGGCTGGCGCCCATGAGAAGAAAACCGCTGGCAATGATGCGCCGTGCATCATAACTTTGGGCAACCCTCCCCAAGAGGAAAGACCCCAATAAAATGCCAATACCAAAAGGGATGAAAGCCAGCCCGGCCATGACCACCGACATGTTCTGGACATCCTGGAAGAAGGCCGTGAATTGGTAAAGAAATGCGCCCTGGGCAACAAACAATGCCACCCCGGCATAAATCCCGAATCCGATGTCGCGCCCGGTGAACATTTCAACTCCCTTGAAAAACTGCACGCGGCGCCTGAGCCAGCGCACACTCTCTACAAACAGCATTAATGCAAAGACTGCCAAAAGTACAGGCATGCCAGCTGTTTAATAGATTCGGGGCCGTAATCACCAGGTAGACCAGCCAGAACACGCCTGCCAGGAGGATAAGATTCACCACCGCACTGGTGCGGCGGATGTTATGTGGTACACGGCTTTCCGGGACGTCTTTGACCACCTTCCAGATGGAGATGATGCCCACAATCACTACCGGTAAAAAGGAAATATTCGGAATTCCCAGGGCATCAAAAATACCCCCAAGAGAAGCACCCAAAATAACGGCGATGAAGAAGGATCCAAACATCATGGCATACGCCATAGGGCGGATGTTTTGCGGATAAGTAAGGGTGATGATGGCAATACACATGGGCATAACAGCCAGGGTGGTGATGCTGCCCAGAACATCTGTGATTACAAATTGAGGCGTGCCGAGGGTTAGCCCTCCAAGAATATTAGCCAGGGTCAACCCGACCAGGCCTGCCACCAGGACCATCTTGCGCCCGAACAGGTCACCGGTGGTACCGGCAATCAAGGTCAATATGGCTAGGATCAGAAACGCTACGGCAATGAACATGGGTGCGTTACTCCCAGGGGTTCTCAACTGGCTTTCAATTGCGGATGTGGAGAGGGTGAGAAAGGCAGGTTCCAACCCCGTGGTTACATATGCCAGCGTACAGGCAATCAAGATGCGAAATGCCTGCGGATCGCGTCCCAGCTCTTTCCAAATTAATCCAAAAGCCGCCAGTTTTTCCGGCATATGGAATTTACCTGCAGGTTTGCTTTGAGATTTTTCCATTTAACCTCACATCAAATATCCCGGGTTGGGGAATGTTATTCAACAAACAGGCCGCTTCAACACTACAAATAGGCGCATGATACATGCAGGAAAGGCCGGCGCCGGTTGGTAAGCTAACCCACCTGGTCTGACAATGGGCAACGCCGGCGCCGCCTATCACGTCTGCACAAAAAATTTACCGCAGCAGCCCCACACCATTGCGGCGGCCAACCCCGCCTACAGGTCCGGGGGATTCGGTCCGCGGCCAACGCCGCCTACAGGTCCGGGGGGATTCGGTCCGCGGCCAACGCCGCCTACAGGTCCGGGGGGATTCGGTCCACGGCCAACGCCGCCTACAGGTCCGGGGGGATTCGGTCCAACTCTACCTACCATAATACTGCCTCCTTTCAAAAAAGGTGACCATTCAGAGATGATTTTCAGAGTCTGGCGCTATTCCGCGCCGAGCTCCTGTATGAACTGCTCAACCACTTCGGGACCAATCTGTGCACGCTCCACCAATCGGCCTCCAGCATCCAGGAGGGCCTGGCGCAGGCCGGCAGCCCATAGATTTTCCCATAGGAAGAGCACCGCTGCCGAATTCCCTGGGAGTTTGCTGGCTGCGATTTCTAAATCGTCGGTCGTAAACAGGCTGGAAACGTGCTCGCCGATGGGAACGAACAGCTCGTACATTTCCGGGTCGAGATCATTAAGTTCAAACGTGGTATGCTGCCATCCTCTTCTTTTTGGATGAAGGCGATGTCTACAACGCGCACGATTCCGCGCTCTGCCAGGTCCAGGATCTCGGGTACTATCTTGCCTGAGAAGCTGGCGTTCTCGAATTCAATCAGGGCATATTCCAGTGGAAGGTCTAACATGGTCACACTCCTTTCGTTGTTCCCCGAAGGGTTCTTTCTGAATCCTTCGGGGATTTATTGTTCCTGGCAGCTTATTGTTACTGCCGCCTCATGGCATCCCGTTTTAACATACCCGCATTCAGCCTCTACGGCGCATCGCGCTCGCCTACCGCGGACATGCTGGACCTCATTGACATCCTCATCATCGACCTGCAGGACGTCGGGACCCGGGTGTACACCTTCATATCAACCATGGCCTATTGTCTTCAGGCTGCGGGAGGCCGGGGCAAAAAGGTGGTGGTGCTGGACCGGCCCAATCCCATCGGGGGCGAGCAGGTTGAGGGAAACCTGCTCAGGGATGACTGCCGCTCCTTTGTCGGTGTCTATCCGCTTCCCATGCGGCACGGCTTGACCATCGGGGAACTGGCCCTCCTTTTCAACGATCTGTATGGCATCCACTGCGAGCTCGAGGTGATCTCCCTGGAGGGGTGGCGGCGAAACATGCTCTTCAGGGAAACCGGCCTCACCTGGGTCTCCCCCTCTCCCAACATGCCGTCTCCCGAAACGGCACTGGTGTATCCCGGGCAGGTACTTCTGGAGGGAACCAACCTCTCCGAAGGCAGGGGCACAACCAGGCCCTTTGAAATCGTCGGGGCACCGTTCATCGAACCCTTCCTGATCAAGGAAAAAATGGAAGCGCGGCGCCTACCGGGGATCATTTTGCGCGAGACCTATTTCCAGCCCACCTTTAACAAATGGCAGGGCCGGGTCTGCGGCGGCCTGCAGATTCACGTTACCGACCCCGGCAGTTTCAAGCCCTACGCGACCACCCTCGCCCTCCTGCAGGACATGCAGTCGCTTTACCCGCAGCAGTTCTCGTGGTCCCATCCTCCCTATGAATACGAAGCGGAGAAAATGCCCATCGATATCATTGCGGGAGACCGCGCGTTGCGGGAAGCCGTTGAGCGGCAGCGGCCGCTCGATGCGCTTGAGTCGTCCTGGCAGGAAGAACTGCTGTCATTCAAAGAGCATGCACAAAGGTATCACCTCTATCGAGAGTTGAGAGCAGGCAAATGAAGGCAATGATACTCGCCGCCGGCGCAGGCACACGCCTGCGGCCCTTAACCGTCCTGAGGCCCAAGCCGCTCTTTCCGGTATACACGGTGCCGCTGCTCCAGGTAACCGTGAACCAGCTGGTCAAAGCGGGTGTGCTGGAGATCATGGTAAACAGCCACCATCTCAGCCGGCAAATAACCGACTTCCTCGAGCAGCATACCGGTTCGGGTGCATCACTCAGCCACAGCCACGAACCTGACCTGCTCGGCACCGGCGGGGCCATTAAAAAGGTGGAATGGTTCTGGGGGGATCAGCCCTTTATAGTGGTAAACGGCGACATTCTCCACACCGTGGATCTTATGGAGGCGTACCGGACGCACATGGAACAGGGCAATCTGGCTACGATGGTGCTCCATGACTATCCCCGCTTCAACCAGGTTGAAGTGGACCGGGAGGGAACGATTGTGGGCATCAGGCAAAAGAAGGTGCGGGCGACAGTATCAGGAACCGGCATGCTGGCCTTTACCGGCATTCATATCATATCGCCCCGGCTGCTTGATGAGATTCCTTCCCGCCGGTATGCTGACATTATTGATATCTATCTGGATCTCGCAGCCCGGGGACTGAATATCCGCGGCCATCGCGCCAGGGATCACTATTGGCGCGACATCGGCACCCCTGAAGACTACCACTGTATTCACCGGGATATTTACGAAAACAGGATGCGCCTCGCCGATACCGTCACACGTCCGGACCCCGCGGCCAATGGATCCGCCATCGGGAAAGGCACGACCTTCGGGGGCTACGTTTCGGTGGGGAAGAATAGCCGGATCGGCTGTAACTGCAACATCACTGACTCCATTATCTGGGATAACGTGTCCATCGATGACAATTGTACCATCCGCAACTGCATCATCGGCGATGGCGCTTCTCTTAATAATTCATCGGAAAACAAGATAGTTGCATAGGTTAGGTAATAAAATACTGTAATGCAAACCGATCCTTATTCACCATCCTTATCGTTTGCTCTCGATTACCTCTCCCGGCAGGGGATTGATGCCCGCACCATCAGCTGGAAACCGCTTGCAGGAGATGGGTCCGACCGCATGCTCTACCGCCTTGCATACCCCGGGAATTCGGTCATCCTTGCAGTCAATGAGCATCCGCCCGCGAACGAGAGGGGTGTCAATGAAAACGATTCTTTCGCCTATATCTGCAATCACCTGCAGAAGAGGGGTTTCGCCGCACCGTCAATCCACGCATGCGACAGGGCGCGGGGATGGTTTATCCTTGAGGATTTGGGCGATGTGCACTTGCAGGACACGGCGCTTATGCTGAAAGGCAATCCCTCGGAACTGGAAGCGCTTTACCGGAGGGTGCTTACCGTGCTGCCGCAGATGCAGGTTAAAGCCGCCGAAGGTTTTGACAGCGCTCAGATTCACAGCCCGCCTTACGATAAAACATTCGTTCGCCGCTGGGAATCGGGCTATTTCCTCAACTTCTATGTGAGCGGTTATTGCAAATGCTCCTTTCGGGAAGATCGAATGGCAGGCGAACTGGACGCCCTGTCTGAAGCACTAAGCACCGTCGAGGCCGGTTTTTTTCTCTACCGCGATTTTCAGTCTAAAAATATTATGATCACGCGCGGGGAGCTGCGATGGATTGATTTCCAGGGAGCGCGGCTGGGACCGCTTCATTATGACCTCGCTTCCCTGCTGCTTGATCCCTATGTTGATCTAACGGAGGAGATGCGTGAAAATCTGTTTCATTACTATCTTGAACAACTGGGAAAATTGATGCCTGTGACGATACCCGACTTTCTGGACGATTACCGCATCATTGCCCTGCACAGAAACATGCAGATGCTCGGCGCATTTGCCTTCCTTTCCCTGGTGAAGGGAAAAACGCACTTCGTCTCCTACATGCCCGCCGCAGTCAAAAGCCTGAAGAAGCTGCTCGAGCACGACTTATGCTCCCCGTACCGCGAACTGAGAACCGCTGTGGAAAAACTATGAGAACTCCGCACCTCACCCCTTTGCTCGAATTATCGCTCCTTATCGGGTTACTTATTCTCCTTAATTGTCACCGCGTGACCACGTTGCCCCCCATGCCCCCTCCCCTGCCGGAAAAGCCCCCTTCCCCGCTCATACGCCTTTCCCCCAAGGAGTACCCCCGGTTTTCTGACAGCGGCGACAGGGACGAACTGTGCCGCGCCCTGAACCATCAGCTTGATTATTTTGCCCGGCTCAAAAAGCCTGCGGAATATTCCTTCGGCACTACAACTATTTCAGCTGAAAAAATCAGAGCAACGCTTGAGGCGTTCTTAACCATTCTCATGGAGAACAAGGACAAGGATTTGACCCGGATCATCAAGGACAATTTCGACCTCTATCAGTCCAGCGGTGAAAACGGGACGGGTACCGTCCTCTTCACCGGCTACTATCTGCCGGAGGTGGAGGGAAGCCTCAAGGCAGACCGGGTGTACCGCTATCCACTGTATCGGCCCCCGGATGATCTTCTGGTGCTGGAGCCGCAGCCGAACGGACCGAAAAAGGCGGTACGCATGGTAAAC
This sequence comes from uncultured delta proteobacterium, assembly GCA_963751515.1. Classification (GTDB taxonomy): domain Bacteria; phylum Desulfobacterota; class WTBG01; order WTBG01; family WTBG01; genus CAZWCD01. Next base: position 11,849 of record CAVVUR010000008.1, read on the forward strand.
GGGAGGCAGCTTCCCTACTACACCCGGGCGCAAATTGACCAGGACGGGGTTTTGCGGGGCAGGGGATGCGAAATCGCCTTTCTAAAAGACCCCTTCGACAGCTATCTCCTCCACATACAGGGATCAGGTACCATCCGCCTTCCCGATGGCCGGCGGATCGCCCTCCACTTTGCGGGAAGCAACTATCTTCCCTATCGTTCGCTGGGCGAAGAAATGATCAGGGACGGCATCATTGATCGCCACCAGGCATCAATGGATTCCATTCGCAGGTACTTCTCGATGCACCCTGAGCAGCTCCAGTCCTATCTCAACCGAAATGAGCGCTATACCTTTTTCAGCATGCGGGTGGCCGCGGCATCGGGGTCCCTGGGCGTGCCCCTCACCCCGGGAAGATCAATTGCCAGCGACCGGCAGATCTTCCCTGCGGGGGCACTGTCCTACATCATCACCTCTTTTCCTTCACCCCCGGAATCGGGGCGCGGCACGGCAATGCCCTGGTCGGGATTTGTGCTCAATCAGGACGAGGGGGGAGCGATCATAGGAGCGAACCGGGTGGACATCTTCTGGGGAACGGGCGCGCAGGCAGAGTACGTGGCAAGCCGCATGAAACACCCGGGCATGCTGTATTACCTGGTCTTAAAGGACGGTACGCGAAGATAGCGGATCCTTTGCTTACCATGCGCTCCTCATACAGCGTTAAACAATTTCATTTGCGCAGGCAGGCAGGCATGGGTTATTATTAAGCATGGCACTTCGAGGGGAATGCATATGACCTCCCATGAATGGAAAAGCAAATACCGCCACAAGCTGAAAGACCCGAAGTCAGCACTTCAACGCATCAGACCGGGGGATAGAATATTTATCGGTTCAGGCTGCGCCGTGCCGAGCCTGCTGGTTCAGACCCTGGTTGATATCGGAAGCAAGCTGAGGGATACCGAGATCATACATATCCTAACCATAGGTGGTACACCTTACACCAATGAGGAATTCTGTAACAATTTTCGTTGCAACACCTTCTTCATTGGTAATAATACCCGCACCGCCATCGCTGAAGGACGGGCGGATTACACCCCGGTTTTCCTTTCTGATCTGCCCCAATTATTCAGAACCCACGGCATACGCATCGACGCGGCCCTGATCCAGGTTACACCGCCGGATGAGCACGGCCTTTGCTGCCTGGGGATTTCAGTTGACGTGGTAAAATCGGCAGCGGAAAGTGCCAGGATTGTTATTGCCGAGGTAAACCCGCAGATGCCGCGGACCTACGGAGACTCTCGCATTTCCGTCGATCGGCTGGACGTTCTGGTAGACCATGACTGCCCCCTCCCTGAGGTTCAACCCTCCCCGGCCGATGACATTGCCGAGCGCATTGCGAGAAACATCTCCCGATTTATAGAAAACGGCTCGACCATCCAAATGGGCATCGGCACCATTCCCAACGCGATCATCAGCTTCCTCAAGGATAAAACAGACCTGGGCGTCCACTCCGAAATGATCTCCGACGGCGTTGTTGAACTGTGTGAAGCCGGGGTGATAACCAATAAGCAAAAGACCATCCACCCCGGAAAGATTATCACCACCTTTTGCATGGGCACCAAGAAACTCTACGACTTCGTCAACGACAACCCGCTGGTTGAATTCCATCCCAGTGAATACGTCAATAACCCGTATATCATCAGCCTCAACGATAAGATGGTGGCCATCAATTCCGCTTTGGAAATTGACCTCACCGGACAGGTCACCGCCGAGTCGCTCGGTTATCTCTTTCACAGCGGAATCGGCGGCCAGGCTGATTTCATGCGCGGCGCCTCCAAATCGCGCGGGGGAAAGCCGATCATTGCCCTACCCTCCACTGCTAAGGACGGCACCGTTTCCCGCATCGTGCCCCACCTCAGCGAAGCAGCAGGGGTGGTAACCTCCCGGGGAGATGTCCACTACGTGGTTACCGAGTACGGAGTTGCCTATTTACACGGCAAGTCCATTCGCGAGCGAGCCATCGCACTCATCAATATTGCCCATCCCAAGTTCAGGCAACAGCTGCTGCACTTTGCCAAGGTTCGCTGTTACGTGCATGCCGACCAGGCATTGCCGGAAAAAGGGCAGCCCTATCCCGAGGAGCTCGAGATCACGGAACGCTTTGGCCACAACCTGGATGTATTCTTCAGACCGGTGAAGCAAACCGACGAGTCCCTGATGAAGGAATTTTTTTATTCCCTGTCGGATAAGAGCTTTTACCAGCGTTTTTTCACCCATCAGGTTGCCATGCCCTCCAGCACCCTGCAGCACATGGTCAATCCCGACTATGACGAGGAAATGGCCATCATCGGCCTGATCAAAAAGGACGACCGCGATCTGATGGTCGCCCTCGGCCGTTATTTCCTTGACCGCGCTTCCAACATGGCCGAGATTGCCTTCATCGTCCGGGACAGCTACCAGATGCTGGGCATTGGCAGCTTCCTGCTCCGTTATCTGATAACCATTGCCAAAGGCAGGGGGATTAAGGGATTCCGGGGCCAGGTGCTCAAGGAGAACAAGATCATGATGCATGTTCTGCACATGTGCGGTTACCCGATGCAGAGTCAGCTTGAGGATGACTGCTACACTTTTTCCATCATTTTTTAAAGAGTGCCGCCGGGTACCCGACCAGCCCGTTTTTTGATATTTTTTATTGACTAAAACGCCGATTTCTGCTACATATTGCCTCAAGGTCTTGCATTAATCTCCACCGCTGTTAAAAAAGACAAACCTTTTCTTGATGGGGGGTGGGGGTTAAGTGTCAAGGAGGTTCAACAATTTATTACGTATAGGGGGTCAGAAGTATGGTTAAAGGAACAGTGAAGTGGTTTAATGAGAAGAAGGGCTATGGTTTTTTGTCACAGGAAAATGGTAATGATGTGTTCGTGCATTATACCAGCATCAAGGCAGAGGGATTCAAAACCTTGAAGGAAGGCGACCCCGTTGAGTTCGAGGTTCAGGATGGACCAAAGGGCCCCCAGGCGATTAATGTTAAGCTCAAGTAAAGACCTCATCACGAACTAAAAAACTAATGGCAGCCTTATAAGCTGCCATTAGTTTTTTCTTCATTCCCGCATGAACGCGCTACGCCATGAAGCATCTTTCGTTGCTGAGCATATTTCCCAAACCCTTGTCGATCTTCATTTTTATCCTTATCACCATAGGAACAGCGCACGCTGGAGCGGCATCAGCGGCAGAGGATCCTCTGCCCCGGGTCAACCTGCACCGGCTGACTATTCCCCAGGCCGAGGAAGTTATCGCCTCGATTTCCCGCACCCGCGCCACGGTCGCCGAAAAAATCGCTGCCTATTCCGAGCTTGCTCTCGGAACCCCCTATGCGTCTGACAGCCTGGGTGAAGGAAGCGGCGGCGCCTGTGACAAGGACCCTCTCATGGATCTGAGCCGGGTGGACTGCGTCACCTTTTGCGAGCAGATGCTCGCCCTGGCAGTTTCAAACAATTATGAACAGGCATTCCGCAATCTTCAGCGGATCAGGTATCGCGGAGGGGTCATAAGCTTCGCAACCCGCAATCACTTCGTGATGGCCGACTGGCTTCCCAACAATCAGTGGCTGCTGAAGGATATAACCGTGGACATCGGGGGACGGTTGTGCCGGGAAATGACCAAGACCATTGATCGGAAGGGTTTCGCCGTCTCACGCGGGTGCGCTGAGCCCGCTGACCGGCCGGAGCCGCAGCGCATGAGCGTCGGCTATATTCCTTCCCGGCACCTGCCGACGGCGGCAGCACAGCTGAAGGGAAGCGAGATCCTGGTGCTCATCACCGCCAGGGAAGGCATTTTTGCCTCCCATCTCGGTTTCATCATCAAGTCCGGGGACGGCAAAACGCTCTTCCGCCACGCCAGTTCCATTCATCACAGGGTCGAGGACGAGCCCCTTGAACACCTCTGCCGGAGAATGGCACAAGACCGGCAGATCGCCGGCTTCGCGCTGATTGCTGTCAGGGATGAGATTGATCAACCCCCGCCGCACGCCGCGCCATAAGCGCTGATGAAGCGCGTCAGGTGCCCGTCGATAATGGCCTCGGCTTCCGCGAGGTCCTCCGCGCGCCGAAAGTCGGAGGAAAGGCTTACCAGGATACGGTCAAAGGGAGAGCGCCTGATTCGCAATCTTTTTTCATATTCGATCCGCGCACTGTAATATTCTCCCTGAGAAAAATAATACTTGCCCAGCATGGGTGACCCCGAAGAAAACTTCCAGTGCTCTTTAAGCCGGAAGAAATCCCGCAGTGCCCGGCGAACGGCGTCATCCGCGAGCGGACCATGGCGCACGCAGTCTCCCATCCGGTTCTCCGCGTGAGCGAAAAAGGATTTCACCAGATCGATATCGGTTATGACCAGCCCGTAAAGGTACCAGTCCTCAAGGGAGAGGACGACCGCCCGCTGCTCAATGTCGCTCAGGCAGGTAAAGCCGATGCAATAGTGGTCCGCGCAGAGCTCCGCGCCGTAAAATGAACGGGTGCGCAAATCGGCGCCCCGGTGTTGGGAAGGATGGAGCATGCAGCCGACCCGCGTGCGCCCTCCGTCCACGAATCCCAGAAACTCGCAGTTGTAAATGGTTTCACAGAGCTTCGGGCCCGGGGAACGTTTTACGGCCACCCTGCAATAGCTGTCCAAATCCCCCCGCGCTGCAGCCGAGGCGAAAAGATCGGTTCGTCGGCTTAAAAGCAGTTGCAGCGCGGCGCGCGAATGGTTTTCCCAGTTGTAGAGGCCGCAGCAGGCGCCGCATGATGTGGCGCTGTCGGGCTGGCAAAGGTGTAACGGGCCGGTTTGCACAGTGTTCCTTGTAATGCTTCGCTACCAGTTAAAAAGGGTGCGTGAGAGCGCACCCTTTCATTGTCAACTTGAAAACTGCATGCTGGCAGCACAACATGTTTACAGGTCCAGCGTCTCCTGCTTGTGTTTGGGGTAATCAAGGTACTCAATCTTTTTGGGCGTGATCTTGATCAGGCAGTACGCCGGATCACGATATCCGTCCTTCCAGTAGGCGCTCCAGGCATCCTGCCACATTTTTTTACGGGTCTCGTCATCCTTCACAATCTGGGCCGTACCCATGGCGGAAACGCTGCTGTGGTCGGAAGGACGGTAGTAAAAAACGCTGACCGCGGGATTTTTCTGGATCTCTGCCACCTTCCGGGACTGGGCGCCGGTGGCATACCAGATAGTCATATCGTCCTTAAGCGGAAGGTTTGCCATAATCCTCCCCCGGGGCGTGCCATCCGGTCCCACGGTGATCAGATTGGCATAGGGATAGCCGGCAATAAAATCGATGATGAGTTTCTTTAATTCATGTGACATGGGTAATCCCCTTTACGCTATAATTGTGCGTGAGTTCACTGTTCATCTTTGGTTATCTGAACCCCCGCTTTTTTCATGAGTTCCTGATAATCGTGATCCACCTGCTTTTGAATCTGCTCGCGCACATCGTCGGTGAGGTGCCGAAATCTCCCCTGCAGCTTCAGATAGTCGCTGACTGGCTTCATCCGGGAGATCTTCTTGGTCAGACGGTAGGTGCCATTCTCCACTTCGTAAAGGGGGAAAATCCCCGTTTCCGACGCCAGCCTTCCCAGCTCAATGCTGAGGTCGGTTGCGCAGCGCCAGCCGGTGGGACATGCCGAGTAGACGTGCAGATACTTGGCCCCTGCGATGCTCTTTGCCTTCTGTACCTTATTGGCCAAATCCTTGGGGTAACTGGGATTTGCGGTTGCCACATAGGGAATATTATGTGCAACCGCTATTTCCGGCATGTTCTTTTTCTTTGTCTTCTGACCGATGCTCATTTTCCCGGGCGGCGAGGTGGTGGTCATGGCCCCGAAGGGAGTGGCGCTGCTGCGCTGGATGCCGGTGTTCATGTAGGCTTCGTTATCAAAGCAGACATAGATGAAGTTGTGCCCCCGCTCCAGGGCGCCTGATAGCGCCTGGAATCCGATGTCGCTGGTACCCCCGTCCCCGCCCATGCCCACCACGGTAATCTGTCCGGCGGCAATTTTACCCTTCTTCTCAAGAATCCGCACCGCGCTTCAATGCCGGCGGCAACCGCCGCGGTGTTTTCAAACAGGGTGTGTATCCAGGGCACACGCCAGGAGGTGTTCGGAAAGGGGGAACTTACAATCTCCATGCAGCCGGTGGCGTTGGCGATGATGACATCCTTTCCCAGCGCCTTGCAGACCATGCGCAGCGCCAGCACCTCACCGCATCCGATGCATGCCCGGTGGCCGGGCGCTAAAATATTCATCCGGATCAACCGGCTGGGGTACCTTAGTCAGATTCGGTTGCTCCATCACTCCCTCACTCCGATCATCTCGTACGTAGTCTCCTGCCCCTGCGCTGCAAGGGCGAACGATCTCTCGATGATCTGCTCAAATTCTTCCGGAAACACATCCCTTCCGCCCAGGCCGCCGACAAAACCGAAAACAGGCGGTCTCCCCTTGGTGTCATACAGCGCGGCCTTGATCTCGCTGCATACCGGGCCGCCGATCCCGCCATAGGACAGGCAGCGGTCAAAGACGGCAAGCACCTTGGCACCCGCAACCGCCTGCCGCAGATTCCGTAAAGGGAAACGGCCTCCACAGGCGCAGTCGCACCAGCCCGACTTTTTTGCCTTTGTTCCGCAATGCGTCGACAGCAATCTCAGCGGTCTGGCTGAAGCTGCCCATGATGATCAGCAACAGCTCGGCATCCTCTGCCCGGTACGTTTCAACCGGGGTATAATGGCGTCCAAATTTTTTGCCGAATTCATCCCATACCGCACAGATAGTGCTCCTTGAGGCCTTGAGTGCCTCTTCCTGGGCCTTGCGAGCCTCGGTATAAATCGCCGGCGGCGCAAAGGCGCCCATGGTCACCGGTTTGTCCGGATGAAGGGGAAACGGATATTTGTACGGCGGAAGAAACGCATCCACCTCGTTCTGTTCGAGGAGAAAAATCGGCTCCACCACGTGAGAGACATGGAAGCCGTCAAGGTGCACCATCACCGGGAAGAGCACGTGTGCGTCCTCCCCAATCCGGAAGGCACAGATGATCTGATCAAATGCCTCCTGACCGTCAGTGCAGAATATCTGGATCCACCCGCTGTCCCTGGTGGCCATGGCGTCGGAGTGGTCGCCCCAGACGTTGAGCGGCCCGGAAAGCGCGCGGTTGGTTACTGCCATCACTATGGGCAGCCGGGATGACGAGGCGACATAGAGCACCTCGTGCATCAGTTCCAGTCCCTGGCCTGCCGTGGCAGTGAAGGTCCGGGCGCCCGTTGCCGATGAGCCCAGGCATGCGCTCAGCGCCGAATGCTCCGACTCCACGCACACGTACTCGGCATCCGCCTCCCCGTCAGCAACCAGCTCCGAAAAGCGCTCAACAATGTGTGTCTGTGGCGTAATCGGGTACGCTGCCACCACTTCAACCCGGGCCAGTTTTGCCGCCTCCGCAATTGCAAAAGAGGCCTCCATGCCTACCCTTTTGCTCATTTCTCTTCCTCTTGCACCATGGTGATAACCGATTTCGGACATACCCGGGCGCACGTCCCACAACCCTTGCAGTAATAAAGATCCGCCTTGTAAAAACCCTCCTCCGTTTCGTGGATGCAGGGTTCAGGGCAATTAAGGGCGCACAGCCCGCACTTGATACATTTGGAGGTATCGTAGGTCGGCCGCTGGGAGCGCCAGTCGCCGGTTTGATAGCAGCTGGCATTTCCCGGCTCGGTGATAATGCAGCCGATCTCCAGATCCTTCCAGGTCAACTCATTTTCAGACTTCGCTGCCACAGATCACTCCTCTATGACCGTTGCTTCATATGCCAGCTGGCATACCTTGATATTCTTATCGGCAATTCTTGCGAAGCGGTGGCGGAGCGGCTCCAGCAATGATTCCATGTCGACAATGCGCGAAGCCTTTACCAGTGCGCCGATCATGGTGGTATTGGTAATCGGAAGGCCCAGGGTGTCCAGGGCAATCCTGGTTGCATCCACCACCGCCGTCCGGGCGGTTATGGAAAATTCCTTTTTAATCTCCGCAATGGACTTCCGGGTATTGATCACCACCATACCGTTCTGCTTGAGACCCGAAAGGGCGCCGCCCACAAGGATGAGGGAGGGATCCAACACCACCGAAAAATCGGGCTGCCGGATGGCGGTGCGAAGCCGTATGGGCTGGTCGCTCACCCGGGTGAACGATTGCACCGGTGCGCCCCTTCGCTCGGGCCCGAAGCTCGGAAACGATTGGGCATATTTACCCTCACTAATGGCAGCAAGAGCTACCAGCTCCGCCGAGGTCACGGCTCCCTGGCCGCCTCTTCCATGAAATCGCACTTCAATCATGACACAGCAATCCTCTTCGCACCGGGATTAAACAAACAACAATCTTCGTCATGCATTAAGGACAAGGGGAAGGGGTAATAAATCTTGCGCACAACCTGGGGCAGGGCGATCGATTATACCTGCTGAGGCGCCTTCACCGGGCAGACCTTAACGCAGGTAAAGCACTCCAAACAAAGATCGATGTTAACATGACTTCTATCATCAACCAAGGTTATGGCAGTGGCAGGGCATAAATCTATGCAGCCGCCGCATCCCACGCACTTGTCCACATCAATCTTGACCATCCCCTGCTCCTCCTTCATATTCCCTGAAATGAATGCGGGTTTCTATCATGAAGCCCGATTTTCTGTCAACTGTTTTTTTGGCCGCTGCAAACGCCTGTTCGCAGGTGTTTGAAAAAATAATGTTCCCCAGGCTGGTCAAAAACATCCAGATGCAAGGCACGCAAAATCCTGAGGAATGAGGCGTACTTTCCGGTACGCCGCAATAACGAAGGATGAGCGTAACGCAGGGGATGGGTGTTTTTCACCAGCCTGGCTAGAACTGCCTCCTGCCCTCCATGGCCTTCTTCAGGGTCACTTCATCGGTGTACTCGATGTCTCCGCCCATGGGTATTCCCTGGGCGATGCGGGTCACCGCTATGCCAAGGGGGCTTATAATTTTCGAAAGGTAGAGGGCGGTGGCATTGCCGTTGGTGGTGGGGTTGGTAGCCAGAATGACCTCCTTCACCTGCCCTCCCTCAAGCCGCTTGAGCAGCTCCTGAATCTTAATGTCATCCGGGGTAACCCCGTCCAGGGGCGATATGACGCCGTGCAGCACATGATAAAGGCCCCTGAACTCGCCGCTGTTTTCCAGGGCAATCAGGTCGCCCGGTTCCTCCACCACGCAAAGCAGTGACCGGTCCCGCTCCCCTCCCCCGCAAATTTTACAGGGGTCGACATCGGTAAGATTATAGCACTGGGAACAGAGGGTGATTTTTTCTTTGACCGCAATGATGCTCTCCGCCAGCTCCCGCGCCTCTTCCCGGGACGCACGCAGTATATGGAGCGCCAGGCGCGAGGCCGTCTTCTCGCCGATGCCCGGCAGCCTGGCAAGTCTTTTGATCAGCTGGTTGATGGGTTCCGCTACTCTGCTCATCGCTGGCGCATTCCATCAGAAGGTTAATCCGGGGATGTTAAGTCCGCCGGTGATTTTCTTCATTTCCTCTGATACCATTTCCTGCGATTTCCGCAATGCTTCATTCACCGCGGCCACGACCAGGTCCTGAAGCATTTCCTTGTCACTGGCATCAATCACCTCGGGTTCAATACGGATCGAAATAACTTCCTGCTTCCCGTTGGCGACCACGGTAATCATGCCCCCGCCCGCGCTCGCCTCGACTGTCCTGGAGGATAGCTCTTCCTGCATTTTCGCGATCTGAGCCTGTATTTTCTGGGCCTGTTTCATGATGGAGCCTAAATCCTTCATATGTATAACTCCCTTGGGTGCTGTTATGTACAATCTCCGATCTGCAACACACAAATCCGAAATCCGAACACTCATCATGTATCACTGTATTTGTTTATTTTTTTCTGGCTGCCGGCTTCTGATGCTTGCCCACTTCCTTCCTGCCCCCCTCTTCCTCTTGCACCTCCACAATGGTGGCGTCAAACAGTGAGAGGGCCTCATGGAGAAGCGCATTGTCCTGTGGTAGCTGCTCTTCAACCTGCACTGCCGCTGTTTCATCCTGAGGCAAGGGTTCCGGCGATGGAGGTAGTGCGTCTTTATCCAGGGCCGAAACGGCAACGCGCAGGGTTCGCCCGAAAAAAGTCTCGCTCATTTTTTTCAACTGGCTGACCTTGTCGGCGTCCCTGGCACTTTCCAGGAAAATTGAGTCGGGGGCAAAGCCCACCTCCAGCTTCTTTTCATCAAGAGAGACGAGGCAGCCATGATCCAGCAGCGCCGCCAGCATGGGCTTTTCTCTTTTCACGTACGCGAGGAACCCCGGCCAGTTCCGGGGCTGCTCATCGGCCGCACCCCTTTGAGCCGAAGCGGCGGCCGGGATGTCCCTGCCGCGGCGGACCTCATCATTGCCGCCCCGGGATTTCACCTCCGCGTCCGCAGGCACTTCTCCCGCACCCGCGGAGCACGCAAGTCTGCGCTCAATATCGGCCAGTTTTGCCAGGGCATCGTCCACCGGCAGCAGGCGCTTGCTGTAAACCATCTTCAGCAGCAGCATCTCCAGTATGATCTGGGGCATGGAAGACCGGTACAGCTCTTCCTCTCCTTGTAACCAGATATCAAACAAGCGCTGCAGTGTCTCCAGATCACAGTCTTTGACCTGCTCCGCCAGCTGCGTGCACTCATCCGGCGGAAGGTCCAGAAGCAGGGAGGGATGCTCACTCACCTTGACCATGACCATGTTGCGCAATTGCTCAAGGAAGGCATGATAAAACTGCCGCACGTCGCTGCCGCACTGGAACAGGTCCTTCACCACCGATAAACAGGCCTGCGCATCCTTGCTGACGATGGCCTGCGACGCCCGCAGCAGCAGATCCCTGTCCACCATGCCGACTATCTCGCTGATATCCTTGTCGGAAACTTCTTTCCCCGCATAGGAAATGACACGGTCCAGAATGCTCTGGGCATCCCGCATGCTCCCCTCGGCATCTCTGGCAATCCACCGCAGGCCCTTTTCACTGACGCTAATCCCTTCCCGGGCAGCAATGTGGCGGAGGTGCTCCACCAGCGCTTCCAAGGAAATCCTGCGCAGGTCAAACCTCTGGCAGCGGGAAAGGACGGTGGAAGGAATCTTGTGCGCTTCCGTGGTGGCAAACATGAAGATGACATGCGGGGGCGGCTCTTCAAGCGTTTTGAGCAGGGCATTGAAAGCAGGAGTCGACAGCATGTGCACTTCATCAATAATATAAATCTTGTACCTGCCGTGCGCGGGCACGTATTTGACGCTCTCCCTCAACTCCCGCACATCGTTGACACCCGTGTTGGATGCGCCGTCGATCTCGAGCACATCCATGGTCGACCCCGCGACAATCTCCCTACAGGAGGGACAGGTCCCGCAGGGGCTGGGCGTGGGACCCTGCTCGCAGTTGAGCGCCCTGGCCAGAATGCGGGCAATGGAGGTTTTACCAACACCCCGCTGACCGGTAAACAGAAAGGCGTGCGCGATCCTGCCGCTGGCTATGGCATTTTGGAGGGTTTTGACCACGTGGTTCTGTCCGACCACATCATCAAAACGCTGCGGCCGCCACTTGCGCGCAATCACCTGATAGGACACGGTATAACACCTCTTGAAAAAATGATAGCCAGGCTACCCTGCGGCACACGAAAGGTTTTACTACCGCTGCTTCCTTCCGGACCTGACGGGGTTTGTAAATTTCCGTTGCGCAGGACCCAGCTATCAATTTTCGATGCTGCTATGAAAAAAACCTGGCGGAGAGAGTGGGATTCGAACCCACGGTCCCGCTTTTGACGGGACACGCGATTTCCAGTCGCGCCCCTTCGGCCTCTCGGGCATCTCTCCAGAATAACAGATTTCAGTTATCAGGTAAAAGTTTCCACATCCGCATTGAGAAGCTGCGTTGTTCCTCAGTATCACACTTTTCGGCTGCTGACTGTCAACTGGCAGCTGTCAACTTAGAAAAGCGGAGAGAGTGGGATTCGAACCCACGAACCCAATTTCTTGAGTTACCGCTTTTCGAGAGCGGCGCCTTCAACCACTCGGCCATCTCTCCTTTGCAAGCATGATGCATCATGCATCCTGTTTTCACCTCTTGGCCCTAAAAAACCCCTGTATAATTTCCCGGCATTCATCCTCCAGCACGCCGGAAACAACTGTCACTCCGGGGTGTTTCCCTGGTCTGGGCAGTACGGCGTAGACGGAACCGCACGCGCCTGACTTGGGATCGGCAGTTCCGAAGATTAACCGGCCAACACGCGCCAGAATCATGGCCCCGGCACACATCGGACAGGGCTCAACCGTAACATAAAGCATAGAGTTGGGCAAGCGATAATTCTGCTTTCTCAGGGCAGCTTCCCTCAGCGCCAGAATTTCAGCGTGGGCAGTAGGGTCACTCAACAAGATCGGCAGATTATGGGCGCGCGCAATCACTTCACCTTCTGCAACCAGCACGGCACCGACGGGAACCTCGCCCTCAGCAAGAGCCATGCGGGCTTCCTCCAGGGCCAGTTTCATGAAGCGTTCATCAGTTGACAGATTAGTGCTTACGATGGCCAACCTCCGCTCTTTCCCGGCAGTCGGGACCAAAGCTGTCGGGTGAAAAATAATAGTTTCAATCCGGCATCATGTCAAACTAATTCTAGGCAAAGCCGCTTGTAATGTTTGCTGGCAGTTTGCAACGAGTTTTGCGTTGGTAATATGAAAGCTTAACCCTTTAAATCATCCTGGCCTGTGCGAAACAGCCTCCCAAAAGAAAGATTATCAGCGCTTAAGATTCCCGCGGCCGGTGCCGATATTTTTCTCTGATTTTCTGCGCCAAAAGCATGTTTTTCGGCGGTGCCCTGAAAATCGAATTCCTGTAAGCTAATTTTTATTGACAAAAAAACTGCTATTGGATAAATAAAATCTCCCCTCAAAACAAAAAAGAGAGGCATCGAGTGAATACCTATAAAAATATTAAGAAAATGCTTATCAAATCGCGGGAGCAGCTCATCGAGGAGATTGCCAAGAACAGACACATCGAAGCCCAGGATGTAAAGGCTGAAATCATGGATCTCTATGATTGGGCAGATCATGAACGAGACCGCCAGCTCTCGCATATCCTGAGTGATCGTGACAGGGAAAAGCTTATCGAAATAGAGGAAGCCCTGCAGCGGATCGATGACGGCACCTACGGTATCTGCGAGGAATGCGGAAAAAAAATAGCCCCCGACCGGCTGAAAATAATGCCCTTTGCACTTCTCTGCGTTCCCTGCAAATCAATCCTCGAAAAACAGACGGGATCCTTCAAAAAGATTGAGGAAGAAGCACCGTACCGCGACCTGGCCAGTATTGAAACCGAGGATCTGGAGGAATAAGAAATCGCTCGTGTTCGCTTTCAAAGTGCGCTCATAATCCCGCAGCCATATTGACCTCTCTACCAGAGAGGTCACCGTATGTCCTCAGCAGTCCTGCACAGCCCTTTTTTATCCCCTTTTAATCGTGCCGAAATACGCCGCGGCTCTGTCACGGGTATTTCACTGCTTCTTGTTGCCACCCTGATTTGCCGGACATCTTCCCCGAAGGGTAAAATTAGGTTGAAAAGGAGCCGGCTTTCGTTTAAGGTATGCGATACATAAAGCAGCTCATCCGCCTGTAATCGCCCAATCTTTATGAAACATGTTATTCTCGGGACAGCCGGCCACATTGATCACGGCAAAACCACGCTCATTAAGACCTTAACCGGCGTCGACCTTGACCGGCTGAAGGAAGAAAAGGAAAGAGGTATAACCATACAGTTGGGGTTTACCTCTTTTTTACTGCCCGGCGGACAGCGGCTCGGCATTGTGGATGTTCCCGGACACGAAAAATTCATCCGGAACATGGTCGCGGGTGTCGGCGGCATTGACATCGTGCTGTTCACCATCGCTGCTGATGAAGGGATCATGCCGCAGACCCGGGAGCACCTTGACATCTGCAAAATACTTAAAATCCGGAGAGGCATCATTGCACTCACCAAAACCGACCTGGTGGATGAAGAGTGGCTCCAGCTGGTCCAGGAGGAAATAAGGGCATTCGGCAAGGGAAGTTTTCTGGAGCAGGCGCCGATCATTCCCCTCTCCTCGGTCACGGGTGAGGGAATCTCTTCCCTTATTGCGGTCATGGAGCAAATGGCCCGGGAGATTGAAGAAAAGCCGTCAGCGGGTATTTTCAGGCTCCCCATCGACCGCGTTTTCAGCATGAAAGGATTCGGTACGGTAGCAACCGGCACCCTCATTTCCGGATCCGTTTCGGTGGGGGACAGTGTGGAGATACTCCCCGGCCGGTTTGAAGCCAAGGTGCGCGGCATTCAGGTGCACAACCAGCAGGTATCGCAGGCAACCGCCGGTTTGAGGACGGCCATTAACCTGCAGGGGCTTGAGAAGGAAGCGGTCCAAAAAGGAAGCATGATGGTGCATCCCCGAACCCTGGAGCCCACCGCGAGGATTGACGTGAGGCTTGAACACCTCCCCTCTTCATCGAAGCCGCTTAAAAACCGGTCCACGGCACGGTTCCACAGCGGAACCAGCGAGGTGCTCTGCAAGGTCATTTTGCTGGACAAGGACGAACTGTCGCCCGGCAGCAGCTCGCTTGCCCAGATCATTCTCGAGGAGCCGGTTGTTGTCCTTCCCCATGACCGGTTCGTCATGAGAAGTTATTCGCCGCTCTACACCATCGGCGGGGGCGAAGTGCTCGACGCCCATCCCCACAAGCATAAGAGGCTGGAAGATGAGACGGTGGCACACCTCGGTGCCATGCAGCACAGTTCGACAAAGGAGCATGCCCTGCTTTTTATTGCAGATGCGGGCTTTGCCGGACTTGACCTGCGCCAGCTCACTTCCCGGATGGGTAAGGACGCCTCACAGCTCACGGGCATCCTGGGCGCGCTCACCGGAGAAAAAAAGCTGGTGCTTATTGACAGGGATATCTCCAAGGTTATTGCCGCAGAGCATTATGAAAAGCTGAAGTCATTGTTGCTGGACGAAATCAATGACTACCACGGAAAATTCCCTCTCAAGCAGGGGATGCTCAAAGAGGAGCTGAAAAGCAAACTTCCTCAGCTGGTTGACACCCGCCTCTTTCAGCATCTGCTGAACGATCTGTTCAACGCCGGCAGGCTCACGGTTGATAAAGACAAGCTGTGGCTTCAGGAATACAAGCCGCAGCTGAAAGATGCCCAAAAGGACCTGAAGGAAAAGATTGCCGCCCTGTACCTCAAGAGCAGTCTTACACCGCCCACGGTTAAGGAACTGGTTGACCAGTTCCGCAGCCCGGCAAAGGAAACGCAGTCAATTATTGACCTGCTCACCGCCGATGGTCAGCTGGTCAAGGTTAAAGAACATCTCTGGTTTCATCGGGAGGCGATCGAAGGGCTCACCAAAACCCTGGTTGAGACGCTTAAAAAAAATGGCGAGATTACACCCGCTCAGTTCAAGGACCTCATTCAGGCCTCCCGTAAATTTGCCATACCGCTGCTGGAATATTTTGATCAATCAAAGGTCACCATACGGGTGGGTGACAAGAGGGTGCTGCGGGAGAAGAGATGAGGGATGAGGGATGTAGGTATATGCGATCTGCGATGCGAGATGTAATATCCGTGATGCTATGACTTGTGGCTCTTTTCAACTCCCTTTATAAAACTATTTAACTTCCTTCCGAGTTCGTCAAGCTTTTCCAACATGTCCTCTGCTTTATCGTCTAAATCAGGATAACAGTCCTTTATATACTCCATCCATCTATGGTTGCATTACATGATGAGTGGGCAAAAACTAAGAAGCGCATAAATTCTGCTTTATATCTTCTGCGACCAAAGCGCGACCAAAGTCTTCAACTATGTTGGCCGAAATTGACTTGGATGCGCGTCGACATTTAACCGCAAATCCCACATACCGCAGATCAATTATCCCACATCCCCTATATCACATCTCATATCCCAGGTCACAGATCGCACATCTCACATCGCCTTTAAGATTCTCCTTGCCTCCTCAATATCCTTCCTGATCTGCTCCACCAGCCGCTCCGGTGATTCGAATTTTTCCTCATCCCTCAGCTTTTGGATAAAAATCAGTTCAATCTGACTGCCATAGAGGTCCTGCGCAAAGTCCAGGATGTGCACTTCGATTGAAAACCCCTTCCCCGGAAAAGTCGGATTGCTGCCTATGTTCAGTACGCCTTTCGCGCAACTTCCGTCAAAGAGCACCCTGACGGCAAAAATGCCGCTTCGGGGATAAAGCTCTTTCTCCGGATCCAGATTTGCAGTACGAATACCGATCGCCCTGCCAATGGCATGTCCCGTAATCACCTTTCCTTTCAAGCTATAGGGCCGGCCCAGAAAATGTGTCGCCTCTCGCACCCTCCCTTCAAGAATGAGGTTTCTGATCATGGTGCTCCGCACTTCAACTCCGCCGACCTCTATATTTTCCAAAATGTTTACCTTGAGGCCGCACCGCTCGCCGAGGCTCCTGAGCAGATCTGTAGTCCCTTTTCTGCCTTTCCCGAAACGGTAATCAGGGCCGATAAAAATCTCTTTCGCCTGGATTGCTCCGCACAGGATATCGCCCACAAAACTCTCCGTTGAGAGCTGGGCAAAGGCCTCGGTAAAGTGCTCCCGAATCAGCACATCGATACCATACCGCTCGATGGCCTGCTGTTTTTCCTCACGGGTGGTAATGAGGGGGAAAGGACGATGCGGCTGAAGCACCTTGAGAGGATGGGGGTCAAAGGTGTAAACCACGGAAACGCCATTGATGGAATGGGCCCGGTCAATAACCTTTGAGAATAGCGCCTGGTGGCCCAGGTGCACCCCGTCAAAATTCCCGATGGTCACCACCGGGTTTTGCAGCTTTTCCTTAATCTGGGATGCGCCTTCAAATAGTTTCATAGAGGAGGAGCAGGTCTGCGATATGTGATCTGCGATGTGCGATCGGGGATATCAAGGATGTGATGCATGATACATGATGCATGTTCATAAAACAGAACCCCGATAAAGGGTTTATCATTTGAGTTTTGGGTCGGATTTCGCCTCCCTGATTCGATTATCTAACATGGGTGCTTCGGATTTTTCTCGGACATGCATCCTGTATCGTACATCATGCATCCCCTTCTATCGCCCATCCCATATCGCCGTGCTCACATCGCACATCCCATATCACATTATTATCAACTTCGCCTGTGCCTCGGCCACAACACTGCCATCAGCACGGCCGGCAACCGCTTTGGCATAGATCAGTTTCTTGCTAAGTTTAGCAACCTCAGCTTTGACATGCAGCGGTTCTCCCGTCCTTGCGACCTCTTTAAAGCGCACATCGAGCGACGCGGTAAGCGCGTGCAATCCGAGAAGTTGGGCCAGTTTGGCCATAGCCTCATCCATAAGGGTCGAGATAATGCCGCCGTGCACTACTCCCTGCCAACCCTGGTGCGTATCCAACGGGCAAAAGATCGTCTCCACGATCTTTTCCTGCTCATGAAAAGAGAATTCCAGATGAAGACCCCTTTCATTCTTCTTCCCGCAGGCGAAGCACATGCCGTTATCTTCCAAGCTCTTCAATTCATCCATACAAGAGTGTCATGTGATGTGAGATGTGGGATCTGCGATGCCTATCGCACATCTCAGATCGCAGATCCCACATCCCATCTTTAACATTGACAAACCGGACTATCTGGTATATCAGATAAAAACGTTTTCCTCATATAGCACTCCTGCTTGTCTTTTGCAAGTGCCGAAGTGGTGGAATTGGCAGACACGCTAGGTTCAGGGTCTAGTGGGAGCAATCCCATGGGGGTTCGAGTCCCCCCTTCGGCACCATTGTAAAATCAGACCAAAGGTGGTGAATCCCATATGCTGAAAGTTCACAAGGATTATTTAATTGATGAAAAAGGAGAGAAAAAAGCCGTAGTAGTCCCGTTTTCAGAATGGCACAAGATTAATGAGGCTTTGGAAGAACTCGACGATATCAGAGTATATGATAAAGCCAAATCCGCACCATCAGATCCCCTTCCCTTCCATGAAGCCATCAAAAAAATCCGCACGAGGAAACCCCGTTGACTTATAGCATTTTCATTGAAAAGTCAGCGCAAAAAGATCTAGCGAAAATTCCCCAGAATGACCGGATCAGAATAATCAAATCAATTGAAGAACTTTCAAGAAACCCGAGACCGACAAAGAGTAAAAAGCTAACCGGTAGAGATGCATGGCGCATCAGAGTTGGAGACTACCGGGTTATTTATGAAATTTACGATGTAAGATTGCTCATATTGATTGTTGTCATCGGCCATCGTAAAGACATATATAAAATTTGAGAATATTAATCACTGCCATTATAACACGCTAGGTTCAGGGTCTAGTGGGAGCAATCCCATGGGGGTTCGAGTCCCCCCTTCGGCACCAGCTATTTTATCTCGTCTTTTCTTGTAGTTAGATCCACCATACCACTTACCCATCTTCGACATCACTCAAGCCTCAATAGCTCACTTTTGACCATTTTTTGACTATTTCATTTCACTTTTGCATTTAACAGTCGTTACGAGGGCAATAAAATGCCCCCTGAGCATTGACCTGCCAGTGAAATAAAAGACGTGAGCTGTTTGACTCCTGCTTTTCGTTTTGCCCTTTCGAATGGGTTATTGCATCCGGAAGGGTAAGGTGGGGAAGCAATTGCAAATCTTGCTATGATGCTCAAAGTGTGGTATTGATTTCTAAGACCACATATAAAACCATCTTTAATAAAGGAGTGAACATGTTTGGCGGTGGAATCGGCATGATGGAATTGGCTGTAATATTAGTCATTGCTTTACTCATTTTTGGGCCAAGTAGGCTTCCGGAAATTGCCAAAGGGTTGGGAAAGGGAATAAGAGGTTTTAGAAACGCTGCCAGCGGACTTGACGAGGTTGATGTAACTCCAAAGGAAAATAAAAAGGAGGTGGGAGAAGTAAACAAAGAAGCTCAATGATGGCATAGCATGCATACCGATAACCCACTTATATCAAATAGCCCGCAATCTTACCAACGAAAATAGCCCCCTATCCTACTGTTGGCCAAGGGGCTATTTCACACTTGAAACAAAACTCCCAACTCAAGTTATGTCTTTTCCCACCACACAAAATCCACCACCCAAATCATTTCAAGGACAAAAAACAGCCCCCAAGCCTACAATTGGCCAAGGGGTCTTTCATACTATAAACAAAAACTCCCAACTCAAGTTACGCTTTTTATTGCCACACAAAATCCACCACAAAAATGGTCAGCTGATAGAAAATCTCCCGTTATAAGCCAATTGTGGAAGGCTCAGAGCGTGGCTTGGAGCTATGTTATGACTGCTTTTAGGTATTTTTTTTGCTATCTTCTCAACATGGACAACTACTCTTTAAAAACTGTATTTTCATAATTACCAGATCTTGAAGGTCGACTTTTCCATCACCGTTATTGTCAGCCGCACAAGGGGAAGGAGGACAGGATTTGGCAAACTCACCCTTCATGATGACCAAATCACTGAGGTCAACCTTTCCACTGCCATTAATGTCGGCATAGCACTCACAGGCATCACCGCACCCATTACCATTTATATCTCCCTGGGCTAAGTCGCAGGTCTCACCTGCTGCACAATCGCCGGTAGTGTTACAGGCAGTGCCCATCCCTACGACTACACCGCTCACTGCCTTTATGCAGGTGCCAAGCAGTGGACCGTTGGGGGTAGCAGGACAGTTATCAAATGCGTTAAGAATTTCGTCATCATCCCAATCATTTAATCTGTTTTCATACCAGATCATCTGATCCTCTCTTAATCCTGCAACTACCAGGTCCAGATCACCATCTTCATCTATATCATCAAGGGAGATATCCCCGGGATCGTTTACACCATCATCGATTACATGCTCCGTCCATTGATATTCTCCGCTAACCCACGCATACTCAAACCATGAAATTTTGTCAGTATAGGCACCGGAAACCGCCAAATCTATCTTCATATCGCCATTAATATCCCCCGTATAGATATCAGTTCCGTTAAAAGTAGTGCTGACCGTATGCTGTGTCCATGGATCCCCACTATTTGCGGGCGCCTCATACCAGTGAAGTCCCGGAACAGTAAGGGTGCTTACTAAGACATCTTTCTTCAGATCACTGTTCACATCTATACAATTTACATCAAATGCATAATCAAGTGCTTCATCGATCATAGTCCTCTCAAAAACAACTTCTCCACCTACATAATCCACAGCTATCCAAGAAATATTGCCGTGCAAATACGAATTAACTATATCCGTTTTCCCATCTCCATTCACATCATCCAGGTAAAGGGCGCTTCCCGTCTGTGCGTCCATGGGAATTTTTTCCCATAGGGTTCCTGGTTGAGCAGGATTTCCCGGATTAATATAAATAACGGCAAGCTGTCTCCCCCCTATAATAATGTCTTCCATCGCATCTTCATTTACGTCCATCGTATATACCTTAAAGTAGGAATTGATTGCACCCAATTCTATATCATACTTCTGCCATACACCAGTTGGGTCTTGGGGAGCCTTAAACCAATACACACTCCCTAAATTCTCTGTTACCTTTCCAGTGCCTACTACCACATCTTCACGCCCGTCTTTGTCAATGTCAGAAACGACAATGCCATTGGTATTGGTAAGAGGATTGTCTTCCGGGGCACCGGAACTAATAATAAATTTTTCCCATGCAGTGCCCTGGTCAAGGTTATTCCGGAACCATGCCACCTCAGAGTTCCACACTAATGGATGCCGGTTGGTTGTCGATGCTACATCAAGATCGCCATCCCCATCAATATCTTTCACATAGAGATAGATAGGACTGGATTGATCTCCAATAACGTTCTTTTTCCAACCTTGATATATGGTTGAATGCGCCTGAGGTGAGAAGCAACACAAAATGACTCCTAGAAAAACAATTCTCTTAACTATCATTCTTCCTCCCTGTTCCATGACCACCACAATCTAAAAAAAGTGAGGTACTCTTCAAAAAACTCCGCATACTCACCATTTTGTCCCCCTATATATTAAAGCATCATAATCTAATCATAATCTAAAGAAAATATCAATGACAAAAAAACAGCCCCCTAGAAGTTTATGCATCTTGTCAAAAAGCACAAAAGCTTCCAACTCAAGTTATGTCTTTTTCTGCCATACACAATCCGCCATAAAATCATCATCTGCCAGAAAATCTCTTGTTATAAGCCAATTGTGGAAGTCTCAGAGCATGTCTGGGAACTGTGTTTTGAGTGCTTTTGAGTCTTGCTTTTGTTATCTCATGGACATGCTGGACAATCAGATCTTAGAAATTGCAGCTTCATTATGACAAGGTCAGACAAGTCAACCTTACCGTCATCATTGCAGTCAGCTTCACAGGATGGATGCTGGCTACAGTTCCATGTAAACTGCCCCTTCATGATTACCAAGTCTGCTAGGTCAACTTTCTGGTTACAGTCACAGTCATCATAGCACTCGCAGGTATCTCCGCTGCGATCATCAATATGATGAAAGGGCTCGGCGATGTTCTTCTAATAAAGATCGGGGGATTGTCTTAAGTGCCAAATAAACCAAACACGGAATAATGATGGCATCATCCAGATGTCCAAAAATCGGGATGAAATCAGGAATGAAATCAACTGGGGTAACTGCATATGTTACAGCAAAACCCAGCAGTATTTTGGATAGCCTGGGTGTTCTGGGATCAGACAGGAGGTTGCGATAAAGAGTAACTTCCTCCTTAAACTTCACAAATAGATTCTTAAAAATCTTCATACCGATGTCTATAGACGACTTGCTTCCACCGCACACCTCTAAAAAAAGACTAAGATCAAGATATTATTAATCTGCTCAACTTATATAACATTTCATCAAACACGTACTGTCAATTTGAGCTATTCAATAACTCCCAACTCAAGTAGTGCTTTTCCCCGCGACACAAAATCCGCCATAAAATCATCATCTGCCAGAAAATCTCTTGTTATAAGCCAATCGTGGAAGGCTCAGAGCATGGTGTGAAGCTGGGTTGTAATACTTTCATTTTAGTTTTGCTACATCTGCACATGCCCGGCAGATTATTTTTTATTCAGATGCAGTATTTTCGCCCCGTCGAAGCCGTTGAATTTTGTCGACGAGGCGATGCTGTAGGCGCCGATGTTTTCGGTGTAAAAATAATCGCCGATTTTCAAATTGCCCGGCAGCTGTTCCGAGATGGAAATCTTGTCGAAGCTGTCGCAGGTTGGCCCGACAACGGCGCAGACCTCTTTTTTGCCTGTTTTGAAAGCGTGGAAATTCGGAATCCAGTGGTCATACACCACGCCGGAAAAGGTGTGATAGACGCCGTCGTTGATATGGTAGAAAACCTTGCCGTCGCGCCGTGCCTTGCCGATGATCTCGGAAACCAGCGTGGCGGCGTTGGCCACCATGAACCGGCCCGGCTCGGCGATGATCTCGACATCGGCCGGAAAGAGCCGCTCGCATTCGGTGTTGATCATGCGGCCGAGCTTTTCAAATTTCGGCACCTGCGCATCGTAGGGCACGGGGAATCCGCCGCCGATATCGACGATGTTCAGGTGGTAGCCCTTTGACCGGGCGTGATGAAAATCTCGGCCGCTATTTCCAGTGCGGCCGTATAATTGTCAAAGTTGGTGCATTGGCTGCCGACATGAAAACTCAGGCCCTCGACCACCAGCCCCGCATCAAATGCCTGCTTTATCAGATGCAACGCCTCGCCCGGCTCGATGCCGAATTTTGAGCCCATCTCGACCTGCGAGCCGGTATCGGGAACTTTGAGCCGCAGGACAAGGCCGGCCGTGGCGCAGTATTGCCTTGATCTTCTCAACCTCATCCTTGTTGTCGTAGGTAACAAGCGGCCGATATTTTTTTATCTTCTGCAGCGTTTCCCTGTCTTTGATGGTGTTGGAGAAGATGATCTTGTCCCAGATGAAGAAATCCTTGTACGTTCTCCTCAAAATGCTTGATGTACTCATACACCTGCATGAACTCATTGTACGAAGCGACATCGAAACTGCAGCCCTCGTCAAACAGCGTCTTGATGATCTCCTGATTGCTGTTGGCCTTGACGGCATAGTACGCCTGCACCCGCGGCAGATTTTTCTTAAAGTGCCGGTAGTTCTTGCGTATCTTATCATGGTCGATGATAAACAGGGCGTGCCGTGCTTTTCGGCAAACTTGAGAAGAGTTGCTTTTGTCATTTTCACTGCGGTTGCCTTGCGTAGCGGGCCGCCTGCGGTTACACGCTGCCGGACGGTATATCTTACGCCACAGCTTTTTAATAAGGCTTCTGAGCTTTTCAACCTCTTTATTGTTTTCCAGATACGACTTAATCAGCTTCTTGTGCAGTTCCTCGCCGCGGTCATAGAGCCGCTTGAGCTTTTTGGCCTTTGTCGTCTGAATGGCATAGGCGACCATGATCGGAAACGCCACGGTCACATCGAGGTAGGCCGTCACGGTCTCTTCAAGTTTTGTCGGGTCGATCTTGCCCCAGCTCGCCGCTTCTGACGGCGGTGCGCCGGAAAGGCCGCCGGTATCCGGCCGTGCGTCGGTGACGTTGATATCATAATCCTGCCCGACTTCCGGTATCATCAGCACTTCCTGAATCTGCGGCTCGGTCTGGAGCATGAAATTCTTCGGACTGCCGCCGCCGATGAGGATAACGCCCGTCTTGCCCTTTTCATAATTTTTGGCGTTGAGGATAATCGCCGTCGAATCGTTGACGTCGATGCTCGGATTGATCTTGAGCTTGAATTTATCCAGCAGCCCCGATGCCTCTGCCAGCAGTTCCAAACCGGCGACATTCATGCCGATCGTCGAATCGCCCGGCGACGAGGTAAAGACCGGAATGCCGTTGCGATACGCGGCCGCCAAAATACTCACCTGCCCGGTTTTATTTTTCTTTTCGTAGTCGTTGAGAATTTTGCCCAGCAGATAATAAAACTCCCGCGTGCCCATTTCCTTCTGGAATTCCGGCCGCAGCATGATCTCCCGCAGTTTCCGGTCGGTCTCCATCAGCACATCTTCATAATCGAACAGAATATCATAGATGCGCGTCACGCCCTTGTCGCGCAGGTCGGCGTCATCGACGGTATGCGTGCCGCGGAACATCGGCAGATTGAACGCATAATGGATATCGTGATACATATTCGCGCCGGTGGCGGTGAGCCAATCGACAAACCCGTGATTCATCAGCGGGATGATCGGTCGATGGCCCCAGCCCCGCCGGAGTCAGTGCGCCCGCAAGGCTCAGGCCGATCGTAACATCTTTCTTCGAATACCGGTCGCGCAGCAGATGGCAGGCCGCCCGCAGCCGCCCGCCGTTATAGGCGTCAAGGTTATCAATGAGGTTTACAATGCCCGTAGTTTTTGTGATCGGCGCGGGCATGATTCGCTTTCCTGAGAGATAGCGTGCTTTTCCCGGACAGGTTTTTGCTTTGTGTTTTTTCATTTATTCGCTCTGCTTTCTATTAATTAGTTATTGTGTTTAGCCTTCTTGTTCGATCCTTCTCATTCATTAATACACGTTTCCACATATCATTTGTGCTATATGGTGTCAAAGGGAAAAGTGATGTAAACTGTACAGATTCTCTTGCCAGAGGTTTTGCTTGACAATATCTTTTGTCTTGTTCATGTCTTCCCCTCCCCATTATCGGCAACCGATTAATCTTAATACATTTTTATTCCCGTAAAAAAATAACCCGTCTTCTCTGAAGCACATCAATCAGAAAAAAGACGGGGTTTTAGTATAATTTATTGAACGCATACCCTCTCCCTGAAAATGGGTAGCGTGTCTAATGAGAACACACAATAGAGAGGGTTGCAAGCCTATTAAGTCGTAAGTCCTTGCAGCAAAGATCCGATGAGGAGAAAGGTGTTTTGACCCTTTCCCTCATACAGCACACTACTATTCGATGGTAAGCAAAACCTGACCCGTAACTACATTCTGTCCTGCTTCAACCTTGATTTCCTTAACCGTACCTCCGGCAGGGGCATAAATGAGGTTCTCCATCTTCATGGCCTCCAGCACCGCCAGCTCATCATCTTCCTTAACCGTGTCGCCCGCTTTCACCTTTATTTCGATAATTTTTCCCGGCATTGGTGCCTCAACCGTCACATTCATGTACCTGCCTCCTTGTTCAAATTGATTGAAGTGAGAGATCAGATGATCCCCATGCCCTTTAGAACGGAAAGCATGACTGCCGCCGCCATCACGGAGCCGATCTGCCCGCCCGCGTTGGCGCCCATGGCATGCATGAGCAGATAATTTTTCCTGTTATATTTCTGGCCCTCCCGCTGCACAACCCGGGCGGCCATGGGAAACGCAGATATGCCGGCAGCCCCGATCAACGGGTTGACTTTTCCGCCGGAAAGGAGGCACATCAGCTTTCCGAAAAGAACGCCGCACACGGTGTCCAGGCAAATGGCCACGAAGCCCAGCGCAAGGATCAGCAGCGTCTTGGGGTTTAAAAATGCGTCCCCTGCCATGGTAGCGCCCACCGAGAGGCCCAGAAACAGTGTCACCACATTGGCTATCTCATTCTCCGAGGCCTTGGTAAGCCGGCTTACCGCGCCCGACTCCCGCATGAGATTGCCCAGCATGATGGTGCCGATCAGCGGCAGCCCCATGGGCGCTATTAGTCCGCCGCATATGGTCATGACCAGCGGGAAGAGAATTCGTGCCGTCTTTGAAACCGGCTTAATTCCCTTGTTGGTCATGATAATATTCTTTTCCTTTTGGGTGGTAAGAAATTTCATGATGGGGGGCTGAAAGACCGGTACGAGCGACATGTAGGAGTAGGCAGCGACGGAAACCGCTCCCAACAGATGGGGAGCGTACTGGGAGCTGACATAAATGGCCGTCGGGCCGTCGCAGGCCCCGATGATCCCCACGGCCACCGCATCGAGCTGCGAGAACCCCAGAAGCAGGGCAAGCCCCAGGGTCAGAAATATGCCGAACTGCCCGGCCGCCCCCAGCAGGAATGTCGCCGGGTTCTGGAGCAGCGGGGAAAAATCGGTCATGGCGCCGATGCCTATAAAAATAAGCAGCGGAAAAAGTTCGGTGATCACACCCGCATCGTAGATGGTGCGCAGAAATCCACCCTCGCCCATGACATCCGCGAGAGGGATATTGACCAGTATGCAGCCAAACCCGATGGGAACCAGCAGCAGCGGCTCAAAACCCTTCTTGATGCCGAGGTACAGCAATCCACAGCCAATGGCAATCATCACCGGGTTGGTCCAGTGCATATGCAGCATACCTGCCGCGAGTCCCGATAATCCGCTACTTATTGCCTCTATCATATCGATGTTCCTCTGCTGACCGGACTAAGGTTAATTCCCGTCTTCCCCTTCCTTGTAGGGAAAAATTCTGGTGAGAAGACGCATGATCAGACTCATCACCCAGAGGGTGATAATTGTCCCTCCCATTCCAACGACCAGGACGGTAATCCCGAATGTCAGGTTATCCATCTGCACACTCCTCTCTTCATATGCATTACATGAAGCACCGGCACTTATTATCCGGGCCTGACCGCGCGCAAAGACGCAGCATAGTCAGCTTATGCCGTCTTCGTCTTTTTCCTCTCCTGCTTATCCGCGCTCACTGATGCCAGTCTTGAGATCTCCCGCAGCGACTCGCGTATGACCACGATGAGGGGCACAATAATGATGGCAAAGTAAAAAACAATGATTAGCATCGCTTGTATGTTCATATGCCCCCCGGACCGGAAACGCAACCTGCATCAATTCCCGCACCCTATAGCACACACCGCTTTAATAGTAAAGAAAAAGCTTACGGCGGATGGTCATTTTACCATGCCCGGAGAAGCACCGGCTTCCGTTACTGCATTGACATTGTATTCATTTTTCTGTATGTATCCTCATTCAATTGGCCACACTGACTGACGATGAGGTTTTAAAAGCATGAGAAAAGAGAACTTTCGCAATATCGCCATTATCGCGCACGTAGACCACGGCAAGACAACCCTGCTTGACGGCATGCTGAAACAGAGCGGCACCTTCAGGGAAAACCAGGAGGTCGCCGAGCGGGTGATGGATTCCATGGCCCTTGAGCGGGAGCGGGGCATTACCATCATGGCCAAAAACACTGCCGTCTGGTACCGGGAGGTTAAGATTAACATCGTGGATACGCCCGGGCACGCCGATTTCGGCGGTGAGGTCGAACGCAGCCTCAACCTGGTCGACGGCGCCTTGCTGCTGGTGGACGCGAGCGAAGGACCGCTGCCGCAGACGCGCTTCGTGGTAAAAAAAACCCTGGAGAAAAACCTGCCCATCATCCTGGTCATCAACAAGATCGACCGCGGCGATGCGCGCATCGAAGCGGTCATCAATGAAGTCTATGACCTGTTTATCGACCTCGATGCGGGGGATGAGCACATTGAGTTTCCCATCCTCTACACCAATGCCAAGGCCGGCGTGGCACACGCCGAGATGGGTGACGGATCCGAAGACCTCCGCCCGCTTTTTGAAGCCATTCTGTCTCACATACCGGGACCTGTAGCCAGCGACACCCGGACAACCCAGCTACTGGTGACCAACATTGATTATGACCCGTACGTCGGTCAGGTTGCCATCGGGAGGCTCAGCAACGGCGTTATCGAAATGAGCAAGCGCTACAGCCTCTGCGGCGAGGGGGGCATTACCCGGGGCGTCACCTTCTCGGCCTGCTATACCTTCGAGGGACTGGAAAAGAAAAGGGCGGAACGGGTTGAGTCCGGCGATATTATCGCGGTCAGCGGCCTGGAGACTGTCGCCATAGGCGACACCATCTCTTCCGAGGAAGACCCCGCACCGCTGCCCCGCATCAAAATCGACGAACCCACGGTGTCGATGATCTTTTCCGTAAACAATGGACCGTTCGCCGGCCTGGAGGGCAGGTATCTCACCTCCCGTCACCTGCGGTCTCGATTGCAAAAGGAGATTCTCGGCAACGTGTCGCTCCAGGTGAAAGAAAGTGTCCTCACCGACTCCTTCGAGGTCTGCGGCCGCGGAGAGCTGCAGATGGCGGTGCTCATAGAAACCATGCGGCGCGAGGGCTACGAATTCATGGTTGCCAAGCCGCGCGTCATTACCAGGGAGGAAAACGGGAAGGTGATGGAGCCGCGGGAGCGGGTATTCCTCGACATACCGGAGGAAAAAGTCGGCACCATTACCGAAGCCATGGCAGCACGAAAAGGGATCATACTGCTAATGCAAAACCATGGCCACGGGCGAATAACCATGGATTTTATCATTCCCTCCCGGGGGCTGATCGGTTTCCGCAGCCAGTTCATGTCGGAAACAAAAGGTGCGGGGGTGATGAATACCCTTTTCGAGGACTACGCCGAGTGGGCCGGCCCCATCCCACAGCGCAGCAACGGAACGCTGATTGCCGACCGACCGGGAAGAGTGACCACCTACGCCAGTCACGGAATGGCTGATCGGGGTGAATTGCTCGTGGAGGTGGGAACGGAGGTGTACGCGGGCATGGTCATCGGCGAACGCAACCGCCCTGAAGACCTGGTGGTCAACATCACCAAGGAGAAGAAACTTACCAACATGCGCAGCTCCACATCAGACGCCACCATAACCCTTCGCCCGCCGCGCGCCCTCTCCCTTGACCAGTCGATAGCTTTTATCGCCGAAGATGAGCTGGCGGAAGTGACGCCCAAGAACATCCGCCTCCGCAAAATGGAACTGGACGCGGTCAAGCGTGCCGCGACCAGGAAGAAGGAGAAGTACGGCTAGTGCTCATCTATCGCGTATCATCAATTCCGGTACCGCGCAGCTTAACCCCGGGACTGCCCCCACCCTTCCCGCCGAAAACCGGTTACCATCAGCATTAACCAAACAACCTGCTGCTACTGCGCATCCGGAGACACCGTCAGTGACTGTCCTGCCTGAATCGGCTGATCAGGGGTGAGGTTATTGATCCGTCGCAGCTCATCCACCGAGAGCCCGTACCGTTTAGCAAGGCTGTAAAGCGTTTCCCCGCGGGCGACGGTATGCTGCTTTTTTCGCATCGCGGTGCTTGCTGTCGGCTGAGAAGATTTCTGGGCGGCAGGAGCTGAAGGCCGGGAAGAGATCTTTTCAACCTGCTGGGTCAGGGCGGCCAGAGCTTCTTCCAGCTTTAGCGTGCCTGCCTTGCCTTCGTTCACCAGCTCGGTCAGTTCGACATCTTTTGCCTCAAACTGCGCAACCTTCTGCTCCAGCTTTTCAAGCCGTGCATTCATCTGGTTAAGGAGATCCTGGGAAGGCTGCCGGCCGCATGCCGCCAGCAGCATGAAAAAAGCGTTCACAATCAGTACCAGGGTTATGTGGTGCCGGGACGGTGCATGTGTGCTCATAGGTTCCTCCTTGGTTGACAATGCATAGTTGATCCCCGTTTGCAGCCGGAACGATGCCTCCGGTAATTGCTCCTGCTCACTTCAGCGTCGGGTCTGGAACCGGCTTTCATAGCAGGCTGTTGAAAAACACCCATCTGATTCGTGGCTCAAAGGGGAGGGTCTTTTGACGCCACAACAATGTGTCTTTACGCTTACGGCACGACCCGGTGCCTTCGACGTGAACCGAAAACAGGCAGCTTTGCAGAGGCTTCGATACGGCTGTTACCATGCGGGTCTGTCGGACAAAGTTAGAGAGATGCTGCCGTTCTACAGGTTCCGAATAACTTTGTTGTAGCTAAAAAGCCCCTCCCCTTGAGCCACATATTATTCATGCGCCACTACTTTTTCAACAACCGGCTAGAGCACCCCTATGCCCGGTTCATTCACAAAAACCGGCACACGTTCAGTCCTGCGCTCTTCCCGGCTTTTGTTGGTGATTATACCACAACCATGTGCACAGATACTATACCACAATTTCCACGGCGAAAAAATTTTTTCACGCCTGACGAGTCAAAAAATACGGGACGGTCTTAAATTTACTTGCTATTCTGCCACCCGGCATATATCATTAATCAGGGATTGTTCATGCGGTTCCGCGCTTATTCTAATACAGCGAGGGAGGGTCAATTCCATGAGAAAATGTGCAACAGCGTTGTGCGTCGTCTGCTTGCTCATACCGGTTCTGGCTCATGCAGATCAGCCGGACATTGCATCACTGCCGGGCATGCTCACGCAAGAAACCATACCTGTAGACGAGCTGCGCTCACTCATGACACACCTGCTGAACCGCGAAGGATTTCCGGCTGATGAGATAACCCCTGAGGCCAATTTACAGTCCTATGTGTGCTACTATATCGCCCTCAGCGCCATTATTGATTTCATTGACTGTCTCGTTTATTATACCAGCTACGATTGCCGTTCTGCCATTATTAATGCGCTGTTCTTCTATTATTTCTGCTGACGAGGGGGAACAGGCACACGCTTCGGGCATCAGCCACCGGTTGCCCGCAAAGGAGATGTTCATGAGAAAAGCTGTTCTAATCTGCACCATGGTACTTTCTGTTTTCAGTTTTCCCCTGGCGACGACCGCGATCGGCGCGACCCAGACGCTTGAAATTACCAAAAACAACATCCTTGGGAAAACCGGATTTTCACTCTCCTTTGCGCTATCCGGGGCGCGGATGGTTATCCGCAGAATAAATGACGACGATATCATTGTGCGTGCTGCCATAACCTACAATACCGGCCGATGGGAATTAAAAGAACCCAAGCTCTTCACCGAAAGCTCGGGCAGCACGCTTATTGCTGAGTTCAGATCTGGCATGAGAGTTCTGCCGTATACAAATACCAACCTTGAGGAGTGGGACATAACCATCGGAAACTACGATGTGGCAACCGCTCTCAGCATCGTGTGCAGCAACAGTGCCGCTGACCTGAACCTTGGAGGGCTGCCTCTCACCCGGTGCAATCTGAAGCTTACAAGGGGAACGTTTGAGCTTGACTTTGACGCCCCGACAACCAAGCCCGTTGAGCAGTTCACCATAAACGGCCGGGCCATGAATCTTTCCGTTTCCAACATCGGAAATACGGACTTCGGCTTTTTCAGCCTTACCGGCTCGGGCGGCACAGCCGACCTCAACTTTGACGGTCTTTATGTGGCGGAAGATCACAATGTGCAGATAGCCACCGCTGGTATGATAGATATCATCACGGTGCCATCCGACGCCGGGGAACAGGTGGTGCTTCTCCCCTTTTCGCTTCCGGTAGTGGTCGTGCCCAGGGACGAATGGAACCGTGACTACTGGTTCCCGTTTTTACAGCGCTACACCACCAATGATTACAACACCCGGAATATAAAAATCAACCTTGGCCTTACCTTAATCGGATCTTTCGGCACGGTTGTGCGCGAATCAGATTAACGCTGACCTTGCGGAAGAAACAGGGCAGAAAAAAAGCCTCTCAGGAATTGTCTGAGAGGCTTTTGCTGTCACCAGAAGCGCTTTCCCCGCCTACAAATACAAACACCAAGGGATTGTCATACAGAAGAAACAGAGATATTTCATATTGCTCCTACCATAATCCCTCTTAAACTGCGGCGCATAAGGACTGTCTGCATGTAATTTTTACAAAACAGGCAAACTGCTTTTATTTCATTCTTTGCATATCATTTTTCATCTATTGATTTTATCATCAGGCTGGGTATTCTCTTGCCGGTCTTCCTTTTTCATTTCCGGACTGTTTTCTTTAGGATTTACCTGGTTATAGTTGGCAATAAACTCATTAATTATATACTGCAACGTTTCCAGCACATGTGTGGCAACATCGCGATCTCCAACTTCCTCTCCTTTTACGATTCTCCACCATGGCATGGTGTAAGAGATGATGTGTGGATCCCTTTCAAAAGAAACCTTCTCATTAAGGCCTACCACAACAGTATATTTATACTTGGGGTCATTGTAATCAAGCATCAAACTGATTTTCAAAAAGGACAGGGACGGGTTCTTCTGCAAAACATCGTTGCTCACAACTGTGATACCGGCCTGCTGCAGTTTTGATACAACATTTATGGTTATACTCTCATAGGTAATTCCCAGTGCTCTCGCTTTGCGGGAGAGCCTGTCAATTTTAATGCCGATGCTCTGAAGTCCCTTGAGCACGTCCTTGTCACTCTCGTCAGCTCTAACCTGAGCAGCGGCAGAAAGCAGCAAAATGACTCCCAGCAGCAGGGTAAAAACGTTCACAGCAAACCGGGTGCTCCTGCCGCATAAAGAACCGTACCGTTTTCTGTCAGAGGTGATAGTTATTGCCATGACCTTATGCATTCCGTCCTTTAAGAAGTGCTTACCAGAAAACGGAGTATCACAATTATTGGAACGTGTCAAGCAAGCCGGAGTTTACCGAAATTCGTTGAATGGGGATATGAAAATGATGGTACAGATGGAGCAGCAACCCTGTTGCTTCTCCTGCCATGACCGGGCACGACGCGCCGGTATCCTGAGCATAATAAAAGAGGTTAAAGCCTCTGCTCAGCAGCTCTAACCCCTTGATACATATGGTGCCGAGGCGCAGAATCGAACTGCGGACACGAGGATTTTCAGTCCAAGAATGTTAAATTTAAAGAACACAGTAACTGTTGATAATCACTTATAATTACTGCTGTCTATAATACTTATCCCAACTTGTCAAGTTGGCTAGAGTTGGCTCAAATTGGGTGGGATTTAGTTGTCGTGGGCACAATTTAGGCACAGTGAGGGGTTGGTTCCTGGATATGTGGAACCGCCCCTCATATGTCAAATCGCCCAAGCGACCACCCTGACGACAGCGTATAGGCCATGTATTGCAGACATGTATCGGGTGGGACTCCTACCCCAGGGGAGGTAAGGCCCAAAAAAATTCCAGGTACTTTTCAGGAGACAAAATGGATAGTTTTCAAATTGAAGATAAGAATGGTTTTGTAGAGTTTACAACAGAAGGCACCGCCACCCCGGCAAGAACCAGCAGCGGCAGATTCCCCAAAGGCAACAAGGAAGGCCACCGGTTTCCCAAAGGCGGCGCAGGCAAACCCAAGGGTGCCAAGAACAGGAAGACCCTTCTCGCCAAGGAGTTTGCAGAGGATGTCCTTTACCTCAACCCGGAAACCGGCAGGCAGATGACCTACCATGAACTCTGCATATGGATAAAGAAGAAGGCAGACACCAGCCCCAGGATATTAAACCTGCTGTTAGACCATGCCATTGGCAAACCCCCAGAGCATATACAGCAGGAGCAGGTGACGTTCGTTATCAACACAGGGACGGACACTGCGGCGCAGGATGCTCAAGTGATAGATGGGGATCAGAAGTATCTGCCCGGGGGAGAGAAAGAATAAAGGCAGGAGTTGTTAGATCCCCGCTCTATATCTTATGCTATGAGGATCCGATCGCCTTCAAATCAATTATTGCTAAGGAAATCATTCCAATAGCTTAATGGATACGCAGGAGTTCCCTGTTAAAACACCTGCTCTTGTACCCATTGCTATTGATAATCTATCAATCACTGATTGCTTTTTAAAGAAAGAGATCAAAAAAGAATGTTCTACACCGCATCATCAACAGTAACCGAACCATCTTCAGATATTTGAATGCTCATATTATCCTGTACATAGGAAAGAAATTCCGCACCAAGGCCATCCACCGTAACGATTATCTTATTACTCCACATCTCGCTTAAGATAACCCCTGCCGCTGACAGCGAATCTATATGTTCTGAGAACAGCAATGCCTTCGGTCCATTGCCCAATTCTGCAACAACCTGCAATACCATCCCCCCTGTTGTTGAGCCAATGGCTTTGGGCAGGCAGATAACTTTTTGTGCAAGATCTTTTCCGTACAGGTCTGAGTTCTGGTCACTGCATATGGCTTTGCGCCGGTTGAAATAACTTTGCTCATATGAAGCAAGGATATTAAACCCCTGTCGTGTCACAATGCTCTGGCCGGTGGTATTGCCGGCAATAACGGGTCTTCCCACAAATGTTTTAGTCATGATTTATTCTCCCCGTAACAATTGCGTTAAGGATAGCATTGTCGTTGAGATAGCGTGCCGGTGTATAGGTCCTGAGCTTGTTTGAATTGGTGATAACCGCTTGTTTCTCACAAAGTGGATTATGCATATACAGTAATGGACATATGGATGACAAACTTACCCCTGCAGCAGTAAGGGTGTTGTAAGTATTTGCATCTTCTGAAAACGCAGAAACCACATCAGGCGCAGCCGTAAGGATCGTCTGGATCGCAACTGTTTTTTTGCCGGAACTGTCCAGAGCAGCGGAAATAGTATCGGTCCACATGTACAACTGGTTCAAAGATAGGTGCGGACAGCCAATGAAGCACACTTGAGGGTCTGCCTCCGGATCTTCCCACAAGATTGGATAGGATGAAATGGTAGCAGCGATCACTTGGTCGTCAATCACATATGTTTGGTAGTTTTCGGTCAGCAGGGAAGTGCCGTAGGTGATTGCTTCAGGTGTGATGTTTTCGGCATGAAACAGGCCTACCGCTCCGTTGGAGGCTGCTGCTGCCCCCATGTCTTTACAATAGTCCTTAACTCCCGGGGTAAGTGTTTTGCCCAGAAAGCTGTCAAGACCTCTGATGTAAGGCACATCCTCCATAACCTTCATACCAATCGCACTTCCCAATACCTGGGCGTCAGGCAGTTCAGTCGTCTCAACCTCGATCAGCCACGTTGCTTTGCGGCCTTCATCTGTAAGCAGGCCAAAATAAGGTGTTTTGCCCAGCACGCCGCTGAGAAGTTCTAAGATTGCAGAATTGCGGTTGCACCGTGCACCAAGCACCGAGTTCGCGTACACCACGGCCGATGACTCTGCCCAGGCTATGATTGCATCTCTAGCCGGTGTATTGCCAACTTCGTCAAGGTAGCAGGTACAGGTAAACGCATTTTTATCTTTCAGACCAAGACGCATCAGCTGATACTCATATCTTCTTTGCTTGCTGAACAGAATATTAAACACCGCTTTTTGGGCAGGTTTATATTTGATGTGTTGGTAATCCACGGGACGCGGGTCAACGGTAAATTTTTCCTTTGTCTGAAGACCGGCTGCAATCAGTTCATTGCAAATGTTAAAAAGCGGCTTGAGTATAAAAAGACCGGACGCATTTACCACATGTATCGGGCCGTCAAGAGGAACCAGTCTGGTTGCACCGAAGGCATCACCATACTTCACAAGCGTTTTCATGGCCTTTTGCAGGGTGGGTCCCTGTTTCCCGGTAAGGATGTCAATTTCTTCCGGCGTCAGTTCCATGAAATATTGAAAGTCGCCATCAGCATCATCAGCTAAACATTCTGCCAGCCCAGGAAGCATAAGGCCCATGCCGGTTAAAGCAGTGCCCTTCAGGAATGTCCGTCGTGAAAACCGGCTTAATAAATATCGTTCAAGCATACATTTTTGCATAACTTCCTCCTTTTAAACCATCTCAACAGGGACAGCCAGTCTTTAAAAACTGCATCTTCATCACTACCAGATCCGAAAGGTCGACCTTATCATCTCCATTGAGGTCAGCAGTGCAGGGAGAAGGCGGGCAGGGTTTGGCGAACTCACCCTTCATGATGACCAGGTCACTGAGGTCAACCTTTCCACTGTCATTAACGTCTGCATAGCACTCGCAGGCATCTCCACATCCATTGCCATTTATATCTCCCTGGGCCAGATCGCAGGTCTCACCTGTGGCACAATCACCATTGCTGTTGCAGGTAGCACCCATTCCTACAACTACCCCGCTCACTGCCTTCACGCAGGTACCCAGAAGCGGACCGTTGGGTGTTGAGGGGCAGTTGTCATCAGGGTCCGATATTCCATCATTATCGATATTTGGTTGCTGCGGAATAAGCTTTATCCCCTGATTGCAATCTCCATTGACGTAAAAATGATCCCGCAATGCTGCTGCTATTCTGTTGCGATACACATCATGGCCGGCTTCATTGGGATGATAAAAGGCAAAACCAAGATTTTCACGCAAGGATACCTCATACCACCGAGTGAGATAGGTATCAGAAGAACAATAACCATGATTGGCAAAGTCATCGTAAATACCGGTGATGATATTCCAGCCCCTGTCTGTATTGGCATGAATAATATTGTTGAATGTTTGCGTGGGAGCACTATCACCCCAGAGCATTTCAGCCCAACTAACTTCAGGGATCATCACAAACGGGTTTTGAATGCAGGCATTTCCTGTTTCTGAGCAGCAGTAATTGCCATTTTCATCCTTGGTCATATTAGGTAACTCGGTTATATAGATGCGATCTTTATGCAGATTGAGTGTATCACCTATATAATCATCAAGTTCCTGGTAATAACCGGGGAGTAGGCCGATATTATCAGCAAAAAATTGTACAGCCGGTTTCAAAAATGGATAGGGAGGCTGATAGAATCCTCCAATGTAATTCGCACAATATCCTTGAAGAATTTGGATATTGGGTGATGTAAGGTTATTGGGTAATGTTTCAGAACAAAGCTTGTTCAGTATAGGAGTAGGATCTATAGGACCACCCTCCGGCCCTGATTCTGAGTGCGGCCAGAACATCAAATTCATAATCATAGGAAAAACGTAGACATCATTTCCCCCGATTGAAAGCATCAGAGCATCAATTTCACGGCTGCCCACCAGTTGCCTAGCCTGCTCGATCTGAGGCGGTATGCAGTCAGTGTGAGTGTGGCAATATTCATAATCAAAAAACCCCAATTTTGCCGTTCCCTGAAAGGGGCCAATGAGCCCATGCTCAACAATAGCACCTGAACAGGCAAGATGAACAAAGGTTACCGAGGTTTTATTATCGCAAGAATCAATATCTTGACCTGCCAGCACCCACCCAGAGTTTTGAGAACGGTCGCAAAGTGCATCCGTCCACCCGGCCCACGGAGAAGCATCAAGGGACAGATACGTTTGCCACAAAGCTTGCAGGGTGGCAGTTTCGTTACGCCTCTCATATAGTTCTTCTATGGTCATGGGACTGATAGTGGCGAGAAAATCCTGGTAGGCATCCCACATTGCTGACGGCACATCAGGATTACCCTCTCCTGACATCTGAGAGTCTCCGGCTGCAACGATAAGCCAGTCTTGCACAATAACACGCTTGGTAATTGATGCGGTCTGGTTGCCTGCAAAAGTAACCTCAAGGGTTACATTATAGGTCCCTTCTTTTCCAAAATATAACGAAGCAGTGCCGGTGTCAGTTTCAAATCTCTTTATCTCATATAAGCCAGTTACCCGGTTGAAGTTTTCATATGTCCATTTATATTTGATGACGCCAGTTTGGGAGCCGTCAACATTAACCTGATAATCATAATTGTGCTGGATAGCATCCAAGATGGGTTGAAACCGGGGGTCAGTCAGATAATTGAAATTGTCAGCAAATCCGTCACTATCATCATCTATCCCAACGCTAAAGTATCTGAAACCTTCAGGCATAGACCAATCAAAGTATGCATCGTAGGCAAAGCACGGTGAGGATGTTGCAAACCAACCTGAAACAAGCCCTATGAGAAGTAACAGAGAATACTTAATTGCTGCATTGTGTATGGTTTTTATAATTGTGATTTTCATTGTTGTCTCCTCCTCTTCATTTACTAATGAAACATGCAAAAAAAGTTTACTACCATTTACTAATTAAATCATTGCTGCCGTGTGTTTATTTTGAAACACTCTTTGATATTACCTCTCTCCTGCTTATTGTTTTGTTTGAGTTAATTTATGTTTTAACAAATCTGGCAATCTTCTATGCTGTTCATAATCACCCCTGCTAAATAAAAAACTGCCTCTGTATTGTTAACTCATACATTCGGCAGTCCAGCCTTCTATTGACCAATTCCAAAAGCACGTTCTAACTACAGCAATAGAACTGTGGCTTTCCGTCCCTCGATCACTCGGGGTTTGGCTTTATCGAATTATTTTAATTGAATACCCAAAACTAGAAAAACGCAATAGGCAAAACCCTGATTTTTAGCTTCGAAAACCCTGATTTTAATGCTTTCATAATCCATTATAAAAAATGCGTAGTATCTTCTTATCTACATCACTCTCCTTGCTGGCATTCATTTTTTAGCGTCACTGAAAAATATCTCTGCTGCTTTATACAATTCACATTTGGATTTTATAAAGCATGTCATAATGACGCAAATCAATTTTTTATAAGATTTGAAGATTTTTCTTCTTTGCGAAGTCAAGTTAGCACTATTGAATTAACATTGGGAGATGGAACACAAGATATTGCATTCTTCTCTATCATTGTGGATATGCTGTGTATAAAAAAGAAAGCCATAATCCACTTCCAGTAAGAACACAACTGTTTCTTTATAAATATCTGTTTCTATTGGTATTCCCAAATGGTCAAGATTTGAGCAATGTGCTAATAACACAAACAATACGTGCTGGTTTTGTTTCAAACCTGTACTTATCCACAGGCAGCCAACATTTCCTGTTGATTGATTACTTCCCTAAGATTTTTTCAAAGACAAAAAAATATAGCCCCCCAGCCCAATCTCATTGGGCCAAGGGGCTATGTCGTGGATGGGGGTCTGCTAATCGAGATTCATATAGTACTCGCCAGTTTCAACATTAATTTTATTTCCATCACCCATGTCCATAATGTACTCGCCAGTATTTACATTAAGCTCATCGCCAAAACACAAACCACTCATTGCTAATAAACAAGCCAGCGCAATTCCGATAGCATTCATTTAATATCCTCCTTTTCACCAAATAAAATCTCCCCACCTTCATCCCAAGATCATCACGACCTTAGGAAAAAGTGGGGAACTTGTTCAATACACTCCGTATGGTCATTGGGTTAGGCCCCGTCTAGTATAGGGACAAGCTGTATTACAATGCTTAATTACATGTTGGAACACAATTCGAAGAATAATTAAAGACACAATTATCGTTACAAATATATCGTGAATCTGGAGACCATCCTTCACAGTCTATTAAACATAGTTCAAGTTCACTCTCGCAATCTTCCATACATCGTAAATATGCACACACCGGACAACCATCTCTTAAAAACTGTGCCTTCATTATCACCAGATCACCCAGATTCACCTGATTATCCCCATTGCAGTCTGCCTGGCATGGGCATGATTGTAAAAATTCACCCTTCATTATAACAAGGTCAGCGAGGTCTACCTTGGTAGAGCAATTGACATCAGCATAGCACTCACAGGCGTCACCTATGCCATTACCGTTACAGTCACCTTGCATCATATCGCAAATTTCATCTTCTTCGCAGTCTTCATAACTCAAACAAGTTACACCAATACCAACTAAAACACCTCCGGCCAATTTGGCACAGGTACCAAGGGTTTGAGCATTAGGAGCAGATGGGCAGTTGTCAATATCACCGCATATGCTATCTGCATCTTTATCGTTGTCGAAGTCATTAGGGCAGTTGTCACAAACATTCCCTAGTCCATCAGCATCTATGTCAGTTTGGTCTGGATTCGCACTAAAAAGACAGTTGTCTGTACCATTTAGAATGCCATCATCATCGAGATCTGCGTTGTAGCCACACACTAAATTTCCATTGGATAGGTCAATATAGCTGACACAAGAAATGTTGTTGCTATCAATTGCAAAGGAAATAGACGCTACATTATTACACACTGTTGCTGTATGCCAGATAGCATCGTGGTAATCATACTGCAGAATTGAATAAGGGGCTCTATAGATAATATGGATATTATCACGGCTATCTTTAGCAATAGTGGCCTCTAAATAGACCCCATCATCCGCTTCTGCATGAAGGGTCTCATGATGCCAGACACCGTCATAATGAACATAATTCTGACTACTATAGGACCACGAACCGCCAGGGCCGAAACCGCCATCAGCTTCATTATAGCAAATGTGTAGTTCATCTTTGCTATCAAATGTTGAAGATATGTTTACAATCCAACCGCAATAATCTCTAAACGGCTCTATAGTCCAGTTGCCATCTTTAGATGCGTATCTTAGTTCACCACAGCTATTGTTTTCATCATGGACATTATAAATAATATGTGGCTTTCCTGTACTGTCTAGTAGAAGAGAACTTGTTATAGCTCCCCTCCAATTGCCCAAATCAACTGTTTCTTTATGCCAGCTTCCGTCATAGTAAGCATATATCAACTCATAATTAGTATTTTCATAACTGATATGAGGGGTGCCATCTCTGCCCAAAGCTAATGAATTATAGCTATCAATAACACTATCAACTGTTTCTATATGCCAAGTACCATCATAGAATGCATATTTCAAATATGTTGTATACCCGCCATTGTCATAAAAACACTCAGAATAAATAATATGGGGATTATTGTTCACATCTAGAGAAAAAGAGATCTGCCCGAAATCACCATCAATAGAAGAACAATCTATAGGGATGGTATCAACCACACTTGTGTGCCAGGAGCCATCATAGTAAGCGTATTTCAATGTGCCTTCCGTTTTATCCCAATAACTGATATGGGGGTTATTATTTGAGTCTAGAGCTAAAGATGTTCTTCCGCCATCCCCCACATCAACAACCTCAAATAGCCATTCTGCTTCTACTTTAGCATTGGCAAGGACATAAATGCTGCTTATTATCAAA
The DNA here is from genome assembly GCA_963751515.1 of uncultured delta proteobacterium. Taxonomy (GTDB): domain Bacteria; phylum Desulfobacterota; class WTBG01; order WTBG01; family WTBG01; genus CAZWCD01. The sequence continues at coordinate 52,386 of CAVVUR010000008.1, forward strand.
GATAAGATCATTGAATATCTTCTAAAATGCATTTATCCCCCCACAAAACAAAATCTCCCCACCTTCATCCTAAGATCAATACGACCTTATAAAAAAGTGGGTTTATGCCTATTGCTTATCTCATCGCATCCTCAATCATCGGCAATATGCCATCTATCATCTGCTTTACCTCTTCCTTAAACTCCTCATCCTCTTCCATCACCCTTACGATAGTCGGACTCCATAGATAATACAGTATTATCAATTCACGACCTTCAGCAGTTTGTTTTAAAACATTATCTCGGTAATATCTCAGGAGTTCAGTTTCTTCTGAGCGTTCACCGTAGATTAATAGAGAAGGCACGAGGATTAGTGGTTTCAGAAAAGCCTGGATCAGCGCATGTAAACGAATCGGGCTTGAAGGTAAGTTAATGCACGACTTCAGACGCACCGCAGTAAGAAACATGATAAGGGCTGGAATCCCTGAAAAGGTCGCAATGAAGATCTCTGGGCATAAGACCCGTTCAACATTTGAACGGTACAACATCATCTCAGAAACCGACCTTAAAGATGCCGCAGCAACCCTCTCCGCCTACCACCATAAATTTCTTGGGCACAATTTGGGCACACTGAGCATAATAAAAGAGGTTAAAGCCTCTGCTCAGCAGCTCTAACCCCTTGATACATATGGTGCCGAGGCGCAGAATCGAACTGCGGACACGAGGATTTTCAGTCCTCTGCTCTACCGACTGAGCTACCTCGGCACTCCAAAGCGGTTGTTACGGTGCAAAGCCCCATGCAAATCTAGGTGCGTTGTAGCGCACGCAGTGTGATAAGTCAAGCAAAATGTCTCGCCATTTTTTAGTTGAAAAACTTTTCCCGGTAAGATACTTTATAGCCTGATGAGTCACAATCTTCCACCTTATCTTTTGTTACCTGCCATGAGAAGAGCCGTCATCACCGCCGCCTTTTTTTGCGCTTTGCTTATCGCGGGATTGGGTCAGGCGCACGCGAAACGTGCCGACGTGGTTACCATCGACGGCATTATCAATCCCGCTGTGGCGGAATTCATCGCCAGAACCATCAACCGCTCAGCCGCTGAAGGGGCGGAGTGCCTTATCATCCGGATGGACACCCCCGGGGGATTGGACCTGTCCATGCGCTCCATCATCAAGGAGATGATGAGCGCCGGCATCCCGGTAATTGTTTACGTCGGTCCCTCCGGCGCGCGGGCGGCATCGGCGGGGGCGCTTATTACCATGGCCGCCGATATTGCCGCAATGGCCCCGGGGACCAACATCGGCGCGGCCCACCCCGTCTCCCTCGGGGGAGGCACGATGGAAGATGACATGGCTGCCAAAGTTGAGAATGACGCGGCCGCCTATGCCGAGAGCATCGCCACCAAGCGGAACCGGAACAAAGAATGGGCCATCAAGGCGGTGCGCGAAAGCGTTTCCATAACCGAGAACGAGGCCCTCAAGCTAAAGGTAATCGATCTCATCGCTTCAGATCTGGACGATCTTCTGCGCCAGATAGACGGAAGAAAGATAACCACGGCAGCAGGCGTTAAAATCATTGAGACGGCAAACATTGAGGTTAATGAAATCGAAATGGGGTTGCGGGAAAAAGTGCTCGACACGCTCAGCAATCCCAACATTGCCTATATTCTCATGATTGTCGGCCTTCTGGGTTTGTATTTCGAGCTCTCCAATCCCGGTGCCATCTTCCCCGGCATCATCGGAGGCATCAGCTTAATACTGGCTTTCTTTGCCTTTCAAACCCTGCCGGTCAACTATGCCGGCATATTGCTCATCATCCTGGCCCTCATTCTATTCATCCTTGAAATCAAGGTGACCAGTTTCGGCATGCTGACCGTGGGCGGCGTTATTTCCCTGACGCTGGGATCGCTTATGCTGTTTGACTCCCGGGCAGCACCCTTCGCACGGGTATCCTATGATGTGCTTATCCCGGTTGTGCTCATTACCTCTGTCTGCTGTGTTCTAATCGTCTACCTGGCCATAAGGGCTTACAGCAGGAAGCCCACCACCGGCCGGGAGGGATTAACGGGAGAAATTGGCATTTCCAAATCAGCTATCGATCCTGAAGGCAAGGTGTACGTTCACGGAGAGTATTGGGATGCCTCAAGCGATGAAGCCATTCCCGAAGGCACACCGGTAAAAGTAGTGGGAGTCAAAGACAGTAAGCTCAAAGTGAGGAAGGCCTAGCCAACCTGGCACAGCAAGCGGTTTGAGAGAGGAGGAGGTATGACACCAATTCTGGTTGCAGCGTTCATCATTTTTTTCATCTTAACCCAGGTCATCAAGGTGCTCAACGAATATGAGCGGGCGGTGATCTTCCGCCTGGGCAGGTTAATCACCTCTAAGGGGCCCGGCATCATTTTTATCATCCCCTTCGTTGATAAGGTGGTGCGCATCAGCCTCCGGCTTGAAACCCTCGACGTTCCCCCGCAGGATGTCATCACCCGGGATAATGTCTCCATCAAGGTTAACGCGGTGGTGTATTACCGGGTGATGGATCCCAACAAGTCAGTGGTTGAGGTTGCGAACTACGCCTACGCCACCTCGCAGCTGGCACAGACCACCCTGCGGAGTGTTTGCGGACAGGCCGAGCTCGACGAGCTGCTGGCCGAGCGCGAAAAGATCAGCATACACCTGCAGGAGATACTGGATAAGGACACCGATCCCTGGGGCATCAAGGTTGCCAAGGTTGAAGTGAAACACATTGATTTGCCGCCGGAGATGCAGCGGGCAATGGCCAAACAGGCGGAGGCAGAGAGGGAGCGAAGGGCAAAGGTGATTCATGCCGACGGGGAATTCCAGGCGTCTGCCAAGCTTGCAGAGGCAGCGGTCATCATCTCCAAAGAACCAACTGCCCTGCAATTGCGCTATTTACAAACGCTCTCCGAGATTTCGAGCGAGAAAAATTCTACTATAATTTTTCCCATACCCATCGATCTTTTTAAAGCGTTTATTAAGAAAGACGCCTGACCCTGAGCAAAACGGGCAGGTGATTAAGATTCACTCAAGGGGCACTATCTTTGCACCCGGGGGAGCGCTCAGTCTGAAGAGCGAGGAATCGATTTCCGGGAGGAATTCCACTTTTTTATAGCTTATCCTGACCGTGGTCCCCTCGCGAGGAAGGGAGACGGTTACCGTCCGGGGAAAGGCCATGCTGCCGGTGATTTCATAGTCGGCGTAATTGACCGACCATGCCAATCCATCATTGACATAGGTTTCGCTTGCCACCACCCTGAGGTCATTCCCTGAAAGGGTCAGCACCTGGGTGGTTCTCTCATCCCTCCCCTCCAGGCGCATTACGTAACCATTCTCGTTTGCCGTGCAGCGTATCGTATGAGCATCGTGATCAATGACGGGAACGCATCCCCGGATGACGGAGACCATGTCCTCCAAAGCCAGATGCAGGGGAATGATTAAGCCCAGGTTACGGGGTGTGGAACGTCCATGGTAGTAGGTGTTCTCGGAGGGGGCAAAAAAGAGAAAGCTCCTGCCCGTCGGTTGCCGCATAGAATCCGGGCTGCCCCAGGGGGCTCAGTGTTTCCAGCCTCAGGCGGTTCGGTTTTTGCGCAACGATGAGCTCCTTAACCGAAAAGTTCTCGTCCGGTGACTCAACTTTGATTTTGGCTATGGCCTTTAAAACCGGGGGAGCCGTGACGCGCACGGCAGCAAGCAACTCATCCTCCGGAGGGCACTGACCGGCATGGGGGGAAGGCACCGGCGGCGTAAGATGGGAGCAGCAGGCAATGCTGATAAGCAGCAGAAGATAAAAGACAGGTGCCGCACGTCTACAGGATATCACGCCGGTGGATAATCCATTGGTCCGTTGTTAGATGGGAAAAGCGCCGGTGACCGCAAAGACGCCGGCAGGTTCAGTCAAACCGGCTGCCCCGAAGCATCTCGATCTTTTTTTTGAGCTCGTCCTTGCCCGGCTCCAGCGCCAGGGCTTTCTCATACATTTCCAGGGCCCTGTCCTTGAGGTCCGCTTTCAGATAGGCGTCGCCCAGATGCTCCTTGATAAGCGGGTCTTCAGCGGCATACTCCGCCGCCTCTTCCAGGTGCCTGACCGCCTTTTTATAGTCGCCTTTCTTAAAATACACCCATCCCAGGCTGTCTATGATATAGCCGTCACGGGGCTTCAGCCTGAGGGCCTTCTTTACCAGCTCCTCCGCCTGATCAAGATTAATACCCTGTTCGGCGTACGTATATCCTATGTAGTTCAGCGCATCCGCGTTTTCGGGATTTATCTGCAGCACCTTCTCCATGGCGCTGATGCTGTCCTCAAGCTTGACCGCCTTTTCATACAGCACCCCGAGCAGAAAGTGAACATCCTCGCTTTCCCGGTCAATCTCCAGGGCTTTTTGCAATACGGCAATGCCCTCTTCATAGCGTTTCGCCCGTTCCAGCAGGGATGCCAAAAGCCTGTAGAGCGCTATGTCATCAGCCTTTTCCTTAAGCGTCCCCCGGGTGATTTCAATGGCCTTGTCCAGATTGCCCTGTTCCTCATAGACATAGGCCATGTGCATGCGTGCTTCGGTATACATTTCCGAGCCCGGCCCGATCTTGTCGAGCTCGGCGATACATCGCTCCCAGTCCTTTCCGCCTTCATAGGCCAGGCCCATGAAGTACCGGGCCTTGTCGTTGCCCGGGTCACGGCCGGCTATGGCGCTGAACACCTCGATGGCGCTGTCGTATTTCTTCTGCTCCATCAGGATAAGGCCCATCCGCAATCTCACCTGGTCGTTATCAATCACCACCTCATCCAGCCGCTTGTACTGCTCAAGGGCCTCTTCCAGCTTCCCCTCCTGAAGATACAGCTGAGCGAGATGACCCTGGGCACCGGCATGCTGCGGATCATATGCAAGAACGTCCCGGTAAGCGGCTGCGGCCTTGTCGAATTCCTTGCGCTGCTCGTAAAGGGCCGCCAGATCCATCAGTGACGCCTCGTGTCCGGGCTCCCGCTCCAGCGCCTTCCGGTAGTACTTCTCCGCGCTGCGCACATCTTCTTCCTGCGCATATATCCTGCCCAGGTAATAATAGGGGACCGGGGAATCGGGCTGGAGGCGGGCATACGCCCGCATGTTCTCTTTCGCCCGCTTGTAATCTCCCGACTCCAGATACAGATTGTTGAGGTAAACGTACACCTCGTCATAATCCGGAGCCTGGCGCAGGATTGTGGTATACTCCTCAATGGCCGCTTCTTTATTCTGCAGTGTCGAGTAAATGCCCGCCAGAAGGATATGGGCGTGGAGATGCGCGGGATCCCTTTGCACGATCTTTAAACACGCCTGCAGCGCTTCCTCCAGTTTGCCCGACTGCAGATAGAGGCCGGCGGTATCAAACAGCAAGACCGGCGACTCGGGATCAAAAGAGAGCGCCAGGTTATAATGCTTAAGGGCACCCTGCGCATCTCCCCGGGAGCGGCACATCTGGGCCATGAGGAAATTGTAGTAGAGCGCGGGCGGTGCTTGCTCCTTCTGTTCGATCTTGTGCGGCGGCGGAGCAGCAGGCACAGCTTCGGTAATGACGCTTTTTTTCGCCCCCGCGCAGGCGCTTAAGAGGGGGATGAGCAATAACCAGAAAAACAGATGTCTCGTATTCATGGAACCGGTATTTCCACCTTTCAACGTCACGTGCTCACGCACGAGAAAAAAGAGCCTCAAGGCCTCCCGATACTGAGAGATGCTTAAACCCCATCTCTGTATACATCATACCACAAAATTATTGCGGTTGCAATTCGCATGCGGTTCGCGGTCTCTGCGTCCGGAAGGTTGTTGCAAAACCGGTTTCCCGCAGCAGGGGGGTGTTTTTCAGCAGCCTGCGAGTGTAGTGCGTCCAACACTTCATTACTTATGATTCAGTGGCTCATGGGTAGGGGACTTTTGACGCCACAACAATGTGTCTTTACGCTTACGGCAAGACCCGGTGCCTTACGAATTAAACCGAAGACAGGCAGCTTTGCAGAGGCTTCGATACGGCTGGTGCCATGCGCGTCTGTCGGACAACGTTAGAGAGATGCTGTCGTTCTACAGGTGCCGAATAATTTTGTTGTGGCTTAAAAGCCCCCTACCCATGAGCCACCTACCAATTTACGGTCACCCAATAAAGGTATGTAAGGAAATCAATGACGCACTACACTAGAAGGTTTCATCCAGGTTTATCTCGCGTACCGTTCCCAGTTCGCTCAGCTGTCCGTCAAAGCCCTCCCCGTTCCCCACCACCGTCACCACCATGCGATCGGGCTGCAAATGCTCTGCAGCCACCCTGTTGACGTCCTCAACAGTGATGGCCATGATGCTGTCTCGGTAGGTTTGCAAAAACTCTTGAGGCAATTTGTCGTAGGCAATACCAACCTGAGCCCCGACAATCCGGGCCGGGGAGGTGAATTTAAAGACGAAGTTATTGAGGATGCTGCTCCTGGCCCAGTCAAGCTCCTCCGGCGATATGCCCTTTTCCTTGAGGTTCCTCACGATGTCCGACATGAGCCTGATGGATTCCAGGGTGGATCCTGACTTGGTAAAGCAGTAGGCGGCAAAGAGGCCATGATCCGCCTCGGTATTATAAATGCTTCCCACGCTGTAGGCCAGACCCCGGCTGGAGCGCACTTCCGACATGAGGCGGGACCTGAAGCCCCCGTCACCCAGTATAAAGTTGAGCACCTCGAAGGCGAAAAAATCGGGATGCCTTTTCCCGATGGAGGGATGGCCCATAACAATGGTAGACTGGGGAAGGTCCTTGCGGGCATACTCAACATATGTCTTTGCAGGTGCTTCCTGGACGGGTATGGAGGGCATGTCCACCCCTGCAGGTTCCCATCCCGCAAACAACCTCTCTATGATCCCGATCATCTCCTCCCGCTTGAAATCCCCCGATACTCCCAGAATCATGGTGTTGGGCCGAACATAGGTCCGGTGAAACGCAATCATGTCCTCGCGTGTAACAGCGGAAACCGTTTTCAGCGTCGGCACGCGCCCCCGGGGATTGTCCCGGAAGAGCGTCCTGCGAAACTCGCGGAAGGCAATATCCTGCGGATCATCATTTCTGCGCCGTATGGCCTCCAGCTCTTTCTTTTTTGCCAGGTCCACTTTATCCTGTGCAAAGACGGGGTGCATCAGGACATCGGCGAAGATGCGAAAGCCAAGCTCCCGGTCCTTGCTCAGAACGGAGAGTGAAGCGCTGCCCGCCTCCCTGCTGATGCCGGTCTCCATTGCAGCGGCGATGAACTCCAGCTGTTCATTGATTTCATCTCCCGAGAGGGCGCTTGTCCCCCCGGTTCTCATCACCGTCCCGGTTAATGACGCCAGGCCCAGCTTATCCTCGGGCTCGTAAACGGCGCCGGTCCGGATCAAGGCAACCAGATTAAGCAGCGGAAGCTCGTGGTCCTCTCTGAGATAGAGCACCATGCCGTTGGACAGCTGCACCCGGTCAGCCTGCGGGAAAGAAAAGCGTACCGGCTGAAAAGCCATATCCGCCGGAGATGGGAGGAGCGGCGCCTTGCAGGCGCAGAGCGCGGCGAAGAGCAGGACCGCCAGCCGGAGCGCGGCTGCCGCCATGACATGTTTTCCATTTCTTCTGTGCAGCATGGGTCGTGTGCTCATTGGTGGTTACCCTTCAGTGCGCCGGCCGTTTTGAACCGGCGGTCTCTTTTTTCACCAGGGTGGCCACGGTCCGGTTCCGTTCCACCAGATAACTCTGCGCCACCCGTCTCACGTCCTCGGCAGTAATCCTGCCGATTACCTGGAGATGGTTCTCAATGTACCTCCAGTTTCCGGCGATGGACTGGTAGTAGGAAAGCTGCGCCGCCAGCCCGGCGTTGGAAGCAAGCGCCCTGATGAAATCGGCTTCCAGGTTGTTCTTCACCTTGTCAAGTTCGCGGGCCGTCACCGGCCGGTCCTGCAGGAGCTGCAGCTGCAGATAAATCTCCTCCTCCACTTCCGCGCAGGTGTGCGGACTCCGGGGCGTTGCGGCAATGGTAAAGAGATTGGGATATCTGCTCCCCGGCATGCCGTTTGCCGTGCTCACGCTGACCGCTATCTTTTTCTCTTCAACCAGCGACTTGTAAAGCCGGGAGGTTCTGCCGCTGGAAAGGATCATATCGATCACGTCAAAGACATAATCGTCAAAATGGGGCAGGGTCGGCTTATGATAGCCGATCAGCACCTGGGGGTAAGCATCAAACTCGACATTTAAGCGCCGCTCACCCGCCTGCTTCGGCTCTTCATCTCCGGGCATCTCCGGAATCTCCTGCGGGGGGATCTTTCCAAAATAGTCCTCTATGATCTTCAGGGCACCTGCCGCAGGGACTGCCCCCACCACGGCAACCACCGCATTGTTGGGCGCATAGTGCTGTTTGAAAAACCGCTCCACCCGCTTCCGGCTTAAATAGCGCAGATCGGAATCCCAGCCGATTATGGGCCTTCCATAGGCATGTGCCATGTAGGCTGCCGCGAAAAAGTTTTCCGTCAGCATTCCCTCGGGCTGGGTCTCCTCCCGCTGTCTTCTTTCCTCCCTCACCACATCCCGCTCCGGGTAGAATTCCCTGAAAACGGGGTTCACCATCCTGTCCGACTCAATGCGCGCCCAGAGCTCCATCCGATCGGCCGGAAGGCTCACCTGGTAGGTGGTGAGATCATAGCCGGTGGATGCATTCAGGCCCTCCGCCCCGTTCTCTTCGTAGAGCGAACTGATCTCGTCTTTAATAACCAATTTTCTATGCTCATCCTGCAGGGCCTTCAGCTGCTCCCTCCAGGCGGCGATGCCGGATTGATCAGCCTTTTCTCCCCGCATCATTTCCCGGTCTATCCGTTCCGCCACCGCATCCATTGCCTGGAGCAGCTTTTCCTCCTGTTTATAGTCCCTGGTCCCGAGGGTTTTCGTACCCTTGAACAGCATATGCTCAAGCAGGTGAGCGGTTCCCGTCTCCCCCCGCGGCTCATCCACCGCCCCGACCCTGAAGCGCAGGTAGAACGAGGCCACCGGGGCGACGTGCCGCTCCAGGATCAGCACCTTCATGCCGTTCTTGAGATCGAACTCCTGTACCCGCCCCTCCAGGCTCAGACCGCAGGCAAGCCCCCGGCACAGCAGGAAGGTTCCGAAGGTTATCACCATGAGCGCATGCTTCAGCTGACGCATTTCTCACCCCGCATCAAGGTTGTTTTTTTACCCCCGCACTCATTGCATGACCGTGTCTTTGCGGCCGCAGTGATCATCCGCACAGTATGACCGGCGGTTTAGCTCCAGGGCCTTCACCAGCATGGTTACGACGGTATTGTAAGGCGTGGGAACAGCGCATGCCGTGCCCGACGCGACAAGCGCCCCGTTGATGGCATCAATTTCCGTCCGCCTCCGGTTAAGGACATCCTGCAGCATTGATGACCGGTTGGAGGCGGTGCGCCGGCACACATCCCTGACCGTGGCCAGGGGATCACACTCGCCGAGGCTGATCCCCCGAGCATCCGCAACCGCGCATACCTCCATGACGATGCGCTCCTGGATATCCGCCAATCCGGGGTGCACCATGATTTCCCCGTTGCACAATCCGGTAAGGGCGGTAAGGGGATTGATCGCGGCATTAACCATAAGCTTCGTCCAAAGGGTTGCGGTCAGATCCCCGGTCACGGCGGTTCTGATGCCGGCGCCGTTCAAAAGCCCGGCCACGGCATCGAGCTCCCCTGCCCCGGCGCTCCCGAAGAGGCCGATCACCGTATCACCGCTGCCGGCATGCCGGACGCGGCCGTGGGCAATCAGGGTGGCGCCGTGAGCGGTGGTGCCGCCGATCAGGCTGCCTTTGCCGGTCGCGGCGGCGATGGTTTCCAGGTTATTGAGACCGTTTTGCAGGCTCAGTACCCTCGTATCCTCCCGGACGATGGGGCGGGCGTCGCGCAGGGCTTCCGCCGTATCATAGGACTTGACAAAGACGATCACCAGGTCGGCCGCACCGATATCGCCGGCACTGCCGGTTACGGTGGAAACGTTCAGCCGGTGGGTGCCGGAAGCATCCTCAAGCGTCAGTCCGGACCGCCGTATGGCCTCCACCCGATCCCCGTCTTTATCGAACAGCCAGACCTCGTGTCCCGCACGGTGCAGAAAACAGGCAAATAAGCTCCCCATGGCTCCTGCGCCGATGACAGTTATCTTCATCTTACCCATCCCCAACCAGGCTGCTCACCAGCCTCCTTACTTCCGCGACAACTTCCCGGCCCTCCTGCCAGATGGAGCTCCGGGTGAGGTCCGCTTCAATGATCTTTTCATCATAGGGTATGTAGGCGAGGATAGGAATGTCAGCAGCGACCTCCCGGAAAAAATCCCGGTCGGACTGCCTGCGGATCTTATTGCCAATCCCGTATACGCTTTTGATGCCGATGTCATGAGCCAGCTTTTTTATCTGGCGAGCCGTCTCAATGCTGCGCATGCCCGGTTCCAGCACAACCATAAAGTGATTCACCGCCTGGGCGGTGGCGCGGCCGAGATGCTCAACGCCCGCCTCCATGTCCATGATGACCACTTCCTTCCTGTATAATATAAGGTGCTGCACGAGCGACTTGAGCAGGACGCTCTCCGGGCACACGCATCCCCCCCACCCTTTTTTACCGATCCCATGACCATCAGCCGGATACGGTTATGCTCAACCCACAGTTTTTCCGGCAGGTCATCAACCCTGGGATTTAATTTGAACATGCCGCCGGAGGTGCCCGGCCGCGCACCGGTACGCTCCTCAATCAGGTCGGCAAGCGAACTGATGGGCGCCGGATGGATCTCCGCCGGGATGCCCAGGGCCGACGCCAGATTCGCATCCGGGTCGGCGTCGATGGCCACAACCGTATAGCCTTTTTCAGCGAAGGCATAGCAAAGCGCCGCTGCTACGGTTGTCTTTCCCACGCCCCCCTTGCCGGTAACCGCAATTTTCATGGCCCACGCCCCCCGTTCCCTCACCGTTTCTCTTCTGCCCCGTGTCAGTCAGCTGCTATAGTAGTAGCTCCCCGCTTAAAAGTCAACGCATTACCCGCTTACGTGGACGATGCGTGCCGGGGAGGGAACAAATTTGCTTGACATCGAATCCGGTTACGATATATGAGTGCACTTATAAATGTTTAAGCATTTAATTGGCAGGTTATTCCCGGGTCATAACCACATCACCTGAAAAGAAACCAATGTTCGGCAAGCGTACACCGGTCAAGCGGAGAGAACGGAAGAAGCAGGCCACGCGGGACGCCATCTTTGCGGTGGCACAAAAGCTCTTCAATGAGAAGGGGTTTGAGAACACCGCCATCGAAGATATTACCGAGAAGATCGACATCGCCCAGAGCACCTTCTTCAATTATTTCCCCCGCAAAGAGGATGTGCTGGTCGAGATCTTCAAGAAAAAGATTCCCTTTCTGAGGAAAAAGTGCCAGGAAATTGTCTCCACCGACGCACCGATGAAAACCAAGATCAACAAGGTATTTGCCGCCACCGCCCGCATTGCCGCCCAGAATCAGGAAATTACCCGGGCCATACTGCTGAAGAATTTATCAAGCTTCAACAACAAAGAGTACAACGGCCTCTTTTTTGATGATTTCAGACAGTCCCTCTCCCTGATCATAGAAAAGGGGCAGCAGCAGGGCCACATGCGAAGCGATGTGCCCGCCCTCAAGCTGGCAACCATGCTGGAAGGGGTTTTCACGCTTTTTATTATTGACTGCCTGATTAAAAAAAGCTATAGCATGACCTCAGAGGATCTTTTTCAGCGGCTTGATCTTGTGCTGGAAGGCATGATCAAACCGGACGGGCCGGCTGCTTAAAGGCCCTTTATTCATTTCACAGGAGGAAGAGACACCATGAGCAAGACCTATGATCTCATCGTGGTCGGTGCCGGACCTGCCGGACTCACCGCGGCCAAGATGGCGGCGGAAAACGGGCTTTCGGTTGCGCTGCTCGAGCGGAAGGACAGCCCCTCGGACATCCTGAGGATGTGCGGCATGATGCTGGTCACCCTCACCGGGAACTACATGGGGGAACGGGTTACCTTCAACGAGGGGAGCGGCCTCCTGAACTTTCCACGCCACGGGTTCAGCCTGAAATATGACGGCCCCACCAAGGATTTTTTCTCATGGGAGATTCATTCGCCCGGCGGAGAACGGATTGTCTTCGGCAACTACGCCTCCAACATCGCTCGGGGCAAGGCCGGCCGGGCCAGCGCCGTATATCACAAGGGCCGTTTCCTGGCGGGGCTCACCGAGGAGTGCATGCGCCTCGGGGTGCGGGTGTTCACCGGCCAGAACGTCATCCGGGCGGCAAAGGATGGTGAGGGGGTAATGGTGCACACCGCCGGGGGCAGAAGCTTCAAGGGCATGTTCGTCATCGCCGCTGACGGACGGCAGTCACGGATTGCGCGCAGCATGGGCATGAATAAAAACCGCAGGCTCTACGCCACGGTCACCTCAGTCGGGTACGAGATGACCAACCTCAATCTGGACCATCCGCAGGCCCTGCATCAGCCGCTGCTCAAGAGCGGTGATCCTCCCATGATGGGCTTCATCGTTCCGCGCGCCTGGGATTACGAGGGCGAAGATGTCTGGCTGGTGATGATATCCAATGTCAACATGCAGGCTGACCATGAGGCCATTTTAACACATTTCACCGAGGGAAGCAGGTTTGCACCCTGGTTCAAAAAGGCCCGCAAGATCCGCAAATGCGGCTGCACCGGAAACATGTATGCCCCCCTGTTTGACCCCTTTAAAAACAATGTGATTTTTGTGGGCGACGCGGGCTGGTGCCAGGAAGCGGAGATGACCGGCGCTGTTATGAGCGGGTGGAAGGCGGGCACGACCGTTGCCTTTGCCATGCAGGAGAAGAAATACAGCGAAGTGGGAATAGAGCCCTACCTCACATGGTGGAAAAACTATTATCTTGGCATGCTTGACTACAATGTTTTCCTCAAGAACCTGTACATGCCCATCCTCTGCTCGGACAGTGAAATTGATTACCTGTTCAGCACCATCCGGGAAGCCCTCCCGACGGCTCTGGATCCATACGAAATACCCGCCCTCATGGGAGCGGCCATGGTGAAAGTCATCCCGACCATTAAGCAAGAGCGGCCGGGGCTGCTGAAAAAAATCGAGGAATTCAGCTCCTTCCCCGCGCACGTGGTTTTGCGCAACACCATCAGGTCGGGCTTTCACTGCAACTTTACCATCTAGCTAAAAAACAACACTCACCGGCAACAAAGGAGGGAAAGCTATGAAACTCAAGACCAGAACCTTTTACATGGTTGTGCTGCTCGTGCTGGCAGCGCTGTTCACGCCCCCGGCATCACATGCCGAAGGCAAGAAGGGACTGCTGGTATACAGCTCCATCTACGGTTCAACCGTCGAGGTTGCCTACTGGATCAAGCAGCTTATCGGTCCCGAAAACCTGCTGGATGTGAAGCCGCTCAGCCAGATTATTACCATCAAGCCCTACGACTATGTGATCATCGGCAGTTTAATCAGGAACGAGAAGCCCTCTCCGGAAATTTACAAATTCGTGGAAGCCAACCAGGACGAGCTTTCCAGAAAAGAGGTCGCCTATTTTCTCACCTGCGGAGACAACGATGAGACTCAGATTCTAAAAACCCCCGGAGGGACACCCCACCTCATCGCCGGGAGAAATTACCTCACCGACATAATGGAAAAGTACCCCACCGTAAAACCGGTGGTGATCGGGGGGTTCGGCGGCCGCCAGGTAATGCCCACACTCAACACCAAGGACTCGCTCTTCACCTGGCTCTTGGGCAAGCTGGCAAAAGAAGGCGCTCCCTGGCAGGGCCTGGATATCTGGGAATCCCTGATGGTGGAGCGGGTGGAAGTTTTTGCCAACCAGATCCGCACCACCATTCTGGGCCTTCCGGCGCGGGAGGATGTGGAACAATTCAGGGGATACTGGACATCGCTTCAGCCGGGATCGCTATCCGATCCTTCAAAAATGAAATTTAAGCCCAAGCCTTACAATGAACACCACAGCACGGACCGGATCTTTTATACCCGATCACGCATCAGGAGCACCATGGAAAATGCACTTTCGCTCCTCGAGACCTGGGCGCAGCAGCAGGGCATCAACCTTCAGGAACAGAAAAAATCTCCCTTTAACATCTATTATCATGCGGTGAAGTCCTACGAGGGCAAGGAGCAAACCCTCCATGTGGTAGCGGCAGTGCTCACTGAGGATCCCGGCAATGTCCACATCTCATTTCGCTCCTATGAAAAGCCCGAAGCCAGAAAAGGCGCGGAGGCCGATGTTGCCAAGGCGGAGGAGCTGCTCTGGGCAGAAGGGAGAAAGGTAGAGGGAGAGAAACGACAGACCATTCAGGAAATAATTGCGAACATGAAATGATCCCTGTAGCAGCCGGATGCACCTACCATTACCATGCGGGGAACAACCATGGCACTTAAAATAATTAAATACCTTCTTTACACCCTGGCGGGGATCATTATCCTGGTTGCGCTCATCGCGACCCCGCTCATCATCAAGGCGCGCAGCGAGGGGCAGCGGATGTACGAGAAGTATGACCGCTACACCGAGGATGTCCTGGCACAGTCTCTTCCGCTCGACCCCTATCCCATCAGGGAGGAGTACCGGATCGTTCATCCCTGGAAGGGGCTGAAGCTGCTCAGATTCGCCATTGAGGCCTGGCAGACTGATAAGTTCAAGCGCATCAACAACCTCGATGCCTCGCTCATGATCTTCATGAAGATGTATACCCTGCTCATCCTCCCCAACTATAATTATAATCTGCCCATGCTCTCGGTGGATATAATTTTCATGGGAGGCAAACGGGTTTTTGTCATCGAGCTTATTGACCCGGCAGGCATCAGAGATGACAACCTTGAAGCGGGCTACGCGAAGATGCGCTCCCTGAAGCCGGCCGAGGGAACCCTGGAAAAGATGGAAGTATCTATGGAGTGGGCGGAAGACGCGGTGCGGGATGTGAGCATTCACAGCCGCGCGGACCGCACCCGGGACGATCTGCTCTTTGATGTCTACACGTCATATCTCAACACCTATCTCGAGATGGCCGGGAATGCGCAGCCGCTGGGCGTCGAAGAGAGCCGGAAGGTCAAGGCCGGCATGGAGTGGTATGTGGACACCCTCATTGCCAAGGGGGGTCCCGCGGTCAATGTCTTTAAGACCCTCCTCGGACCTGAGAAGCAAAAGGAATACGTCCGCACGGTGATGTTCGGTCTGGATTAGGGGGTTGTTGAAAAAGAAGTTTTCCTCAGGCTGTTAAAAGGCTCAAGGGGGAGGGGCTTTTTAGCCACAACACAATTATTCGGAACCTGTAGAACGGCAGCATCGCTCTAACTTTGTCCGACAGACCCGCATGGCAACAGCTTATATCGAAGTCTCTGCAAAGCTGCCTGCTTTCGGTTCACGTCGAAGGCACCGGGTCGTGCCGTAAGCCTAAAGATACGTTGTTGTGGCGTCAAAAGCCCCTCCCCCTTTGAGCCACAAATCAGATGGGTGTTTTTCAACAACCTGCTAGGGTTTTCATTTACAATAACAGGATGATGATACAGCCGATTCGCACAACGTACATGCAAATCGGCTTTTGTGCTGACGGCGGTCATCAAATGAGTTGAAAGACTAAAATACTTTAAAAAAAACTTGCGCCACGCAAATTAATATGCTTAGATGAATCAGTATTAAAAATTTTTAATCTACACCATGCACTATCCGCTGCGGACTTCTACTGTGAATCCTTGGCGATTAAAAGACGATCCGCTTTCTTTCCATTCAATTATAGTCATCTTTGTCATCCTCTTCGCCGGATGCGGTCCTGCAAAACAGCCCGTCGCTCAACAAGCTCCCTTCCCGATGGTTACCGGTGAAAATCTTTTCGCCGTCAGCGCCCCTGATTCCCAAAATGTATGGATCGTTGGATTCAACTCCATAATCGTGCACAGCGCGGACGGCGGTGCAAAGTGGGAAATCCAGAAGAGCGGCTTGACTGTCCCTCTCTATGATGTCTCTTTTGTCAATTCCCGGACCGGCTGGATAGCAGGAGGCAGAGGCACTATTCTGCACACCGAGGACGGCGGGAAAAGCTGGCAACCGCAGCCGAGCGGCACGAGCCGCCAGCTCTTCGGAATCGACTTTGCTGATGAGCTTTTTGGCTATGCGGTGGGAGAGTTCGGCACTATCCTGCAAACCGGCGACGGCGGGAAAACCTGGGTTTCCCATGGATCAGGCGAAGACAGGATTTATAATGATGTCTATTGTCTGGACCGGCAGAATGGATGGGTTGCAGGCGAGTATGGGTTGATCTATCACACCCGGAACAGCGGTATCGCCTGGGAGTTGCAGATGTGCCAGGACATCATCTGCAAGGTGGATGAAACACAGTGGGAAACCCCCACCCCTTCCCTTTACAGCATCTGGTTCACCGATACACTCCATGGATGGGCCTCGGGAATGGACAGCGTCACCATTGCCACGCAAGACGGAGGCGTTACCTGGAAAAAAATTACAAATCCCCTTGAGAAAGAACGGCTCACCCTTTACAAGATGGCCGCCCACAACGGTACTACCTGGGTGGTCGGCCAAAAGGGCGTTTACATTTATTCAAAGGACAGCGGCATATCCTGGGAAAGACCCCGGGATGCCACCAATACCAAGTTCTGGCTCAGGGACATGGATTTCCCCGATGCAACTACCGGTTGGGCGGTAGGCTCCCGCGGTACGATTATCAAAACCGAAGACGGCGGGACAAGCTGGAAGATGTTTTCCGGCATTCCGCTCACGTTCAACTAACGGAAATCATAAGCAGGTTTTTACATAACCAGCATTACTCATTTCAATGCATTGAAGGCCCCCTATGATGGATCGTCTCATGAAAAAACTCGGGGATTTTATTATCACCAGGCGCCTGCTGGTACTCATTATCATCTCTGTAATCACCATCTTCTTCGGCTACCAGTGCAGAAACCTTTCTGTTTCTACCAATTTTAATGACCTGCTTCCCCAGACACATCCCTATGTGAAGATCCACAATGAATTTCGCGAGACCTTCGGCGGGGCTAACTTCCTTGTGATCATGGTTTCAGTAAAAGACGGTACCATTTTCAACCGGGAGACGCTTGAAAAGATACGTTACATCACCAACGAGCTTGAGGGGCTGCCGGGTATTGACCGCTACAAAATTGTCTCCATTGCCTCACGGAAACTTAAAAACACCCAGATTACCTCCTGGGGACTGGAGGCAGTGGCCCTGATGTGGCCGGAGGTTCCGAAAGACGACAAGGGAATGGAAATTTTGAAGGATGCAATCTATTCTAATGAAGCCTACTATGGTTTCTACGTTTCCCTTGACTCCAAGAAATCCCTCATCTTTGCAGACTTCTTTGAAGAGGACCTTAATTATAGTGCCGTGTATAATCAACTGGAGGCGATTCGCAAGCAAGCTGAAGACGGCAACACTACCGTTTCCATCGTTGGACATCCCATGCACCTGGGGGTAGTGGCAAGCATGATTACCGAGATGAACTACATCATGGGTTCAACCCTGCTGATCATCCCGGTGCTGCTTTTCCTGGCATACCGCTCATGGTGGGCAGTGTGGATAGTCCCTTCATCTGCTGTGATATCAGGCACTTGGGGGCTGGGATTCATGTCCATGCTGGGTTTCAACCTTGACCCGCTGGTGTTTGTCCTGCCATTTCTTATTTCCCTGTGTGCCTTCCGCCATTGCCACCAGCTTTACAACCGCTATTACGAGGAATATATCAATAGCGGGGATGCCATGGCTGGCATACGGGTGATTATCGAGCAGATGTTCATCCCCGGGGTGATCGCCATTGTCACCGATGCCCTGGGCATCGCCATTATCGCAATTACGCCCATCCCGATGCTGCAGCGCATCGCGATCGTCGGCTCGTTCTGGTCAATGATTACCGTTATTGTCGGTCTCATCCTTACCCCGGTGCTGCTCAGCTATGTTCCAGTATCTAAGAAGCTGCTTGCCCATCTTGAAAAGATGCGCATCAAAAATGAGCAGCGGACAGGCTGGGAAAATCGCTTTGCTGACTGGATGGGACCCTGGATTATAGGAAAGGGCCGTTACATCGTCACAGCGATCGCTGTCGTGATAACCTGCTTTTCCTACTACTGGTCAGGAAAGCTGATTGTCGGCGATGCCGAGGTTGGTTCAAATCTGCTCTACCCAAGCTCACGCTACAACCAGGACAGCGTGCGCATCAATCAGAACCTGCCGCTCATCAACCCTCTATTCATTGTGGTTAAAGGAGATAAGCAGCGATCTCTTACCAATCCGCCGGTGATGACGGATGTCAAAAACTTTTCCGAATACATGATGAAAAATTCCGGGGCTGTAGGTTTCCAGAATATCGTGGCCCCGCTCATGATCATGCCCCAGAAATATCATGAAGATGATCCCAAGTGGATCGGCCTGGCGGATGACCCTGCCACAGCAAGCGCTAACCTGGTGGGTCTCGTTTTTGCCTTTGAGCCGGGGGACATGAACAAGTTTATAGATCCCAAAATCATGCAGACTAATGTTGTTGTCTTCTACAATGACAAAACCGGTCCCACCATTTTGCGGGCCATTGAAACCGCTAAAAAATATGTCAAGGATGCAGCCAAACTCCCGGAGGGCTTTCAGTACCTGCTTGCAGGCGGGGTCATCGGCACAGAAGCGGCAATAAATGAAGTGGTCTGGGAAAAACAGTTCCAGACGTTGATGTATGCGCTCATAGGGGTATTCCTGTTCTGCGCGCTTGAATTCAGATCCTGGAAGGCCGGCTTAATTCTCATCATTCCCTTAATTATCTCCAACTGGATGGCGTTTGCCTACATGGCCATGAACAATATCGGCCTATCCGTTGCAACACTCCCTGTTTCGGCACAGGGGGTGGGAATGGGGGTGGACTATGGCATATACATGCTGGCGCGCATGACCGAAGAAAAGGAAAATGATCCATCCATTACCCTTGAAACTGCCCTGACGCGGACTATTCAAAGCTACACAAAGTCAATCTTTGCAGTTGCAGGAACACTTTTTGCCGGGCTGCTGGTGTGGACAGTATCGGGACTAAAGTTCCAGGCGCAGATGGGGCTCATGCTGGCAGTTATCCTGTTCCTCAATTGCCTGGGTGCGGTATTTTTTGTACCGGTGCTCATACTCCTCTTCAAACCAAAATTTCTCACAGAGATAAAGAAGGAGAAATAGGCAAGAGCACGGTGTCTGACCACGATCGGCATTAAGGCGAAGGGTATCTTTAAATTCAAAAAAATCTTTACAATTATATCAACAGGTGTATTTTTAAGTGCAGAAGCGACACAAGGGTTTGAGGGGTATGTTGTTAAAATCATAGAACCAGCTGTGCATTCATTGAAAGGAGGGAACAATGAAACAGAGGACGGCGGTGATTATTCTATGCATTCTTTTTGCAGCCTCGCTCGTGGGATTGTGTGAAGTCCGCGCCCTAGAATATCTGGACGGGGATCTAGTAATCCACGGGAAGATGTCAGAACAGTTGGCAATGCGAACCGTGGGAAAGCAGAGCTACGACATCTATGATTATGACATCTTCAATTTCCGAACCACGTTCAAGCTGGAGACACGATGGGACGCCATAAAAAACGGCAATTACAACCTCACCTTCTACAGCGTGTTTAAAAACTTCTATGATGCGGCAGCCGATGTCGATAGTGGCTATAGAAACTATCTGCAGTGGGGCAGCAATGGCAGCAATCATGGTATCGACGAGCTCAAAAGCTATGAAACCTTCAGGGACATATGCAGGGAATTGTATGTGGAGGTAACCAACCCCTGGTGGCAGTTAAGGGCTGGAAAGCAGGTTGTATCATGGGGTGAAGCCAGTTTTGAGCGCATGGCCGATGTGGTTAATCCACTTGATGCACGCGGAGATTTGAATCCCGTTTTGATAGATTTTGATGAGGCAAAGCAGGGGCTGTGGATGGCGCGCTTTACCATTACCCCGCCGGACTTCTGGCAGAATATGTTCTTTGAATTTCTGGTGATACCTGATTTCCAACCCACCAGGAACTGGCCCGCCGGTTACCATTTATCCCATCCGCCTTCAATGAATGCCACCAAAAACCCGAACGAACTCTTTTTGCCTGATTATCGGACAGCTCGTGAAATCGGATACCACGATCCCGCTATGGGCTTCAGGATACGCGGCCTCACCTACGGATTTGACTGGAGCATTTTTTATCTCTACCATCGCAATGCAAATTCAATAATCAAGGAAGGGAAAGGAATTGCGTCGCAACTTCCCGTGCTCCTCGGCAGGGGAAGGGTGTCTGACAATGTCAAAATGTTCGGCCATCAGACCACAACGGGATTTACCTTTAATAAGCCGATTGATAAACAGATTACCATTATACCTGGAACATCTACCAATATGTCCGGAAACATCTGGCGGGGAGAATTTGTTTTTGAACTCGATAAAGATAACGACCGCGGATATACCCCCAATGTGGTGGAGCATAACCGTTATGCCTTTGTGCTGGGATGGGACACCTACATTCAAATTCCCTGGCTGTCAACTTGGAACCGCAACAGGAAACTCTCTTCCTCCACCCAGCTGTTCATGGAGTGGGTGCCGGGCAAACACCGGGATGACTTCATCTACCCCTGGGTTACCTATGGTCCCACAAGGCACCATGCCTCCACCATCACCGAGGCACTCTCCTATGACTTCTGGAACAGCAGAATTCTACCCGCTGTCTATTTCTCGCATGCCATTGACGACGGCAGAACTTTCTACGCACCTACGTTGGCATTTAAACCCACGTTCCATTGGACGTACCTGGTGCGCTATATTAACTACATCGATTACGGAACCAGTACCCAGAACTTAGACTATATATTGTTTGATATCACCTACGAATTCTAACTGAGAGGAAGGGAGGTAGACTATGCTACGGCTCACATTCACTAAGAAGGTTGCTCCCCTTCTGGGGATCCTCTGCCTACTGCTGGCACCTCTTTCAGCAACAGCGGCCGAGATCAAGTACCCGGTCCCCTGTTTCCAGGGTGCGGAACTGGCCAAAGTGCAGGCGTGGGAGAAAACATGGGCAGGCAAGAAGATCAGCAGCGCCAACGTTGACGATGTAAAGGAGTTTTTGCCGGAGACGCTCTATACCATCATGAAGGAAACCGACCGGTGGGGAGAAAGCTGGTTTGAAATTGTACCCTACCGCCAGGTTCCGGTTACACCCGGCAACATCAAGTTTACCAAAGACAACTATGGCAAATCCACGTTAGGACCCGATGGTGAGCTGTTGAACTTCGTATCCGGCGTTCCGTTCCCGGACACCACCTCAGCCATCGAGATGGCCCACAACTTTCGCTGCCGGAGCTTTGGCGATTCATACCAAAGCGAAGAGAAAGGGTTTATTGTTGATGGCGGCTGAAATATGATATGAGCATCTTAATCCGAAACAAGATGTGTTTTTTCGCCGGCCGCACCGATGCTCCGCCGGTACCGGAGCTCACGCCAAACCCCAAAAGAATCTGGCGGACCTTCACCATGGAGCAGATTGATCCGCCGGAAGTTAGGGACATGCGGATACTGGAGATACATTACATCGACCGCACCAAGCCCTATGACCGCTGGATGTGGACGCCGTCGATCAGGAGAGTGAGGCGCAGTTCTACTACTGAGCGGCAGGACCCCAAGGGCGGTGGAGACAACGCCGCTTACGACAATTTGGGGTGGGATGGTGAAATACAGGAAAACACTTACAGCTATGTCGGCGCAAAGGAACTGCTGTTGGTGCGCCACAACGACAACTCGAAACTGGTGCACACGCCGGGTGATTGTATCACGGACGGCACCCAGAGAGAACGGGTAAAAGCCCATGTGCTCGAAGCCGTCAACAAAGACCCCAACTTTTTCTACCAAAAAGCCATCTGGTATCTCGACCCCGAGAGCTGGCAGATGCTCTACTCCGACCGTTATGACCGGCGCGGCAGGTTATGGAAGGTTCTGGATCAGCATGGCATGGTGGACAAGGGTTATGGCGGCGTGCAATTCGGGCATTTTAACTCCAATCAGATGATTGACGTGCAGCGCATTCATTCTACCGTCGCTCAGGCCAAGCAGGAATTCGGCCTGGAATTTGACCGGGACATTTTTACCTTCAAGTACCTGCAGGAATATGGAAGGTAGCCCTGTCTGACAATCGCAAAATCAAGAGGGTGCTTAGCAAAAAAGTGCTGGGCACCCTCTTTCCATTTTTTAAACCCAACCGCGACGATCAAGGACCATCGACCGCAGAGAAACGCTTTGTAATGCTTCAGAACCCTCATCTGCGTGGTAGATTGAGAAGCCGGGAGATCAACGATGAATACGAATGAGATCGTAACATCTCATGTGCAAGGCGCAGGGCGCAGCGCAGCGTGCTGACGGCGGCAGCAGTCGTTCAAATGCCGCTCCATGGATTTGGTGACACCATGGTCACCGCTGCGATGATTGAGCGAAATGCCGAACGCACCGCCCGGATCGTGGAAAAACTTATTACCACTGCCGGTGTCACCCCGCGGATTATCGTGCTCCCGGTTCTTTGTCTCACGGGTATCGGAGCGGTACTGCAGGAGCTCGGCATTGCACCCCGTATTGACCGGGAGGCAATTGCCGTCAATCTCCTTGCAAATGACCAACGGCTTGAGCCGCTGCAAAAATTGTGCGCCACATACCAGTGCTGCATTGCCTCCTCCTGTGTTGAGAAAATAAGCGCTTTTCCCGGGAAGTATTTTCACACGGGCTTCGTGCTCGGACCTTCGGGAATCATCCTGCGCTCACCCAAGACACAGGCACCGACTTCGGCCGGCATCACCCTGCTCAAGGACTTCCATAAAGAATATAGCGACTGCTTTGGCAGTGATGCCATCCTTCCCGTGGCGGAAACGCCTTTAGGGAAGCTGGGATGCCTGGTGGAAACCGAATTCCTGGTACCCGAAGCAGCAAGAAAGCTACGCAGGAAGGGAGCCGAGATTATCCTGCATCCCACTGCCCAGCATGCGGGTCCCGGCTATCCCCCCTACCAGGCCATGCGCCAATCACTTGCCTACACAAATGGCGTGTACTGGCTTTCCGCCGTTCCATCACGGGAAACGGCGGTGGTGCACGGGAAGCAGCAGCAAATATGGTTCGGCGGCGGTTCTTCCATCATCGGCCCCGACGGGTCGGTCATTGCGTGCATAAAAGGAAAAAACAAAGGGTTTGCAACAGGGAACATTGACCTCACTTTCCTCACGGCATGCCGTGAAAAGCAGGGCCGCTACACCGAACCCGACCCCGGCATCTATGAAAAAAGGTGATTCCGGATTCTAATTCCTAAAAAATCAAGGCCGATGGAGTATCTTTTGACCTCCGCGGCAACTTATGCTAAATAAGGTCAAGTTCTGCAGCATTACCAAATCTCACCTAACCGTTTCATCAGAGGAGGTATGCTCGTGTCCACCATCCTGGAAAAAGTGAAGCAGGCCATTATCGACGGTGATGAGGATGCCGCGCAGGCACATGCGGGCGAAGCCCTTCAGCAAGGGGTCAATCCCCTCGCGGTGGTCAAAGAGGCCATCGTGCCCGGCATTGAACGGACCGGCGAGCTGTGGAAGGAAAATGTCTATTTCATGCCTGACGTGGTCCTGAGCACCGAGGCCTTCAAGGCGGCAATGAACGCGGTGGCACCTGAACTGGCGGCGATTAAGACCGACAGCCGGGGCAGATATCTCATGGGCGTGGTCGCGGGCGACATGCACGACCTGGGCAAAAACATTGTTGTAGCATTGCTCACCGGGGCAGGATTCGAGGTGATCGACCTGGGGATTGATGTTCCCACCCCGACCTTCATCGAAAAGGCGAGGGAGCTTACACCGGATATTATCGGCATCGGCTGTTACATGACCACCACCATGCTGGAACTGCGCGAGGTGATGAGGGGACTGAGCGAAAACGGCTTAAGAGACGGGCTCAAGGTAATGGTCGGCGGCGTCCCCACCACCCAGTCCTTTGCCGATGAGGTCGGCGCAGATGCATGGGGCAAAGATGCGCTGGATGCGGTGGAAAAGGCCCGCGCGCTGATGGAGAAATGAGATGGGAATACGAGGCATGCTCATCAGGTCATCGCTGCCGCTTCTAATCCGCCTCAACACCATGAGGACCGGGAGCGGCCCGTCGCTTCTCACCCCGAAGGTACGGAAGGGGGTACAGCTTGATCCTTCGGACCCCAGGACCTGGTGGATGGTGGGCGCGTCCGCGGCAAAGCACCCCATCCCGGTCATGGCGCAGATGTATGACCATGCCATGTTTCTCTCCGGCTTCCCGGCACAGAAGTTTTACTCCGACGCGGCGATTCATATCAATGCCATGGCAGCGGTCTCCGCCTATTACGGCCTTGATGCTGCCACCGGGGGAGGCGATACCTACAATTACGAAGCGGAGGCCCTAGGGCAGAAGATGATGCACAGCGATCATGCCATGCCCGACATTGATTCCCGCGAACCACTGATCAGGGAAACCGGCAACCTCAAGAAAATCAAAGTGCCCGACTGGGAGCGGGCGGCACGCATTCCGTTCATCCTCGAGGTCATCAGGATGAATGCCGAAATGGGCTTCGCCACCGGCAAGTTCAGCGCCCCCTTCAGCCTCGCCGTTTCGCTGCGAACCTACCCGAAGCTGATAAGGGACTTGCGCAAGGATCCCGGGTTTGCCCATGATCTGCTGACCTTTCTTGTCGATGAAGTCCTCACCTCATATCTGAAAGTACAAAAAAAGTACTGCGGGATCAAGGCGGCGACCGGCGCCGATGCCTGGGCGGTTTTCCCCAACCTCACCCCTGAACTCACCGAGCAGTGGGTGGTTCCCTATGCGGAACGACTCTTTAAGAAATGCACCGACTTTGGCCTTATTACCATGGCGGCGGGCGGCGGGGGAGATTACTGCGAGGAACGGATTGAAAAGTTTGACAAGCAGATCCTCCATCGATGTTTTGCGATTCAGCAGAAGCTCCTCCTGAACACGCCCATGCTGATCCTGGGAATGGGCCGCTGGCACGAATATCCCCTGGAGCCGGTTGCGGAGTACTTAAAAAAATATCAGGATAAGGGCATACGCGCTTCCATCATGGCCAACCTGAATGCCCGACTGCTCAGAGACGGACCCCCGGAACGGATTATTGCAGCGGTCAAGCGCTTTATCAAGGTCCTGGGAACGTCCCACAACCTGGCCATCGTGCTCGCCAATATCCCGGCAGACACGCCTCCCCGCCACATTCACGCCGCGGTGGCAGCAACCCGCGCCTGCAGCCGCCTGGCGCAGGGAGCGGACCCGGATGAGGTGGGGGTTACCGTACCCGAGCGGGAGTCCTTCCAGGAATACACAGACACCATGTCCGGGGGTCGGGGTTTACCCGGCAGGTAAACGGGGCAGGCAACAATGAAAAAATACTCCACAGAACAGAAAGTATATTCCATTGCCGGCGTGACCATCGGCGGTCAGCCGGGTGAGTGGCCGACCGTGCTCATGGGAAGCATTTTCTTCAGCAGGCACCGGATCGTGATCGACCAGTCCAAAGGGACTTTCGATACCGCCAAGGCGCTTAAGCTCCTTGAAAGCGAGGCGCAGGCATCCCGCATCACCGCCAACCCGCGCATCATTGACCCCATAGGTGAAACGGGTGAGGCGCTTATCAGCTACATTCGGTTCATTGCCGACCATACCGAAGCACCCATCCTGGTCGACTCACCCTCGCAAAAGGCGCGGCTGCAGGCCCTCCGACATTTTGCCGGAAGCCCGGTGATAAGCCGGCTGATTTACAACTCCATCGGAGAAGATTTCACCGAAGAGGAGCTGGCCTGCATCAGGGAATGCGGGGTCAAGAGCGCCATCATCCTGGCCTTCAGCACCAGGGCCATCAAGCCGGCTGACCGCCTGAGCCTGCTTATGGATAAACTGCTACCCTCGGCCGAACGGGCCGGCATCGAGCAAATGCTGATCGATCCCGGCGTGCTGGACATTCCCAGCATCAGCTGGACGGCAGAGGCCATACAAATGATAAAAGAAGAACTGGGCTACCCGGCGGGGTGCGCCCCTTCCAATGCCCTGCTGCAGTGGGAGAAGATGCGCAGCCAGGGAGAATCGGTCTTTCAGGCCGCTGCTGCGGCAGTTTTCGCCGCAACCCAGCTCATGGGTGCAAACTTCCTCTTCTATGGCCCCATGCGTTTCGCACCCTGGGCATATCCCGCGTGTGCCGCGACCGATGCCCTGCTCGCATACGGGGGCAGGCTGCGCGGAATACGGCCGGCCAGCCGGGAACATCCCCTCTATAAAATTTTTTAGCACGCCATCATGCCCCTCACGGTTACGATCAAACCCGCCGGTCTCACGGTCGCTTGCACGCGTGGCACATCTCTCCTCGAGGTGATTCGCCGGGCAGGCATACCGCTACTATCCTCCTGCGGAGGCAACGGCACCTGCGGCCGCTGCCGGGTCAGGATCCTCTCAGGCAGTATTCACCAGCCGAGCGCTGAAGAAATAAAGCACATCCCTGATGCGGATCTGTCCGATGGTTATCGACTGGCCTGTCAGGTCCGCATTGCGGGCGACACCACTGTCGACATCCCATCCCTGCCCCTTTTTTTTCAGCCTACAAACCCTCTCCAAGGCATGAAGATCGAACTGCCGCCGATCGAGGTGTCGGTGCATGATTATATCGTGGAGACGGCCGGCGCCAACCTTCATGATGCACAAGTCCTGTGGAAAAGGCTGGCCACGGAGCTGAGACAACGGCATGATCAGGATGCCATCGCAATAGACGCGGCGGTGCTCGCATCCCTTCCGGACGCTTTCCGGGAAGGCGCGGGAAGGGTGAGAATCAGCCTGCGCGGCAAAGAAGTTATATCCATCCGCCCGGCCGACAGCACACCCTGTGGATTGGCCGTCGATCTCGGCACCACCACCATAGCCGGCTATCTGGTCGATCTCGCAAATGGAACGCTTCTGTCCGCCCGTGCGATCATGAATCCCCAGCATGCCTTCGGAGAGGATGTCATGAGCCGCATTGCCTGTGTCATGAAAAATGGTGACCGGGAAGTGCGACGGGCGGCAGCTGACGGTATCAACGCACTCATCACCGCGCTGTGCGCTGAACCCGAAAGGATCGTCGAACTTACCCTCGTCGGCAATACCGCCATGCACCATATCTTCCTGGGGCTGCCGGTAGGGCAGCTGGGTCGGGCACCCTATCAGCCCCGCGTTCGTGAAGCTATTGATTGCAAGTCCCGGGACCTGGGATTGGCGGTTGCACCCGGGGCTTATGTACATCTGCCGTCCCCGGTGGGTGGTTTCGTGGGCTCCGATCATGTTGCGGTGATTCTTGCCGCAGGTATTCACACAACGGAAAAAACGGTGCTGGCATTGGATATCGGCACCAATACTGAAGCTGCGCTGGCGCACCGGGGAAGGATCAAAAGCCTTTCCTGTGCCTCAGGCCCCGCCCTGGAGGGCGGCCACATCACCCACGGTACCTGGGCGGTACCCGGCGCCATAGACAGGGTCAGTATAAGTACCGCCGGCGTTTCATTCCGTACCATCGGTGACACACCTCCCCATGGACTCTGCGGGTCAGGCATCCTCGATGCCATCGCAGGCCTTGTGCGCCTCGGAGTGATTGACCGGAAGGGAGGTCTGTCAGCCGGCAGGGGCACTGCATCGGCTGACCAGGGGGCGGAGTTCATCCTGGTGCCCGCCGAACAAACCGCAACCGGCAGGGCCATTACCATCAACCAGCAGGATGTAAGTGAAGTGCAGCTGGCAAAAGCCGCCATTCGCACAGGAATTGATATTCTCCTCGATGAGACGGGCACCACCTGGGAATCGATAGATGAGGTAATACTCACCGGAGGATTCGGAACGGTGCTCGACCCGGCATCGGCCATTGACATCGGCATGCTTCCCCCTTTCAAGCCCGGCCTCATCCGGCCAATGGGAAATGGTGCCGGTATCGGCGCGGTGTACTGCCTCATCTCCGCACCAGAACGCGCACATGCGGCAGCCATTGCCCGCACCATCTCCCACGTGGAGTTGATGACCCATCCCGCTTTCAAGAAAAGGTTTGGGAAGGCCATGTATTTTCCCGGATGATAAGGCCGGCGCCGGACGCGCACCGTACCAAAGATACGCATATTTTTATTTTTGCACCCGGCCTGCTTTGTGCTATGGTACCACCCACCTGCAAAAGCGTCTTGAAGCATTAACATCTGCAAGGAGGTATGTATGCTTACCGATCCGTTTTTGATTGACCTGAAGAAAAAGTACATCGAAACCATCACCCGCTACAACCAGGGAACTCCGCTTGAAACCCGGCAATGGGATTTCACCACCAAAGTGGGTACGGTGGAGGTAAACACCAGCCGGGGCCCGGTATTTGAAAAGGCCTGCGTGTCCAGCATAAGCGCCCGGGTGACCATACCGGGAAGGGACTATGAAAGCAGCATCCAGTGGCTCGGTGTGCAGACCTTTCCCTCCAATCCCTGCGTTCCCCTCACCATGGGCGTCTATGAACACGTGTCAGAGAAGGGACAGGAGCATACCCCCGGCTACTACGACATTTATCCTGTAATCCCCTTCGAGGAGGACCGGCGGTATGCCGGAAAGGCAATGGAGGCAGTTGCAAAAAAGCATGGCAAGAAGTTGCAGGACCTGGCGGAGGGCTACATGAAGATGTTCCAGCTGAAAAAAGCCGGGACCGGGGTCGGCTACGGCGTGGGAATGGCCTTCGGTCCAGAGGAGGAGGATTTCGATTACTTTCACGATGCCGCCCTGGCCATGTTTACCGTATACTTCGAGCTGGTGGACAAAAGAAAAGAAATGAAACCCTCCCCGGATCAGGTGAGCGAGATGTTCCGGCAGCGGGCAGAGTGGATTCGCTTCAACTTTCTGGAAAACCGTTTTTTTCTGGGCGGCATGCAGTTCGGTGCGCCCGCAGAAAGTTTTATGCTGCACAACCTCCCGCCGGTAGTAAAATTTTAGCCACATGCCGAGTGATGTCCATATTGCCCCATGTAGGGAAATATTTTGTTTACAAGCATGGGCAATGGTGATATGGAAAGCAGCTGTGTTAAAGATGCTTTCATCTTCAGGGACAAGCAAGATTATTCAGCAGAGGAGGTAGCAATAATGTTTGATTATGATGTGATTGTTGCGGGCTGCGGTCCGGCAGGGCTTATGGCCGCTGCTGAACTCCAGGAAAAGGGCATCAAGGTGCTCGGCATAGATAGAAAGCCGCGGCTTGATATGAATGTCAGATCCGCCTCCGGTTTTTGCATGGACGACCAGGACTTTAACGGTGAAAATGTCAAACTGGAGCCCTTAAACGGCAGGACAAAAATTACTTACACGAATTGCGGTTTTTCCATTGAATATTCGGCTTTCATGGAAGGTATCCACCATAGCCATATCATTTCCAATTCCGGAAGCCACTTTCAGGCCACGTCCCGCATCAAACCGTTCTACCATCTCTTCAACCCCACCACCTGGCTCTCGGATCGTTACAAGTACGCCAAAAAATCAGGCGTCACCTTCATGACCGGCACCACCTTCCTCCGCGCTCAAGAGATTTCCGGCGGTGTCGAGCTGACACTGAGGACAAAGGGAAAAACCACCACCAAAACCTGCAGAAAGCTGATTGCCGCCGACGGCCTTTCGTCCCGCATCGCGCGAACCCTCGGCTTCAACCGGAACCGCATCTGTTTCGGCAAGGGCCCGACCATCGAATACGAGATAATAAATGTCGACTGTCCCCTTGACCGCGGAGACATGTACTTCACCGGCGAAAACAACATCGGTACCCGCGGCTCTATTATAGCCGTTCCCAGCCCGCGAGGAAACGGCGCCTATCGCTTTGAGACCACGGGCGCCCTGCCGGGCAAAATGGCGTATGACATCATCGAATTTTTCATGAACAAAAGTCCCCTGGCGTCATGGTTCAAAAAAGCGAAAATAGTGGAAAAGAGCGGCGCCATTGTTGAAATTTTCACCCCCATCAAAACCCCCTACCGCGGCAACATTCTGCTGGTGGGTGATGCGGCCGCTTTTGGCGAATGTTTGTACCAGGGCGCTACCTGCTGCGGCTACATGGCCGGTCACTGCGTGGCCGATGAGCTCAAGGGCAAGGACGGCTTCAAGGATTACACCGCCTGGTGGAATTCAACCTTTGAATGGAATGTCAATCCCCAGCGCATGGCGGATTATGTCAAGCGGGTGGTCTGGATGCGCTTCTTTACCCAGGAGGAGATTGATTTTCTCTTTAACCTGACAAAACAATACCCCGCCGTTGCCGATGCTATGGAGGCAGGGGTCTATAACTATACCGCGGCGGTCATGGATCACTTTTTAAGCATGCCCGGCCTGTCGCCCGCATTGCAGGAAAAATGTAAAACGGTTAAGCAGGCGGACATGGCTAAAATAGCAACCGTTCTGGCCAAGCGGGCTGATTAATCACCACATAATCAGCCGGTGCGCATTTTTTGCTTGACAGGGTGGTAGAACTTTGATTTTATATGAGTGCACTCATTTTTAATTGGAGTACAACATCTTAGGGAACCGGGCGGAGGAAACCATGAACACACCTGCAGCATCAATAGCACAGATCAAGGAATCGATTGAAGGGGTGGTGGGGAAAGCGAAGGTCCTCACCGACGCCGACACTCTCAAACGCTACTCGTGCGACACCAGCCTTTCACCGTGTCACCTGCCGGACATGGTGGTGAAGGCGCGCACCAGGGACGAGGTGCAGGGGATACTCAAAATCGCCAACGCCAACAACTACCCGGTTGTTCCCCGCAGCTCGGGAACAGGCACCTATGGAACCGGCATTCCTGAGGAGGGCGGGCTGGTGCTCGACCTCTCGGGCATGAAGCGCATCCCCCGCACCGACACCAGAAACAGATGGGTGCTGATTGAGCCGGGGGCGACCTTCGGAGAGCTCGAGGAAGAGCTGGCCAAGCACGGCATGCAGCCGCTTAACCCGCTTCTGCCCCGGAAGGACAAGTCGGTCATTACCAGCGTTCTGGAGCGCGAGCCGGTGCTTACCTGTAAAACCGAGTGTGATGAGCCGCTCCGGACCATGGAGCTGGTCTGGGGGACCGGTGAGCTGCTGCGGACCGGCTCCATGTGCGTCGACACCATCCCGGCGGAGGAGATCCCCGACAAAACCAACTCCGACCTGTGCAGCGTCGGCGGGCCCGGCATTGACTGGTGGCGGCTTCTGACCGGATGCCAGGGTACCTTCGGCGTGGTCACCATCATGAACGTGAAAATTTTCCACAAGCCGCTCAAGCAGAAGGTGCTGTTTATCACCTTCGATTCCCTGGAAGACGCGGTCACGCCCTTTTACGCCATACAGAGAAGGGAAATCGGGCATGAATGCTTTCTGCTGAATGGTTATGACATCGCCGCCATCATGGCCCAGAACCAGGGCGACATCCCCGGGCTGGCGAAAAAAATACCCCGCTATGCCATCGTCTTAAATCTCTGGGGCGGGCAGTTCTTCCCCGAGGACCGGATTGCCTTTGAAGAAAAGGCGGTGGGCGAAATCGCCGAGCGATACAACCTGGCAGCCGGCGAGCGGCTTGACGGCGTGCCAGAGGCCAACCTGCGCTTCCAGAAAATGCTCAACCGGCCCTGGGAGGGTGAGGTGTACTGGAAGGAGCGCCAGTCCGGCGGGTGTCTGGAAATGGTATTTGAATCCGGCCTGGATAAAGTGCCCTCGTACTGGAAGCTCTTCAAGGCCATGGCCGGGGAGCACGGCATTGACACCACCAATCTCGGCATCTACATTCAGCCCCGTCAGCGCGCCCGCGTCTGCCACGTCGAGTTCCACATTCCCTGCGATCCCAATGACGCGGCAGAAGTGGCACAGGCCAAGGGATTTCAGCGGGCGGCATTCGAAGGACTGATGAGCGCCGGTGCCTTTTTCTACCGGCCCTACTACGATTGGGCGCAGCTGATCTACGCGCGGGCAGGCTACACCCACGAGATGATCAGGCGGCTGAAAAAGATACTCGATCCCAATACCATCCTTAACCCGGGAAAGCTTGCCCTGTAACAACCGCATCTATTGGCCTCTGGCGGACCCCGTCTGCCATCGTGCCGCAAAGGAGGACGTATGTCGTTTTCGGATATTGCCTATAGGGCCCTGCAGGACGTTGTCGGCAAAGAAAACCTGACCAACGATCCGGTTATGTGCCAGTCTTACTCGCGTGTCCAGTGGACCGCGGACGGCTGCGTGCAGCGGTCGCAGCTCGGCACCAAGATGCGGCCGGACTGCGTGGTCCTGCCCCAGTCAACCGAGGAGGTGCAGGCGATCATCAAGCTTGCCAACCGCTACGATTTCTTTTTCATTCCCCGGGGAACGGGCATGATCAACAGCGCCTTCCCCAATCCCGGGCAGGCAATGATGGGCAAGGGGGTGGTCATCATCGACCCCAAGCGCATGGACAGGATACTCAAGGTTGATGCCAACAATATGTACGCGGTCATAGAGCCGTACGTGAGCTTTGCCTCCCTCCAGGCCGAGGCAATGAAGGTGGGCTGCACCGTACCCACGCCGCCTGCCGGAGCGCAAATATCAGCCCTTGCCAATATACAATGGCACGGCGCTTACGGCACCTCCTGGCTTGCCGCGCTGGGAGCCAACCAGCTGCTGGCCTTCGAGCTGGTTCTGCCCAACGGCGAGATTCTCCGAAGCGGCTCCATAGCCCAGGAAGGAAG
This sequence comes from uncultured delta proteobacterium, assembly GCA_963751515.1. GTDB lineage: Bacteria > Desulfobacterota > WTBG01 > WTBG01 > WTBG01 > CAZWCD01. Next base: position 85,177 of record CAVVUR010000008.1, read on the forward strand.
CGACGACTGGATATGGAACGACGGCCCCGGTCCCGACCTGCGCGGGTTCCAGCGCGGCGCCCAGTTCAGCCACGCCGGCGGAATGGGCATGGTCACCAAGATTTCCACCCGCCTTTTCCCCTGGCCGGGACCTTCCACCTTTCCCACCTCGGGCAATGCCCTGATGAAGGAGTCGCATTTCCCCAAGGACAAGGTGCGGTGGTATATGATCGATTTCCCCAAGGCCATCAAGCCCTATCCTGAAAATGAAGAGAAGCAGCTCCGCTGGGCATGCGATCTCCATTACGAGATAGCCCGGGCTGAGCTGGCCATCGTGGTTCAGCATAATGCCAAGCAGTTCATGTGGACCTGGGCGGCGCGCACCAAGGAGGAGTTCCACAAGGGCGCCAACGAGGATTTCTTTCCCCACGGCTACAACATTGTCGCCCTGGCTGCCCTGACCAGCGTCGAGCAGCTTGACTACGAAGAAAAGGTCCTGAAGCATATCGTGGATAAAATGGGCGGCAGCTTCCTCTCCGAAAACTCACCGGATCCAATGGACCGGGAGCGCTACAAGGTCTGGATGCGCATCACCAACGACTGGATCCGGGTCGGCCACTCCATGCGCCTGAGCCGTCCCAGCGACTGTTTTCACCAGGGTACCGCCTGCCTCGACTCCATCGACACCGTGGCCGAAGAAATCCTGCGGGCCAACCGCATCCAGCGGGAGCGGCGGGCAAAGGGCGAGGGCAGCCACCTGCTTCCCATCAGCTTTCACGGCGGCTGGATCAGTCCCACTGAAAAGGGCTACGGCGCATTGATGACCACCGACCTCTGGCCGGAACAGGAACCGGCGAAGGCATCCGAAGCAATCACCTTCCTCCTGGGCAATCTCAAGGAGTGGGTAAAAACCAAGAGCGCGGCTTCGACGGTGGTGCCTGCTCGGACCTGTGTATGATCTGCTCGGACCGCAGTTCTTCAACGTGCATCTGCTGGTCAAGGCCATGAAGCGGGAATTTGATCCCAACAACGTCTCCAATCCGCCCTATGCCACCACGCCCAACGTGGTGCCGCCTGAACAGCTGGCAGAGATGACCAAGGTACTTTAATCACCGAGCGGCTGGACGGCCTGAACGCTGTCCAGCCTTTTACGTTACGAAAGGAGACTGCTATGACGGAAATGGAAGGAACCATCGAAAAAATGCTGCTTCCCAAGCCCTTTAAATTTTTTGACAGTCACGGCCATCCCGGACTGGAGAAAAAGGATATCATGAGCAGGCCGGGCTGTTTTGACATGTGGGCCGGCAACACGGTGGGCGCCCGAAGCCTGATGGGCGCGCGGGCGTTCCTCGGAGATCCCAACCCCACCAAAATCATCACCAAGCCCGAAGAGTGCCCTAACCTCACCCCGGAAACATTCATTGCCTTCATGGACAGCGCCAATGTGGAGGCCATGTGCCTGCAATGCATCCACGGCATCTCCGACCCCTACCCCGGCAACAAGGACGGCTGGAAGTGGTATGTGCCCAATGAATATGTGAAGAAGAACTTCATCGACGCCTTCCCCGGACGCTTTACCGCTGTTGGCGGCGTCCATGCCCGATACGGGAAGCAGGCGGCGGTGGAAATGGTCATATCGGCCTATGAATGCGGATTTCCCGGCTGCAAGTTTCATACCCCGACCGCCGGCTATCCCAACAACCCCGACCTCTACCCTGCTTACGAGAAAATGGTGGAACTGGGACTGCATCTCCAGGTACATACCGGACAGGAGGAACTCCCGGGCACCAGGGCCAAATACCAGGACCCTGTCTACCTCGATGATGTGGCCATGGATTTTCCCAACCTGAAAATCCTGCAGCTCCACTGCGGCCTTTTTAATAACCCCATGCAGGGACTCTGGAATGTCATGAAGTTTGACAACATGTACACCGACATTACCGTTCCCCATCCCACGCTGATGCAATTCAAGTATTACTGGGACCTGGACCACCTGCGTTTCCTCGAATTCTTCATGCCTGACAAGGTGTTTTACGGCACGGACTTCCCTCTCACACTGCCGGTGTATAAACCGATGATCGATAACATCATGAACCTTCCTCTTTCCATGGATTTCAAGTACAAGCTGATGGGGGACAACTTCAGAAAATTCCTCAACTGGAAGAGCAAGGCCTGATCCGTTTCAGCGTTCCGCAGTCAAATCCGGATGACACCTGTACAGGGAGGTCTGCAGCAATGAATATCAACAGAGAACAATGGGAAGCAACACTTCGAACCGACCCCGCGCTTGAAGAACGGCTGAGTCGCCTCAACGCCGCGGGCTTACCGGCAACCGTGTGTGGAGACCTGCTCTGTCTCACGGTTGGTGATAACACGCCGCTGGTGGTTAGCTGGGACGGATCAGAGATCAGTGTAGCGCAGCGGGAGGTAAAAAAACCCTTCTGTTCATGGGCCATGAGTGAAGATGCCTTCAACCGCCTTTTCCTGGGCACCTGCCCTCCACTTCTGGTGGCGATGAACAATGACCAGGCTAATATACGCATGGGCAAAGATCATCACAATGGCTCGCTGGTGGTCAGCTTTTTGGTCATGCTTCAGGAATGTATGGAAGGAGGTTCGAACAGATGACCACGTTCTTTTCCGATTATCAGCCGCAGCAGACAGTAACCCCGACCAGCCCGGGAGAAGTCCAGGAAATTATTCGCAAGGCCAACAGAGACCGCACGCCGCTTGTCCCGGTCAGCTCCGGGACCAATCTGCAGGACACCCATCTGCCCTCGGTAAAGGGCGCCACGGCGGTTGACCTTTCCCGGCTCAATAAAATAATCTATCTTGATGCCCAGAACCGCAACGCGGTTATCCAACCGGGTGTAACCTTCAGCCAGCTTGAAAGGGCATGCGCGGCTGAGGGGCGGCGCACCCTTGCCGCCATTGATGTTCCCGGACATGCTTCCGTTCTGGCAACCTACCTGGAAATGATACCCCTCTTCGGGTGGACGAAGTACCATCCCTGGGAAATGCTTACCATGAAAGGATTCAGGGCTGATGGGGAAGCATTCGCCACCGGGCAGATGGCCATGTCACAAAATAGGCCTGACAAGTACTCCTGGGGTACGTCGCTTGCCATGGTTTCCCGCATTTACTGCCAGGCCCAGGGAACGCTGGGCATCATCACTGAAGCGGCAGTGACCCTGAAGACGGCATCACCGGAAAACCAGGTGTTCTTTTTCTCATGTGCGAACATCAATACAGCGCTTAAGGCACTGCAGCTTTTTACCGCCACCGAAGAGCCCAACGAAATCTTCGCGGTAAACAGCATATACCTTCGGGATCTGCTGGCCCTGGACGGTGCGGCAAAGCTTCCCGCCTGGACGGTGGTGGTGGGTCTGCGAGGCTTTGAAAAGGCTGAAATCGCTTACAAGAAAAACGACCTCTCAGCCATTACCAGGAATCTGAAAGGTGAATTTTCCCCTGGTCTTAAAGGGATAAAGAATGCAGGAGATACCATCCTGTCCGAGATTGACCATCCCACCGGGCCCTCGCTCCACGAGGAGGCGGGGCGCGAGTGGGTTCCGGTTGTTACCGTTGCCACGGCCGCGCAGGTTCAGAAGTGTTCAAGCCTGTTCCCCAAAAACTCGGGGGCGCTGCTCATGCCCCTTCAGTCCGGCGGGTGCTTTTATTACCAGCCCGACCTCCGCTACCCCAAGGGAACTGAAAGGGAGTCCCGGAAGAAATACAGCACCATCTGCGGCAAGCTGTTAAAGGAAGGCGTCACCTTTCCGCGGCCATCAGCCCTGATTGCCAGGCAGGTTGCTGCCGCCTATCCCCTTTCTTTTAAACTGCTTCGTTGCATCAAAAAAGCCGTCGACCCCAACAACATCATGAACCCGGGCAAACTGGGGCTTTAAAGGAGGTACAAACCGTGACCAGGGAAGAATTACTGGACAAAGCGCTTTCATGCAACCGATGCGGGAGTTGCCGGGGGGTTTCTCAGGACACAGTTCCGGACAAGTCATTCTCACTGCAATGCCCTTCCGGAATGACGCTTCTCGGTGCCTACGAACCGGCGGGGTTGATGTATATCGCCCGCGGTCTTGCCCTGGGTGCCCTGAACTGGGACAAGGAGCTCGCCAACTTCCTCTATTCATGCACGCTCTGCGGTTATTGCGAAGATCTGTGCAGCCGCGGTTACCGTCACACCCCGACCATCAACATCCTGGAAGAGCTGCGCAGGATGGTACCGGATGAGTTGAAGCCGCAAAGCCTCATCAGGATGGCACAATCCCTGAGCACCGCCACGGGCCATAACCTCGATGTCCTGAAATCATACGGCATTGCCGATCCCGCGGAAGACAGCAGGATAGAAACCATCCTCTTTGCCGACAAAACAATTATGGGTAACACCCCCAAGCTGCAGGAAATAGGCTTTTTACTGCAGAAGAGCGGGAGGAGGATCGGGTGCTTCATCAACGATCCCCTTCCCCCGGTTGACACGGCACTTCTCAGTGCCGGCTGCAGCGAAGTGCTGGAAGAGTGCATTGAGGACATTGACACCCGCCTGGAAAAATACGGGATACGGCAGGTCATCTGCTACAACCCGGAGAGCTTATCAGTGCTGCTCAGACGCAGCAACAGCCGGGTTGAGTTCATCCCCATCACCCGGCTCTACAGTCAGATGATCGCAAAGAAGACCCACAAAAAATTGAAAATGCCTGTCGTCACCTACCAGGATCCCTGCCATTTGGGACGCTACGCGAAGGAATACGTGGCCCCGCGCCAGGTCATCGCCGGCCTGGGACTTACCCTCAAAGAGATGTGGCGTTCCGGGCAGAACTCGCTGTGCTGCGGTGCAGGAGGGGGCGTGCTGTTTACGGATCATTCTCTCGCCAAACGATATGCTTCAAACCGCTGGGAGGAGGCAAAGGCAACCGGTGCCCGGGTCATGGTTACCGCCTGCCCCTTCTGCAACATCAACCTGGGAGCGAGCAAGCCCAAAGGTTTCAGCGTGGTCGATTTAACATCCCTCATGGCGGAGGCGTTCGGTTACAAGAGAAAGGCGGTGGCGCGATGAAGAACGTAATCAGTAAACTCAAAAAGGTCGTTGGTTCAGAGTGGGTGCGCACGGATGCCCTGAGCAGATATTACCATGCCTCCGATGTGATGACCCATTTTGGTCAGGGCAATCTCTATCCTGAAAACCACCCTGTGGCTGTCGTCTATCCCGGGTCAACCAAGCACTTACAGGGCATCATCAACATCGCCCGCAAGCATGATCTGCCCATTTACCCGGTGGGAGGCGGCACGGTTCTGCTGGTGGGATCCATACCCGGCAAGCCCAATGCCGGCATTGTCCTCGATTTTCGCCGCATGCAGAAGATTGAAGTTGACCGGGAGCGGATGGTGGTCCGAGCGGAACCGGGCGCGACCGGCCTGCAGGTAAGCCAGCTGATACGGGAAATGGATCTGGGATACAGGCCCTACTTTGGCGGCAGTCCGGGAACATCCCTGTTTGTACCCTACCAGGTGTTTACCGGGCAGAACAAGATGGCGGGTTATCAGGACGGAATGGGCATTAACTGCGTTGCCGGCATGGAGCTGGTGCTGGCAAACGGTGAAATAATACGCACCGGATCCATGGCCCATCCCAAAAGCCCGGCCTGGCCCCACGGCCCGGGACCGGCGCTCACCTACCTGCCCTTTTTCTCCAATGGCGGATACGGCATCGTGAGCCAAATGGAATTTCGCTTTTTCCCCACCCCCCAGGAAGTCAGGTCCCTCTGGGTGACCTTTCCCACCCTGAGCGGCGCGGTGAAGGCCATGTATAACGTGATGATGCAGGATTATGCATGCGGTGCCACCGTCATGGGGCCGGGATGCTGGACACATGCGCTGTATTCAAGCAAACACTGGCAGGAAGGCGCCCACTTTGTCAAGGCCACCCAGGACATTAATCTCATCGGCATGTCTTTCAGGGGCACTCCGGCCAAGGTCGCGTTTGAGCAGAAAGCCTGCATCCGCATGCTCGAGGCAGGGGGAGGCACGGTGATGCCCCCGTGGATGGTCGCCATTCTCGACGGGCACGAGGAAAACGCCGCGGGCTGGCAGCAGTGCAACAGTCCGAAGATTTGCGGCACCTTCAACGGGCAGTCCAACTCCGGCGGCATTTTCGTCTCCGGCGGTGTTTTCGACTCTCTGGAGAAACTTGAAGAATACATGGACCGGGGAATGCAAATGTATCAGCAGGTCTGCAGGGAAAACCCGGTATTTCTCAACCACCCCCATCCCATCCTCCGCCTCTACGCAAGCTGCGGCCAGACCTACCTTTCCATGGGAGGCCATGCCAATGCGGCGGGCGAGGTCATCTTTCTGGTGGATTACGCACGCAGGGATTTTCTCCCCTACATTGGGGCCATTAAAGCCAAGTTTGACAGCCTGATGCAGGAGATCGGCATGGCGCCGCTCGGCGTCGGCCGGGACAAGAGGACCTGGACCGAGTGCCCGGCCCACTTTGCCATGGCAAAGGTAATCAAGCAGGTGATTGATCCCACCGGTTTTCTGTCACCCGGCGTGTCCTTCCCTCTCTCGGAATAAGCTTTTGCAAACATGGTTATTACTGCTCATGACGAAAGAGCCCTTTCCCAATAAGGAAATGGCTCTTTCATTATGTTCTGCATTTCTTTCATCCCGCTTTTACGCGAGGGACGAAACCAACAGGTTATTCGCGGGCGATAGTTCCTTCCCAGGTGCTCACCTTCTGCGCCTTGACTGAACCTTTCAGCCACCGGTAGGTAACCGCCTTTGACTCGGTGTAGAACTGCACGCCGTCCTTGCCCATGCAGTGCAGATCACCGAAAAATGAATTCTTGTGCCCGCAGAAGGGGAAATAGGAAACCGGAACCGGGATGCCCACGTTAACCCCCACCATACCGCCGTCGGTTCTGAAGGTAAACTCGCGTGCGTAGTGTCCGCTCTCGGTAAAGATGGCCGAACCGTTCGCAAACTGGTTCCTGTTCATCAAGGTAATACCTTCTTCAAAATCCTTCACCCGCTTCATGAAGGTGACCGGGCCAAAGACCTCCTCCTGCCCGCAGGTCATGTTTTCGGTGACACGATCAAAAATGGTGGGGCCGATGAAAAAGCCTTTTTCGTATCCCGGAACAACTTTATTCCTTCCGTCGAGAAGCAGCTTTGCGCCTTCCTGCTCAGCCTTGTTAATCCAGTCTATAACAAATTTCTTGTGCTCAGCGGAAACCACCGGTCCCAGCTGTGTCGCAGGATCGTAGGCACATCCGATTTTCAGCGTTTCTGCGTAGTGCTTCAAGTAGGAAACAAATTCATCGGCCACGCATTCCTCAACCACCAGCACCGGCAGCGCCATGCAGCGCATCCCGGCGCACCCGAAGGTTGAATTGGTAATTCTCTGCGCGGCAAGATCAAGCTCCGCGTCCCGCAAAACCAGGGCGTGGTTCTTGGCCTCGGTCAGGCACTGCACTCTTTTTCCATGTAAGGCCGCGGTCGAGTAAATGTGTTTTCCGACCGAGGTTGAGCCGACGAAGGAAATGCCCCGGATATCAGGGTGCTCAAGCAGAAGGTCTGCCTCATTTCTGCTGCAGGTAACCAGGTTTACCACCCCTTTGGGAAGTCCCGCCTCAATGGCAAGCTCCATGATCCGCATTGACGTAATCGGGGTCAAGCTGGCAGATTTCAGGACAAAGGTATTGCCGCAGCTGATGCAGAAGGGGATCATCCAGCCCCAGGGAATCATGGCGGGGAAGTTGAAGGGAACTATTCCGGCGAAAACACCCAGAGGCTCCCGGAACATCACTGTATCATGGCCCCTTGAAATGTTCATCAGGGAATCCCCCTGCATGAGGTAGGGTGTCGCGCAGGCGCATTCCATCACCTCTATCGCCTTGATAACATCACCGCGGGCCTCGTCAAGGTTCTTGCCCAGCTCCTTTGAAACGCTCAGGGTAAGGGCATCAAGGTGTTCATCCATAAGCGCCTTCAATTTGAACATCACCTCAATGCGCTGCTGCACCGGTGTGCTTCTCCACCCCGGATAGGCCTCTTTGCCCGCTTTGACCGCCGCCAACACCTCTTCCCTGGTGCAGCAGGGGGCCTCGGCAATCACCTCGCCGGTGCTCGAATCGGTGACCGGCATGTATTTTGTGGTTTTTGATTCCTTCCACTCGTTATTGACACAATAGTTGAGCTTGCGGAAGTTTGATTTGACGACGGCCAGATACCTCTTTTTTGCCTTATTCGCCATAGCCGTTTCCTGACCCAATTCATTCTTTGATGTATCTATGACCATTTCTTTCTCCTCTTTTTAAAAATAAAATGATTTACCCACTCTCCAAATAATAATTCAAGATGCGTGCCACACAACAATACTATCGCAATCATTTGTTTTAATTGGTTTTTTTATTATAGGGCATATAAGCGCTATTACAGACTCACGGAATTATGTACCATTTTTGCATCTTGAAAAAACAATCATAGTATTCTAAATAATTATAATATATTAGTTTATTTATCTGTGTTCCACAAAAGAAACGTTCCACAAAAGAAACATTTTACTTGCCTGCCTGCAGAGCATATGCTATGTAAGAGTGGCGTAGGGGAGTAAAATAATCAAGCATTCCATACCCGACAGGCTTCTGATCATGCATTTATAATAAATCTAACAACTTTAAGCAACAGAACGGGTACCATGGCCACTGAATATCAAAAGGAATTTGACCGGCTGCGGGAGTGGCGAAATGAAGAGGCCAGCCATCTTGATACATTAAAAGGCCTCATTCGACGGGTAATGGAAACATACCCGGGAGGCATTCCGGCCGGGACGCCGGATCAACTGTCAGCCTTTCTGCGGCTCTCCCGCGAGCAAAGCGCCGATGAATTGTCCGCCGTCATTGATCACCCGGAAATCTGGTGCATTGTCTGTGACACACAGGACATCATGCTCGACGCCTCTCAAAACCTGCTTGACGTTCTTCGGTATGCACCCAACGAAGTCATCGGCGCATATAAGGGCAAGCTCTGGATTGAACGGCCTACAAAAGCTGAAGATCAGCAGAGCAACAGGGCCGCCTACCTTATTTATGAGGTAAAGCAGAAGCATTACCACGGGATTCACGAAGATGCTTACATAACCAGCAATGGAGAGGTCATCTCCATACTGCAGCACCGGCTCAGCCTGGTTAACTGGGCCGGCGAAACCATCGGCTTTCTCTACCTTATTCTCAACATCCAGCAGCTCATAGACTGCTCGTACGCCCTGAAGGAGATCATGAACCACATCAAGCAGGGGCTTTTGCAGCACAGCTCCATCGAGCTTACTCCCGAGATGCGCCGCGACCTGGTGGCCGATCTGCTGCAGACCGAGGTGAACATCAATAATGTGATGGGCAATGCCATCGATGCCATCCTGGTCACCAGCCCCGCGGGACTGATTATGACCTCCAATGAGTCATTCAAAAAACTGGTGGGCTACACTGAGAAGGAGCTGTTCAATCAGCCGGTAACCATCGTTTCTCCGGACATCGGCACCTATCCGCTTACCATAGGAGGGTCGGTTACCATTGACGAACAGTACTTTGTTACCATGGCGGAGATGATCGACAACCTTTTCAGGACGGGAAAGGTATACGGTTTCAGGCAGTATTTCAATAACAAGGACGGTTTTTTAATTCCCACCGAGGTTAATATTTCACTGCTTAAGGACGGCACGGGAGAGATCACCGGTTTTGTGCGCAACATCCACGACATGTCCGACAAAGCCCGCCTTGAGCAGGAGCTGCTGGAGAAGGATGAAAAGATAACCCTGCTTAAAAAGGAACTCACCGGACAGTACGGGCCCGACACCATCGTCGGCAAGAGCCTGGCGATGCAGAATATTTTCAGGCTCATCTCCAAGGTTGCCGACAACGACTGCACGGTGCTCATCCAGGGCGAGAGCGGCACGGGAAAAGAACTTATCGCCCATGCCCTCTATCACCAGAGCTACCGGAGCAAGGGTCCGTTTGTGGTCCTGAACTGCGGGGCGATCCCCCATGACCTGCTTGAGAGCGAGCTGTTCGGGCACGTGAAGGGGGCTTTTACCGGGGCTTCACGCGACAAGAAGGGACTTTTTGAAGAAGCGCATTGCGGCGTCATGTTCTTGGATGAAATCGGTGAGCTCCCCCTCGACATGCAGGTGAAGCTGCTCCGGGCCATCCAGGACCATGAAATCAGGCGTCTGGGGGACAACCGCTCCGCAAAAATAGATGTCCGGATCATCACCGCCACCCATAAGGACCTGCTTGAGGAAACTCAGAAAAAACGCTTTCGCGAGGACCTTTACTATCGCATCAATGTGGTGACCGTCAACATTCCCCCGCTGCGCGAAAGGGTTGAGGACATACCCCACCTGATCAATTTCTTCTTAAAGAAATGCAAGGGCGGTTCCGAAGTCATCTCGCTTTCACGGGAGGCCATGAAAATACTCCTCGGCTACTCGTATCCGGGGAATGTCCGGGAGCTGGAAAACATCATCGAGCGGGCATGCATCCTCTGTGAAGGCAACCTCATCCGGCCGACTGATCTGCCGCCCGAGGTTATCAACCCCGCACCCCGCCGCCAAAAAAAAGAGGGGCAGCTCAAGGCTGAGGGTCTCAGGCAGACCCTCTCCCGCACCAGCGAATCCGCTGAAAGAGAAATCATTGCCAAGGCACTTCAGCAGGCCGGCGACAACAAGGCACTGGCGGCACAGTATCTGAAAATCGGCAGGACCTCTCTCTATCGCAAGATGAAAAAGCTGGGACTCACCTAAGACGCAAATTTCCCAGCGTCGCGTATCATAAATCTCCTTGCTTTTTTGATTCACCATAAGATCTGTATTGTAGGGGCAACCGGCCGGTTGCCTCTACATGTGGTTGTGGGAGGAAATGTCATTCCGAATGATGGTGATGAATCGCATCACTGAGAACAGGGGCGGTACTGCGAAAAACTCTGCATTAATCGGACTCGTGGCAGGGGGAAATAATCTAACCGGCGTGCCGTTTCTTAGTTCTTCCAGCTGTGTGACCTGTTAGCCGTGCAGTTGTCGCTGCTACTTCAAGCAGGCCGCGTAACGCTTCATTGACTGCTTTGTCATTCGGAAACGCCTGCGCAACTTCAGGCTCCAGGACCACAATATTAGACTCCCTGGCCAGGCGCGCTGCATACTTTCCCCGTACCAAAGTGGTAAAGTCCGAGCTTGTGTACTCGGAGCGGAGTTCTTCAACAGATTTGCGACTACCCTTCTTCATAGATCCTCCGTTCGTGTTTGGTCGCTAATCTTGCACTGATGATTCGAAAGCTTCCACCTTCTTCCGTGTGGGATATTACAAGCAGGCGTCCTTTTTTTGATATGCCGAAAGTCACAAAGCGATGCGCTCCGATTGAATGGTCGGGGTCAGAACCGGTCACTGAGAGCGTATCACGAAATACAGTTGCTGCCTCGTGGAAGGAGACTCCATGCTTCCGAAGATTCTTCGAGGCCTTCTTAGCATCCCAAATGAACCGCATCCATGTTACCTATATTGACGTGTCACGGATAACTGCCGTTCAGATGTTCCCGAGCATGAAAATCGCATAACAGGGCTTGATAAAAAAGCTCGACAGCAAAATATCACTTTTTGATAGAATAAGTATAGAAATATCATTCATGTGTGTCAAGGCAATATCTTGCGCCATCAGGCCCTTTGTACCATAGATAAAAAGGAATGCAGATAACTGTTTTTCATTTATCCATCACAATTTGTTCGAAGAAAAATGTCTTTAAACCAAGCCAAAGATATTTTGATAGTAGGTAGGAGCGCATTCATGCGCGATACATTCGCGGCTCAAAGCCGCTCCTACCGGCCATCAATATTTTCGAGAGATAAATTTTCAGACGTGCGTGAGGAAAACCCTTAGAATCTTGACATGAAATTCCCCCTTTAATAATATATAGTGAGGTAATGCGAGAGTGCTTTATTTAATCAGTGGAGGGAACCATGGAATACAAAAAGGCGGAGGCGAAAAGCTGGGCCAGGGGTTTTTACCGGGGGCTGGAAAGCACCATCCTTCCATCCTTTACCCCGGACACACTCGCCCTGGATGAAGCAGGGATACGACATGATATCAGAGAGCTGATCAAACACGGATTTTTCTCCACCGTGCTGGTGACCAGCGCCGGAACCACTGTGGATGAAGACAGGCTGTTCATTCAGTGGTGCGTCGACGAGGCACGGGGCAAAATCGGCATAGCCTCGGAGCTCCGCTATTATTCGCTGCAGGAGAATATCGAGATGGCCCATTATGCCGAAGCCATGGGCTGTGACTCCCTGCTGCTCAGCTACCCTTCCAACTTCTATCCCCAGAAACCCGAAGATGTCTACGATTATACCCATGTCATCTGCAGGTCAACCAATCTGGCCATCGAATTATTCCCCTCCGTCAAGTACGACTTCCCCTTCCCCGGGATTTTTCCGGCACCCCTCCTGAAGCGCATTGCCGAGATTGAAAATGTGGTTTCAATGAAAATTGGCATACTGGACTGGGCATGGATCGACGAGTGTTTCCGCCTCTTCGGGGACAAGATTCTCATCAGCTACCCCTTTGACGACGCATGGCCCACCTTCATCAGTAAATACGGTATGCAGTGGTCGGGGTGCGCCCCCTGGCAGGTGTTCCAGACACCGGACGACCCGCGGGAAATCCGCCTGTTTCACCTGGTGCAGAAAGGTAAAATGGATGAGGCCATGCAGTTGTACTGGGCCATTGACCCCCTGAGAAAATTTTTTATCCGCTCCGTACTCACCACGCTGCCGCTCACCGGACTCTACAACCTGCAGCAGTGGAAATACATGGAAGGACTGGTGGGCATGACCGGGGGAGAACTGCGCATGCCCAAGATCAGTTTTTCCGCGCTCGATAAGCAGATGACCAGAAATGCTATGCTTGCATCGGGATTGCAGCTAACGGAATAATATCACTGCACACACAACTGCAAGAGCTCCTCATGTGACGCCCGGGATTAGAAACGTGATCGCCGGGCGCTCACGTTTTGCCCGTAATCATCTTAAAAAACCTGCATTTTCTTCTTGAATGAATATTCATTCATTTTTTTCTTGACATGCTTCCTTATTATTGATTATAGTCTCGCCATTGTTTTTTCTCACCCGTGATATGTTCGGCATCGCCCCCTGTTGGGCCGGTTTGATTACGGTGGGTTGCTATGGCACACACATTGACAACCTGTACCTTTTGCGGCGTGGGCTGCGGAATTTATCTTGAAACGGCGGGCAATGAAATCGTCGGCACCTATCCCAGCATGTCTCATCCCGCCAACCAGGGGCGCATTTGCGTCCGCGGCTGGCATGTGCACGAGGTGGCCAGCTCGCCCGACCGCCTGCTCCAGCCGATGATCAGGCGGAACGGCAAGTTCGAGCCGGTCGGCTGGGACGAGGCCTATGATACCGTCGCCTGCCGCCTGACACGAGATCCGCGACAAGCACGGGCCTGATTCCCTCGGCTTTCTCAACTCCGCCCGCTGCGCCAACGAGGACAGCTACATCCTCCAGAAGTTCGCCCGCGCGGTGATCGGCACGAACAACGTGGACCAGGGCACCAGCCTGTTCCGCACCAACAGCGTCAAGGTGCTCCTGGACATGCTCGGCGTGCCCGGCGGCCACGAACTCCATCGGCGAGCTGATGGAACAGCCAAGTGATCGTCGTCAGCGGGATCGACCTCGGCCAGCAGCTGCCGACCATCGGCGGCTGGGTGATCCGCGCCAAACTCGCGGGGGCGAAGATCATTGCGATCGACTCGCGCCGGCACCGCGTGGCGGAGAGCGCCGACTGTTCCTCCAGATCCGGCCCGGCACCGAGGTGTTCCTCTACGGCGCGATGGCCAAGGTCATCGTGGACCGCGGCATGATGAATCATGAGTTTATCAAGACAGCGCTGCAGCGACTACGAGAAATTCCTGAGCAACATCGAGTCGTTCGACGTGCTCCTGGCCGCCGACCGCTGCGGCGTGTCGCCGGAACTGATCGAGCAGGCGGCGATCGACGTATGCCGAGGCCGCGACCGCCATGATCCTCTACTCCACGGGCGCCGAGGCCAGCGGCATGGAGCCGATCCAGTCGATGGTGAACCTGACCCTGCTCACGCGGCAACCTCGGCAAGCGCGGCGCCGGCATCATGCCCCTGGCGGAGCACAACAACCTGCAGGGCGGCTGCGACATGGGCATGCTTCCCGACTACCTCCCCGGCTACCAGCCGGTGCAGGAGCCCCAGGTGCGCACAAGCAATTCGAAAGGCTCTGGGACGCGAAAACTGCCTGAGCACGCTGGGGGATGGACACGCAGCACCATGCTCGGCCGCAAGGGGCGAATATCGGGCCATGTGGCTCGACCGCCACAACCCCGTCGTCTCCGCGACGTTCTGCGACGCGAAGACCGCGCTTCAGAAGATGGAGTTCGTGGTCCTCCAGAACCTCTTCATGACGAGGACCGCGGAGATCGCCCACGTGATTCTGCCGGTCGCCGCCTACGGAGAAGAAGCAGGTCACGTTCACCAGCACGGAACGCCGGATCCAGCTCGCCAAGAAAGTGGTCGAACCGCCCGGCGGGCCTGACCTCCGCCTGGCAGCAGATCGTCCAGGTGGCCAGCCGTCTCGGCGCGAACTGGAGTTACAACAATTCCGCCGACGTGATGAAGGAGATCGGCCGCGCCGTCCCGTTTTACGAGGGCGCCAATTACGAAAACCTGGCGCGCGAATACGGCCGCCAATGGCCGTGCACGAACGACCGTCCGCTGGGCACGCCCTATCTCTGTTCGAGGAGGTCGCGCGGCAGGCACCGGCCTTTCAGTTCGTGCCGGTCCACAAGCGCCGGCGCATCGCGCCGCTGCACCGCCGCTGATTTCCCGTTCACGCTGACGTTCGGCCACTCGCTCTACTACTGGCACCAGAACGCGCTGATCCAGCACAGCGAAACGCTTAAAGCGCGAATATCGGCATCCTCCTGCTGGACTATCCCGACGGCTTCGTCGAGATGAACCCGGCGGATGCGGACGGCGCTGCGATCCGCGACGGCACGAAGATTCGGCTGGTCTCCGGCGGCGGCATCGGCGACCACCGCGGCTCGCGTGACGGAAGAAGTACGAAAGGGCATGGTGTATGTCCCCTATTTCCTGCAGGACATCGCCAAGCAGATGCTGGGCCACAGGCCAGAACCGAATACCGGGCCGGCAACCGCACGGTAAATGTGAAGATCGAGAAGGCATGACATGCGCGCACGGTTGATCCATCACAGATGACCTTCTGAAGATCGTGGACCTGCTGCGGCAGGACCACGAGGTCATCGCGCCGTTCCGCGGCCGCGGCCGCGACACGTATTTCGACGCGGTCACCGATGCCAACCGCGACCCCATCCAGATCCATCTGCCGAACCCCTACTATCCCCCGAAGCGCTACGTCCTCCCGCACATCCAGCGCTTGCTGAAAATCCGCACAGGCGCAACCGCCGCCAGTTGAAGCCGTGCACGAGGAAAAGAAGCGCGCGATCTTCGGCATCCGCTCCTGCGACGTGGCCGGCATTTTCCACCTGGACCGTTTCTACCTGGGCAACGCGTATCAAGGACAATTACTACGAGGCCTTCCGCAAGAACCTGTTCCTGGTGAATGTCGTCTGCACCGATCCGAAGCTCGACATCGATGAGGACTGCTTCTGCGTGTGCTCGGACACCGGCCCGGCGGCCCGCGATCATTTCGACCTGCAGCTGATGGACCTGGGCAAGAGGGGGAATTCCTGGCCGTCGCCGGCTCGGACAAGGGCGAGGCGCTGTTCAGCCAGCCGTTCTTCACGAAGGCCACGCCGGAGCACGTCGAGCCAGGCGCCGTGACGATCCTCAGCGAGGTCCGCAAGCAGTTCAAGGTCACGACCAGCTGGTACTCGGCGGCCATCCGCTACATCACCCGCGGGCGGCATCACCGAGACACCTGGAAGATCGTCGGCGACCGCTGCCTGGAATGCGGCGGATGCAGCTACGTCTGCCCCGCCTGCACCTGCTTTACGGTGAGCGAGAAGAAGACCGGACCGAACGAGATCGAGCGCGTCCGCATGTGGGACGCCTGCGCGCTGAGCGGGTTCACGCGGATGGCCGGCGGGCACAATCCGCGGCAGGCCGTGCACGACCGCCGCAACCGCCGCTTCTTCCGCAAGCTGGCGCACTATTTCATCCAGCGGGAGCTTTCCATGGCGTGCGTCGGATGCGGGCGCTGCGTGAGCGTCTGCCACGGCGACGTCGGCATGCCGAGCGTCGTGGAGATCATCCGCCGACCTGACGGCCGGCAAGGCAGAGACGAAATGACCGCGTGCCAGACCCAGAATCTCTACGAGCCCAAGATGGCCGTGATGGACGACATCCGGGATGAAATCCAGGATGTGAAGACATTCTTCTGGCACTTCGAAAATCCGGAAGACCAGAAGGCGTTCCGATCCTTCATGCCCGGCCAGTTCGCCCAGATGAACGTGCTCGGCGCCGGCGAGATCGCGATTTCGCTCCCGCCCAGCCCCACGGAGGACAAGCTGTTCTTCACGACGCGCAAGGTCGGCAGCGTGACCGCGGCGATGCACGCAGATGAAGCCCGGCGACCGCTTCGCCGTGCGCGGCCCCTACGGCAACGGGTTCCCGATGAAGGATTATTTCGGGCGCAACCTCATCATCGTCGCCGGCGGCATCGGCCTGATCCCGCTCCGCTCGGTGATCATGTACGCGCTGCATAACCGCGACAAGTACCAGAAGATCCAGGTGTTCTACGGCTCGCGCACGCCCAAGGACCTGATGTACACGCAGAACCTGCAGGACTGGCAGAAGGATCCGGGCTTCGAGTGCCACCTGACCGTGGACCGGGCGGACGAAAGCTGGAAGGGCAACGTCGGCGTCGTCGGCACGCTCTTCAAAAAGCCCGGCCTCGAGATGCCGGTCGAGAACACCACTGTCTTCATCTGCGGGCCGCCGGTCATGTTCCGCTTCGTCCTGGCCGACCTGAAGGGCATGGGCTACGACGACCGCAACATGGTTTCCACGCTGGAGCGCTACATGAAGTGCGGCGTCGGCAAGTGCGGCCACTGCTGCATCGGCGTGGCGTATGTCTGCACCGACGGCCCCGTCTTCACGCTCGAGCAGATTCACAAGCTGGGAGAAGTGATTTGAAGCGCGACCTCAAAGAAGAACTCCGGGACGCGCTGGCGGGACCGCACGGCGACCGCCTTCGTGGGCATCGGCAACACGGACCTGGGCGACGACGCCCTGGGCGTCCGCCTTGCCGAAGCAGCTCCAGCAGCGCCGGCATATCGACCGCTGTCGTTGCCGGCACCGTGCCGGAGAAATCGCGGGCGTGCTCGCCCGCGGCGGCTACGACAACGTCGTGTTCCTGGACGCCGTCGACTTCGGCGCGGCGCCGGGCTCCGTGGTTCTTATGAACGCGACGGAAATACAAGAGCCCGCTTCCCGCAGGTCTCGACGCACAAGATTTCAGCTGGGCATGACCGCGCCGGGTGATCGAGATCGGAATCAGTCGGACGCGGGTCTGGCTGCTGGGCGTCCAGCCGGCATCCCTGCGGACCGGATCGGAAATGTCCGAGCCGCGTGAAGCAGACCCTGAAGCTGCTGGCCGCAGCCTGCTGAGGAAGTGCTTTGCCGGAAGACGTCGAACTGAAGCGGAGTGCACGTGTACCTGACATCCACACAGACCATAACCTACGCGATGGGCTTGTGCGTCATCGGCGCGGCGGTGTCGCTGCTCTTTTCGTGGAACAAGACGCTGGCCGGCTGGGTCGCGTTTCTCTTCACGGCGGCTTCGAGCGCCCTCGCGCTGCTGACCGCGGCGATCGCGCTTCTTCGCGGGCCGGAAGCGGCGGTGACGCTGTCGTCGCTGCCTCAGTACGGCTCGTCGCTGAGGCTCTACGTGGACGGCCTGAGCTCCGTCTTCATCCTGCTGATCGCGACGATCGCGGTCGCCTCCGCGTTCTACTCGATCCGCTACATGAAGCATTACCCGGATTACGGCGTCGCCCGCTACTATCCCAACTTCCTGCTGTTCATCGCCGGCATGTACGGCATCGTGACCACGACGGACCTGATGCTCTTCTTCTGCTTCTTCTGGCAGCTGATGACGCTCCCCTCGTACCTCCTGATCCGCTACGAGTTCCGCAAGCGCGCAGAACGTGCAGGCCGCGAACAAGTACCTCCTGATGATGGAAATTGCCTGCGCCCTCGTGATGCTCGGGGCGTATCTGCTGGCGGGGTCCGGCCCGGTGACCGTGGCCGGCGAGACGCTGATGAAATACGACTTCGACGCGCATCCGCGAAACCGTGGGCGGACTGCTCCCGACGCAGGGCGGAACCGTTGTGCTCGCGCTGGTCCTGTTCCTCGTCGGCTTCGGCATCAAGGCCGGTATGTGGCCGTTCGGGCAGATGTGGCTGCCGGACGCGCATCCCGCGGCCCCCTCGCCGGTCAGCTCCCTGCTCTCCGGCGTCATGATCAAGACCGGCGTGTACGGCCTGATGCGCTCGTTCCTGTGGCTGATCCCCGCCGCGTCGATCGCCGACTACCCGGCGCAGACCTGGGGCATGATCCTCGCGGTCCTCGGAACCGTGACGCTGTTCATCGGCACGATGCAGGCGCTGAAGCAGGAGCAGAGCAAGCGGCTGCTGGCGTTCCACAGCATCGGCCAGGTCGGCTACATCATTCTCGGCCTCGGCGCGTGCGTGGCGCTTCTGCCGGCCGGCCTCGCGAATTCGGGCGTCATGGCGCTGGCCGCGGTCGGATTTTACGGCGCGCTGTTCCACACGCTCAACCACGGCATCTTCAAGAGCCTGCTGTTCCTCGATGCCGGATCGATGCTCTACGCGACGGGCACGCAGGACCTCAACCGGATGGGCGGCCTGATGAAGTTCATGCCGCATCACGGCCGTCACCACGCTGATCGCCTCGTTCTCGATCGCCGGCGTTCCGCTGTTCAACGGCTTCGCCAGCAAGTGGAGCATCTACGTCGCCACGATCCTCGGCAGCCGCGAAGCCGGCTACCTCGCGATCTGCGGCGTCTTCGGGATCGTCACCAGCGCGCTGACGCTGGCCTCGTTCATGAAGTTCTTCGGCGCCGCATTCCTCTCCCGCACCAGCAAGGTGGTCGCGGAACAAGGCCGCCGCTGAACGCAAGCTGGAAGTCAGCTGGACCATGCAGTTGCCGCAGCTGGCTGCTCGCCGGGCCTCTGCCTGGCGCTCGGGTTGGTCCCGACGGTGGCCTATTGGCTCATCCAGCAGATCGCTGACGCGAAGCTCGGAAGGCCTTGCCTACATTCTGTGCGAGACGGTCCCCGCCATCTGCCGGGCGCATGGGATGGCCTTACGGCCGCCGGCGGCAACGCGCCCTGCTGGCTCCGCTGATTGTCGCCCTGATGCTGTTCGTGATTTTCGTGGTCGCCCGCGCCATCTCGAAGCTGGGCTCGGCGGAGCGGCGCACGGCCGACATCTGGCTCTGCGGATACGCGAAAGAGGCGGAAGTGCACCGGTACGGCGCGCACAATTTGTACGGCGAAGTGAAGAAATATTTCGGCTGGGTCGGCGGGATGCCGAAGCAGCCGGGACCACGTAGGTGAGGACTGAGACAGCCACCGCACCGATCAATCCCTGAGGAATTGAGGATTTTATGCCAGCACGCGATGTTTTGAATCGGATTAAGGGCAAGTTCGACGGGACCATCCTGCGGATGGATATCCCGGAGGACAACCGCCTGTTCCTGTATGTCCGCAAGGACAAGATCCGGGATCTGGTGCGGTACGTCTTCCGCGACCTGGACGCCCGCTACGTCATCAGCATCGGCATGGACGACCGGCCCCACTCGGGCACGCTTCCTCGTGGCTCACAACTTCGCGTTCGACAAGGACCACGTGCTCCTCAGCCTCCTCGTGAACCTGCCGGCGGAGTATCCCAAGATCGACACGCATCTCCGATATCGTGCCCGGCGCAAACTGGGCCGAGCGCGAGATGCGCGACCTCGTCGGCATCGAGGCCGTGGGCTGCCCCAACATGAAGCGGCTGGTTCTGCCCGACGGCTGGCCGGAGAACTGCCACCCGCTGCGCAAGGACGTGCCGTGGAATTTCGTCCCGCCCGAATACGACGAGAACAAGGAATACCCGTTCGACGAGGCGCCGAAAGGCTGCGTCGCCGTTCCGTTCGGCCCGTTCCACCCGACGCTGGACGAGCCGGAGCATTTCCGGCTCTTCGTCGAAGGCGAAATCGTGCGCGGCTGCGAGTACCGCGGGTTCATGGTCCACCGCGGCATCGAGAAGCTGGCCGACTCGGTCCTGACCTACAACGAGATCCCGATGCTCGCCGAGCGCATCTGCGGCATCTGCGGCTGCGTCCACAGCGTGGCCTACGCGCAGGCCGTCGAGCAGGCCGCGGCCATCAAGCCGACCGAGCGCGCGGAGTTCATCCGGACGATCATGCTGGAGATCGAGCGCCTGCACAGCCACCTGCTCTGGTGCGGGCTGGCCTCGCACATCCTCGGCTTCGATACGCTGTTCATGCAGAGCTTCCGCATCCGCGAGCCGATCATGTGGATCGCCGAGAAGATCACCGGCAACCGGAAGACCTACTCCCTGTGCGTCATCGGCGGCGTCCGCTGGGACATCACCCCCGAACTGCGCAACGACCTGCGGGGCGTGCTCGACGGGATCGAGAAGGAATGGACCGCGGTGGCCGACGCGATCAAGGGCGACCGGAACGTTCAGAAGCGAACCCGCGGCATCGGCGTCGCCGACAAGAAACTGGTCAAGGAGGCTGGCCCTGATCGGCCCGATGGCGCGCGCATCCGGCGTGGGCATCGACGCCCGCCGCGACCATCCCTACGCGGCCTACGACAAGGTGGAGTTCGACGTGGTCGTCGAGGACGGCTGTGACGTCTGGTCGCGGCTGATGGTCCGCGTGCGCGAGGTGTTCGAATCGATCAAGATCATCCGCCAGTGCCTGGAAAAAATGCCGGATGGGCCCATCCAGCTGAACCTGACCGACGAGTTGCCTGCCGGGCGCTTCGGCATGTCGTCCATCGAGGCCCCGCGCGGCGAGTCGCACCATTACGTGGTGACCGGCGAGAACAACCGGCCGCGCCGGTGGCGCGTCCGCGCCCCGACGTACCAGAACCTGCAGGGCATCCCGGCGATGATCAAGGATCAGCAGCTCGCCGACATGACCATCTCGCTCGGCAGCATCGACCCCTGCTTCTCCTGCACCGACCGCATGGAAATCGTGGACATCCGCACGGGCAAGATGAAGATGTACTCCCAGGAAGAACTGCTGCAGCCTGGTCCGGCAACGAAACGAGACAGGAGGAAACGGTCATGAGCTCACATGGTGACCACCATCCTGCTGGCTGTCAGTGAACCTGGTGCTGGTGCTGGCTTTGTCGCCGCTGTTCGAAGGTATTCTGCGGAAGGTCACGGCGCGGATCCAGTCGCGGCAGGGCCCGCCGCTGCTGCAGCCGTACTTCGACCTGCTCAAGCTGCTGGGCAAAGAGGACATCGAGTCGGGCGAGTCGCCGGTCATGCAGCGGTTCGCCGCATACCTTTCGCTTGCGACGATTCTTTCGGTCGCCCTGCTCGTGCCCATGGGCTCGCGCGTACCCCTTCAATCCGGCGGCGATGCGATTCTCCTGATTTACCTGCTGACCCTTTCGGGCATTTCGACCCTGCTCGCGGCGCTCGCGGCCGGCTCGACCTATTCGCTCGTCGGCATGAGCCGCGAAATGATGGCCATGATGACCCTGGAGCCGCTGCTGGCCGTCGCCATCGTCGTCGGCGCGGTGCACACCGGCTCGCTCAGGCTGGACGACGTGTTCGGCGGCTCGGTGTACGGGACCGGAGCATTCCCGCTGGGCGGGGCTGATCATGCTCGGCGTGCTCGTCTTCTCGCCTGCAGGCATTTCTCGGCCGCGTTCCGTTCGACACCGCCGAGGCGGAAACGGAAATCATGGAAGGCCCGGTGATGGAATATTCGGGCCCGAAGCTGGCGCTGTTCAAGTACGCGCGGATGGCCAAATGTTCGTCTACAGCGCGCTGTTCGTCGCGCTGTTCGTCCCCTGGGGCAGACCGGTTTTTACCCGCTCAGCCTGTCATCGTTTTCCTCGCAAGGTTTTTGGGGTAGTACTGGTGGTCACGCTGATTGCCGCCACGCACGCGCGGTATCGCATCGACCAGGCGGTCCGCTATTACGCGGGCTTTTCGGGCTTTCGCTGGTGGCGTTGGTGTTTGCGGTGAGCGGATGGTGAAGGGTCAGCTTCCGTGCACCTGTCGGTGAAGCCCGGAGTCGGTAAGGAAAACAGCCATGTCGCTGATCAGTAAAATCAAGGAAACAATCATATGCCTGAAGGCGGGCAAGGTGACCCTGCCCTACCCGGCCTCGCCGAACCCGTGCGGCGAGCGCTTCCGGGGCCGCCCGATTTTCGACGTCGAACAAGTGCATCGGCTGCGCCGGCTGCGCGAACAACTGCCCCGCCCGCGAAATCCTGATGCTCGACCCCTGCCAGGAAGTCCGCGTCATCAAGTACCTCGGCCGCCGCTGCACCTACTGCGGCCGCTGCGCCGACGTCTGCCCCGAAAAGGCGCATCACGATGAGCAAGGAGTTCGAGAACAGCACGAACGATATCCACGACATCGAACAGAACCTCGAGATTTTCATGGGCACCTGCCAGCGCTGCGGCCGCTGCTTCAAGCACGCCGGGCCGCTGGAGCAGCTGATGATGAAGGGCTACCGCTTCGATGATCTGAAGAAGGATCGGTGGGTCTACGAGTCGAAGTCGTATCTGGACAAGGAACCGGTGGTCAGGGATATCGAAATCGAATTGGATTGAAGCGCGGCATTGGCACTGCTGGTGTCACTGGAATTGAGCGCGAGGAGAAGTGCGGATGCTTAAGGAACTCTGCAAGAAAATGTTGCCCCGTTCGCTGTGGGTGTACCACGCCAACAGCGGCGGCTGCAACGGGTGCGACATCGAGGTCCTGAACGTGCTGACGCCGTACTACGATGCGGAGCGCTTCGGCATCAAGCTGGTCGGCTCGCCGCGCCACGCCGACGTCATGCTCTGCCAGGGCCCGGCTTCGCGCGCGACCGCCAAGGCCCTGAAGCGGGCGTACGACGCCATGCCGGCCCCGAAACTGGTTTTTGCCATCGGTTCCTGCGCCTGCGGCGGCGGCATCTGGTACGACACGTACAACATCATCGGCCCCGTTGAAAAAGTGATCCCGTCAATTACTACATCCCCGGCTGTCCGCCCCGGCCGGAAGCCATCCTCTGGGGCGTCGCCGTGGCCGCGGGCCTGGTCGACAAGAAGACCGCCCCGGTCCGGTTCAAGCAGCTCGAGCAGCCCATCGCCGAGATACCACCCCGAAGACCTGATCGAGAAGGACGGCATGGTGGTCTACCAGAAAATGGATCATGTCTGAAGGACGGCAGCACGCCATAAACCAGTTTCAGCAGGCTGTTCAAAAACATCCGGATGCAAGGCACGCGAAATCCTGAGGAGTGAGGCGTACATGCAAGTACGCTGCAATGACGAAGGATGAGCGTAACGCAGCAGACGGGAGTTTTTCAACAGCCTGCTAAAATTTTATGGTGCTCGATGCCATGGTCATGCACTGCATGATCTCCAGCGCGTTTGAAACAGTCCCGATTGCCACCTCGTCCCGTATTTTGAAAAAGTCCAGGCAGGTCCCGCAGATGAGAATACCCACCCCCTGCTGCTGGAGATTGTTCAGCACATCCAGGGCGTAAGAACCCCTGACGGCCAGCTTTACGGCGTTGCTGATCAGGATTACGGTGCAGTTTTTATGCGGGAGTGCGAGTGCCGCGTTCATAAATCCGTTGAGCAGCACTTTCCCGAGTTCGCGATTGCTGCCGACATAATCGCTGTCAAACAGATAGACGATTTCCTTTTCGGAAGACGGGCACACGGCAACATACGGTTCGGCAGCCGGCTTTGAGCCCGCTTTCTTTGTGATGCCGATCCGGTAACATCCCCGGTCTTCAGCCACCGTCACCTCACAGCCCTGGCTCTGAGCAAAGCGGACGATGTTGTCACGGGCGTTTTCCCCATCCGCCAGCACCAGGATCTCTCCTTCCGCTGTTTCATCAAGCCCCTTTTTTGTTAACACCACCGGCTCGGGACAGGCGCGCCCCCGCGTGTCCACTTCTCTCATTGCCATACCTTACTCCTTGTGGAATGCCCTACCGAGTTTTCAATCTGCACCGATCCGATGCCGGCGGTATACGCGCTGAATACGTTACCTTTTCGGCACACTGCCCGCTTCAAACTTTTATGCACGGCGGAATAGGATTACAGACAACTACCCGGCATGTCAATTCGATAATCTCTATACCGAACCGCTTTATTATAGAAAGAATCTATTGACCGGCAGTTTACCATAAACCGGATAAGGGTGCTGACTGCTACTTTTCCTGCTGTCTATGAAGGTATTGCCTCAACTTTCCCCCGGTCACAAAGGTTTCAGGTATGCAAGAGCGGGGCATTTCCTGAACGGGCTCTGAATTATACCCTTATTTATCATGGCATTAGCGCCTGCAGTGGTATGACCTTGCATTGTGACTGAAATCGGGTTACTCTTTTTGTGTTGCATCCATTAAACAGCGCGCAATTTCCTTACCCGGACAGTGTTTATGTATGTGTCAGACTCAACAACAATGCGCGAGGTCACAGACAACTATGGACACAATTAGAACCATCATCGTTTCATCATTGATTCCGGTGCTCACGGTCATGCCGTCCGCCTTCGCACTCCAGGCACCTGAGGAGCAGGGCACGGCAGTGGTTGGGCATCTGACCCATGTTGAAGGCAATCTCCTGCGCTACATGGATGACGACGAAGAGTGGGTGCCCATGGTTAAGGACTCGCCGGTTGGAGCGGAAGATCTCCTGTTCTGTGAAAACGATTCAAAGGCTGAATTCATCATACCCAATAACACCTGGGTCCGGACCGGGGGCACTACCAGACTCCACATCACCGCCCTGGAACAGGATAGATCCGAGATGGAGGTTGATTCAGGAATAGCGCGCTTTTACAACAAGAGCACTGATGCCGCCATACATGTAACCACCCCCTTCGGCAGCGTGCAGGCACCGCCAATGACCGCCTGTGACATCCGTCTGCAGACTGACGCAGTCCAGATACGGGCGCTGGAGGGAACCGTAACCTTCAACTGGCCCCATGACAATTCAAATCATGAAATCAGCGCGGGCAGCGCTGTGCTCCTGGCGGACTTTGAAAACTTGACCCGGGAAGAAGCGGTGATGGATGAAGCCTGGGACGAATGGAACCGGGAAATGGATCGACAGTGGGAAGAGCGGTTGCAGGACCAGGGGGATGATGACAATTACCTGCCCGAGGAGATTGGCTATGAATCCCATGCGCTGCGCGATAACGGCATCTGGGAAACAGTTTATTACGAAGGAAGAAATTGCTCCTTCTGGAGACCGCTGCACGTTTCATCATACTGGTCGCCGTTCACGGTGGGAAGATGGACAAGCTGGTACGGCGACCACTGCTGGATTCCCTATGAACCCTTTGGATACGTAACCCACCACTACGGGAACTGGGTATACATAGACAGCTGCAATCGATGGTACTGGGCGCCGCCGGACTGTCATCGAAGGCGCAGGGACGTTTATTTCCCGGCCATCCCCCCGGCATGGTATCCCGGCAGGGTGTCGTGGATCCACAGGGGCGACTATGTAGGCTGGATTCCCCTGGCACCCCTTGAACCATATTACTGCTACCGGTCCTGGGGTCCTCTATCACGCGTGGTTGGCAAGGATCCCCGCCATCACCCCAAGGATTTTGATATCAAACACTGCCGGTACAAAAAGCATGCTGTCATTGTCAAAAAAAGCAATTTCTACCGGGTTACCAATTACAGCCATGAACGAGTGGGAAGCCGGGTTGATGCCTTTATCGACAATTTCCGGAGGGAAGCAGGAATAAACAGCAGGGTCATACATGACTTCACTACCACGAAGCGGCGGTTTGCCTTTGACAACCGCGAAGGGAAAAAATTACCGCACCCGGCAACATCCAGGACCACAGCCCGGATGAAAACTGCAGACAATCTTTTTAAAACCGGGAAGCAAACAGCAATGCGGAAAACCGCGCCCCCGGTCGACCGCAGCAAGGTTTTCAGACAACCTGTTAAAGCACTGCCGGCGCAGACAAAAAAATCATCCGGCGTACAGATAATCCGGGGCAATACCGCGTCAATATTCAAGCCCATTCAACGCTATAAACCGGAAACAAATATCCCGCAGACAGCACCACAATTGCGGGTGACACCGGAGCTGAAGCAGCGCATCGGCATACCGAGAGGAGAACGGAGGCAGGCGCTCCCGAGCATTAATCAGCGAAGGTCGTCAAGCGTTTCAGGGTTTACGTTCCAAAAGCGGGAAGCACCACGAACGTTCAATGTTCAAAGGCATGAAAGCACGCCCCGGCTGAAGACAGAGCGGCCTGCGGCTTCTCATACAGGGAGCACGAGCCGTTCATACTTCCAGCCCAGGTCAATGGGCTTGGGAAGGAGATAAATATGAGGCATTGAAATACAGATTGACTAATGAATTGTTTTGGCATAAATTGTCCATCGTCTCATGGACAGGAAGTACTTAATAAACAGAGAGGAGGAAAGGCAATGAAGAAAATTGTAGTTGTGCTTATATCGATTGCGCTTATCGCCGGAGGATGCTCGACCATAAAGGAGCACAAAAAGACGGCCATCGGAACGGTGGCCGGGGCAGCTGTCGGGGCCGGCGTCGGCGCAGCCATAGGCGGGGGCAAAGGTGCCGGCATAGGCGCTGCGGTGGGTGCACTTGCAGGAGGTGCAATCGGCTATATGTTTGAAAAGCAGGAAAGAGAATTCAAACAGGCCCTGGCCGACGCTGAGGGGGCATCGATCAAACGCGAACAAAGGGTCCTCGAAGACGCAACCAACGAAGCCGCCCGGCGTGACGTCGAAGTTCTGGTGCTGACCTTCCAGGGAGATGTCTGGTTTGACACTGGTTCCGCAGCCTTAAAACCCGGCGCCTATACTGAAATTGACCGGGTGGCAGCCATCCTGAACCGCTATCCCGAAACGTCCATCCGGATAGAGGGGCATACCGATAGCACCGGAAGTGAAAGCTTCAACCAGGACCTTTCCGAAAAACGTGCTATGGCAGTTAAGAATGCCCTGCTCTCAAAAAATGTGTCTGAGACCCGCCTCCAGACCATCGGTTATGGTGAATCCAAACCGGTTACGGGTAATGATACGGAAGGTGGCCGCCAGCTGAACCGGAGAGTGGAGATTGTCATCGTTCCGCCTGCTCAGCAAACCCAGCCGCCGGCCTAGAACTGCAATAAAGTAAATATAATTGCGGGTGAACGGCAGGTAAACAGAGCCAATGTGATGTACTCGTAGAGAGTTGAATGATTCATCTAAAAAAGTCCTTCAGCAATAATTCTGGAGGGCTTTTTTGTGCTTCATCTTTAATTTCGAGTGGGCGGGAGGCTCCAGAAAAACGGCCAGGAAAAATCTTGAAAAAACTTAAACATCTTTTACTTATTATTTATGGTAATTATGCCGATAATATTTTCAACAATGTGCAGTTTTTACCAATAAGCATATATACAAGCATTAATTTTTATCAACTATTTATTGTCGACGCGAGGTAGCGAATAGCATGATTACCATAGGAAAGGGCGGGATATATGGTGCGTATATCATAATGCTCACAGTGATAACCATGTGTTCCCCTCTGCGATCATTCGCAGATGATATGATGAACAGGAAAATCATTGTAAGCAGTGGCCCACCACTCACCTGTGCAACTGACGAGGATCCATTAACTTCATTTTACCCAAGTGCGTATCCATCGGACCCCTCAGCAGACATCCCATGGTCATGCGGTATTTCCGGCGTGGAGAGCATTCAGTGCGCTTTTAATCAAGCCCGTTCAGCGGAAAATAACCAGTTGGGCACATCGCTCCCGGTCCTGACATTACCGCCTCAGACTGCCTGGGATTCCATGAGCGATGGGGAAAAAGGGCTGTGGCTCATCAACCGCGAACGCATGGATAGAGGAATTGATCCCTTGGAGGATATAGAGGATAACGTAACAGGGGTAGCAGAAACATATGCAATCTTTTTATTAGATAATGATGCCTGGGGACATTACGAGGACGGGCGATCTCCCTGGGAGCGCCTGGCAGATAACCAGACCATCGGAGCCTGCCATGATCAGCTGTCCGTGTCCGAGAATCTTGCCGTCCTTGTTTCAACCGGCGGCATTGCTATTCCCGTAGAGCGTTCCGTATATATGTGGATGTATGACGACGCCGGATCCGGCTGGGGTCACCGTCATGCAATTCTATGGTATCCCTATCATGATAACAGCGGAGCCCCGGGGATGGAAGGTCTCCTGGGAATCGGCCGGGCAAGCGGCGGCCCTTACCAGGGACCCTTTTCCAATGCATGGCCATTCGCAGAAATTGTCGTTATGAATGTATTCGATCCATGTGTAAACTGGGAATACGACTCTGACGGGGACGGCGTTTCCAATAGCGATGATAACTGCCCGGAGGATGCAAACGACGATCAGTCAGACTCGGATCGGGACGAAATCGGAGATGTCTGTGACAATTGCCCTGATGGTTATAACCCGGATCAAAGCGATACAGATAATGACGGTCAAGGAAATGTGTGTGATCCTGATCCCCCTGTCACGTCTTCAAGCAGCACATCCTCAGCATCATCCTCGACCACCACATCGACCGGGTTTCCCACATCGACTTCATCCTCCTCATCAAGCACTATTACCCCCGCCATAACAACCACCACCAGCATGCAATCGACATCAACCTCCGCTCCTTTTACTACCTCTATTCCCCGGGAATGCTCTATCAGGATAGCACCTCCTTGGCAACGTGTGGTTTCACTGCAGTCCATCACATTTACCGCTAGAAGCAGTGGCTTTTGCAATGATCCGGATTATGAATGGACGCTGGAAAGCAGCATCGGCAGCACCTGCGATCAAAATGGGCATTATAGAGCCGGCAGCAACAGCACAACGGCATTAGATATCATAACAGTGATTGATCACGCCAATAGCGGTATCAGTGCCCGGGTATTGGTTAAAGTATTCCCCCGATGCCCGATTCTGCAATTGTATGGGGAGAATTCAGAGGAAGTGTACTTGCTGAGGAAGTTCCGAGATGATGTCGCCAGCACAACGCCGCAAGGGAAACAACTCATAAGACTTTATTATCAATGGGGACCACTGCTGGCAGCTGCAATAGAGAAAAACGAGGCATTCAAAGCGGAAACGAAGAAACTGCTTGATACTATTTTACCTGTGATTCGAGCAGAGATACATTAATCCATTCTCTCCCTGCTTTTTCAATCAACGCGCCTTCTTTTTATGATGCCCACGTAGTGATCTGCCTCGCGGGTGGGTTTGGGAATGCGGTAACCATCCAGGCATCGCATCACAATGTTGATGGAGGTGTTAAGCGAAATCCCCGTACCCGGCGAAACAAAGATGGGCCTGACCTGTTTCCTGGTGCGGAGAACAGCACCGACGGT
The DNA here is from genome assembly GCA_963751515.1 of uncultured delta proteobacterium. GTDB lineage: Bacteria > Desulfobacterota > WTBG01 > WTBG01 > WTBG01 > CAZWCD01. The sequence continues at coordinate 114,859 of CAVVUR010000008.1, forward strand.
TTCTCCCTCATGCACCAGGGGCTCATAACAGCCCCTGTCCGCTCCCGGCTCTTCAAACGTCCCCACCAGGCGCGACTTGGCGCACCCTATGGTCGGCTTATTAAGCAAGATGCCCATGTGCGTCGCGATCCCCATCCTCCTGCCGTGGGCTATACCCTGCCCATCAAACAGCAGCAGGTCGGGCTCGGTTGAAAGCAGTTCCAGGGCCGCAAGCAGGACGGGGGCCTCGCGGAACGCCAGCAGCCCCGGCACATACGGAAATGTCAACTTCATCCTCACCGAGCGGCGCTCAATCTCCTCCAGGCGGGGAAAGGTATAGGTGATGACCCCGCCATAGCCCCAATCGCCATCAATAGACATATCGGCACCTGCGATGATATGCGTTGCGGCGAACGTGTCACGCAGTCTAATCCGCTTACGCAGCGCTTCCTGTATGGCTATCGCTTCGCCGGGTGTAACCTTCCAGGAATGCAGCCGCAATGTTCTAATAACCATATATATTTTTTAATAAATTTGAATTGTTATAGATTGTTTCCGCAACTGATACGTTACTATTTCAAAATTCCTTGCTTGAGAGGATTGGTTTAAGATAAGCAAAAAAAATACCGATATATACTTTTTGAGTGAACAATTTTTTCGAAAAGGGTTTTGAAATGGGTCCATTGCGCAGCTCAATGAAAATAACGGCATTGTTTTTTATCATTCTCTCTTTCAGTTTGGGGCATTGTCTGGCTTCAGACCTGCCGTCAACAGCGACCTCAGACCAAACTGAAACCGTCGCCGCCGTGCCTCCCGGCACCGCGACCTCCGGCGGAGAAACCGGTTCATGCCCGGTTTCCATCCTCCTGGAAGGCAGTGATCGCGAGCAGGAAATTTTTGCCCGGTTTAGGGACAGGGTGTTATCAGAACATGATCGGGGAATTAATTACACCAGGCTTTATTACATCCACTCGCCCGAGATTACCCTTATCCTCCTGACGGACAATGATATCAGGGCCCATGCCCGGCAAATCCTGTCTGACCTTATTCCGGTTGTTTCCGCGCGGCTTAAAAAAGGAGAGGCCTCTCTTCCCCAAAAAACGCTCCATGACATGGACGGCTTGATAAACGAGATTGCCCGCAGCGCCAGCTCGGAATTGAAGGATGTGCTGAGAATGGCAAAAAGCGACCTCATTAAGAAAACGATCTTTGAAGAGCTGAAATTCAACATCGTTCAATAATTCCCGCTGCATCTCTTGCCTCGCTTATCATTGATCATCTCAAGCCGCACAACAAAAGAATTCTAAGCGATGGTCAGCCCGGCCCCCTTTCTGGTAAGCAATCCTTCCTTTTCCAGTGCGAGGAGGGCGCTTTTCACCTTTCCCGGGTCCAGCCTGAGCCCCTCTGCAATTTCTTCTTCCGTGCTTTGCCGCCCCCGGGTAAGGTAGCGCAGAATCTTTCCCCGCACCTGCCTGTTTGAACCGTCAAAAGGTGATTGCTTTTGGTACTGGGTACTTTTCCTGCCCGGGTTGGCAATGGATTTTTTCAGGGATGTCCCGTAGTCCATGAGCGCATAGTACCACTCACGCGGGTTTGCGGCGTCGAGCGTTTTTGTAACCAGGGGAATGATCTCTTCGTCGCTGACCTCGTCCTGCCCGGGAAAGAAACAATGGATGAAGACGGTGCGAATGTTGGTCTCAATAAAGACAACCGGCTGGTTGAAGGCAAAGGCCAGAATCGAGGAAGCGGTGGCTTTCCCCACGCCGGGGAGTTTGACCAGGTCATCAAACGAGGAGGGTACCTTTCCCCTGTGTTGCGCAACCAACGCCAGGGCAATCTTCTTCAGCGCCAGCGCCCGCCGGTTATAACCAAGACCTTGCCACACCGTAAGAACCGAACGAAGAGGGGCCTTGGCCAGTGCCACGGCGTCAGGGAACATTGCAATAAACTCCCGGTACTTTTCGATAACCCTGTTCACCTGGGTCTGCTGCAGCATCAGCTCTGAAACAAGAATATGGTAGGGATTGCTTGTCTCTCGCCAGGGCAGCGAGCGACCGTGCTTTCTGTAGTAATCGTATATCAGCCTGTTAAATGAACTCAGGTCAGGGGGCTTTACACCCTTTTCCCTTGAAACGGCTTTTTTCATCGCCTGCCGTGCTCTAAACGGTGCGCTTCGGTTGCTTGGGCATGTCTTCGCTGAAGTCAAACCGCGACATCATCATCATGAAACGCCCCAGGGTATCCTCGGCCTCCTTCCTGATATCATCCCGCTTGAGCACTTCGCATGCCCTGCTCTCCTGGACGAACGAGCTGAAGAGGCCCGCGTAGTCGGTGATCAGGCTTACAATGAGAGAGCCCTGGTCGACCGGCACATTGCCGAAAATCCTGCCCGCCGAGTTAAAGGTTTCAAACTCCCGCAATGCCGGATATATTTTGTGCACATCATCGGTGATGTGGTTGATGAGCCCCGGCAGGTCACGATACGTGTCCCGCAGCTTTTCAACCGGGGCTTCATACCGCTTCCGGTATTCACTGTCTTTCGAGAGCGGAATGAGATCGGTGATAATGTGCACATACTTGCCCTTGTGCACGTCCACATCAGCCGCGTAGAGCGGAAGGGGAACCAACGGGTCCGGCATAACCGTAATGATAAAGGAATCGGACATGTCGAGCTGTGATCGATCGTAAAAGTTCCTGATTTCCACATCGCGGATAACCTGCACCCTCATGGACCTGAACGGCGCCCGGGAGTCTCGCCCGGATCATACCAGGTAGTCTCTCCCATGCGATCCATGGCCGGCATCTTGGAAGGCACTGCTTTCAAATCGCCAAACCCCTCCCTCAGCTTTTCTACTATGAGATCCGCAATGTTTACCTGGTCTATATCTGGCGTCATGATCACGGCTCCTTTCTGTAAATTGTGATGTGAGATCTGTGATATGCGATAAAGACACCTGGCTCACCCATCACAGATCAATACATCGCAGATCCTACAACATCTTACTCTCAACACATTCGCGGCTAAAGCCGCTCCTACCGGTTTTTCATCTCACATCGCACATCTCATATCTCATATCGCATATCCCACATCCCTCATCCTGCTCTACACCGTCCCGGCAATTACCCCCGAGTCATTGGGGCCGCGGAACAGCAGCCGGGTGACATCCCTGACACCGGCATTGCTTAACATCTGCACAATCTGCGATTCCGAATAGCTCTGCCCCTCGGGGGTATTGATCAGCATGTTGAGCGAAAACAGCGCCGGAAAAAGGGGCTGATCAAGGGTGTCTCCGAGAATAAATTCATGGACCAGAATGAGACCGCCCGGCTCCAGCACCTTAACTGTCTTTTCAATAATCTCCTGGCAGGTGTCAGGCCCTTCCGCGTGCAGAATGTGAGAAAGCATGGCAACATCATAGGACCCGCGCATATCCTCCCTGAGGTAATCACCGGCCATGAAATCAATGCGGTTCGGCAGCCCGAACTGCTCTATGGCGCGCAGGGCGAAGGGAGAGGTGGCTTCAAGATCAAAGACAGTTGCCTTAAGACGGGGATTGGCGAGGCAGAAAAAAATCGCATAGGTTCCGGGACCGCCGCCCACATCGATCAGGTGCTTTCTGCCCCGGAGGTCCACCTGCTGCGAGAGGGCGGGGGCGATGGCCATGGCAAGGTTATGCATTCCCATCAAAAAACTCTCACGCTCCTCCTCCTCATTATATGGCTGCTGCTTCAGGGGCTTACCGCTGCGCACCGCCTGTGCTAAATTGGCCCAGGCCTTCACTGCCTGCTCGTGGTGGCCGATAAGATAGCCGCAGTAGTGTGGGGATGACTTGTTGAGAAAGGTGTTGGCGGCAGCGGTATTGGCATAACGTTCACCCGTCTTGATCAGCAGGCCCATGGCGGCCAGGGCATTGAGGAGCATGCTCAAGGCCCGCGTGCTGGAATTGGTTTTTTGCGCAAGATCTTCGGCCTCGAGATACTCGTTACCCAGAAGGCTGAAAATCCCCATGGCCACGGCCGTGTGTAGCGTACATGCTTCCCAGTATGATCCCGAAGTCCTTAACAGCTTTTCGGCATTCCACGATTCTTCATGCATCATCATGCCTTACCTCCCGGTTCGCGCTACCTGATTGTTGAAAAAATTATTTGTTACAGGCTGTTCAAAAACGTCCAGATGCAAGGCACACGAATTCCTGAGGAATGAGGCGTACCTTCCGGTACGCTGCAATGACGAAGGAAGAGCGTAACGCAGCAGATGGGTGTTTTTCAACAGCCTGCTAAAATATCCTCAACCATTTTGAGACAGCTTTCAGGATTACCCCTTGTCTCAGGGCGCGCAACATGCACCAGCTCGCGGAGTACAACCCGTGCCAGACGGTCCCGCTTTTTAAACAATTTCCCTTCCGCGTCATTTTCTATAATAATGCAGATGCAGTCAAAGTCCCGGTTTATGACTCTCTTAACATCACAGGGCGGCAGAAGCTCTTCACCCTTGAAGAGCGCTGAGCCGCTGCCTGAACTCAGGGGATCGTGGGTTTCACGGCCGATGAGCATGAGCTGCATCCGGGACAGCCCGAGGTACTCAAGCCACACCCGGGCTGCCTTGCCCGTCGATTTGGGTACGGGCCGGCCTACCTTCACTGAACCCAGATCATAATGATAGGCAAATCCCCGGCAGTGCTTTTCTCGTGCCATCCTTCCTCTACCATGATAGAGCGCCTGCGTGCCGTCAGCGGTCCTGCTTACCGCGACTTTAAGTGCTGAGCATCATTGTGCATGGGCAAAAAAGTCTCTCACTTCATAAAGCCCGTCCTTCAGGCGGAGGTACCCCCCCTTTTCCACGGTCCAGCAGGGAAGCACGACAAAGGTGTTTCTGTCATCGTACTCTCTTACCAACGGGGAATGGGTATGCCCACAGATAATCATGTCGGCACCCTCCGCAAAGGTCTTTCTGACAGTCTCATCAGGAAATTGGAATCTCCAGGGATGCTGGGCTTCTATCACCTTTTTGCTGGCGCGCATGAATCTATCGGCCAGCTTATTTTCGATGCATCCGGGAAGGACGGCGTCCAATACTTTATAAACCGGCCATTTTGTCCGCCGGTAGCGCTGGAAGCGCACATCATTGGTCAGGAGAAGATGGCCGTGGGTTAGCATGAGGCGCCTGCCCTGGAGTTCAAGCGTTGTTCGCTCGCCAAGAAAATGGACACCATGGCGGGAGAGCACTTTCTTCCCCAGGAGGAGGTCGCGGTTGCCGATGAGAAAGAAAACCTTCGAGCCCGTGCCGGAAAGCTCAAGCAGGGCGTCCAGCACCTCGCGGTGATCATTCATCACCTGCCGGTTGTTAGCCCAGTAATCAAAGAGGTCCCCCAGGATATAGAGGTCAGCACCTCCCGCGCCCACCATCTTCAGAAATGAGAGAAACAGCACCCGCTTCTTTAACTCATCCCTTTCCAGATGCACATCGGCGATGAAATAGCTCTCTCCCTCCTTTTTGTCCATGACCGGATACACACCAGCAGGTTGTTGAAAAAGCAGTTTTCCTCAGACTGTCAAAGGCTCAAGGGGGAGGGCTTTTTAGCCACAACAAAGTTATTCGGAACCTGTAGAACGGCAGCATCTCTTTAAATTTGTCCGACAGACCCGCATGGAAACAGCCGGTATCGAAGCCTCTGCAAAGCTGCCTGCTTTCGGTTCACGTCGAAGGCACCGGGTCGTGCCGTAAGCCAACAGACACATTGTTGTGGCGTCAAAAGCCCCTCCCCCTTGAGCCACGCATCAGATGGGTGTTTTTCAACTGCCTGCCAGAGGGTATTGGTTTGTCTCCGTCCCGGCTATTTCCAGGCAAGCAGCATGGTTATGTTAGGAAGCTTGATGGCATCCTGGGCCCGCTGGTCAAAGATTAACCGATGGGGGAAATACCTGTCAAGCAGGGGTTCCACGTCTTTGAAAAAGAGCGGCTGGGACCCTATCCGTTTAAATACTTCATCGTAGGCATACAGCCTGCCGGTCCGGTTAAACCAGTCGCCCAGGATCAGGATGTCCGCAACCCGGGCAATATTCTCAAATGCCTTCAGGGCGGCGTAGTTTAAGGTGTAGCGCTCATAGAGCAGTGTCGGGTCGGTCAGCTGCTCAAGCAGCTGGGCCGGGGCCGGCTCCATGATATTCCATAAGGCAGTCCTGATGTCCGCCCGGGGATAGCTGTTTTTAAGCTGTCCCACGTTCTCAAGGACAACCGGCTGCGCATCGGTCACCACCAGCGGCAGCCTTACATCCGCCTTGATCATTTGCTCCAGCATGATGTTCGTCAAATTGGCCCTGCCCGCGCCGATTTCCAAAAAGGTCTTAACGCCCGCCTCCCGGGCCACGCGCAGTGCAATGGAGGTGATCATTTCCCCGAAAAAGGTGTAAAACTCCTCCCTGGCAATCTCCCCGAAGATCTCGCGCAGCCGGGGGTTGTTCCAGTCAAACGTACCCAGCGCCTCCATCTCCAGAATCACCTTCATCATTTTCAATTCCGCGCGAAAGGCCTCGGGGACCTCGTCCTCCCCTACATCCTTCCCTTCGGCCACTTTCTGCGAGGCCTCGGCCCAGACTTCCCACTGGCCGAAACGCTTTACCAGGTGATCAACGTAGCGCACCTCCAAATCCGCCAGTTCTTTTTTCAGGTGTTCCGCGGTGATCATCGGCCAACCTCCTTACGTATTCAATGCAACCAGCTTATACAGTTCCTTCACTTCTTCCCGGGTAAGATACCGGTGCCGGCCGGGCTCCAGTGTGCCCAGCCTCAGGGGGCCGAAGCTCACCCGCTTTATTTTAATGGCCGGGTGGCCGACGAAAGCGCACATGCGCTTTACCTGCCTGTTCCTTCCCTCACTGAGCGTGATCCGTATCCAGCTGTTGCGGATGGAACTGCGCAGGAAACCGGCGCGCGCGGGATGGGTCATGCCGTCTTCAAGCGGTATGCCGCTGCGCAAACGGTCCAGCGCCTCTTCAGAGGGAACGCCCTTTACCTTGACCTCGTAGGTGCGTTTGATGCCGTAGCGGGGATGATGCAGCCTGTGGGTCAGCGGACCATCGTTGGTCAGCAGCAGAAGACCTTCCGCATCATAGTCCAGCCTTCCCACCGGGAACACCCTGGCCCTGACGCCACGGAGCAGATCCACGACAATGGGCCGCTTCTCGGGATCACGCAGGGTGGAAACATACCCGTGAGGCTTATGCAGCAGGATGTAGAGATGGGCCGGGGGGCCGGCAAGCTTTTTCCCGTCAACCGCGATCACATCACACGCGGGATCAACCTTCGTGCCCAGTTCGGTGACGGTGCTCCGGTTTACCGATACCCGCCCTTCCCTGATGAGGCGCTCGGCTTCCCTTCTGGAAGCTATGCCCGCCCGGGCAATCACTTTTTGCAGCCTTTCCTGCATGGCAATAGGAGCTATTGGGTATCCTCTTCCGCAACCGGAATAGCGGCATCACTGAGTTGCTTTATTTCTTCTATGGTCGGCAAACTTGCGAGCGTTTCCAGCCCGAAGACTTCAAGAAATTTCTGCGTCGTTCCATAGAGGAAGGGCCTGCCGATGACCTCTTTTCTGCCCTGGATGGCAACAAGGTTTTTATCCATCAGCGACTTTACCACCCCGGCGCAATCAACTCCCCGCACCAGCTCGATCTCGGCCTTGGTGACCGGCTGCTTGTAGGCAATAATCGCCAGGGTCTCCAGGGTGGGCTGGGTAAGATGATACGGCTTCGATTTTCTCAGCTGATGCACCAGGGACGCATACTCAGGCCTGGTACAGAACTGGAAGCCGTGGGCAACTTCCCTGATATGAATTCCCCGCGGGCTCGTCCGGTAGTCCTCGATCAGCTCTGCAACCAGCTCTCTGATCTGCCTGGGCGCCAGATCTTCCAGAACCTGCTTTATCCTGTCTATGGTGAGCGGAATATCAGAGGCAAAAATCAGGCACTCTATGATGCATTTTAACCGCTCTTTACCCGGATCGGTTGCATCGGCCGCTTGTGCTGCTTGCTCAGCAGTTTGCTCTGCCGCCTGTTCTGCATTTTCAGTTGGTATTACCGTCTGCTCTACCCTGCTATCCTCTTCCAAAGCCGCTCCTTCTTATTGCTCATGGCCTTCCGGCCTGCGGGAATGTGTATCTTCACGTTCATGAACCGAGATCATCGAGTGGCACCTGGCTGGCCAGGGCGACAATGCGGATTTCTCCATAGGGCTGCACCTGGAAAACCCGGATTGCCCGCAGTCGAATCAGCTCCAGCACTGCCAGGAAGGTAACAACAATTTCGAACCTGGTAACCAGCGGATCGAAGAGGGATTGAAAAACGAGTTGCGGTGTTTCCTTGAGCTGCCGCAGGATGGAAACGATCTTGTCCCGCACGGTCATCTTTTCAACCGCCACCCCCATGATGTCTTCGGGGAGGTCCTTTCTTTCGATCACCTTTCTCAGGGCATCGACCAGGTCAAACAGGCTCGCTTCTATCAGCATGTCTCCATCGACTTTTGCCTCGCCGGGATCTTCTGTCTGCGGCCGCTTAAAGATGTCCTTTTCAAGCAATTCCCTGGTGACCAGCTGATGGGCGGCCTCCTTATAGCGCTGATACTCAAGCAGGTGTTCCATCAGCTCAGCCCGGGGATCCGTCTCATCTTCGCCCTCCCCTTCACCCTCGACGGGAGGCAGCAGCATCTGTGACTTGATCTTGATGAGCGTCGATGCCATGACCAGGAACTCGCCGGCAATGTCCAGGTTGAGCTCCTTCATCAGTTCCAGGTATTGAAGATACTGACCGGTAATGAGGGCCATGGGAATATCGTAAATATCCACCTCGTTTTTCTTGATGAGGTAGAGGAGAAGATCCAGCGGCCCTTCGAAAATATCAAGCTTCACCTGGTACTGCATTGGCGATCACTGGGGGAGTGGGAAGGTTCATTTTGGATTTCGGATTGCTGATTTCGGATTTTGGAAAACACGTCGCAACGTTCCTCTATTTTATCTTGATTGCCTCCCGCACTTCTTCCATGGTCCGGGCGGCGGTCAGCCTGGCCTTGCTGATGCCCTCTTCCAGTATCTCCTTGACCGTGGAAGCGTGAGAGAGGTAGTATGCCCTCTTTTCCCTGAAAGGAGTCAGGAAGGCAATGAGATTTTCCACCATCCTTCCCTTGCATTCAACACACCCGATGCCTGCCACTCTGCATTCCCGGTCAACCATGCTTACACAGTCAGCCGGGCTGTACAGGGTGTGAAAGGAAAAGACATTGCAAATCTCCGGATTCCCCGGATCACTTCTTCGCATCCGCTGGGGATCGGTAATCATTTGAGAAACCTTCTGTCTGATCACCTCCGGTTCGTCAGACAAATAGATGGCATTGTTGTATGATTTGCTCATCTTGCGCCGGTCAATCCCCAGCACCTTGGACATTTCCGTGAGAATCTGTTCCGGCTCCGGGAAAACCTCGCCGTAGAGATAATTGAAGCGGCGCACGATTTCCCGGGTCAGCTCGAGGTGGGGAACCTGATCCTTGCCCACCGGCACCTTGTTGGCCTTGTACATTATGATGTCCGCGGCCTGCAGGACCGGATAGCCGAGAAAGCCGTAGGTGGCAAGGTCCCTGCCCGTCAACTCGTCCTGCTGTTCCTTGTAGGTCGGGTTTCTTTCCAGCCAGGGAAGCGGCACAATCATTGAAAGCAGGAGATGCAGCTCGGCGTGCTCCAGGAGCCTGCTTTGAATAAACAGGGTGCTCTTCTCCGGGTCAATGCCCGCGCTGAGCCAGTCAATGACCATCCCGGGAATGCTTTCCCTGATCACCCCGGTATTTTCATACTCGCTGGTCAGGGCATGCCAGTCGGCAATGAAGAAAAAACAGTCATAGTTATCCTGCAGCTTCACCCAGTTGTCCAGGGTTCCATGCAAATGGCCCAGATGCAGCTTGCCCGTGGGCCGCATTCCGCTCAGCACTCTTTGTTTCGACACAATCACCTTCTCCCCTGACAGGCAGCCGCGCACTCAAAAGCCGGCACCGTCCCGCACCCGCGCGCCTCCGTCACATCGATAACCGGTAAGCTGCAATCGCCCATCCGCCTGCGTGGCCTGTGATCAACGGTCACAGTATTTATCAGATTAACCGGGGCCTGTCAATCAGCATGAGCAGAGCCGCCGCTTAAAAAGTGCTCCCGCACATAGTCCAGTTCGTCGGCCTTGGTCTGGACCTTCCCTTCGAGCCTGGCATCAAGCAGGCTGTCGAGAATTTTCTTGTAGAGCCTGCCCGGCGGCAGTCCCAGCTTCTTCAAATCCTCCCCCCCGGTTTCAATGGCGGTGTGCCGCAGGTGGGTTACAAAGGTTGAGATGGCCTTCTGCGCCTCTCTCCTGGTGACCCTGCCCATCAGGTAGATGAGGCATTCCGCGGAGAGGGGCTTCAGGAGGTGGTAGAGCTCGCTGGTGCCGATTGTTTTTCGCCGCGCCATTTTTATCAGGACGTTCTTTATCTGCTCCCGGTTGGCGAGCAGTTCCCGCCCCTCCTTTTCGCTGAAAAAGAGATGCCGGCACACGTTCACCACCTCGCTTTTTAACAATCCGTCGATTAAGGCCATAAAGTATATTTTCCACTGGGCGTAGCCGTCCTCCAGAAACGAGAGCTCATACCACCTGATGGCCTCTTTGACTCTTTCGCACAGGGCCTTGCGCGCCCTGTCAAACGTAAGCGCGGGATGGATGCAGGAAAGCACCGACAGCGCCTGCATCCGCTCAAGGTTCAAGATCACCTCTTCCTCCTGCAGCATGAGCATCAGCTCCCCAAGCAGGCGCCGCCCGTCCAGCCGCTCCAGAAAATTAAACTTGACCGCGTTTTCGATCAGGCTCTGAGTGAGCTTGCCCAGGTGGAACCCGAAGCGCTGCTCGAAGCGGATTGCCCGCAATATCCTGGTTGGGTCCTCCACAAAGCTCAAATTGTGGATCACCCGGATGGTTTTTTCCTTGATGTCCTTCCGAGCGCCAAAAAAATCGATCAGCTCCCCGAAGTAGGCGGGGTTGAGCCGGATGGCCAGGGTGTTGATGGTAAAATCGCGCCGGTAGAGATCAAGCTTGATGGAGCTCATCTCCACCTGGGGGAGAGCCGCCGGTCGCTCGTAATATTCCAGCCGCGCGCTGGCCACGTCCACCTTGAAGCCACCGGGAAGGCTGAACACCGCCGTTCCGAAGGTCCTGTGCACCTTCACCTTCACTTTGTGCTGCGCGGCCACTTTCTGCGCGAAGGCAATGCCGTCTCCTTCAATGACCAGGTCGACGTCCAGGTTGTCACGGCGCAGGAAAATGTCCCGCACAAAACCGCCGACGATGTACGCATTCATCCCCATCGCTTCAGCGGTTTCCCCCAGCTCCCGCAGCATGCGGACCATCTCCGGCGGCAGGTGCTCTTCCAGCTGGTGCACCATCAGCTTGTTCTGCTTGCGCGAGGCATACGCCCCCTCTTCGAAGAGATACCGGGGCTCCTCGGACAAATCAGCATGGAGCACGCGCAGCAGATCGGTCCGGGTAATGCCTCCAATCAGCTTGCCCTTCTGGATGACCGGGAGAAAACGCTGGTTGCCTTCGATGATGATCTGCTGAATCGACGGCCAGGGGGTTTGCGGACCCACGGTGGAAAATTCCCTGATCATATATTCTGCCACCGGAAGGTCCTTGAGGCCGTGATGTGCCGCCTTTTCAATCACCTGCCTCGATATCAGTCCGGCAAGTTGCCCATCCTTAAGAACCGGCAGCACATTAATGTTGTAACGGGTAAGCACCTGCCCGGCCCTGCTCAGGGTTTCCGAGGCATCAACCGTTTTGACCGGGTAGGACATAAAGTCCCGCGCCACCCGGGGAGGGGAAATGGTGCTGTGCAAAATGGTCTTTAACTTCTCCTCCACCTGGACCAGCGTTTGATCCCGTATGGTTGCCGAGGCGGCGCTGCTGTGCCCTCCCCCGCCGAACTCCTTTGCGATGTCGCCCACATCGACTTCAGGATTCCGGCTCCGGGCCACCATATAAACCCTGTCCTCCATGCGGGCAAGCACAAACAAGACATCGCAGCGCTCCATCTCCCGCAGCTTGTGGACCAGCACGGCAAAATCGCTCACATAAGTCTTGCTGGACACCTTGGCGACGACCACCTCGATGCCGTTGACAGTGTAGGTGGCGGCCGACTCGACCAGCTCATTTAAAAGCGCAATCTGCTCGGCGGTAAATCCCTTGACCAGGATGTCGCTGATCAGGTTAAGGTCCGCCCCTTTCGACTTGAGATAGGCCGCCGCCAGGTAGTCCTCCCTGGTAGTGGAGGGAAAGGTAAGGTTTCCGGTGTCCTCATAGATGCCGAGCATCATGATGGTTGCTTCTTCCGGCAGAATGTCTATCTTTTTTTTCTTGAGCAGCCCGCACAAAACGGTCGTCGTGGCCCCGACCTCCTGCACCACTTCCACGGATCCGCGCAGGTCGTCCTCCGCCGGGGGGTGGTGGTCATAGATGTGCAGCTCAACATCCGGCCGTTCGGCAACCCGCGCGAATTGGCCGATGCGGTTCTTCTGGCGAATGTCCACCAGGATGAGCCGGGTGATCTTTTTCAAATCGATATTCTTGAGCTTTTCCCACTTGAAGGCATAGAAGGCGGAAGTGAGGAAGAAGTCGCGCAGACTTTTTTCCTGGCTCCCGGCAAATGCCACCACCGCGTCAGGGTAGAGCTTTTTTGCCGCCACCATGGAGGCAAAGGCATCAAAGTCCGCGTTGACATGGGTGGTTATGACTTCCATGTTATGAAGAGGAGGATTTTAGATGGTAGAAGTCGAACGATGCACGATGCATGATACAGGATGCAGCCCAGCACATCCTAAGCACAAAATTCTAAATCCCAAACAAACAAATCCAAATGAGCAAAATTCAAAACATAAACCACGGAGACTGCAAAGCGTCAACTGCCTTGGGACATTTGAAATTTTGATTTTTTGATTTGTTTGGGATTTCGCCAGCCCGGTCAGGGATTTAGGATTTATCCCGCTTGTATTCTGCATCCTGCCTGCTCACACTGCTTCCAACCTATTACAATTGCTGCAAAATGGCAAGGTTAATTCCCGGTAAGGCTGAAGGAAGGAAAGGGTTGGGAACGGCTCTTGGCGGGGGGTGAAATACACGTGGTCTCTCCTTTCTGCAGCATGTTCGTTGCGCAGAGGGGACATCCTTAAATATCTAAGTATTCGTGCATCAACAATGATTTTTAGAATTTTAAGGGCCGTCCCTCTCGAGGGAAAATAGAAACAGTTTTAATACCATGAAAAAATCCCCACCTGCCGTGCGCGGCATAGTGGGGAGATTGAGAAAGGGGAACGTTGTGTCCTTTCTCTAAATATATTTTCCATTTCAAGTTATAACATTGAGTCTGAAAGCAAAAAACACAAATTGATGTTGCAAGCTATGTCACACTAATGCCACTCACATGGATACATTCATTAATGCAAAATATTCCTTCCTCAACATAATCAACCATCTTTGCAGTAGGGTTAAGACATAACCATTTTCTGAGTACCACTACTTCTGGTATCTGTTTTAAAGAAAACAGCCCTCACAGCCTACGGTGGCCAAGGGACTATTGTGCAGATTGTCAAATTGTTACAATGCAGCATCACTCTTAATGAAATCTAATAACCATAATATCAATCACCGCAGATAGATATATCGGGGGTCCAATCAAACCTGATCATTCTGATGAAATGGCAACCTGCGTTTTTTCTTATTATAAAACCTTTTGCCATTACAGGAAATAGTAGACCTGAAATGTCATATGAAATCTTATTATCTGGAATTACCACGTGAAAAAAACTAACCATGCCCAGGTCTATGTAGTTTGTACCAACCTGTTCGCAAGAAAGACACTCATCCACCATATAGCACATATAAATCATATCATCATAAAACCCAAGGTGGTGTGTATCCCAAAGAATGGCATTCTTCGATTCCCACAGGGTATTATCCAATGAATCAAAAGTAGTGGTTTCAGCGTCATCAGCATGCGCAGGAAAAGACAACATAAAAACCATTCCAATTACAACGCACGTCATTAAAAGCTTTCTTAACATTTAATTTTCCTCCTTTCCATTTTGGGGCTCTGCTGATACGCTGGTCACGGTTCTTCTCCAATCATTAACAATATCTCATCAATCAGTTCTTTTATCTCTCCCTTAAATTCCTCATCCTGTTCCATTGCCTTCACAATTACAGGACTCCATGCATAATAGAGCCGCGTGAATGCCTGCCCTTCAGGAGTTTGGCTCAGTATCGTGTCGCGAAAGCTTCTTAAAAGCTCAGTTTCATCAGAGTCCTCACCATAGATAAGCGGCACAGGACATCTGGCACTTACACAGCCAAAAAATAATGAACAGTCCTCATTAAACTCGTCACAACAATCACCATAACAGCATATATCATTTTTATAACAGCACTTTATATTGGAACAACATTCCTGCCCGGCGGAGCAGCAATCATTGCCACACACATTGGGAGGAGGACAGATTGTCGTCGTACCCGGGATGCTGGTACTCGTAGTTGTGCCAGGCGTTGCTGACGTTGTCGTCGACGTAACCGGTGGTCCACACTGTCCCACACGAACCGCCCGCGTATAAAACGGGTTCATCTTACCGATCCCGGCAATCGTGCCATCAGCAAAGCTGATATACCAGACGCTAAACGGGCTGTCGGCACTGCTGGTAGAGACCCAATAGATGGACGACCCCGTTTCGGGGAAATAGGTATCATCAACAGCCGGATAGGCCGCGCTGTAATCCACGATTGACTGGAGTTCTTTGGCAGTGGGTAAACGCCAGTCGTTATAGGCGGCGAGTTCCAGATCTTCACAATAGGAGAGCGCCTGCTCCCAGTTGTACGAGCCCGGCGCCCGATCTTTTTGCCACATAAGTCCGGTATCGTTATCCGTAATTGTTCCATCACCGTTGTCATTGAAATCGTCAGATGAGCCCCATTGAACACCGTGCACCGCCAGCGCATAACGCTCCGTGCTCTGCCCTTTCTCTCGCGGCTCCACGACGCCATAGTCAAAGAAGGCGACCCAGGCTTTGTTCACATCCCGCACGTCAGCGGTGGAAGACCAATAGGCGCCCCACATCATGTTCGGGAAATACTCCGTATCTGCGGCGGGGCGGGACCGGCCTCGGTTAAGCAGTGAATTGAGCTCCTTTGCCGTTGGCAATCGCCAGTCATTATATCCACCAAAATTGGCATTATTCAGAGCGACAATAAAAAGACTCTGTGCATCAACCCAGGTATAATTAGTATCCTTATCATGAATCGACCCGTCATCAGTCTTGGCCTCCCATATCAGCCCGGTTATGTTATCACGCACCATTGCCCATGACAGGGCTCCATCCGGCAGGTCATTTCCGTTTACGGCCAGTTTGGTATATGATGGACTATTGATAGCATAGCTTCCATCCTGGCCGTAAAATGGCTCTCCGGGCCGCGGGCAGGTAATTTCCTGCTCCTGATCATAGCAATCGGTCTGCCCGGTGTCCGGAACGCAGGGAGCGAAGGCGGTGCAGGGTAAAACCAGCAATACGGCACATACCAACAGTATCTTTTCCATCAGTGCCTCCATAAATAAACCCCGCCCTTCCTTAACGCATATTATCATTAAAGAAAGCGGGGCTATGGTTATAGTATTGATTCTCACTAAACCCCTCCCTGATGGTACATTGCCTCATATGCTGTAGGTAAAGAAAACCATATCCAGAGGTAAAAATCAAGGTTTTTATAACCATACTTTCTCCTTGCGTCGGTGATACAACTTGCGCATAACTTCTTACTACATCTCATATCCCACCTTCGTTCCTAAGTGGGGTGCACTTGACAAGGGTAGAGCTAAATGATATAAATAACCAACATTGCATATAAAAAGCGAAAGAGCCCAATGTGCATAAGCAGACAAATAAAACCGTTCCCCCCCCCATAAGCGTATGAAAAAGGTAGCGGGTGAAGAGAGGAATTGAGAGTTAGCGGCTGTCAGAACATGGTAAGGTTTTGACAGCTTTTTTGTTTCTGATCTAATTGTAATGGGGCGGCTTATATTTAATATATTTTTCTTGAGAGCGGAAACAGAAGGTAAGCAGAAACAATTTATTAATTTTAACGGGGGGTGTCATGAAAAAAGTGAGCTATGTAGTGATCAGTGTCATGTTATCATCGCTGCTAACAGTCTGCACAGCCTCCTATGCCTGGGAGTGTATAGGACCGGCGGAGGCAAATTGTCTTGCCTGCCATGGCGGACCGGGAGGGGGAACGCCAGGCGGAGTTCCCTACCCGAACGGATACCTGCACCAAAACCCTCCCGCCCACAAAGCACTCTTCGATGCACATGATTGCTATAGTTGTCATTGTGGAGATGTCGATACATCTCCCTGTGACTCGGGTGGCATGCCCCCGGTTGACTCACAGTGCTGTTCTGACTGCCATCTTGACTCCACTACGGTGGGCAGTCATATTCCGCGGGGTGGCAATTGTCTCTCATGTCACTCCCAGAAGATTGGTGTGGTATTGATCACCGGCGGAATATCCGATGCTTATGCACTTGAGTGGAGGGTAGGATTCTATGACCATCTCTTTGCCGCCTGGCCGCTCGGATTCCTTGCGGGCGGACCCAAGGAGGGCAATACCTGTTATACCGCCGTTCACTACGCCAACGAGGCCGAGGCATTTATCTGCGGTGTGGACCAGGGCACGCCCATAGATGCGTTCTGCAATGAGTACACGGGGACCTACCCGGTCCACTCTCTCGAAGATCATTTGGCCTACTATGGCGGTGATGACAGCTTCTACACAGACTGTTTTAATAACATATTGCCCGGTGTGGTCTTTAAAGGAAGTCACAGCACTATTGATCCGGTGACACTCGAGGAGATAACCGGCCCCCATGTCGACGACCCTCAGGGAAGCGGTATCGGTATCGCGGATTTTGTCGAGATTACAAGTTTTGATTTTATGGAGTCGCTCTACCGCTATCCCAACAACCAGAATCCTTCAAACCGCCAGGATTTGAAATGGTTCTATGGTAATGATACCCCTGTCTACCTTGCTTACCCCCCCGATACGCCGGAGCTCACCAATATCAAAGATGAACTCACCGCGGCAATGCCTGAGGTTACCTTCGCATTCCGGCACGGATCGGAAGGTTACATGAAGAACCTGGATGCATATGGTAATCCTGCCGCTCAACCCGAGAGCACCGAAACTGCTATTCACGAGCTTATCAATGATGAAAACGTGGACCGGATTATCGTATTTATCTCTGCGCCTGATAACGCAAATATTACCCGTTTTGGCCCCTGTTGGCTGGATGAGAATGGCCAGGGAATCAGTGAGCTGCCTGACAAGACCTACCGGCAATGCCTGGATGACCTCGCCGACGGCATTGGCCCCTCACAGACACAATTAAGCGAGTACTATGCCTACAAACCGTGGGAGGAGTTGCTCAAAGTCACCTGTCCTGAAACGGCGCACCTGGTGAATGAAATCGATCCTACGGTTGAACTCACCTTCACCCGCGCATTGAATGAGGAGGAGGGATTCGAATTGTCGGTGCTGGACATGGTGAACCACACCATTGCCAAGTACAGCATCCCGGACGCCGCGTCTTTAAAGGTAATTGTTGCGGGGCACGGGCTCTCTGCCGGCTGGAATGACGCGCTGGAGTGCGACAGCTACGCTCGGATGTTCAACGCCACCGTTGCTCGGGTGGTTGCTCGAATTGAGAGCAGCATATCCCGAACAGGAACCTTCGAGGTGGTCGGGGGAGAAAATGAGATGTCTGAGGTTGAGCACGACTTGGTAAGTACAGCGAAACCATTTGGTGATGTCTGGAGCACCGGCGAGCGGATTGATGCCGCGATCAACGGAACCTATGTCAACGAACTGGGTCAGACGGTTGATAATGGTACGAACAATTTTGACTACATTATCGTGATACCCGTTTCATGGACCGGGGATTCAACCGATACCCTCAACCAGGGACGGGCGGTACTGGGGAATAACATCCGAGGGCGCATACAGGGCCAGACAGCCTATGTGCGGGACGAGAATGATGCAGACGGGTCGCTCTATAATGCGGGTGATTTGGACAGTGAGTACTGCACAGTAAAGGTGTTTGACCGGACGGGCTGGCCAAGTGTCCCCGGCTGCAAGGAAGACCCGGATTGCGAGATTCACAACCCGCCGGTGTACAAAGGTGCGCCCGCGCCCGATGCCACCACCGTGATCGTCACCGGCACCTTACTTTCTCTGGGCAATAGTGCCGCACGAACAAACCTGACCGACGCGGCCGTGGAATCAATTGTCGAGGCGGTCAGTAATCCTGATGCGGGAGGTTACCCTGACATCATCTGTGAAGACTTCAGCGATGCCGATGGTGTGAGGGATGTACTGGACAACTGCCCTGCCAAGCCCAATGGGGCATACCTGGGCACCTGTGTGAAAACAGTAAGCGGAGTAGTCATGGGCGGGAACATCACCTGCACCGATAATAATGGGTGCGGGACAGGCGAGACCTGCCAGCTGAATCAGGAGGACTTTGACACTAACGACATCGGGGATGCCTGTGAGTGCTACGCAGACATAAATAGCAGCGGCAAAGTTGACCTCAATGATCTGGTAATCATGAAGGGTGAGTTTGCAAAAACCTGCCCGCCATCTCCCTGTATCGCCGACTGCAATGGTGACGGTAAGGTTGATCTGGCAGACCTGGTTATTATGAAATTTCAGTTCTTAAAAACCGGCTGCCCGGTATGACCGGAAGCAAGTTCTAGGGTACATACCAGATTGTTACAATCGCCTCAGGCAGCCTGTGCCTGAGGCGATTTCGTTTCATGTGACATGCGCACTATATCTTGCGTTATTAGCGAGCGGCCTATTAACCGATCAGAAGTTATTCTGAATGCCCACGTCATCGGTGGTTTGCCGATGCTTGACGACAACGAAGCAGATGATAAGATTATTGCTATTTTGGAAAACGATAATGTCTGGACGAATATTGATGACATTTTAGTGTATCAGCTGATATTGGTAATTCTGGGTAATTGTTTTCCCCCGCCCTATGGCACACCCCAGACCGGGAATGCTCATTTCCACCCCGCGCTAAATCCGCCAGCGGCATACCCGCCTCTCTTACAGCCAATAGCACAGCAGACTCAGTGAAATCGTCCTGATCCTGCGTGTCTTTGAATATCTTCCGATCTTCTATACCCCAGTCGTCACCTGATGAATAATACCCAGAGCATCAAGCGGGGTTAATCGTGGCATGAGCCAACTCTTATTTCCCTGCCGTATTGTTAATTTATTTATTTAAGAGCGTCCCTCCTTGTTTCTTTCGATTATCGTTACACGTGCGTGATCTTGATGCACTTATGAAGGAAATAATTAAACGGGAAGGTGTGGAGGAAAAGGAGTTGCGAGCTGCAACAAGGAAACCTAAAGCGTTGAGAGCGCGGAGGATCTTCTGTCAACTAGCGGTGAAGAAGTTTAAGTATTATGGAGCTGACGTAGCGCGGTATCTTGGAATGACAACTTCCGCCGTGAAGCGCAGTGCGAATACCAACGAACGCACTGAGATAAACAACTATCTGTAAGTTGTCTATTCACCTCTTCCCCCCTTCAAAATCGAGCTTTTCCAAATAAAAAATCTAAAAAAAGGTAAAGTCATTGACAAATATATTTAAATCGTGCTTGTATAGAATATTATTTATTACTGATGGATCCCGGTTTGCACAAGATAATGCGCAGAAAGATTTTTATTGTTTCAGCATACTGCGGTGCGGGTCTTCTGGTTGTGTTGATAGTGCTTGTGCTGCTGGCTCCTTTGTTTGTAGGGCAAAAAACGCTCAGGCACATCATTGCCCGGGAGATTTCCCAAGCGATTGACGCAGACGCACAGGTGAGTCAGGTGTCACTCTCGGTGCTTCCCCGACCCCGGGTGGTCTTGTCCGGGATGACTCTGGCTCTTCCCGACGGCGTTTCCCTCACCATAAAAAGTGCTGATGTTTATCTCGCCTTGCTTCCCCTCCTTGCAGCCGATATAAGGCCTGCACACATCAGCCTCGAAGCTCCGGATGTCAACATCCCGTTACAGAAAAGTGAAACATCTGACCCGGACAGGATCGGCACTTTGACCCTTGCCGGTTTGCACAAACAGGTTACATCAGTCGTTGCACCTGTGGTGGAAAAACTTCCCGCCGGTTCGTTCAGGGTGGAAGGCGGCGCGGTACGAATAGAATCAGCCGGTGATGTTATCTTCCAACTCAGCGGGGTTCATGCCCAGATGGACGTCTCTTCCAACCTGGTATCCGTTGACCTTACCGCTGACTCCAACTGCTGGAAAAAACAGTCGCTTCGGATTTCTCTCAGGCCGGATGACCTGAGCATGGAAGGGGTTGCATCTGTTTCGGGTCTCGATCCCCGCCCCCTGGCCGAATACTTTTTGACCGATACTATCACCCTGGGTAAAACTGCCATAGACGCAACCTGCACATTCTCCATGGATAAAACCGGGGCCTTACGCACCGGTCTGGAAAGTTCCATTTCATATCTGACACTGGTAGAAGGAGAAAAAGAGCAGGTTATTCAAGGTTCGCTTCGCAAGGTGCTTCTTGAAGCCGACGCACGGCGCACATCTGTTTCCTTTTCTGCTCAGTTTGATTATCCAAAGCTTAACGCATCGGGTACATATGCTTTTGACAATAATTCCCGCGAAATCGTCCTTGACGTAGACGCGAAGAATATAGATCTCTTGTCATGCGAAGATGTTATGCTTTTCTTTTTTGAAAAAGAGCCCCTCATCAGGAATATCGCTGACAGGCTAGAGGGCGGCATTATTACCGACATCTCCTTTGATGCACGGGGACTTCCGGACACAGACCTTATCGAGAATAAAAACTTCGCGCTTAAGGGTCGGTTTTCCAAAGGCAGAATTATTATACCGGAAGCGGGTCTTGATATGCGGGAGGCAAGCGGTGTGGTAGGCGCACAAGGCGGTCTGCTTGAGGCAACTCACCTGCAGGCACGTTGCGACGAATCGATGGTTTACGACGGAACGGTAAAACTTAATTTGTTAAACGACTTCAAGCCTCTGCAGGTGGAAAGCATGTTCAGCTTTGACCTTGCACAGCTCTCCCGGCTGGCGCCACTCATTCCCGATCAGGAACTGCGTGAGGAACTTTCGCTTATCAAGACACCCCGGGGCACTGTCAGTGGGAAGCTGAGCATAAGAGAAGAGGAAGGCTCATATACTACCGAGGTCGATCTGAGCACACTTGACCTGAAGGCAGGCTACCGCTCATTTCCTTCCCTCCTCACACTGAGCGCGGGAACCTGCATATACGGTAACGACAGCCTTACACTCAGAGGTCTTGCAGGAAAGCTCGGCAGGTCCGCGTTACAAAATATTTCGGCGCGATTTGATTTCAATGGAAACCGTCTGTTCGAGGTGCGCACGAGAGATTCAGCCATTATGGTTGACGAACTGCTGCAGGTGCTCAATTCCTTTTCTGAAACACAAGAATTCATGCGGGATATCACGCGGGGCACCGGTACCGTCGGCATAAAGACTCTCGACATCACCGGGCCGCTTGGTAATCCGAAAGCATGGAAGTTCAACACGCAGGGCACGGTAAACAATGTGCTTCTTACTGCAGGCATTGTAGGGGGTCCTGTTGCAGTGAGCCAGGGGGTATTTGGTGCTGACCATAAAACTTTTTCATTGCGTGATGCCGGGATTTCCCTGCTTGACAGCACCCTTAACAGCTCCGTTATCCTCGAAGGTTATCTGCAGGGCATCGAACGGGCAACAGTTGATGTGCGTGGATCTCTAGGCCTGAAGTCCCTGGGAAAAGCTGCTGCATACCTGGACTTTCCGGACGATCTTATGCCCCGTGCCCCGCTTTCCATTGCACGGTCTCAGGCAATCTGGGTGCGAAACGGCGCAACACATCTCACCGGGGATTTCTCCTCTGCAGGGGGCGCGCAGGCCTCCCTCGAACTGCGGACTGACCCGGAGGCCCTTGAGATTGAAAAGCTCACCATTTCTGACACAAGCTCTGACTGCACAGTTCGTCTTGGTGTAATGGAAGATTGCCTGGATATCACCTATAAGGGAATGCTCAGGAAGGAAACGCTTGACCGCCTGTTGGTAAACAACCGGTTGCTGCAGGGGTGGATGCAAGGAGATTTCACTGCACATGTGGAGGAGCACAATCCGCTGAAATCAACCGCCGCGGGAACGCTTGCATGGCAGGATGTACAGTATGGCCTTGAAAATTTACCGCTCAATCTCAAGAGAGCTTCCGTTTCAGCCACGGGAAATACGTTCCTTGTTGATAATGCAGAGGTCACCATAGGCACCAGTGACATTACGGTCCAGGGCACCATCACCTGTGCCGAAGAAGGCTATGTGCTTGACCTGGACCTTGCATCTGCACGCCTTGATCTTGACGACGCGCTCACAGCAATCTTTAATGATAACGATACTGGAGACTCTGATGAAGATGAGTTTTGGGAGATTCCCTTGCGTGGGCGGGCAGCATTTACTGCACAGTCCCTGAGCCTTGCCCCGTTCACCTGGCGCCCCTTTCATGCGGATATGGCATTCAGGGATAATAAGATAACCTTTTCAACAGGGACGGACACCATGCTGTGTGAAGTAGGAACCCCCGGATCGCTGGTTCTGACCCCGGAACAGATTTCCCTTGCGGCACACCCCACAGCACAGAAGGCATCGGTAAAGCAGGTGATAAATTGTCTCACGGGAGAAGAGGCAGCCCTACTGACCGGAACGCTTAGCATGACGAGCGACCTTGCCGCAGAGGGACCGGCCTCTGATCTGCTCAGTAACCTCAAAGGCAGCCTTTCAGTATCCGCCCGCAAAGGTCGTATCTACCGGTCGAACCTGCTGACCGACATCCTCTACTTTTTAAGCGTCAGGAACCTTCTTTCAATCTGGAAAATGGATATTGCCCGAAAAGGATTTGCTTACAACTCCCTGGACATCAAAGCAGAGGTCAAAGGGAACACCCTCTTCGTACGTGAAGGCATACTCGACAGCAACACCTTAACCATTGCCTGGCAGGGATCGGTGAATCTGGACACGAACGAAATCGCATTTACCATGCTGGCGACACCATTGCAGGTGTATGATCGCCTGCTGATGAGCATTCCGGTGGTGGGGGTTGTTTTCGGCAACACGTTGGTAGGGATGCCGATTAAAGTCACCGGGACCATTGCGGACCATAAACTGGGCATTGCATCGCCCTTAGAGATCGGTAAAGGACTGCAAGGCATTGCAAAAAACATTCTCAAGCTCCCGGTAAAAATTATACAGCCCGTTTTACCCCAGGGGAAGGAAGAGAATGTTAATTAGAAAATGCTGCAATTAGAATTCTGTGGGCCAGCAGAGATTTTCCTCACCTTGTGAAGCCCTGCCGCAGATCAGGCACAGGTACTGCGCGTCCTTCACCAGCCGTGCCACGCTTTGCATTTTCCGTTTGTCCACCATACAAAAAAGGGGGACGCTCTTAAAAAAATAAATAATTTTTAGTGTATCAGCCGATAGTGGTAATTCTGGGTAATTATTTTCCCCCCGCTCTATGGCATACCCTGGACCGGGAATGCTCATTTCCACCCTGCGATAAATCTGCCAGCGACATACCCAACTCTCTTACAGCCAATAGAACAGCAGACTCCGCGAAATCTTCCCGCTCCTGCGTGTCTTTGAATATCTTTCGATCTTCTATCCCCCGAGTCGTCACCTGATGAATAACACCCAGAGCATCAAGCGTGGCGAATCGTGCATGAGCAAACTCTTATTTCATTGACATATTGTCAATTTACTTATTTAAGAGCGTCCCCCCTTAACAGTGGTTAAAAAGGAGCAACGATATAGGGAAGTTAAATATTTTGGAGATCATTGCATCACTTTTGTTATCCAGTTCTGCTACTCAGTTCTTTTAAAATAGCTCACCAAACCAGATTCCCACTACCACGGCAGCGATAATATTGCGAGAAAGAAGAGAAAGCATCAAAGCAGGGCAAACACAAAATGTTCTTTAAGAATGACATGAAAAGTGATAAGGGGAAGGTATGGGATTGCCATATGCATCATTTAACACCGCGGATAAATGTTTCTTTTGCACTGAACTAAATAGAAATCAGTAGAGAGAGATGCAGGACATGAAAATGAACAAATGCATATCGTTCACTGCGCTGCTGGCCGTACTTATCGTCACAATAACGGCATCAGTTTTTGCGCAAGCTTCTTTTACTCCTGTGGCAGCACAGCAGGATGAACGTCGGAGCCCAAAATTTCCCTATTCCGGAGCAAGCGGGGCCGATCTGCTCGGTCCACCGAGGAAGGGCGGCCCTGTCGTGGTTGGAGTTGCTTTTCATTTGCAGAATATTAATGAGATCAATGAAGAGGCGGGGACTTTCGAATTTACCGGCGTCCTTACCCTCACATGGCAAGACAAGCGGCAGGCTTTTGATCCTAAAGAAGCACAAACCGAAGAAAAGATTTATCAGGGCGATTTTCAGTCTCATGAATTGTCACCTGCCTGGTATCCTCAGGTAGTGCTCGTGAACGAGTCTGGCCTTTATGAGCAGCATTCTGTGCTGCTGCGTGTAAAGCCGGACGGTACCAGCATGTTGCTCGAGACCGTCAACGCGGTTGCTACAGTGGATCTCAATCTGAGGCGATGTCCGTTCGATAGTCAACGATTAGAGGCGGTATTTGAAGTCCTCGGCTTCGACACGAGTACAGTCCAATTCGAGGCGGAAACGATTTCACCCCTCACAGACAGCCAGAGAATCCAGATACCGCAATGGACTCTCACCAACTGTAACGCCTCAATCCGCGAGCGCACGGTGACGTATGCCGGGAGTCAAGGTGCTTCCTCTTCTTTCGTTTTGACCATGGATGTGCAACGAAAGTCCTTTTTCCTGCTGCGACTGGTTGTTATTCCGCTGCTATTGATTGTTGTGCTCTCCTGGTCTGTGTTTTGGATAGATCGATCATCATTGGGAGACCGCGTCAGTATTTCCTTTATCGGGATACTCACGGCTGTTGCCTACCAGATGGTGGTGGGCGATCACCTTCCCCAGATTTCTTACCTAACCTTAATTCACGGCTTCATCAATATAAGTTTCTTGATCATGTGTGCAACCACCGTGATCAACTTGATTATCGGCGGTTTGGAGAAAGAGGGAAACATTAAGCGAGCGGATCTGATTGACCACCGTTGCCGCAGGATTTTACCCCTCGCGTACTTCATCCTGCTGTCGGTTGCGGTGGGGATAGCGTTCGTTCTCTTTTGAAAAGAATGTGGCGGAATGCGGCCAGGGGTAGTGAGTATCCCGTTCGTAGCATGGAAAACAGTTTGTGGTGAGGAACTGTGTAGTCGATCACTTAACAGTAACAGACAAGTTGAAATGAAAAGTTATGAAAAAATCATGCAAACTGATATTTGTTGCTTTAGCCACTATTTATCTGTCAATGGGGTGTACCTCAACCAAAGTACCGACCGCCAGATGCTGGTACATGAAAAACTCCCCCGTCCCGATCACATCCTGGTGTACGACTTCATAGCCACTCCTGCCGATATTCCAGCTGACTCCTCCCTCGCCGACCGGCATGAAGAAAACCCTACGCCCCAAACCGCCGATCAGATCGAGGCTGGGCGAAAGGCAGGTGCTGAAATTGCGGGTCAACTGGTCGAGCACATCCGCGGCATGGAACTGCCAGGAGAGCGGGCCTCGGCTCAAACGAAGCCGCACATCAATGACATTGTTATCCGTGGCTATCTCCTCTCCCTAAAGGAGGGCAGCACCGACAAACGATTCGTAGTCGGATTTGGTTCCGGGGCCTCTGACTTGCAGGCAGCGGTCGAAGGCTATCAGATGACGGACCGGGGCCTGAGCAAACTGGGTTCCGGCAAGGTGGATGCAGACGAAGGTAAAACCCCGGGTGTGGCTGCGCCACTAGCCGCTGCCATTGCAAGTGGCAACCCGCTGGGTCTCATCGTCAGCGGCGGGATGAAATTGTATGGGGAAAAAAGCGGCAGCAGTAAAATTGAGGGCCGAGTCAAACAGACTGCCAAGGAAATAGCCGACCCACTTAAGCTTAGGTTTCAGCAACAGGGCTGGATAAAGTGAGGCATGTTACTACCACAAATGTGAGATCCTGCATATGTAACTTAGCCTCTCAAACATGCGTAGATTGAGGGAGGTATTTTATTAACAGCTACCATAAACCTCACGTGGGATTAAAGATATTTTCGCAAACTGCAAAAGAAAGACGATAGCCACACAGAAGAACATTGTAATGGCTATCGTCTTTTCCATTAAATTCCACAGCAGGTTTTCGACTGCTTTTTCACATCGCTAGGTCATTCTTTCCCCGCCTGCGGCGGCCGTTTCAAAGCGATCTCCGTCTCTACATAATTCCTGGCACAGAGCCCCCTCAGGTGTGTTATCGTGTGCCGTTCAGGAACCTGTCCACCCCCCCGGGTCACGTGGAGTCCCCAAAACGGTTTAGGCCACCTGTTTGCCGCTGGCCTTCTGCGCATATTCTTCCATACCTGCCATGTAGCTTTGAAAAATGGCCTTGCTGAACGGATGCAATACCGGGCTTGCAAGGACCCGCTCCACGCGGTTTTTCTTGCCGTAGAATTCCTGATTCGCCCAGACAGCCAACGCTCCGAGCTGCTCCCTGGTCAGATGCTTGGTGCGAACCACCGGCTGGTGAAAATCCCATTTTTTCAGGTCATGTACCTCGATGTAGTGCTTCAATTCCTCATACATGGGCATTCCGGGTACCGGCAGCAGCATCTGAAGTGACGAAACATCAGGGTCGATCTCATCCAATACCTGCAAACGGTGCTTTATTGTCCGTTCATCATCATCGGGGAAACCAATCATCCAGGTAATTACCGATGCAATTCCGAATTTCCTGAACTGCGCCGCAACCTCCCGCACCTCATCAACCGTTATGCCCTTGTTCATTCTTTTCAACTCGTCCTCATCCGCAACTTCCAGGCCGAACACGCCGGAAATAAAGCCGGTTGCATGCAGGTCCTCGAGCAGGTCCCTGTCCCGCACAAATGAATGGGCATTGCCCAGGAAGCAGTATTTGATGCCCAGCTTGCGCTTCTGCATTTCCTTGAGGAATTCTTCAACCCGGCTTCTCCTGGGATTAAAGTTGAGATCATAGATATGGACGCACTGTACCCCGTACTTTTTTTCCAGGAGCTCCAGTTCGTCCACCACCCGCTCGGCTGACTTGATCCGGTACCGCTGCCAGTCCCTGTTTCCCCTCGGATCCATGGTAACCCAGTCGATGCAGAAACCGCATCCGAATGGACATCCCCGGGAGGTAAAGATCTCCTGATAGTGTTTGAGCGTGCTCCATCCCTGGTATTTATCCATGGGGAAGAGATCATATGCCGGCATGGGAAGGTCATCCAGATTCTTCATCAGGGGACGGTATTCATTCAGCTGCATCGTTCCATTCGGGCGGTAGAGCAATCCCTTAACCGAGGCTAGATCTGGTTTTGGTTTACTGAGCTCCTGGCACAGCTCGGTAAAGGTCATCTCCGGCTCTCCGGCGATCAGAAAATCAAACTCGGGTGTCTCTTCGGCAACACTTTGATAGTTTGCCGCGATATAAAACCCTCCCACGCAAATGGGCGTGTGGGGACGCGCCTTTTTGATAAACTTCGCCGCGTTTTGATAGTGCGGCACGATGGCGATGGTCTCGGTCATCTGGTAGGCATCGCCCATGTAGATCAAATCCGGGTTTATTTCCTCGATGGCCTTGAGCATTTGCTGAATATCCAGGCTTAAGGCGCGGCAATCAAGCACCCGCACATCCGCGTCCGGCACCCATTCCCGGACGCAGGCGGTCATCTGGGCGTGGCTCACATTAATTGGCTTATGATTGCCCCAGTACACCCATGATCCCAGTGGGGGCTGTAAAAAAAGTACTCTCATCATCTCTTCTCCTTGTTGTCAGTGGTTCTTATAAAAGCTGTGATCTGCGATGTGTGCACCGGAGTATGCGATGTGAGATGAAAACGGGCCATTATTGCTGTTGGATTCCCCTCCAAAATCACATTCCGCGTTGGGCATTCTGACGTTAGATGTCATCCCCTATTGCAGGTCGCAAATCGCATATCACAGATCTCATATCCCACATCTCATATCGCAGATCCCACATTACATATCCCCCTCTTCCACGGCATCATCTCTGCGTCGCCAGGAAATCGTTTAAAATAGGGTCCTTATAGTATGAAATGGTTTATATGTCAACAATTTAACTATAAACTATTGCCTTGACACACCCAGGCAGTATTCCTATAATCGCCCCTTCTCTATGCAAACCGCACCATGGTGCTTTTAAGACCCTGTTTTCCAGTATACAACACTCCGCAGGGTAACAACTCAGCACGAAAGGGACACCAATGAAGAAGGTTGGTCGTAAATCTGTTCATGTACCGCAGCCCGAGTGCGGCTGTTCAGATTATGCCCCGCCGGCAATACATCATAATAATCCGGCATGTGCAAACAGCGTGTCGAAGACTGTAATCCTTGAACCTGATGTTGCCGGGGCATGCCCGGATGACAGATCTGTTAATGATGCGCTGCGCGGTCTGCTACAGCAATTCGGATACGGATTACAGCATGTTCCGCCTCCTATCATGCTGCATTACCTCATGAGAGGCTACTGGATATCCCAGGCGATTTATGTGGCGGCGCAGCTTCGCATTGCCGACCACCTTTCCCATGGACCGAAAAGCGCTGATGAGCTGGCACAGGACGCGGACGTTCACCCGGGAGCCCTTTACCGTCTTTTGCGTACCCTGGCGAGCGTCGGCATCTTTACCGAGGTCGAGCCCCTGCGCTTCGGGCTCACACCAATGGCAGAGCTCTTGCGGACAGGCAATGCCGGATCGGTGAACGCACTGGCCCTGTGGAACATGGTGGACTGGAACGCCTGGGGACAGGTCCTGCACAGCATCAAGACAGGAAAGACCGCGTTTCAGCACGTGCATGGGGAGGAACCCTTCACCTACTTTGAGCACAATCCCGAGATTGGCGCCGTATTCAACAAAGCCATGACCGGGTATGCAACGTTGAGCAGTATGGCAGCAGTGGAGGCTTACGACTTCACCCGGTTTACTGCGGTTGTAGATATCGGCGGGGGACACGGGGCGCTGATGGCTGCGATCCTGCGCTGCAGCCCGGCTACCCGCGGCATCCTCTTTGATATGCCGAACGTCATCGCAGCGTCACGCAAGATTTTGGAAGACGCCGGGCTTTCGCACCGCTGTGATTGCATTGCCGGGGATTTTTTCACGTCGGTTCCGCCCGGCGGCGACGCATACATCCTCTCATCGATCATTCATGACTGGGACGCTGAACGCAGCCTGGTTATCCTCAGGAACTGCCGCCGCGCCATGGAGGTGAACGCGACGCTCCTGCTGGTGGAGGCGGTCATTCCTCCCGGCAACGCACCCTCGTTCAGCAAGTGGCTCGACCTGGAAATGCTGGTCTGTTTCGGGGGATGGGAACGAACCGAAGCGGAATATCGGGAGCTTCTGGAACAGGCAGGATTCAGACTGACCCGCATCGTGCCGACCCGCACTGCCTCGAACATCATCGAGGCCGTACCTGTCCCATAAATAAATTAGCAGGTTTTTGAAAAAGTAGCTTTTACCAGGCTGTTCAAAAACATCCAGATGCAAGGCACGCGAAATCCTGAGGAATGAGGCGTACATGCAAGTACGTTGCAATGACGAGGGATGAGCGTAACGCAGCAGATGGGTATTTTTCAACAGCCTGTTAGGGAACGGGGGGTGCTTTTGCTTCCTGAGGCTGAGGAACTTGAAATGACTCGGCAAGGGTGAAATCCAGCCTGGTTTGAGCGGGTATCCTGATCTCCGGACCTTTGGTCAGTGCCTGATATGCCAGGGTTCCACCTGCTCCAACGCTCGCTCCGATCGCCGCCCCCTTTCCTCCTCCGATAATGCCCCCAAGGATTGCGCCCGCCCCACCTACAATCGCGCTTCTTTTTGCAGTCTGCTTACCGCGGGATGCCCCCTTCTGTCTCACCGTGCTGCTGTCCAAAGGAATTGAATCACCCTGCGTCACCAGATGGTCCAAGATAACTTCCAGTTCGCTCGACCCCTTGATGCTCCCTGCCGACTTGGCATGAACCAGTTTTACATATACGTCTGTCCCACCAGGTATAATGACCTGATCACCCGACGTAATAGGCAGATGCAGCGAGGAGCGAAACAGGGAGCCGACCTGGCTTGACTTGGAATTGATTGAGTCGATCATGGTGACCTGCACCTCGGTCCCCGCTGGGATGGTGATCATGACCTTCATCAGGTCATTGACCTTCCTGATCCCCTCAGTCACGCGCGCGGTTTCAAGTGCCTTCTGGCGAATGGCTTCACTTGATACCTCACCTGACAAGGTCGCCTCCCCCTTGGCCACCGCAATCTGAATCGAAGCGGCCTTCAATTGCGGTTCGGCATAAAACTTCGACTCAATCGACTTGGTCAGCGTCTCGTCACTGGGCCCCAGGGAACAGGCGGAGACAACTAAAGTTGCAATAACCAGGACCAAACGGCATGCTGAAAAATGTTTCATTCTCGTATCCTTCCTTTTTTGTAATCAGATTCCGAAGACTCTAGTTCTTTACCGGTATGACCTGTTCACGTGCCTTGCCTGCCGCCTCCTGTACCTCAAGCTGCAACTTGTACGCCGCGTAGTACTTGTAAATGTTCCGCACATACGTCGTGGTCTCCATGCCTATTTTCTCCGCGGTTATGACTTCCACGTTGTTGAACCATTTGTCCGGGTCGAGACCCCTCTTCTCGGCCTCTTTCCTCATTTTTGACATATTTCCCGGGCCGCAATTGTAGCTTGCAAAAGCGAACAGGGTACGATTGTTCTCGGTAAAGTTCGCATCGGAGAAGTACCGTGTCATGAGCTGATCCATGTACTTTGTGCCGGCATGAATATTGGGCTCGATGATCCTGATGTCGCCCACCTTCAATTCCTGACCGGTGGCCGGCATAAGCTGCATGATCCC
Source organism: uncultured delta proteobacterium (assembly GCA_963751515.1). Classification (GTDB taxonomy): domain Bacteria; phylum Desulfobacterota; class WTBG01; order WTBG01; family WTBG01; genus CAZWCD01. Next base: position 146,021 of record CAVVUR010000008.1, read on the forward strand.
GACGGCACCCACGGGGCTCTTCGCATCCTGGTTGAGTCTGGACTCCTGGTAGCCTTGCGCGGCAAGCATGAGCGGGTCAAAGTTGTATTTCTCCCCGTACCTTTGAAAGAGAAGGAGGGTCTGCTCGAAGCGCTGCCACTCCCCGGTGCCGGTGGGGTTCTTGATCTGCTTGATACGCGACATATATTTCTTCATGCGGTACGCATCAAGACCCTGCTTCTTGATGTGATTTTTGTAATAATCGAGCATCTCCGCCTCCAGTTTCGGACTTCCTTTCCGGATAGCGGTACCAACCCGTCCGCCCTCACGCACGGCAGCCTGTTCGTTAACCTTTATCTTGGGCAGAATCTGCGCCCACATTTTTGCCTTCCAGTCATCCACCACAATGAGCGATAAAAGGCCGGCATTAAGCATCTCCATCATGTCTTCGTCCTCCAGCGCGTCCGGTACCAGCACCAGCTTCACGGGTGACTTCCCTTCTTTCTCAAACCGCTCGTTGAGTGCTTCCAGGCTTTGAAAATAGCTCGATGCCTGGCGAACGTGGACCGTCGTGCCGGAAAGATCATCAACTGATGCAATAGACGGGGACTGAGGTCCCGTGACGACCAGCTCCTTCATGATGCGCACACCTTCCGGGGAAACAAAATCGGCGACTTTCAGCCTTTCCTCGGTGACCGTGAGGTTTCCAATGGCAGCGTCTCCCAACCCGCTGACAAGCTCGGGGAGCAGCTTATCCCGGGTGGTGGGTATGATATAGACGGTGACCGGGCGTTTGCCGAGCGTCTTCGCATATTTCTTGTTAATCCAGCGCTCGAAGTCGCGCACCGTTTCAGCGGTTATTCCGCGTTCATGTCCTTTGTCATTAAAGTAAAGGGATCGACTATAGGGAGCCAACACCCGGATAATGCGACGCTCGAGCATCCGATCAAAATCACCCGTCCAAGGTTTGTTGGAAAGAGCCAGCTTACGCATGTCTTCCGTAGCATCCGGCTCGGATTGGGAAGCATCAGGCCCTTGTCCGGGAGCAGATGCCGAGAGAAGCGGCGAGGTGACACACCAGAACATGAGACTGGCGACAATGAGCATTTTCTTCATACAGCATTCTCCTTCTGTAATCTTGCCGGATCTCATTACCATGCAGCCTCACCTGCAGTAAACCCCTGTCACTTCCGTCCTGTTCACCCTCAGAAATATTCTCATTTCATCAAATTGCCGTATGTGTTTTTCAGAAGTCATCATCCTGGAGGTCAATAAATACGAGACCTGTTACAAAATCGACAATTTCAAACAGCCCGATGCCAAAGTTAGGACCGATAAGCAAGGGCTGCAGTTCAAGACCGATTTCGAGAGGATCGTAGTAGCATCCGGTTGCCGACGGATCGATAGGACCGACCTGTACACCTGAACGGCTTTCAACTCCAACAATCCAGGGAAAGGTGGCTTTTCCGCGTGGCCCGTGCAGTCCCGCCCAAACTGTAGCATGGGTACCCAAAAAGAGACTTGCCGCCTTTGTCGCATGCACACCGGCCGAAATACCCGGCCCCACCCGCAGTCGCAAGCGGATAATATCAAGAACATCGAACACACGATTAGGAATATACAGTACGATACTTTTAATCGGCCCTGCTTCGGCCTTCATGGGCAGAGCCGTCTGCATGATTAAAATCAGACTTAAGCATAAAACGAACGTGGCAAGAAATGTTTTCCTCATGCAATCCTCCTTTAGAAAAAGTTATTCAGCCTTGCTCACCAGGAGCACTTCTCTCAAAATTCTGTGGGCCAGCACAGATTTGATTCACTTTGTGAAGTCCTGCCGCAGATCAGGCACGGGTTGTCATCCCTCAGTCCTTTTATCCACCACCCGGACTGCCTTGCCGGGCACGCGGGGAATGGTTCCCTCGGGGAGAAAGTCAAGCCGGTCAACGTGAAAACCCAGCAGGTCGTAGATTTCGGTGGAGATTTCCTCCGAGAGATCCGCGCTTACCGGTCCACTGGTTTCGGCCATCACCGTAATGGTGTCCCGCCCCCTAATCTTTTCAAGCACGATCTGATAATGATTGCCGACTTCATCCCGTTGCATCAGGATGCTTTCAAGCTGCAGGGGGTAGAAGTTAACCCCTTTAATCTTGAGCATGTCATCATTTCGTCCCTTGAGCCGGCTTACGCGAAGCGATGTCCTGCCGCAGGCACAGGGTTCCCTGCTGATGATGGAGGTAATGTCCCGGGTGCGGTAACGGATCAGGGGAAGCCCTTCCCGGTTCAGCGTGGTCACCACCATTTCCCCTTCCCTGCCGTCCGGGATAACTTCTCCCGTCCCGGGGTTGATGATTTCGACTAGGTAATCGTCCTCCCATACATGAATGCCGCTGTGGGCCGTGCAGTCGATGCCAAGCCCCACGCCTCCGGTTTCGGTCATCCCGATTATGTCAAAGGTTTCAATCCCCATCTTTTCTTCGATTCTCAAGCGCATCTCATCGCTCCACACCTCGGCACCGAAGATGCCCGCGCGCAGCGGCAATGCATGAAAATCAAATTGTTCCTTCTCGGCAACCTCTATCAGCCGCAACGGGTAAGAAGAGATAGCAGTCAGACAATTGACCTCGAAATCCCGCAGGAAACGGAGCTGCAACAACGTTCTTCCGGCGCCGAAGGGCACGATCATCGCTCCCAGCCTTTCGGCGCCGTAATGGAAGCCGAAACCGCCGTTAAACAGGCCGAAGGAAGGGGTGATCTGCACCACGTCCCGCGAGGTGACGCCCGCCGCCACGTAGCACCGGGCCATGACATTCGCCCACTGTTCGATGTCCCTGCGGGTAAAGGGGTTGATGATGGGAGTGCCCGTGGTGCCTGAGCTCATGTGGATGCGCATCAGGTCTGCATGGTCCGCGCACGCATACTTGAGCGGATACCCGTCGCGCAGATCATCCTTGGTCATGAAGGGGAATGTCTCAATGTCGTCAACCGTGGAAATATCCCCGGCGCGTAAGCCGCCAAAACGCTTCGCGTAGAACGGGTTGCGGGTATAAATCAGGCTGAGGGTTGCCTTGAGCCGCTCCCTTTGCAGCGCCTCCAAATCCGATCGCTTCATCGTCTCAAATTCGGGCTGAAACATGGAGGATCCTCTCACACTGGTGAGATGGGTTCGATGAACAGTGGATACAACTCCGACACACTCTACTGAGCCGCCAAGGGCCCCGGGCTGATTGCAGTGGCATGGGGTTTTTTAAGCCACAACAAAAATGCTCAAGCCTTTAGAACGGCAGGTGCCTTGCGAATTTTATCATACCAGACCCCAGAGACTTGGGCTTTGTCGAAGTCTCTGTAAGCTGCCTGTTGAGGCACAACACGAAGGAGGGGGGCGTAACGTAAGTCGCAGACTATATTGTTGTGGCTTAAAAAAATCCCGTGCCACTGCCTAAGAATAATTATAAGATTCTTTGCGGAGCATGGCCCTCCATTACTTAACTATTCGCTGCGATATCTATGGCTGGGACTTTGCCCGCTTGTATCCTGCAGTCAACGCCCTCAGATTGCTATCCAGGACCCGGGGAGAGCTGATCCGCTTGAGCACTTTCTTCACTGCCGCGAAGACGAAGGGAAACTCCTTGTGCGCGCAGGCAAAGCCGAGCAGCACCAGGTTGCTGACGACCAGCGCGCCCAGCTCATGTGCTATCGCGGTCGCATCTATTGAACCCGCCCGAATCGCGGCGGAGTTCACGTACATCTGCCCCCCGGTCTTTTTCAAGAGGTGCATGTTCCTTTCCACTTCAGAGTCGGAGAGCGCCAGGATAATGTCGCCCTGCCCCGACCTGATGAGGGGCGAGGCAAAGGAACCGATCCTGATGTGGGAGACAACCGATCCACCCCGCATGGCCATACCGTGGGTTTCTGAAGATATAACATTCTTCCCATCGGCGACTGCCGCTTCATCCAGGACCCTGGTAAGGAACAGGACGCCCTGCCCTCCCCGCCCGCAGATAACAACCTGTATGCCGTTTCTATTGCTCGCCATGCTCTATTCCGCGACCTCAATTGCCCCCGCAGGGCAGGCATGCACACACACCCCGCAGCCGGCACAGAGCAAATAGTTTATGGTAACACGCTCATTGCCTTCCGGAACCAGAGCCGGACACTCAAAATTTTTAATGCAGCTCCGGCAGCCGGTACACGTTTCCGTAACAGTCACCGTATATCGTTTTCCCTCCCTTAAGTTCATGATGCAGGGGTGGCGGGCGATGATCACCGCTATGCCGCCCCTTTCCGAACGGGTAAAGGCATGGGCATCGTGCAGCAGCAAGATAAATCCCGTAACATCGTAGGGGTCAATCACCTTGAGAAACTCAATGCCCATCCCCTCAATCAATTTCTCAAGGCTGACACAGTTGCCCGCCGAGCCGTCGGCACGTATGCCGGTGGCCGCGGTCGGCTGATTGCCGGTCATGGCGGTAGTGCTGTTATCCAGGATGACCAGGATAAACCGGGCTTTGTTGTAAACGGCATTGATAAGGCCCGCACCGCCTGAATGAATGAAGGTTGAGTCGCCGATGGTGGCAACAATCGGGGGAAGTTCAGCGCCGCTGGCGACAAAAGAATGGTACAGTCCCGCCGCCTGGTTTATGGAGGCGCCCATGCAGAGACAGGTATCGACCCCTCCGATATTAATGCCCAGGGTATAGCAGCCGATATCCCCGGGATAGATTCCGCGGGGAAACGCCTTCCTGATGGAAAAATAAGATGCCCGGTGGGGGCATCCGGGACAGAGCGTCGGCCGCTGACCGCCCGGTGCCGGTTCCTTCACCCGCTTGAAAGGACGGCCCGAAAACCCGGCAATGATGGGATGCAAAATGTCCGGCGTAAGCTCACCCTCTTTGGGCACATGGCCGTTCAGCTTCCCTCTGACATTGCGACGGTCGGGGATCTGGAGCTCAATCACCGGGTAGGTTTCTTCAATGACCAGGATCTGCTTAAAGCTCCCGGCAAGCCGATCCAGAAAAGCGGGAGCAATGGGATAGGGCATTGCCGCCTTATAGAGCGCAATCCGGTCAAGCAGCCCCAGCTCTCTCAGGATATCAAGGGTGGAGGCATACGCCGCCCCCGAGGAGATGATGCAAAGCCGGGCGGCCCCGGCACGTTTGTTGATGAGAACCGGTTTGTATTGTGCGCTTCTGCCTATGGCTTCAAGCTTCCGATTGAGTTCCTTATGGAGGGAAAATCTGAACTTCGGCGTTGCCGCCAGGCGGGAAGGATTTTTCACGAAAGACGCTTTCCGCTTCAGCCTGATCAAGGTACCCGAAATGACATTCTGGCGGGCATGACAGACCATGGTGGTGGGCCGCAGCATCACCGGCAGTGAATATTGCTCGGAAAGCTCAAGCCCTACCCGGACCATCTCATATGCCTCCCGGGGTGACGATGGATCCAGCACCGGTATCTTGGCAAACATGGCCATGAAGCGGCTGTCCTGCTCGGTCTGGGAGCTGTGCGGCCCGGGGTCATCGGCGGAGACGAGCAGAAATCCCCCGATCACGCCGGTGTAAGCCGCGCTCATCAGCGAGTCGGAGGCGACGTTAAGCCCCACCTGCTTCATGGCAACGGCAGACCGGCAGCCGGCGTAGCTGTTGGTCAGCGCGACCTCGAACGCCGATTTTTCGTTGACCGACCACTCCCGATAGACCGGCAGTCTTCCTTCCTGGGCAAACCGGTCAACAGCGGATAAAATCTCGGTTGCCGGCGTGCCGGGATAGGAGGTCACGACGGAGCAGCCGCAATCGATAATGGCGCGACCGATCGCCTCGTTCCCCAGCAGTATTTTTTCCCGCTTTCCAGTCCTTTTCATAAAGCTTTTGAGCGCTTAAATTACGCGTGATTCCATTGTTCATTCTCTTTCACGTGGGGATAATAAAATAAAGCCGGCAAATAATCAATACAAGAATCGGCCTGCCTCCGGCTCGGACCTTGACACCCCCAAGGCAGTCAAGTATAATTTCGCCAATAAACACTGTTTCTTATTCGCGGCGCAGTTGTCTCCGTCGAAACAGAATGCATACCGCTTACCACACACATATGAGCAACAGAGGTTCATATGCCAATCAATAAAGCAAGCTTTTCTTCTTCCGCCTTCTGTTCCTGGCTCTTTTCGGCATTCATGCTTGTGATGTTCTCCTGTGCACAGCACCGTGAAGCTGAAATTGTGCCGGCAGCGCAGCCGGCGCCTCAGACCGAGATTGAGCGTCAGCTTGAGCAGGCGCGCTCCGACCTCTCCGTCAGCCAGGCCACCGAGAGGCGAATCACCTCCGAACTGAAGGCCCTGAAGGAGTCAGGAAAGGCGACTCCCGAAATGGTCAAGGATTATGAGATCTACCTCAGCCGCGTGCAGTCCATGGTGGCTGAAAAGAAAAAAATCGCGGAGGAGATGGAAAAGGCGTACGCCAGGCACCAGGAGATGGAAAAAGCAGGCAATGATTCAAAATCAGCCATACCAGCAGGCGCCCCTCCCGCGGCAGCGGCGCCGGGGCAAGAGGCCGGCGAACTCGGTACCCTGGACCGGGAACTCAGCGCATCACTCTCTGAATTTGACCAGATGCTGCTGAAAGAAATGGATGAGATCCGCTCGAAATCTGAAAGCAGGATGAGTACCCTGGCACAGGAAGCCGCTTCGGCAGCACAAAGAATCGGGGAACAGGGCGAAGAAGCAGGCGGAACATCCGGGGAGCCCGCTTCATCTGAAGGGGGCGAAAAAGGCGGTCAGAAGGGAAGCGAAGGAGAAAGCGGCGGGAGCTATGAAAACGTGCCGACCACTGATGGGCCGGTCGCAGGGGGATCATCGGCAGGCGGTTCAGCTTCAGGGCAACAGGCGAAGCGGCCGTCCGGAAGCGACCAGGATGACGACATCGTGGCCCGCCAGCTCCGTGAAGCCGCGGAAAAAGAGACTGATCCGGAGCTCAAAAAAAAGCTCTGGAAGGAATACGAAGATTACAAGAAATCCACTCGCCAGTAACACAATTCAGGGCGTATTTATAAACTGCGATTGCTTATAAATACGATAGCAAGCACCCTTCACGTTTTCACCATAATCACAACCATGCGCATTCATCATTGTTTAATCTGCATCTGCCTCTGTTCCATTGCCGCCTGCTCGACTCTCGACGGGGCGCGCCAGACCGCACAAACCAAAATGGTGCAGGCGAAGCAGACCATCCCCGAATCCGAGTTGCTGGACGTGGATATCGCCATCTTTACGAGTGACGAGATCACCGAAAAAAGAGCCCGAAAAGAAGGCACCAATCCCGAGGTGAGAAAGGCTGAGAACCATTTTATTCCCTACCACCTGAAAAACACCCTGGAGGGGAGCGGTTACTGGGGCATGGTCCGGGTCACCCCGGTGATATCCGATGCGGCGGAAGTCATGGTGCGGGGTGAGATACTTGAATCGAACGGCGAGAACCTTGCCGTCAAGGTGACCGTCAGCGACGCCACCGGCAGGGTGTGGCAGGAGAAGGAGTACGGGGCCTCGGCCACCGGCAGCGACTACCTGGGCACCACCCCCGGAGAAAAGGACGCGTTTCAGGGTCTCTACAACGCCATCTCCAATGACATGTCCCGCTTTCTTCAGGAGTTGCGCCCCGATGAGATACAGACGCTGCGCACCGTTTCAAACCTCCGCTTCGCGGGTGATTTCGCACCCCATGCCTTCGGGGACTATCTGCAGGAAAACAATGGCCGGTTTACCCTAAAGCGGCTTCCGGCCGACAATGATACCATGATGGCCCGCATCCTGCAGATTCGCGAACGTCAATACATGTTTGAGGACGTCATCAACGAGCATTACGAAGGTTTCTACAATGAAATGTGGTCACCCTACGAAGGCTGGCGCTCCTCAAACCTGACAGAGCGCCTTGCCCTGGAAAAGCAGCGACGCTCCGCCCTCCTCCGGGAGGCCGCGGGCGCGCTGCTGATAGCGCTGGCCATCCTGGGCGAAGTGGGCGATGTGCATGATTCCGGCGCCCTGACCGCAACGATGGTTATCATCGGCGGCCAGGTATTTTTAAGCGGCGTCAATATCTCCAAGCAGGCCCAAATGCATTATGAAACGCTGGCAGAGCTGGGTGAATCATTCGGAAGCGAAATGAAGCCGGTGGTGATGGAATTTGAAGGAAAGAAGTATGAGCTGACTGGATCGGCGGAACAGCAATACAAGCGCTGGCGGGAGCTCTTGCGGGAAATATACTATGCCGAGACGGGGTTCCCAGCAGGAGGCGAATCAATTGAGGTACAACCACAGTAATGGGCAGATCTTGTCTTCCACCGGAAAAACACATGCACGACCAAACGGGCACCACACCTACAGACCCGCGTGACAAAATCATAACCCCGCTCAAGGTGACCGCGAGAGAAGAAGGGGCCGGTCACGCTGACGGCAGGAAACAATCATTCCGGTATTACACCACGCTGGTTGGGGCTCTGGTAATCCTCACTGCGGGAGGTCTCTGGCTGTTCAGCTACCTGTCAAGGAACCCCCTGCCACCTGAAGCAGCGCGAAATCAAAAGCAGGCGTCGGAAGTGACTCCTGAAGCGGTGCCGTCAATCGTTCCTGTCACAACACAACCTCCGGCAGCGCAGGCGCAGTCGGCTGCGCAGAACAAAAAGGAAGAGGCGGAACAAAAGCTCGCTGATTTTTTGAAAGCAAAAAAAGAGCTTGATGAGAAGGGGGTCGCAGAGTGGGGCGGAGAGGGCTATCAGCGGCTGCTGCAGCTCGCTCAGGCTGCCGATGCCGCGCTCATGCGGGAAGAGTTTGCAGCCGCCGCAGAGGGCTACACTCAGGCCTCCGCTGTCGCGCTCAGCCTGAAAGCAGGTATGGTGGATGCGCTCAGTGACATCCTTGAGCAAGGCCGGCGCGCGCTCAAGGAAGGCGACGGCAAGAAGGCTGAACGGCTCTTCAGACTCGCCCTGATGATAGAACCTGCGCACCCTGTGGCCCTGCGCAATCTCGATCGCGCCAAAAACTGCGGGAAGGTCTTGGAGCTGCTGCAATCCGCCGCGCGGCATGAAGAAGGCAACAGCCTTTCTTCCGCCCGTGATGACTACCAGGAGGCCGTTTGGCTGGACCCTGAATCGGAAGAGGCCCGGGCCGGCCTGGCACGCGTGACCGGCCTGATAGCTTCCCGGCAATTTGATGAATTGATGTCAGGGGGAATAACCGCGCTGCACGCGCACGACTACGGCCGCGCCCGGCAGCTGCTCCTCAAGGCGCGATCGATTAAGCCCGATTCCCCCGAGGTCAATGACGCTCTCGCTCAGGCGGATTCGGCCCTGAAAAGGGCCCGCATCGCTGGGCTGCAAAATGAGGCGGCTGCTGCCGAGCGCTCCGAGGACTGGAATGAGGCGCTTGCAGCCTATCAAAGCGCTCTTTCCCTGGATGGCTCCATTCAGTTTGCCCTGCAGGGCAAAGAACGGGCGCTCAAGCGTAAGGAAATGGAAGAAAGCATCAAAAGCTACCTGGCCCAGCCAGGCCAGCTGGAAACCGACGGATCCCTGAACAGGGCAAGGGCGTTGCTTGGTGAGGCGCGGCAGATGGAGCCGAGAGGTCCCCGCTTGAGCAGTCTTATACAGGAACTGGATGAGCTTGTTGCCGCCGCCCGCACCACTGTCCCGGTGATTATCGAATCGGACGGGGAAACCGAAGTGGCCGTTTACAAGGTGGGCAAGCTGGGCCGCTTCCAAAGCAAGGAACTGGCCCTCCGCCCGGGAACCTATACGGTCACGGGGGCCCGATCCGGATACAAGGATGTGCGCCGCAGCCTCTCGGTCAAGGCCGGCAGCGCGTCGCTGCGCATAACCGTCAGCTGCACTGAAAAAATATGAAAATGTCTGCAGAGCCTCCGGCGCAACAAATCATTGAACCCATACCATTCAAACCGGTCGACTCCCGTCGTCCGCACGGTGGCCTATCCCGCGGACGATGGCTGTTCATTGCGCTTCTTGCATGCTTCCTTTTCTTTTTCCTCTACGCGATCCTGTTTGTCTTTACCGCCCGTCAGGTATCAATACAAATACATCCCGACCCCGATCGGGTCTCCGTCAAGGGGTCGCTCTTCAGCATCCACATTGGCAGCAGCTACCTCCTGCGCCCCGGAAACTATCGTGTGCACGCCTTTAAATCCGGGCACAAAGCGCTGGAGCTGCCGTTGCTTGTCACCGGGGAGTCAAACCAGAAACTGGTCGCCGTCATGGAAAAGCTTCCCGGCCGCTTAACCGTAACCGCTTATCCGCAGGAGCGGCCCGCTGAAACCGTTGCAGGGGCCGAGGTCTCTATCGACGGTCAAAAGGCCGGTGTCACTCCCCTTGCCGTCATCGAGGTCAAGGCCGGTCCCAGGGAAGTGCTCATCAGGGCAGACCAGTACCAGGACTTCAAAACCTCCCTGGAGGTAGAAGGCATGGGCACCTTGCAGACACTAAACGCGGCGCTGGTATCAGCATCGGGCGGTATCACCGTTGATTCCATTCCATCAGGCGCGGACGTTGCCATCGATGGAACAGTACGGGGAAAAACCCCCTTGCAGCTCAAGCTCGGCGCAGGAACCTATGGCTTGGAGATACGCGCCCCCCATTACAAAAGCTGGCAGGACCGCCTTGAGTTAAAGGAAGGTCAGCAGGAGGTGCTGGATACGGTCACGCTGCTTCCTGCCGACGGCACCATACAAGTGCGGACGAACCCTCCGGGGGCCATTGTGACAGTTGATAAAACCTTCTTCGGACGCACGCCCGCAAGCATTCCGCTTTCGCCGGAGGCTGATCACGCGCTTCACATCTCCAAGGCGGGCTACGAAAATATTGAAGAAAAGGTGCGTGTGGCCAGCGAAGAGGTCCGGGAACTCAGCCTGGAGCTGAAACCCGCCACCGGGACCATCCACTTCAGCGTAACACCTGAGAACGCAGAGCTTTACATTAATGCCATGCCTCAAGGCCCTGTGCCTCCGAGCCTGATCCTCCCATCCGCGCCACAGAAGCTCAAAATAGTAAAAGAAGGTTACGAGACGTATCAAACAGAGATAACGCCGCAGCCCGGCGTTGCAAAGGAAATAAACGTAACCCTCCTCAAAAAAATCCCGGCCCCGGCGGCAGCGGGTTCAGCAGCGAGCATCAGAGCTGCGAACGGATACCCCCTGCTCCTGGTCCGGCTTTCCTCCTTTACCATGGGTTCTTCGCGGCAGGAACAGGGACGCAGATCCAACGAAACGCTCCGAGAAATCGTTTTCACCCGGCCATTTTACATGGGCCTCAAGGAAGTGAGCAACGCTGAATTCCGGGCATTTCTCCCCGGCCATGATTCCGGCTCTCTTCAAGACCACAGCCTCAATCAGGACGCGCAGCCGGTTGTCAATATTACCTGGGAGGAGGCCGCCTCATACTGCAACTGGTTAAGCGGGAAGGAAAAGCTCCCGCCGGTGTATAGCCTCCGGGGAGGCAGGTTGATTGCCGGGGGACCCCTGGCAAGCGGCTACCGGCTGCCGACAGAGGCGGAATGGGAATACTGTGCACGCGTGACCGGAAAGACGGCTGACTCACTCTATCCCTGGGGCAGCGGCTTTCCGCCCCCGACACGAACCGTTAACATTGCCGACCTCTCCGCCCGGGATCTGCTTCCCGGGTACTTTGACAACTATGAGGACGGCTATCCTGTTTCAGCTCCGCCCGCCACCTTCGCTGCCAACGCACTCGGCATCTACGATCTCGGCGGCAATGTTGCCGAGTGGTGCCATGACTATTATTCAATATACTCTTACAACCCCGGCCAACGCTACCAGGACCCCGCGGGCCTTCAGGAAGGAACGCATCACCTTATAAGAGGGTCAAGCTTCAGGCACGCGAGCATCAGCGCCCTGCGATCCGCTTTCCGGGATTACAGCAGTGAAAAAAGACCGGACGTGGGATTTCGCGTCTGCCGGTACGCCGATTAATCCTTTAGAAAAAAAATCAATATGTGCTATACCATAACCATACTGGGTCTGCTCTGCTGCACGTGCCTTCCTGCACCATCATTCAGGGGCGCAAGCGATACGGTCAGGTGGCAACACATCGGATGGGAAAGCTGTTTCATCCTCACTGACGGCGCTCACCATCCAGGCTTGCTTGCCCAGCGGAGTCAAACCACCATTCCTGACAGAAAAGAGCCGGCACCTGAAAAGCAGGATGCCAAGCCCCAAGCGGCAGAACAGAACAAAGAAGTGTCTCAGCAGAAAGATAAAACACCAGCTCCTAAAGACTTTGTTCCCTCTGAAAAGATTGATGCTGATAAGGCGGTGGATTTTCCGGCAGATATTTAAGAGGAGTCCGACATGAAAAAATCGTTTTCTTTATCCTTTGAGTTCCTGTACCAGTTGTTCTCGCTTATCATCAGCGTTATCCTGGTGCATGCAGTCTACGTGGGGATCATCTGGCCCGCCTCGGATGCATTTCTGGCCGAACAGGCTGCCCTGATGAAACAGGACCCATCGCACGTAGCCAAGCAGTCCGTCTACGTGGTATTGGTTGACTATGAACAGGAGACAGAAATCATCCTCATGTTCTGGGCATTGGCCATCATGATCTACAAAGGCATTGTAATCACCAGAAACCGCACCCTGCTGCAGGAGGACCTGATACCCATGGCGGAGGGAATGAAAATATTGCCTGAGGATGTCCACGATATCTCCCGGCAGATACAGTCATTGCCGGCGGCGCAGAAGGGTGCCCTGCTTTCCCGGGTTTTGCTTGCCGCATTGCAGCGTTTCAGTTCAACCCGCAACATTCAGGATGTATCCAATGCCACCAATGCCTATTGTGCTTCTGAAGGAGACCGCCTGGACTCCGAGCTTTCCATGATCAGATACGTCCTGTGGGCCATTCCCTCCATCGGTTTTCTGGGCACGGTGCGGGGCATCAGCCTGGCGCTGGGCTATGCCCACCGGGCGGTCGAAGGGGACATCTTTGATGTCACCAAAAGCCTGGGGACGGCATTCAACTCAACCCTGATCGCCCTGCTGATAAGTCTCGTGCTGATGTTTTTCCTGCACCAGCTTCAGCTGCTTCAGGAGCGTTACGTGCTGGATACTGAAACATACTGCGAAGAGAAGCTCATCAGTCGTCTCCACGCCCGTTAGGAGTATAGATCATGACACTGCTGGGAATCGAGTTGAGTGACGCCGGCATAATGGCAGCTGCAGGAGATCCGCCACTGCTCCTCGACACAGATGGGGCAGAAAAATCAAGCCCCGGTTTTGCCCTCAGCACCAACGATGGACTCATCATGGGACGAGTTGCCTTAAGCAGGTTTCGTCTCAATCCCCGCTCATACAACAATCGTTTCTGGGACGAGCTGAGCACTGAACCGATTAAACAGCCGGGGTTTGAAGGGAAAAGCTATGCGGAGCTGGCATATCGTCACCTGTCAAAGCTATGGGACATCCTCAGGAATAAAGCAGACGAGGTTGTCATCGCTGCCCCCGGTTTTTATACCCCGCATCAGCTGGGCATTCTCTTGGGGATTGCGGATGAATTATCCATACCCGTCAAAGGATTTGCCTCGATCGCACTGGCAGGATCGTCGGCCCCCCATCCTGAGCACCCCCTCCTGCACTTGGACATTCACCTGCACCGGATTGAAATAACCTTTCTCGAGCAGGGTGACCGCCTTATCCAGAAAGAAGTGAAGACTATTCCGGGTAGAGGTTTCAACTATCTGTACACGGAATGGGTGAAGATGGTTGCAGACGAGTTTGTGCGAACAACACGTTTTGACCCCTTTGATCAGGCCGCATACGAACAGGAGTTGTACAACCGCCTTCCCCCGGCAATTGAAAGCCTGCAGCCGCATTCATCCACGACATTTACCTTACAAGCCGGGGCACACAGCCACCGCGCAACCTTAACCCATGACCTTTTTGCTCAAAAAACCGAAGCCGTGCTTTCAGAGGTGCGCCGGATCATCGAGGATATGATGCTCAGTGCAGGCTTCCATGAAAAAGCCCCCGTTCTTTCGATCACTCAACGCATCCGTCACCTGCCCGGCTTCAAAGAATCCATATGCAAAATACCCGGTCTCACCATCGTTGAACTTGCGCCGGGATCGGGTGCCCTGGGAGTACTCAAGCTGCGGGACCGATTCACCAGCCAGCACGAAAGACAGGGTATCACACTTTTAAACAGCCGCCCCTGGCCGCCCAAATCAGCCGGCGGCCATGCCCCCACCCCACCTGTCCGGGCCATCATGCAGCCCAATCATATCCTGCACGAGGATTGTGCCTACCCCATTACCGCTGAGCCTCTCATCATTGGTCAGAGTAACCATGACGGTGAGACCACCCTGTGCATCAGCAGCAACCCTTCAGATTTCTCTCAACGATACTGTACCATTCAGCGTGAAAGGGATGATATCGTACTCGTCAATGAGTGTTCGGCCGGCACCCTTGTGAATGAACAAAAGGTTTTAAAAACATGTGTTCTCAGCCTGGGCCAGAAAATCAGAGTGGGGACACAATCAGATGAGCTCAAACTGATCGCTTGTGTGGGCACTGATGAAAAAGAGAGACGTAACCGTATTTAGCATCTCCTTCATTGACTGCATCACCTGCGGCCTGGGCGCGATGCTCCTGCTGTTTGTGATTGTGAATGCCAGGAGCGTGGCCAGCAGGAGCGAGATCACCTCGGACATCCGGGGAGAAGTTGACCGGATGGAAAAAGAGGTGCTCCAGGGGAAAAAGGACCTGGTGGAAGCCCGCAATACAATGGAGCAGACCCTGGAGGAACTGGTGAAAACGCAGGGGCTCTCGCGCAGGGTTATAGCAACCATTACGGAAAAAAAGACCGAGCTTTCCAGTTATGACAACGATACCCTCGCCTCCAGGGAACACATCAACCGCTTGAAGGCGGATCTCAAGGCGAAGGAGGAGGCGCTCAAGCGGCTCGAAGGCGGGAGCACCTCCCGCGACGACCACGGCTCGAAGGTGAGGCAATTCACCGGAGAGGGTGACCGCCAGTACCTGACCGGCCTCAAGATGGGAGGCCAGCGGGTCTTCATCCTTGTCGATGCCTCGGCCAGCATGCTTGATGATACCGTCGTGGGCATCATCCGCAAAAGGAATATGGCCGACGCGGACAAGCGAAAGGCAGACAAGTGGCGGCATGCGGTGAAGTCCATCGACTGGCTGACCACCCAGCTACCCCTCACCGGCTCCTACCAGGTTTACAGCTTCAATGAGACCGCTGCCCCTGTCCTCGAGGGGACCGCCGGAAAGTGGCTGGACGGCAACAATTCCCTGCAGCTTAATGAGATAGTCAACCGTTTGCACCTGATGGTGCCGCAGAACGGAACCAGCCTCATCAATGCCATTGCCGCCATGCACGCCATGTCACCGCCGCCCGACAACATCTTCCTGCTCACCGACGGACTGCCCACCATGGGAAGAGAAAAGCCCTGGGGCAAAAAGGTATCCGGGGAAAAGCGCCTGGCCCTGTTTAACGAAGCAACGCGCCAGCTTCCGCCCCAGGTTCCGGTAAATGCAATTTTATATCACATGGAAGGGGATCCTGCCGCCGCCAGCGCCTTCTGGCGACTGGCCATGGCAACCGGCGGCTCCTTTTTTTCTCCGTCCCGGGACTGGCCCTAACCGGTTGTTGAAAAAGGAGTGGCGCATGAATAGCATGTGACTCAAAGGGGGAGGGGTTTTTTAGCCACAACAAAATTATACGGAGCCTGGAGAACGGCTCTTTTTCTCACAGGTGTTCATGATGAATGGTAGGAGCGGCTTTAAGCCGCGATCATATCGCACCTGAAGGTGCTCCTACCGACCCATGCATTTTGCTTGCTGCACATTTAAAAAACCCATGAGAACGCGAAGAAGAGAACTCGAGATATTCAGCCTCTCATTTCTGGACTGCATCTGCTGCGGCTTCGGCGCCATTATCCTGCTCTTTGTCCTGTCGAAATTCGGCCAGCCCATCAAGATAGAGGAAGTGAAGCAGGATTTGACGGCGCTTCTGGCAAAGCGCGAAGAAGAGCTGTTTGTTATCCGGGGTGAAGTACAGGTGCTCAACCGTGAGCTGGAAGGAAAAAAGGAGCAGCTCTCGCGGGAGAAGGAGAGCCTGGCGCGCCTCCAGGGCGACCTCTCAAAATTACAGGGGGAGTTTGCCGCATCACAGCAAAATGCCGCGGTACAAAACACCATTGAGGGCAAGCTCGCTCAGGCCCAGCAGGAGCTTACCGAGGAGATGAAGCGTCTGCAGAAGGACCGGCCGGTGGTGCGCGACGGCTCGGTGGGAGGCATCCCCGTCGACAGCGAGTACATTATTTTCATCATCGACACCTCGGGGAGCATGCAGCGCAATGCCTGGCAGCTGCTGCAGAAAAAGCTCCGCGAAACGCTGGATGTCTACCCCCGGGTCAAGGGCATCCAGGTCATGAACGACGAAGGCACTTATTTATTTCCCGAGTACCGCGGCAGCTGGATCCCCGACACCGCGGGCCGCCGAAAGGTGATCATCAACACCTTAAGCGGCTGGACACCCTTCAGCAACAGCAGCCCCGTGGAAGGGATCAACGAAGCCATCTCCACCTATTACGATCCCGGCAGGAAGATCAGCCTCTATGTCTTCGGCGATGAGTTCAGCGGATATGACATGCAGGGGGCAATCGATACCGTGGACCGGTTAAATAAAGCGGACAGGACTGGCGCGCGGCGGGTGAGGATCCACGCGGTGGGATTTCCCACGGTGCTCAAAGATATCCGCGATGAGATGAATACAGGGGTTCGCTTTGCCGCCCTGATGCGCGTCCTCTGCCAGCGAAACGGGGGCACGTTTGTCGGGCTCAACACCACCAGGCCTTAGTGCGGTGCGTGTACCAGTTCTTTACCCATTGTTGTTACCTGAACGGAGTGACAAGCCTCTTGTAGAAAAAGCAGCCCCCTGCGTCGCAGGAGGCTGCTTCATACTTCCCATTCTGCCAACCTCTTTACCGCTTATGTGACAGCAAAACCCTTCAGTACCGCCACTTGCCTCTGGAAAATGAGAAGATCTCGGTTACCGGGCATTCCTGTTGAAGCTTGAACTGCCCGTTTACCGCTTCTTCATAGGTCTTGGCCTTACTGACGAAGGTCTGCTCCTGATAATTGAGGATCCCGACATAGGGAGTCTCTTTGCTTGCAGTCTTTTTGGTTCTTCCGCTATAGGTTCTGCTGTAGCCGGTATATTCAGCAACGAAGCAATCATCAACCTTCTTGCAGGCAATATTGATCTTGCTTTTTTCTTCCCGGCTATACAGATGCTCCATCCACTGCTGATTGAAAAGCTGAAAGCTCGCCTCCACGTCCTGGCTTTCATCTATCGCATACAGCGCAGGATGTGGTACCAGCACGCCGAGGCACAGGGCCACCGCATAAACGGCAACAAGGTATCTCATGGCCGCACTCATTCGCCGTTCATGACCTTGAACTCAACCCTGCGGTTCATTTCCCGGCCCTGACGGGTTTCATTGTCGGCAACGGGGTTCGCTTCACCATACCCCATCGTGCTCAGTTTTTCAGCGGCAATGCCCTTCTCCACCATATAGGCCTTCACTGCTTCCGCCCGCTTTTCAGAGAGACGCAGGTTGTAATCCTCGGCCCCGATGCTGCAGGTATAACCCTCAACCGCAACACTTTTCTCGGGATGCTTTGCTAAAGCGGCAATCCCCTCATCAAGGATTGGATAATATTGATCCTTAATGACCGCCTTGTCGAAGTCGAACTGTATGCCATTGAGAACGATCTTTTCAACCACCTTGGGCGGCGGTGGCGGTTCTTCTGCTACTGGCTCAGGTACCGTCGTCGTTGTCGTCGGCGGCGGTTCCTCTTTGCACACCACTGCACCGATTATTCCTCCGACGACTAAACCAGCTGCCGCACCGACAGCGGCCCCCTCTGCGGTATCTTCATCACCCTGGTGACCAACAACAGCACCAGCACCGGCTCCTATAGCTGCACCGGCTACAGCACCTGCTGCTATACATTTTGCCCGCTTGGACGCCGTCGAGCAACCAGCGGCCAGCACAACTACCAGAATTAAGACCATCGCCTTCGCAAATACTTTCATCGTACCTCCTCCTTTCTCATCACATCATAAAATGTTAACCAACCTGACAATCAACTGTCGCTTCCACATCTGCCGTAACAATCCAGGAATTTCATCACCTCCTTTGCATCCGCCGGGTCTGGGTTAAAAAAACAGATTTATAAATGTCAAACTATTCTTTCTCCGGCTGGGCAGCCTCCATGGCTTTATCAGCTTCACCGGCTGCTTTTTCCTGTGCTGTGCCCATGAGCTCGGCGCCTTTGTCCTTGGCCTGTTCCGCGACTTCACCTGCTGCTCCTTTAACTTCTCCCGCTGCTTCCTCTACTACTTCCTTGGCTTCGCCCGCCGCTTCCTGTGCCTCCTCCACAACCGGGGCAGCAGCTTCCTCCACCGCCTGTTTCGCTTCTCCTGCCGCTTCTTTCGCTTCATCCATCACCGGTGCCGCTTGTTCTTCAATCTTCTGCTCCATCGTCGTCGCAGGCTTTTCCTCGGATTTCTTGCAGCCTGGGGCACCAATCATGAGAGCCAGAATGACAATCCCGAAGATGAACCACATGCTTTTCATAGCCCTTCCTCCTTTCAAGAATGTACTGCCCGTTGAAAAAACAAAGCGACTGTCCCGCATCCTTCAATTAATACATTTACTTATAATGCTATTCCTCAAAAATGTCAAAGCAAAACTGCGTACGCCATGCATTTTTTAGACCGCCGTGGGCACCCCATAAAATTATGCCACCGTGCAACTCAATAACAGCAAGACATTACGGAACTATTTCATACCCATACCGCTTCATTTCTTCACCGCACAAAGTAATAAACGTATCTTTATCCGACCGGCTCCATTCCGGCCATTTGGGAAAAAGAAATGTCCTGGTAATGTTCTTGGGCTTTCCGACAAATTCAAGCCACTCCTGTTCTACATTGAACTTCATATCCGTTATCGTAAGCAGCATGGATTCAAATGCGGCGTAATTGCTGATCATGTCCTCAAATCGTATGGTTGCATCAGCATGTTCCCGCATGTACGAGTTTTCATAGGTCCACAGCCAGCAGAGCTTTTCGAACCGTGTAAAGCGCGACCACCGATGAGGATCAATGTCTTTACGGGGAGGGACAAAATCGTAATAGTCCTTATCCTCCGGGGTATACGCTCTCCTGCTCATGACCGACCGCACCCCATCTCTTCCGTCACGGATGACATGAATAATTTTCATGGCCGGGAGATGCTTCTTAAACGCCGCTATGTGTCGGCGCAAATGGCTGTTGACTTCACCATACATGCTAGCCCTGTTCGCAACACACCGCAGGGCCATCTCCCCAAGGCGAAAATCAAGGAGATACTTCTCCGCTTCGGCGGGATTCATAACTGCTTTCTTGTGGAAGGGATTTTCCCTTGGAACCGGCTCATGCATGACGCACAAACCGTCAACACGCCTGTTTAAAAAATGTGCCAGCCAGGCGGTTCCTGTTCTTCCGGTGCTGGTGATCAAAAAAAGCTTTCGCTGCTTCAGAATGGCAAGCGCTTCACCCGTTCCGGGAATTATCCAGCGAAGGGCGGCGCGATACGCAAATCCCTTATCAATGCCGATTTTACCGGCCTTGCGGCTCACCTGGTAAATAAAGCGTGTCCAATCAAATGTGCTGTTCATACGTGCGCTCCCATACCCAGGCGACCTCTAAAATTGTTGTGGCTAAAAAGCCCCTCCCCCTTGAGCCACATATAAATAAAGAAATCAATGACGCACTACACTGAATGATGTCTGAGAAATAACTGGCCAAAACAAGGGCAGGTGTCAATTTGACAGGGCTGCGCTTCCCTGTCAAAGGTGATGCCCTTGGAGATATGACCCAAAACGGTTTTGTCACCGACACATCTCGTAACCCTGCCGTCGGGCGATATGCGGATAAATAATCTGCCGGCATCGCATTTAATGCCCCTGGATTTTACCGGGATTTCCTCAAGGAAACAGGGGTTGTATTCTGAAAGCAGCTTTTTTTCCTCCCCGGCATAAGCCTGGGGGTACCGTTTCCCCTGGAACTCCCCCTTGAAAGGCTTGGGCATGATTGGACCCCTCTTGATCGGAAGTAGTCATAGTCCTTCATGAATCTGCTGATCAGGCTCGGCTGTAAAACATAGCTCACCCGGCAATTAAATCCCTTTTCCTGCAACAACAAAATATTGCCTATAAAATCATCGACCTGATTTCCTCTTTCGCGCTCCGCGATATGCGTCCGATATGTAAAGGAGTCTACTGGTCTGGGTATGATTTTTTTGCAAACTCCGCCACCCTTCTGTTGATGCTTAAATTTGTATCTACATAAATGCAAAAGTGCTCCGTAAGCGTTTCGCACAATTGGACAAACCGGGGGTACGTGAAAGGTTCTCCGCCGGTTAAGCCGATCGTCCACTTTTTCCCCTCCTCGTTTTTCAACAGCTTAATTATCTTGCTGCTTCCCTCCAGGGGGTCCGCGGGAAGGCCGGTAAGCCTGTGCATATTTTTTTGCCCATGGTGCTGAAACGTCGCGCAATCCCGTGGTCGGAGTTTGCCCTTCCAATCTTGCAATACGGGCAGTGAAAATTGGATTCCCTGGTAAAATACCACAAGGCCAGGGCCTGTGTATCTTCGCTTGAACTCTGAGCAAATTTCATAAGGCGTTATGGGCTCTGATTCGTTTGTCCGCCCGCTCCATGAGCGGTTTCAGGCGCTTAAAAATTCTGCGCCACTTAAAATAGCTGGAGATGGAATCATACGCGGACACCGCTCCGTGTGTCAGGTAGAGGTATAATGCCGACAGGCGGGTCTCATCGGTATAGGCATACACCCTGTCATAACCGGCTGCCGCAAAAAAAGCCAGGCTTCGGTAGGTAAGCGCAACGGCCAATCTTTTTTTCCCGCGGTGGGAGGAATCAAGTACAAGCCACAACCCGACTCCTATTTTTTTTCCCGCCGTGGACTTGTCAGACGTGGCGCTGCATCCCACCAGGCGACCCTTATAGTACAGCAGCGACCCTGCATCCGGCGCGATCATCTGATCTACCAGGGCCTTTTTCACCCGTTCCGCTGTCCAGACACCAACTCACTCATCACGATTTAAAAGATCGCTCCACTCATTAAGATCCGTTTCCTGACCCGGCGAGACGATGGTGTATCCCTCAGGCAAATCCCATTGCCGGCCCACATATTCTGCAAACGTGGCTACAGGAAATTCCAGTTTAACCTGCTTGGGGAAGAATATTCTGAAAAATTTTTTAATTTTTCTCTTGGACAGCATGATTAAGGAGGTACGGGGAAGTCAGCAAGCACCGTCGCAGGGCACAGTCATTGATGGTTACTGTGCAGTCCGCAACACCCGCGCAAAAGCGCTGACAGGGTAACACCAATGAATACAAATAGCAATGCGAATCTATTACCTGCTGCGGGGCACAGGTTGTGACGGAACAACCCGAAAGGGGGCGCCCATGCCCCGAAACGCCGTGTGCTATGCATGAAAGCATACAGCAGTGACCCCGTTAATCATCATCCGGTCTCCGCATCATTGTGACGGGTGAGCAAAAAAAACAACGATTGACAATTACGGCAATAGCAGCTATATACCCCCTAATTTCAAATGGTTTTTCAGACGGGCACAAACGCCGATTGCTCCTTTCACATCACACAAGGGCGGCCCGAACCTCTTAAGAAATTGAGCAGAAACAGGGCATTATTAAAAGAGTTGCGCTGATGTCTAACGTAGTAGCCCATTCGATAAAATCCTACCTGTTTCGCACGGGAAGCTGGATCTACGCTCAGATAAGTCACCTCAAGCGATTTCATCCCCTGGTCATTACCGATAAAAAAAGCAATCTCGATATTTTTCCCGTTGCTGAAATATACTCCCTCACGGACCTTAACCCATTCAATCGCTTTGCGCAGCAGCAGTATGTTAAGATCACCGGATCATCCTATCCTTTTTTCGGCAGGGTTCTTCGGAATAAGGGGGCTGTCCTCATCCACTCTCACTTTGGAAATCGCGGCTACTTTGATCTCCCCCTCAAGCAAAAGCTTGATATCCCCCTGGTCACCACATTTTACGGCCATGATGTTTCACTGCTTCCCCAGGAAGAGCGCTGGCAAAGGAGATTGAAGCAGCTTTTTGACGATGGCGACCTTGTGCTGGCAGAGGGACATTACATGAAAAAGACCCTGATGGAGCTGGGCTGCCCCGAGCATAAAGTGAAGGTGCAGCATCTCGGGATCAACCTGGACAGCATACCTTTTATCCCCCGCAAACCGGACGGCGGTCACAGGATCAAGGTTCTGGTTGCGGGCACGTTTCGGGAAAAGAAAGGAATCACCTACGCGCTGGAGGCATTCGCCCGGGTTGCCTCCCGCCATAAAAACCTCGAGCTTACACTCGTCGGTGACGCGGGACGCAGTCAGCGGGAAGTAGACTACAAAAAAGAGATTCTTTCACTTATCGGGGCCCGAAACATCGCCGCCCTGGTCAACTACCTGGGGTTCCTCCCTTATCCCGCATTTATCCGAGAGGCCCAGAACAATCACATTTTCCTCTCCCCCAGCATTCACCCTTCCGACGGGGAGACGGAAGGCGGCGCCCCGGTGGCCCTTATAGAAATGTCCGCCTACGGCATGCCCATTGTTTCCACCTTCCACTGCGACATACCGGAGGTGGTGGTTGACGGGGCAAGCGGATTCCTGGTCCCGGAGAAGGATATCAACGCGCTCGCTGAACGGCTGGAATATCTCATCACCAATCCCGAGCTCTGGGAATCCATGGGGCGTGCCGGACGGAGCCACATCGAGAAAAACTTCAACATCGAGCTTCAGGCGGCACGGCTCGAGGAGCACTATGACAGTCTCTTGTAATGATACATGATGCAGGATGCATGATGCAGGACAAGTCTTTAACATGAAGCGAGGGAAACAGGGCACATCCGAAATCCGAACAGAGAAACCAAGAGCCGGGGTTTTGAACATTTGGTATGCTGATTTTGAATTTGTTTCGTGCTTCGGATTTGACACCCGAAACGACTGCACCTCAAAACCAATTATTACCAGTATGAACCATCTTTTGATGCACCTGAAAGGCTCCCGATGAGCATGGTCAGCGTTGTCATTCCCACATTCAATCGAAGAAATCATGTCACCGTTGCCATAGATTCAGTGCTGGCACAAACCTACAAGGACCATGAAATTATTGTGGTTGACGACGGTTCAACCGACGACACCAAGGATGTGCTTATACCCTATCAGAATAAGATCAGATATTTTTATCAGGCAAACCGCGGCATTCCGGCAACACGGAATAAAGGAATCAAGGAGGCACTGGGAACATATGTCGCCTTCCTTGACTCGGATGATTACTGGCGCCCCGGCAAGCTCGAGCGACAGATCGACTGCTTCAGGAAAAATCCCTCCTATGGCATGGTTGCAACCCGCTGCTCATCGTTCACCCCTGATGGGGCATTCCGTAAACAGAACCGGCCCGGCAAATCCGGCTGGATTCTCAATGACCTTTTCAAGGAAAACTTCATCCGCACCTCCTCGGCGATGATCAAAAGAGAGTGCTTTCAAAAAGTCGGACTTTTTGACGAATCACTGTTCCAGGTCCAGGAATATGATTTGTGGCTCAGGCTGGCGCTGCACTATCCCATTGGTTTCATCAATGATCCGTTAACCGTTTACCTTGACAACCCGCAGGGAATCAGCACCGATGGTCTGATCGGACGGTGCTATCGGTTGAGAGTGCTGGAGAAGCCATACCTGCAGGATGCCATTCCGCCGCCACTCTACCGTGAACGGATGGCAAGCAGCTACCATTACATCGGCCGGCACCTGCTGAAGCGCGGCGAAACAGTTGAAGGGCGCAAATATCTTACGCACGCGCTTTCGCTCAAACCCGTCAATCTGAAAAATCTCTTTTATTACATCGTAAGCATTTTGAGATAATCACCATCCTTCCCGCCGCAATCATTCGCGATACAATCCGGCCGCTTTTCGACGGTTCGACAGCACAGCTGAAAATAATGCGCGGGAAATGTGACAGGAGAAGCATCCCTTACCGTTTTTTGACCGGATGATAATGGTATGCCCGTTAAACGTTACACGACATGTAATCTCGGCGATATTCGGTGGATGGTGAGCGACGACATGCCCGCACCACTGAGGGAAACACTGCTGCCCCTTGTTTCCTCCCCCGGTTTTGTTGCGGACGGCACCCTTCTCAAGCAGGGAACCTATAAATCCATCTGGCGGTACCGCCTGTCGGCACATCAGGATGAGCAGGGCTACCTGATCAAACGCTACCAAAACAGACGCCTCCTTGATCGTCTTATCTCACTCTTCCGGCCGTCGAAGGCACGCCGGGAATGGGAAGCCGCATGCGGGGTAAGTCAAAGAGGTGTTCCCACACCAGTGCCCCTCGCCATCGGGGTGCGGAAGCGGCGGGGCATGGTGATGGAAAGCTTTGTCATATTGGAAGAGATGAAAGACTGCCAGGACCTCAACCGGTTTTTTCTGGTCGCGTGTGCCCCGGGCGCACCGGCGTTGAAGGTTTCCGAAAAATGGAACATCATCAAAGCGCTGGGGGCACTGGCGCGCAAGGCGAATGAGGCCGGTGTGCATCAATCCGACTTTGCGCTGAATAACTTTCTCCTCGAACGGGACGCCCGGGGCGAAGCAAGGCTCTACCTCAGCGATTTTGAGAAAATCACCCTCAGGCGCTCCCTCACCTTTGATCAGGAGATAACCTGCCTGGCCAAGTTAAATCGCGTGGGCCGGGAGGTGAGTCTTGCCGACCGGATGCGTTTTCTCAAATCCTACGCGGGAGCGGAACCGCGCAGCCCGCAGTTGCGAGCCCTCTCGCAGGCCGTACAGGAGCAAACCCGTACCATCCTGCTGCAGGATCATGCGCGGGGGCGAAAAACAAGCGTGTACACCGATGCCCTCTATGACAGGATCAGCCGGGGCACTCTTACCGGATTCATCCGCAAGGGGTACGATATCGATGACATCCTTGCCGTGGTCGGCCGGTTCGATCTGCTGGCCGGAAATCTTCCCCTCCGTGAGATAAAAGAGAGGGAAGAGATAGCGGTGGATCTCCGCTGCGATGACGGCAGCCACCGCCTCAACGCGGTACGATACACCGTCCACGGCGGAAGCCTTTCCGCGGGCCGCATCTGGAGCAGCATCTGCACCCTCGCCCTTGCCGGTTTTCCGATCAGCCTCCCCCCTGTTTTCCTGGAAAACCGGGCGCAGCATGACGAGGGGGGACACCTCTTCTACCGGCAACGGGACGGTGAAATGCCGCTCGGCGGTTTCTGCCTGCCCTCCCGGGGAACAAAGGAAATCGGGGAAGCTCTGGAGCTGCTGGTGAACCTGCTGAGAAAACTCCACCGCTTCGGCGCCTTCGCTGACACGCTGACCGAATCCACCTTTACCGTGGTGGAAAAAAAAGAGGGCAAGCCGTCCCTCTACCTCAGCAACCCGGAGTCGTTTATGCTTAAGAGCGAAGTAACGCTCAATGAGAAGAAAAGGAATCTTATCCTGCTGAACGCGCTGGTTAAAAAGCACTACCCCACCCTGGAGTACGATCTCGTCCAGCGATATTTCAGGGGACCGTCCTGATGGGAGAACAGGGCATGAAATGTTCCTCTTTCCGCCCGGAGGTGATACCGGTTAAAAAAATCATCTCCATGCTGATAAGCATTCCGTTGAGCTTTCTTTGCTGTCTCTCCGTTTTTGCGGAAGCGAATGAGCTGGTTGTCCGTTCCCGGCCCATGCTCCATACCCTGGTGGAAATAAAGGCATGGGGCGCGGGAGCCGAACAGGCCATTGAGGAGGCCTTTGCCGAGATGGAGCGCGTCAACAGCCTTCTCAACAATTACGATCCGCAGAGCGAAGTCTCCTCCATCAATCGGCAGGCGGGAGATGGTCCGGTCAGAATCGGCAAGGAGACCATGGAGGCACTTACCCTTGCCGTGAAGTATGGGGATCTAACCGGCGGGGCGCTTGATATTACCATCGGGCCGCTGCTCCGCCTGTGGGGATTCGGGAAAGATGATGTGGGGCTTGAAGGGGATGAGCCGGATCCCGCCTCGCTGGCGCAGGCACAGGCGCTGGTTGATTACCATGCCCTGGAACTTTCCCGGCGAAGGTCATGGAAGGGAACGGCCAGGCGCTCGGCCCGCCTTGCAAAGCAGGGGATGTGGATTGATGTCGGCTCTTTTTCAAAAGGATACGTGGCTGACAGGGCGGTTGCGCTGCTGAAAAAGCGCCGCCTTAAAAATGCCCTGGTCATTGCCGGCGGAACGGTATGCGCGCTGGGGGCAAAACCTGACGGCACGCCCTGGCAGGTGGGCGTGCAGCATCCCCGTGACCCGGGCAGGCTGTTAACCGCCATAGCCCTTAAAGACTGCTCCATTTCCACCTCCGGCGATTACGAAAACTTTTATCTTAAGGATGGCAAGCGCCGGGCGCACATCATCGATCCCCGCACCGGACTGCCCGTCTCCCACCTTCAATCGGTGAGCGTTATCGCGCCCGACGGGGTTACCAGTGATCTGCTGGACACACCCTTGTTCGTGCTCGGACCGGAAAAAGGGATGGAAGTGGCGCGCGGCATCAAAGGAGTTGAGATTCTTATGGTTGCAGAAAGCGGAAAGATAGTGTATACAGAAGGGTGGCCGGAAAAGCATATAGCCTATTAAACCGCATGCCTTTCCGGTGCGCCACATCCTTTTCGATGGCCGTCTTAGGTCAATCATGCAAGTTGAGGTGCGCCCGGATGGAATGGAGGAGGTTGTTTTTCCGACAAAAACACAGAAAATATTTGACAATCGCAAATAGTGGGATACACATAAACACTTTTTGTCAATAACAATAATTGTATAAGGATTTCAAACCAATCAGGGAAGTGTTGATAATGCAAACAGAACGGATTTCAAAGCTCTACTGCTGGTTGTTAGCCGCGGCCTTTTTCGCCGGGCTGATATGGATTTCACCGGCTCTTGCCGCTTCAGGAATTAATATGGGATGGCTGGGCACAATCGACTTCAGCTGGGATTTTTGCCTGGGATTTTTAAGCATCGTGCTCATCGACCTGGTCCTGGCGGGTGACAATGCAGTGGTCATCGCCTTGGCGGTTAAAACCCTCCACGGAAAGCAGAGGAGAATCGGGATCATTTTAGGAGCCGGGGGGGCGGTGGCTTTGCGGGTGTGCCTTACCTTCTTCGTTTCCCACCTCCTGGAGATCAGCTTCATTAAATTATTCGGGGGGATGTTAATCCTCTGGATTGCCGTAAAGCTCTTCATCGAAGGCGCCCCCGAGGACAAATTTAAACAAGAGGCGACGACTTTCTGGCAGGCCATCCGAATTATCGTGATCGCCGACCTCATCATGAGCACCGACAATATTCTGGCCGTGGCCGGGGCGTGCAAAGGAAATTTCTTCCTCCTCCTCTTCGGGCTCGCCCTGAGCATCCCCTTCGTGGTCTTCACCAGCTCCCTCCTATCCATGCTCATGGATAAATACCCGATCATCGTCTGGATCGGGGCCGCGGTCCTGGGACGGGTCGGCGGGGAGATGATTATCACCGATCCATGGGTAGTAGAAAAAATCGCTCCCGGCCATGTCCTCAAATATGCCTGCGAAATCATAGGAGCTGCGGGAGTTCTCGTCGTGGCGAAATTATACATGCGATGGAAGATTGCCCGCCAGGGCGGGGCTCCGGCCGAAGAGGCTGAACCTGCCAATTGACTTTCAAACCTCCATCCACATCCCATTCCTGATTGATTTCCCAGTGGCCGCTTTTCCCAAAAGGGCGGCCTCCTTTTTTTTAACGCTCCTCAACGTTTTTGCAGTAAGTCTGCCTCTCTTGTCAGGCTCCAATGATCAACAGTAGACGCGGAAATCACCAAGGTAGATATGTGCAGCCGGGCGGCACGGGCAGCCGCCACCGCTGTTTGAGAGGGTGTTTATTTCCGGTTGACAAACCGGGCAATACTTTTCTATACTTTATACATGCGCTGCCCGCATACCATCCGATTGCAAAAAAGGCCCTTGATCTTTACGGTTAGTACCGGTTGACATTTGAAACCCGCAACCTAACGCCAGGGAAAGGAGGGGCTTATGAATCTGGAGCTCTCAAAAGAAGATATATCACTGCTCAAGGCGCTGTTGGACAAGGAACATGGTGTCATCGGGGTGCAGATACATCACTGCCGGACGCACGATTTCAAGGATCTTTTAAAACAGTCGGCAAAGCAGATTGAGTCAATACTGGAGCGGATAAACGCAGCGCTGGGTACATGACTAAGGCCCGGCAGTAATACACGTCGGATCACACTGACTGCATAACCTAAAGCCCCCTCATACGGTCTCGTATGAGGGGGCTTGTATCATTTCATACCCTCTATCACCCAGGATTCCGATGGATCCTTACCTCACTTCGGCTTCCTTGGGAGGTATCCGCATGGCGTAGAAGGAACGCCACACGAAGACAAGGCCGATGATAAAGAGCGGAACCGCAAAATAAGGGGCATAGTTGGTGGATTGTGTTTCACTGGCGCGCACCGACATCTCGATGGCAATTTCGGTTGCCAGCAGCCCGAACAGCGTCGAGAACTTGATGATGGGGTTCAGGGACACCGATGAAGTATCCTTGAAGGGGTCGCCCACGGTGTCGCCGATGACGGTCGCGGCATGAAGGGCGGTACCCTTCTCCCTGAGATCCACCTCAACAAGCTTCTTGGCATTGTCCCAGGCACCGCCGGCATTGGCCATGTAAATAGCCTGGAACAGGCCAAAGACGGCAATGGAAATCAGGTAGGCAACGAAGAAGTTGGGATCAAGCAGCGCAAAGGCAAGCGTAATGGATCATAAGCGCGATGAAGATGTTCCACATGCCGGTCTGGGCATACTGGGTGCAGATTTTGACCACCGTCTTTGAATCCTCGATGTCGGCCTCTTTCTTGTCCAGATTCATGTTCTTTTTGATAAACTCGACCGCCCGGTAGGCGCCGGTGGTAACCGCCTGCATGGAGGCGCCGCAGAACCAGTAAACCACCGCCCCGCCGCAGATCAGGCCGAGAATGATCGGGGCATCGGTAAGCTGCACCTGCAGCATGTTTTTGCTCTGGAGCAGCAGGATGATGGAGAAGATCATGGTGGTGGCCCCGCAGACAGCGGTCCCGATGAGCACCGGCTTGGCCGTGGCCTTGAAGGTATTCCCTGCCGAGTCATTGGCCTCAAGGTAGTGCTTGCCTTCCTCGAAGTCGGGATCAAATCCGAAATCCCTTTTGATCTCTTCTTTGATGCCGGGAATGGTTTCGGTCTGTGCAAGTTCGAAAATGGACTGGGCGTTGTCGGTGACCGGGCCGTAGCTGTCCACCGCGATGTTGACCGGACCCATGCAGAGAAACCCGTAGGCAACCAGCCCGAAGGCGAAGATTGACGGATAGTTGATCACCTCCACAGGTATATAAAGGCTGGTAAAGTAACCGATAGCCATCAGGCCGGTGATCAGCATGCCCTTGTAAAAAGCGCTGAAGTTACCGGCCACGATGCCGGACAGGATGGTGAGCGAGGCGCCGCCCTCGCGGGATGCGGTCACAATCTCCTGCACGTGCTTGGACTTGGAGCTGGTGAAGATCTTGGTAAACTCGGGGATGAGCACCGCCGCCAGCGTGCCGCAGCTGATGATCATGGCCAGCTGCCACCACACGTGAGGCATGGCGGTGAGCACGCCGTCTTTTATAACCTCAAGATCGCTGATCAGCAGGTAGCTCATGATGAAGGAAGTGCTGATGCACAGGGTGGCGGCGATCCAGATGAGGCGCGTCAGGGGCTCCTCGAAATCGATTTCCTTCTTGCCGCGTATATTTGGCACTGAGATGGCCTGATTGACAAAATAGGAAATCCCCGAGCAAAAGTCCATCAGGAACCGCATGGCAAAAATCCACACGATGAGCTTGCCCTGAATGGCCTCTTTTACGGCGCTGTCGGGACTCATCACCGCCAGGGTGATAAACGAAATCAGCGCAACGCCGGTAACCCCGTAGGTTTCAAAGCCGTCCGCGGTGGGTCCCACGCTGTCGCCCGCGTTGTCGCCGGTGCAGTCGGCGATAACGCCCGGGATTGCGCGGATCGTCTTCCTTGACCTTGAAGACGATCTTCATCAGGTCGGAGCCGATGTCCGCAATCTTGGTGAATATGCCTCCGGCGATACGCAGCGCCGACGCACCCAGCGACTCACCGATGGCGAACCCGAGGAAGCAGTAACCGACGATATCCCGCGGCACAAAAAGCAAAATGATGACCATCATGACCAGTTCAAGAGAAATGAGGAACAGCCCGACACTCATCCCGGCGCGGAGGGGAATGTTCACCACGTCCCAGGGCTGTCCCGCCAGGGAGGCGAAGGCGGTGCGGGCATTGGCATAGGTATTGACCCGGATGCCGTACCATGCAACTATGTAGGATCCTCCCATGCCGACGATTGAGAAGAGCAGCACCAGCAGCAGGGTGGGCACGCCTTCTCCCTTCAGGGCAAGAAAGTAAAAGGCCATGGCTGCGGCAATGAACAGGAAGAGCATGATGAGAAATTTACCCTGCTGCACCAGATAGGTACGGCAGGTCTGGAAGATGATTTCCGCCACCTTGAGCATGGAATCATGTGCCCGTAATTTTCTTATCTGGGTGCGCAGATACAGGCTGATGCCCAGCGTGCCGGCGATGATCATCGCGCCGTAGAACAGCAGATCCCACGGCTTGATGCCGCCCAGCAGGGTATAGGGGGCGCCCTTGTGCAGGTCAGGTATGGCAAGATCCGCCTCGCTCGCCCACGCGACCAGCGGGCCGAGCAGATAGGCGGCCGCCATAAGCACCGTTTGCAACCACTTGACACTTTTTTGTTTCATAACACCTTCTCCTCATTTAAAAATATGTTGTTAGGTTGGTAATAATATATAAGCCGCGCATTCCCGGCGGTCTTAATATAATGAGCAGCTCGAAGTGCCGCTGTTCATCCACCGTATAGACAATCTCGTAAAGGATAGTTACTGAGCAGGCTTTATGGTGTGGATGTTCTGCTGCGCCCTCTTTTGGAAAGCAGTTTCGGTACAACCGGTGTGATGCTGCTGGCTAGTCCCGGGGAAATTGAGTACATGATATACGGTAAAGAAGAATCCGAGTCAAGAAAAAAACATGCAAAAGAACACAATCAAACGGGCTGCATATGTATGGAGCAGCCGCATAGTATAATTTATAATCCAGGCTATACGTTGCTCCCGCTGTTAACCCGCTAGTGTAGTGCGTCATTGATTCCTTTATTTATATGTGGCTCAAGGGGGAGAGGCTTTTTAGCCACAACAAAATTATTCTGAACCGGTAGAACGGCAGCATCTCTTTAACTTTGTCCGACAGACCCGCATGGCAACAGCCTGTATCGAAGCCTCTGCAAAGCTGCCTGTCTGCGGTTTAAGTCACAAGGCACCGGGTCGTGCCGTAAGCCTAAAGACACATTGTTGTGGCGTCAAAAGCCCCTCCCCCTTGAGCCACTGAACCTCTTCTACAGCATGGCATTCGCAACGCACAGGAGCCTTTCATACGTAAAGAAGTGTTGGACGCACTACACTAGTTCAGGATGACGCTTCCTTCAAGCACCCGACCGTCAGGGATGCTCATCTGTCGTCCGCTCTTATTGGTAATGCGGACAATACCTTTCATAACCACATCCCCTCCGAAAAGCACGTCGCCTTCCACTACCAGCTTCTCGCAGGCCACCAGCGAGGGCGCCCCCCGGCTGAAACGGGCTTTCATCTGGTCGATGTGCCGGTAGTAACGTGGATCAAGCTCTATGACGATCTGCCCGTACCTTCTCCCCGGGTTCTGCACCAGCCGGGCATCTTCGGTTAAAACATAGGCATCCGACCACAAACCCAACAGATCATTGCAGGCCTTGACCGGAGCGAAGCGAACCCTCGGTACCCTGACAGCCGCGGCGCCGGGAAAGACCGAAAGAGCCGAGCCCATTGCGGTCTCAAGCTGATACACAGCAGGTGAACCGGCATCCCTGGGATCAACCGTCTTGCTGTTTATGATCAGGGGCAGCGGAAGCACATGGCCATGCTTCTTGAGCAGTTTTTCCAGGGAGACCAGGTTGATCCAGAGGGTGTTGGTATTAAAGTACCTGTACAGCGAGATATCCTGAAACATCTCCTTCTCTTCCTCGGGACACTGCGCCAGCTCCCGCAGCACAAGGGTTCCGTTTTTCGCGCGGGCCAGATGCCCGCCCTTTCGGTCTGCCTCGGTGCGGTCGGCAACTTCCATCACCAAGGGGATCTTCAGGGAAGCGCAGTAACCCAATATCCCGACGTCCATGACTGCGCCGAGGTTATCCGCGTTGGATACAAAGGCATACTCAAACCCCTCAGCCAGCAGGAGTGCAAGCATGCCGGAGGTTACCAACGCGCAATAAATATCCCCGTGGCCGGGAGGACACCACTCCATCGCGGGATGAGCGGGCCAGGAAACGGGAGCCAAACTTCCCTGCTCAATCTTGGGAATGCTGTGCTGTAAAAAATCCGGGGGTATCGAACCCGTCAGTTCGGGGTAGCGCCGGAGCAGCTCGCAGGATTCCTTCCGGGTGCCGTCGCTGTTCATGAGGATTAGGGGCAGTCGGCAGTTATGGGTCCGGCGAACGTGCAGCACCTGGCGGGCAATGATGTCAAGGAATGAAAGGTTGTTTTTCACCTCCAGCAGCGATTTCGCCCGCTCCATTCCCATGCCGGTGCCGAGACCCCCGTTAAGCTTGATGACCACCGCCTTGTCCAGGGCTCTGATACCTTCAGGGGAGTAGTTATCAAGCTGCTCCAGGTCGGGCACCTCATCAAGGGGATCGATCTCGCGCCGGGTTATAAGCCCGGTACCCCCCGCCAGCAGCTGTAGGTAATGCCGCCGGAACTGCTCAATGACCAGCTTGTCCATGCCGGCACTTCTCATCCGTTCCCCAAACGGCCTGAACCGTTCGTCAGCACATGCGGCCGATTCATCTTGCATCAATGATTACCCCTTCCCTTACTACCTGTATAGAATTAATGTGGCACTCTACCCTATTGGCGAAACGATTACAAATTATTTGTTGCCCGGGAGAACCTCCTGCGCAGACCGCGTTCATTGGTTTTCATTGACATGGTCCCCGGTTCTTACTACAATCCTAACCGGTGTGAAGGCATTACTTCCATGTTTCACATACCTGCAGGACGTGAGCATATAAGTCACTGCTCACCTGTTTACGATTCGGGCTGCGGACAGCAGCCGGCACCTTCCCGGTCACAACATCGACTCATGGACGTCTCAATCATTATTGTCAACTGGAACACCCGGGAGCTTCTGCTCAATTGTCTTTCCTCGGTTTTTGCCACCGCGTCCGGTCTTGACGTCGAGATCATCGTGGTTGACAACGGTTCAGAGGATGGGAGTGTCAGGGCCGTACAGGAACAGTTCCCGGGGTAACCATCATTCAAAATAACCTGAACCTGGGTTTCGCCCGGGCCAACAACCAGGCCCTTGCCCGGGCCGCGGGGCGCTACTTTCTCCTGCTCAACTCCGATGCGGCGCTTACCGAGGGGTCTCTCCAGGGACTTGTTGCCTTTATGGATCAAACACCGGGGCGGGGATCGCCGCCTGCCAGTACATCGACATCGACGGAAGCAGACAGAATTCCTTTGACAGCTTTCCCACCCTGGCGACAGAAGCTCTTCAATAAAACCATCCTGAAAACATTGTTTCCCGCCCGCTATCCCAGCAAGCGAAGGGATTACCGGGAACCGCTTGAGGTGGACTCGGTCATCGGCGCCTGCATGCTGGTTCGTGCCGAGGCGGTGAGGAAGGTGGGCGGCCTTGACGAAGACTACTTCTTTTTCCTGGAAGAAACCGACTGGTGCTTCCGCATGAGGAGGGCCGGCTGGCACGTTTATCATCTTCCCCACATCCGCGTCTACCATTTGCAGGGCAAGAGCAAAGAGAAAAGCCCAGTCAAGCGCATGGATCGAATACTACCGCTCGCTTTACATATTTTTTAAAAAAAACCGCAGCGCCCTGAGTTACTATGTCCTCCGGACGGGAAAAGTGTCTCAAGCTCGTTGTCAACCTGCTCCTGGTTTCTGCGGGCATCGGTGCACCCTCGGGATGAATAAAGGGATTCGTGCGCCACTTCCGCATTTACGGTGGGCTCCTCAGTGGCACCTGAAGGGATGCCCAAAGGATGGCGGTCTGGCAGTTGGTGAGAGATCTGCACATAATGCGATTTAAAATCAGGCTGGTACTGAGCGAAATAAGAGGGATTTTCTCAGCCACAACACCGGCTTTTTCCCATACCATGAAAATCGCGCTGATCAGGAAAGAGTACACGCTCAGGTGGGGAGGAGCGGAAAGCTACGTGGTAAACCTGGCCCGGCTTTAGCCGCCCGGGGCCACGAGGTGCATGTCTTTGCCAATTCCTGGGACCTGCCCGCCGATGCGCGCATCACCTTTCATAAGGTGCCCATGATTTCCTGGTACTCACCCTTAAAAAATCTTTCCTTCGCACTGAACGCAGGCGGCTGCTTAAAGGCGCGCAGTTCGATATCGTGAACGGTTTTTCCCAGGTGTTTCCCCAGGATGTTTATCGGGCTGGAGACGGCTTGCATCGCTTCAACCTGGAGGTGCGGTCGTCCTCCGCCCTCGCAAGGACCCTGAACCGTCTCAATCCGCGGCACTCATAATTCTCTCCATAGAAAAACAGATTTTCAAACCGTACCATTACAGGTATATAATTGCCAACTCCGAGTTATGCAAACAACAGCTTCTGAATTACTATAATGTACCTGAGGACAGGGTTGAAGTTATTTATAACGGCGTGGACCTGAACCGCTTTAATCCCGGGGTAAAAGCAGGTATCGCACAGAGGTGCGCAAAAACTCGGCCTAAGCGACGATACACGGGTCATGCTCTTTGTGAGCCGGAACTATAAAAGGAAGGGGCTGAGCAGCTCATTGGAGCTTGCGCCTGGGAAAAAAAAAGCATTCATAAAGCTGGTCGTGGTGGGCAGGGGAACTTCCCGGCCCTATCGGCGACTTGCCGCCGGGCTGGGTAGGCGTGGCGGACAGGGTCATCTTCACCGGGGAAGACACCGGCGGTGGAGGATACTATGGGGCAAGTGATTTCCTGATACTCCCTACCCTCTACGATCCTTTCTCCAACGTCTGCCTGGAGGCCCTGGCCTGCGGCCTTCCGGTCATTACCACCCGTAACAACGGGGCGGCGGAATTGATCAATGAAGGGGTAAATGGCTGTGTCCTCGAAGATGCCAACCGCCTGGAAGCGATGGCGGAAAAAATTTCCCGCATGATCCCCGAGGGTATCTGTGAAACCATGGGGGAACATGCCGCGGCATCGCGCGGCAGTACACCCTGGAGGAAAATCTTGAAAAGACCCTGGAGATCTACGATAAGGTCGATCACCGCCAGGAAGGCGCTTTGCCTTCTCGCGGCAGAACGGTATAATCATCAACCGGGAGGCAGCGGAGCTGCTGGAGAAAAACAATCTACTCGACTTCGACGCGGTCATGCGCTGCCCCCGCGGCACAACCGTAAAGCAGGTCTAGATCTGCGCTCAACCGTCAGGATAGCTCAAAGAAACATGGTGAAGCAGGCGTGTATCTCAAGCGCTACCACAGGGGCGGCATCAAAGGCCTGGCCGGCATGGGTTTCAGACCGGAACAGCCATGGACGAGTGGAAACGATCCTCACCTTTCACCGCTTCGGGATCCCCACCATGATTCCCATTGCCGCGGGTACACGCAAAACCGGTCCGGCGAATGCGAATCGTTTCTCATGACCAGGGAGCTTGAGGGACAGAGCGACTGGACCACTACCTGGCCCGTGAGATGATCCGTCCCCTCACCCGCATCAGGTAAGCGGACAAGCGGCAATTGCTTAAGGAGCTTGCCGTCCTGATCGGGCGGATGCACGGGTCCGGGATCAATCACCGGGATCTGTACCTCTGTCACCTGCTGGTAAAAAAAGCCGCGGATCAGCCCGGAACATCTATCGTCGCGGATCTCCACCGGGTTGATCGGAGGAACCGAATGACCTCTCAGGTGGAAAGTAAAGGATCTCGCGGCCCTCAACTACTCGGCTGATCTTCAATGCCTCACCAGAACCGACCGGCTGAGATTCGTGCGCCATTACCGGGACGAGGGGGAACGCCGGACATTACCCTCAAGCCGCTTTATCCGGAAGGTGCTGCGCAAAACCGAGAGAATCCGCCTGCATGACGGCCGGCTGCGGCAAAAAAAATCAAACCATCCACACAGAGGGAACGCGCTATGCGAAAAGATTTTTTAGTTTTTGGAAGCCCCCGGATCGAGGAGGATGAAATCAGCGAGGTGGTGGATTCCCTCCGCTCGGGATGGATCTCCACCGGCCCCAAGGTCGGGCGGTTTGAAGCGCTTTTCAGGGAGTATACCGGGGCCCGGCACGCGCTCGCGCTCAACTCCTGCACGGCGGGGCTTCACCTGTCCATGGTGGTTGCCGGATTAAAGGCGGGCGACGAAATCATCACCACCCCCATGACCTTCGGCGCCACCGCCAATGCCATCATTCACAGCGGCGCGACCCCGGTGTTCGCCGACATCAGCCTCCCCGGAATGAACATTGATCCCCAAAAAATCGAGGAAAAGATCAGCACCAAGACCAGGGCCATCGTCCCCGTTCACTTCGCGGGCAGGCCCTGCCCCATGGATGACATAACCGACATCGCGCGCAGGCATAACCTCATCATCATCGAGGATGCGGCCCACGCGCTGGAGGCCGTGTACCGGGGCAGGAAGATCGGCGTCATCGGCGACCTGACGGTGTTCAGCTTTTACGTCACCAAAAACCTGGTGACCGGCGAGGGAGGCATGATCACCACCGCCGACGACCGCTACGCGGAGATGATCCAAACCTACGGACTGCACGGCATGAGCAAGGGCGCCTGGAAGCGCTACTCCGATGAGGGGTTCAAGCACTACCAAATCATTTTCCCCGGCTTCAAATACAACATGATGGACCTGCAGGCGGCACTGGGCATTCCCCAGATACGAAAGGTGGGTGACTACCTCAAGCGGCGCGAGGAAATCTGGCAGCGCTACGATGAAGCCTTCAGGAACCTGCCCCTCGATACCCCCCCACCGGCAGAGGCAAACACAACCCATGCCCGGCACCTGTACACCATCCTGCTGCGTCTGGATGAGCTTACCGTCGGCCGCGATACCGTCCAGCAGGCCCTCTACGAAGAAAACATCGGCACCGGTATTCACTTCATTTCCCTGCACCTCCAGCCCTACTACGTGCAGCGCTTCGGATTTGCCCCCGGTGATTACCCCAATGCCGCCTGCGTTTCAGACAGGACCATCTCCCTGCCGCTTTCTGCAAAGCTCACCGACCGGGATGTGAATGACGTCATCGATGCCGTCAGCAGGGTGCTGAAGAAATATAAAAAGTAACTTCGCTTGGAAACCATGTCCCGGCACCAGCCAACCTGGCTCGTCAAAGACGCATACCGCAACACCCTTTCTCCCGCGGTGCTCAACCGCCTGATCACAGGGGAAGGGGTGAGGCACGCCCTGCTCAAACGGGAGCTGCCTTCACGGACGGTCGCGCTCCTGAATCCGGAATCCCCGGAGCTGCCCGCCCTCTACCTCAAGCAATACCGCTTCCCTCATTTCACCAGCCGGCTCAAACACATGTTTCACTCGCCCGCCGACCGGGAGTGGAAAACCTCCTTTCGGATCGCGGCGAAGGGAATACCCACCTTTGAACCTCTTGCGGTCGGAACCCTGCGGCGATTCGGCCTGCCCGCCGCAAGCTATCTCATATCGCGGGAAATTGATAATGCGCGATCACTCAAAGATTGCCTGCTGGATCGGCAGTCACTTGATGCGCAAACGTCACGGGTGGCCGGAAAAACGATCATATGCAGCCTGGCCCGATTTGTCCGGGACCTGCACCGCAAGGGAATACTGCATCGGGACTTCCACTGGGGGAACATACTCATCGACGCCCGGGACCTGAACAACATCAGGTGGTATCTCATGGACCTGCACCGCGTGCGGCTGATGTCCCGGCTTAATGACCGTGACCGGGTTAACAACCTTGCGGCACTCGGCACCGCCTTCCGCTTCACTGCCCGGGGGGAAGAGCGCTTCCGCTTTCTTGCACAGTATGCGCGGGGCGACGCGCGGTGGGAAAATCGTCTTCAGCATTTTGCCCGGCGCATTGAAAGCCGGTCGGACAGGCTGCTGAAAAGGATCTGGGCCGGAAAAGCGCGAAGGTGCCTGAAGCATAACCGGTACTTCACCCCCTTCCGCTTCCCTGCCTGCCGGGGATTTCTCAGGGGAGAGATCTCCTCACCGCCGCTCCTGGAACTGCTTCAGGACCCCGGACGAGCATTCGCGGATCCCGCCTGCAGTATTGTAAAAAATTCACACACCACCTCTTCCTGCACCCTGCCGCTGATCATGGCAGGCAAACCCGCTTCCATCTTCATCAAGCGATACAATTATCAGAACAGCCTCTATGCCATGAAAAACCTCTTCCGCAGCTCCCGGGGTAAACGGACCTGGAAGACGGCGCATGCCCTGCTGGCCAGAGAGATCCCCACTCCGTTGCCGGTTGCCTTTGCGGATAAGAGATGGGTGCGGGTGTTGAGAGCGAGCTTTTGCATCACGCAAAATATTACGCAGGCCGTTCCATTGAGCAGGCTCTTCCCGGAAGCAGGGTCGCCGATAAATCCCGGACACACCGTTGACAAAAACAATCTCATTCGCGAGGCAGCACTGCTGGTGCAGATGATGCATGAACGCGGCATCTGGCACCGGGATCTCAAGGCGGCAAATATACTGGTGCAGCGCACACCGGGCGGCGGCACAAAACTCTATCTGACCGATTTAGACGGCATCCGGATCAGGCACACTGTCGGCACCGGGGAGCGGATGAGGGACCTGTCGCGGCTCAACCGCTCCCTGCTCAGCATCCCGGCCCTTTCCACCCGGGACCGGCTCCGCTTTCTGCGATGCTACCTCCACACCGGCAGCAGAAAGGATAAAACCCTTCGGGCGTATTGGGAAGGGATCAGGAGCGAAACCGCTAAAAAGCTTGCCAAAAATATTTAAAACCTATAAAGAACTTTTACGAGCGACGCTTCACATGCGGGAAACCTGTTTATTAACGATCCTGAGGAGAACCCATGAACGTACCCATGCTCAATTTAAAACTTCAGTATGCGCAGATCAAAGACGAGATGCGGCGTGCTGTTGATGATGTCTTCGAAAGCCAGCAGTTTATCCTGGGCCCAACCGTCGAGTCGTTCGAAAAGGAAATCGCCCTATACACGAACACACCATGCTCGGTCGGCGTATCATCCGGTACGGACGCGCTGCTTCTGTCCCTGATGGCGCTTGGCATAGGAAGGGATGACCTGGTGATTACCACGCCCTTCACCTTTTTCTCCACTGCCTCCTCCATCTCCCGCGTGGGGGCCATTCCTCTCTTTTGCGACATCGATCCGCACACCTACATCATGGATCCGGGCAGGCTCGAGGAAACCATCGCGTCCCTGGCAACGGAAAAGCGCCGCCGGCTCAAGGCCGTTATTCCGGTCCACCTCTACGGGCAATGCGCGGACATGGAGTCGCTGGCGGCCATAGCCGATCGCCATCAACTGCGGATAATAGAGGATGCCGCCCAGGCGCTCGGCGCGCATTATATGCAGGATGGCACGGCGATCAAACACCACGCGGGCAGCAGGGGCGATTGCGGGTGCTTTTCCTTCTTTCCCACAAAAAATCTCGGCGCCTGCGGTGAGGCGGGCATGGTGGTAACCGGAGACGAGTCCCTGGCGGAAAAATTACGGAGCCTGCGCCATCACGGCTGCAGATCGCAGCACGAACAGTACTACTACGACACCATCGGCATCAACGGCAGGCTGGACGCCCTCCAGGCGGCCGTGCTCAAAGTGAAACTCAAACACCTTGACCGATGGAACACCCGGCGGCGCTCAAACGCCGATACTTACAACCGGCTCTTCAGGGAAAGGGGGCTTGCCTCGCCGCAGGGCGGGCCGGGAGGGCAGGAAACGCCTCTCCGTCTCCCCCGCGAAGGGAGGGGGAATTATCACATTTACCACCAGTATGTCATCCGTGCGCGCAACCGCGACGGGCTGAAGGCATTTCTTGACACGCGGGGTATAGGGTGCGGCATCTACTACCCGGTCCCCGTTCATCTGCAGCCCTGTTACGCGTATCTGGGTGTAAGGCAAGGGAGCCTCCCGGAATCCGAGCGGGCTTCGCGCGAGGTGCTGGCACTGCCCATTTATCCGGACTTAACCCGTGATCAGCAGGAGGCGGTGGTGAATGCTGTGGAAGATTTTTATCGTGGCAAAAGCTGACTATGAGGGACAAATCCCGCAGATATGCTAATACGGTAGGAGCGGCTTCAGCCGCGATTAATTTGCGGCTGAAGCCGCTCCTACCGGAATTCCGAACCTGTTTACTTAATCAAAAGCCGATACCCTTGTCAAAACTTAAACCGCCCCCTCTCTTCTTCCTGCCGACGGCCTGAAGGATGAGGGCGGTTATGCAGCCCAGCAAAAATATGCCGCCACCTGAAAGCAGCAGCATAAGCCGGTAGGGCTCCTGCTTAAGCTTCTGGTTTTCCGCGGAGAGGGTGTTGAGTGTCTGATCGAAGGTAAGCTTTTCCTGTTTAAGCGACAGGTTTTCCCTGTCCAGCGCGGTAATGCGCGCCGCCTGTTCCTGCAACTGCTTCTCCAGGTCGGCTATCCGCACTGTCTTTGGCTGCTCGGCCGTCAAATATTGATCCCGCACCCACCCTTCCAGGCCGCCTTTGAAGGAGATCTTCGCCCACGGCTTCTGCGTTTCCAGCACTTGAACCGTATCGTCGGCGGCAAGCTGATCCATGATCCTGTATTCCTCGCCGGGCTGCACCCGCACATTGATTGTGCAGGTGTCGGTTACGAACATGGTTGTGGCCTGCACTGCAGAACAAACCGCCATCACGCTTGCGAACACCGCCACGATGCACATTCTCATATCGCCGTCTCCTTGGGTTATTAACCGGTGTGCAGTGCATAAACCGTCCTTTCACGTTCCGGGGCGTGCCGCCCGCACAGCGCTTATGCACTAATGGCTTTACATTTGCTTACCTATACTATAAATAAAATGAAATGAAAAGCGGATATCGCTCATCGTGCGCGGCACGGCATCAACGGGGATGAGCGGCAGAGGTACTATGGCCGGTTCAGAGATAGAAAGAAATCTGGAACACATCCGAGAGAGAATGGAGCGGGCAGCGGGAAGGGCCGGCAGGAGTCCTGATGATATCAGGCTGGTAGCGGTTTCAAAAATGGTCGGGGTTGATGCCATGCGTGAAGCCATTGCCTCGGGGGTGACCATATTCGGGGAAAGCTACATCCAGGAGGCGCGTTCAAAAGTACCGGAGATCGCCGGCACGGTTCGATGGGATTTTATCGGACACCTGCAACGAAATAAAGTGAGGCCTGCCGTCGGCCTTTTTGAAATGATCCACTCGGTTGACTCGCTGGCGCTAGCGCAGGAAATGGATCGCACAGCCATGCAGAGCGGAAAAAGGCTCAGGGTTTTAGTCGAAGTAAATCTGTCAGGTGAAAAAGCAAAATCGGGCATTGACCCCGCGGGCGCAGTTGATCTTGTCAGGGAAATGGCATCATTGCCGCATCTTTCCCTTGAAGGGCTGATGACCATGCCCCCTTACAGCGATGATCCGGAGAACTCCCGGTCTTACTTCCGGACCCTGAGAAATCTCAGGGACAGCCTGAATGAAGAGTGCAGGGGAGCAATCGCGCTCAAGGAGCTTTCCATGGGCATGTCTTCGGATTTTGAAGTCGCCATTGAGGAAGGGGCCACATTCGTTCGCATCGGAACGGCCATTTTCGGGGAACGGGCTTGATCAACGCGTCAAGGCAAAGCGAAAAAAAAGGAACGCTCTTCTTCGACCTGGAGACGCAGCACTCATTTGATGAGGTGGGCGGAATAAACTACGTGGAGCAGCTGCATGTTTCGGTCGCGGTCACCTACTCCTCATTGACCAACACCTTTAAAAGCTATACCGAACCCCAGGTCTTTTTCCTGATTGAGGACCTGTTCCAGGCTGAGACCGTCATCGGGTTCAACATCATCGATTTTGATTACCGTGTACTCAAGCCCTATACCGCCAAGGATTTCACCCAACTGCACACCATTGACATGCTCGCGCACATAAAGGGAAAGCTCGGCCACCGGCTCAGCCTCAATGCCCTGGCCCAGGCCACCCTGGCCGCGGACAAGAGCGCCGATGGCCTGCAGGCCGTCACCTGGTACCGGGAAGGAAAGATCCAGGAGCTCATCTCTTATTGCAAGGATGATGTGGACCTGACCAGGAGGCTCTACGAATTCGGCAGGCAGAACGGCTTTCTCTTTTACAACGACCGGTTCTCGGGGGAGAAGAAAAAGGTGGCGGTGGACTGGTAATGCGCCTCTTCGGCATCGTTGGTGTCAAGCAATCATCGCGGGTGTTAAAAGCGGGAAGGTGCCGGCAGGTTGATGTGACGGGCTTTTTGTGTTAACCATTTCATGACCGTTGTTGCTGCTATCAATACAAACGGGAGCAGAGCAATACCATGTCAAACATTAAAAAGATGACCCGGAGGGATTTCCTGAAAGCTTCAGCGCAAACAGGCCTCCTGCTTGCCGCCGGCGGCGGTGCAATTGCCGGGGCAGGTAAAGCATGGGCGATCGAGAGTTCATCGGCTCCCGATCTGGCGGTAGTGACCGGCAGCCCGGAAAAGGCGGTGGCACGGGCCATCGAACTGCTGGGCGGCATGAAGCGTTTTGTCAAGCAGGGACAGCGGGTGGTCATCAAACCGAACATGTCCTTTGCCAAAACGCCCGATGAGGCGGCCAACACCAGCCCCGCAGTTGTTGCCGCCGTGGCCGAGAGCTGTGTTGCCGCAGGCGCCAAAGATGTGCTCATTCTCGATCATACCATCCAGAAGGATACGCTCTGTCTGGAGCTTTCCGGCATAGCCAAATCCTGCGCCTCCCTTGAAAGGACCCATGTGCTCGCGCTGAATGACGAGCGGTTCTATCAGTCAGTATCCATTCCCGGAGGCAAGGCGCTCACCACGGTAAAGGTCATGAAGGAGATCATGGAGTGCGATGTCTTGATCAATCTGCCCGCTGCCAAATCACACAGCGCCACGGGGGTCAGTTTCGGCATGAAGGGACTGATGGGGGTAATCTGGGACCGGGGATATTTCCACTCACGGGTCGATTTGCATCAGGCCATAGCCGACCTGTGCTCGGTCGTCAAACCCACTGTAATCATTCTGGATGCTTCACGGGCGCTCCTGACCGGCGGACCATCGGGGCCGGGCACCATCGATCCCCTCAACACCATTGTCGCGGGAACGGATCCGGTGGCGGTCGACGCCTACGGGGTGCAGATGGCACCCTGGTATAATAAGCAATTTGAAGTAAAGCACATAAAGCACATTGTGGCAGGCGAGCAGATGGGGCTGGGCACTGCCCGCCTGGATGGACTCCGGATTGCCAAGGTGCAGGCGTGAGAAGGATCATACAGC
Organism: uncultured delta proteobacterium; assembly: GCA_963751515.1. Taxonomy (GTDB): domain Bacteria; phylum Desulfobacterota; class WTBG01; order WTBG01; family WTBG01; genus CAZWCD01. The sequence goes on from CAVVUR010000008.1 coordinate 189,806, forward strand.
TTCTCTTTCTCGGTTTTTTCATCTATCTTTTTTTCTCCGCGCGCTATCCCCTTACCTCGTTCATTCCCGTTGACCTTTTTCTGAGAGCGGACCCCCTGGTCGCTCTCATCACCTCCATCTCCTCAAGAGCATTGGTGCCGCACCTGCTGCTCCCGGTCGCCCTGCTGCTGCTCACCCTTGTCCTGGGCAGATTTTTTTGCGGCTACCTCTGTCCCCTGGGCACGGTGCTGGACCTCTCCGCAGGCCTGTTCTCCCGCGCCAGGGTAAGGTTTACCGAGCGTCTGAGGAACCTGAAGTTTTACCTCCTCATCGGGCTGGTTGCCGGGGCGCTGGCCGGCGCCAACCTGGTGTACTTTTTCGATCCCATAATCATCCTCACCCGGACGTGCACCATCCTTCTTTATCCGTTGACGGTGCTTTTTGCCAACCTGTCCCTGGATGTTCTGCGGCCGGTTGCAGGGCAGATGGGTTGGATCAGGCTCACCTATCTCAGCCTTGATGAACCTCTCTTTTCCACCGCGATCATAACCGCCGTCATATTCACCGGAATCGTCATGCTCAACCTCATCACCCCCCGGTTCTGGTGCAGATACCTTTGCCCTCTCGGGGCTCTTCTGGGGTTGATCTCCCGCTTCGGCATTTTCAAGCGGGTGGTAAATAATCAGTGCAGTGGCTGCGCCAGATGTCAGGAGAAGTGCCCGATGGGGGCCATCACTGATGACCCGCGGACAGTAAAGGCAGCCGAGTGCCTGCAGTGCAGAACCTGCCGGTTTATCTGTCCCACTGAAGCCATATCCTTCAAGGCCATTTATTCGCCCTTCCGTGAGGATGCCACGCTTTCGCTGGATATTCGCCGCCGGGGATTTCTCCTGGCTTGCACGAGCGGGCTGGCCGCGGGCTACCTCTTCACCCGCGATCCGCTCAGGCGATTACGTCCTGACACTCTCATTCGCCCTCCCGGCGCCCTTCCCGAGGAAGCGTTTCTCACCACCTGCATTCGCTGCGGCGCCTGCATGAAGGTATGCATAACCAACACACTTCAGCCCGGCCTTTTCGAGTGCGGGGTTGAGGGCCTGTTTACACCGAAGGCGCTGCTCCGGTACGCTGCCTGCGAGCAGACCTGCAATCTCTGCGGAAGGGTCTGCCCGACCCAGGCCATCCGCAACCTCGAGCTGGAAGAAAAGAAATACGCCAAAATGGGCACCGCGGTCATTCTCAAGGAAAAGTGCCTGGTCTGGGAACAGGACAAGCCATGCCTGATCTGCGATGAGCAGTGCCCGTACAACGCCATCGTCTTTAAAATGGTGGAGGGGTTTCGAAGGCCCTTCGTACTTGAGAACAAGTGCAACGGATGTGGATTCTGCGAGAACAAGTGCCCGGTAGAGGGAGGCGCTGCAATCGTGGTCACCCCGCTGGGAGAGGTACGGATTCCCGAGGGTTCCTACCGCGAGGCTGCGCTGGCAAGCGAGCTGACACTTCAGGAAGACAAGGGGTACGACGATTTCATGCTTGAGGGGGAAAGCCCCGGACCTGGGGACAAATAAACTATCCCGCAAAAGGATTACTGCTGGATGTTCATGCTGAGCGTCGGGCCCACAACCGGTTCATCCCGCCCGACAAATTCCAGGCATCTTTCCCCGGTCAGCACCCGGGGAGAAACAATCCAATCTCCGTTCACCGCCTGCGTGCCGATGGTGGTCCCGTAATCCTGGGCGTAACCGAGGGTAGAGATGTTAAGGTACCCGGCCACCAGACTCCCGGTTAAGGCATAGGCCATTTTTGCCACAAAGTAGGGCACGCTTACAATTGCTGATGTCGTAGCCAGGCAGCACTGCGACGTCGGCGAGCGCTCATCAAAGGTTTTGTTTTCAGCCTGCACAGGCCAGCTCAACAGCAGGAGTGAAACCGCCAGGACCGCTATCACCACTTTTAAACCCTTCATAGCAGACTCCTCAGGAAATTGATGGACATCACATCCGTTTTGACGCCCCGAGCAGTACCTCATGCCAGGGCGAAACCGCCACTCGTTTCACTGATCACGAGACATAACTATACTACACGCTACACACGGAAGTAGTCAACTGCTATTATTGCGGCAGCACTTGAAAAATGGGACCAGGCAGCCTCAGGCCTCCCGGTTTTATGCTTGACAACAATAAAATATATGCTACTTACTTACCTACCACGGGCAGGAAGAATGGGGGGCCACGCTCTGTCGTGGCCGCACGTTATAACCGGCCGCAACGAATTGCGTCCCTCCACACAATCTATTCTCGTTTCACACATACCCCATTATGAACTACAAGGACACCCTCAATTTACCCCGCACTGATTTTCCCATGAAGGCCAACCTGGCACAGCGGGAACCGGAAATCCTCAAGGCATGGGAGAACAAGGACCTGTACGCAAAAATCCAGGCTGCCTCCCGGGGGCGGGAAAAGTTTGTGCTTCATGACGGACCGCCGTACGCCAACGGCCACATTCACCTCGGCACGGCGCTGAACAAGATCCTGAAGGACATCATCATCAAGTCCAAGACCATGGCGGGCTTTTCCTGCACCTATCGGCCGGGCTGGGACTGTCACGGACTTCCCATCGAACACCAGGTGGATAAGGAACTCGGCGAACGCAGGAAGTCGGTGTCCATCCTGGAAAAGAGGCAGCTCTGCCGCGCCTATGCCCACAAATTCATAGACATTCAGCGCGGAGAATTCAAGCGCCTCGGCGTTTTCGGAGAATGGGACCGCCCCTATCTCACCATGGATAAAAGCTATACAGCGACCATCATCAGGGAATTCGGCAAATTCGTCGCTGCCGGCAGCGTGTACAAGCGGAAAAAGCCCATCCAGTGGTGCGCCTCCTGCAAAACCGCCCTGGCGGAGGCCGAAGTGGAATATCAGGACGAATCCTCCCCCTCCGTTTACGTCAAGTTCCTGCTGGTTTCCGATGCCGCACCGAAGCTTCCGGCCCTCAAGGGGAAAAAGGTTTTCGTGGTCATCTGGACAACCACTCCCTGGACCATCCCCGCCAATCTCGCCATTAGTCTCCATCCCGAATTTACCTACGCCGCGGTAGAGGTGGGAAATGAAGTCTACGTCATTGCCGAAGGCCTGCTGCTGAGAACGCTTGCGGCGCTGGACATCGACCGCTATCAGATTCTCGGCACCTTCCCCGGGTCACAGCTCGAGGGATTTGTCTGCCGCCATCCCTTCATCGAAAGGGATTCCCTCCTCATCACCGGTACCCACGTTACCCTGGAGGCCGGTACCGGCTGCGTGCACACCGCGCCGGGACACGGGCAGGAAGACTACGAGATGGGGCTCAAGTACAACCTGGATATTTACGCCCCGGTTGACGATGACGGCAAGTTTACCGCGGATGTGGATTTCTTTGCCGGGCAGTTTGTGTTTTCAGCCAACAAGGCGGTCATCGAAAAGCTCAAAGCGGTTAACGCGCTGCTGAAGGAGGAAAAGTTCTCCCACTCCTATCCACACTGCTGGCGCTGTAAGAACCCCATCGTCTTCCGGGCCACCGAACAGTGGTTTATATCCCTGGAGGGGAGCCGGCTGAGGGAGCGGGCACTGAAGGCCATCATGGACGTGCAGTGGATCCCGCCCTGGGGCCGGGAACGGATCTACCTCATGGTCGAACACCGCCCCGACTGGTGCATCTCCCGTCAGCGCTCCTGGGGTGTTCCCATCCCGGTCTTCTACTGCAGGCAGTGCGGCCATATGCTCATGAGCCAGGAGATTATCAATGGCGTGGCCGACCGCTTCGAGGGGGAAGGGGCTGACACCTGGTTCGCCGAAGAAGCGGCCAACCTGCTGCCCCCCGGCACCGGCTGTCCCGCGTGCGGCGCCCGGGACTTCGAAAAGGAACACGACATACTTGATGTCTGGTTTGATTCGGGTGTAAGCTTCGCGGCCGTGCTCGAAACAACAGAGGGCCTGGCATTTCCCGCCGACATGTACCTGGAGGGAAGCGACCAGCACCGGGGCTGGTTCCACAGCGCCCTGCTCACCTCGGTGGAGACGAGAAACCGCGCGCCCTACAAGTCGGTTCTGACCCACGGCTTTGTCGTCGACGGCAAGGGTGAAAAGATGGCCAAGTCCAAGCAGAACGTGATCGCCCCCGAAGAGGTGATCAAAAGCTACGGGGTCGAGGTGCTCCGGCTGTGGGTGGCCTCAGAGGACTACCGCGAGGACATCACCATCTCGGATGAAATTCTCAAGCGCCTCTCCGAATCCTACCGCAAGATCAGGAACACCTGCCGGTTCCTGCTGGGCAACCTCCATGACTTCAAGCCCGAAGAGGCCGTGGGTTATGAGGGGCTGGCGGAGATTGACCGGTGGGCGCTCCACCGGCTTTATCAGCTCGCCGGCAAGGTAACCGCCGCCTACGCCGCCTGCGAGTTTCACACCATCTACCATCTGCTGCACAATTTCTGCGTCACCGACTTAAGTGCGGTCTACCTGGATATTTTAAAGGATAACCTCTACTGCTCCCTGCCGGAAGGTGGCTCGCGAAAGGCAAGCCAGACCGTCTTTCACACCATTCTCACCACGCTTATCAAGCTTATGGCGCCCCTCCTGCCCTTTACCGCCGACGAGATGTGGGGCTACCTCCCCCCGACCGGTCGCGGGAAGAGAGCGTTCATCTTTCCCGCTTCCCCGGGCTCGATGCCCAGTATGTGGCGGACGAGCTCCACGAAAAGTGGCAGCTGCTCTTTCAGGTGCGCAACCGGGGGCTGAAAGTGCTGGAGGAAAAGCGCGCGGAAAAGCTTTTGGGAAACTCACTGGAGGCGGAAGTCATACTCGAGGCCCCTGAACGGCTGTTCAACCTGCTCAGCGATAATCAATCGGTACTGGAAGATCTCTTCATTGTCTCACGCGTCACCCTGCGCAGGGCGCCGGAAGGACAGGAGCTGACGCCCGAGGCTGCCCTGGATAAGCTCCAGGTATCCGTGGCGAGGACATCCGCCGGCAAGTGTGAGCGCTGCTGGAAATACAGCGAAACGGTGGGGGAATCCCCGGACCATCCCTCCATCTGCCGCCGGTGCGCCCGGGTCATACAACACCAACAGTAACCCACCATGCCCACAAGGCCCACTCATAAATATCTCATCGCCGGCATTATAGCTCTCGCGGTGGTCATTCTTGACCAGTACACCAAATACCTCATCGCCCAGCACATTCCGCTTCACCACTCGCTGGAGATCATCGGACAGTACCTTACCATCCTGCACACCAGAAACAAGGGCATAGCCTTCGGTATCTTTTCCGGGCAGGTAAGCACCCTTCAAACCGTTCTGCTCATCCTTACCTCCCTTGCTGCGATTGGCTTTATTTTTTATCTCCTGAGCGGACTCGGGACGCGGTGCCTCTATGCCACCATTACCCTTGCCCTCATTCTCGGGGGTGCCATCGGCAACCTGATCGACCGGATCCGGTGGGGGGAGGTGATCGATTTTATCGACCTCCACTGGCACGGCTACCACTGGCCGGCCTTTAACTGCGCCGATTCGGCAATTTCCGTCGGCATGGTATTGCTGGTCATGGGGATGTTCACCAAAAAGTTTCCGCTCCGCTGACGCATACATGCCCGCTGCAATGTGAGACACCATGTATCCTGACCTGGTAAGCATTGGGAATTTTACCCTCCATACCTACGGCCTCTGCATAGCGCTGGGCGCCCTGCTGGGCATCCTGTTCGTATCCCGCCGGACACAGAGGGAGGGATTGAATCAGCAGCTTCTTCTGGACCTGGTGTTCTATCTGCTCATCGCCGCCATTGTCGGGTCTCGTGTATTTTACATAATCTTGAATCCCGGCTACTACCTGCGGCATCCGCTGGAAACGCTGATGATCTGGCGGGGAGGGCTGGTGTTTTACGGGGGGTTTCTTTTTGCGTTTCCCACCTGCTATCTCTACCTGAAAAAGCACGGACTCCCTTTTCTCAAAACATGCGATATCCTTGCACCGGGGCTTGCCCTCGGAGAATCCCTGGGCAGAATCGGCTGCTTCTTTGCCGGCTGCTGCTACGGCACGCCCACCGACCTTCCTTGGGGAGTGACCTTCACCCATCCCAACAGCCTGGCGCGGCTGGGCGTTTCCCTTCACCCCACCCAGCTCTACGCATCAGTACAGGCCATGGTGATGTTCATCATTCTGGTGAGTTGCCGGCGGTTTAAGCGCGCAGACGGGCAGATCGTCTTTCTCTACATCCTGCTGTACGCCCTGGGGCGCCTGATCACTGAAAACTTCAGGGGAGATGAGCGGGGAATGCTCGTCGGGGGATACCTGACCCTCACCCAGACCATTGCCATGGTGCTTATTCCCGTCGCCATCGGCATGATCATCTACCTGGGCAGGAGAAACACTCCATCCCGGCAATCGCATACCCGTCAAACCAAAAGGGCAGACCGGCTATGACGACTCGAATCATTATTGACGGCTATAATCTCATCAGGCAATCTCCCGCCCTTCGTCAATATGATTATGAAGACGTCGCCCGGGGCAGAGAAAAGCTCATCGCCATGCTCTCTTCCTACCGCGCCATCAAGCCGTCCCCCATGACGGTGGTATTTGACGGGTGGGAAGCGGGAGAACTTTCGGAGCGTCACTTCCGGGAAAAGGGGATAGACGTCATTTACTCCAGGAGGGGTGAGAAGGCGGACGAGGTAATGAAACGGCTGGTTTCCCAATCGCGTGATGCGCTGATCGTTGTCACCTCGGACAGCGAAATAGCCCATTTCTGCAGGGGGAGGCGGTGCGAAGTCATCCCCTCGCCGCTCTTTGAAGAAAAAGTCGCATTTGCAGGGTATGCCGCTCAAAAAGGCTGCCTGGAAAACGAAGAGACCCTCCCTCCCCGCAGCACCAGGAAAAAAGGGCCCGCAAAAAAACTTCCCAAAGCGAAGAGACGGCAGCTGGAATGTCTTAAAAAGCTGTAATGATCTTCCTCGTAAAAGGCATCGCCGTTATCCTCAGCCACCTCGCATCTTCTTCTCCGACCCCGCGCGCAGCCGTTGGATATTATCCTTGTGCCGGTAAAAAATGAGGCAGGCTGTGGCCAGGCTGAGGATGACCAACGGCAATGAATAACCGGCAGCGCCGAGCAGGAACGGCATCGCCAGCGAGGCAGTGAGCGACCCGAGAGAAACATATTTCCACTTCAGCACCACCCCCAGGAACAGTGCCGCCGCGCAGGCAACCATGGCCGGGGAAATGACTAAAAAAACCCCCAGGGCAGTCGCGACACCCTTGCCCCCGCGGAATGTAAGAAAGACCGGGAACAGGTGACCGCAGAAGGTAAAGAAAGCAACCCATGCGACGCCCGCATCGTGGGCCAGAAGCGTGCGCGCCGCCAGGACGGGCAGAACACCCTTGAGCACGTCCCCGAGAAGCGTCAGCACACCAAGCTTCAACCCCAGCACGCGATACACATTGGTTGCCCCGATGTTGCCGCTCCCCTCAGCACGGATATCCCTGGCGCTGAAAAGCCGCGATAAAACCACCCCGGTGGGAATGGAGCCCGCGAGATACCCCGCGACAATCAGCAGTATGGTTTCAATTGTGATCAATCATCTGCTCCCATGCCTAAACGGAACGCTTTACTGTACAGCAGTTACCCATGCTTATAGCATAAATGCCGATTCCCTTACAACTCACTTTTGGATTTTCGTGTCCGCAGGAATGACCTGTGTAACACGAAAATAGATGTAGGCTGCCCCCTCACCCCATCCCTCTCCCCAAAGGGGCGAGGGGGTAGATAATACTTTTATCTTCTTGTTACGGCGAGCAGCAAACCTTTGATCCCCTCTCCCCGCTGGGGAGAGGGTTAGGGTGAGGGGACATCATGTAAATACGGTTGCCTTAAAATACATTTGATAAAAGGTTGATAAGATGGTAGTGCATTAAGCCGGGTCAGAAAGAGGAATAAAACATCATGCATACTGGAACGAAACAGGACGCATCCGGGCGGAACACCGGCACCCTCTACCTCGTGGCCACACCGATAGGCAACCTGGAGGACATAACCCTGCGTGCCGTCAGAACACTCAAAGAAGTGGACCTGATCGCGGCCGAAGACACCCGCCGGGCGCGAACGCTGCTGGTTCACTACGGGATAAGCACACCCCTTACCAGTTACTTTGCTCACAGCAGCATCAGGAAAACGGGCGCGCTCCTGGCACAGCTCGAGGAAGGTAAAAATATTGCCCTCATCTCCGAGGCCGGCACCCCTTCCATATCCGACCCCGGCTATATCCTCACCAGGCTTGCCATCGATCGGCGGATACCGGTGCTCCCCATTCCCGGCCCCGCGGCACTGATTGCCGCCCTGTCCGTTTCCGGCCTGCCTACCAGAAGCTTCATCTTTGAGGGGTTTCTTCCCCGCAAAGCGGGCAGGCGAAAAAATCTCTTTCTTGCCCTGCGCGATCAGCATCGCACCTTTATATTTTACGAATCGCCGCGCAGGCTCATGGCAACTCTTGAAGACCTTCGTGCCGTTCTGGGGGAAAACCGGCAGATGGTTGTCGCCCGGGAAATGACCAAGCTGTACGAAGAGGTGATCCGCGGTACCATTGCTGAAGTGATGGCCACCCTGGGGGATAAAAGCATCAAAGGCGAAGTCACTATCGTGGTATCGGGAGACACGCCGGAGGAAAGCAGCTACATTGACAGCCCTGACAGGATATGATACAAGGTGATCAAAATTCGGGCATGGACGAGGTGATCAGCAGGCAATTTATAATTGCCAATGAACTCGGGCTTCATCTGAGGCCGGCCGGATTACTGGTAAAAACGGCCAATCAATACAAGGCCGCCATCACCATTGAAAAGGATGGCGTGGAGGCTGACGGCAAGAGCATCATTCAAATCGCCACTCTCAACGCGGCACACAACTCCACCATTACCATCAAGACCTGCGGCCCCGATGCCTGCCGGGCAATGGAGGCACTGGGGAATCTCATCTTGAACAACTTCGGGGAACCGCACAGCGATGGAAACAGCCCAGAAGAACCTCTTGCTTAAAGGAACCGGTGTCTCCCCGGGCATCATCATCGGGAAGGCATTTTTGTTTGTTCCCGACGATATCGAGATACCTGTCATCACCCTTGCCGGCAAGGCTGAAATCAACGGGGAAATTGAACGTTTCAAGCAGGCCCTTGCCAGGTCCAGGGAGAATCTCCGCGCGGTGAAAAAAGAAGTGGAGCGCAAAAAGCAGAAGGAGGCACGCTACATCATCGATGCCCAGCTTCTGATCCTGGAAGACAAACTCCTGGTGGATAATATCATCAAGACCATCCGGGAGAAGGGGATTGATGCCGCATCGGCGGTTAAAGAGACCGTCCGGAAACTGAGCCGGGGCTTCGACGATGTGAGCGACGAATATCTGAAGGAGAGAAAGACCGACCTCGATTATATCGGCGAACGCATCGTACGCAACATCCTGGGCACAAAACGTCACGACCTGTCCACCATACATGAGCCGTCCATCATCGTTGCACACGATCTTTCTCCCGCTGATACCGCGCATCTGGACACCAGCGTGGTCGTCGGCTTTGTAACCAATACCGGGGGCAAAACATCCCATACGGCGATCATGGCCAGGGCACTGGAAATACCCTCTGTGGTCGGTCTGGAAAAAGTGACCAAAGAGGTGAAGAACGGCGATGTGATCATCATTGACGGGGCTATAGGCGTGGTCATCGTCCGGCCAACCGCTGAAACCCTGCGCAGCTATTCTGAAAAGAAGCAGATGTATGAACAGCTCAAAAAGGAGCTTTTTCAATATAAAGACCTGCCCGCGGAAACACCGGACGGATTTCATATCAGGCTTCTGGCCAACGTTGAGCTGGTGGAAGAAGTTTCCGCCATCCTGGAACACGGGGCGGAAGGCATTGGGCTCTACCGTACCGAGTTCCTCTATCTTAACCGGAAAGAGCTTCCCTCTGAAGACGAGCAATTCAACATCTACAAAAAGGTTATCAAAACCATTGCCCCCTATCCCGTTACCATACGCACCCTGGATCTCGGGGGGGATAAGTTCCTCTCCCACCTTGATCTGGTGGAAGAAATGAACCCTGTCCTGGGATTGCGGGCAATCAGGCTGTGCTTAAAAGAGGTGGGCATCTTCAAAACCCAGTTGCGGGCATTGCTCAGGGCCAGCGCGTTCGGCGAGCTCAAGATGCTCTTCCCCATGATTTCCGGAATGCAGGAAATTTACCAGATAAAAGTAATCTTAGACGAAATCAGGCATGACCTTACGGTTTCAGGCATTCCCTTCAATCCCCATGTTCAGATCGGGATCATGATCGAAATCCCCTCTGCGGCAACCATTGCGGATCTGCTGGCGCGAGAAGTCGACTTTTTCAGCATAGGAACCAATGACCTTATACAATATACCCTTGCCATCGACCGGGTGAATGAGCACGTATCTTATCTGTACAATCCGCTCCACCCATCCGTGATCAGACTGATAAAATCTGTAATAGAGTCGGCCCATAGCAATGGCATAGAGGTGGTGATGTGCGGAGAAATGGCGGGAGAACCTCTCTACCTTCCCATCCTGCTGGGACTGGGTATTGACGAGCTGAGCATGAATCCGCTTTGCATACTCAAAATAAAAAAAGTAATGAGATCATTAGGTTATCGACAATGCCGCGATTTTGTCAAGACCATTGATCACTTAAAAACTGCCGAGGAAATCGAAGCGTTTATGAGGCTGGAAATGAAAAAGCTATTTCCGGCGGCATTTGAAATGACCGAGGCATAACCCCTGCCGAAACCGGTCGTCCCTGCCCGGCAGCACCTGTAACCCCGGGAATGAGGGAAAAAGTCCGCAGTCATGTACTTTTAGATTGACTTGGCAGTTATAATAAACTATAATTGTGAATTCCAAACAGCTGTAGTAGCTTCAACCAATTCTCAAGGGAGGGAGGGGATATGGATGCCAGGTATTAAGGTTAACGAAGACGAGCCTTTTGAAATCGCGCTGCGAAGATTTAAAAAACAGTGCGAAAAGGCCGGGATACTGTCAGAAGTAAAGAAGCGGCAGTATTATGAAAAGCCCAGCATTAAAAGAAAGAAGAAATCGATAGCCGCACGCAAAAGAGCTATAAAGACCACACGGCGTTACAGATCGCCTTTTGAATAAGCTGTTCCGCGCTTATGATTTCGAACTGATAGGAAGGGGATACCCGCAGGAGCGGGCATTCCCGCTCTGCTTTTCGGGCATGAGCGTTTCTATTCAATGTAACCGTTGCACGCTTTCCCGTAACCATTGCGTTCCTTAGCATATCCGCTCCGCAAGCAAAGTTCATGGTCATGACGTTTGATTCCCTTTGCCGTTGTCTGGATGCCTGAGGGAGATGAGCCGGGTGTCAATCTCTATTCCGGATGACAAGATAGCTGAAATAAAAGGCGCCTGCAATATCGTCCACCTCATATCCGAATATGTTTCACTGAAAAAATATGGGGTAAATTACCGGGGCCTCTGCCCGTTCCACGCAGAAAACGACCCTTCGTTCACGGTAAGCGAGGCAAAGCAGATATTCCACTGCTTCGGCTGCAACACCGGGGGCAATGTTTTTACCTTCCTGATGAAGTTTGAACATCTCTCCTTTCCCGAGGCGGTAAAAAAGGTGGCCGGGAAATACGGCATCGAAATCCCCAGCCGGGAAATCACCCCCCGGCAAAAGCAGATTGCCGGTGAAAAAGAGGTGCTGTTTTCGCTCAATGAGCTTGCCGCGTCCTATTACAGCGGCCTCCTGAACGCGCGGGAAGGAGAAAAGGCGCGCGCCTACCTGGCCGGGCGCCACATGGCACAGGAGACCATACGCGACTTCAGGCTGGGATACGCCACACCCGCGTGGGACGGACTGCTGCTCTGCCTGAAAGCGAAGGGGGCATCGCTCGATGCGGCTCACAAGCTGGGGCTCATCAAGCAGGGCAGAAACAACAGCTGGTATGACGGCTTCAGAAACAGGATCATTTTCCCCATTACCGATTATAACGGGAGGATTATCGGCTTCAGCAGCCGGGCGCTGGATAATGACGGTGCAAAATACATCAACTCTTCCGATTCGCTCATCTATAAAAAGAGCGCGAGCCTTTTCGGACTCAACGCGGCCCTGCCTTCCATCCGCAGGGAAGATATGGCCATACTGGTTGAAGGCAATTTCGATCTCATAAGCCTGCACCAGCACGGCATAACCAACGCGGTTGCCACCTTGGGAACAGCGCTTACCGACAGCCACGTCAAGCTGCTCAAGCGCTTCACCGTCACCATTGTCATCGCCTTTGACGGCGACGAGGCGGGGAGGAAGGCGGCGATGAAATCTCTGCCGCTCTTCCTGCAAAACGGTATTTCGCCCAGGCTGCTTGAGCTTCCTGCCGGGACCGATCCGGACTCATTCATTCACCGGGAAAAGGAGGAGGCATTCAGAGCGCGGATCAACCGCTCGCTTCCCCTGGTGGAATGCTTCATCACCCGGGCACTCAGGAAGAGCAACCCTTCGAACATCGGAGGCACCCTGGCCGTCATCCGGGAAACCACGCCGGTGCTCTCCCAGATTAAGGACGACACCGAGAGAAACCTGTACATTCAAAAATTGTCGCAGGACCTCAAGGTGCCGGAGCATATTATCAGGGCCGACCTTTCCTCAGCCGGGCGGCCCACGGATGAATCGTCCGGCCAGGCTGCCGGTACACCTTCCAGCCGCAACCGGGCGGAAGAGCTGCTGCTGCAGGTGATGCTCCTGCATCCCGACCTCATCCCCCGGGTCAGGCAGACACAGATACTGGCCGATCTCAAGGAACCCGAATTGAAGCGGGTCGCCCTGTGCCTGGTGGAGCTGTTCGACACCAACCGATCCATGGAGGTCGACTCCCTGATGGACGGCGTGGAAGATGGGACGCTCAAAAGCATCATCTCCGAGCTGGTAATGAAAGGCGAATGCATTGTCGACCCCCTCAAGACCTTGAACGGGAGCATTCAGAAAATCAAGTCGGCCACCATAGAAAGGGAAATAAAGCTGGTAAACAACAAAATCAGGGAGGCCGAGGAGGGAAATGATCTAACCGCCATTCAGCACTTCCTGACCTGCAAGCAGCAACTCCTCGAACAAAAGAAGGCCTGTGCAGCAGATCACGCTTCTGTTCACGTACCCTAACCCAGAAGGAGCACACCGCCGATGTCAAAAAAGGAAGCCATTGACCAGGTAAATCAGCTTATTGACATGGGAAAGGAAAAGGGATTTTTAACCTACGAGGAAGTCAACGATATGCTCCCTTCGGACATCGTTTCTCCGGACCAGATTGACGACCTGATGATCATGTTCGGGGAAATGGACATCGAGATCGTCGAAGGAGTGCAAAAAGTAAAAATTTTCAAGCGCAAGCTCCAGAAGTCCCCTGAAGAGGCGGAAGGGGAATCAGAAGAGGAGCTCGACCAGGCTCCCTTCGAAAAGTTTAACGACCCCGTCAGGATGTACTTGCGGGAGATGGGCTCGGTGTCCCTGCTCAACCGGGAAGAAGAGGTGGAAATTGCCAAGCGCATCGAGGAGGGCGAGAAGGAGATTGTCAGGGTCATCGTCCACGCGCCGTTTACCATACAGGAGCTGATCTCCATCGGGGAAAAATTACAATCCGAAAAGATGTCGGTGCGGGAAGTGATCGGTGACCTGGAGGACGAGGAGACGGAGATCGATGAAGCATATTACTCCAAGAAGGTGCTCAACCTGATCGGAAAAATCAAGAGCTGCGATCAAAAGAGGACGCAGCTTCTGAAACAGGTAACACAGAAAAGCGTAAGCGAGACCCGGCGAAAGGACATCGGTAAGAAAGTCGATGAAACAAGTGAAAAAATAGGCGCCCTGCTGCAGAAGGTCAACCTGAACAAGAACCAGATCGAACATATCACGGAAAAATTAAAGCGCTTCCTCGAAAAGCTGAAGAAGGCGGAGGCGGAAATCAAATATTGCGAGGAAAAGGCGGGCATACGCCTGGAAGAGCTCAGGAAATGCTTCCGCCAGATCAGGAAGGGCCACCAGGAGGAGCGCAAGGTGGCCAAGAAAATCGGCATCAGCGGCAAGGAGCTGCTGGAGTATGAGAAAGTCATCCAGGGCGCGCAGAAGAAGATAAAGCGCATTGAAGCCGAATCCACCTTTGATGCCCAGGCCCTAAAAAAGGCGGTGAAGTCCATCGAGGAAGGCGAGATGAAGGCCAAGCTGGCGAAGGATGAACTGGTTAAGGCCAACTTGCGCCTGGTGGTAAGCCTGGCGAAGAAATACACCAACCGCGGGCTGCAATTTCTGGACCTGATCCAGGAGGGCAACATAGGGCTCATCAAGGCGGTCGACAAGTTTGAGTACCAGCGCGGCTACAAGTTCAGCACCTACGCCACCTGGTGGATCAGGCAGGCCATAACCAGGGCCATAGCCGACCAGGCCCGGACCATACGCATACCGGTGCACATGATCGAAACCATCAACAAGCTGATCAGAACCTCGCGGCTGCTGGTGCAGGAGGTGGGCAGGGAACCCACCCCCGAGGAGATTGCCAGAGAAAATCGAATTCCCGCTGGACAAGGTGCGGAAGGTTCTGAAAATTGCCAAGGAGCCCATATCCCTGGAAACCCCCATCGGGGAGGAAGAGGACAGCCACCTCGGCGACTTTATCGAAGACAAAAAGGTTGCCCCTCCCGGAGAGGCGGCCATCAACCGCAGCCTGCACGAACAGACCAAGAAGGTGCTGTCCACCCTCACGCCCCGTGAAGAGAAGGTGCTGCGCATGCGCTTCGGCATCGGTGAAAAGGCGGACCACACCCTCGAGGAAGTGGGGCAGGATTTCGCGGTAACCAGGGAGCGGATCCGGCAGATCGAAGCCAAGGCGCTGCGAAAACTGCGCCACCCCAGCAGAAGCAAAAAACTGAGAACCTTTATCGAGCGTTAAGCAGAGGAGCGTGGGCTCATAGCTCAGCTGGAAGAGCCACCGGCTCATAACCGGAAGGTCCCAGGTTCGAACCCTGGTGAGCCCACCACACCATATTGCCGGGACAGATCATGTACACACTGCGGGATAAGCTGCCCATCTCACCCATGTCCAGACACAGGAAAGGACTGAAATGCACCTCTATCGGGTGCATTTTTTTATTCACCGTTCGTTTGGTCGAACAAGGAGAAAGAGCTTGAAAAAACAACTGGAATTGCTGGTCAAGCTGCAGGAATGCGATTCGGCCATTCGCCAGGCCCTGCGCACGCAGGAAAACCACCCGCGCATGATAGCCCAGCTTGAAGAATCACTGGCGAGGGAGCGGGAAGAGCTTCGCCTGCAGGAAAAGCTCCTGGATGAAAGCAAAAAAAAGCGGGTTCAAAAGGAACAGGAATTGGCCCTCAATCAAGACAAGGTTCAAAAGGCCAGGCAGCACCTTGCCGCGGTAAAAACCAACAAGGAATACCAGGCGGCCCTCAAGGAGATAGAACTGATCGAACAGGGCAATACCAGAATAGAGGAGGGCATTCTTACCATCATGGAAGAGGCGGAGCGCCTTGTCAGACAGCAGACAGACGGGGAAGAACGCTTCAACCGCAAGGCACAGGAAACCGAGGAGAACAAGGGGGTTTTAGAAAAACAGCTGGCGGCCTGTGTTCAGGAGATAGAGGAGCATGAACGGTTGAAAAGCACCTTCACTTCCCAGATACAGTCAGAGCTGCTGGACCTCTATCACAAGATAAAGCAAAAAAGGCCGGAGCTAACGGTGGTGGCGGTTGAAAATAGCTGCTGCATGGGATGCCACATGAACATACCTCCCCAGCTGTTTAATGACATTAAAATAGGCCAGAAGATTATCACCTGTCCCCACTGCAATCGCATTCTTTTCTGGGAAAAGAACCATGAAACAGCTGCCGGGGCTCTCCAGACCGAGTCGCACTGAATCGGCCCACAAGCAGCAAGGCGCTGCCGCGGAAGTACTGTCGCTTAAGGGGCTTATCATTTATACCGACGGGGCTTCGAGGGGAAACCCCGGCGAGGCCGGCGCAGGGGTCATTATATACAACCATCGCGGTGAGATGGTAAAAAAAATAAAGGCCTACCTCGGCACCACCACCAACAACGTTGCAGAATACATGGCTTTGATCATCGCGCTGAAGGAGGCGGTACGCCTGAAGGCGGAGGCGGTGCAGCTTTTCTCCGATTCAGAGCTGATGGTGCGGCAGATCAAGGGAATCTACAAGGTGAAGGACCGGAAAATGCAGGTCCTCTGCAGCGAGGTAAAGAAGCTCTTATCACATTTCATAAGCTATGATATACTATCAATAGAACGGGGTAAAAACAGGGAAGCAGACAAGCTGGCCAACCTGGCCATCGACGAAAAAGAATAGCTGTTTTTCAACAGTCTGGCAGAGATAGGCTACTCGAGGAGGCTTAATGGTCGCCCGTTGACCGTCAGGGAAACGGGAGGAAAGTCCGGGCTCCGGAGGGCACGGTGGTCGCTAATGACGACTGTCCCTGACTCATCGGGGATAAGGAAAGTGCCACAGAAAACATACCGCCCTGCGCACGCCGCAGGGTAAGGGTGAAATGGCGAGGTAAGAGCTCACCAGTATCCCGGGCGACCGGGATAGCTTGGCAAACCCCACCGGGAGCAAAACCAAATAGGGGAACGGCGAGATGATTAGCATCTCCACAGGCGGCCCGCCTGAAGTTCCCGGGTAGGTTGCTCGAGGTACCTGGCAACAGGTATCCCAGATGAATGACCATTACCCAAACATGGTTTGGGGAACAGAACCCGGCTTACGGCCTCTCTGAGTAGCCTTTTTCTGAAACGGACCCGTTCACATGCCCAGCTCTTTTCTGAAGGCCTCGAAAACGGAGCTAGCGTGATCCTTTTGTGGGCATGCTGCCGGGCATAGTCTTCAGTGTTGGAGACAGCCGCCTTTCTAAAAGCTGAGGGAACTTCTTCCAGCCTTTTTTTTGCGTTTTCATCCCACGGGAGCGTAAAGGAGAGCACTTCAACCGGAATCTCTTCTTCCTCATCATCCGCTGCCGGTGCGCCGGCCCCTGATCCAATGTCGAATACGGCTGAAAACTTGGCCTTGAACTTGGTGGGTGTGTATTTGTCGGCAACTTCCTGCACAATCGCAAGGGTCACCTTCCCTCCCCTCTCCTGGGCTGCCTGCTCCGCGGCCTGATGCAGCTTCTTTACCGCCGTTGCCCGGACGAAGTGGGGGATCAACTCCGAGACTTTGATCAACGCCTGCTGGGCCTCTATCTCCCAGGGCACCACGCCGGTTGATATGGCTCCTTCCATTTCGCCTTTGGTTTCCAGGAAAATTCCCATGTAAACCTCGTTGACCAGGGACTGAACAAGGTATTTGGCGCCCCTGAATCCCATGAAAGGGCAGTTCTCGGTGCTCAAGTACCCGATGGTGGGTATGTCGGCAAAAATGAAGTTCTTGAATCCCTCGTCCATGCTTATCTTTTTGTCATAGAAATTTCCGAATATAACCATGGGCGCGGTGGAAACGTAGGCCGCGCGCTTTTCATCGATGGTGGGATTGAGAAGCACGTTTCCGCATCGGGCCCTGATTTTTTCCGCTGCCCGCTCGCTGCTCACCGAGCACATGACCACCTCCACCCCCGCCTCCTGACCGTAGAACTCGCTGATGCCCACCGCGTAGGTATTGTTGTTGTCGAATGAAAGCGCGGCCGTCATCTCAAAGGTGACGGCAAAAAACATATTGGCGCGGGCGAAATCAATCGCGCTCTTCATTTCCTCTTTTACAAAAGGGGTCGAGTCAAAATTGAAAAAGGCGGCGATGTCTTCCAGCCACCGCGCGGAGTTTTCAAATCCTATGGGAATGATGGTGTCGAGGTACGGGATGCCGAAGCGCTTCTCCATTTCGCGGGCCGCGGTGAGACCGCAATCGTAGGGATACATACAGAGGTTGAGCGCCGCGCGGGGGACCCGCTGTAACTCCTCCACGGTCGCGCCGGCGGTAAGCACCGCGTTGACGGTCACGCCGATGCCCTCAAGCATCCTCCTCAGCTCGCACAGGTCCGCCATCCAGTTGAAGGTGGAAAAGGTCGGCCCGATGAGATTAACCGTCCGGTCGATTTTGTCCGGCGCCGGCTCCATGAGCGAGAGCATGCTGATAAAAGCGGCATCCTTGCCGTCATTGACCGTCCCGCCGATGGGCGGGCGGATGACCGCCGTGTCCTTAAAACCCACCTTGGCGGCAACGCCTTCCACATCGTCCTGGGTGACCTCAACGCTCGGCGCGGTGACCACAAATATGGCCTTCGGCCTTCTCTTGGCTATGACCGTGCGCATAACCTCCTCCAGCCGGTCTTCCGCGCCCTGCATCACGTTGGCGTAGGAAAGGTTGGTGGAATAGAGCTCCAGGGTCCAGTCGTTGACCAGCATGTTCACATGCTGGTTAATATAGCATCCCGGCGGCGCGTGAAATATGGTTATGGCATCCTTCACCCCCGCTGCCGCCCAGAGTGCGCCCTCAAAGGCGGAAGGGGTGTGTATTTCCTGCATCCTGAAATCTTTTACGTCGCCAGCCATGCTCATCCTCCGTACCGGGCCATCAGCCCCTGCCACTTTTGGTACACCGGCTGCTTGATGGTTTTAAAAAAGTTCATCCCCAGGTCAAGGGCGTAATCATAGCCGTACTCACAGAGATACGACATGTTGATAATGGTGGGGATAAAGGTCCGGACCGTTTCCACCTGCGCCTGGAACTCGGCTGAAATCACGGTGGGCTTGATCTCGGCAATGAGATCACCGAGGGTGTCGAAGTCCTCCTCGATGAAAGTTACCCCGTAGCGTTCCTCCATGATCCGCTTTTCCTGCTGATAGAATTTGTTTCGCATGGCGGGAACCACGAACACCTCCGCCCCGAACTCAGCCATGATCTTCCCGATGGACACCTCGTTGGCCGGACCGGTAACCAGGAGCATGCGCACCCTGTTCTTCGCGAATGATGTCTTGACCAGATCAAATTCCGGCCGCACCCGCTTTTCCTCCTCATCCACCAGGTCGTGAAGCCGCTGGTTCATTTCCCTGTCCGCCACCGCGCGGAAAAAGTGTGAGGTCCCTTCCATCCCCACCGGAATCTCCACAAAGTGCGACTCCGTCCCGAAGCGCTCCTTAAGCCGCTTGCAGGTAAGGTACGGGGTAATGTGGATGGGATAGAGCGTCTGGGCGCACACGATCTTTTCCAGCTCATCGATGTGCGGCGCGGGGAAGAGAAAGGTGACCATCCCCGCCTTCTTCAGGAGAATGTCGATGGCGGCCATGTTGCCGGCGTCCTGCCCCGTCCGGCCCACGATGCCCACCGCACTGGGGATTTTATCCCGCGCCTTGAAGCGGTCCACCAGCGTTGCCCATGCCGAGTCGGAACCGAGCGGCATGGAGCGGGGGTAGTTAAATCCGGTTTTGCAGGTGGCCACCGTCAGCTCGGGTATCTCCTCGGCCAGCTCGGTGATCACCCCCTCCACATCCTCGCCGATGAGCTGGGGAACGCAGGTGGAAATGATCACGATCATCCGCGGCTTGTACTTCGCGTAGACGTTTCTCACCTGCTGCTTCAGGTTTTCCTCGCCGCCGAAAATGACGTTGCTCTTGTTGATCAGCGTCCCCGCGGTGATGAGCTGGGCGGGGCGACAGGTCATGGACGCCACCTGGTTCTGGTAAAGGCAGGGTTGGGGACCATGGAGGAGCGGAATGACCCCCTGGATCTTCCCCAGGCTGGCCAGCGCCTGCACAGTTGAACAGCAGTGCTCGTAACTCTTAAGCGGCATAGTGTCGATCCTCCCGGATAAACGGTTCTAGGTTTGACTTTTTGCCTTGGACCACCAGCGGTGCAGCTCCTCAAAGCTCATTGACCGGGGAACGGAGAACTGCGTGTTTTCCCATATGCGATCAGCCAGGGCCCTGAAGGCCTCGCACTCCGGGGTGTCCGGCGCGTGCTGGAAAAGGGTTACCCCCTTGCCCGAGCACTCCTTGATTTTTTCGCTGTAGGGAATAAAGCCCACCACCTGGGTGTCGCAGCGCTCGCCAAACTCCGTCAGTATGCGCTGTTCGTTTTTCAATTCCCGCAGATTGCCGATGATTCCCCCCAGTTGCGCGCCCGAACGGGGATTGAAACGCCGTATGGCCTTGAAGATGTTGGAGGCGGCGAATAGCACCTCGATCTCGCCGCTGGAGACGATATAAATTTCCTTCGCGTATCCCTCGCGGATAGGCATGGAGAATCCCCCGCACACCACGTCGCCCAGGACGTCGTAGAGCACCGCATCAAGCTTGAGCGTCTCGAATACATTCAGATGCTTCAGCGCCTCAATGGCCTCCACCACCCCCTTTCCCCCGCACCCCACGCCGGGGTCGGGGCCGCCGCTTTCGGCGCAATAAATCTCGCCTGCACACTCGCTTTTAAAGGCGCTCTCGAAGATCACCTCGTTCATGGAAACCGCCTTGATGTTGAAGTCTTTTTCCCGCAGGGTCTCCAGAATGGTTTCGGGCATCATCCCTTTAAGCAGCAGGCGAGTGCTGTCATGCTTGGGGTCACACCCCACATGCAGCACCTTAAGCCCTTTTTTTGCCAGTGCGAAGGATATGTGGGAAGAAACCATGGATTTGCCGATCCCGCCCTTGCCGTAAATCGCGATCTGCCTCATTGCCTGCCTCCGCAGCTGAAGGAATCTTTCACCGGGCGGCTCCCATTCCTTATGGAACCGCCGCACAATCGACTTAATTAATGTACGTGAGCCACCAGCTGTACAGCTCCTTAAAGCTGATGGCATTCGGAACAACCATGTGGGTGTTGTTGAAGACGTCCTCGCCGAGGCGCCGGTAGATTCCGGCCTCCTCAGAGTCAGGCGCGCACTCGAAAACGGTCATGCCCTGCCCTCCGCACTCCTTGACCGTCTGGCTGTAGGGAACAATTCCCGCTATCCTCGAACCGACCAGTTGGGCAAAGTCAGCCACGATGTCCAGCTCATTTTTCATTCGTCTCAGGTTTACGATCAGCCCACCCAGCTTGGAGCCGGCGCGCTTGTCAAACCTGCGTATGGCCTTTGAAACATTGGTGACCTGATAGAGCGCCTCCAGCTCACCGCTGGTGATGACATAGGTCTCCTGCGCGTATCCCTTGCGTATGGGCAGGGAAAAGCCGCCGCAGACCACGTCACCCAGGATGTCGTAGATTACCACGTCAATGGAGAGTGCCTGGAATACATTCAGGCGGGTGAGCGTCTCAATCGCCTCAACCACACCCTTGCCCCCGCACCCCACGCCCGGTTCCGGGCCGCCGCTCTCGGCGCAGTATATGCCGCCCGCCCCCTCAAAGGTGAGCGGGGACCTGGTAATAATCTCGTCCAGCTCCACTTCATCGTACTCATACTCCCTGGCGCGCAGCACATCGAGGATGGTGGGCGGAAAGGATTTGAGCAGCTGGTTGGTGCTGTCATTCTTGGGGCTGCAGCCCACCTGCAGCACTTTGAGCCCCCGCTCCGCCATGGTGTATGACAGATGTGAGGCAACGGTTGATTTTCCAATGCCACCCTTTCCGTAAATCGCAATCTGACGCATGGCCTTATCTCCCCTGATTCGCGGTACCGGTAAGGATCTTGTTTAAAAGTGTGGTGACAGTTGCAAGCGCCTTCACCAGGGCGGCGCGCTCTTTTTTGTTCAGTGGTCCGAAGATGCCCTTCAGCTCTTCTTCCCGCCGCTTTAACATTGCCCGGTGCATCTTCTTCCCTTTCTCGGTGAAGCGGACCCGCACCACCCGCCGGTCATCGTCATCCCGCACCCTGGTGAGAATGCCCTGCTTTTCAAAACGGTCCACCACTTCGGTGAGGCTGGGCATCTTCACCTTGGCCATGCCGCAAAGGCTGCTCATGCTGATGAGGCTGTCCTCGGCCAGGGCGGTCATGGCCTTGAGCTGTGACCTAGTGACGGGAAACCCCAGTATGCCAACGCTCCGCGCCTGCATGCGGTCGGCAATATCCGCAAAAAGGTTACGCGCCTCCACCATGCGCATCTCCATGGCGACGAGCTCATTGATGATGTCTTTTCTTTCCATGCCCCTGCTCCCCCCTGCCGGGATGTCCGGATGGTTCCGGTTTATATTTCAGAGCTGAATATTTCATTGCTGAAATATCTACAACAGCGCACGGAAGCTGTCAAGCATTTTTGTGATTGAGGGAAGCTCTTTATGGGGCGATGAATCGAAGGGGTTTATTAAAAAGGATGCGGCAATTGTTCTTTGTGATATGGATACGGTTGGAAATGGCGCGTGAGATGCCCGGGGAAGGCGAACATCAGATGCCCGCACCTGGGCCGGTTGCGGGCCTAGAAATTTTGCAGCCTCTCAAACTCAATGCCGATGAGGACGCTGTTTTCCTTTTGGTCGATCCACTTAATCTTTCCCCGGACAATTCTGGTATCCAGTTCCCCGGGGAATATGTACTTGAGGGTAACTTGATTGGTTGCCGTGCGAATCGGGTTGGCGGAAACAACTCGGCATCCTTTCTTGCTGACATCCACAATAGTGCCTTTGTATAATATGTTCCCGCATTCCAATATGGTATCAATGTTTACATGAAACCGCTGATGCAGCCTCCTGCTCCCCCCTCTGCGATCAGGAACGCTGCCTATGTTGTCCAATATCTTTTTATCACCGCTGAAATACTCGCTCATTATGGGCCAACCTCCTCCGGGCAAAACAGACGCACATGTTCTTCATCGTCAAGCGGCTGAAATACTTTAGCATTTGCTCAAATTCTTTTCGTCCCTTGTTCCGTGTGACGCGGGGAGAAGGGCCAAGGGATAGACAGGCAGACTGAGTAAGTCGATTGCATGAAAAAGGGCTTGAAACTAAGGAACAAAAGATATATAAGGAGGTGTAATTAAAATAAGTGGGCGATTAGCTCAGCTGGATAGAGCGTTGGTCTCCGGAACCAAAGGCCGTGGGTTCGAATCCCGCATCGCCCACCAAAAAGTCAAGCACTTGGCAAAATACCAGGTGCTTTTTTATCTGTTTAGGGGCAGCGTGTGTGCGGGTTTGTGTGGATCATTCTAACCATGCACCAATCTGTCTATTGATGAGCGACAATTAGCTTAAGATTTATGATTTCTCACTCAAACCTTCATCATGGATCCTGCATCGTCTTTCATTTTTAATGCGAAAAATGAAAGTGGACGGCCTGTTCAAGCAGCGGCCGCTTTCTTATCCGGTATTCGCGATTCAAAATGTCTTCTGATACAGGTTCGACTTTGGCAAGGCCGAAAAATTCTGCAAAATTTACAAGGCACCGCCATCTGTAGCAGGATCGCACAATCTCTTCCGGTGAGGTTAGCGGCCGAGGTTCCACACTCTCTATAAGTTTAGGAAACGCCCGTAGAAAGCAGTCTTCATAAAAAGTATTTGGCTTCCAGTCGGCACCATATCGGAATAGGAGATAGAGGCTGAAGAGAAAAGAATACTGTACAAAGCGAAGCTCCGGATAACGGTCCCGATAGGCCCAGTTGAAATGGCGGACATACGCTTCAAGCAGCAGTGGGTATATGCCTTCCATACCATGACGGGTTCGTATCAGGGAGCATTTTTTTGTGAGAACAAACCGGCTGCGGTATTTGCGTATCAGCCCGGAAATGGTGCCCGTAAGACGCATTACGTGCAGATCAAAAAAATCGGTTTCGGTATTGATACCGCCATACTTTGTTCTGTCCCGGTATTTTTCCTCACCCCAGAATGCCTGGGCTGCCTCCCGGCACAAATTTCGCGGAAGATTGCCCGTGGCTGTCGACTTCACTCCTTTTTGGCCGATGGCCTCAGCCAACAGGGTAAACAGGCTTATGACTGGTGCTGAAGGCTTGATGGAAAGAACCTGGGGAAAGGTAATCAGCTGGGGCGAATGGAAAGGAAAATAGAGCATCCGGTGCATCTGATCCGGTGACAGACCCTGAAAATCCCCCAGGGGTATCTGGTTGCGCTTTTGGTAAAAATCATCGACTTGTGCCTGAAGATCCTCCAGCGAGGAAAACACTTTCCCTTCTATGAACTTCCGGAGCTCAGCTCTTGCCTCTTCATGAGGTTTCGCAGCTGATGTGTCTGCCTCATGCCCGTTCATGCAGCAGTATTTGTATTTCTTGCCGCTGCCGCAGGGACAGGGATCGTTTCTACCGGTCTTCATCAAAATACTTTACCTAACAAGAAACGGATCCATATTTAAGATACGGTTGAACTCCCGCCTATATCGTCTTAACGACAGTTGTCAGGTCTTGCTATTTCCTCAGCAAGTCCGGGTAATTAGCTTGAAGCCACTTTGTTACGTCACTTCTGAGCTGGGAGGCCAAATCAATCATCTCCATCACTTCATGATCAGATATTATCCCTGTGCGCTCGTATCCACTGATATTCCTTTTTTTCCGGAAAACGTCAAATCGCTTTATTAGGATTGCATCAGCCTTAATCGTATATGCAAGTGATTGAATGAGACGATAGTGTGAGATTCCCGGGCAGGCCGGTAACCAGCTGCAGCCAGTGCGACTGCTGCAATAAGCAGGGCCGCATTATAAGCAATGTGTAATCTCCAATCGGGGCTGAGTTCCGGTAACTGACAATCAGTCAAATCACGATCAACCGCGTCAAACAGATCCTTAATTTCTTCGGAGCTCGTAATATGTTCAGTCAGCCAGCCGTTTTTTAGCCAGTCGTTCAAGCTCACGCTGATCACCGATCAGGAAAAGTTTGCTCTCATCCATGAGCGCTGTAAGAAAATGATGCTTCTTTGAAAGCTTCGATTGAAATTCAGAAGGTGGATACACCGTAGGATTAATTTCTCTCTCTAGATTCTTTTCTGCTTTACCGAGCGCAGATACAACATCAGAAAATGACACGTCACCGACTATCATGAGATCAACGTCGCTTTTCCTGCTTTCTTGCCGGCGGGCTACTGATCCATATATGAAAGCAACCCTGATGCGGTTTGTCAAAGAGGCCAATGCGGATGTAATAACCCCCCTGACTCCGGCTGTCTTTATTATCATACCCTTGAGTTCAGGGAAAATCGGACACTGTGCATTAGCCTGATAATAGACCTGTTTCCCTCGAACCGTCCGCCGGATAATGCCCGCATCTGCAAGCTTATTTAACTCTCGCTGAAGAGCGCCTAATCCCGTGCCGGTGTTACGAGCAATCTGGCGCAGATAGTAAGCCTCGTCGGCATGATTGAACAGCATTGATAAAACTGCCAAACGAGTCTTACCAAAAAGCGTGGCGGATAGGGGTTCTTCTAAACCTGATGTGCTCATAATGGGAACAATTGTAACCTAATCGGGTACAATTGCCAAGATTATTTTTTGAAGCATTTTAAAGACATCCACAGGCAAAGGGAAATGCATTCATTACTCTGCCTCCCATATATATTTGGCAGGCTTTTCTCCCATGGAAACAAAGTAAGAGATTCTTTGTGGAACGATTTTGATTATGGTGATTCTGGATTTTGCCTCCTCGGGGAAGGGCCTGTTATTTGACGCCATGGATATCT
Source organism: uncultured delta proteobacterium (assembly GCA_963751515.1). Taxonomy (GTDB): domain Bacteria; phylum Desulfobacterota; class WTBG01; order WTBG01; family WTBG01; genus CAZWCD01. The sequence goes on from CAVVUR010000008.1 coordinate 215,371, forward strand.
CATCAAGTCGTATGGTTCTGAAGCCCTTTTCGAATTCTTCGGGATTCTCTTTCATGGTGATGATCGAAGCCTTGCCCCACATCTGAAGACCCCGGGCATTTTTCATATACCCCTTCCCTACCGGGATAAATACCGCGAGGCACGCGTTGGGGTTCTTCCTGATGTTCTCTATTTTACCTCCGGGGTCTGCAACAAAGTACATAGTGAGACCATTATTTCTTGCATCGACCGGTGTGCTGCGGGGCTGATTTTCCCAGCAGGTGGCAAGTGCACAGGTAAAATAATGCTCGCCGTGTTCATGCAGGAAATCCACGATGATTTTTTCTATCTCGGCCTTGCTTTTCTCCATGTATTTCTCCTGTTAATTGTCACCTGCCCGGGAGATCGATTTGTACTTCTTTGGCGACGGCGTTTAAGTCGTCCATCCATCTGTCCCTGACCGGCTTCCACTGTTCTCCATTCAGCAAGCGTAAGGCCTCCTCCAGATGCTCCGTGATCTCCTGCTCGCCTTCCTCCCCTTCCATCTCCCAGCAGAGTGCACGGGCATAGAAGATGCGATTCGGGGGATATTCGGGAGATCGTCGCACCGCTTCCCGCAAAAGTTCCAGAGCCTTGTCCCCGTCTCCGATCCCCCGCGGCCAGGGAGGGGCCTTGAGGTAAACCATGCCCAGCACGCGGTACGGCCCCGCACTGCTGACATCCGGGGCCAGTGCCATGGCCTTCTCGAGGCTGGCAACCAGTCGGTCGAGATTCTTGAGCGCCGCGACGGGGTGCTTCTCGACGGTTATTCCCAGATTGACCGCCAGATAGTAGTTAACATCACCGCGTTCTTCCCCTCCCTGTGCAAGGGCGCGTTCCGCCCACCGCATTCCCTCCGACGCAAAACCTTCCCGTCTCGCTTGATCCTCTTCTGTCCGGTCCGCCAGCAAAAAACAGATCTTTGCACCGGCCGCACTTTCATCAATGCGCTCCTTCTTTGAATTCCTCAAAAGATTGAGTGCACATTGAAGGGTGGCGGTGTCGGTCCTATCATCAAACAGGGTGACGTGCTCTTCCAGTGCTGCGGGAGTCCAAGGGGGACAGCTATCCGCAGAAAGAAGGACAACAGCATTTTTTTGTTGCAAGACGGCACACCCGGCACAGAGAAATGCAAGTAGAACAAATCTCATGAAGGATAAAATAAATTTGCGACTCATCGTCCTGTTATGCATTTGTGTTCGGTCAGTGCTCACCAGTGTGGTGTACCATGAATCACCTTATGAGATAAACAAAATAACCCGGTCGTTGCGAGGAGTTCCGTTTCGGTGGGGCAACGAGGCAACCTCAATTTTTATAACGAAAGCAAAGCATTATACAGCATGAGGGGACGGTCGTCCCCTCATTCCTTCTCCGATTTCCAGAGGTCGATGGTTTTTTGAAAGGCCTGGAGATCAGCGGCGACAAAGCTTTCCACGCCGAACAGCTCGCAGAGCTGTTTTCCTTCCTGATGCGTGCAGACCCGGGAGAGTGCACGGGCAAAACGATTTCGTTCATCGGCAGTCGTCCTCTGCCCGTTGGCCACCACCCCCACCAGGGGAACTTCCTCAGAGGTAAAGGCCGCCTCGAGTTCACCGGCAAAGGGAAGCGAACCGAGGGCACGGTATTGCTGGGAGTTGACGATAACACCATCCAGTTCTCCCTTTACCAGTGCCCTCAGGCAGTGGAGCACCCGCTGCGAGCCCTTCAGGATGAAAAAGGATTGCGGATCCACCGCGCCACGCAGGACAACCCTTTTGAGAAATGCAGGCTCTTCGACGAGCGCACCTCCCAGGTTTTTTCCCTTGAGCGCCTGGAGGGAGGCAAATGTCCCCTTGCGGACCATGATGCGGTATCGCTCCGCACTGCTTCCATCAATCATCGGCTGAGCGAGGGGAATGAGATCCAGCTTCTCACGGTAAGCTAGAAAAGTGCCCAGGGCGGTAATGGCAAACGGGGGCTTTTGTTTATCGAGATGCGTCCCGCACTCCTTGAGCGCGGATGTGAAAACGCCGGTCATTGAACCGGCGGGCCAGTTCCCTGCCTCTTCCACCACCCGCAGCATGCTTGCCGTGGCCGCCTCCGCGTCCTGCGTCTGCAAAGCCCCGCCGGGATAGCAGATCAAAACGGTCATGGGGGCCGAAGGAGTTATTTGGTCTGCGGATGCACTACCCGTTCCCTGCAGGCAACAGGCAAAAAACATCACCAGCAGCAGGTAAAAAACTTTATTCATCAGCATTCTTCCTCCTGAACAATACCTGGGTAAGGGAAGGTGCCACAACCAGCGCCGCCACCAGGCAGCAGCACAAACCTATGGTGATGGTGACACCTAAAAGAGAAATTCCCTGGTAGCGCGCGAGAACGATGGCGCCCAGTCCGGCCAGCGTCGTGGCGGCAGCCAGTGTGATGGCTTTGCCGGCCCGCTGCAGCACCTGCCAGGGAGAGAGATCTTTCAGCTCGAGCCGTCGGCACCCGAACCAGACGCCGTAGTCCATGGCAAGCCCCATCATCAGGGGAAGGGCAATGATGCTGGCGTAGTTGAAGGAAATGCCCGCGAGATAGATGATTCCCAGCATCCAGCCGCCGCCGATCAGCAGGGGGAAAAGGACAATCAGAAAGCCCCGGATGCTTCTGAGCATGATCAGTATCCAGATGCCGGCCATGGCAAGACCCAGCCATACACTTAAGCGCAACCTGCTGAGCACCACCCGCGAAAACCACTGGTGAGTAACGGGAGAACCGGTGACATCTTTCGATACGCGGCTTACTTCAGTAACAAGCTTATCGAGGCTGACCGGGTCATACACCGATTGGGCGGGAAAGGCGTAGACGGCAATCGTTCCGTCTACGGCAAAGAAGCGGTCTCTGAGCTGAGGCGGCAGATCTTCCGGTCTCACGCTGCCGGCCTCTTTCCAGCCTTCGAGCATGCTGATGCCGGAAGCGGCATCCTTCTGCACAGTTTGAAAATAACGCGCAGTTGCTTCCAGCGCCTTTTCAGGGTTTTGGGCAAGTGCATCCTTCACCTCACCCATGCTGGAAAGCAGCTTGTAGAGCGTCTCCAGCAACTCCTTGTGACCGGCAGAGAGGGCCATTTCAGCCGCGTTTTCGATAATCGATTCGGTCTTTTCCAGCAGGACCGCAAGCCGCTGCACATGCGCCGCGGTGAAGTCCTTCGCATCCAGTTGCAAAAGCTGCTCAATGTAAGCAGACCGCGAGACAATCTCACCTATCCGGCGCGCCTGGGTCGCCCGGTCTTCGGCATCCGGGGGAAACAGATAGGTCAATGATTCCACCCGCCCCACTGAGTGCAGCTTCGCCGCCTGATCAGCCAGCATCCTGGCTTCGGCCATGTTGGCCGCGGTAAAGATGACCGTCTCCGCCTGGAAATCGCTTTCCTCCACCATCTTCCGCCCGTAGTAAACCGCCTCGGATCCCCTGGGAAGCATGGAGAGCACATCGTAGTTGAAGGTGATTCTTCTTCCCCCAACGATACCCGCCCCGGCAGTAACCACGGCAAAAAGAAGCACGAAAATATGAATATTGTGCAAAAGCCTTGTGCGCAGCGACTGCACTTCGACGGCATGAACTTCGCGCACCTGCCGTACCGGTTTCCAGGTCGGCGGAAACACCGCAAACAGCGCCGGCTGGATGATAAGCGTGCAGAGCATGACCATGAACACCCCCATGCCAGCGACCACGCCCAGCTCAGCAAAGCCGGTGAAGGGAACGGTGATCAGCGCGAGAAAAATGAGCACCGTGGCCATGCTCGCGGTTATCAGCGCCTTCCACGAGGCAGCCACCCCCTTGGCGATGCTGTCTATGAGCGGACGACCCGCGGCAAGCTCTTCGATGATGCGTGAACTCATAAAAATCCCGTAATCCACCCCCATCCCGAAGAGGATTGCGGTAAACCCCGAGGTAAGCATGGTGAGGTGCCCGATGAAGAGGGCGGTAAGGGCGGTGCTGAAGAGCAGCCCGAGGCCCATGGGCATAAAGACCAGCAGGGCCAGCTTGAAGGAGCGCAGCCAGAACACGATCAGCAGCAGCACAAAGACGCCGGCTGAAACGAGAATGAAGGAGATGTCACGCTGGAGCGCCGCATATTCCTCGCAGGTTACTCGCGGGCAGTCCCGTCAGACCCACAGTGGGAACCTGTTTGCCTGCCAGTCGGTATTCCCGGCGGAGATCATCTGCCGTTTTTCTCACCGCTTCTATGAAGGGGGCTATGACTTCAAATTCCTCCGACGGGCTGGAGGACTTTACAAACAGGAAAAGGGTTTTCCCGTCACGGGAGGTGAAGTACCCCCCTTCGCCCATCAGACGCTGCGCAACCCCGCTCGAAATGCATTCATACCAGGGAATTGACCCGGCGCTTTCCGGGAAGGCAAGAAACCGCTGCCACTGTTTAAAAAAGAAGAGGGGCAAAGCAAGGCGCTGCTCAACGGTTTGCAAGCCGCCGGGGCTTTCGCGCACGGGCTGATGCTCCAGCCGGTGCAGCACATCATCCAGTAATACATCCCACCCCGCGCCGGCAGGCACATCGGGAAGTTCATTCAAAGCCGAGGCAAACCGCGAAATCTGTTCAGGCGGCACCAGGAGATAAGCATGGCGGAGCACAAATTGGGGATCAAACCGCTCCATGGCCGTGCTGACTTCAGGCTTTTGTCGAAGCCGTGCCGCCAGCGTGGTGGTAAACGCCTTGAGCTCTTCCTGAGGGCCCTTCTCGACCACCACCACCAGCTCAGAAGCAGCGCCGAATTTCTGCAAAAAGTTTTCCAGACGCCGGTATACATCAACATGCCTCGGGAACAGGGCATTCCTGGCCGTATAAATCTCAATGGTACTCGTTCCCCAGCCGGCCAGTATGGCTAATGCCAAAACAACCAGCAGCACATACCGGGGATATGTTGCAATGGCCGCCGTCACTTTTTCAATCAGAGGCATCCGTTGGTCTTTTATCAAGGTACGGTCTCTTTCACTTCCTGACAATAGTGGTCATATCTTTCATGTGCAACGTTCTTGAACTATTGGAAGCACTTCTATTATATCATTATTTGATATTTCATCATCATACAAAAAGTTCCGTGCACGCACTTTCCTGAAACTTAATGTAACCCCTTCACAATTTCTCCATAGTTTTAGTTTACAATGTGGCCGTAATGCGGGATGATAGGCAAGGTTGCGCACGATTCTCCTCATCATCACCGGCGTTGCGAAATGGTTTGTAAAAACTCATCGCTAAAGGAGAACACCATGAATAAAAAAACAGGCGGAAAAACGCTTTGCCCTTGAGAGCTCCATCGTGGCCCTGCTGACCGCTGATGAAGCTGCCAGACTGGCAACGTGCCTGAGCAGCGCGCAGCAGGAGTTCCCGGGAGGTCCTCCTGCCTTTGGCGGCAAGGCCGGAATCAGATGATGAAAATTTTGGCCGGTTGTAGTGAAAAGTCGCCTATAAATGCGTTATAATAACCCTGAAAGAAAAACCAGAGACAAAGCATTATTGCGAGATACAATGCAGACTAACCCATCATACCCTGTTGATGCTGCAGCACCCGCTGCGGCCCCTGGATACGGTCAGCCATTCCGGAAGCCTCATCTACATTTCTGCCCGCGTGCTACAACTTTGTCCTGTTTTTTCGCTCCCCTTTTATCCCGTGTGCAAACTTTATCGGCGGACCATACTCCTACCACGGGCACCTCTCATTAGGTCTAGGCAGCACCGTGTACCAGCTCCACGACCCCGAAAAGCTCCGCTCTAGTTTCCTGGTTTCCCGAATGCCCATCACGACCTGGCTCTTCCAGGATGGCGGCTGGTTCGACCGGGACCCCTCCTCGCCCTGCTTCCGCCATGTCCATCTCTACGAGAAGGCGGAGGCCAAGCGCACGGTGATTTTCTACGCCGCCCTCAAGGATTTTCCCCCGGACAAGGAGCAATTCTATGCGGAACACTTCGAGGATCTGGAAAAGACATTTCACTCCGGCGGATACCGGTTTTCCAGGCTTGACAACAATTGTTCAAGTGTCATAAACAACATCTTTTACCGGGAACGGTGGTTCCGCAAGGGCCTCCTCGATTTCTTGCCGGCCTTCAGTTTCAAGCGTCTTATCACCGCATGGAGGAAAAGAGGGTTCGACTTCATCACCGGCCATATTAGCGAATATTACGCTTACCAGTTCAAGCCCCAGAGGCTATGCCTGGGCATGTACACATTGTCCCCTGACCGGGAGCTTATCAGATGGCTTAAGCGCAAGGGAAACCATGTACCGTTCGATTCTACTCAAAACCGCTAATAATCTCATGCTCATGGCACGATATAAGAAAACCTTTCGAGCTGTACTGACTGCCCTATCTTGTTTGCTCGGCATTCTCTGCCTGTTCCCGGCAGGTCCTGCGGGAGCTGACACCCACTCTTCATTTGTCGCCTTTGAAAGCGGGCAGGTCAGACCCCTGGCACTTTCCCCGGCCGGCGACAGGCTCTACGCGGTAAACACCCCGGACAACCGGCTGGAGATTTTTGACATTGACGGCGCGGAGCTCAGGCACCGTTTTTCAATTCCGGTGGGCATGGAACCGGTGGCCGTGGCCGCGATGAGCGATTCACAGGCATGGGTGGTCAACCATCTTTCCGACAGCGTCAGCGTGGTTTCCCTTGATGAAGGCGCTCACCCCCGGGTTGTCCGCACCCTGCCGGTGGGCGACGAGCCTCGGGACATTGTCTTCGCGGGAGTGACCATGCGCCGGGCATTTATTACCTGCGCCCACCGCGGACAGAATAATCCGCAGGACCCGGAGCTGACGCAACAGGGCGTGGGCCGGGCTGATGTCTGGGTGTTTGATCCCGTTAACCTCGGGTCTTCACCGGGAGGCACCCCCGATGAGGTGGTAACCCTTTTCGGCGATACGCCGCGGGCATTGGCAGTCAACCCCGCAGGCAATACGGTGTATGCCGCCGTCTTTCACTCCGGCAACCAAACCACCGTAGTTAACAATCTCAACCTGTTCCCGGTAACCAAGGCTGAACCGACCACCTCTCCCTCAGGCGTGGAGCAGCCGGAAACCTCCCTGATCGTAAAATACGTGGATGGCGAGTGGATCGATCCCGCCACCGGAAAAAAATACACGGCACAGGTGTTTTTCAAACTCCCTGACTATGATGTGTTTGCCATTGACGCGGATGATCCTCTTGCCAGGCCGGTCACCGCATACAGCGGCGTGGGAACAACGCTCTTCAACATAGCAGTTAACCCAGCAAGTAGCGACCTTTACGTGTCCAATACCGACGCCCTCAACCACATTTGCTTTGAGGGTTCAGGCACGCGCGGGACCACGCTGCGGGGACATTACCTTGAGAACCGCATTACGGTTATCAGCGGCGGCCGGGTCGAGCCGCAGAACCTGAACCGCCATCTGGACACCACCGGACACTGCGACAATGAAAGAGACCGTGCCTTGAGCATTGCCGATCCGCAGGCCATGGCGGTGAGCGATGACGGGACCACGCTCTATCTTGCGGCATTCGGATCCCGAAAAATCGTGCGCGTCAATACGCAATCGCTCGCGGCAGGCTCCTTTATACCGCGTCCCGATGACCAGCTACTGCTCAGCGCCGGCGGCCCCAGCGGCATTGCGTATGACGGCGCGAAAAACCGGCTCTATGTGTTTACGCGCTTCGATAACGGCATCTCGGTGGTTGACCTTGACAGCTTTGCAGAAATACATCACACAACCCTCTATACCCCCGAACCCGCGAGCCTTATTGAAGGCCGGCCATTCTTATACGACGCCTCCCTGACATCCAGCTGCGGCGATCTTTCCTGCGCCGGATGTCACGTCTTCGGCGACGTTGACGGACTGGCATGGGACCTGGGCAATCCGGATGAGGAGGTGCGGGAGAACACCAACCCCTATGCAGAGTTAAATTATCAATTGCCCGAACAGCGCCAGCTTCATCCCCTCAAGGGTCCCATGGTCACCCAGAGTTTGCGCGGCATTGCCGACAGCGGCCCGTTGCACTGGCGCGGCGACCGCCAGGGACTTGCACGCAAGGAGGGCGAATCTATTGCATCAGCGGCCTTCAAGGAATTCAACGGCGCATTTGTCAGCCTGCTGGGGAGACATGCCCCCCTGACGGATGAGCAGATGCAACGATTCACCGGGTTCGCGTTGCAGCTTACCTATCCGCCCAATCCCATACGGGCTTTGAACAACTCGCTTGACGAGCTGCAGGCTGAGGGAAAGCGCATCTTTTTTGAGGACCGGACCACCACTCCGGTGATATCCAACATCGGACCCTTCATGAACAGGTGTGTCCAGTGTCACGAGCTTAATCCGGCAGAAGGCAAATACGGCACCGGCGGTACAATGGCCGGCATTAAGACCAGCCAGGACTTTAAAGTGCCCCACCTGAGAAACCTTTACCAGAAAGTGGGTATGTTCGGCGTCGACTCGGTGCTGAACGGCCTGCCGCTGTATCTCCCGCAAATCCGCGGGTTCGGCTTTGACCACGAAGGGGTCCAGGACACCATCTTCACCCACTTCATGTTCGGCTTCAACCTCCGGGGCGGTTACCGGTTCGCCAGGAAAATCGGCATGCCCGCCAAAGACATCAAGGCAAAGGCCCTGATCGCTTTCCTCATGGCCTTTGACAGCAACCTGGCACCCATCGTCGGCCAGCAGATCACCCTGACGGCAGAGAGCGGCAACGCAGCGAGTGAACGTGCAGCCCTCCTCATACAGCGCGCCCGCGTGGAAACCCCGAGGTCTGAATGCGACCTGGTGGTAAAGGGCATGCTCAACGGTGAATACCGGGGCTGGCTGATGACCGGAGGTTCCGACAGCATCGGACTCACCGCCTTTCAGAGTGATCATGAAGGGGAACAGAACACTTATGAGCAACTGTACCGGATCGCATCGGATCCCGGACAGGAGCTGACCTTTACCTGTGTACCGCCCGGCTCCGGCATGCGTATCGGCATCGACCGCGACGAAGACGGTGTGTACGATGCGGATGACATAGATTAGTGCAAGCCTTTTCTTCTGATCAACCCTTCTTGCCTTTGACGTGGACGAAAATAACGCGCTCCAGAAAACCATTCAATTTGAGAAAGAAACCAAACGGGCGGTCAGACCCTATGTGTTTCCGACACTCCTTCTCTATGATGCCGGGGTATATCGGATATGGAATCCGTATATCTGGGAATGCCCTTCTTCATATCTGCAGGACCACTTCGACCGCTATGTCAGCAGCATCCATCTTGAAGCCGGTTGCGGAACCGGGTATCTGCCGGACCGGTGCGGGAAATTCAGCTGCCGGATTGCCGGTAATCCAGGCAAAGAATGGCTGCTTACCCTGCTTGATTACAGTCCCGGCAGCCTTGCATGGGCCGGCCGAAGGCTCAGGCGATATCGGCCCCAACTCATGCAGCACAACCTCTTCAATCCCCTGCCCCACCTGAATCATCTTTTTGAGAGTGTCTGTCTCAACTATGTTCTTCATTGTCTTCCCGGCAGCTGTGCCCACAAAGCGAGCGTGATTGCCAATCTTAAAGCAGTCATGGCACCGGAAGGGGTGCTGTTCGGCAGCACCATTCTCGGCGCTACCGCTGCCACAAACAATTGGGCCAGAGCCGTACTCACATTTTATAATTTCATAGGCAGCTTTCATAACACCTCTGATACGGCGGAAGACCTTGCTGCGGCGCTTGCGAAGCAGTTCCAATACCATATATGCCGTGTCATCGGTTCAGTTGCGCTCTTTTGCCGCGTCAGACAGAAAACTGTAACCCTGGACGGCAGGCGTACAAGGTGGTACACAAACCGAGCCCTTTAATCAGCCGCAGCAGAAAGAGAATCGTATGGAAAACGACCGTCTGAACCGTCACGCGCTGGCATCCAAGGATGGCTTTGCCGCCCTGCAGCAGGTCATCGAGCATTGCTGTTCATCCTGCGGGTTGTGCGCCGCCCTGTGCCCCGCCGATGCCATCGAAATGGAGGGGAGCAAGCCGGCACTCACCGGCACGTGCACCGCATGCGGATTGTGCTACCAGGGCTGTCCCCGCAGCTTTTATCCGAAGACCCGGATAGAGTCCCTCTATTTCGGCATTCCTGCCGATGAGGTGGCGTCCCGCGTGGGCAATCATCTGGACCGGTTTACCGCCCGTGCCCTGACCGACGATATTTTCGAGCAGGGCGCCACCGGCGGCACCACCACCGCGCTGGTATATTACCTGCTGGAGCACAACATCATCGATGCGGTGCTCCACCTGGGATCGGAGCACGAACACCAGTACATCTGCCACCACGGCCGGCCCGTCATCTCCACCCGGCCGGAGGAAACCTTCCGCGCATGCCGCTCCAAATGTCAGCTCAGCCCGCTGTTGCAGGACCTGAAAAAGATGTCTGCCTACAAGAGGTTCGCTGTGGTCGGTCTTTCCTGCCATACCGCTGCGCTGAGGAAATTGCAGATCGTCCGGGAGGACCCCGGGCTGAAAGGCGCGTTTCCCGGGCTTGCAAAAAGGGCCGATCAGCTCGCGGGCAACCTGAAATTCATCATCGGGGTAAATTGCTTTTCCAGCACCAGGCACGGGGGCATCGACCGGATTTATCAGAAGCTGGGGGTCCGCGAGGAGGATGTCATCAAGCACGCTGAAACAACCAAGAAAACCGTTTACCAGCAGTTGAGCGAGGGCAAGGACTTTCTCTGGTTCGTCCGGGACGGGCTGATGACCCGTGACGGCCGCTATCACCCTTTCTCCTACACCGATTTCATCGCAGATACCGTTGCCATGGGCTGCATGGTCTGTCCCAGCTTTATTGTCTGCAGGGAAGCGGACGTGAGCATCGGCGTGACCGCGTCTGACAACCGGCTCAACGAATTCGGCTACAACAGCGTCTTTGTTCGCGACAGAGAATTGAGCAGCGTTTTTAAAAAAATGGTTCAGGAAGGAAAGCTGCTCCGGCGGCCCATGTGGGAAAATCGCGGCCGCCTGCTGAGAAGGTTTGTTGAACGCATGATTCCATCCAAAGACGCGATCGGCATCGCCGACTATGTGCGAACCGGAAGCTGGCAGCATTCCGCGGACACCCTTAAGAAATCATCATCGGCCCAGGGAGGGAGCAGCGGGAAAATCATGGGGCTTCAGCGCCTGTTGCTGACCCAGACGGTGAAGCGGAAAATCATGTATGAGCCGGCGACCCGGGCACTTAAGAACGGGGGGAAGTTCCTGACCGATATTTTCTAGCGGGTTGTTGAAAAAGTAGTTTTCCTCAGGCTGTTCAAAGGCTCAAGGGGGAGGGGCTTTTTAGCCACAACAAATTATTCGGAATCGGTAGAACGGCAGCATCTCTTTAGCTTTGTCCGACAGACCCGCATGGCAACAGCCGTATCGAAGGCCCTGCAAAGCTGCCTGCTTTCGGCTCATGTCGTAAGGCACCGGGTCGTGCCGTAAGCGTAAAGACACATTGTTGTGGCGTCAAAAGCCCCTCCCCCTTGAGCCTCAAATCAGATGGGTGTTTTTCAACAACCTGCTGGTATTATTTATTATCTTTAGCCCCGGAGAACTGCTTATGCAGCCATTGATACACACGCCGGACCCATCTGCGGAATATGAGACGCTGGAACGCTGCCTGATTCTTAAAATCTGGGACGATGACCGCGACTGCTCGGTCTCGGTGGCGCGGGCAACGGTCAAACCGGGGGTTACCACGCAGCCGCACCGCCTGCAGGGAGTGGACGAGCGATATATTGTTATGCTTGGAACGGGCATGGTTACTGTCGGCGAGATGGCTCCAGAGAAGGTCGGGCCCGGTGCCGTGGTAATAATTCCTGCGGGAACGGCACAGCAAATCAGCAACACCGGGGACACAGACCTGGTGTTTTACTGCATTTGTACCCCCCGCTTTTCCCCCGAGAGCTACGAATCGCTGGAGTAAGGTGGCCGCTGCAGTGTGTTTACGGAAAAATGTTCTGGATTTTTAATCTGAGTGGTGATAGGAAAGGTGAGTCTGATACCGTGTCATTTTAAAAAAATAGCTCAGGTGAATCAACAGAGGGAGGTGTAGTATGAGCGATAGTGAAAGAAGAGATTTTACCAAACAAACCCTCAAATGGGGCGGCGCGCTGACACTCCTTGCCGCTTTCAATCCCGCCAGGCTGGTTTTCGGCGCAGGTCCGGGCGGGCCTCCGGGCAAGGCACCGGGTGGTGCTCCCGGCGGCGCTGCAGGCGGCCCTCCTGCGGGCATGGGCAATCCTCTTAAGATGATGCAGGAGAACCAGTTCCTCCAGCGGGATGACCTGGATGATGCCCTCAAATCCATGTACATGACCTACGATTCAAGCAGGCCCTATCCCCATAAATTCAACGACGTCATTTCCAAGGGCCAGCTTGAGTGCCTGGAATTTATCGTTTCCAAGGGGCTTGAAAAAGAGTACGTGGAACACTATGTCACCACCATGAAGCCGATCCTCCAGCGGATCAAACAGCAGGTGGCACAAGAGGGACCTGACAAGGCCCTCTACGGTATGTTTGAAGGCACCACCTGCTCCTACCAGCTGATGGAGCGGATTGATGTTAAACAGGGGGAGCGCAGCTTTCCCTGCCCTTACGGGCCGGCGCTTGAGCGATGCAAGCAGTGGCTGCCCGAGCGCTTTGTCATGAAGTGGGAGGAAGTCTGCAACAAGATGGTGTATTCCCACCTGGCAGGGGTTTGCGAACGAGATGGAGGTCAAAATCACCATCACGCCGGGGGAGACATGCGTGGTCAAACTGGCTTAACCGGATTTGGGGAGGAGGAATACCCATGGATACCAATACTGCAGCAGTATTGAAAGATGTAAACGGATCAGAGAACGATGGCGAGGCCATATCCCGCAGACATTTTGCCAAAAAGCTCCTGGGCGTCAGCGCCCTGTCTTCGCTCGGCATTTCCCTTATCCCCGAGGCGGCACTGGCCTGGCTGGACGGGAGCTTTGCCCAGCGGGACGATCTCGCGGATGCGGTCAAGGTGCTGGTCAAGACCTACAGTGACACAAAACCCTATCCGCACAAGTTCAACGACGGGCTGGTGAAGATGCACCTGAGGAATCTCGATTTTGCGGTGCGAAAAGGTATCTGGAAGGAACGGGCGGCACATTATGTGTGGACACTGGGCGTGGTGGTGGACCGGCATATTAAGAAAGGCATCGAGATGTTCGGAAAGGATGCCTTTCTCTGGGGAAACTTTGAGCGGACCAGCTGCTCCTACCAGCTCTATGAGCGCATTGAAATCAAGGATGGCGAGCGCTGCGTCCCCTGCCCCTTCAAGCCCATCCTCGACCACATACAAAAGGGCATGGGCACCTACCAGATCACCTGGGAGGACGTGCATACCAAATGGTGCATACCGGTCTGGTCGGGATTTGCCGCCAACGCGGGGGTAAAAGTGGAGGTTGAACCGGGAGAAATCTGCCGCATAAAAGTGGTATAGATGCATCTGCCAACACGTAACAACGGGGGATGGAGATGACTCTGTGATCTGTCACATAGCTTTCTATCCCCTTGCCGTTTATTGTGCATATCTATTACGCCTACCGGTTTTTACGAGGAAAAGCTCATGAAAAAGTTCGCCGATTTTGTAATTGAAAAAAGGGGGCTGGTGCTCATCATCATGGGTGTCATAACACTCTTCTTTGCCTTCACCCTGCGCGATCTGAAGGTGTACACCAAGTTTGCCGACCTACTTCCCCAGGGGCATGAGTATATCAAGACCTACAATCAGATCCGGGCCAAGTTCGGCGGCGCCAACACCGTGACCATGATCCTGCAGGTGCGCACGGGTGACATCTTCAATCCCGCCACCCTGAAAAAGATCAGGGAGATAACCGACGAGCTGTATTACATCCCCGCGGTGGACCGGTTTAAGATCACTTCGCTTGCCATCAATACGATGATGGATATGCAGCTCAAGTCCGGCGGATATAATTTTGTTCCCCTGATGTTTCCCAACGTGCCCAAGACCCAGGAGGAGGCGGAGGTGCTGCGGCAACAGGTCTATGCCAGCGTTTTTTACGGCGGCCTGGTATGGTTTGACAGCAGAAAGACACTGATCACCGCCGATTTCTTTGATGACGAGATTGACTACTCGGTGGTTTATAGGGAATTGATCAGGATCCAGCAGAAATACGAGGATGACAATCACATCCTGAGCATGGCCGGTGAGCCGCTGCACCTGGGATACATTGACAGTTATGTGGGCACCATCCTCACCATCATGGGCATCACCCTGGTGGTGATGCTCTGTCTGTTTCTCTTCTACTTCCGGTCGTTCCGGGGCATGGTGCTGCCGGTGGTTGCGTCGCTCATCAGCGGCATATGGGGGCTGGGGTTCCTGGTCCTGCTGGGATACAATCTAGATCCACTGGTGATGGTGTTTCCCTTCCTGGTTTCAGCCATGGCGGCCTGCCACTCGGTACAGGTGATCAAGCGCTATGTCGAGGAGTGCGCGATCTACCGAGGATGTGAAGGCAGTCATGCAAGAAGGTGATCGAGGAGCTGTTCGTTCCGGGCTTTGTGAGCATCATCACCGACGCGACCGGCATCATGCTCATTGCCCTTACTCCCATTAAAATCATGCAGATGATCACCATCGTCTGCACCTTCTGGTCGATCGTGACGGTGCTGATCGTGATGTGCATGCTGCCGGCGGTGCTTTCCTATTTGTCCTTTCCCCAGAAGTCTGTTGCCCGGCTGGCGAAGAAGAGCCGGCTTGACTCGGCGTTGCAGCGACTGGGGGCGTGGATTGCCCGGTGGGGCTGCTGGCCGGTGCTGGCGGTTTTCCTGGTGCATGTTCATTTTCGGCACCTACCATGCCCGGACCATCCAGGTGGGGGACGCGGTTCCCGGCTCCTCGCTGCTCTGGCCCTGGCACCGCTACAACCGGGACGGGTTCCGGATCTCCTTCAGCCATGCCCATCTTAAGCCCGCTGCTGGTAGTTATGGAGGGAGAAAAGCAATACGACCTGGTAAGCTGCCCCGAGAAGCCGAGGGAAATGTGCGGGGACAACTTCAAGGAGATGGAACGTTTCGAACGCTATATGAAGGAGACGCCGGGGAGGCTGGTGATGTTCACCCGATCGGTGATCAGCACCTTTTCCGGGGCGGGCTGGCTCGTCCACGAGGGCGATCCCAACTGGTACTTTTTCCCGACCAACGATCGGGAAATCATCCACAGCTACCGCCGGGTTACCCAGATGGGCACCCCGGGCACCGCCGACCGGTTCTGCGATCCCGGTGGGGACACGGCGGCCAACATCATCATCTACTGCCGGGACAAGATGACCCCCACCATCAAGACGGTGATGGGCAGGATTAAGGACTACATGGCGAACCATTCCCAGCTGGCGCCTCCCATGAAATACAAGCTCTGCGGGGGCGAGTTCGGGGTGCAGGCGGCCATCAATGAGATTATCGAGGAATACCAGTACACCACCGCCACCTGGGCGCTCATCCTCATTTTCACCTTCTGCTGCATTTTTTACAAAAGCTTCATGGCGGGCATCATCCTCATCCTGCCGCTCATCGTGTCCAATTCCATCGCCTTCGCCATGATGGCCACCGGATTCTTCTGGGCGATCCCCACCCCGATCACCATTACCACCAGCACCCTGCCGGTGACCGCGGTGGGCATCGGGCTGGGGGTGGACTTCGGGGTGTACCTGCTGAGCCGGATCAAGGATGAATACGGGCTGGTGCATGACCTGAGCAAGGCCATCGAGAACGCCATGCTTACCACCGGCAAGGCGGTAGTGTATTTGTCCACCACCCTTACCGTGGGCATATTCTTCTGGGTGATTTCGCCGCTGATGTTCCAGGCCATGATGGGACTGTTCCTGGCCATCGTGCTCTTCCTGAACATGGTCGGGGCGATGCTGCTGGTTCCCAGCTTCGTGGTGCTGCTGAAGCCCAAGTTCATCACCGGGCAGGAGGCGAAATAACTGAAGATTGGCATGAATTGAGACAAGGAAATAAAAGATGCCGGACAAAATCCGGCAAAATGTAGTCGCACGCTTCAGATTGCGCATAATACACCTTATTATACACTCTCGCATGCTAAAGCCTGCGGCTACTGCAGGTTGTTTTTGGGCCAGTCAGCGTGCCGGCTTGCCAGCCAGAAAGTGGAGGGACGCACTCCGTTGCGTCCGTTTTTTATTGCGGCCACGACAGAGCGAGCCCCTCCATTTCTATCGATGCCCAGCAAATCCTCCAGCCAGCCACCGCGCTTTCCACTTTTTTCATTTTTCTTCTGACTGTTGACTGCTGTCTTCTGACTTCTACTCTCTTGACCCCCTCGGTCTCCTCCTGCTCGGCCGCTGGTAAAACCCGATTCTCCTTCCTTCATCCTGCTCGTCCCTGGCGAAAGCGGTCAGATGGATAATCTCATCGTTAAGCGAAAGGGCGGAGCCGATGACCGTTTGTGACATGATCCGCACGTCGGTCCCGAGCGAAAGCGATGGTCTCTCCTCCACCGCGCACGTTCCCACATCCTCGATGAATGAGGCCGCCTGCAGGTTTGATGTCAGAGTCTCTTTATTGTCCGACTGAACTTCAATGGCATCCAGCACATAGCTCCTGACCAGCTTGGGAAACACTTTTTTCATGGTGTCATGCCTGGCAAAGCAGTCGCACCCGATCACCCGGTTATTGATCATCACCAGCACGCCTGTCTGCCGTTCCTGCTCAGTGAAATGTTTCAGATAATCACCGATGGATTGCTGCTCCTTATCGTAGACGTCACTCAGGGCAGCAGTCTCCGAGTTGACCTTGAGCATGGCAATCTTTTCCTGGATCAGGTCCCAGGTCTCGCCCTGATTGCCCTCAAACTTCCCGCGGTTCACAAGGGAGTTGTACACGGCCGCGTTCTTTCTCATGCGCATGCGCGGCGGCATCACACGCTCCTTGCTCATGAAGTGCTTGCTCCGGTAGGACCACCTCCCCTGCTCCACGCAGCTCACCGGTATGGTCAGAGAGGCATGGGCGGCAATCAATAAAGTTACGTTCACAATGCGGTTCTGCTTGGCCCCCACCAGCTCCTCACCGTCCAGTATCAGCAGATGCTTGTCAGACCGGTTTTCCACCTTGAGTTCCGGAACGCTCCCGCCCTCTCCCACTTCCGTAATCAGGATGAGGTTTGCGTTCAGCGCCTCGTCCAGGAGCAGGTAATCGGCAGCGCTTTCCCGGTCGGAGAGCAGCGGAAAGACGCCCATGTTCCGGTAGCGCTGCTCCACGCCCATGGTGATGTGAGAAAAATAATCGGAAATCAGCTTTTTCATAAGACATTCCTCCATTGAGAGGTGAATAAGAAACGCCGGACTCCCGGCCATCGATCCAATCAACTATGATAATTGAGGGTACCGGGTCAGACACCATCATGCATCCTGCCCTTTTATCGTATGTCTTCTCTATAGTGATCTTTGTACCACAGAGGTGTGACAGGGAAGGTCACAGAACAGTAAAAATATATCACCGGGCGTATGGTAATACGCCCTCATCTGCACGCGGGCAGGCCATGAGGGGTGAGGGATTGTAGTTCAGCCATGAAGAAAAAGGTGGGGTTTTACGGCCGGATCTGCAGAAAAACAAAAGGCAGAACAATTTCTTGCTCTGCCCTTTGCGAACCGTGCAATGTGCGCTGTGCGTTTTATCCCAGCGAAGGAACGACCCGTATGCCCCGGTTGGGGTAATTAAAGAATTGTTCTATCACGTTGTGTACAACGGTAGTAATATTGGCCCTGCCGCCGTGATAGAAGGTGTGCAGAAAGTTCACCCAATAGCCGTAAATGGCATCGGGATCTTCAGCCTCCTGATACTTAAACACGTCGTATTCGTTACCCATGGTCGGCGCCCAGCAATGCAGCACCTTGGGAATTGTCCGCACCTCGTAGTGAATGCCATACTCGAACTCATTCCCACCGTCAAAATAATTCTTTTGCGGACTTTCCTGCTGCAGAAAGCCGATGCTGCAAATCGGGTTTGCCATCATGTTGGCAAAGGTATGGGTCTCATGATAGCCGGCTTCATAGAGAGGACCGCTCGTTGGCTGGGTATAGAGTTCGAGGGTTAAGATCTTTGTCTTGTCAAAATTGTTTATATCGCTGTAAATGCCCTGCATGATCTCATAATACTGGGTGATTCTGTCGGGCGGATCATCAATCTTAAGCTGCTCCAGGACCGGAAGGAGTTCCTGTAGCGTTTCACGCGACGGGCAGAGGGCCGTTCCTTTGACCGCAATATTAATATTGAAGGCGCTGTCGCCCCGGCCTCTCCAGTTCCCGTAAGAAGCGACCATGCCGTGGTGGATGCCCCCATTTTTCATGACCGTTGGTGGTCCCTCGCCCCCGGTGTTAAGCCGCTCATCATAGTAATAATATCTTTCCGAACACCCCCACTTCATGAAGTCGTCAGACAACTGGCGAATTGGATATTTCCGCCACCGGTTATCAATGTTTGACCACAAAATGCCATCGCTGGCGGAAGCGGTGTTGAGGTTGTGCTGCACGCAGTACTCAGCACTCTTAGAGGTGTTTTCTGATGTTGAGAACACATCGCGGGTGTACCACCACTTCCGGTTGGCTACGTATCGCGCATGAGCCGCCTTTGTCTTAAAGGTGGGAAGAACGGTAACAAGTGAGGTGAGGCCTGCCAGCTTGAGAAAAGTTCTTCTGGCGGAGAGATTATTGCCTGAAAACACATTTCTAATTTTCTCTTTCATTGTCCTGCCTCCCTGGTTGCGAGCTTTTACTCATGGTGTTTAAAAAGTATTGTACCCCGCACACGCTCCTCATTCAGCAATCACCCCCTTCGACTACCTGCGGTCTCTCAAGCCTTATGACAAAAATGTTTGATAATAATATAATTCATAAATCTAAGTATTGCAATAGGTAAAAAATGGATGGGGGTAGAGGAGTTGGGGACGTTGTTGACTAAGTGGAATTAAAAGTGAGGTGTGCGATCTGTAATGTGCGATAAAAAAGGATGTGTTTTAAAGAACGGAACGTCGGGGCTACCGGATGGTCGCCCCTATGTTTGTTCTCTATTTTTCTTCGTGTTCTTCGTGCCTTTCCCGTCGCGATCTTCGTGGTAAAAGGTTTCATGTCGATTACCTGCGCATTCCGAAATCAGCAATCGCCGGTTGCCCTGCTTCCTTAAAATATGTTAGCATTAAATCAATTCGTTTCTTGCAGGATCAATCGCGAGCAGATCATATTATCAAGAGGAAAATTCAATGACCGTTACAACCGGCACGAAAGTATTGCTGCCAGCACTTCTGACAACGGTGATTAGTGTCCTTCTCTTCATAACCCCTGCCGCCGGCCAAGCCGCTTCCTCCGCCGTCAGCGGCAAAAGCCCGGGCCGGGAATTGGCGGACATGGTGAAACCGGACGACCAATTTGGCAGCTTTAAAAAAGCAGATGAGCCGGCGTATTATTCCCCCGACACGCTCTTTGATTACATCAACGGCGGGGCGGAGCTTTTTCTCGCCTACGGATTTGCAGAACTCATGGTGGTGGTGTTTGTCGAGGACGGGAATCCCGCTCACCGGGCCACTCTGGAGGTCTACAACATGGGGACGATCGAGAATGCCTATGGGGTGTCAAGGGCCGAGCAGGGAGGGGATGCTTACAAATTGCCCGGCGGCGCAGAAGGACGCCTGGGAAATGGAATGCTCCAGTTTTACAAGGACAGATTTTATATAAATATTTTTCTTCCCCCGACTTCAAAAGCCTTTCCAGCCGTTGCAGAGCAAATCGGCAAAACTATCGAGGAACGGATCAAGGGCACTTTTTCCAGGCCGGATTGCTTTGATCTCCTCCCGCTGCACTATCGCCGCGCCGGAAGCGAAAACTACACAAACAAGGATTTCCTGGGACAGCCCTTTTTCAATCGCATCGCCTCCGCCCACTATTCGCAGGACAATAAAACCTACACGGTTTTTCTTTCCGCTACACCGGACAGGGAAGCCGTTGAGAGCCTTAAGAAATATAAAGATTACCTGAAGCAGGAACAGTCATACCTGGGCGAGCTGCAGGATGGCATCCAGGGCTTCACCGGTCGTGATCCATACTACGGCAACTGCGCGGTTGCGCTCATAAAGGGGAGAATAGCCGGCGTTCTGGGCAATCCCGACGGGGCGGCGGCCATTCTCAAAAACATGCAAGGAGGAAATGATGAAAAAAAATAAATCGTTTTATACCCGCAGGGAATTTTTAAAAACTTCTGCTCAGGGCCTGGCCATCAGCGGGGTTTCCCCCTTCTTGGCTCAATCGCCATGGTTCGCGTTGCTGAAGGAGGACGGCGGCGTATCCTACCGGACCCTGGGGCGCACCG
The DNA here is from genome assembly GCA_963751515.1 of uncultured delta proteobacterium. Lineage (GTDB taxonomy): Bacteria > Desulfobacterota > WTBG01 > WTBG01 > WTBG01 > CAZWCD01. Next base: position 235,747 of record CAVVUR010000008.1, read on the forward strand.
GCCTCAAGGTTTCCATGGTCAGCTTCGGGGTGATGACGACCGATAACGCCGGCGTCGTTGCCAAAGCGATACGCATGGGGATCAACCATTTCGACACGGCCAATGTCTACCAGTCGGGCAACAATGAAAGGATGCTGGGCGAGGCGATCAAAAAAGAGAATGCCAGGGACAAGCTGATTGTTGCCACCAAGGTAGCGCTGCCCCGCGATAGATCTGACGACCGCTTCACTTCCGATGCCACCAAAGATGCTTTCATCAGGCAATACGAAGAAGGATTGAAGCGGCTTCAGATGGATTACACGGATATTGTGTATGTACACAACATCCTGTCCCCGGAGATGGTGTTTCATGAACCCGTCCTTGCGGCGCTGACCCAGCTGAAGAAGGAGGGGAAGGTGCGGTTTGCCGGAATCTCGACGCATCAAAGAGAGGAGGAGGTCATCCGGGAGGCGCTCAAGCGGGATTTTTACGATGTCATTCTCACCGCCTACAATTTCAAAAAAGACAACCGCGAGGCGATACGGCAGGCCATCGCGGCCGCCGCGCAGAAAGGGATCGGTATCGTGGCCATGAAAACCCAGGTCGGGGGATACGACGTGTCTTCGCTTGGCATCAGCCCCTTCCAGGCCTGCCTGAAATGGGCGCTGAATGACCCCAATGTCGCCTGTGCCATTCCCAGCATAACCAATTTCAAGCAGCTCGACGAAAACTTCGCCGTCATGAAGGAGTTCGGGCTCTCTCCCAGGGATCTCAAGCAACTCAGCCGGTATTCAGCCTATCTCAACGGCACCTACTGCCAGGGGTGCGGGCAGTGTGTCGGAAGCTGCTTTCGCCGCCTGGACATTCCCGAGTACATGAGATCATACATGTACCACACGGGATACAGGCATAACGGTCTCGCCCGGGGACTTTTGCGGGAGATAGCCTCGTATGCCCCGGTTGATCCCTGTAGCTCTTGCGAATCCTGTTTGGCCCACTGTCCCAATGGGATAGACATCAGGGGGAGAATGAGGGAACTGAGCGAGCTGCAGTCGTGAGTGATGAGGACGGCGGGATGAGGGTAAGATCATGGAGTACTGGAGTGATGGATGCAAGGGGCTAGATGCTCAAGGCTGGTCTCTACATACTGGATACTGGATATTTGGATGCGTAATCCTCGCGTTGGAGGGACGCACTCCGTTGCATCCGTTTATAAAAAGTGATCTTCGTGGTTAAAATCAGGGGACAGGGAACGGGGTCATACATCCCTCCTCATCATGCATCCTGCATCCCTTCTCCTTCCACATCTCCTGTCTCGCCATCATCTTCGAAGATTCCCGGACTCAGCAGCGCATTGGCTTCCCCCGCAGGAAGCTCCTGCACATCCTTCAGCTTTCTCCCCACGGCGCGTGATCTCACCCGGGCTTTCTCAATAGTGTCAGATGCCTGGTGCAGTTTTTTCTCCACCGCCTCCAGCACATCCCCGTACCTGGTCCACTCGGTCTTGACCGCGGCCAGCAGATTCCACACCTCGCTGGAGCGCTTCTGGATGGCAAGGGTGCGGAATCCCATCTGCAGGCTGTTCAAAATGGACCACAGGGTGGTCGGGCCGGCGATCACCACCCGGCACTCCCGCTGAATAACCTCGGTCAAGCCGGTCCTGCGGATCACTTCGGCAAAGAGGCCCTCTATGGGCAGGAAGAGTATCCCGAAGTCGGTGGTCTTGGGCGGATTTAAGTATTTCCCGCAGATGTCCCCCGCACAGGACCTGACGCGGTTCTCCAGCTGTTTCCCCGCCTGCTCAACCGCGTCGGCGTCAGCCCGCTCCTGGGCCTCGATCAGTCGCTGATAATCTTCAACCGGGAACTTGGCGTCAATCGGGAGCCAGACCACTTCATCCTTGTCCGCCCCCTGCCCCGGCAGCCTGATGGCATATTCAACCCGCTCTCCATTATCCTTAGTGGCTACGTTGGTAGAAAACTGGTCGGGGTTGAGGACCTGCTCCAGCATCGCGCCCAGCTGCACTTCTCCCCACGTCCCCCTGGTCTTGACATTGGTGAGCACCTTCTTCAGGTCCCCGACACCGGTCGCCAGCGTCTGCATCTCCCCAAGCCCCTTGTGCACCAGCTCCAGGCGCTCGCTCACCAGCTTGAATGACTCCCCCAGCCGCTTTTCCAGTGTCCCCTGGAGCTTCTCGTCCACGGTCTGCCGCATCTGCTCCAGCTGCTTGGCGTTGTCGCTCTGCATGCTCTGAAGCTTTTCCTCCACGGTCTTCCGCACCGCTTCCAGCTTCTTCTCGTTCGATTCCGACAGCTTGGCGATGGCGGCTGACATCGTTTCAAGCTGGTTTTTTTGCAGGTTGGCAATTTCAGCCATGGTTTTGGTAATGGCTTCCGATATCCCCCGGAGCGAAGCTATCACCTCTTCCCGTAACTGCTTGGACCCGGTTGCGGATTCGGATCGGACCGCATCCAGCCGCTCGCCGCTCGCTTTGGCGAAGGTGGCGAGCTGCCCGGAAAAGGCATCGAGCTGTCCCTTCTGCATTACTGCCGCGTCCGTCATTCTCTGCACCACGGCATCACCGAAGGTCGTAAAGGATTCGGTGAGCTCCTGCCGCTGCTCCCTGGCGGTCTTGCCCGATTCCTCCCTGCTCCGGGCCACCTCATCCCTGACGGTGTGCTCGGTCCGCTCCTGGGCCTTGTCGAAGGCATCTAGGCGGGTGAAGAGAGCCGGATCCGACCGCGTTCCTTTCCTCAGCAGCACCAGCATCAGCGCCACGACAACTATCAGTAGTGCAACAGTCACATACATCATTATACCGACCATGCCAGACCTCCTTTGACGGCAGCCGTGACCATGACATCATACATGGGGCAAGTGAAAATAGAAAGGTATTTTCCAGTTTCGAACCTTTGCCGCAAGAAAGTTGGAGTACGGGAATACCGCTTCCTTGATGCTGGATTCTGATTCCTGGGACAGTTACCAGTTTACAGAAGTCCCTCGTTAACCATCGACCGTGGACAGTTCTTTTCTATGTATCCAATACTCAATCACTCCATCTCTTTCCATTACCCCATCTTTTTTCCCTACCCCTCTTATAGCACACCCTTGCGTCATCCCCGGTCCCGAAAAATAAAAAAACTTCCCTCTTACTAAAGGAAGTCCACGGACCATCGGCTGTTGACTTCTTCTCCTCTTCGTGTTCTGCACAGAATTTCGGGGTCAGGTCTCAACATTCACTGTTACGTTTCAAAACGCCACCTTGCATTTGTCGAAGGTTGAGACCTGACCCCCTTATCTTTTCTTCGTGGCCTTCGTGGTTTAAAGCTGAGGGTTGAGGGTGCAGGGTTCAGGCAGACACTTCCTGTATCTATCGCACATCTCTCTCCTTAGTCAACTTTGTCAACAACGTCCCCTCATCCTCTACGGGCACTCCTCTTTTACTGTCGACTATGGACTGTTGACCGTGGACTGGCTCCTCTAAACCTTGTTAATAAACTGCCGACGCTCGGGGGCGACCGTTGCCGCGTCAACCACTTCAAAGGTGCGGTTGTTCATTGCCTGATTGGCCAATGCATCAACGCACACCGTGGCAATCTGTTCTCGGGTAACGCGGCCGGTGATTTTTCCGCCCTCGCCGAAGGCAATCTGCCCGGAAACCTCCTTGTCTCCATAGCCGCCCGGCCTGATGATGGTATAGGTCATGCCGAATGACTGGATAAAGGCCTCGGATTTTTCCTTTGCCCGCAGGATCGGCGACATCATGAGCTTGTACATGAACGAGAGCGCGTTTCTGCTGTTGCCGGCGCCCACGGAGGATATGATGACGATCTTCGCAAGCCCCTTTGCTTTGGCTGCCCGGGCGAGATTCTGATTGCCCATGTTGTCAATCCTGTCATTCTCCGCCTTGCTGAACGGCTTTCTGCTGCCGATGGCGCTTATAAGAAAGCTGGCTCCCTCCATGGCCTTTTCAAGTGACGCAACCGATGTGAGATCGCCTGCAACCAGCTCGACGCCCTGGGAACGCAGTCCCGGGGGATCAGGTGGATCAAAGGGCGGAACGAGAAGAGCCCGCACTGAGTAGCCGCGATTGAGCAGTTCCCTGACAATGCACCTGCCTGCCCGGCCGGTTGCCCCTGCCACTACAACTGTTTTCCCTCCCTCAGCCATATTCATACCCTCCTGTATAATTAAGTGTAACGTCCGGCCACGGCAAGCGTTAACCGCGGCCCCATCTTAATCCTGTATTTTTCCTATTTCCGGCAATGATCATACACCAGCAGCCTTTTGCGCACTATACCACAACCAGGGCTCATTGTTGAAATATTATTAAAATTTATCTGCCATACAATAAAATCAGGTGTAGAAAAAATAAAACTCTGTTAACATCGGTTCTGAACAATCCTTACAAGCCGGTTTGTGATGTTGTGCCGCACCTGTAAATTCGCCGGCTCAACATGTATCAGGCGTGCATGAGGAGATTATGATTAACAAGGATGCTATTCTCAAAGCGATCCGGGAACCAATGAAGCGGTACTATCAGGACATGACCACTGTGCTGGGCAATTGGCAGCCGTTGGAATGCGCGGCCGGGATACTCCTGGAAGGCGGGGATGTGCGTGATGATGAGATACCGCCGGTGTACCTTCCCCTCCTGCAGATGATGAGACTGATTGCAAAGGTAACCAGGGAGTCGGAGTGGGACTGGGCAGATCCCCGGATACAGGAAATATTCAAGGACAAGGCGGCCAGTCCCCTGTACCGGATATTTACCAATGTCATGGTGGCAACCGTCTCCGCAATTATTTCAACCGTCAGGGTAGGCACGCTGGTGGAAGTTGGAGCCGGCCCCGGCCAGGTCACCAAAAGCATATGCGAAGCGATGATGCAAAGGAAGATTGCTCTTCCGCTTATCATATCCGACAGGGCCCCTGGCATTCTGCAGGTCTGTGAAAATCTGACAAAGGCATTTCCATCCCTTGCCATTAATGCCTTTATCTGGAATATAAATGAGATGCCGCCCGGGGAGCTGGTTGACGGCCTGGTAAAGCCGGTTCTTGTGTTCGAAAGGTTCTGCCTGCCCTACGCAGGACATGAGGCGATCGACATGATCTCCCCGCTAGCGGACATTCTTGTTATGCAGGATGATTTAAGTATCACCGGCAGGAAAATGGCGTTTGACTTTCTCTACGAGAGGATAGGAACAAAGTTCCTGACCCTCGGGGAGGCAATGCAACATTTGAAGAAGCATTTTTCCTTCATCCATACCTGCGACAGGGAAATAACCGAGGCCATCAATTCCGGCGTCACCACATTTACGCTGGCAATAAAGTAGAGGGGACAGGGTGCAGGGAAAAAGAGCAGTTGACAGTTGCCAGGTTAGAGTTTACAGGGTTGCTTCACTCACTGTCGACCATGGCCTGTTCTATCCCACATTGCACATCTCACGACTTATTCCACTTTGTAAACAACGCCCCCTCACGCTTCTCTTATAGTTGCATTAAAAAAAGAGCAACAAAGTATTGCTGAAGGTCTCAAAAAATGATATACATTTGTTCCTTCGCCCCCCGTTCATACGGTGAAGAGGATCATGAATAACAGCATACAGGGAGGATGGCATGGTTGAGATCAGTGAGTCCGCTGCACAACAGATAGCAGCGCAGCTCAAAGGCAGGGACGTTTCAGCGATTCGAATATTTTTAAATCAGGGTGGCTGAGGGGGTCCTAATCTTACATTGGCTCTGGATGAGCCAAACGACAATGATGAGGTTTATGATATCAGTGGATTCAAGTACGTGGTGGATAAAGAATTACTTGAAAAGGCAAAGCCCATAAAGATAGATTTTATGGGCATGGGGTTTCATATAACCAGCAGCATGGTATTCGAAAGCGGTTGCGGGGGCTGCAGTTCATCATCCCCGGGATGTTCATGACAGAAACATAAACCGTTGCCGATTGAAAATGGCACGACAGTCTAAAGGCAGGAGATCAATTCAACTCCTGCCTTTTTCCTGCCTGTAGCATGCCCTGAATGAATGGCTTGAAATCAGTCGCATGTGAAGCGCGGGGCGAACCAAGCCCTTACACGTCCGGCGGAAGGGTGAATTCCAAGCTGAGTTCACACCTTGCGGTCGCTGCCCGTCCCTTTATGTGTCCCCGGTTTGCTCTTCATGGACAGGCTGACTCTTTTCCTTGCAATATCGACACCGGTCACGGTGACATCCACCTTTTGATGAAGCGTAACCACCTCGGCGGGATTCTTGACAAATGTATCCGCAAGTTCGCTTATGTGAACAAGCCCGTCCTGATGCACCCCGATATCAACAAAGGCGCCAAAGTTGGTTATATTGGTCACCATACCGGGCAGCTTCATGCCGACTTTAAGGTCCTCCATGCTGTGTATGTCCTCCGCATAGCTGAACGCCACAAATGCATCCCTGGGATCACGTCCCGGCTTGGAGAGCTCCGACATGATATCATTCAAGGTGGGAAGCCCTGCCCTATCGGTCACGTATCTATTCAGGTCGATCTTTTTTCGTAACGGTTCATCCCGCAGGAGGTCTGTTACCGAGGACGCAAGGTCCTGTGCCATTTTCTCTACAATGTGGTAGCTCTCGGGGTGAACCGCGCTGGCATCAAGAGGGTTCTGCCCGTCCCTGATGCGGAGGAAGCCTGCCGACTGTTCAAAGGCTTTCGGCCCGAGGCCCGGCACTGCAGTAAGCTTCTCCCTGGATGCAAAAGGGCCATGTTCATTTCTGTAGTCTATAATATTTTGAGCGCGCTTCGGGCTCAGTCCGGAAACATAGGAGAGAAGCTGTTTGCTTGCGGTATTAAGCTCTACCCCGACCATGTTGACGCAACTCATCACCACATCATCAAGCTTTTCCTTTAAAAGTTTTTGATCCACATCGTGCTGGTACTGTCCGACGCCTATGGACTTGGGCTCAATTTTAACCAGCTCGGCAAGGGGGTCCATAAGTCTTCTGCCGATTGAGACTGCGCCCCGCACCGTCAAATCATAATCAGGAAATTCCTCCTGGGCTGCCTTTGAAGCCGAGTAAACCGATGCCCCGTCCTCATCAACCATGACTACCGTGCCATCGGCACTCAGCTGGAGGGATCTCACAAAGTCATGCGTTTCCCGTCCCGCGGTACCATCACCTATGGCGATTACCTCGACAGCACATTTTTCATATAGTGAGCGGATGATCTCAGCTGCCGGATCCTTCTGGTTGTGAGGCGCGTGAGGGTAAATGGTATCATTGTGCAGAAGCTTGCCCTGGCTGTCCAGGCACACTACTTTACACCCGGTGCGGAATCCCGGGTCAATGCCCATGATCCTTTTCTGTCCCAGCGGGGGTGAAAGTAAGAGCTGGCGAAGATTTTCCGCGAACACCCTGATTGCTTCTTCATCAGCCTTTTGCTTCGAGGAAGCCCGCAATTCATTTTCCATGGAGGAAGAGAGCAGTCTCTTATAGCTGTCATGCACAGCCATTTTTACCTGTTCAGCGGCCGGGCTGCTGTTTTTTACAAATTGCTTTTCAAGAACCTCCAGCGCCCGCTTCTCTTCCGGGAGGATATGGAGTGTCAATAATGCTTCATTTTCGCCCCGCATCATGGCAAGCAGTCTATGGGAGGGGATTGTAGCAATCGCCTCTTCCCACTCATAGTAGTCCCGGTACTTTACCGCCGCTTCCTCCTTCCCCGATGCAACCCTTGATCTGACGGCGCCTTTTTCTTCAAAAAGTTTCCTGACAGCGGCTCGCGCGGCCCGGTCTTCATTAACCCATTCAGCAATGATGTCCCGTGCCCCCTGAAGGGCATCATCAGCAGTTTCAACTCCTTTTTCTGCAGATATGAATTTGTGCGCTTCTGATAAGGGATCCATGTGACCTTGATAAAAGATGATCTGCGCAAGAGGCTCCAGCCCTTTTTCCTTGGCGATGGCTGCCCGCGTCCGGCGTTTTGGCCGGAATGGAAGATAAAGGTCTTCAAGAACGGGGATGCTTTCCGCAGCCATGATTTTATCGTTGAGCTCATCCGTCAGCAAGTCTCGTTCTTCCAGCGATTTCAGTATGGATTCTCGACGCTTATCAAGCTCCTGAAGCTGATACAGTCGGTCACGAATGGCGGTAATGGCAATTTCATCCAGACAGCCGGTTGCCTCCTTTCTGTACCGTGCAATAAAGGGAATGGTGGCGTCTTCATCAAGCAATCGTGCGACTGCCAGGACCTGTGTTTCGCGCTGCTTCAATTCTTTGGCAATTTTTGTTATGTGTGCCTGGTTCATTGTATGCTTGATGGATTGGTGTGGTTTCTTGCCGGCAAGTTATTACATCCCCTATTCTCTAACACAAATATTCTTAAAAGGATAATAAAACAAAGGGGGAATGGAAGTGCTGGAAAGAATGAGAAATGGAGTAGTGGAGAGATGGGGTACTGGACTACCGGGGACAGGGTTCAGGAAACACCGTCCGGTTATAAGACTTCCTCCTGCATCATGTATCCTGTATCCTGTATCTCTCTCCTTCGTGACCTGCGTGGTAAAAAATGAGGATTTAGGGATCGGGGAACATGGTCGAGGGATAAACATCCTTTTCTGAATCACGCATCGTATATCATGTATGCCGTCACTAATTCCACTTAGTCAACAACGTCCCCAAATTCTTTTATTGAATTTACCCTCTGACTGTGATTTATGTATAAAATACCATTTTCAACATGGGTGCTGCCATGGAAATGATAGGTCTTGAAAGGATTATCGCGCTGCCGGAAGTTTCTTCCATCATTTTCCGCTTTGCTGATACTTTTGACAGTTCCTTTGCTGTCAAAGATACAGATTTTAAGCTCCTCTTCGGCAAGGAAACGGAAGGACAGCCGGAGTCATATCCTGTCAAGTGCGATGGAACCATCATTGGCTGGGTCAGCGGGGAAAAGGAGGCAGCGCTGCTTGCCGCCCGCCTCTCCTTCGCCGCTGAATGCGAGCTTGATCAGCAGGCGCTGACACAGAGCCGTGCCGGCATCGGCGGAAATAAAACAGTGCTGCAGCACATGGAACACTATCTTTTAAATTTTGAGTATGCCGCGGATGTTATTTATTCCCTGGACGCGGATTTTAGAATTGCATCCGTGTCGGCATCGGTGAAGAGGCATTTAGGCTATTTGCCGGAAGAGCTGATCGGCAAGCCTTTTACCGAGCTGGGGTTGCTGACAGAAGAGTCTCTCGCCCGGGCAGTCACCAACACCATGCGTATTTTCAATGGTGAGACCGTCGAATCAGCAGAATATGAACTGGTGGCCAAAGATGGCACCGTCAAAATTGAGGAGATGAGGAACGCGCCAATCTATAAAGACGGCAAAGTTGCCCTGATTGTTGCTGTCGCCCGTGACATTACCGATAAAAAAAAGGCGGAGCGGGCGCTGGAATCAAGTGAGGCACGCTTTAGACGCATGGCTGAGAACATAACCAACGGTCTCATCATTGTGGAAAACGGGAAGACAGTCTATGTCAATGATCAGGCCTGCCGCATTTGCGGCTATCCCCGGGAGGAGCTCGTCTCCCGCTGGGGACCGGACCTGACTGCCCCCGAAGACACACCCCATAAGGATCTGGTTCTTCAGGAAACCCGCACAACCGGTGTTTATCCCGAAGAGGTTGATACCTGGATATCCCGTAAAGACGGCACGCGATGCTGCGTAAACCTTCGCTTTTCGTTCGGCTATAGCGTTGAAAGAAGGCATACCGGTTATGTGCTCATCACTGACGTAACCGAGCGCAAGCGTGCCGAGGAAGCGATGCAGGAAACAATGAACTTTCTCGACAGCATTATTGAGAGCTCCCTTGATCCCATCGTCATCGGCAATCATCTGGCACATATTGCCAGGGTCAACAAGGCATTTGTCCGACTTCTCGGTTATGAACCGGCGGAGCTGGTTGGAAAACATTTGGGAGAGCTTTTCCCCCCGGGTCGGGACTTTATGAGTCAAACGTCGGGAGTACCATAGAGATAGATGAGAGCTTTTACAGCAGAACATATGAGGTAATGGGCAGAATGATTGAAGAAGGAAGCGTTTCGAATGTTGAATTCTTCTACCTCAGCAAAAACAGGCTTCTTATTCCTGTGGAGCAGACCATGTTCTATTATATGACAAGAAGGGCGAATCGCCAGGCGGTCGTCGCCATTGACAGGGACATCAGTGAAAGGAAAAAAGCGGAAAAAACAATTATTGATACAAATAATTTCCTGGAGGATATTATCAGAACATCTGCGGATGGCATTGTGGTCACCGATACCGTAGGCGCCATCACCCTGGTTAACGAGGCGGTGGAACGGATAACAGGCTACTCGAAAGAAGAGCTCCTGGGAAGAAGAACATCCATGATTTTATTGGTGCATGAAGGGGAAATGCGTGATAAGTTGGAGGAAATCGGCGACGGGAGGAATCCGTGTATCATATATGAAACCAATGGGAGGGGAAAGACGGCCGGTTAATAGATCTGGGAATGAGCGTAGGCACCTTTACGGGATTATCAGGCGGCACAACAGGACTGGTGGCATGCGTAGGGATATTACAGAATCGCAAGACTGCGGAAAAAAGCTGCTATGAATACCAGAATCAGCTGCGATGCCTGGCATCACAATTAACCCTTACCGAGGAGCAGGAGCGAAGGCATATTGCCACGGAAATTCATGATCGCATTGCGCAGTCCCTTGCGCTTGCTAAAATCAAGCTGGGCGCGCTGGGGATGGCATTGCAATCCAGGGAAAAGGCGAAAGATGTGGTGGTTATCCGCTCACTTCTGGAGCAAAGCATAAAGGACACGCGTTCTCTCATTTTTGACCTGTCCCCGCCCTTCCTGTACGAATTCGGGTTGGAAAAGGCCCTGGAGTGGCTGCTTGAGGATATCGAAAAACAGCATGGCGTCAGGATGCATCTGGAATACAGCGGCGATCAGGGCGAGCTATGATGATGACGTGCGCGTCCTTCTCTACCAGAGCATTCGCGAGCTGCTGATAAATGTGGTCAAACACGCCAAGGCAAAAACGGCAACAGTTTCGCTTGACAGAAAAGCCCAGAAGGTCCATGTATGTGTTGAAGACGACGGCCAGGGATTTGTGATCAGTCCTGATGGATTCCAGGTAAGCAACGGCGGCGGATACGGGATTTTCAGCATAAGGAGCGTTTTCAGCACTTGGGAGGGGCGCTCACGGTGGACTCGAGGCTCACCATGGAACGAGGATCTCCCTGGATCTGCCGCTGGTGCAGCACACAGACTGAAATGAGGCAAGATGCAGGATGCAGGAGGAAGTTTTATAACTGGACGCCGAACCCTGTTCTCTGAACCCGGTATTCCATCACTCCACTACTCCAGCCTTTGAACCGCGAAGAGAAACGCACGAGCGGGCTAACCGGCTTACCGGTCAACCAGGGAGACAGGCATGAAACAGCTCGACAGAGATAAAATAACGAAAGAAGAAATCAACCTGATTGCGCCCTGCGGGATTTATTGCGGGGCATGTGATCCGTTTTTAGGCAGAAGCAAGGAACTGGCCAGGGAACTTTACAGGATTATCGATGGATTTAACATCCGGGATGTGGCTCCCATTGTGCTTGGCCTTGAGCAGGAAAAAATGAAGGATTTTTTAACCATCCTTAAACAATTAGCTGAGGCCAGGAAATGCCCCGGCTGCCTGGCCGGCGGCGGGAACCCCGGCTGCCCCATGAAAACCTGTACCGGGGACAAGGGGTACCTCACATGTGCTGAATGCGACAGGCTGCCATGCGCCGCGGATGAAACGGAAAAAGGCGGGGACCCGATGAGCGCACCTGCCATCCTGGAGATGATAACCAGAAGATATGACGGCTGGAACCTTGATAATCTCAAGCGCATACAGGAAATGGGCTACCGGAAATTTATTGATGAGATGCAGGCAAAGGTGAAGAAGGGATTCTTAACCAGCGATGTCATATCAGAGGAAATGGTGGTGACGGAGTTTCTGGATAAATTGACCAACCGCTAAAGCAATACATGTAACCACGAAGGTCACGAAGAAAAGAGACAGCCCACAGCTATCGGTCCATAGTCAATGGTCCAAAATCCAGTACTCCATCACTCCAGTACTTCACCACTCCAGTACTCCAACCTTGAACCACACGACGAGAGACGCCACAGCAGACTTGCCAGCTGGCAGCCAAGCTGACCAGCAGTTGCTCAGCCCTTAATCCACTTATACGGCACAACGGAATAAATGGGGATGAAAGGGATCAGCACCGGCGTCTTCTTGACATACGCCTGGTAGGCGGGATCCGATCCGTAATTCTTGTTCTGGCGGAGCTCAATTCTGCGCGTTGAACCGAACATGACATAGACGATGAGTATGTAGCCCAAAAGCGCAAAAACAACCTGGAACCATCCGGTCAGGCAGGGAAGTGATGACACCACTACGCCGGTCCAGACCAGGATTTCTCCGAAATAATTGGGACAGCGCACCATTTTGAAAAGCCCCTCTCTGCAAAATGTTTTGGGATTCACTTTTTTCGCCGCGTCTTTCTGTTTGTCGGCAACGGTCTGCATGATAAATCCACCGGCAACCAGAATAATACCGGCATACAGCCATCCCGGGTGGGCTGCCTGCATTCCGTTCTTCAATCTGAAGAAGACAGGGGACATCTGCATTACATACTGCAGGCTGATAAAAAGCCAGACGAAGATTTTAACAAAAAATGGAATCTTGTTATAACCGGTTGAGGCCTCGTCTAAAACCTTGCGGTAGGCGCCGCTCTGCAGTTCACGGAAGACAATAAAAAACCCCAGGCGTGCCGCGTACAGGGCAATGAGGAAAAGCAGTATAAAAACCGGGACCGTAAGGGAACCGCTGTAACCAATCATCAGGGCAACGGCCAACCCCAAAACGGCAAACGCGTAGCCCGAGGAAAGGAAATAAACAAATTTGTAGAACCCCACCGTGGTAATCACGGCAGCGACAACATACAGGCTGTAAATCATGTCACTCCTCCTTTAGATAAAAATATACCTTAGCCGGGCACATCATCAATACCCGGGCATAACTCCGCGCGTGCGCATATGCACAACCAATGCGCTACTGCAGTTCAATGTTTACGGTGAGGGGCACCGTTTCACCATCAATGGTTGCCGATGCCTGGGCGGTAACAGAACCCTGTGCGGCTGCCCCTGACTGCCGCACAGGGTATCCCAGTTTGCTCCCGGACCATGGCACAGCGCGCAATCAACCCCCCTCATAGTCTGACTCGTTTTCAGGATTGCAGCTCAAATCAAGGTACGCGAACGAGGGTGCAGAAACGAGGAGCATTATGATAAAAAGTGCCGCCTGAACTCCTTTCATTGTCCTTCCTCCCGCGAGCACTACTGTTTTCCCCCTGGTTTTTTCTCTTTATAATATATATACAGGGCATTGTCAAAATGTAAATCCGGCGGCGGTTAACCGGTTGAGCCGGTTAGAAGGTATTGCGGTTTCGGGTTGATTAAAGCACAGATAAAACGGGGAAGAATTCCTAAGCTGAAACGTGCGGCTACATGAATCGCAGCTAAAGCTGCTCCTACCATTCTTACGTGATACGAAAAACAGCTCCAGCGGTAGGAGCGACCTCAGGTCGCGATATAATGAGGCATTACAACCTACCTAAAGGTACGGAGGGCGTGAGAGCCATCCCCCTCACCCTTTCGCAACCCAGAGCCGCCGCCACGCCCGCAGTGCCAGCAGCAGTTTTTGTCCCCGGGTGGATCCGGCGTGACGCGTAAAGACGTCGTAGTTGCTGCGGCGGATGGCGTCATGAATACTGCGATACACTTCCAGCGCAATCATAATGCCCCACCGGCCGTTCCTGAGGCTGCGCACCCCGCTTACCGCATCCCGGTAAAACCCTTCGGCACGTTCAATCTGGAATTCCATCAGTTGCACAAATCTTTCCGTCACCCTGCCGGCCGCAATGTCGTCCTCGGTCACCCCGAATCGTGTCAGATCCTCTCCGGGAAGGTAAACGCGACCCCTGCGCCAGTCCTGGCCGACATCGCGCAGGAAGTTGCTGAGCTGCATCGCCACCGCAAGGCTGTCGGCGCGGGGAATGATTTCAGCAAGAGAGCACGGAGGCCTCACTCCGAGGATGTAGGTCATGGCCCGGCCGACCGCGATCGCACTGCCCTCCATGTACCGCATCAGCCCGGTAAAATGAGCATAACGGGTGACGGTCAGGTCCTCGCGCATGGAACGGAAATAGGGAACCATGGTCTCCGGCGGGATGCCGCATGCCAGGGCGGTGTTCAGGTAGGCCCGCATGATCGGGTGGCTGCTGCGCACTGTTTCAAATGCCTCGAGGTAGGCCTTTTCCCAGTCATCGATGGCAGCGCTGCTTGATGCAAATCCCTGATGTGATTCATCCACCCGGTCGTCACCGACACGCAGGAATGCATAAAGAGCCTGCACGTGGTGAAGCACCCCGCGCGAAAAAAAACGACCCGCAAATGAAAAGTTCCTGCTTGCGTCGAACAAGACCCGCCGGCACGCGGCATAGTCCTCAGGGGTAGCCACTACCGGGATAGGTGTGTTTTTCACCGAGCATGTCCTCATGTACGGGATGATCTCACCGCGTCCGTCCTCCGTCCTGTGACGCTCGTTACGCCGCACGCCGCGCCGCAATCATCGCCAGGGGCATGCCGACGCAGGGACAGGCGGCTCCACACTTTATTATGCACGTGCCCCGGCTTGCGTTATTGCCGCGGGTCAATCGCTGAGCCATTGTTCCAGCAGCCGGGCAAACGCCTCCCAGTTTTTCTCCAGCATGAACAGGTGGCCGCCGGGTTCAATAATCTGCAGGTCCCTGGCATTGTAATAGCGGGCAAGAATCCGGTTCAGGTCAACCGGATAGTCAAGCCCGATCTTTTCCAGATCAAATCCGAGCACGTACACCGGGCAGTGTATTTTATTCGCATCCACCTCCACCCCCTGCATTTCCTGAAGCGCCCGAGCCGATTCCTGGCCCATGATCTTATGGCACGCCAGCAGAACCTCCTGCGCAACATTCCCGCGGTCAAACATGTAGCCGATGAGCTTCTGCGGATCGCTGTCGGACTCCACCACCTTGTCCCTGGTAACCCGCCCCCGCTCTTTTCCCCGCTTCAGGAAGGCGTCAAAATCGATATCCCTCATGGCCGATGCCGGCGCTGCGGTGTGAAGCAGCACGAGCTTGCGGGGATTTTTTTTCTCTGCCTGCTTCTGCGCCAGCACACCGCCCATGCTGTGGCCGACGAGCATGAGGTCCCTGCCGATCCACCCGATAACTTTATCGACATCTTCAAGATAAGCCTCGACACCAACCGCACCCCAATCTTCAACCGGGTCACTCAAGTGATGGCCGCGGAGATTGAGCGCGTAGCAGGTCCAGCCCCGGGAGGAAAAGTAATTCATGAAGTTCCGCCACAGCCAGCTTCCGCAGCTCGATCCATGGACAAAAAGGATGGGAAGGGGATGCGCTTCCCGTTCCGGTGTAAACACCTCCACCGCGATACCATCAACCTTCTCCACTTTTTCCTGAAAAGTCATGTATCAGCCTCGCACCGTTTTTTTATAACCGTCGCTGCCCACCTCATCATTCCGGCCACCTGCAGCCTATGCCGGATACACGCTCTTGTCCAGCACCTCCTCCACGTGAAAAATGTAGGCGGTCCTCCAGGGCCATTTTGCCGGGTTTTCACCATGGGCGGCACAGGCGGCCCGGTTGATAAACTCCCGGACCAGCCCTGACTTCTGGACCTCCACCGTGCAATTCACCTGGAAGTGCGTCCCGGGCGGATAGTAATAGACTATGGCGGCCTTTTTGTTCTGCCGGACGTTTTCCCAGGTCTTCTTCCCGAACCCTTCGAGGGTACCCAGCACCTCGAAATTTACCTTCTTCTCCGCCTCCTTCCGGTCAAAATAGACATATTCGAGCGAGTGTCTGAGTCCGTCAACGATAAATGCGGGATTCGGCGAATACACCCACCCCTGCCCCTCGTAGCCGGAACCCATCTGCTCTTGGATCTTGGCCCACCGCCAGTTAAGGAATTGATCATAGGCTCCGATCGCTTCCTGCAGGTATTGCTTCTTTAAAATATAGCCGACGCTTTTTACCGCGCCGTTGGGCACCAGGTTCTGATCACAGGTAACCATCACCGGGTTGTTCCTGGTCAGCCCCAGGAATACCTCGGAGAGCGGCTTTCGTTCTCCTTTCACACGTTCCAGATAATCCTCCCGGAGACCGTAATAAAAGTGGGAGAGAAAGTCGTCGGTTAAAAGAGCCATAATTACAGCACCTCCTCAATCATTGCGCCTGTACGTCATTGCGTGGCGGCCTCCCACACCGCATGCTTGATGCCCCTGACAGTGTGGTGGTAGACCATTCTGACCGGTGTGACGCGGATGAGCCGCAGAATGCCTTTCGGAAAAACGAAAGATCTGCCTGTCGCCTGCTCGATGTCCCTGATAATGGGCATGAGTATCTCAAGACCGGCTGCAAACTCGGGGCACTCATCGTCAAACACCTCTGCAGTACCCCAGATGTTAATGCCCCGTGTTTTCATGGCCTTCGATCCGGTGCCGATGCCGATACCGACCCGGTTGTTCTCTTTTAAATTTTTAAATTTGTTACCGCCCTCGCTGAATATATAAATGGTAAGGCCGTCATTTACATAATCGACCACTGACACACGCGGCCATCCGTCCCTGCCGCAGGTCGCAAGGGTGCAGGGCTGCTTCTTGCCCAGATAATCTATTATCTCCTTTTCCAGCTCCTCCCGGGAAGGCCGTTTTCGTTGTATGCCCATCGTTTCCAGCGCCTTGTCATACATCGCATCCCGTTCCTCATAGGTAATTTCACGCACCGCCATTGCGCCACCTCATGAATGTTTTGGTAAGCAGTCACTCTGGATAGGGAGCATATATATCATGGAACGAGCGGTCTGCAAAGGGCTAATTCTCCTGAAGGGAAAGGGGTCAGGGCTCAATATTCAACAAAAGCAAGGTGCTTTTATGCAGCGTTGCAGAAAGATGTTCAATGTTGAGACCTGACCCCGCCTATTTATAGATGGCATTCTCATGGAACCATGTTATAGTATGTTAAACACCTTGAAAAACGAATCCAAAGGAGATGATTATGACCGGAAAGAGAAAATTGTATTGCAGAGCCGTTCTCTTGGTCGCTTCATTGCTTCTGATGCTCCATGCATGCCGTCCTGCCGGAGAAACCATAGGGGTGATTTACGTCATCCACGGAGGCATGTCGGTCAACATGCCTCTTCATTTGTGGGACGCCTCGGTTCACCAATTCTCCTATGATCCCAATCACTCGGTGTACAAGCTGGTTATCTGGAATCCGGCAAACTGGCCGATGGTGCTGGATACCACAACCACTGATTTCGCGATGCGGTTCATGAGGATGTATGAATTCGAATACGAGCGGATCGGCGGAACAGATCCCTACCAGGCCATATCAGATCAGCAGCTTACCGATATGAAGGCTGCACTGGATGAGCAGGGCGGGCAGTACGGGCTCACCTTTGAGGTGGACTGGGCAGGCTATATGGCCGCGGATAGAATTGACCACTATGCCTATCCGCGCTTCATCTATCATGGCCCTGACGGGCCGGATGTGGGCGAAAACTGCACCTACTGCGGCGAGCAGGAGCCGAATGGCCCCTGGCCGGAATGCGACCCCGAACGATATAATGTTGACGGCCCGGTGGAGCGGCTTCTCAGGAAGGGTGCAACGCGCATCATTATGATTGACTGGACCGTTGGCGGTCCCCGGTTTTCCAAATCCTACGACGTGGTTGAAATGACCAGGCGCGCCCTCAACGCATGGAACGAGGAACACGGCACGGACGTTCCCCTGCTCTGGGTCAATGACTACAGCAACCTGATGGAGAGATCCTATCCGGCAGAACCAGCCGGCTGGACACGCACTCTGGGACTGCCGACTGTTGACTCTGCTGTGCTGCCGAACGGAAGCCCCAACCCCGTCGCATCCGATCCCATGGTTGCCACCCTTAACGCCGAGGCCATTGAGGCAGCCTTCTCGGACAACGTACCTGATGCAGATACCGGGGTGGTAATCTTCAACCATGCCCTGCACGACAACAATGAGGTCTTTGATCCCAAGGTTGATGACACCCTCATCATAAATAAATCCATAAAAGAGCTCTTACTGGAAAAACATCCCGATATGGATGCTGAAAATATAATCGGGGCCTATGGGGGGATTCAGGAAGTCAACCCCGAAAACGGCCTCGAGGAACGGAACCGCGGCATGCGCGGAGAATCATACGGGCATGCATGGCTTTACGAGAGCGCCAAGGTATTGCCCGGAGATGAGTGGGGATACCGCTACTGGGATGCGCTTGCATATTTGAAGAACCGCGGGGTGCAGCACATTGCCATTGGATTCCCCCAGGTAACCACCGATACTGCGCTGAACCTGGTCGAGGTTTTTAACCAAATTGGAGGCAGGGAGATCGGCTACAAAAATTGGCTCAAATGGGGAAGCTTTGACTACAGCACCTATCCCGGAGTGGGGCATCCCTTTGCGGACTACTGGGGAAACTGGGTGAATACCGATTGCGGTGAGTGGAAGATTGACTATGAAAGCGGCACCGCACCATTTACTCCCGGCACGACACTCACCGGACAGGCATCGGGAGCGACCGCGCTCATTAAGTGGTTGAGCGGGCCTGTCACCGCAGGCACCCTCACCGTGAAAGATGTCTCGGGTACCTTTGAAGATGGTGAACTGCTGACAGACAACAAGGGGGGCAGTGCTTCTGCGATGGGATCCGCCATCATGACTTCGAAGCCTGAGTGCTGTTTTCAGATGAAGGGATGCAGTGATCCCTTGAGGCCCTATCCGCCGCCGAGGCAGACACCCATCAATGGGAAAATGAGTGACCTTGACCCGAACCTTTGCTTTGACATGAGCGAGTATGGACACATGGGATATGACCCGGCCATGGGCGATCCTGATCCGGACATGCCGGTGCAGGACCAATACACCGGAACCTGGGAAATGTACCGGCCGCCTAATGCCGATGCGCGGGTCGGACAACTGTTGGCCAGGCATGTGTTGAATGCTGCAATGAACCCGCTCGTTTATCTTACCAACGGGGAGCTGAAAAGCATCCGGGCGGGTGCGAGTGTAACGTTTGAGGCACATGTGGTCAGCGGTACGCCGGACTTCAGCTACCAGTGGTCTCTCAGAAAAGACGGGGAGGCTTCCTGGTCTGCGGTGGGAGAGGACAGCGAGACCTGGACCTGGAGTACCGCAAGCGGTGATGAGGGCACATATGCTATCCGGTGCCAGGTGACTGATGCAAAAGCT
The DNA here is from genome assembly GCA_963751515.1 of uncultured delta proteobacterium. Lineage (GTDB taxonomy): Bacteria > Desulfobacterota > WTBG01 > WTBG01 > WTBG01 > CAZWCD01. The sequence continues at coordinate 255,112 of CAVVUR010000008.1, forward strand.
CGCTCCGGTGAAGTCATCTGGGAAGGTTTCACCGTTGCGGCCCCCGAGGCGTGACACAGCACATTCTTTCAATGGAGGGGCAACCGCCCGGTTGCCCCTGCGATTAAAAAAATTTGCATCGGCAGTTGAGAACATTCACCTGCACCGTGCATCCCGCACCCTATACCCTGTATCCAGCCTCTAGCCTGCTCCCTCACCCATCTCAAGCACCGTGTAGATCGCCTTCGTCCATCCTTCCGGTCCGATGCCACCGGCTTTGATGATCATTTCACCGTTCATCCCCGGCTCATAATTCCCGTCAGGTTTTTGAACCAGGAAAGGATAATCGACCTGCTCCAACATGGGCAGGTCCGTGCGCATGTCTCCGATTGCCGCGGTCACCACTTCACCAAACTGCCTGCGATACAACTGTATTAACAGCGCCACCGCCCTTCCCTTATCACTGTTCCCGGTAATATGAAAGAACCTCCCCTGCGCACAACGCAGACCTTTTTCCGAGATAGCGGCATAAAGTCTTTGACATTCTTCTTCGCTTCCCTCGAATATAAAAGGTTCATCAAATTCACGCGCCTGCGACATCACGGCCTCCTCCCTCCTGAGGCTGGTGATATGCATTACATCGTCGACTGACATATCCCCGAACCCGGTTACCTTAAATCCCTGGCGCCGCAGATCTTTGAGAGCGCTTCTCAGGACCGCGTACCGCTCGCCGAGCCTGATGAGCAGATATTCCTGCACCACTTCACGGTTGCATCCCGGCATATCAATAGCACAGGAAAAATATTCCCTGGGAATATAGATGCCACCACCAGTTTCGGCAATAAAGGGGTGCTGATTATCAAGCTGCTGTCGGTACCACTCAATCTCCATTTTGGTTTTGCTTGAGCAAAACACCAGCGGAACATTCTTTTGACGCAACAACCCGAGGCCCGGCAGAGACTTGTCAAAGGAATAGGTGTGCAGGTCGAGCAGGGTTCCATCAAGATCAGTAAAAAGGATGAGCTTCTGCATGCCATTCATTCTGATCGGTCCACTATGATGACCTGGATATCCATTACATTGGTTCCGGTGGGGCCGGTGATCACCAGTCCGCCCGCCTGCCTGAAAAAAGCATAGGAGTCATTGTTGGCCAGATACTCAGCAGGGTCAAGCCCTCTGGCCCGTGCCCCAGCAATTGTCCCGCCATCCACAACCGCGCCCGCGGCATCGGCAGAGCCGTCCCTGCCGTCAGTCCCCGCGGAAAGGAGGGTAATGCCCGGCAGGCCCTGTATCTCCATCGCGAAAGCAAGCGCCAGCTCCAGGTTTCTTCCCCCTGCCCCCGTGCCGGTAACCGTGACGGTTGTTTCCCCCCCGCTGACCAAGCAGGCTGGCCGCTTCATGCTCATCGCACGGTGCGCCAGCCATTTGCCGGCCTCACGCGCTTCACCGGTCAGTTCTGAGGTGAGCATATCAGCCTTATACCCGAGATGCTCCCCTTCTGCGCGGGCGGCCTCCATCGCAATTCTGTTGCCGGCAATAATAATATTATCCACCCGCTCAAAAACTGCATCACCCTTTTTGGGCGTTTCGGGGACAAGGCCTTTTGAACCTTTGGCGAGGAATTTCATGACCGCCGCCGGCACCCTTGAAGTAAGCTTATACTCCTCTATCACGTGAATCGCATCGTCGAAGGTGGAATCATCAGGTGCCGTGGCACCGGAGGCAATAACATCAAGCTTGTCGCCTACCACGTCAGAGAGGATGAGCGAAACCACTCGCCCGGGATGGGCAATTTTCGCCAGCCTCCCGCCTTTAACGCTTGAAAGATGTTTTCGTACTGTGTTAAGCTCATGAATAGCGGCACCGGCATTCAGAAGCAGCTCGGTAACCTGCTTTTTCTCTGCGAGTGAAACACCTTTATACGGTGAGACAAGGAGTGACGACCCTCCGCCGGAAATAAGACAGACGATACAGCTGTGTTCGTCACTGTCTTTGAGTAATCGGATAATTTCAGCAGTACCCGCTTGGCCATTTTCATCCGGTATCGGATGACCTCCTTCATACAGGCGTATTTTTTGAAATGCGTGTATCTCCGGGCAGTGGCCGTAGGGGGTGATGATAACGCCCCGTTCGATGATGTCCCCGAATTGCTCTTCCATGGCCGCAGCCATGGCACCGGCGGCCTTGCCGAATCCGGCCACGAGCAGTGTCCGGTAGTCCCCCTGTTTTAAGATATCTGATATGGTACTTTGATACCGTTGTACCGCCCGGCGGGGATCCGCTGCTTCCAACGCGGCCTTGAATATTGTTCTCGCTGTTTCCTGCTGCGCTACAGAGTGCATGGAGTTATCTGCCATACGGCGGGGGGTTGAATACCGGCAGAAAACAATATAATATACTACTATAGCGAAGTCAATTAAGACACGCCCGGCCTATTAGCTTTATCATAATTGCCCATCGGATCAGGAGAGCAATAATGGATTATTTTACAGCATTAAGACCCTACACCGCCAAGCGGATTGAGGAGATCGAGCGGGCTGACATTCTGGTTGGCATCCCCTGCTACAATAACGAAAAAACCATAGCCCACGTGATTCAGATGGTAAGCCATGGTCTCCACCATCATTTCCGCGACCGAAAATGCGTGATCCTCATCGCGGACGGGGGATCAACCGATGACACCCGCGAGGCAGCAAAAGACTTTGAGATCAAGCCCTGGCAGGAAAAGATCGTCTCCATCTACCGCGGGCCGGCCGGAAAAGGCTCAGCCCTGCGTTCCATTTTTGAGGCCGCCAACAGGCTCCAGGTGCGGGCCTGCGCGGTGATTGACTCGGATCTGCGAAGCATCACCTCTGACTGGATCAAGTATCTGATCGACCCGGTTTTCGAAGGGGGATACGAGTTTGTCGCGCCCGTGTACACCCGGTACAAATATGACGGGACGATTACCAATAATATTGTTTACAGCCTTACCCGGGCCCTGTACGGCAAGAGAATCCGGCAGCCCATCGGCGGCGACTTTGCCTTTTCACGGGGCATGGCCGAAGCATACATCGATCAGAATGTCTGGCAGACTGATGTCGCGCGCTTTGGCATCGATATCTGGATGACCACCCTGGCGATCACTAAAGGCTATAATCTGTGCCAGGCCCGGCTGGGAGTCAAAGTCCATGACGCCAAGGATCCGTCAGAAAGCCTGGGGCCGATGTTCCGCCAGGTGCTCGGCACCCTGTTTGTGCTGATGGAGCAAAATGAAACCTACTGGAAAAAGGTGAAGGGAAGTGCCGTGGTAGACACCTTCGGACCTGAACAGCTGATTGAACCCGAGCCGATCAAGGTGAATTTAGAGGGGCTGATTGACAGGTGCCGTTTGGGGATAAAGCAGTTCGGGCCCCTGTATCGGGAGATCCTCTCGGAAGAGTGTGCCAGGGAGCTGGAATCGGTCCGGAAGCTCTCCGACAGAAAGTTTTCCCTTTCCATGTACGTCTGGGTCTGCCTGCTGTATGAAATGGCCGCCACCTTCCACTCCTGGCCCCACAACAGGCAGAAGCTGGTGGAAATAATAACCCCCCTCTATTATGGCCGTATCGCTTCCTTTATCAAACAAACCAGGGACATGTCCTCCTTCGAAGCTGAAAAACTGGTGGAGGAACAGGCAATTGAATTTGAAGAAAACAAGGATTACCTGATCAGCATCTGGGACAGGAAGAAAAACGAAAACAGGGAATTCGCCGGCCACCTGCAGCAGGCTTAAACCATTGGTTGCACTAGCAGGTTGTTAAAAAGTAGCAGCGCAGGCTGATAAAGCTTGCTGAATAGTATGTGGCTCAAGGGGAGGGGCTTTTTTAGCCACAACAAAATTATTCGGTACTTGTAGAACGGCAGCATCTCTTTAACTTTGTCCGACAGACCCGCATGGCAACAGCCTTATCGAAGTCTCTGCAAAGCTGCCTGTCTGCGGTTTAAGTCGTAAGGCACCGGGTCGTGCCGTAAGCGTAAAGACACATTGTTGTGGCGTCAAAAGCCCCTCCCCTTTGAGCCACAAATCGGATGGGTGTTTTTCAACAACCTGCTAGTTCTGAAAGGAGGTGCGGCATGGCGGATTTTTTTCAGAACGGGGAAATAACCAATCTTCACCGGCTGAAGCCCGGGAATTCAGAACGGCTGGAGAGAGAACTGGAGGGGTTTGCAAAAAGCCGCCCCATCGCCCTGGTGCTTCCGGCCCTCTACCAGGATTTAAAGGCGGCACCCATCAGGAACATCCTGGAAAACATCTCCCGGGTAAAATATTTAAACGAGGTTGTCCTGACGCTGGCGCGGGCCGATAAAAAAGGTTTGGCCGAAGCCAAAGAGATGTTTTCCTCTCTTCCCATGCCGGTTTCCATAATCTGGAATGACGGTGACAACATGCAGGAGCTCTACCATTGCCTGGACAAACAGGGTGTGCCGGCCGGAGGAGACGGTAAAGGTCGATCGGCCTGGATGGCATACGGATATATTTTAGCGGGGGGTCAAAGCGATGTGATTGCCCTTCACGATTGCGACATCGTCAACTATGACCGGGAGTTGCTGGCGCGCTTGTGCTATCCCGTGGCCAACCCCAATCTTGATTATGAGTTCTGCAAGGGGTACTACGCCCGGGTGACTGACAGGCTTCACGGGAGGGTAACCCGCCTTTTTGTGACCCCTTTTATCCGCGCCCTGAAAAAAATGTTCGGCTTCCATAGTTTTCTGGAATACCTCGACTCATTCCGCTACATCCTGGCGGGGGAGTTCTCCATGCGTGCCGACCTTGCCCGCATAAACCGGATCCCGGGAGACTGGGGCCTCGAAATTGGGGTTTTGGCCGAAGTGTACCGGAACTGTTCCCTGCGAAGAATCTGCCAGGTGGAGATCACCGACTTTTATGAGCATAAACACCAGCCGCTTTCGGAACATGATCAAACTACCGGGCTCAACAAAATGTCCATTGATATCGGCAAGACCATTTTCAGGACCATGGCCAGCATGGGTATTTATTTTCACTCCGGATGGATCAAAACATTGAAAGCCACCTATCTGAGGACGGCGCAGGATTTTATTGCCAAGTACAGCCATGACAGTGAAATTGACGGACTGCAATTCGACAGGCACCAGGAGGCAGTGTCGGTGGAAACCTTTGTTAAGGGAATAGAAACTGCATGTGAAGCATTTGAGCAGGACCCTCTTGGAGCGCCTCAGATACCCAACTGGTCACGGGTAACCTCGGCCATTCCAGATTTTTTTAACCGTCTGGTTACTGCGGTCGAGCAGGACAGCAGGTAGCCGATGCCGGCACGCTCTTGCGTCTCATGGCCGCCCATCACTGAGCCGCCCCGAAAATCTCCACTGGCCTGAGCTGAAAAGCTGTGGCACGACTCGCTTGCGCAAGCTTTCCAGCACCACGACCGTGACCGCCGGGAGGAGGGTCCAGAGCAATTCCACCCCGGTCAGCGGACGGGTATGAAATATGAGGTTGGCCGCGGGCAGATACACAACCGCCATCTGCAGGGCAAGGCCTGTCAGCATGGAGCGTATCAGCCACGGGTTGCGAAAGAGCCCGATCGCAAGCATCCCTTTGTCTGCTGATCGCGCGTGGAAGGCAAAGAACCATTCAAATACCACGATGGCTGTGAAGGCCACGGTTTGTCGCACCTCGTGCACACCAACATCGTCCAACCCGGTGGGAAGCGGTGCGTGGTGGAATATCCAGGTTATGGGCAGGCTCATGCAGAGTCCAATGAGACCGATGCGCAGCAGCATTCCCGGGTAGAGCAGCCCCACGCGAGCATCCCGCGGCGGCTGACCGAGCTCATCGCCGCTTCCGGGCTCCATACCCAGCGGAATGGCCACCATGGCCCCCGTTACCAGGTTGACCCAGAGTATCTGGATGGGCTCGAGGGCGATTCTCCGTAAAACGCAACACTTAAAAATAGGGTCATCAGTTCCGCACAGCAGGTCGTCAGCAGGAAAAAGGTCGCATTGCGCAGGCGGTTGAATATGATCCGCCCCTCTTCGACCGCCCCGACTATGGAGGCGAAATTATCGTCCGCCAATACCATGTCCGCGGCTTCCTTGGCCACGTCGGTTCCGGTGATGCCCATGGCGACGCCGATACCGGCGGTTTCAAGAGCAGGTGCGTCATTGACCCCGTCGCCGGTCATGGCATGATGTCGCCGTGCCGCTTGAAGGCGTTGACGATGCGAAGCTTGTGCAGCGGTTCGATGCGGGCATAGACATTCCGGCTGCGGCAGCTCAGATGCAGCTGTTCATCATCCATGGCGTCAATCTCCCGGCCCACCAGAGCGCTTTCCCCAGGCTGGCATATGCCGAGCTGGGCACCGATAGCCGATGCGGTGACGGGGTTGTCACCGGTAATCATGGCGACACGTATGCCGGCACGCTTGCAGGCCTGGATGGAACGCCGGGCCTCGTCACGGGGCGGATCAATCATGCCCACCAGGCCTAGCAATACAAAACCACCAGCCAGCTTGCCCGGATCGAGCTTGCCCAGTTCAAGAGGATACGGCGCAGCCGCAAAGGCGAGAACCCGCAACGCCTCACCTGCCATCGAATTGCCCGCTTCTATGACAGCCTGTCGGGCCGCAGCATCAAGGGGGATTTCTCCCTGGGGGGTCTGAAAGCTGCCGCACATGGGGAGAAGCTTTTCGAGTGACCCTTTGAGGTACGCCTTACGCTGGCCCTTTTCTGCATGAAGCGTTGCCATGTACTGTTTTTCGCTTTCAAAGGGCACCTCGCCCAGACGCGGTTGCTGTTCATCGAGCTCACCCTTGCACAGACCTGCCTTGGCAGCCAGGGTAAGCAATGCACCTTCGGTGGGATCACCGATGACGCCCCATCCCGCCGAGGTGCCGGACAGAAGGGCATCGTTGCAAAGCGCAGCAACGCGCAGAAGGCGCATCAGGATATCATCATCACCGGCCTTAACAGGGATACCGTTATGCCTGAATTCGCCCGCGGGTTCATAGCCGGCACCGGTAACCTCCAACAGCCGCTTCCCGGCCCAGACGTTGCGCACGGTCATCTGGTTGAGCGTTAAGGTGCCGGTCTTGTCGGAGCAGATAATGGTGGTGGCGCCCAGCGTCTCCACTGCCGCAAGCTTGCGGATGAGAACATTGCGCATAGCCATGCGGTTGACGCAGATGGCCAGGACAACGGTAACCGCAGCGGGAAGGCCCTCGGGAATCCCCGACACTGCCGCTGCCACTGCCAGCAGCATCACATCCACCCAGTCCATGCTGTGCAAAAGGGCTGCGACTGACAGCATAATACAGGCACCGGTCACAATCCATATCAGCGAGCGGCCCAGTTGCTCGATGCTTTTTTCAAGAGGCGTCTTTTCCTTCTTCACACCGCTTATGGCCGTTGCGATGCGGCCGATTTCAGTCTCCATGCCGGTTGCAGTGACAACTGCCAGGGCACGCCCATGGCTCACCGTGGTGCCTATGAAGACCATGTTTTTACGGTCGTGGAGCGGCGCATCAGCTGCGATGGCATGCACATCTTTCTCAACCGGCAGCGACTCGCCGCTAAAGGTGGATTCGTTTAGCTTGAGATTGGCGAGTTCCAACAAGCGTGCATCAGCAGCGACCCGGTCCCCGGCCTCAAGCACCAGTATGTCCCCCGGCACCACCTGTGCTGCATCTATGAGACTCGTCCTGCCCTCGCGGCGAATCTTGGCCTTGGGTGCGCTGAGGGTAAGGAGCGCTGCCATGGCCTTTCGCGCCTTCATCTCCTGCACAAAGCCTATGACTGCCATGAACAGCAGCACAGCGCTTATGACAGCTGCATCCACAGGCCCCTTGAAATAGGCCTTGACGCCCGCCGCACCGATGAGCATGTATACCAGGGGATTGGCAAACTGGTGGAGAAAAAGCATGTACCACGGCTCATGGTCTCTCACGGTGAGGGAATTCGGCCCGGACTCTGCCAGATAGCGCTCCGCCTGGGGTACCGTTAAACCATTAAGACTCAGGTTCGCTTCCTGGAGCACCTCGCTCACCGTTCTCGCCCACGGGCACGTTACTGAGGGCATAGGGGTTGTTTACCTCCGCGTCTTCTTAATCCGTTCAGGCTGGTAATTTTTGAGCGCCAGGGAAAGCTCTTTTTTAACTTCATCCCGCAATGAGGCGGGCTCTTTGATCTGCGCGTGACGGCCGTAGCTCAGCGCCCAGTGCTTTACCTCGGCGGTGCCGGAAACGGTAAGCGTGACGGTAATGCTGCCCTCCCGGTTGAGCTTGATCTTCTGGCTGGGATGCCACACCTTCTCCCTGATATAGCCCGCCACCTCCCTGTCAAACCGGACAACGACGGTCACCTTGTCGCCGTGCATGACGCCGAAGCTTTCCCGCACGTAGTTCTCGATGGAAAAGTCCGGGGGCACGCTGAACCCCTCGCTGAGCACCTTCATCGCCTTAATGCGCTCCACCACGAACATCCTCACCTCGTTGCGGCGGTGGCACCTGCCGATGAGAAAAAAGGTGTTCTCATAGTACCAGATTTTGTAGGGGTCGATCTTTCTGACGGTGATCTTATCCGAATGCATGGTGTGATAGGTGATTTCCACCGTTTTGCCATCCGCGGTTGCGGCCATCAGCCGGTCCAGCAGCCCCTTGTACCGGCCATAGTCCCTCTGCTTCCGCTGGGCCGCATACAGGGAGTGCTCGAGCTTCTCCAGGTGCTCCAGGGCTTTGGGTGCCACGGTTTTCCTGATTTTATTCAGGACCGCTTCGATGGATTCGTAAAAAGGTGTCCCTTTGAGTACCTTCAGCAGATCGCGGCTGAAGTACAGGGACAGGATCTCGGTAATGGTGAACGGCACATGGGGCGCGTTCTTGAACGTATTGAGCAGCTTCCAGCGCACCTCGCCGTCCAGATCTTCCGAATAGAGCGGAAATCCCGACCGCTCCAGGGCGGCAAGGTCCCTCCGCACCGTTCTCGCGTGGCAGCCTGTCTCCTCCGCCAGCGACTCGATAGTGATCCCGTAATGGTGGGCCTCCACCAGGTTTAAAACACCCCACTGTCTGGCAAGCTGATCACCCCGCGGCATGTTCGCTTCCTCCTGTATCAGTGTTACGTGCGCAAGAATATCTCAAGACATTACTGTCCAAAACAAGATAATTATCCTTTAATTTTATAAAACTTTTTACATGAGATTGCTTCGTCGCCCATGCTCCTCGCAATGACCCTATTGATGCGTCATCGTTTGATTTTGTCATTGCGAGCCCTTCGCTTGTCATTCTGAGCAACGCGAAGAATCTCGTTTTTCGCTCAGGATAAACTCCGCGCGGCAATCTCGTTTTTGGACAAGTCTGGACTCAAGAATAATTTAATCGCACCATGATGTAAAGAGAGAAGTACTTTCTGCCTGCCGGTCGGCAGGCTTACGATCTGCCAGTTATTCCCTCAATGCACCGCCGTCCCGATAGCAAATTTTGTCACTGCAGATTGCGTTAAACGTCAATCGCCCGATCTTCCCTTCCGGTTATTGTTCGGCTATTTAGGCATATCTCATTAAATTTATTTGATTTCTTTCAGAACGGGCAACAGCCGTTACCATGGCCCGGTTATTGCTAATTAAAACAGTGCACGTACCTGGAAAAGGAGGTGTGCATGTTCTCCAACCAGTTAAAGTTATTCCCGGATAGCAATACGCTCAGGCTTATCTCGAACCAGCTCAGCCGTCACTCAGCTGCCCCGGCAGGTCCGGATTATACCGGTTCACCTGTCCGGAGCAGGGAAGAAAAGTTGACCGGCGTACTCATCATTCTTTCCATTCTCGCGCTCATTCTCACCTTCTAACATATCTAACGTCACTTTTATTTGACAAGCAAACCCCAATTTTCTATACTCTGCCCCGGACGAGGATCTGCGGCATTATAATCATCGCCGCGGTTTTTCTTCCCGCTGTTGCTCAGCCTTTTCAATATCCCCCTCAAGAAACCATTTACAGTAAGGAGCATGACCCATGAAAGAGCGATATGATGTGGTTGTGGTCGGCGCGGGACCTGCCGGACTGCTGGCCGCCCGGGCGGTTGCCGAGAACGGGTTTGATGTGGCAGTTGTGGAACGACGGGATCGGATTGAGTCAATCGGGAGAACCTGCGGCCAGTCTCTTGCTTCCCCCCAATGAATACTTTTTTGGCAACCTGTTTCACTATAACCGGAGAGACAGGCGGTTCTGCTTTCCGAACATAGGATTAAGCTTTCCTTACAGCGGCGCCATCAAGGAGCTTTATGACTGGAACCTGGTTTCACCGGCCGGGAACACCGTTCATTTCGGCTACCCCGAAAATTACGCGCCGCCGTTCCCGGGGATGGTCAAGGCGCCCATCGCTCTTGTCTACGACAAGGAAACCATGGTTCAGGACCTGCTCAGCGAAGCTAAGCAACACAATGTTGAGGTATTTCCCAACACCGAGTTCACCGATATCACCTGGGCCGGTCCCGAGGTCATAACCGTCGCGGGGGGGAAGCAGTTCCGCAGTTCATTCGTGATAGCGGCGGACGGCACCAACTCCAGGGTGGTGCAGAAGCTGGGGTACAATCATGACCGCAGGCACATCGCCAACCTCTACGTGAAATCATTCTACGTCGACGGGTTTAAGAGCCCTGATGGAAAGGAAAGGATTTTGACCGGCGTCGGCTTTGTGGATGACAAGCCGGTGTACATATTCTGCCTGCCGAGACCTGAGGGAACGGCGTGGAATGCGCTTTTCCTGACCTTTGAGGGAGATCTCGATATCGGCGACGCGGCTGAGCGTCTGATGAAGGATTCGCAGTTTGCCGGAAGCTTCAAGAACGCGAAGCGGGTGCGTGAATTCGCCGCCATGGAATACATCTCCTCACCGGTGATCAACCCCTTTAAAAACAACGTCCTCATAACCGGCGACGCGGGCTCCTGCCAGGAGCTGGAATGTCTTGGGGCCATGATTACCGGCTGGAAGGCCGGGCTGGCGATTGCGGCGTCGCTGAAGGAATTCCAGCTGGGCATCGCGCCGCGGGCGATAGGCGAATATTGCGACTGGTGGCTCAACACCTACATCAAGCAGTACGACTACCAGGCCTACCTGCAGGTCTTCGGCATTGCCTACATGTTCCCGGGAAAGGATATGATCGATCACATCTTCGGACTGCTCAAGGAATCCTTCCCGCCCACCTTCAACCCCTATACCGCGGTGAAATTGCTCGGCGGGCGGCTGCAGGGCATCATCCCCCAGCTCATGGCATCGCGGCCGGAAATTGTGCAGGCGCTCCTGCCCCGGCTGTTCGCCTTCCCGTCGGAATTGCTCTCCAAAACGCTGAAAGATGAGAAATAACCTGACTGGCACATACGCACAAAATCCCTCTGCCGTTAACCGGCAGGGGGATTTTGTCTTACCGGATATGGTGTTTTGACAGATGAGTGTACCTGTAAGATATGTAGGGGCGACCGGCCGGTCGCCCCTACGATGCATAGAAATGCGTGGTAACACGAACAAACCGCCCCCTTCACCACATGCCACTCCCTTACTCCCCCGTCCTTACTCACTTCTCTCCCGGTTTGTCCGCCGCGATGACAAAAACGGGATTTAAGGCCTGAAACCTGTTGTGGCTTCCAACCCCCTTCATCTTGGAAAGGTTGAGAAGGGTAACATCCACCGGCCATCCACGCTTGCGGAAGAATGCCGCTGCGCTGTCCACCGTCTCCAGGGTCGCGGCGTTTATCACCATTCTGCCTGAAGGAAGCAGGGCCCGGCAGCAGGCCCGAAGGACGGGCAGCAATTCACCCCCGGTTCCGCCGACAAATATGCGGTGAGGCATGGGAAGCCCTTTGAGCGCTTGGGGTGCTGCTCCGGCGAGCAGCCTAACCGCTGCGCCAACCCCGAAGCGTTGTATGTTCAACTTTATATCCCTGATGCACCGGGCATTTTTTTCAACCGCATATATAGTCAGCTCCGGGGAAATGAGCGCCGACTCAATGGCAACCGAACCGGATCCGGAACCGATGTCCCAGACTATTCCACGGCGTGGAAGGTTGAGCTTTGCCAGGGTAAATACGCGCACCTCATCCTTGGTGATGAGTCCCCGCTGGTGCGAAAACAATCTGTCCGGCATGCCCGGAGCAACGGGATGGGTTGAATCCCCTTTGAACTGTCGGGCGGAGGGCATGATGATCATCACGTTCGGAGAGGCAAAGCTGATTCCCGGAAGCTCCTTCAGGCGGCAGCGGCGTATCTTCTCTGCGCGTGAGCCCATCTGCTCCGCGACAAAAACCGGTAGAGAAGCAAGCAGGGGATCTTCTGCAAGCGCCTGCGCCGCTATGGCCGCGGGGCTGTTGCGGCTGTCAGTCAGAATCCCGATTTTCTCATGTCCTTTTAAAAGGAATGCGAGTCGGGGAACCGGCCGCCCGTGCGCGCTCAGGAGCAGCGCGTCGTCCCAGCTCTCTTTTATGGCTGCAAACGCTGCCTGAAAGGCGGTTATGTTGGGTATGATTTCAACCCGTTCCTTCCCCAGCTGCCTTATGAGCGTGCGCGCTATACCGAAATAGCCCGGATCGCCGGAGGCAATCACAACGATCCTGCGTTTCTTCCCGAGCAGCTTTTTTATCACCGGTGCGATTGCCTGCAGGTTTTTTTGCAGGCTGATTTTCTCTGCCGGCAGATGGCGGAAACAGGCGAGGTGCCTTTTGCCCCCGATCAGCACATCCGCCTCATTGATGATCGAGCGCGCCTTCATGCTCAAATCATCCGGCGACATGCCCATGCCCACCACTTTTACGGTGTTAGCCGATGCCTTCACGTCTCCCTTCCTTTCCTCCATACCACAGCATCTTCCCGTCAAAGGAGAAGAGGAGGACTGAGATTGCCCCCCTTCCGCCGGTCATTCCATACAGCTTTTCCATCGCCTTCATGCAGATGGCATCGATCAGGGAATACGACTTTTTCCTGAGCAGCAGCTCCAGTATGCCCCGCACGGTGACAGACCGCTCAATGTTCCGCAGCAGGGCGGCGCTGAGCCGCTGCCGCTCTCCCAGAGCGGCCACAAACGAGACCTCCAGCGGGAAACTCCCCGCATGGGTGTATGCAGAGCCGGCGGCGATCTTGGTAAGCTTCCCCATGAATGCCGCTATGGTCATGCGCCGGAAACCGTGTTCGAGGGCCTGCGCAAGGGCAAAGGAAACATAATCGCCCATCTGGATGAACGATTCACCTCGCAGATGAGGAAATCTGGCCATCGCCAGCCGCTCGCTCTGTCCCCCCGTGGCCAGCACGACCTCCGTGCACCCCGACACCCGGGCAATGTTCAGCGCCAGGGCAACCGTTTCCTTGTAGGCCTGGTGTGAGAAGGGCTTGACAATGCCCGTGGTGCCGAGAATGGAAATGCCGCCCAGGATGCCGAGGCGGGGATTGAGAGTTTTTTTAGCCAGGGCCTCCCCGTCAGGAGCAAAGATGGTCACATCCGCGGCGGCAAGCGAACGGGGTGACTTCCCCGCCTCTGCGATGGTCTCCCGTACCGCGCGCCTGATCATCCTTCGGGGCACAGGGTTGATGGCGGGCCCTCCTTTCTTTACCGGAAGGCCCGGCCTGGTTACCAGCCCCACTCCTTTTCCGCCATGAAGCATGACCGGCAGGCTGCCCCGTGAAACGTTCCTTTTGGCAGTGATGAAAGACAGTTCGGCACCAATCACCGCGCCATTGGTGACATCGGGGTCATCTCCCGCGTCCTTCACCACCGTGGCATACCCTCGCCCCCTTTGCTTCCGGCATTCCTGCAGCACAATGTCAGCCTGCTTTCCAAAGGGAAGCGATACGCTCACCACGCCCGGCCTTTGCCCGAACAGGGCCATGGCCGCGCCTTTTGCCGCTGCCGCCGCGCAGGTCCCGGTCGTGTAGCCGCTGCGAAGTTTTTTTCTCCCGGGTGTTGATGACATCAGGGGCTTCCCATGGATTATTTTTTCACGATGATCAGCGAGAGGTAGTCTTCACGGCCGGAAAGTCCCCGTTCCTTATCCGGGGTGACCAGCTCATCAGGCAAGCCCAGGCGGCGGACATACATCGCACGGTCCTGCAGATCCATTTCCCGCAGCAGCTCATGGATTGTCCCGGTGGCGCTGTTGTGCTTGAGGAACACAATCGCATCAGATGACGTGAGACATGCCCTGATGCGCTCGCCGGACGCGGACCCGGGCACAATGGAGAGTATCTCATGCCCCTGTGCAAGAGGAAGATTGGCGGAGGCCGCCCCTGCCAGATAAGCGGGTATGCCGGGTATGGTGACCCTTGGTATCAGGGGAAAGAGCGCCTCCATTTTTTTAAGCAGGTAGCCATAGGTGCTGTAGGTCATGGGGTCACCCAGGGTAATGAAGGCCGCATCCTCACCCGTCTCCAATACCCGGGCAATGCTCCTCGCGCTCTCCTCCCAGGCCCTTTCGCGCTCCGCATGGTCATGGGTCATGGGAAAGAAAAGGTGCTCAATCCGGGCATCATTGGGAATATATGACCTGGCGATGCTGTAGGCGATGCTTCCCCTGTTCTTTCCCGCCACGGGCGCAAAGACGAATTTCATCCGCGCGAGCACCCCTTTCGCCTTCAGGGTGATCAACTCCGGGTCTCCGGGACCCACTCCTATTCCGTACAATGTTCCGCAGCTATGCATGGTCGTTTTCCGCCGACAGCAGCGCCAGCGCGTTGACCACGCTGGCCGCCAGGGGACTTCCTCCTTTTTCGCCCCGCACGGTGATGAAGGGCAGGCCGCTGGCTATGAGCATTTCCTTGCTCTCCGCCGCACCCACCATCCCCACCGGCACGCCGATGATCAAAGCGGGGCGGCGCGCTTTATCCCCGGCAATGGCAAGAACTTCGCGCAGCGCGGTGGGCGCGTTGCCGATGGCCACAAGCGATCCCTTCATGAGCGGCGCCAGCGCGCGCATGGCAGCAGCCGCCCTGGTTTTCCCGGTGAGCCGCGCTTGCTTCGCCACCGCCAGGCGGGAGATGGCGCAGCAGACCTTTGTCCCGAATGGACGCAGCCGCGCAAGGCTGATGCCCGCCTTGACCATGTTGGTATCAGCGATGATCGGCGCACCGCCGCGCAGGGCTGCTATTCCCAGCTGCAGCGCCCGGGGGTGAAATACCGTGGTGTGAACCAGCTCAAAGTCGGCGGTGGAGTGGACCATTCTTTTTACCACGGACCACTGCCGCCGATTGAACGGGTGGGAAGGGACCCGCGCTTCAATCAGCTGAAAGCTCTTCTCCTCTATCTGCTCCGGCTTCATGGGGTCACATGCCTTTCCTGTCCTGTGAGTGATTCACCCGCTGACAGGGATCGAAGGGTGTGGTCGGCGAAGATGTTGAAAACGCCGGGATACGCGCCCAGCCCCGGCATGTAGATGCGTCGGATTTCGTTCAGTCTCCCTTTTACCGGCTCCCCGTAACGATCGAGCAGGAAGCGGAACAGCTTATTGTCCGGGTCCTGCGCCTCCAGCGCTCCCTTGACATCATCGTGCATGTGCACGCCGTGAACAATCATGAAGGGCTGGACCAGGAGAGTCCCGATGCCGCTCATGATGAGTTCCCCCAGGCTTTCGCCGAGGTAGGGTGCCGGGCTTTCCAGGTTGCCGAAGGCGGCCTTGAACGGGGACGCGAAAAGGGAAGCAACCTGCCGGGCACACTCGCCGTATACCTCCGCTGCCTTCTCGTCCGGCGTCCCGTGACCGACAAAAATAATGCCCGTCCCTCCGGGCGGAACGTTTTTCAGCCGCGATGCCACTTCACGCTTGACCGCACTGTACACTCTGTCATCAGGAAGGAGGGGCCGCGCAACGCGTATTTCTTTGAAGCGGTGCTCACATTCCTTCGCCGTGGCCACAATGTCACGCTTGACCACCTGTCCCTCAACCATAAAAATCGGCGTAATTACCACCACCAGCTCGCCGTCCGCGGGAAGGCCTTCCAGCACAGCCTTCAGCTTCGGCTCTCCCACCCGCGAGGTGAATCCCACAGGTATCCGCTGTCTGAAGCGCTCCTGGAAACGCACCTGCATGCCGGTGTAGGCAGCCTTCGGTCCCATCGATGTGCCGAAGGCCGCGAGGATGATTTGGTATTTTTGTGGGCAGGAAAACATTGGTTTCAAGTTCCGTTAGAGATGTGTGATCTGCGATCTGAGATATGCGATAAAACACCAAAGACCTGGGATGTATGATTTGCGATATGGGATAGGTACAATTCTCTGAAGGCGAAGGCCGATCTTCGATACAAAAGCTTATTCCCGCCATCTGGCTCAGAACCCATCATCCTCTGTCCTCTATCGCCTATCATATATCCCACATCACAGATCTCACATCCCCTTCAACACCCTCGCCGCTTCCCTGGCAAAATAGGTAATAATAATATCCGCCCCGGCGCGCCTGATGGACTGGAGCAGTTCCATCATGATGTTTTTTTCATCAAGCATGCCCCGCGCCGCTGCAGCCTTTACCATGGAATACTCGCCGCTCACATTATACGCGGCCACGGGACAGCCAAATTTTTCCTTGGCCCGGAAGATAATGTCCAAATAGGCGAGCGCCGGTTTGACCATGATGATATCGGCGCCCTCTTCTATATCCAGCGCGATTTCGCGAAGCGCCTCCTCAGCGTTGGCCGGGTCCATCTGGTAGCTTTTCCGGTCGCCGAAACGGGGGGAGGAATCGGCCGCTTCGCGGAAGGGCCCGTAAAAATGAGAGGCAAACTTGGCGGCATAGGACATGATGGGAAGTTCCGTGTATCCGTTTTCATCGAGTGCAGCCCGTATGGCCCCCACCCTGCCGTCCATCATGTCCGAAGGCGCGACCATGTCCGCGCCCGCCGCCGCGTGGCTGACGGCAACCTTCTGAAGAATGCTCAGGGTCTTATCATTATCCACTCTGTTACTTTCTATTACCCCGCAGTGTCCGTGGGTGGTGTATGCGCAGAGACAAATATCAGTGATGACCATCAGGTCCGGGAATGACGCCTTAATCGCCTTGATGCCCCTCTGCACAATGCCCCGCGGTGCATACGCCTCGCTGCCCGTTTCATCCTTGCTGCCGGGCAGACCGAAGAGGAGAACGGCCGGGATGGAAAGCGCGTTCACTTCCTCCAGTTCCTTAAGCAGCGAATCCAGGGAATGATGGTACACGCCGGGCATGGAGGATATTTCAGTTTTTCCGCCCGCTCCTTCTTTGAGAAAGAGCGGATAGACGAAATCATCCGCGGCAAGGCTGGTTTCTCTCAGCATCCGCCTTAAAGGCTCCTGTGCCCGTAGGCGTCTCAGCCGCTGCTGGGGAAAAGCCATATTCGTCCTCCTGGCAGGTTGTTGAAAAAGCAGTTTTTCTCAGGCGGTTCAAAGGCTCAAGGGGGAGGGGCTTTTGAGCCACAACAAAATTATTCGGAACCTGTAGAACGGCAGCACCTCTCTTGCTTGTTTTCAGGCTGTTCAAAAACCACCAGATGCAAGGCACGCTAAATCCTGAGGAATGAGGCGTACATTCAGGTACGCTGCAATGACGAAGGATGAGCGTAACGCAGCAGCTGGGGATTTTTCAACAGCCTGGCTAACTTTATCCGGCGGACCCGTCCGGCACCAGCCGTATCGAAGACTCTGCAAAGCTGCCTGCTTTCGGTTCACGTCGAAGTCACCGGGTCGTGCCGTAAGCCTAAATAAACATTGTTGTGGCTTCAAAAGCCCCTCCCCCTTGAGCCACAAATCAGATGGGTGTATTTCAACAACCTGCTAGTGTTTCACCGCTCCATAGTATGCAGCTATTGCCCGGGCCAGGCCGGGCACGGTGTGGGGAGAGGCGGTGATGCTTACCTTAATACCGTGCTTCACAATTTCCTGTTCCGTTACCGGTCCGATGGCAGCCACCGCAATCCCCCTCAGCAAACGCTTAACCGGGTTCCCTTTAAGAAGCGAAACAAAATTGCTGAAGGTGGAGGGGCTGGTAAAGGTTATGCAATCAATATTTCCCTTCCCAAAGAGGCGCATCATTTCCCCTGTCTTCACCCGCGGCTTCCGTATGCTGTAGCTGCACACATCGTCGACCATGGCGCCCATCTTTGTAAGCGCCTGCGGCAGCAGGTCACCCCCTATGTCAGATCGCACCAGCAGCACCTTTTTCCCCTGCATTTTCTCTCCCTTGAACGCGTCCGCCAGGCGGCGAGAGGTAAAAACATCCGGCACGATGCCGGGGAAAAGAGCGTGACAGCGCAGCGCCCCGGCGGTCATTTCCCCCAGGGCAGCAAGTGTAACACCGCGCAGCAGGCTTCTCTTTATTTTCAGGAACGCCATCCGCGAGACAAATGCGTTAACGCCGTTAACACTGGTAAACACAAGGTAATGATAGTCCCGCAATCGCCGGATCGCGCTGTCGAGCCTTCCATGGCTGCGGGGCGGTCTGATTTCTATGGTTGGAAAACACATCACCCGGGCGCCGGCCCCCTCCAGCAGATCGGCCAATGCGTCTGCCTGCTCTTCGGCACGGGTAACTACAATGGTTCTATTATAAAGCGGCAGAGATTCAAACCAGGAGATTTTCTTCCGGAGCCGTGCCACCTTTCCCACCACCATCACTGCCGGCGGCTTGATGCCTGTCCGTTTTACCCGCGCAGTAATGGTACCCAGTGTCCCCTCAACCACCCTCTGATGAGGATAGGTCCCCTGCTCAATCACAGCAACCGGCATATCCGGCGGCGCCCCTCCTGCCCTGAGCTCCCGAACGATACGGTCCATTGCCCCCACGCCCATGAGACAAACAACGGTATCAACCGCGTGAGGGAGTTTTGTAAAGTCCACTGCACCTGTCTTCTTGGCTGGATCTTCGTGCCCGGTGACCAGCGCCACAGAAGAGGCACAGGCACGGTGGGTCAGCGGGATGCCGGCATATGCCGGGGCCGCCACCGCCGAGGTCACCCCGGGGACAACCTCAAAGGGGATATGGTATGCAGCCAGTTCCTCGCATTCTTCCCCCCCGCGGCCGAAAACGAAAGGATCCCCTCCCTTAAGCCTGACCACCATCCTGCCGGCCTTTGCTTGCTTAACCAGGAGCCGGCTGATATCTTCCTGTTCAAGTACCTTTCGCCCCGCCTCTTTTCCCGCATCAATCAATCTCGCCTGCGGACGCGCATGCCCGAGGATCCGGCGATTAACCAGGTGATCATAGACGATGACATCGGCCTCCCCAATGAGCCTCATCGCCTTGACGGTTATGAGCCCGGGGTCACCGGGGCCGGCACCGACGAGATACACCTTCCCACAGGGTCTGCTCATGGTTGCCCGCTCCCTTCAGCCAGCAGCCTGCTTCCGCCGCCTTTCAGAACCCTGTGCGCCAGAAGCTCACCCAGGATTTCTCCCTCCTCCCTGCGGCCGAGCATCTTCATGCTCACCATTTCCCTTCCGTCAGGAGAAGAGACAAAACCCCTGAGCATCATCTCGCCTCCGCTCAGCTCCGCGTACGCGCCCACCGGCGTATGGCATCCGACACCCAGGGCATGTAAAAAGCTCCGTTCAGCGCTCACGGTGAGACCTGTTTCCCGATCATGCAACACCGCAAGCACTTCCTTAAGCGGCAGGTTGTCCTCACGTATCTCGATACCGAGCGCTCCCTGACCCGCCGCGGGAATGCAGATGTCGGGATGCAGATACTGGGTAATGCTGTCTCCCCGCCCGAGACGTTTCAGCGCGGCGGCGGCAAGTATCAGTCCTTCGGCAAACCCGTCCCGGAGTTTTTTAAGCCGCGTATCCACATTGCCGCGGATCTCCCTGATGACAAGATCATCCCGGTAGCACAGCAGCTGCGCTTTCCTGCGCAGACTGCCCGTCGCGACAGCGGCGCCGGCGGGAAGGCCATCCAGGTCCGCACCGGTACGGGAAACAAAAACATCGAGGGGATTTTCCCGGGCGGTGCTGGCTGCGAGCAGGAGTCCCGGCGGAAGCCCGACCGGAAGGTCCTTCATGCTGTGCACCGCCAGATCGATCTCGCCCGCAAGGAGTGCGTTTTCCAGCTCACGGATAAATGCACCCTTTCCTCCCATGCTGTACAGGGGCAGATCCGCGTGCTGGTCCCCGGAGGTTTTGATAGGCACAATCTCCAGTCGCCGTTTCTCACCGAGGCTGAGCAGACGTTCCCTGACCCAACCGGCCTGCGCCAGGGCAAGGGGACTTCCCCGTGTGCCGATCCGCAGGTTTGCAATGGTCATTACACCATCCCCAGCTTTGCAAGGATATCGCGCCGCGATATTTTTTGCCCAAGGGCAAGCTTCTCCCTGATGGGTAATGACAGCAGGGATTGCAGCGCTTTCCGTTTTTGCTTTCCGCTCAACCTTGTGTTTTTGACAATTGCGCCCCTCACCTTCCCTATGAGCAGGGTGTAACGAAGATAATCAGGGCCGAAATAGCGTTCCAGATCCATGCGTATCTTCCTGGAGAGAACCGGGGCAAGCCCTTCGGTTGCGATGCTGACGGTAAGCGGCCCCCGCTCCACCAGGGCGGGAACAATAAAGTCACAGGCATCACGGTCATCAATCACATTGACCGGAATGGATTTTTCCTTCCCCAGCCGGGCGACCCGGTGGTTGATTGCAGCACTGTCGGTGGCCGCAAAAATGAGCAATGCGCCTGTGCAGTCAGATGTTCTGAACTTCCTCTTTCGCCAAAGAATTTTCTGCCGCCGGGAAAGCGTCCTGATCGCAGGGGTACCATCAGGTGAGACGACCACCACCTGGCCACCGAAGTGGAGCAGCGTTTTCACCTTCCGCTCCGCGGTCCTGCCGCCACCGACCACCAGGCATTTTTTACCCGCGATAGAGAGATGCAGAGGATAGTACGCCGGCATGGGTTAGCCTTAAGAATTGGTATGGATATATCTCAACCAGGGGCATGGGGAATTGTTCTTTGCCACAATAATATGATTTTCAGCTTGCGGCACGACCCTCGCTAGTATTTTATATCAAAACGCATGAACATTAAGAACACCACGAAACACGAAAACATTTTACCCTCTCCCCGCCGGGGGAGAGGTTTACCCGCCTCTGGCGGCGCCGAAGGCGACCAGGGGTTAGGGTGAGGGGGCATCCTCAATCTATTTTTCTACTTGACCTCAACACCCGATCCATCACTTCAAGGGTTTTTGCAATGTCTTGGGGGGTGTGCGCCATGGACACAAAATTAGTCTCAAACTGAGAGGGGGGTACATAAATACCGCCCTTCAGCATGCCCCGGAAATAGCGGGCGAAGGCATTGAGATCGCAGCCCCGCGCCTGCCGGTAATCCTTCACCTGCATCCCCGTAAAGAAGAGGGTGAAAAGAGAACCCAGGTGATTGACCCGGGCAGATACGCCGCGTCTCCTGATTATAGCTTCAGCGCCCTTGCGGAGGTTCACGGTAAGGGCTTCGAGTTTTTCATAGACATCTTTTGACCGCGAAAGCATGGTAATCGTCTCAATGCCGGCAGCGGTAGCAAGCGGGTTGCCGGAGAGCGTCCCTGCCTGGTACACCGGTCCCAGGGGAGAAACGAGATCCATGATCTCCTTCCTGCCGCCGTAGGCACCGACGGGCAATCCCCCGCCGACAATCTTCCCCAGGCAGGTAAGATCAGGGGTAACACCATACCAGTGCTGCGCCCCGCCGAAGCAGACCCGGAAACCGCTGATGACCTCGTCAAAAACAAGCATCGAGCCATAGTGGCTGGTCACCTCCCGGAGCAGCCGGAGAAAGCCGGGTTCCGGAAGCACCAGCCCCATGTTGGCCGGAACAGGCTCCACGATCAGGGCCGCAATCTTCTCTCCGCTTTTTTTGAAAATTCTTTCCACCGCCTCCCCGTCATTAAAGGGGATGCTGATGGTATCCCGCGCTACCCCGGGGGAACTCCCGCGCTGTCGGCACTACCGAAGGTCATTGAACCGGAACCGGCCTTTACCAGGAAGCTGTCCGCGTGGCCATGATAGCAGCCGTCGAATTTGACAATCCGCGTTCTTCCGTTACAGGCACGCGCGAGCCGGATGGCTGACATGGCAGCTTCCGTACCTGAATTAACCAGGCGCAGCTTTTCCATGTCGGGGAACCCGCTGCGAATAAGGCGGGCAAGGACAAGTTCCCTCTCGGTGGCCGCACCGAAGCTTAATCCTTCAGCGGCGGCTTCCCGAACTTTTTTTACCACCCGGGGATGGGCATGACCAACGATGGCCGGCCCCCAGGAACCGACATAATCAAGGTAGGAGTTGCCGTCGACGTCGAAGAGGTAGGCGCCCTTTGCCCGGGCAATAAAAACCGGGTTTCCTCCAACAGCCCGGAAGGCCCGCACCGGGCTGTTCACCCCGCCGGGCAGGTACTGAAGCGACTGCCGGTACAGCTGCCGGGAATGAAGATTACTGGCGCGAGAGTTCATTGAGGTCTATCTTTGCAAGGGCCTGCCTGATCAGAGATTCAGCCTTGTGTGCCTCCTGCCGTTTCCTGCCGAGGTTTTCCTCGATGATCTGGTTGAAATCTTCAAGGCTGTATAGGGTGACATCCTCAAGGGTTCCGGTATCAGGCTCGACATCCCGCGGCACCGCCATGTCAATGATGAGCAGCGGGCGCTTTCTTTTTTTCATCGAGGCCGCTACCTCGTCCTTCCTCAGGATAACATGGGGAGCGGCGGTCGAGCTGACGATGATGTCCACCCGGTGCAGTTCGCGCTTGAACTCATCAAAATGGATCGCCCGGCCTCCCAGGTATTGTGCGATGGCAGCGGCTTTATCATAGGTGCGGTTGGCAACAATCACCGTGCGTATCCCGCGCTCGCGGAGATACTGGGCGATCTGCTCATTGATTTTGTTGACGCCTACCAGGAGAATGGTCTTGTGCTGCAGGTC
>CAVVUR010000009.1:0-10303 GCA_963751515.1 uncultured delta proteobacterium
GCAGGGTGGAGGGGACAGGGAAAACAGGAGACTGGCAACAGTCCATGCAAAAATGTGATATGATGCGTTAATGCATTCATTGCAACGTGCAGAGGAAGAGGTACTCATGACCATTGATACTGCAAAACTCAATAAGATAATCGGGCAGGTTATTAAAGATATAGGCGCCACCTTTCACGCGCCGCTGGTGCTCATCGGGGAAAAGCTCGGGCTTTTCAAGGCCATGGCAGGGGCCGGTTTGATTACCGCCAGGGAACTGGCGGAGCGCACCGGCACGTTTGAGCGCTATGTGGGGGAGTGGCTCCCCGCGATGGCTGCCGGAGGTTATGTGGAATATGATAAGGAAAGCGGCACATATTTTCTTACCCCGGAACAGGCTTTTGCTTTTGCCGACGAGACAAGCGCCGGTTACATGGCGGGGGCGTTTCAGGCCGCCACTGCGGCCATACGCTCTGAGGCGAAAATTGCCGATGCATTCCGCAGCGGGAAGGGTGTGGGCTGGCATGAGCATGATCCCGAGTTGTATATTGGCGCGGAGCGGTTTTATAAGCCCAACTATGTCGCTAATCTGGTGAGTTCCTGGATTCCGGCACTGGATGGCGTGGAACAGAAACTGAAAGATGGAGCGCGGGTGGCTGACGTGGGATGCGGGTACGGGGTATCAACCATACTTATGGCCCAGGCGTTTCCAAATTCCCGCTTTTTTGGATTTGATTATCATGAGTTGTCGATTCAGTGGGCGCGCAAGCGGGCTGAGGAAGGCGGAGTCTCAGACCGGGTGTGTTTCGAGACGGTGAGCGCTAAAGACATGCCGGGAGACACGTATGACCTGATCACCATGTTTGATTGCCTGCATGATATGGGTGATCCGGTGGGTGTTGCCCGGCATATGCGCAAGGCGATTACACATGACGGAACCTGGATGATTGTTGAACCGTTTGCGGAAGACCGGGTCGAAGACAATTTCAACCCGGTAGGGAGGCTCTTCTATTGTGCCTCGGTATTATTGTGCACGGCCGGGGCCATTGAGCAGGAGGGCCATATGGTGCTTGGAGGCCAGGCAGGGGAGAAACGCATCCGCGAGATCGTGACCGCGGGAGGGTTTACCCGTTTCCGCAGGGCCGCTCAGACGCCTATTAATCTCATCTTTGAAGCCTGCTCCTGACCCCGGGAGCCAGATCTTGTATATTGTATCATTTCTTACGTCTTCATGCTCTTCTGTTGGAGTAGTGGAGTGATGGAGTATTGGATACTGAATCTTGCTCCTTTATCCTGATGCTTCTCGTTTTCCGTGGACCATGGACTGTTGACTATGGTCCATTTTCTTCCTGTAAACTGTCAACCGGCACCTTCAACTGATTTTCCTTTACCCTGATCCCCTCTCCCTCCTTTGACCTTCCCTGTCACACCTCCATGCTATACTTTTCCTGACCGCACAAGGGGAAAAGGAGGAAACTGCAATGAAGGCATTGGAGCTCTTTGCCGGGAAGCCGGAACATGTACTGAACAGGGAAATCAGTGTGCTGGGCATTGACCTCGGCACCACCAACTCCACCGTCGCCGAGTCAGCCATCGGTGCTGACGGGAAAGTAGCATGCAGGACCCTGGAGCTGGAGCAGCCCACGACCGAGGGAACCTATACCAGTCCCCTTGTTCCCTCCGTGGTGGCCATTCTCCCCGACGGGAACCACTGGGTGGGTGAAGGCGCGAAACGGCTGCGTGCCAATCCTCGCCAGGCCAGCCTTCTTTTTGAAAGAAACCTGTTTTACGATACCAAAAATGAGATGGGGCTGCGCAAGACATACTTCCGAGCGCCCGAATCCTTCAACCACGCCTCAAAGATTGCCGGTACCATTCTCTCTTTTTTAAAAGAACAGGCAGAGCAGGCCGCAGGGAATAGTCATCGGCGAATTTCCGTCACCGTGCCGGCTTCGTTCCAGTTAAACCAGCGCCGCGACACGCTTCTGGCATGCCGGTACGCCGGTCTCGCGCTCCATGACGAGGACCTGCTCGATGAGCCCACGGCGGCGTTGATCGACTACCTGTACAGCATCGGGACTGAAAATACAGCTGAACCGGGCAGGCCTTCGCTGGCGGTGGTTTTTGATTTCGGCGGCGGCACCTGCGATGTGTCGGTGCTTGAAATTACCGTGGACGGGACACATGCGCGGCTCAGCCTGAGCCAGCTCGCTGTTTCGCGCTATCACCGGCTCGGCGGCGGCGATATAGACGCGGCCATCGTGCATGAATGTCTTATACCGCAGCTTGCCGATGAAAACGGGCTGCTCCCCTTTGACTTGACCTGGGTGGACAAGAAAAAGGGGATCGAACCGCAGCTGCTCGGCACGGCCGAGGCGCTGAAAATCGCCCTCTGCCGTGAGACGGATCGGCTGATCAAATTCAATCACTATGATGATGCCGATAAAAACGGGCTCGCCGCGCAGCAGCCCTTCGTTGCCTGCATGCTTAAAAACAGGGAACTGCGCTTAAGCGCGCCGTCCCTTTCAGCCGCCGCATTCGAGTCACTGCTTGAGCCCTTCCTCGATACCGATTTTCTTTTTGCCCGGGAGACGGAGTTCCGCCTCACCCAGTCAATCTTCGCCCCATTGCAGGATGCCCTGCACCGCGCGGGGAAAAAGCCCCAGGAGGTAAACTTCTGCCTCATGGTCGGGGGAAGCTCGCTCATTCCCCAGGTGATAAAGGCGGTCAAGGGGTATTTCCCCAATGGTGCGGTTGATTGCTTTCCGGATGCGCTGTCCATGCAGACGGCCGTCGCCGGGGGCGCGGCACTGAACGCTCTCTTCCAGGAAATCGCGTCGCGCCCGCTGATTGTTCCGGTTCTATATGACGGCATTGACCTGATTGCCACCTCCGGCGATCCTTACACCCTGATCCCTGCCCGGAGCACGCTTCCCTTCCCGGAGGACGGCAGCTGTCAGAAACTCGATCTGGTGGTACCCTCCGGCCCGGATCTGTTTGTGGATAAGCTTCGCTTTGAAATCGTGGGGCACGCCGACCGGCAGCTCATTTTTAACGAGATTTGGACGCTGCCGGGGAATGGCCTGGCCGGCGAAGAGATAACCATGGAATTCAGGATCACGGCAGGCAAGCAGTTCGAATGCCGGGCATATCTGAGCGCGGTTCCTGATCAGCCCTTTGAGCGGTCCGTGGGAAACCCCCTGGTGAATACGGTGAACCCCGGCCGGGTGCGCCTGCAGATAGAAGAAGCGGAAGAGGAGTTGCGCAGGAAGAAGGGGGGAAGTGCGGAAGACCGCGACGCGTTCGTGCAGCTTGCCCAGTGGTACGCGGACGTAAACCAGCATGAGAAGGCCCTTGATTATCTTCGCACCGCCCTCAACCTGATCAAGATGCCCGATGTTGAAATTTTAGTCCTGCAGGGCATCTACCACGGCGAGCTGGGCGACCATGCCCGGGAGGAAAAGGCCTACCGGGAGGCGGACCGCGTATCATCATGCGGAACGGCGATGTTCAACCTGGCCTTAAGCTTCAGCAAGCGGGGGCTCAACCGGGAGGCGCTCGCGACCGTGGAAGGGGCGCTTAAGAAAGCTGACGGCAGGGCCCCCGATCTCACCCTGAAGGCAAAATGCCTGGAGAAGCTCGAGCGCGGTGATGAGTCTAAAGAAACGATCCGCCAGGCCCTTGCCTCCTATGATCCCCCGCAGGTGCTTTCAGAATGGGAGCTGGGATGGTATCGGATGGCGGCGAAGCTCAGTCATGATGAAAAGCTGGTGGATAAGGCGGATGAAGAATGGAACAGGCGCAGAAATAAGAAGACGGAGACGCCGTCCGATGATGTTTTGCGACCCGACATACCCGGGACGATGAGCCTCAGGGAGGAATCGTGAACACCTGGCTGCTGCCGCGCATGGAGATGACCCCCGGGCAGCTGCAGGTGGTGGAAATGCCCACCGCTGAACACCGGCTTATTGCAGGGCCTCCGGGTTCCGGTAAAACCCAGGTCCTGGTCCATCGCGCTGCCCACATTGTTGAGAGCTATAATGTCCCTCCGGGGCGATACAGGATATTTGTTTTTACCAACGTCATCAAGGAATACATCAGGTCTGCTCTCAAGCTGCTGCGTTTGCCTGAAGACTCGGTGAGCACCTTTGACCACTGGTGCCGGCTTGTCTATGAGGCCGGCATATCCCGCAGGCTGCCGAGGGCAGGGGGCGGGAGGACCATCAACTTCGGCCAGGTTCGAACTTCGGTGCTGCGCCTGCTCCGGGAAGCTGCGCCGCTGCAGGGGCTGCTTGATTTTATCCTGGTGGACGAAGGTCAGGACCTGAGCGGGGAGGCATATGAAATCCTCAGGCTGGCTGCGCGGCACATAACCGTGTTTATCGATCCGCTTCAAAAAATCTTTGAAGACGGCGCGCCGGAGGCACAGATACTGGAAACCCTGGGCATATCCCGGCGCAACGCGACACTTCTTTTCGGGTACCGGAATTCATCCTGTGTCGCGGAGCTTGCCTCCTGTTTCATCGAAGACCCGGAACAGCGCAGGCAGTATTTGTCGCAATGCCGCACCGAAAAACAGGTCAGGGAACGGCCCCTGTGCTTTGAAGCCACTTCGGCTGATAAGGAGATGGACCGGCTGGCGGAGATTATTGTGCGGCGTCAAACCTTAAACGAGATGATCGGGATCATTGTTCCGACCAAGCGGCAGATTCACAGCCTCGCCAGGGGATTGGAGGAGAGGGGTATTACCGTGGAGAAGGCGATTCACCCCGATGTATTGTCTGATAATGATCGGCCTTTGAATTTTGGAAGCGTGCGTCCCAAGATTTCCACCTACCACAGCGCGAAAGGGCTTACCTTTGACAGCGTCCTCATGCCCCGGCTGGTTGACAGATCGTTTCCCTGGGTGACTGGCAGCAGCAGGCAGAGGATGCTTTTTATGGGAATTGCCCGGGCGAGGAAGTGGGCGTACCTGAGCACGGTGAGAGGCGATGAGTTTGCGGAGATGGAGGTAATCAGGAAGGCAGCCGAAGATGGCTGCATCATCCTTCAAAACACCTTCGGCCTTCCCCCGCCCATGCCTTTATTTGCCGGATACCCGCCCTCCGCCGACGATCTGTCGGTGCTATAAGAGGGTGCAGGGGGGGCAAGAGAGAGTCGACAGCAGTCAGTCCATAGTCCACAGCTGAAACTGCTCAACCTTTGTGGCCCAAAGATTGGAGTAATGGTTTCTGATTGCAGCATATGGAGGGACACACTCTGTTGCGTCCCCTTTTACTTTTTACAGTCTGCTACGATTAAGTATGGTGTCCCCGGAATAGGGTGTCTACCCCCTTATTTTGTCAGAAAATCTCTGATTTTCTTGAGCAGGGACTTCTTTCGTTTAGGCTTCTGATGGGTGACGGGTGGCGGGGCCTCCGGTATGCGAGAGGTAAAATTTTCACCATACTTATTTTTGTAATAGGCAATCCGTTCTTCAGGGGTGCTGCTCCTTCCCGGGCGGGAAACAGTCTTGTGGGGCGGTTGCTTTTCGTCCCTCCGGCGCCCGGGTGCCGGAGCAGCCTTTGCAGTTCCGGTTTGTTCCCGGGTGATGCCTTTATCCCGGCCGGTTCCGGTATGGGCATGCCGGACGCCGCGGGAAGCCCGGCGGGGCTTTTCCCCGGACGACGCTGCTTCCTTAACGGATGGGGCCGCCTTGTCTTTAACGATGGTGTACCTTTTGGCTCCATGATGCGACTGCCCCTGGGCTGACGGAACGTCATTCCCTCACTCTTGTCTTTTTCAAACAGCGTATCATCCGCCCACACCACAGGAATTTTCATCTTGGTAAAGGATTCTATTGCTTCAAGACCGTAGACATATTTATCACAGGCAAAGGATATGGCCTTGCCGGACTTTCCTACCCGTGCGGTGCGTCCGATCCGGTGCACATAGCTTTCGCACTCAGCGGGAAGGTCATAGTTGATCACCAGGTCCAGGTCATCAATATGCAGTCCCCTGGCGGCAACTTCGGTTGCCACCAGGTATTTTATCCTCCCGGTTTTGATGCCTTCGATAACCTGCAAACGTTTGTTCTGCGGCAGGTCACCCATGATATATTTGCAATCAAATCCGTTGCGGGAGAGACGCTGCGCCACTTCATAGGCCATATGTTTGGTGTTGGTGAAGATGAGGACATTTTTCGGCCGTTCCTTTTTAAGGATGCCGAGAAGCAGTTTCATCTTTTCACGCTGTTCAACGTGGTACAGTTCCTGGGATACACTTTCCACCGTCACCTGCTCCGGCGCTATCTTGATCTCTGCGGGGTCATTCATGTGTTCCCAGGCCAGTTCCTTAACCCGGGAGTCGAGTGTGGCGCTGAAAAGCATGGTGCGCCGTTCCTTATAGGGAGGCATCTTTTTGAGCAGCCTTCTGATGTCCGGCAGAAAACCCATATCAAAAAGCCGGTCGGCCTCGTCTATCACCAGGATGCTGATCTTGTTCAAATCCAGCTTTCCCTGCTGACTGAAATCAAGCAATCTTCCCGGGGTTCCCACAATAATGTCCACCCCTTTTCGCAGTAAATTCTCCTGTTTGGTAAAATCAACCCCTCCGAAAAAACAACCCGTTCGCAATTTAGTATACTGTCCCAGCAACTCTGCTTCTTCTGTAATCTGAACCGCCAGTTCGCGGGTGGGCGCGACAATCAGCGCCTTTTTCCCCTTAAAATCATCGTGGGTAAGGAGGAGTTGAAAAATGGATATGAGAAAAGCTGCGGTTTTACCCGTACCGGTCTGGGACTGCACACAGACGTCCCGTCCCTTATCAAGTACCTGCTCAAAGGTTTGCTTCTGCACAGGCAAACTTTTGGTAAAGCCCGCTTTCTCTATGCCTTTGTGGATCGATTGATGCAATGCGCGTTTAGTGAATTCCAAGGAGCCCTCTTACTGATGTGACTTAAGAATGTTGAAAGTGACCGGATTCGCCCGCCGTTACCTGCTTATATCCCGGGCCCGCGAAGGGCGGCAATCTCATTTCCGGGCAAACCTATAATTACCTTTATTATCATAAAATTATGCTTATGTCCATGGTACTCTTTCGAAATCAGGGGACACCATACTTAATTTTATTTCAGTAAAAGAGCATACTCTCGATACTTTGTCAACTCAGGGATTTTGAAAGTACTGCCCGTTTTTTTCTGACAAACGAAAAAATAGGTACGCCGGCAAGCCCTCAGCTTAAACGAAGTCCTTTTAAACAACAGTTTTTTCAAATCCCAGTGACCACGCCTGTCACACCCCTGTGGTAGAGTGGGGTAAAGGGTTCAGGGAACAGGGTGCAGGGGGAAAGACAAATCCGAAGCAAGAAATTGTGGTATTATTGGGGAGAAATGGTAATAGATTGTGTGGGTGCATATGCAAGCGCAGCACAGAAGGATCGCAAGCTAAAGCTTGCGACTACACCTGAACCTGATGCACGAAGAACACGGCTTTAATGGAGGGCCACGCTCTGTCGTGTCCGCAAATCATAATCGGACGCAATGGAGTGCGTCCCACCACGGCCAGATTTCAGCATTCATTACTCCACTACTCCAGCACTCCATCACTCCAAATTGGTGAAATCGAGAGAACACAAAACAAATGACCGTTGACCAATGACCGTCGACATTTCTTGTGACCCTGAACCCCACACCCTGTACCCTAGATCATGAATCTATCTAAATCAAAATTTCTTGCAGGTTTGCAATGCTCGAAGAGGCTGTATCTGCTCTGCTATCAACCTGAACTGGCTGAAAAGCCGGATGAGCAGCTGGAGGCGCTGTTTGCCCAGGGCCACGAAGTGGGGCGGCTTGCCCGGCAGGTGTTCCCTTCGGGGGTGCTGCTGAGCGAGGATTACCTGGCCCACCGGGAGGCCGTGTCCCATACCAGGGAATTGATGGCAGATAAAAGCATACCCGCCATCTTTGAAGGGGCCTTCAGCTTTGAAGACATTTACATACGGGCTGACATCTTACAACGCCTGCCAGGCAACCGCTGGCGCCTTATAGAGGTCAAATCTTCAACCGGGGTCGACCAGAAGCACATCCCCGACGTGGCTATCCAGAAGCACGTGCTTGAAGGATGCGGCTGCAAAGTGGCAGATGCCTGCCTCATGCACATCAACAAGGAGTACGAGTATGACGGGAAGACGCACAATCTTGCAACCACGAAAATCACGAAGAAACAAAAGGAGGGCACGAAGAGAAAGACGAAGGTTACCAAGCTCTTTACCATACAAAGCCTGAGAGAAGAGATTCGTCAGTTTGAAAAGGGATTGCCGGCGCTGCTTGCCGAAGAGTGGAGGGTGCTCTCCTCAGAAAAAGCGCCGGATGTTCCATGCGGTACCCGGTGCAGCACGCCTTTTAGCTGCGAGTTTTATGAACACTGCCACGATGGGCAGGCGGATGACTGGGTGGAAACCTGCCGGGATCGGCAGGAAGCAGGATGAACTG
The DNA here is from genome assembly GCA_963751515.1 of uncultured delta proteobacterium. Lineage (GTDB taxonomy): Bacteria > Desulfobacterota > WTBG01 > WTBG01 > WTBG01 > CAZWCD01. Next base: position 8,450 of record CAVVUR010000009.1, read on the forward strand.
ATAGCCGAGGGTATTACGTCGGTTCTGAAGATCCGGCATTACCCCCTGAGCGGCATTCAAAGGAGGGCCCTCGACTGCTTCAGAAAAAATAGGCCCTACTATGACAGAAATCTCCGCACTATCATTTCGAAGCTGGGCTATCCTCTTTATTTCATGGACTTTGAGACTGCCTTTCCCGCGCTTCCCAGGTACGCGGGCTTGCACCCCTATGACCAGATTCCTTTCCAGTGGTCGGTCCATCTGCAGAGAGCACCCGGCGCACGGCTTGAGCACCACGAATTTCTTAATGGCGATGGCGGTGATCCGCGCCGCGCCTTTATTGAAAGGCTTCTCCCTGTTCTTGAGGTGCATGGGCAGGCGAAGATTGTCGTGTACAGTGATTTCGAATCGCGATGCCTGGGCCTTCATCGCCGGCGCATTTTCCGAATATGCAAACGGATAGAAGCCATAAGGGAACACCTCTGGGACCTGCTTAAAGTTATACGCACCAATGTATATCACCCCGCTTTTCTGGGCTCATTTTCCATCAAGAATGTCCTCCCGGCGCTGGTGCCTTCCATGAGCTACGAAAATATGGCAATAGCTGACGGCCTGCAGGCAGGTGTCGCCTATGAGAAGCTTACCGGCACTGAGCTGGGGACCAAGGAAAAAGCACGCCTGCGAAAAGCGCTGCTGGCGTATTGCGAACAGGATTCCCTGGCAATGGTCAGGCTGCTGGAAACATTAGGGAGCAGGAAAAGGATCAGTGATCATTTGTGTTTTGTGGTCCTGATGGCATCACCTTTGGAGTAAGGGAGTAATGGAGTAGTGATTGCAAAACCCAACATAGAAATTCGGGGTCAGGTCTCAATATTCAATATTACATACCAAAGCGGCACCCCACACTTGTTGAATGTTAAGACCTGACCCTTTTTTCTCTTGTACTTCGTGGTTGCACGTATCTCAGTCGCCAGTTGCCAGTTACGGGTTGACAAGGTTTAGCGTATGAGGTCTAATGTGCTGTCCGAGTTAATTTTCAGATGTCAGGGGTCAGAAATCAGAACCAGAAACCATTACTCCATTACTCCACTATTTATTACCTGACACCTATCAACTGTAAACTTCTCTTCTGACCCTGACCCTGATCCCTGTACCCTTTATAGGAGATACAACACATGCAGCTTCTCATATCCTGGATCATTCTTTCCTTTGCGGTCTATATTGCCGCCTATATTTTACCGGGAGTGTCGGTGCCGGGAATTTTCCCGACAGTTGTAACTGCCATGTTTATTGGAATTGTTAATACCTTCTTAAGGCCGGTGCTTTTGATACTGACGCTGCCGGTGAATATCCTGACGCTTGGCCTGTTTACCTTCGTGCTCAACGCGCTTTTGATTTTGCTGGTGTCCGCCATTGTGCCGGACTTTAAAGTCGACAGTTTCTGGTGGGCGATGGCCTTCAGCATAATCCTGTCTCTGGTAAATGGATTTTTATCGGCGGTGTTTGGGAGATAGGGAAGAGGAGAGGAGACATCCAACAGAAGTCAGAATTCAGAAGTCAGAAAGTAAAAGATGCATGTCAGATGATGGGTCCTGCCTATTTGTTTCTGGGAAGGTATTTAATTTTTTTTTCATTGCAGAGCGTTCTTATTTATTGTTTTCGTGATACATGCGGGGCGTAGACCAAACAGCTGAGAGCAGGTTAATTCTGTGCTTCTGTTTCATCCTCATGCATTTGCTATACTTTTCCTTCCAATCTCAGAAAGGCGTGCAGACTTGTAATGAAAGTCACGCACCGGGGGTGTACTGAGTTATGCAAAAAGAAATAAAGTGTGATTCCGTGCAGGCCGGCCCGGTGCCGGGGGGCGCGGCAGCC
>CAVVUR010000010.1:0-210464 GCA_963751515.1 uncultured delta proteobacterium
ATCCGAAACCCGTTTATCCTTTTCATTTTTAGTCCGCTCCAGGTAATCCAGCTGCTCAAGCCGGCAGACCAGGTTGGTGGCGCTTTGCAGCGACATCCCCAGCGACCGGCTAATGTCAGTGATGCTGATGATGTCCCGCTCATTAAACAGGGAAAGGACGCGCATTTGGGTCATGGTGATCGGCAGCCGCTTTCCCTGCAAGCCCCGTCCGATATTCAGGCACCTGAAAATTTTCTGGAGGTTGAGGTAAACCTGGTGGGAAAGCTTATCATAATCAGTTGTTCCCGCCTTGTGCCGAGATTGGTAGTTTATTTTCACCTTGGGCATTGCCATTGCATTCCTTGTGAATGAACAAATAGTACACAATTATTAACTAAAACAATTTCTCCTGTCAACCTTTTATTTGGCGCCGTGGTCGCCCCTCATGCAACGATTTTTACCGTGAACGGGGCGCTGAATCTGATGATGGGGGTCCACAGGAGGATAAACCGTCATTATTACTTATTTATTAAGAAAGCGGAACTGTCTGTTCGAAGGACATCGCCGGAACAAGAGGGCATGTACAAACGACCATACTGCCCCGGCAGTGTGCGTTTTTATTTTTTTTCTTGCATTATTTCCTGTCCATAATTAATATACGAAAATTTACTATATCTGCAATGCAGAAACAGAGGTGCTTTCGTGTATGTCTCATAGCGGTGACAACGGCATTCTTATCAGGAAATCGATAGAAAGTATTTTAAAAAAAACATTGAAAATGTCGCTGAAGAATCGGCATTGGCATGTTTTGCGCTAAGGATGCTCCACTGGCAAAACAAAGCGGCTCAACGAAGAGTGTGCTGGGAAAGGCAGGGAATTACAGTCCCGTCGATGATGATGGCCAGTATTACCAGTAGGTGTAATCTTGCCTGTCACGGATGCTACGCGCAGGCACTGCAGAGGAATCCTGCCGGCGAAATGACCCTCGATAGGTGGAAGGGTATAATGGGCGAAGCGCATGATCTGGGGATATCAATAGTCATGCTGCTGGGGGGTGAGCCGTTTATCCGGCATGACATACTGCAGGTCACCAGATGTTTTCCCCAACTGATAGTTCTGGTATTTACCAATGGGCTGCTGGTGAGCCGGGAGATCATGAATGAATTGAAACGGCAGAAACATGTCGTTCCCATGCTCAGCATGGAAGGATTTGAAACAGAGACGGATAAGCGGCGGGGCGAGGGTGTGCACAAAAAAACACAGGGGATTATAAGGGAGCTGAAGGCCGGCGGCAATTTTTTTGGCGCGTCCCTGACGGTTACCAGTGATAATTTTACGGTTGTGACCAGTGAGCGGTACATTCAGGGACTGATTGCAAGCGGGTGCAGCCTGGTTTTCTTCCAGGAATATGTGCCGGTTGCCAAAGGCTCTGAGGGTATGGCGCTTACCGGAGCGCAGCGGGAAAAACTGTGTGCTATTAAAAACGCCCTGTCGGCAAAGTTCCATGCCTTATTTCTTGTCTTCCCCGGAAGCGAAAGAAACTATGGCGGATGTCTGGCAGTGGGCGGAGGATTGATTCACATAAGTCACGACGGCAGCCTTGAACCGTGCCCCCTGATCCCGTATTCTGACAGCAGCGTGATTAATGCATCGCTCAAGGAAACCTTACAATCCGAGTTTCTCATGACGATTAGAAACAATGGAGAGGCATTTCATAAAAAACAGTGCGCATGTCCTCTCCGTGAACAGCAGGAATGGATCAATGCATACTTTGCTAATAGAAAAAATGAATCGAACATTGAAATAAGCGGGTCTGCATTTCCGTGACCGAGCTTTGTCCTATTAACTTTTACCTTCGGGGAGTACGGCCATGGTAAGAGCACAGCTGATTGCACTTTCAGGTATTTTCTGTTTCATCATATCCCTGCTTATTTTTATTCCATTTCGCATGAAGCCGGTTAAGAACTGCGATTGGGCCTGGTAAATAAACAACAGGAGGCGCTTATGAAGAACACGGAGCAACTGGCCAGCAGGAATGCGTCGCCACTGGCCCGCTCGATGATGATAATAAGTGGGGTGCAGATCTTACTGCTGTTCCTCAACTTTTATTGTGTGGTGCGTTTTCTGCTCGCCGGTGAGGGGTGGACGGGTGCGCTGATAACCTTCTGGGTCAATTTCGCGCTTCTCTGGCTCAATACGGTTATCGGCATACTCTGGGAGAAGCAGTTTTGCAATAAGTACTTCATGTGCCGTGAGTTTTTCTGGCAGGATGTTGGTAATCTTGCAGCCCTTCTTGCATATACCCTCTATTTTATAGGAATCCGGCAGGATTGGGACCGCAAGCGGCTGGCGGCGTGCATGCTTTTCGCTGGCATGGTTTATTCTATTAATTTTGCCCAGTGGATTTACAAGCGCATGATCGCGAGGAAGGGACAAGGGTAATACCTTCTTCACATACCTGTCCTTCCCGCATGGTCTTCAAGCACTGCAATAAGTCCGATGCAAGGCCGTTCTAGGCAGTCCGATCTTGGGGTGATCCTTCAGCCCCGGCCTTATAATCCTGAAAGAAATAGTTATAGCCGATAAAGGCAATGGCCATGTAGGCGACCGTTTTGGGAATCATCATCATGCCGATCAGGGGGAATCGCGGATAGAAAGGGACGACCGGCCACATGCAAAAAAATGAAACAAAAATCAGGATACTGAAGGTTAAAAACAGCCGGTCATTGGTCCTTCGCGCGTCGTACAGGATGAGAAGAGCGACACCGAGGCCCTGAATGGTTAAAAAGATATTGCGGAAAATTCCATAGCCCACCGGAGCGATATGGAATTCCCAGTGGTTTTGAGGAAACAACATGACAATTAAGCGAACCACCGCGGCTGAGACCAGCACGTAATACCAGAGGGTAAAGGGCCGGTCATATCTCCTCCGCCACAGTTCCAGGAAGCACAGGTAAAAAATGGTCACGGTAATCGATGTGGATAAATTGCCAAGACCGGCCAGGTGAATCGATCCTCCTAAAAATGCCGGACTGTATTCAAGCCCGCCTGCCGCATACGCGATAATGCGCGAACCGAGCAGCCCGGTATCGCCCAGCACCAGAAAGAAAAACGCTGCCCGGAAGACTTGTGCAAGACGAAACATGCTCCGCGGAAGCCCGGACAGCTTGTAGGACATAACGCCAACCAGTGTCCAGATGGTTGCCAGGTAGAAGACATCGAATACAATTTCCGTCCACATGCGCACTGTTTCACTCATAGCGCACCCTTACCTCATTTGTTATTTGACTCCGGTGATTATCAGGCACAAACCGAAAAAACGGTCAAAAAGTTAACGATCAGGGTTAGATAAGTGACGAATGAGGCCCCGTAGCTGCACTGTGTCGCATACATCCAGCCGGCTATAAAATCATAGGTTTTGACTAATTTCTGCTGCTGACAGATGGTCTCCCTGAGCGCCTCATCAGGGACCTCCGAATTATCAATCACGCAGAGTTGGTATGATTGCAGCACTATCAGAATGTCCGCAATTATGTCGCTGGCAGAGAGGGTGAGGCAAACCGGGTCTCCAACTCCTGACGCCGTCTGGAACAGCGACCAGCCTGAATAGAACAGCCCTGTCAGCAAAGGGTCTTTGCATTCCTCTACCAGCTGCTGTTCTTCTATGCTGTTGATCTCCGCAACGTAATCCGCAATAACCGCCTGCAGCGCTTCAGGGTCTCCATCGTTCTGTGTCAGCCATAAGGCATCAATCAGCGCTCCGGTTTTCGTCTTCATGCCCGTCAGGTCATCACTCTGTTCCATTGTTTGGAGTTCCTGCTTCATGAGCATGAGGGTGTTTTGGGGAAGCGCATGCCCTGCCTGCTGCGCTGCCGCCGGCGCATTCATGGAAAGCGCGGCGGTGAAAAAACTGCCCACAAGAAAAAAGAGTGCTATTTTTTTGTTCATGCGATTAATCCTCCTTATGGTTGCTGAGATGGGGGTTTGATCTGTTATGGCCCAAGTTTATGAGATTCATGCGCTGTTGTCAATGCGGTAAGTATGCCACAATTAAACAAAGCGGTACAGAAATTTCCACCTTACATTATTCTTGACCGATACCAAGCAGCAGTGAATATGTGCCGTGCTTGACTTGCGGGGGCTCATATCCTATAGTAGCCGGACGGATCCGGGTCTGCATATGCTCTGTTGTGCTGCACGGATGCGGTTGGAGACAACATGCTGGTCTTTGGCGGGGCGGTTTCGCGCAGGGCAATAGCACGTTGGGAATGGAAGGAGAGTAGTGAGAGATGAGTGACAGATATGATGCGGTCATAATTGGCGGCGGGATGGGGGGGCTTTCCTGCGGGGCGTGGCTTGCGCACCACGGGATGAAGGTCGCCGTCGTTGAGCAAAACCGGCAGGTGGGCGGTTTCTGCTCCAGCTATAAGCGCAACGGCTATAACTTTACCGTGGCAGCCTCCGAGGTGACCGGCACCACGCAGAGCGGGCTCATCACCAGGACCATCCGCGCCCTGGGGATTGAGAAGGAGATTGAGTTTATACCGCTTGAGCAGGGGTATCATGTGCACTTTCCCGATTTTAATTATTATATCTATTCGGGCGGCGGGGCTGCCCGCGAGCGCTTCATGGAACAGTTTATAAAGCTCTTCCCCGCGGAGGCAGACGGCATCCGGCGTTTTTTTAAAACGCTGACAACCATTAATGAGCAGGCAGACTATGCCACCTTCCTCGGCACAGGGCCGCGGGATATCGCCAGGATTCTGTTCAAATGTCCCACCCTGGTCCGGCATATGTCCAGGGGCATTGTCCCTTTTATGGACGGGTATGTGAGGGATCCCCGGCTCAGGGCCGCGCTCTCCATCAATTCGACCTGCGCCAATATGCCGCCCTCAAAGATGTCTGCCCTGGGCATTGCCGGACTTTTGATTGAAGGCGGCCTGTCTATTCCTCATGTGAAGGGCGGCGCACAGTCGGTGTCGGAGGCCTTTGCCGCTTGTGTGCGGGCAAAAGGCGGCGACATCCTCACCGGGAAACTGGTGGAGCGGATAATGGTGGAGAACCGCAGGGCCTGCGGGGTGCAACTGGTCAACTCCCCGCATGCCGGGGCGGAAGACGACGCCGGGAAAGCGCCCGCCCAGACCATAACCGCCAGGTATGTGATTTCAAACGCTTCGGCCCGGCAGACGTTCTTTCAGCTGCTCGGCGGCAGAATGTCAGCGCCTCATACCTTAGCGGCTGCGCGCGCTTGAGGTGACCCCGCCGTTTTGCGCGCTGCTGCTCGGCCTAGACATTGATTTAAAGAAGCTGGGCCTTGCGCCGGCGCTGCACATCCACACCTCCACCTATGATACCGAGCAGCATTTTAAAAACCTGAAAAGCCGGCTGCTGGACGAGCACGCGCCTGATCCCCTGTTCCGGTTTCAGCTGGCAAACCTGAGTGATCCCGGGTCAGCCCCGCCGGGGAAAACAGCGCTGGTCATCCACGTTATACCGGCGCCGGTCGAGGGCTGGGAAGATCCTGATTTTGAAAAGCGGGTGGCGGACGTGCTGATCAAACGGGCTGAAAGGAAAATTCCCGGCCTTTCGCAGCATATCGAGTACCGGGAATTTTGGTCTCCGCGCACGGTAAACCGGTATATGCTGTGCGGCGAAGACGCGAGCATCGGCTGGGCCCTTACCCCGCAGCAGCTGGGGCCGCGGCGGCTGGGTCAGAAGACGCCGGTAAAAAATCTGTTCTTGAGCGGCCACTGGACGCAGCCGGCGCTGGGCATTATCGGGGTGACGGTCTCAGGGCTGCAGGTTGCGCGCGCCATCCTCTCTCAAGAGGGCGTCAGCGAACCCTTGTCGGCCATCGGCATAGAAAAGGGTGTGCGCGTCTTGTGAGCGGAAGGTCCCGGCAGTGACAAAAACGCCCTGTTCATTTTTAGCGGACAGGGCGTTTATATTTTTGCGGTTGAGGTGGCAGCGCTTCCCTATTTTTTCGCGTTGCGCCACATGTCATGAAACATGGCCTTCATGGTTTGGGCCAGGGCCGGCGAGATGATGGAAAGGCCGTACAGCTTCGGCTCCCGGAGAAAAAAAACCACATGGTCGTCGTGTATCATGGCTGAGTAGTCCATCCTCACATCATCGGGCAGCGCCCGGGTTTCGCGGGCTTCCCCGGCATCGTTGGCCTGGTAGGCACGCATCACCTCCGTGTCCGGGACCAGCATTTTTACGAAAATGCCCAGCTCCGTTCTGGTGGGGATATAAAAACCCTGGTCATAGGTCCGCTCATACCCCTGCATCAGCACTTCCACGCTGCCGACATAATAAATGACCTTTTCCTTGCTTTGTAAAGTCCGCTCGGCGATAACTTTAAGGTCTTCAGGTGTCTCGGCAATCTCCACCTCCGGCAGGGATGCCATGTTTTTCAGCACTTCACGCATTGATAATGCTCCTTTTACAAACGAAAAAAGGTCTTCTTAGTAGAGGCAACCGGCCGGTTGCCTCATAAATGATTTCTCGTATTGTGCCGATACTGAATTTTCCGGTACTTATTTTGCGAAAAAGAGATCGTTGACCCGTTCAACTCCACCGGTTTTACCGAAGAGCACGGAATATAACTTTACCGCGGGGTCGTGGTTAATGACCGTTTGGTGATACGCCTCAAAATCCTCCCGGGCCTTGTTCTGATCTCCCGCCGGGACCGGGACTGCGGCGTCGACAAGTTCCAGAAACAGCTGGAGATATTCATTGAACAGGGAAAGGGCCTGCCCGTCAAGCTCCGGCGGCACCTCCACATAACAGTGGGCTTTTGACATGATATCGTTTATTTTTCCCTTGAGGGTTAATGGCTTTGCCAGGAGCTGCATATACCTGCTCCTGATGGCAAGCAACCGGTCTTCAATGTTCAGCGAGCTCCAGCGCTCCTGGCGTACCGTTGTGTGAATGTCGACCAGGAAGGCCCGTTTTGCACCCATGAGGATGGTTTCCGAAGATAATATGGGAAGATGCAATTCAGGACGTGCCCCCAGGAAGATCGAGCGCGAGCAGCGGGAGCTGGCTATAAAATGCGTGGTGAGGACCATCACGCGCATGAGCTTCTCCGTCTCGTGCACGCTGCCGTCGATTTTAATGATACCCAGCGCACGCAGCGGCCGCTCCGGGAAGGGATGTTTTAAGGATACCGGTTTAAGAGGGTAGCGGCCGGCAATGGTATTCCTGAACTGCAGATGAATGTCTTTCAATTGATCCGTCATGACGGGTTTTCTCCTGAGCGTAATGCTTCATACCTGTATCGCACGGGCATACTTTACATCCTGCGCTTCCGGATTACAATATTCTTCTGCCTGGTTTTTCCCCGGGGGTCTTTTTCAACAAAGATGGGCATGCCGGTAAAGGGATCAGTCTCCGTATAATACATGAGGCTGGAGTAGGTGGATGGCGTGGGGGTGAAGATTTGAACCTGCTCCGGATTGATCCTGAGCACGCGGTCGGTAAACCGCTTGAGCTGCCGCATATGGTTTTCGCTGCAGCCGGGGTGCGCGGCAATCAGATAATAGGTGAGGAACTGCTCTTTCCCGGCGGCCCGGGACATGCGGTTGAACAGCTCCTTGAATTCCACCAGTGATCAGTGCCGGGTTTTCCCATCATCTTCAGCACAGTCTCCTCGCTGTGCTCCGGCGCCACCTTCATCTGCCCGGAGACATGGTGCTCGATCAGTTCCCGCAGATACTCCCTGCCGTATCCATGGTCGCTGAGCAGCAGATCATAGCGGATGCCCGAGGCGACGAAGACCTTTTTCACCCCCTTGATGCGCCGGATTTTGCGCAGCAGCTCCAGCTGCTGCCGGTGATCGGCCTTAAGCGAGGGGCAGACCACCGGATAGAGGCAGCGCTTTGTCGGGCACAACTGCCCTGCCGACATCTTTCTTTCGCATTCAAACCCGTACATGTTGGCCGTCGGCCCGCCCACGTCCGGGATATAACCCTTGAAATCAGGGTGACTGGGTGAGACGCTTTAGTCTCGGCCAGGATGGATTCTGCGCTGCGCCACTGAATCCGTGCTGCCCTCGTGCACGGCGATGGCGCAGAAGTTGCACTCCCCGTAACAGCCGCGATGGGTGGAGATCGAGAAACGTGATCGTCTCCAGCGCCCGCACGTCACCCTGCTTCTCGATAATAGGGATGCTGGGCGCGCTCGAAATCCAGCGCATAGACTGCATCCAGCTCAGCCTGTGTCGGGGTGAGGGCAGGGCGGGTTCTGCACCAGGTAGCGCGTGCCGTGTCTCTGGCAAGAGACCTTTGGCGGTGAGCGGGATCGTTGTTTTGATAGAAGGTGTGGAACATGTCGATAAAGGCCTGCTTGTCCTCGGCAGACCGTTTCATAGGATGGCAGCTCAAGATAGCCCGTCTCTTATTCCGGTACTATCACTTTCACTGGCGATGTAGCACAGACCGCGAATGCTCGCGCGCATCGCTGCCTGCGTGCAGGGCATCGGCAAGGTCGACGACGGCTTTCTCGGCCATTCCGTAAAGCAGGTAAGTCGGCCTTGGCGTCGAACAGGATGGAGGCGCGAACCCGGTCAGACCAGAAGTCGTAATGGGCAATGCGCCGCAGGCTGGCCTCGATGCCGCCCAGCACGATGGGCCGGGTGTTTTTGAAGTAGCGCCTGATCAGGTTGGTGTAGACGATGACGGCCCGGTCCGGACGGCGGTCATTGATGCCGCCGGGGGTGTAGTCGTCGCTCTTCTTTTTTTCTTCAGGGCGGTGTAGTTGGCGACCATGGAGTCGATGCTGCCGCCCGGTACGCCCCAGAACAGCCGTGGTTCTCCCAGCCGGGAAATGTCCCGGTCGGACTCTGCGCATCAGGCTGGGCGATAATGCCCACCCGGTAGCCCGGCATGCTGGAGCACCCTGCCGATCACGGGCGACACCGATGAACGGGCTGTCGATATAGCTGTCTCCGGTCACCAGGATGACATCGGGCCGATCCCAGCCCAGCCCATCCATCTCTTCGCGCGTCGTGGGGAGAAACATTGCCGTCCGGTTTAATTGTGTTGAGCTACTGCACCTGTCGTGCTACACTGAGGCCCATGACATCACATACCACAAACCGTTCATCGCTTGCAAGATATGCCTGGCTTTCCATTGCGGCGGCCATTATTACCATTGCCCTCAAGGCCGTCGCATACCTGGTTACGGGTTCGGTCGGACTGCTTTCCGACGTTCTGGAGTCCTTCGTCAACCTTGCTGGGGCGCTGATGGCACTGGCGATGTTGACCATAGCCTCGCGCCCGGCCGATGAGAACCATGCCTATGGACACAGCAAGGCGGAATACTTTTCGAGCGGCGTCGAAGGCACGTTGATTCTCATTGCGGCAATTGGCATTGGCGCGGCAGCCGTTCATCGGCTCATTACCCCCAAACAGCTTGAACAGGTCGGGCTGGGAATGGGGGTATCGATAGCGGCCTCCCTGGTGAACCTGTTTGTCGCCCTCTTATTGTTACGGGCAGGCAAGCAGTACCATTCCATAACACTCGAGGCCAATGCAAAGCATTTGCTGACTGATGTATGGACATCAGCGGGTGTGGTGGCGGGAATCGGTGCAGTAGCAGTGACCGGTTGGCAGCGGCTGGATCCGGTTATTGCGATTATGGTTGCCGCCAACATCGTCTGGTCAGGCGGGCGCATAGTGTATCAGTCCGTATTGGGATTAATGGATACAGCTCTACCAGCTGAAGAGCAGCATACCATAAGAAAAGTCTTAGAGCCTTATATCCAAAACGGGGTTGAGTGCCACGCCATTCGCACCCGCCAGTCGGGAAGGCGCCGCTTTGTATCCCTGCATGTACTGGTTCCCGGGGTATGGACAGTCCAGGATGGGCATGATCTGTTGGAAAAAATAGAATCATGCATTTGCCAGGCGTTGCCAAACGTGACAGTTTTTACTCACCTGGAGTCGCTTGATGATCCCGCTTCCTGGAAGGATATAGATTTAGATCGTTAAAATAAGTGCGGGTCGGTACCTTAGAACAATCTGCAGATGGTGGGGCTGGGATCCTTATTTTTAAAATTGTCCGCAACCTTTTGAAGACGTACAACAACTGGTCTCTTAAATCGTTTATTAACAATGGCCTCAAAAGTTGAAAGAGAACAAAGTTCTTTGAAGATTTTCCCGCTTTTAACCAAGCTCATTATTGTTATGCTCGTGGTTTTGGGTGGGATTTTGTCATTTGTTATATACCAGGAGTCAAAACTGGACCTCCAGAACACCTTAAACATATTAGAACAGGAAGGCTCCCGCTTGATCTATCAAATCGAGTCCTATCCAGAACTGATGGCCTACCTTGAAGATCATGATATGGAAGCTGCAAAGCCACTACAAGAAAAGTTGCGGGAGCTCTTACGTGATGAAGATCACCTTTTTTATATCCAGCTGGTTAATAATCGGGGCGAAAAGCTGATGGATGCCGGGGAATTGTCTCCCATAAGCAGTTCCTGCTATGATCATCTTATGTTTAGTTTAAACAATGACCAGGAAATCACCCATAGCTATAAAGACCCCAAAAGCGGAAACATCATTTTCGAGATCATAGAACCCCTGGAGCCTTTTAAAGAACATACTCGGGGGAAAACCATCGGTGCAGTTAGATTAGGACTTTTTCTGGATAAAGTAAGATCCCAAATCAGCTTCACCAGAAAAAGTCATTTTTACAATTTATCCATCTTTATAGTTTCAGCATTGATTGTGGGAATCATAGCATTCTATGTAGTAATTGCCAGGAGCAGCTATCTGCTCATCAACAGTGCTCTCAAGGAGGCAGAAGAGAAAAACAGAGCTATTATGGAGAAAATGAAACAGACGGAAAGGCTCTCGGTCCTGGGTGAATTTTCGGCCGGCATCGCTCATGAGATAAGAAACCCTTTAGCTTCGATTAAAACTTTCACCCAGCTTCTGCCTGCTGAGTATGGAGATCCCAATTTCAGGAAGGAGTTTATAGATTCGGTAACCCGTGAGGTGAACCGGATAAACAAGATAGTAAATGACCTTTTAGATTACGCCCGCCCCCGAAAAGATAAACGGCAGGCAACGGACATACCCAAGCTGGTGGATGAAACCCTTGCTTCAGTCATACCTGCTTATAATGAACATCACATCACCATAAAGAAAAATTATAATCAGACGCCACCGGTTGTCATTGACCCTGAGCAGCTGAGGCAGGTACTGGTAAATCTTATGATTAACGCAGTGGAGGCGATGCCCGCGGGAGGTTCCATTTCATGCACTATTCGGGGAACTAAAGAAGAAGTGGAAATAGAGATAGCTGACACCGGGAATGGCATTGCTGAAGAGGCCGTGAAAGAAATTTTTACACCCTTCTTTACCACCAAAGAGGGGGGTACCGGGCTGGGGCTTTCCATCGTCCAGCGTATAGTCAGCGAACAGGGAGGAAGAATTGAAGTGTCAAGCAGAAAGAATGAGGGAACACACTTTAAACTCTTCCTGCCACTGGAGAAAGGCGATCGTGAAGAAAATACTAATCGTAGATGATGAGTTGAGCCTCAGAAGCTCACTGTATAATACCTTCAAGAACAGCTATCAGGTAGAAACTGCCGGCAGCGGCTCTGAGGCAATCAAAAAAGTTGAAGGGGATGATTTCGATTTGATCCTTCTCGACCAGAAGATGCCTGATATTGATGGACTGCAGGTGCTTAAAGAGATCAAGCGCATTGATGACAGGGTTAGTATAATTATGATGACTGCTTATGGCTCCATAGAGTCATCGGTTGAAGCAATGAAGCTGGGAGCCCACGACTACATTTTAAAACCCTACGAACTGGATGAAATTAAAATCATCGTAGAGAAAGCCATTAATTACAAGGACTTGAGTGAAGAGGTCGTTTCTCTTAAGGCCGCCCTTTCTGAACGCTTCCAGTTTTCCAGCATTATCGGTAAGAGTAAAAAAATGCAGGATATATTTCAGTGCATACAGGATGCAGCCGGAACCACGGTTAATATCCTCATTCTCGGGGAGAGCGGAACCGGTAAGGAGCTGATTGCCAAGGCCATCCATTACAACAGCAAACGACGTAATAGATCTTTGGTAATCGTTAATTGCGCTGCGCTTCCGGAAGAGCTGCTTGAAAGTGAGATATTTGGTCACGAAAAAGGTGCATTTACCGGGGCTGACAGAAGACGGATAGGAAAGGCAGAGGAGGCTCATGGGGGAACACTGTTTTTGGATGAAATCGGAGATCTCAGCCTTAAAACCCAACCGAAGTTACTGCGGTTTTTACAGGATGGAAAGATTGAAAGACTGGGTAGCAACAAATCAATTCAGTTAGACGTGAGGCTTATAGCGGCTACCAATCAGGATATAACATCTGCATTAGAAGAGGGAACTTTTAGAAAGGATCTCTATTACAGAATCAATACCTTAACCATAGAAATCCCGCCTTTACGGGAACGCAAAGAAGATATTCCCCTCCTGGCAAATCATTTTGTATCTCGCTATGCTGCAATTCACCAGAAGATGGTTACTTCCTTTGCTCCCGATGTAATTGAGCATTTCATGCATTATTCCTGGCCAGGAAATGTGCGAGAACTCGAGAAAGTGATCGAACGGGGCGTGGTTTTGTCCAAGGGACCGATACTGGATGTGGGAGGACTTCCTGATGAGATAAGAGAGTCCCAACCGTCCAGACCCCAAAGCGAAGCTGCGAGCGCCAGTATGTTTGCATCGGTTGAACTGCTTGAAAAAAAGATGATCCAGGATACCCTGGATAAAACGAACGGCAACAGGGAAAAGGCAGCAAAATTGCTGGGCATAAGTTTGCGATCGCTTCAGTACAAGATAAAAAAATACTTCAGCTGATGTATCACACGGCTTATACAAACTTTGCACCCGCAATGCAAAGATTGTACGCATGCAGTGAACTGCAAACGCCTCTTTCTCACATATTTTCTCCTTCAGTGATGCAAACATTGTAAAAAGCAGCCTGTCGCGCAACCACCCTCCAACGAAGTATTTTCTTAACCCATCAATAACCAGACACTTTTTAAAGCATGGTCCGCGGGAGCGCTATGGCATCATTCCTGCAGATGCAGGCGAGTGTGTAAGTGTAAGAGAATACATCTAATGCAGTTATAGAATAAGCATTGATTTGACTCTATGAAGCTAACGAAGAAGTTTCTCCATAATCTTTATATTTTTGCATTTATTTACGTGGTATTGTGCCCTGCGGTGCACCAGGTTGATGATGGCGTCTATCATAGTATTATTATAACAAGTGAATCACGGGCGCAGCAACGGGAATGCAATGAGGAAATTGACGGCAGCCAGGTACAGGCGTTCACGTCTTTACATATCATTTCCCCTGATAACATCCTTCTCCAAACCAACCCTACCATTCCTCCTTCACCGTTTGAGCTTTTCAGGCTGAACGCTTTATCTACCGTAAGACTTAACCTATGATAGCTCGCTCGACAGCAATAGTTTCATTCAACATTCTTACAATCATTTATTTGAAACATTTGAAGCGAGAGCGCGCATTGATCAGAGGAGAGAAGCCATGAATAACCGGCGCTTAAAAATAATTAAAAGCATATTCTTAAAACTATGTGTTTGTCTTGTGCTGGCTGCTTTGGTACAAATTCCGGCCATTGCTTTTTCTGAGGAGAATGATGCTGCTAAAACGCTCATCATATATTATTCCAGATCCGGGAAAACCAGACTCATTAGCGAGACACTGGCCAAAAACATAGGCGCAGACATTTTAGAAATTAAAGATCCCAAAGACCGTTCCGGATGGTGGGGCTTTATGATGTCCGGGCTTGATGCTTTTCGCCATGTGCATACCCCCATTGAACCCGAAAAACCAAACATAGCTCCTTATTCCGTGATTATTGTTGCCACGCCTATTTGGAGTTGGAATGTTAGTACCCCCATACATACTTTGTTTGAAAAAAACAGCTTTGACGGTAAAAAATTGATACTCCTCACGACGGCAAACATACACATCATGAAGTATGAAAAGTTTGGTGATGACGCTCCCTTTATAAAGAGATATTTGAAGGGCTACTTGCGAGACAAGCGGAAAGCTGCTGAAACCGAAGTCATCAATACAAAAGGGGATTTTATAGGGCACTATCATTTTGAAACACAGAATAAAACTGATGAACAGCTTCTAGAGCAAACATTGCAGTGCGCTGATTATGTTAAAGGCAAGCTGTCGTGAAGAAACTGTATCGAATAACCGGCCATGGTAACTGTTGACCAGTAGCAAAAATGTACCAATGGAGATCCTTGATTCCATAAACAAGTTCGAGGTGCACCACTTAAAAATTCACATGGTGAAAAAAGAATCCATTATCAAAAAACAGGTCGAGCAGCTAATTTTTGATCTTAAACGCGGGTTTATCATGTTTGTTACGCTCTACCTTATTGCTGAGAAACCTCGATACCCTTACGAAATCAAGGAAGATATTTTGAAAATTACCAGGGGTGCTTTTAATATAGATAGAAATAACCTTTATAAAAAATTGAGGTTGTTAGAAAAAGACGGGTTTCTCACCAGTCAAAGGGAACCCTCCTTTCGGGGAGCCGATCGTAAATATTATGCTATTACCCCTTTTGGTAGGACACTTTTTAAAGAATTGAGCGGAACGCTCATTCCTGTTATGTCCTCTTTACATGAAAGGGTTAGAAAAATTAAGACTATCGATAACTGAGGTGTTCTATGGATAGGACTAAGCTTGACGAGGTAATAGAGCGGCATCAAAAGGAGAAGGGGTCGCTGATTACCATTCTCCACGACATACAACATGAGGAGGGCTACATTTCAGATGTGGTGATGAGTCACGTAAGCGGCAGGCTGAAGCTTCCTCTGAGTGAAGTTTTCAGAACCATAAGTTACTTTGGGAAAGCCTTCAGCATGCAGCCTCCGCAGGGCAAGCATGCGGTCAAGGTATGCCAGGGCACCGCCTGTCATGTCAAACGCGGCTCAGAGGTAATGAGCGAGCTTAAGGAAACAATTGAAAAGGAAGGTGCTGAAGCCGTCTGCGACCTGCAGCCGGTTCACTGCCTGGGCTGCTGCACGGCGGCGCCGGCGGTAGAAATTGACGGGAAGCTGCTTGATAAAGAGACGGCCAAAACGACCATCATCAAATTAAAAAGCGAGAAGTGAGATGAAGATAGAATCCGTCAGAGAATTGAACAAGCTAAAGGCCGCGGGAGAGAAGCTGCTCTTTCCCGGCGGCATCAGGATACAGGTGGGCGCCTCCCGGTGCGGCCTGGCACGGGGCGCGAAAGAGGTGATAGCGGCATGTGAGAAGGAGCTGAAGGCGCAGGGGCTTGACGGGCGTGTGGTTCGAGTGGGCTGCATCGGCATGTGTTATGAGGAACCGCTGGTGGAAGTCATTATGCCCGGAAAGCCGAAGCTCACCTATGGCAGCATTACGGCGGATCTGGTACCCTCCCTGGTCAAGTCGCTTGCCAAGGGCAAGCCGCAGAAAAAGAACCTCCTTTACCGCACCAACGAGGAGACGCTGGCTCTAAACGGCAAGGCCTTTACCTACGCCGCCAAAACTCCCGCCGAGGTCAAATCAGCGCCTGCCGCAGAGGATTTTTCCTTTTTCAAGACCCAGCTGCGCATCGCCATGCGCAACGCGGGTGTGATCGACCCCTTAAGCATCGAGGAATACGTTGCCCGGGGAGGGTACGCCGCGCTGCTCAAGGCGGTGACCAGGATGAAACCGGAAGAGATTATCGAAACGGTGACCAGGGCCAATTTGCGCGGCCGTGGAGGCGGTGGATTTCCCACCGGGAACAAATGGAAGGCCTGCCGTGAGGCACATGGCAAACAGAAGTATGTGCTCTGCAACTGCAGTGAGGGAGATCCGGGCATCGGCATGCATAAAAGCATTATCGAATCCGATCCCCACGGTATCATCGAGGGGATCATCATCGGCGGCTATGCCATCGGAGCCCAGGAGGGTTATATCTATCTCCACCACGGCAACGAGGGAGCGAAGGAGAAGCTTAAGCGGGCCATTGAGCAGGATTATGAGTACGGGCTGCTCGGCGAAAACATCTTCGGGAGCGGGTTCAACTTTTCACTCACCCTGAAGGAGGGAGCCGGGGGCTATGTCTGCGGCGAATCGACGGCACTCATGGCATCACTTGAAGGCAGGGCGGGAGAACCCCGGCCCAAGTACATTCACACTGCGGAGAAAGGGCTCTGGGACGGACCGACCAACTTAAACAATGTTGAGACCTGGTGCAACGTTGCCCCGATCATCATGCGCGGAGCCGGCTGGTACTCATCCATCGGGACGGATAAGAGCACCGGCACCAAGGTGATTTCCATTTCCGGAAACGTCAACAAGCCCTGCCTGGTTGAAGTTCCCATGGGCACACCCATCAAGGATATTATCAGCAAGCTGGGTGGAGGCCTTCCCGCAGGAAGCAGCCTCAAGGCATTCCAGCTGGGCGGACCGCCCGCAGGCATTTTGCCGGCAGCAGACGCCGGTATACCGCTTGGTTTTGAGGAGCTTTCAGCCGCGGGGTCGCTGCTCGGTTCCGGCGGGCTGATCGTGATGGACCAGAAAACCTGCATGGTAGACATGGCCAAGTACTTTCTTGCCTTTCTGGAGGAGGAATCATGCGGCAGGTGCGTGCCCTGCAGGGAAGGGGTCAAGCGGATGAGGGAGGTTGTGGAAGGGATCAGCATCGCCACCGGAACGGAGGAGGATATCGCATTGCTCAACGAGCTCTCCGAGTGCCTCACCTCAGCCTCGCTCTGCGATCTGGGGAAATCGGCGCCCCAGGTGGTCGTTTCCACCCTTCGCCACTTCAAGGATGAATATCAGACACATATTGTTCAGCAGGTGTGTCCGGCCAAACGCTGCAGCATGTAGCGGGCGGACGGCTATACAAGGGAGCAGATAATGGTAACCATAACACTGGACGGAAAGAAGACAAAGGTTGACAGCAAAACGACAATTCTGCAGGCGGCTCGGGAGGCGGGAATAGCCATCCCTTCCCTCTGTTCGCACCAGGGTTTAAGCGGTCTGGGTAACTGCCGGCTCTGCGTGGTGGAGGTGGAAAAGAACGGCCGGAAGCGGATCGTGACCTCCTGCAACTATCCGGTTGAAGAGGGTATTGCCGTTACCACCGGCTCGCCGAAACTGCGGGGCATACGCAAGATGATCATAGAGCTCTTAATGGCCCGGTCGCCCCATGTGAAAGCGATCCGGGAGTACGCGGCGGAGATGGGCATTGAAAAACCGCGCTTTACCCGGGGCAATGAGAAGTGCATCCTCTGCGGCCTGTGCGTGCATGTGTGCAGCGAATACGTGGGTGCCCATGCCATCACCTTCAGCGGCCACGGCGCAAGCAAATTTGTCTGTGCCCCGCTTTACCGCTCCGCGGCGGACTGTATCGCCTGCGGCGCCTGCGTGGCCGTGTGCCCGGCACAATGCATCACCATGGAGGATGTAACCGATGCCAAGACCTACGTGCCGGGAGGCACTGAGGAAGTGGGGTCCGCCCGCCTGGTTCACAACTGGAATGTGCGGTTTCCCTGGAAGCAGTGCAAGAGCTGCGGCACAACCTTTCCTCCCCCGTCCCCCATGGGATTGCTGGAGGGGGGAAAGCCGCTTCCCAAAGACTTTTTCGCAATCTGTGACAATTGCAGGAAGTAAACCATCAAATACCCTCCGGGGTTAGAGGAGGTGGCACCTTGGTTGAGATCGATAAAGAAAAATGTTCGGGATGCTGCGGGTGTGTGGATCACTGCCCGGTGGCGGCTATTAACGTTATCAATGATGAGGTGATTATCGACAAGGACTTGTGCATGGAATGCCTCATCTGTACACTGGTATGCCCTCTTAAGGCGCCTCATGAGGTTGCCGAGGCGTAAAACTCATTGCAGGTGGTGATGACATGAAAAAAGTATATGATCTGGTAATTGTCGGCGCCGGGCCCGGCGGCGCCATGGCGGCAAAGGTAGCCGGTGAAAACGGCCTTAAAACGTGCCTGATCGAGCGGAAGACCGAGATCAGAACAATCCGCAGGATCTGCACCATGATCATTAACATCGACGAGGAAAACTTCAGCGAGTACATAACCTACCGCAACAAGCGCTTCATCTTTCCCCATAACGGGTTTACCGTCAACTACGACGGACCGACGCGCAAGATTTACGGGTTTCACATTGTGACACCCGACGGTACGCGTTTTCGCATGGGTGATGTGCCGGAGAGAAACAAAGAAAAAGCCACGGTGGTGGGACTGATGATCGACAAGGGTCATCTGGTGCAGACCATGGTAGATGAGGCCCGGGCACACGGGGTGGAGGTGTTCACCGACACCAACATCAACAACGTAAGCAAGGAAGCGGACTGCGTGGTGGTCACTGATAACCGCGGCAACGAATACCGCGGCACCTTTGTCATCGCGGCAGACGGGGTCAATTCGCGGATCGCGCGCAAGCTGGGATTCAACCAGGAGCGGATATTTTTGGGGACCTACAAGGACTACGCCCGGGTCTACGAGGGCGCGAATGTTCCTGAGGAAGACACGCTCATGTTCTGCATGGGCTGGAATTGCAGTATTTCTCTGGCGCCGGAGATCGTCCCGGGACATTTTCACGTGGCTGCAGCAAGCTACAATGTCTACCAGGACCTCGATGCGGAAATTGACCGCTTCCTGGCCTCCGAGCCCTATGCCGGCTGGTTCAAGAATGCCAGGGAGATCGGCCACCGTGCCAGCTGCGTCTCCAACATCGCCTCCCCCCTTCAGGTTCCCTTTAAGGATAACGTCCTGCTGGTGGGTGATTCCGGCTGGATGCAGGAAACCAGCATTACCGGCGCCATCCTTCCCGGGTGGAGCGCCGCGAACGCAGTAACCGAAGCCCTTATCCGCGGCATGATAAACCAGGAGGGGGTTGCCAACTACTTAACCTGGTGGGACAAATACCTCTATCAGCCTCACGGAAAGCGTCTGGCCTCAAGCGGAGGAGGAGAGATCAAGGATTTTCTCTCCCAGGAAGACATCAATTACCTGGCCAAGCTGGTACCGGAAACCCAGCCCGGCACCATGAATTTCTTCCTGATCATGAAAACCATCGGCAGGGCATTCTCCGCCGTCCTCCCGCATATATCCGATGAACGGCCGGACATTATGCAGCGGATGATGGCCCTGCGCTCCGTGCCGAAATCCGTTGCCCTTGCCAACCGCTCCAATCAGGGCTGCGCAATTATGAGCTGATAACCGATGAGATTTTTGTTAGCTTTCATAGCAAGATTATCTGATGTCTAAAGCCATCAAAGCCACATTGTCTCCTTATAATTAAGCTGCTGATATGTATGAACAGGAGGAATCATGAGAAGGAACAGTTGCGGAACGGTTGACATTGTAAAGACGGATTATGATCCTAAACATATCAAGGGTGCCTGAATTGATAGGCAAACATCCGGGTGTCATCGCGCCGGTGACCCTTGCTAAAGTGAACCCGCTGGAATTTGTCAAGCCGGCAAGCGCGTCGCGGGTGAGCGGCATGATGGCAGTTGAGGTAGTAATTCGCGAAGGAAATGAAGAGCTGCAAAAGAACCTCAAAAAGGTTGTCCTGACCATAGACGGCAAGCGGTTTGAATGTGACAAACCACCCTATAAGATCGATTTTGACACATCCTATGCCAAGTACCGGGTGATTAAAGTTAAGATGCAGAGGCCATAGGAACAGAGGACGGTCAGGATGACACTGTTTTAGCCTCATTTTACACCAATGTCATTGCTGAGAATGGTCACTGCGACAAAACAAAACCGCTGCTTCTTTTTGCCGGTGTGTTTGAGCCAAAGATAGAAAACCGCAGGGGTACATGGACGCCGGAGATGTACCAGAAGGCCTACACCTTTTCTGAAAAGATGATGAATCATCTCATGCATTATGGCTTTGTCCCCGATTTTTTGAAGGAGGTCGACCAGTTTGCCGTGCTGATTGATCCCACCCAGCTCGACAAGGGGTATGATGAATATGCACCCCGGGAGCTGGTTGATGTGCTGGGCAGGAAGAGCGGACCCGGATGCGATGGTAAAACCTATACCGATATGATCCGGGGGGCGCACTGGATTGAAAAGTCAAAGACACGGCTGGGCACCATTCTCCGGGGCTATCACATCCCCGAAATGGGTCTGCCCAACGACATGCCGGATATATTCGAAGTGTTTGCGGCACGGGTGATCAGCTACTACTGGCAGTTCGACACCCAGGGAGGCATGCGGGCATGGGACCAGACGCAGGCGATCTTTAAAGACATTATGGAGGATCTCAAAAAGAGCGGCCATGACATCCCCTGGGAGGTGCACTCACTCATCATCGGGAAACGGCCGGACCACCTCAAAAACATGATTAAGCGGCAGGTGCTGGAAAATAAGATAAGCTGCGTGCTGCTCTGCGATTTCATAACCGACCTTTCAGACTTTGAGGATACCAAGGGGATCTGGGAAGAGGTGCAGGAGGCAATTGACCTGGTGGAGCAGGAAACCGGAAAGAAGCTGCCGCTCTCCATTGTTTATACCACGGAAGGGGAGTTGCAGGGGGCGCATCCTGACTTTGCCGAAGCGGCATTGCGGATAACTAAAAATGAGATTGAACGCATCGGCGCTCCGGAAAAAGCAAAGATAGGGCTCATTCTGGGGGAGCATGGATATCCCCCCGGCAACGGCGATGAAGATGTCATCGGCATCAATCAGGAACGGGTCCGTCAGAATATGCGGCGCGTCTATGATAAGGCACTGCCCGGCTTAAGAAAAGGTGTTACCGAATACCAGCTTGGGATGAATGAATTCAACAACCACCCTGATTCATGGCAGCCGTCATCCATGGAGCGGATGGTTGACTATCTGCACCGAGGTTTTGATGCCATCATCTTCCAGCCCTACTATTTTACCTACGAGACCATTGATCTGTTTGAGCACCTGCGGCACTGGGCATTCGAGGTGGATGGCATTGACTATCATCATGAGTTCCATGGCGGCCATGAAATCCTGCCTGACTACCGGAGCGATTTTGACTTCAGGGGAACGCGGATCATTATTACCGGCTCGCTCCTGGGGCGGTATGAAAAGGAAGGCAGCCGTCCTTTGGTTCAGGAGGCTTATAGACTCTTTAAGGGCAGCATTACGGATACCATAGTCAGGAAATTGGATTCACTGTAAAAATGGTGCGTGTAAATGTTATCTATGCAGCAAGTGGTAAAATAGTATTTCATTGAACCCTATAACGTGCAAGGAGGAAAAGAATGGCCGAACTTAACTGGCAGGGGAACAGTAAGGAAATGTTTCAAAAGTTAATAGAAGGATCACCGAAGCCTTTCAGGGCAATGACGGAAAAAAAGATGCTAGAGGGCTTAGGGAAAAAAGCAGGCGACGGCGGGGCAGTCTCTGAGGAAATGGTAATTGAGGTAGTCAAAGAGATTACACCGAAACCTTTTGTGGCTATGGCATTAAAAAGTATCGATTCGCTGATAACTAAAAAGTAATCCCCATCGATTCCATTATATTTATATCTTGCAAGGGGTAGCAAGTAGGTTGCGATTTATAGACTACGGCTACCCCTTATATTAAAAAGCATTTGCAAACGTCCAATAGAATTAGAGCAATGTGATGGTAATTATAAATGCAATGAATAGTATTAACACAAATCACCGCAGACAGTTCCGTGAAGTGATTCAACTGTTCATTGAGAAAAAAATGAATAGTTATGATGGAATCAAAGTGGCACTCAATTTCAGGGAGGAATCGATTACTATTGAAACGGGAAAGTACCGGGCAAGTTTATTTATGATACACAGCATGTTAAGAACAATGGAACAAAATGAAATAGCGGCCGCTTTGGAAATGCCATCTGACCTGCTGGGAATATGGGAAAACGAAAAAATATTCAAGACACTTATGTATTCGAACTATAAAGAATTCCTAATCTATTTAGGAGAGTTATATACCTGATGTTTTTTTCAATGATGCGCTGGTGAAGTGAGTGAGTCCACTGTGTAGATCCTGCTTTGACGACAAAAACTATCTAAACAGGAGTAAAATGAGAACTAACTGGTACCTGCAAATTATGCACGCCCCGTGCAAAGCTTGTAGAGTACAAACCTGAGCTCTTAATATTTCCTGCTCTCCATTCCTCTTGTAATGTCTTGATAGTAGAGGTTTTTATGTCTTGTTTGATGGTAACCCAACATTGGCATTATTTCTGCTAATCAACAATGCATATTGAGAAAAGTGGAGAAACTGATCTTGCAATGGCTAACGTTGCTCTTAAGCATATCTGTTTGTGGATGTTCTTATTGCTCTTGTTTTTTTTGATACTTTATGGGGTTCACCTCTTTTTCTTTTCGAGGGCCGAATCCCGCATAGAGCAGAAGATATCTGGAACTAAGGTCACAATGGAAAACCATATCCTATCGATCAATACTTCTATCACAATGGGAGAACCGATATTTGTCAGAAATCAAGTCACTAGAATTTAATTACAGGAGGTTCATTATGGTACATTGGCTTTTAAAAGGTTCTTTACTGGGTGTTATAAATCTTTGTCTTTTATGTTTCACTGTTTCTCCTTCATTGTCAGAAGAAGGAATGAATGGTAAAACCCTCATCCTGTATTATTCGCTGACAGGAAACACGAAAGCAGGTTGCGAGGCATTGCAGAGGGAACTTGGTGCCGATATCATGGAAATTAAGGATTTGAGGAAGCGGTCCGGGAAGTGGGGCTTTTTTAAAACGGCCATCGCCTCACTTGTCGGCAAACACACCAAGATTGAACCCGAGAAAGTTGATCTCGCCGGTTATCAAAATATAATACTTGGATCTCCCATCTGGACCGGCAAGCTGAGCATGGCTATCCGCACAGTAATTGACCGCAACCGGTTAAACGGTAAGAAAGTTATCATCTACACCACCACCAATGCCTTCGAAAAAGAGAAGTACAAGGAGAAGAGTAGAAACCTGGTGCGAAAATCCGGTGGAGATGTGGTCGGCTATTACCAGATCCTTGCTAAAGAAGAGGTTGACGGTAAAAAGAAAGACCGGACTAAAGAACAGATCATTGAAGATACCCTTGCTCTGGCACCTGAGATAAAGGGGTTATTTTTAGCAACCCGCTAAGCTTAAGGAGCAAAGAGATATATGGAAAAAGAGCATAAAAAAGTTACCTCGGAGGGAAAAATGAAGCTAAAAGACCTTCATTATAAGCGAGGTCCGAAATACATTGTAAGAATGATATGGATTGCCTTTAAACAAAATTTAGCATGGAGGGGTAAGTTATGAAGCGGACACTTTTGGTTGCGTTATCCGGCATTGGTTATTTTATTCTATCGCTGTTATTGTTTCTTCCGTTTCGCATGAAGCCCATAGAAAACTATAATCTCATTGCTCTGCCTATATTCGCCTTTGCGTTTATCTATCTATTCTACAAAGCGTGTACGGTCTCACATGATACCAGAGGATACCTGTTTGGGTATTTCGCAGGTATTGTCATGTGGCAGGTTGTGGGAGAGATACCCTCAATCAGGGTTCCTTCCGGTGCTGTGCTCCTCTTCAGCGACATGAACATAAAGGTTCTCGGCGGATATTTTTACGTGATAACCGGATGGATATTGCTCTACATGTTATGGAAGCTGAAGATGCTCAATAGCCGCGCTGCCTATGTGTTTGTTATTTTTCTCGGCATCTGGACCTTTGAACTCTATATGGATAATTATTCTTCAAGGGTACCGCTTGCAATGATGGGCATGATAGCCAACATTATTACGGTTGTATTTCTTACTATAAGCATAGTTATTCTTTACCTTGCCAGAAAGACCATATCCATTGAACGTAAAACCATATTGGGAGGCATTTTATATATAACACTTTCAATTGTGCTTTCTGCCTCAAGCCAGTGGAAAAAGCCCCAGAGCTTCTATATAAAATACGGGGCGGCTGAACTTGAAACCAAAATTGGGGAGATGCAAATGGAGCTTGATCACATAAACCAGATAAAAAAACAGATGATCTACCTGAAATAATGAAAGCCAAAACATGTTTTTAAAAAACTGCTCCTTCTAAGCTCCCACGTTTCATAACGGGAACACGACTTTTCTACAGTTATAAATAAAAAAATGGCGATAATGTACAGGAGGCATGAATTGAAACATAACAAAAGGATGCAGGTAGTTTTGATAAGTTTCTTGTTAGTGCTATTATCTTTTATCTTCAACAATACGTGTGCGGCGGAGGGTAAAAAAGGCCTTTTGTTGTACGACTCTAACTATGGTTCTACTGCTGAGGTTGCGTACTGGATCAAGGCAATTATTGGAAATGAACAGCCACTTGATGTTAAAAAGTTCGACCAGGTGATAACAGTTGCACCGTATGATTATGTTATCATCGGCAGCTATACAAAAAATGAAAAACCGTCTCCAAGAATATATAAATTTGTAGAGGCATATCAGCATGAGCTTGCTCAAAAGCAGGTCTGCTATTTTCTTGTCTGCGGAGACTGTGATGAAACCATGGTGTTGCAGGTGCCGGGGCGTAAGGCGCATCTCATTGCGGGAAGAAATTACCTCTACGACATACAGGAAAAGTACCCGAACATTAAACCGGTTGCTATCGGAGGTTTTGGCGGACGTCAGGTGATGCCCTCGCTTCAGGGATCTGATAGTTTTATGATCTGGCTGCTGGAGAAGCTCGCCAAGGAAGGTGCGGCATGGGCTGGGCTTGATATCTGGGAATCACTGATTCCCGAGCGCGTTGAGGTATTTAGTAATGAAGTCAGGGTAAAAGTGCTCGGGTTTGAACCTCTTTCTGATGTTGAGAAATACAGAGGGTTTTGGAATTCTCTGCAGCCTGCTTCGCTTAAGGATCCTAGCAGGCATAAATATACCCCCAAGCCATACAATGAGCACAGGAGCACAGACAGAATATTCTTTGTGCGGACGCGGATAAAAGGTGATTTAGATACGGCGATCGGACTGCTTAACGATTGGGCAAAGAATGAAAGCATTGAACTGAAGGAGCAGCGGAAAACATTTTTTAATATTTACTATCATGCAATAAAGAGCACCGACGGCAAGGAAAAGACGATCCATATAGTCGCCTCGACATTACCGGAGGATCCGGGTAATGTTCATGTGTCATTCAGGTCATATGATAAACCTGACGGACGCAAGCCTTTAGAAGATTCCGTTGGGAAAGCTGAGCAGCTCCTCTGGGCTGATGGAAGAAAGATGGATAATTGATGCTGCCGGAAACACATTATAAAACATACCAATCATTTTCAAAAGTACCAATGATGAAAGAGCTTACTGCTGTTATGATGATGTCTTATTACTGCCATATATGAGTAAATCATTTCTTAGCGATCTAGCCAGAAGATGGCATCTCGCTTTACAAGTTGCTCCCTTACTCATACCAATTTTAGGAGTGAAACTGTTTTTTCATTGGATGGAATGGGAGTTTTTATCCGTGAACCCGCTTTTTACTAGTCTTGTTGCTGCGACTACCTTCCTCATGGGTTTTCTTATTACAGGGGTGATAGCAGACTATAAAGAAAGCGAAAAAATTCCTACTGAAATAGCTTCAAGTATAGAGGTGTTATATGATGAGTCCTATATTATTGATAAGAATAAGAATTCCCAAGTATCCAGAGCGTTTCATGGATTCCTTCTTGATTTTACTTCAAAACTGAACAATTGGTTTTATAGAAAAGAAAAAACAAAAAATGTGCTTGAGCATATCAGTGCCATGAATGATTATTTTGCTGAGTTTGAAACGCTAACCCAGGCTAATTTCGTGACCAGGATGAAGCAGGAACAGAACAACCTGAGAAAATCAATAACAAGAGTTCACACCATTCGCGAGACAACTTTTGTTCAATCAGCCTATACGATTGTAGAAGCCCTGTCTTTCTTCCTTATTATGGGCATGATTTTCTTGAAAATAGAACCTTTTTACGAGTCAATATTCTTCGTAGCATTGGTTTCGCTTATTGTCTTATACATGATTTTTCTAATAAAAGATTTAGATAATCCTTTCGACTATATGAGTCATGATGAAACTGCAACTGAGGTATCTTTGAAGCCCGTACATGATCTGGAATTAAGGTTAAAGGAAAAGATATCGAAAAAGAGTGAACTGATTAACCATATTCATGCTTATACAGAAGGTGTTCCTCGCTTGGGTAATGCATAGTGCGAAACGTTAGAAGATTAGTTACGCAAACGTTACCTCGATTAACGAGGTAACAAGCGGCCGATAACCATTCAGACCCCCCTCCTTTTGGTTATCGGCCTTATTATTTTTGTTTCTATCACCAGATTACGAGAGAGCGAGGGTTAAGATAGAGTACCGTTTAAATTAATAGAAGGTTAATTTTAGTGTGTGGATAGGTCTGCAAAAAATTACAAAAATGTTAAAACAACCGCGATTTTAAAGTTCTCCGGAAGGATGAACAAAACTCATTTTTTAATCGCAGCAGTCACCAGCTCATGTAATCCAACTACAAGATATAATTGACACAAAATAAGAAATTGATTACATTCACTCCTCAAGGCGGGAACGGTGTTTCCGACAGGGGTAGAATATGGAACAAGCTGATGTAGCCATAATCGGGGCAGGGGTTGTGGGACTATCAGTTGCCTCCTGCGTTGCCAACGGCATCAGAAACGTGGTCCTGATTGAAAGGCATGCGTCTTTCGGGCAGGAGACATCCAGCAGGAACAGCGAGGTGATTCACGCTAGCATCTATTACCCGCAGAACTCGCTGAAGGGCAGATTCTGCCTGGAGGGAAATGAGCTGATGTACGAGCTGTGCGAGAAGCATGGCATCCCCCACCGCAGGACCGGGAAGCTGATTGTTGCCGTCAGTGAACAGGAGGAGGAAAAGCTTCCGCAGCTGCTCCAAACCGCGCGGAACAACGGGGCGAAAGGGGTGCGCATAATCGGCGCGGAGGAGATGAGAAATCATGAGCCGAATGTGTCCGCGCGGGCGGCGATCCTCTGTCCCACCTCGGGGATTGTGGATTCACACGCCCTGATGCAATACTATGAGCGGTCTGCCATTGAGGGGGGTGCGGCCATCGTCTACAACACCGAAGTGAATGTGGTTGAAAAAAAAGGCGGTGGATATATCCTGCGGGTAACCGATACTGCCGGCAGGGATTATGAGTTCCGGACCAGGATCTTGATAAATTGCGCGGGGCTCGAGTCGGGGAACGTGTCGGCGATGCTGGGCATAGATGTTGATAAGTCAGGCTACCGGATCAGCTACTGCAAGGGGATGTATTTCCGGGTGAGCGGCAGCATCAGCCGGTTTCCCACAATGCTCATCTATCCTGTGCCGCCCTGGCCGGGCTTTGTGGGCATACACACGACCCCCGATCTCGGCGGGGGGATGCGCTTGGGGCCCTACGACGTATGGGTTGACAAAATAGACTATACGGTTGACGAATCGCTGCGAGAGTATTTTTACCGCTCCACGGTATCATTTCTGCCATTTCTAAAAATGGAGCAGATCAACCCCGATATAGCGGGCATGCATCCCAAGGTTCAGAAAGAGGGGGAACCCATGAAGGATTTCATAGTCAGGCACGAGGCGGACCGGGGCCTTGAGAATTTCATTAATCTTGTCGGTATCGAGTCTCCCGGCCTTACCTCGTCTCCGGCTATAGGAAAATATGTTGCGGCAATGGTAGAAGAGCTGTCATGAGGTTCAATGCGGAATCAGCTTCATCTTGCTGCGCATGCTGTCAATTCGGCCGGTGTTTAATTGTTAGATTTCATTTACCTGCAGCAAAGGCTTTGCTTATTTCAGGTGATATTTTTAAGGCTTCCGCTTTAATCTGCTCCTTTGTTTTTTCTGCTTTCTTATCCTGTACCTTTTCCTGCGCCAGAATTTCGTAGTACCCCACCACCTTTCCTCCCTTGGCCGTGACCAGGCTTTTAATCTTCTGTCGCTGCTCTTCATTTAACGATGCGTTGGTGGTGGTTAAAAGTATGATCTTTTTACCATCGAATCTGTTCAGCTCGACGAATTTGCGCATGGCGGGAGCGAGCGTTGCCATCCAGATTGGTGAGCCGAGGACAATGCAGTCGCTGGATGCAAGGTCTGCGCTTTTTGGTTCTATCTCTGTGTCCAGAACCCATTTGGGCTTCGCATCCTTTTCCATTTTTAAATTTTCCGGAGGGTTCTTTACGTCCTTCAGTTCCAGGACCGTGGCCCCCAGACTCTTTTGAATGGCTTCACAGGCAACCTTGGTATTGCCCGTATAAGAAGAGCACACGATAAGTGTCTTTCCGTCCGGGGGGGCGGCAGACACAATCGAAACACTTAACAGTGTGCAGATAACCATTGCCAGGATAAAAAATAATTTCACGATGTTAGAGCAATGCATGGTTTTAGTCCTCCTGAGTATAGTGTGGTTGAAATGTTTAAATCATAACATAAGGGTAATCGGGGAACAAAACAATATGTCTTTATTCTTTTTTGGGGTGATCCGGGAGGAGAGAGGGGTCTGTTGTTTCCTTTTCAATGGCTATAACCTGCGGCAGGTCATTTTTGGGATTATTCACCAGTGTGGAAACCGGGTGCATCTTCATTTTTTCGGCCGGATAGGGACGCAGCATATTCATGGCCTGCGCTATGTCCAGCCCGGGATCAAGCCATACTTTTTCATCGCGCGGTAACAGGATCACCGGCATCCGGTCGTGAATTCTGGCAATAAGCTGATTGGCATCGGTGGTTATGATGGAAAAAGATTTCAGCTCCTTTCCCGTTTCGTCTTTCCAGTAATCGCATATCCCGGCCAGGGCAAAAGGTTGTTCGTCCTTGAGAACCACCCGGTAGGGAATCCGCCGGGCCCCTTTTCGGTCCCATTCATAAAATCCGTCCGCCAGCACCAGACACCGGTGTTTTTTAAAGGGGGTCCTGAAGGCCGGCTTTTCCGCGACTGTTTCCGCCCGGGCGTTGATCAGGCGTGTGCCGATTTTCGGATCTTTGGCCCAGAAGGGAACCAGCCCCCAGTGGAATAATTGGGCGTCATTGGGAGTCTCTTCCGGTATGACCAACAGCTCCTGCCCCGGCGCCGCGTTATAGCGCAAGCGGTAATCAACTGCCGGTATATTGACGTCAAACCGCGCTTTGATCAATTCCCAGGGAGTGGTCAGGGAAAACCGGCCGCACATAATTTTATCTCTCTCCCGGTGCTTTTATTGAAGTACGGTGATTTAAGGCTTGACAGGTGAACATATGTTCACTATAATCACTCTCGCAGGCTGTTGAAAAACACCCATCTGATTCGTGGCTCAAAGGGGGAGGGGCTTTTGACGCCACAACAATGTATCTTTAGGCTTACGGCACGACCCGGTGCCTTACAACGTAAACCACAGACAGGCAGCTCTGCAGGGGCTTCGATACGGCTGTTGCCGTACGGGTCTGTCGGACAAAGTTAGCCAGGCTGTTGAAAAATCCCCAGCTGCTGCGTTACGCTCATCCTTCGTCATTGCAGCGTACCTGAATGTACGCCTCATTCCTCAGGATTTCGCGTGCCTTGCATCTGGTGATTTTTGAACAGCCTGAAAACCAGTTAGATAGTCGCTGCCGTTCTACCGGTTCCGAATAATTTTGTTGTGGCTAAAAAGCCCCTCCCCCTTGAGCCTTTTCAACAGCTTGAGGAAATTACTTTTTCAACAACCTGCTAGCACACATGTTGCAGGGAGGCCCATGCAAAAATACCACGAAAAGATTATATAAATTCTACCGTAAAAATAAGCGGATGCCAAGCTTTCGCGAAATCTCCCAGATCACGGGGCTTAAATCCACTAACGCCGTGAGCAAGCTGGTCGATAGGCTGGTTGCCCGGGGGATCATCAAAAGGACGCGGCGGGAAAATTAATTCCCAAAAAACTCTGGGGCGCAACCAAAATTCTGGGAACGGTAGCGGCAGGATTTCCTTCCCCGGCAGAAGAGGAGCTGGTTGACACCATCACCATTGACGAGTTCCTGATTGCCAACAAAGAAGCCACCTATATGCTCAAAGTCAGCGGCGACTCCATGATAGATGCCGGTATCCGTCCCGGCGACATGGTGCTGGTTGAGAGAAACCGAAACCCAAAGAAGGAGATATTGTCATTGCCGAAGTAGATAACGAATGGACGATGAAGTATCTCAAGAAGCAAAACGGAAAAATGGTTTTAGAGCCTGCCAATAAAAAATACAAAACCATTGTTCCCGGAGAAGAGTTAAAAATTGCCGCCGTGGTTATTGCGGTAATCAGAAAATACCACTGATGAACGACCAGCCCCTTTCCATCAATTCCTTTGGGAGGGCTATCCTCCATATTGACGGGGATGCCTTTTTTGCTGCCTGTGAACAGTCAAGAGACCCTTCCCTTAAAGGCAAACCGGTAATCACCGGAAAAGAGCGCGGCATTGCCGCATCCATGAGCTATGAAGCCAAAGCCATGGGCGTGAAGCGGGGCATGCGGCATATCTGAAATAAAAAAGATTTGCCCGGCGGCTATCCTTTTACCTTCCGACTATGAAACCTATAGCCTGCTTTCCAAAAGGTTCTATACAATTGTGCGCCGCTATACGCCTGAAATTGAAGAATACGGTATTGATGAATGCTTTGCTGACATCACGGGACTCCGCCGACCGCTTCGGATGTCTTACCCTAAAATAGCTGAAAAGATAAAAGCGGATTTGGATAAGGAACTGGGTTTCACCTTTTCCGTCGGGCTTGGCCCGAATAAAACCATTGCCAAGATCGGCTCCAAATGGAAAAAGCCATCAGGCTTTACTGCTATCCCCGGCTATCTGATCCATGAATTTCTGAAGCACAAACAGGCTGAAGATGTCTGGGGCATCGGGCCGCAAACAAGCGCCTATCTTAAAAAGGTAGGAGTGAATACCGCTCTTGAGTTTGCCCGGAAAAGCGAAGGATGGGTAAAGAGCAAATTTACCAAGCCCATTTATGAAACCTGGCAGGAACTTAATGGCAAATTCGTGTTTCCCCTGGACACTATCGGGAGAACCACTTACACCTCTGTGCAGAAAGTAAAAACCTTTACCCCGCCTTCCAATGATCGCGACTTTATTTTCTCCCAGCTTTCCAAAAATGTTGAGAATGCCTGCATAAAACTCAGGCGTTATAATTTGGCCGCACGCAGGGGGCTTTCTTTCTCAAGCTCCAAACCTTCCGCTACGTTGGTCTGGAGCTAAAATTTTCCCGGCCTACCGCCATCCCCAGTGAAATCATCAAAGTCATAGAAGCTCATTTTGATGAAGTCTATGACAGCCAATGCTTGTACCGGGCCACCGGCATTGCACTTTTCAATCTGGAAGAAGATAAGGTCAAACAACTGGATTTATTCAACCAGGCCCTGAAGGCCCTGGAAATGAAAAAATTCTATCAGAGTGTGGATGAAATAAATGAAAAGTTCGGCAAGCACACCGTCTTTCTGGGCACCAGTTTTCTGGCCCACGACAACCCCCAGCACGAGAAAGAACGCGGCGAACCAGCCTGAAAGAAAAAAGCTTTTGTTAAAAGGAGAGAATAAAAGGCAGCGAATCGGGATACCGATGTTTATGGGAAAGGTTACCTGAAGGGCCTGCCGTACGGGGAATGTTTTAGTGAAAGTATTTGTTTTTCTCTTAAAAGCAGGTAAAATTATCTTAGCGTACAAGGTATGCTCTTGACTGAGGCCAATTGATGCTTAGTATTTGCCTGCAGTTAATAAATGGTCTGCGATGTTCGTTGATAAGTTATTTGGCAAAATCTAACAGAGCAGTGAATATGCCCTTTGGTTACAGCAACCCTTGGTAGGGCAATAATAAAAGAGAGATTTATGCCAAAGAAACTAAACGGCATATGCGGATTAAACTTCAAGCCCCTCATGGGTTGAACCTTTGAGGGGCTTTGTGTTACCCGGCCAGCACACCCCGGTCCACAGAGGGAGGATCAGGTACAAAAAAATTAAAAATCAGCCTCCCTCAAACCTTGACCGGCTTTAATCAATGGTTATTGTTTAGCCACACAAAAAAAACAATGTAAAGAGGAGGTGAATGAATATGGCAATCACACTGTGGAGAGAAAGGAGACCTTTTGAGGGTCTTACTCGGTGGTTCGATGATATCGATACGTGGTTCGATACGGGGTTCTTTACAGATATGCCTGAGAAGCTGTGGCGGCCTGCGATTGACGTTGAAGAGAAGGATGGAAAGTATGTCGTGCGGGCTGACCTGCCGGGGATGAAGAAAGGGGATATCCACATTGAACTGCGGAACGGATATCTGACGCTGCGGGGAGAAAGGAAGTCCGAGCACGAAGAGCAGAAGGATACCTATCACAGGATCGAAAGGACGTGCGGCACTTTTGAGCGGACGCTCAGCGTACCTGAGGGTGTAACCGAGAAGGACATACACGCCCAGTACAAAGACGGCGTGCTGGAAGTGACCATGCCTGCTCCGAAAGCGGAAAAGCCGAAAACCGCCGAAATAAAAATTGAATAAGCTTTAGTAGATTGTTTTTATTGAGAAAGGGGGCTGATATTCAGCCCTCTTTCTATTTGCATCTGGCAATATTCGTGAGTTGAATTGGCACCCGTATTGACGCGCGCTTATTTTTCCCCTATACTCTCGCAGAAATAACGACAGTCGGTACCATTGGGTTTTATTATTGGATGAAACAGGAGGCAGGCTTTATGAGGCTTATGGCTATTATTGGCAGTCCGCGAAAGGGCGGTAATACTGAACTTTTGGTAGAGCAGGTTGTTGCCGGATGCAGGAGCAAGACTGATATAGATTTGGAAAAAATTCTCATTGTAGATAAACGGATTGATTACTGTAGGGGCTGCCTGACATGCATCATGCCTTCACCGGGAACAGGCAGGTGTGTGATAGAGGATGACATGGCAGTCATTTTAGAAAATATGAAAAAAAGTGACGCTTTCATCTTCGGAACACCCAATCATATGCGGACCGTAAGCGCTCCTCTTTTAAATTTCCTGAGCAGAATGCTCCCTCTGATGGAGTTTAAAGCTCTCTATGACAATAAAGGAAATAGAATCGGAGGAGAGATCAGTACTGCAATTCAAAACAAGCCGGTGGCTGTGGTTATCAACCAGGGTGAGCCGCATTTCTGCTCTTCTCTTGTCTATGAGGTTCTTGAAAACAACTTAAAGGATTTCAGATTACAGAGGGCAGGAAATATAATCAGCATGAACAATTTGGCAAAAGGAGACGCCGGCAAGAATAAAGAGGATCTTGAGAAAGCTTTTGATTTGGGAGTCCAGTTGGCCATTGCGGCCGGTTATGCATAGAGACTTTATGGAATGAAGATTGCCCGCTATCCGCTTATATCCGCATGCGATGGTAATGAAATGAGCTGCGATCCCTTAGCGATTATGCTGCCTTATCTTGAAGCCGTCGGCTTGAGGGCGGGGAAAATGTTATACAGGTCTTCCAGAACCCGGAGCGTTTCCTGTTTAAGATCGTTTTCTGTCTTGTCCCTGGTCATAATGCCCGCATATCCCCTGATGTTTGCTCCCCGTTCCTTCAGACTGTTTTGCACATTGTTTTCATCTTTCTCCGAATAGTTGCCCTGATTGGTTACCACCGCGTATACGTCTTTTCCCCGCAGGTCCATTGATTTTAAAATGGTTCGCAGCGGGGTCGCGAAACGGTGTATCCATATGGGGCCGGCGATGATTACCGGGTTATACGTGGTTATATCGTGGTAAAGCGGGACGACGTCATCATCCCAGTCAAGCAGCTGATCGAACACGCAATTTACCGTCCAGAGCCCGTGCCGGTTTTCATTAGAGATGATTTCCTCTATTTCACATTTGAGATTTCGTGCCACTTCGCGGGCGACGGTACGCGTCGTCCCCAAGCGTGAATAATAGATGACGAGCGGTTTCCCGGGAGAAGAATCAGCTTCGGGGGGGCTGATACCTTGGGAAGAGATGCTGACGGATCCGGCCAGCAGCATAAGCAACAGAAGTGAAAGCGAGCGCAACTTCAGTTTGTTCATTCTCATAAACATCTATCGGCAGGTGATCAGCACATATTGAAAGGTTGTTCTGGTTTTGTTGATCCGAAACCTGTTAGATTGCTATCCACCTGCGTTTGATGCCGTAGTAAAGCAGCAGTCCGGCAAGATAGGCAATGCCCATGTTCCACATGGCAATACCGGCAGTGAGGAGGAGGACATACAGGTTTTCCTTCCGGAGTCTGATGTCTCGAATTACCAGGGCCAACTCCATGCCCGCGAAAAAGAGGATGATGCCCAGGATCGACTTTGGGAAGACCTGAAAAATGAAAGCCACAGAGTCGCTCAAAAAAAGCCCGGTAAGGAGAACCATAACTCCCAAAATCACCAAGGCTCCTCCGGTCCTTGCGCCAAACCGGATGTGGCCGGCCAACCCCCCGGCTCCATGACACAGGGGAATCCCGCCAAGGCAGGTGCTGATAAGATTCATGAAGCCATGATCAAGGCTGATCTTGCGAGCGGTTACCTTGCGGTCCGGGAAGTGGGCATTGTTTTCTGCCACCGTCCCGATGATTGCATTCCCAAGAGTGAGGGGAGCCTGGGGAATGCCCAGCATCACACATCCGGCCAGGAGCTCTTTCAGGGAGATTTTCCCAAAGGTCAGCTCGGGCAGACGAAAGCGCAGCGAAAGGTGAGACAGCTCCTGCATTAATTGAGGCCGCTCAATGAATGCCATCACCACGCCGTATCCCAGAAGACAGAGCATGGCAGGGAATCGCCTGCTGGTAAGGAGCAGAAAGGTAACAACCACTCCGCCGATGGCGATCAAGGGTTGCTCCTTCATCATGCCCATACCTTCCGCAATGAAATTCAATCCCAACCCCAGCATGATGCCTCGAACAACAGGTTTAGTGGTGATTTTCTCAATCCAGGTTATGGCCCCGGTAACTCCCATCAGCAGCCAGAAAATTCCGGTAAAAATTCCCGATCCCCAGATCATTCCCGGGGTGATCAAACCCGGGTGGGAGATGGCCATCCCCCCGATTGCCTTCATGGGCTGGATGGGAATGGGTGTCTTGAAATACAGGCCGGCAAAGATTTTAAAGATGCCGAAAGCAACCAGTATCCCCAGCGGATCCATTTTGTTGATGGTAATATAACCCACCACAAAAGGGATCAGGGTGCCCAGGTCACCGAACGCACCGGCGAATTCCATTTTGTTATAGTCATTGCCCCAGAGACGCATATCTCGCCGTGTCTTGATGAAGAACTGCTATTCATACTCTTTGCAAAGCAAGCGATCCATTGCATATCCGTATTCGAGCATTTAAATATATCTTGACAATGGTGTCAATAAAAGTTAATTATTGGCATATGCCAATAATTAGGGAAAAAGATGTCAAGACCGTTTAAGTGCCGGCATATCGGCTGCGAGCCGGGAATCAATTATTTTAAGCCGCGGGGTATTCCGCTCAGCGCCCTGCAGGAAGTTGTCCTGACGGTGGATGAATTTGAGGCCATACGGCTTGCGGATTTGCAGGGGTTCTATCAGGAAGATGCCGCGAAAAAGATGAAGATATCCCGGCAGACATTCGGCAATATCATCAAGTCTTCCCATGGAAAGCTGGCTGATGCGCTGATCAATGGGAAGGCGATAAAAATAGAAGGAGGTGTGTATACCGGGACAGAAAAAAGGGCGTTTATGTGTGAAGCATGTGCCCATGAATGGCACATGGGTTACGGCACGGGCAGGCCGGTGGAATGCCCGAAGTGCAGCGGCAGCAATATCCATAGGACAGCATAATGTTAAAACTTAAAACTTTTGGCGGGGAGGAAACTTTGCTATGGCACATAATCAGGCTAAGAACGGTATGAAAATATGCATTCCGACAGAGACCAGTGATGGAACATCAGCCCAGGTATACGGGCATTTCGGAAGCGCGCCCTATTTCACCATCTGCGACATTGAAGATGGAACCATGGAAATAATTGACAACACCAACCAGCATCACCAGCATGGCATGTGCCAGCCGGTTCGGGCCCTGGCAGGAAGAGTGGTTCATGCGGTCGTTTGCGGCGGCATGGGCGCGCGGGCTGTGATGATGCTCAACGAGAGCGGGATTAAAACCTACCGGGCTGTTGCCGGCAGCGTCGAGGAGGTGTTGAAACGATACAAAGCGGGAGCGCTGGAGGTGATAACCGTGGAAAATTCGTGCGCCAGTCACGGGTGCCACTGAAGACGGTAGCGTCATCTCTTGTATTTGACACATCACCCGAGTCATACCTGCATGGGGAGCAGCCGTTTTGCCGTTCCCCTTTTTTATGCAAGTGTGTTGACGGAGGGCTCATAATAAACTATGCCCTGCATGGGCGCTTATCGTGCCATTTCCTTCATGGAGGCTGCTGATGAATGCGATTATCATCTACTGGTCAAAATCCGGCAACACGGAGAAAGTAGCTCTAGCGATGGAGGAAGGCTTCAGGAGTGCCGGGGCGAATGTGACCTGCAAACGGGTGGAAGACGTTGAGGATGCGGACTTTTATGCCTTCGATTTGGTGTGCATTGGTTTTCCCTCCTACCAGTGGCGGGTGCCCAAACCCATGGACGACTTCATCAAAAGCAAATTCAACGCCTACCGCAACCAGGGGCGCGTGAAGGAAGGGGCCCCGAAGCTGCCGGGTAAAAATGCACTGATCTTTTGCACCTACTCCGGCCCTCACACCGGCATACGCGAAGCCATACCGCCGGTGCTCTACGCCGGGCAGTTCTTCGAGCACCTGGGCTTTACCATAGCCGGGGAGTGGTACGTGGTAGGCGAGTTCCACGGATCGCTTGAGGCAAGCACCAAGGGCTGCCTGGGAGACATCCGCGGCCGGCCTAACCGGGAGGACCTGATCAAAGTCAGAAATGATGCAATTCAGATGGTGAGTCAGCTCGAGAAGCGACAGCTGTAACCACCGGCAGACAGCCGGTTTTATTTCGCCCCGGGCAGCCGGGATGCCACGTCCGAGTGCCGCTCTTCCAGCCGTTTAAGCGCTTCCTCTCCGCTGAGGCCCTGCTGCGTGAGCTTTGCCAGCTCTCTCGCCAGCACCGCTTTCAGCATGGCGCTGTTGTCGCGGTTGGAGTCCCGGATCAGCTCAAGATACTTCATGTCCACCGGCAGGCCTTTCTCCCGGTAGTGATTAAGCATGCTGTCCAGGTTTCCCCAGGTTGCCTCGCTGTAACACACGTCATAGGCGAGCCTGAACATGCCCTCCAGTTTGTCCTTGCTGTAATCAGAAAAGTTGTCCCTTACCTCCTGATATAAATCGTTTCTGAATTCCTCAAGGCCGTAATCAACCTCACCCTTCGCCACCTGGTCTGATGTAAAGGTCCATTTCATGAAGCAGTTCTCCTTTGAGCCCTTGCCGGGTCAGAATATTCTATCAAGATACCACCGGTTCGCGAAAAAATGAGCGGAGTCGCATATGCCTCCGCTCAATCGGTGTGGGCAGTATGAAAAAGCTATCTTGATTTACTCGATAAGAGCATATATGTCGTCAGTCCACTGGGTGACTTTGTCGAAATTGCGATAATCACCTTCGGGCAGAAATTTTCCGAACAAAACCCTTACCAGGAACTCATCAACGGGTTGCAGCACACTGTAGTCCATCACACCCGCAAATAATCCCGCGCTCCCGACAGGAACAACCTGCGGAAACTTTTCAAGTACTTTATCCACATAGTACTGCTGTGCTATATCACGGTTTTCGGCGGTGTCCTCCCCAAGCAGACCACAGACTATAAACACCGCGACCTGCTTGGTTGCTAAAACAGACTCCTGTGCCCTTAAGAAACGCATCATACCCGGGCGCCACGATTCGCTTATAATGGCAGAGCCTAAGAAAACCGCATCGTACTCTGAAATATCATCTATCCTTTCTACAAGGGTCAGATCAACCTGGGCTCCGGATGCGCACAGGACATCCTGAATCTGGTTTGCAATGGTTCTGGTCGACCCGTACTTCGTGTCATAGGTAACTAAAATTCGCTTGCCCTGCAGGTTTCCTTCCCCGCAGGTTTTCTCAATGCACGCACCGGATATGGTCTTGTATGCGCTGCTCGTTGCGGGAACAAGCAGCATGATGAGAAAGACGGCGGTAAACGTTGCGGCACAGGATTTAAAAAAATGTTTTGCCATATCAGCCTCCTTATTGAGATAGCATGTGTAATTAATTCATTGTTTTTCTTAGGGCGATTTTATAGACTGATAGTATTATTGTCAAGGGGTTTGTCCTGTGGTACCAGGTCCTCTTCCCGGCACATTGACTCGCTTGTTTATATGAAGCGGTTAAAATTCCTTCCCGATTATTTCAACTAATCTTAAGTCTCTACGGGTCTATGTGAACATATGCGCATGATTACAAATCCGACATTGTATAAGAAGCTTCTGTTCTGGTTTGTATTGGCCATCGTAGTTCCATTGGCAATTTTTGGTTATATAAATTATAAGTATTACGTACGAATATTGGAAAGGGAAGTAACTGATAAACTTATCATTATTGCAGACAACAAAATATTGGAAATTGAACACTATCTTCAAGAGGTGGAAAAAAATGTTCATGCAATTGCGAACATGCCTTTTGTTATAAGTGCGTTAAACCAATTTCCCGAGTATTCCGCCAAAGGAGTGGATGCACCGGAATATAATGCCCTGGATACGGAACTGAGAACCCATTTAATGAACTACCAGAAATTATTCAAGTTTAAAGATCTGATGCTCATATCTTTAAACGGGGATATTGTTTTCTCTCTATCCAATGAGGCTGATTGCGGAGTCAATTTGATAACGGGGTCCTATAAAAACTCGGAACTGGCTGAGATCTTCAAGGGCACTCTTCGAACGCCGAGAACAATAATATCTGATTTTAAGTTCAGAAAGTATCCTCCCTCCCGGGAACCATCCATTTTAATGGTTACACCTGTTTTTCGTAATCAAGACATTATCGGGGCTGTTGTATTCAGGATTGATACACAGGCAATCTATAAACTCACCTCCAACTACGAAGCCTTGGGAAAAACAGGTGAAATATTATTATGCTTAAGAACCGGCAATGAGCTGACATTTGCAAATCCGCTGCGACACGATGCTCAGGCTGCTTTTAAAAAGAAAGTAGCTATGGGATCCCCCATAGCGCTGCCCGCCCAGAAATCGCTCCAGGGAATAAACGGTTTTGGTGAATCAACCGATTACCGGGATAAGAAGGTTTTAGCTGTCTGGAGATATCTCCCTGCTCCCCGCTGGGGGATGGTGGTAAAAATTGACAGTCAGGAAGCCTATGCGCCGGTTTTTACCGTCAGAAATTGGTCATTGTTAGTTGGTATTCTTGTAACAGGCATGGGGATGCTGGCAGCTTTGTTTGTTTCCAAATCAATTTCCCGTCCCATGCAAATGTTACAAAGAGGTGTGGAGATCGTTGGAAGCGGTAACCTTGATTATCAGGTAGGCATTTCTTCCGAAGACGAAATAGGCCGGCTGTCCCGCGCGTTTGATGCCATGACGGAAAATCTGAAAAACATTACAGCATCACGCGATGAATTGAATCAAATAGCGCGCGAACTCGAGCGTTCAAATCAGGAGCTTCAGCAGTTTGCCTATGTTGCTTCGCATGACTTGCAGGAACCCTTGCGCATGGTGGCAGGCTTTACCAGGCTCTTGGAAAGGCGCTATAAAGACAAGCTCGACCAGGATGCCCGGGAATTCATCAATTTTGCAGTGGATGGGGCGGTGCGCATGCAGAAGCTGATTGATGACCTGCTGACTTATTCGCGCGTGGGAGCGCCACATATCCCCTTTGAACCAGTTGATTGCAACCGCCTGCTTAACCAGGCAATTACCAACCTGCGGGTTGCTATTGAAGAAAATCATGCGCTTATAACCAGCAGCGACCTGCCGACCGTAACCTGCAATGGCTCGCAGATGATACAATTATTTCAAAACCTGATAAGTAACGCCATCAAATTTCGCGGCGCCGAAACACCCAGGATACGCATCGCAGCTGAACACAGGGATGGTGAATGGCTCTTTTCATTCCGGGATAACGGCATTGGCATTGATCCTCAATATAAAGACAGGATATTTCAAATATTTCAGCGTTTGCACAGTCGGGATGAATATGACGGTACGGGAATAGGACTGGCGCTCTGCATGAAAATCGTGGAGCTGCATAAAGGCAAAATATGGATGGAAAGCGAAGAGGGAAAGGGCGCGACCTTTTACTTTACGCTGCCGGACAGGGAGAAAACGGTATGAACAATGCAGGCATCGGACCGCCTGTCAAGATTTTACTGGTTGAAGACAATCCCGCAGATTCCCGATTAATAGGTGAGATGCTGAAGGAATCTAAAACAGTGAAGTTCGAACTGACTCACAAAGAACGTCTCGAAAAAGCCCTGACCTGTCTTGATGCATCATCATATGACGCGGTATTGCTTGATCTTACCTTGCCCGACAGTCAGGGGCTGGAGACCGTCATGCGGGTGATCGCGGCGGCGCCGAATCTGCCGGTGATTGTGCTGACCGGATTCGAAGATGAATTTGCCGGCGCAAAAGCGGTGGAAATGGGTGCGCAGGATTACCTGGTCAAGGGGCATATCAACCACTATGAATTAACCCGTGCAATACAGTATGCCTGCCAGCGGAAGCGGTTTGCAGAAATGAATCAGGCACACGCGCTCCTCAAACAGGAAATAAGAGAGCGAGAGCAGGCCGCGGCATTGGTGAAGAAAGAACGGAAGCGACTCTTTGACGTGCTGGAAATGTTGCCGGCTTATGTGATACTTTTAACCATGGAATACCGTGTCGCCTTTGCCAACCGCTTTTTCCGGGAGCGGTTCGGCAATGACCACGGCCGGCGCTGCTTTGAGTATCTGTTCCGCAGAACCGAGCCCTGCGAGATTTGCGAAACATTCAAAGTTCTTGAAACCCATGCGCCCCATCAATGGGAGTGGAACGGGCCTGATGGCCGCGATTACGATATCTATGATTTCCCGTTTACTGATGCCGACGGCTCGCAGCTCATCATGGAGATGGGCATAGATATTACGGAGCGCAACCAGGCAGAGGAAGCGTTAAAACTGTCGGAACAGCAGCTGAAATCGCTTTCCACCCAGCTCATTATTTCTCAGGAAACGGAAACAAAAAGAGTCGCACAGGAGCTGCATGACAGCATCGGGCAAACCATGTCTGCCCTAAAATTTGCCGTGGAGTGCAGCCTTAACCAAGCGGATAAAACAGGAGGGAAAAACTATATTAAATCTCTTCAGGATCTCATTCCGAGGATTCAAAGTGCCATTGAGGAAGTGGACAGAATCGGGAAAGGGTTACATCCCTCAGTTTTAGATGACCTGGGTATCATGGCCACCGTTTCCTGGTTTTGCCGCGAATTTCAATCGGTTTATTCCGATATCCGGATCAAAAAAGAACTTGCCATCACGGAGGATGATGTGCCGGAACATCTAAAGGTAGTTATCTACCGCATAGTGCAGGAAGGCCTCAACAATGTAGCAAAACACAGTCAGGCGGATCTTGTGAACATTACCCTTGAGAAAAAGAACCAGATCCTGGCATTAATGGTAAAGGATAACGGCAGGGGGTTCAATGTGGATACTGCTTTATTGCCTGAAAATCAGAAGAGAGGATTCGGGCTGTTCAGCATGATGAAGCGCGCTGAAATATCAGGCGGGTCTCTGGTTATTACGTCTGATAAAGAAACAGGAACTATAATTAGGGCCTCATGGCCGTGTGACTAGCAGGCTGTTGAAAAACACCCATCTGCTGCGTTACGCTCATCCCTCGTCATTGCAACGTACTTTCATGTACGCTTCATTCCTCAGGATTTCGCGTGCCTTGCATCTGGATGTTTTTGAACAGCCTGAGGAAAACTACTTTTTCAACAACCCGCTAGTCACCCCTACTCATTTTTTGTTACCAGCCCTTTACTGACGGCATACGCGGTCAACGATGATACATTGTGTATATCCAGTTTTTCCATAAGGTTGGCCCGGTGCTTGACCACGGTTTTTTCGCTGATGCATAGAAAGTCGGCAATCTCCCGGTTCTTATATCCCTCGGCAATCAGCTTGAGGATTTCCCGCTCCCGCCTGGTGAGCGTTTCCCAGGAGGATTTGCTTTTTAGGGCCGCACCTCCTTCCAGATACCCTTCAATCACCTGTTTGGAAACCCCGGGGCTCAGGTATTGCTTGCCGGCCAGTATGCTCTTAATGGCTGACATCAATTCAGCCTGGGTGTCATATTTAAGCATATAGCCGTCCGCGCCTGCCTTCAGAACGGGCAGAACATATTCATCACTGCTGTGAATGGTCAGAACCAATACCTTTGTCTCCGGCGAGATTTTTTTTATCTCTTTTAATGCCTCCATGCCGTTCATTCTCGGCATCGAAAGATCCAGGATCACCAGGTCGGGTTTACTGCTCTGGACCCCGCGTATTGCTTCTCTGCCGTCTTCTGCTTCGCCGATAATCTCATAGTCCGGAAGAGAGGCCAGCATTGCCCGCAGCCCATCCCGCAGGATGGC
Organism: uncultured delta proteobacterium; assembly: GCA_963751515.1. Taxonomy (GTDB): domain Bacteria; phylum Desulfobacterota; class WTBG01; order WTBG01; family WTBG01; genus CAZWCD01. The sequence continues at coordinate 42,587 of CAVVUR010000010.1, forward strand.
ATGGTCTTCAGCTATAAAGACGCGCTTTTGCCTGTCCATACTGCATTTTTACTACTGTTTTCGTCCTGAAAATACTATGTGAATAAGCTCAATATGGGGTTTACACCCCATACAAGTGACTATCACCTTAGCGTATATTTGTAAACAGAAATTCATGTCCGGAACGGGGGGAGTGCTTTGCAACCTGCGCTGCGGGAATGGGCGAAATTTCCCTGAAGTTATATGGTCTGTAGCCCTTGTGTGAGATGAAGGAGTGGTCAGTTATGAGAAAGCACATGGAAATGAACCGGGTAAAACGTTATCCCCTGATGGAAGCAGGCATAGCCTGGGTATTGATCGTTGAAGATGATACTGATTTCAGGCAGTTGATCAGGGAAGTCCTTATCAATCATTTTCCTTCCCTGAACATAGAGGAGGCGGCCAACAAGAGACAAGCCCTCCAAAAAATAAAACAGTTTTCCCCGCAGTTAATCTTTATGGATACCAATATGCTTGATGGAAGCAGCCTGCCATTGGTTACAGAAATTAAAAAAACCCATCCGGAGACCATTATCGTTGCTTTAACCCTTTATAATATTAAGGAATATAAGGATGCTGCCCTTCAATCCGGGGCTGATTACTTTCTGGCAAAAAGCTCTCTTACCAGCAACGTACTGATAGAGCTCGTGAAATCCATTATTTCGCTGTTTCAAGCTGACAAACAGTAATTATGATGGCCCAGAAGTATTCGCCGGTGTTCAATACCATCACAAAGGCGGCTCCGGTGTCGGTTCTGCTGGAAAAATGACGCGTATCATGGTACTATCAACCCTTGTGAAACGGCAACCTGATTGCGTAACATGATCGGTATTGAGTGTTCAGCCGGGGGATGCCGGCTCAGCCACCACTATGAATCTGAAGAGCGCGCTTCTAGTCGTCGATGTACAGCTCGATTTTTGCCCGGGAGGGACACTGGCGGTACCGGAAGGTGACATCATCATTCCGGTACTGAACAAATATATAAAGCTCTTCTCCGGTCGCGGTTTACCGGTTTTTGCATCACGTGACTGGCACGCCAGGCAGACAAAGCATTTTCAGGAATTCGGCGGGACCTGGCCGGAGCATTGCGTGCAGGGCACAAAAGGAGCGCAATTTCACCCCGTGCTCACACTGCCCACCGGGTCGATAATTCTTTCAAAAGGAATGGCCTCCGGCGAAGACAGCTACTCCGCCTTTCAGGCTGATGACGAACATCAAACCGGGTTTGACAGGCTGCTCAGGCAGCGCAGTATAGCCTCGCTCTTTATCGGAGGACTGGCCACTGACTATTGTGTCAAGTGGACGGTCCTGGATGCCTTGAAATTCGGTTACAAAGCCACACTGTTGCTCGACGCCATGAAAGCTGTGAATATTAAACCCGGGGATGCCGAGACAGCGCTTGATGAGATGATCCGGCTCGGGGCCCGGAAAACCACCTTTGAAAAATTATATAGGGAGATGGCGGGCATATTTGAAGTGCATCACCGGAAAGGAGGGTAGGGACCATGACCACACCACAGCATTGCCCGGGATACGAACAATTCAAGAATCTGAGCTCTTTTTATTGCAGGTGTCCAAACTGCAGCAGGGAATACGAGGTATTCTCCGATGAATTTAACAGGAAGCACACGTGCCGGGGGTGCGGCAAGGAAATTGATTTCACCAGGTGCGATCTTTATGCAAGCGGGGCAGATACAAGTCCCCGATAAGACGTGCCGGCACAGCAGCAGGGAGCTGAAGGTATCCTGAATGACCGGCAACTTCACTATCAGCTCATCATCCCGTGCGAGGAGAAAACATGAAGGCGGCGAAGGAAGAACGCATAAAAGCCCTGGAGGTTGCCCTCAACAACGAGTCCCGGGAGAGGGATTTTTACCTGAAACACTCGGTGAGAACCACCAGCCCTCTGGGCAGGTCAATGTTTGAAACCCTGGCCAACGATGAGGCCGAGCATTATAAGCGGATTCTTGCACTGCACGAATCACTCAAGAAGGAAGGGAAATGGCCTGATACCATCCCGCTCACGGTGAAGAACACCGAGATACGGTCCATATTGCGCGACATGCTTGCGTCGGTTGAGGACACGCCCGCGGCCAACCGTGATGACGTAGATGCGGTCAAAATTGCCGTTGATTTTGAAGCCTGTGGGGTAAGCTTTTATGAGAAGCTTAAGGAAAATTCTGACGAGCCTCTGGAGAAGGCATTTTACGGCATGCTTGCGTCCATTGAGCGGGAGCACTTTTTATCGCTGCAGGAAGCGCTCGAATATTTCCAGGACCCTGCCGGCTGGTATCGCATGAAGGAAAAGCCCCATGTTGACGGGGGATGAAACGCAGGAGCCTGGCAATACGATATGTCATTGTTTCCTTCCGTGGCTGTCCTCCCCGTGAAAGCGGGGATCCAAGTTTTAATTAAGTGCAGGGGCGACCGTCTTGTCACCCCTGCTTGTTTTTGAACCATAACGTCGGCGCTAATCGCCATTCCCCATCAGCTCAGAGAAAGGCACCCAGCGTTGCACGGTTGTTCAGGTGAGCCAGTTTCTTGATGGCTCTTTCTTCGATCTGCCTGATTCTTTCGCGGCTGAGATCGTAGCGCTGCCCGATTTCTTCCAGGGTATGATCTTTTTTCTCCCCCACGCCAAACCTCAGCTTGATAATGTTTTCCTCCATCGGAGTCAAGCTGGAAAGGGCTTCCTGCAGGTGCTCATAGAGGCATCGGTTGATGGCTGTATCTCCGGGGGATGACACCTTCTTGTCTTCGATAAAATCGAGCAGGCTTCCCTCACCCTCCCAGTCTCCTACCGGGGTTCCCAGCGATAATGGCACGGTAAAGATATTAAGTAGGTTCTGTACTTTATCAACCGGAAATGCTGTTTTACGGGCTATTTCCTCAGAGGTCGGCTCTCCGCCCATCTCCTGAACCATCCGGATTGAGGTTTTTATAACCCTGGTGATGGCGTCAATCATGTGTACGGGGATTCTGATGGTTCGTGCCTGGTCGGCAATCGCCCTGGTGATTGACTGGCGAATCCACCAGATTGCATAGGTGCTGAACTTGTTTCCCTTCTGATACCTGAACTTATCGACTGCCTTCATAAGCCCGATATTGCCCTCCTGAATCAGATCCAGGAGCTGCACCCCGCGATTTCGATACCGCTTGGCCACGCTTACCACCAGCTTTAGGTTGGCCATTACAAATTTTTCCTTGGCCAGTTTATACCTGAATTCACATGCTTCAATAGCCCGGACGGTATTTTTCAGCTTTTCGGCATCAACCGTTGATTCGGTTGAAATCTGCTTAATGGCCTCCTGTGCCCTCTTGATAATTTTTATGCAGCCGGGCAGCTCTTTTTTAGAAAGACCGTGCTTTCTGAATGGGTAGTCATTGTTATTGCTCGAACGGGAGAGCTTTGTGAGTTCCTTGAGCGGAAGGTTTGATTTTCTTAAACATTGATGCAGTGCTTCTTCATTATTTATCAGTTGCTTAAAAAGATTTTTTACTGAATGGACAATTTTATCGATTTGTATGTTGCTCAGATTGAGCTCATTAACCAGCTTACATGACATGTCAGAAAGCTGATCGATGCTTTTTTTAAGCGCCTTCTTTTTATGCGCGGGTGTTCCTTTCCGTGCAATCTGCTCCTGCAATCGGGACTTTCTATTTTCGTTCTCCCTGATTTTTGCCATGACAGAAAGTGTCTTTCTGGTATAGCGATCTTCATGGCTGCAGAGCTCCTCATAATTAAAATCTGATATAACATCCCGCACGGAGATCTTATTTGCCTTCAGATCGTCCCCTATCCTTAAAATCTCTTTGATGGCAAGTGGTATGGTTAGCAGCAGCCTTGTAATCTCCTGCATGCTTTCTTCTATGCATTTGGCTATCTCAACCTCCTGGTTCTGTTTGAGCAGCGACAGGGGCCCGAGTTCTTTAAAATATATTTTTACCGGATCAACTGTTTCTCCCAGGGCATCATAGTCCAGATCCTCCTCCGGATCGTCACTTTCCCCTTTATTCAGGGGCATCAGGTGTTGAAGCTCGCGGTACCTGCCATCATGAGTTTCCTCAGTTTCCTCAAACTCATCAGGATCGAACCTGTTTCCCGCGATTATCTTTACAGAGTCATCCTCATTGTCCGCACCGGCATGCTGGTACCCCTCATTTATTAAAACCGGCTTCCTTGCCATATATCTTTGCCTCCGGGTTGAAAGGTTTAATTGCCATGAGGAATGATGAGGAACCTGCCATATTAATGTGCTCACCATAAATGAACATGGGATTTTAGCCAATGGGTACAAAATAGTATTTTTGAGCAAAAAAGACGGTATTTTTTGAGTAGGGATGTGCCTCGGCACAGAAAAAAGAAGGGTTTTTATCCTCAGACATAAATATTATTAAAATCAAAATGATTAGCTTTGCTTGATAAAATTGCCGCGATGTATTAGCTTAATTTAAGTAGAAGGGATATTCAAAGATTAGCCTTTGCGTGGTACAGGAGCGTTGCATGAAACCCATAGGTCCGTTGATGATTGAGCACCGGCTTATTGAACGCATGGTTACCCTGCTGGGCGGGGCGCTGGAGACCATGAAGAAAAAGATGGAGGTCAACACAGACCTGATTAACGCGGGGGTGGACTTTTTCAGGATATATGCGGATAGAACCCACCATGGCAAGGAGGAAGAAATATTCTTCAGAGATCTTTCGATGAAAGAGCTGTCAGCTGAAGACAAGATAATGATGGAGCGCCTGATACAGGAACATATATGGGCTCGGCAGGCGGTGACGAAGCTTGATGCTGCAAATAGCCGGTATGCCCAGGGAGACAGGGATGCTTTAAAAGATATGACCTACGAGCTGGAGAAGCTGGTCACGTTTTATCCCATGCATATTGAGAAAGAAGATAAAGAATTTTTTCTTCCGGTCATGAAATATTTTTCAGTTCAGGAGCAACGTGCGATGCTTGATGAGTTCTGGAAATTTGATCAAAGCATGATCCATGAGAAATATAGAAAGATGGTTCAAGAGGAGGAGAAGGCACAGCAACCATGACCTTGCTTAAAATATTCCCCTGTGGTATGGGAAAAGCGATGTAACTCACCCCAGTCAAAACAGGCTCATCTTATGAGGGAGGTATGCGTATGCAGGTACTGGTAATGTACTATTCGGCTTCGGGCAATACAAAAAAACTGGCGGAGGCGATTGCAAAGGGGGTAAAGGAATCCGGCGGAGTAAAATGCATGGTGAAATCGGCGAGCGATGTTAGCAATGAAGATCTGGTAGCCTCCGACGGCATTATTGCAGGCTCTCCGGTCTATTACGGGGCCATGGCCGCCCAGTTGAAAGCGGTGTTTGACGATTCGGTGGTTGTGCGCAGTGAAATGGAGAACAAAATCGGGGCTGCCTTTGCCACCTCCGGCGATGCCTCGGGCGGTAAGGAAACCACCCTGCTGTCGATCATCCAGGCCATGCTGATCAGCGGCATGATCATTGTCGGCGACCCGCTTGATGCCACCGGCCATTACGGCACCTCCTGCGTCGGGGAACCGGATGACAAAGCTTCCGTGAACGGCCAGAAACTGGGGAAGCGGGTTGCGGAACTGGTCAAGAGACTCAAGGGATAACATAAGGAGGAAGACAATGACACAGGGAGGTTACCACGGGAGATATCTGTCTATTAATCTGACCGACGAGAGCTGGAAGACGGAATCGCTTCCGGAAGAGCTAACGTCAAAATATATAGGGGGAAGAGGCATTGGTACCAGGCTGCTCTTTGACCGGCAGAAAGGGAAAACAGATCCCCTGTCACCGGAGAGTCACCTGGTCATTTTCACGGGGCCAATTACCGGCACCAACACCCCCGGCAGTTCGCGGGTGGTGTTCATATGCAAGTCTCCCTTAAGTAACGCGATCAATCCGGCAAGCATGGGGGGCTCGTTTCCCAATGCGCTGAAGCGAACCGGGTTTGACGGCCTGGTAATCAGCGGGGTGTCTCCTCAGCCGGTTTGGCTTCATATCACGCCCGATGGTGTTGTTTTTAATTCCGCAAAGGACGAGTGGGGTTTGAGAACCGCCGCAGCCGAGGAGGCCGTCAAAAAAAAGGCGGGAGACAAGTGCCGCGTTGCCTGTATCGGCCCGGCGGGAGAAAGAGGGGTTTTGTACGCGGCGGTTGTTTCCGAAACGCGCACTGCGTCGCGCGGCGGCGTTGGTGCGGTGATGGGGTCAAAAAATCTTAAAGCCATAGCCGTATCGGGCGATAAGCGGCCGCCCATAGCGGATAAAGAGGCCTTTGAAACCGCGGTAAAAAAGTTCCGGGAGGACCAGGAAGCAAACCCCAGCGTGGGGGGAATGCAGATCAACGGGACGGCGGGAATGGTGAGCGTGGTCAATGCCATGGGCGGGCTTCCCACCAGGAATTTTCAGACCGGGGTGTTCGAAAGGGCGGAGGAGATTTCCGGCAGCTACATTGCCGAGAATCGAAAGGTGAAGGGGGTAGCCTGCGCTTCCTGCCCGGTGGGGTGTTCCCTCATAGCGGAGGTCAAGGAAGGTGCATATGCCGGCACCAGAAGCGAAGGCCCCGAATACGAGTCGGTAGTAATGCTCGGCGCGAACCTGATGATCGGTGATCTCGATACGGTTATTGTGGCAAACGGCTTGTGTGATGAACTGGGGCTGGACACCATTTCAACCGGAAACGCGATCGGTTTTGCCATGGAATGCTACGAGAAGGGAATGCTTACCGATGCCGATACCGGCGGGATCCCGCTCACCTGGGGGAACGGCGAAGCGGTGCTGAAGTTGATCGAAATGATTGCCCGGCGGGAGGGGATCGGCGATCGGCTGGCCCTGGGAGTGGCCCGCCTATCACAGCAGATACCCGGATCAGAGACTTTTGCCATGCATGTTAAGGGGCTCGAGCTGGCGGCGTACGACCCCAGGGCGGTCTTCGGTCAGGCGCTTTCCTACGCCATCGCCCCGCGGGGCGGAGAACATGGCCGGGGCGGGTACATGATCGTTGAATTTTTCATGTCGGATGTCAATCTTTATACCCACGAAGGTAAAGCGGAGCGCGCGGCCTATCTGTCTGAAAATGCCTGCATTTACGACATGCTCTGCGAGTGCAGCTTTAATTTTATGCCGGTGGAGCTGGTGCCGGAGTTGTTGTCTGCCGTGGTAGGGAAGGAATACACCGCGGAGCAGGTAAGAGAGGCCGCACGGCGGACCATTACCCTGGAGCGGATGTTCAACCTGCGGGAGGGATTTTCCCGGAAGGATGACACGCTGCCGCCGCGGCTTTTGAATGAACCGCTGCCTGAAGGGGTGGCCGCGGGCATGAAGGTGGAAGGGCTGGATAAAATGCTCGACGAATACTACGCACTGCGCGGCTGGGACAGGGAAGGGAATCCGCCGGGTGATGCGGCACAGCTCTAAGAGGTTGTTGAAAAACACCCAGCTGATTCGTGGCTCAAAAGCCCCTCCCCTTGAGCCACATACTATTCAGCCTATGCCACTACTTTTTCAACAGCCTGTTAGATTCTTACGGGCTCAAATCTGAGAATTCCTCTCTCAGAAATATTTATAACCGGTAGGAGCGGCTTTAAGCCGCGAATGCATCGCGCCTGAAGGCGCTCCTACCGAGATTTCAAATATCTTTGGCTAGAGATTATAAATCCTCTTTCTCAGAACATGTTTTTAAAATTGTTGACATAGTCAGCGGTTGGTTTTATCCGGTCGGCAATCGCCAGCAGTTTGGCATAGGGAAAGGTGTAGGTTAATTCGTGCTCGTCCAGACCGGCAAAGGTTCTCCAGGCAGTGTCGCTGGTTGAAAAGGAAGGATCTCCTGTCAGGAATGAATAGCGTATGGTGAAGATGCAGCCGCCCATGCCCCCGAAGCCCCTGGTGAAATCTCCCAGGTAGGCGCGGCAGCGGTTCAGGATATCAGCCTGGTGCGGAGTGACAAACAGCAATACCAGGTCGGGATCGGCGATTGCGGCCAGGGGACCGACGGCTATGCCCGTCCCGTCTACCTTCGGGTGCCGGAAAAAATCATCCACCCTGTTGTAATATGCCTTTAACGTCGCCGCATCCCGATGCATGGGGTAGGCTTGATTTTGCTCAATCATGAACTCAAGGTACTCATCCCGCGGCATGTTTTGGCAGGTGCCGGTGCCGGTTAATGCCTCAAAACACCCCAGGTTTTCCTTCGTCGCGTACCATTCGGCTCCGCTCTTGAGAATCTCTCCCACCAAAGCGCACATGCCCGGCGTGGCCTGTCCCCGGTAGTGCGGCACATCGGCGGGCGCCTGCTGCATCGTCTTGACGGCAATAATCTCCTTTTTTATCTTGAGGTCTTCTTTCAATGTGCTGATGAGGCCATGTAGGGTCATGCTGTCCTCCCTTGATACATTCTCCCTTCATCTTCCAGCAGAAAGCAAACCCGCTTTTTCCATTTCCTCGCACAAAAATCCCAAGCCGAGTTTCTCCAGGCACTGTCGTGTCTGCAGGCCGCTCGCCGGGTCCCAGCCCCGCATCCGGTAATAGTCGTCTTTCATCCGCTTAAAGGCCTGTCGATCAAGGGTCATGCCCTTGCGGGATATGATCGCATCCCCTTTTCCCGGCAATTCCAGATCGGGATTGAACATGCCGAACACGCCTTCCGATGCTGCCAGCGGCTCTGTAAAATTGAACTCACCCAGGGCATCCGCTTCCTTGCCTGCCCTTCCTTCCCTTCCCATGATTGCGCGCTGGAGATTAACGGAGCGCTCGCCAAGAGCCAGGTAGTCATGCTCGCTCAGCTCTCTCCCGGTTACCGCTTCAAAAAGCCTGGGTACCAGCGTGGGATCTCCCAGATGATCCTCCTTCTGGTCCGTGTCGAGTATGGGATAATATCGGTCGCAGGCCACCATGCATTCCTTGGCGTGCTGGCGGTTCTGAATGATGAACGCTGCCTGTGCCTTGCCCTCATAAGTGGAAAAATCGACTGCCTCCTCGCTGCCCCAGGCGCGTTTGGCTATCCTTCGCAGATCATCGGTGGTTATGGGAGACATGGCCCCGCCGGTCGTATGCCAGAGCGCCCACTTCAGGAGCATAAAATTTACCTCGTGGAGCTGCACAATGGGATTCCTGGGTTCGGTTGCGTAAAAGAGCGAGGTTATCAAAAACACCCGGGCGCCGTAGGAGTCATTCACGTATCCGGAGGGAGTGACCCGTGCCAGGGCCAGCGCTTCCGCGTCTTTTCCCAGCTCCCGCGAAGCCCTGCGGGTTCCCTGGGCAAGCAGTTCGCCGAAGCCTTTCCGGTTAACAATCTGTCCGATCAGGAGATTGATAAACTCGATGCTGCCGATTTTCGAGAGGGGAAGGCCGGTTTCTTTTTCGTCCAGCACGCCCTTCTGAAAACACTCATGGAGCCAGTGAATGAGGTTGGTCACTTCTCCGGTGCACACTCCATAGCGGTTGCAGAGCGAGGTGGCCAGGAAGGGGTTTTCGGTGGCTTTGCCGTGATACATTTGATCCCAGGGGGTATAAAAGTAAGAAGAGGCGCAGCCCTTCCGTACCTCAACCAGTCCCGTGGTGTGCTTATAATGCGATCTGCTGCATGCGGCGGGGCAGCTGTAGCAGGGCGCGGCCTTGACCCTGTCGATGCCTTCCAGCATGGGTTCGGTCATAAAAACGCTCTCGTTCAGTCCCTTGCGCAGAAAAGCCGCCTGCCGGTTTACCTCGCGTACCCCTTCCGGATGGGCCACGGAGACCTTTCCGCCGCCTTTCACGACTATCGCCTTCAGATTTTTTGAGCCCATAACGGCGCCCATGCCGTTGGAAAGACCGCCTCCCTGGTCGGTCGCGGCAATGGCAAAGCGTATCATCCGCTCACCGGCAGGTCCGATGCAGACAACCCGGACGCTGCTGCCGTAAGCCTCCTTTAATCGCGCCATGGTTTCATCGGTGGTAAGCCCCTGCAGGCCCCTGGCGCCTGTAATGGTCACTTGCTCATGCTCTATGCTGAGGCAGGAAAGATCGACTGCCTTTCCGGTGATGATCAGTCCATCATAGCCGGCATGCTTCAGGCCGGCGCCGAAAAAACCGCCCCCGTTGCCGAACCCGTACTGGTCCGGATAGGAGAGGGGAGACGTGGCGCTCATGACCCAGCGGGAGCAGGCAGTTGCCGGTGTTCCCGTGAGCGGTCCGGGTATGATCAGCAGACAGTTGTCAGGCTCCAGAGCGCCCGTGCGGTGTGATACCTCATCCCAGTAAAGGCGGGCGGCGAGCATCCTTCCCCCGATGAAGGTATGGGCATAATCCAGGCTTGGCACCGTGACCGCCTCACCTGACGAGAGGTCCACCCTCAAAAATTTTCCTGTCCAGCCGCACGACTGTTCCATACCTCAACTCCCCTGCACCTGCTTCGAATCTCTGATGCGCAGCTCTATAGCGTATCATTTTCCCGGCCCGGCCCGTGATGCGCTGCCCAACAAGGATTACGGGGCGAACAGGAACTCCTTCATGAACCGCTCTCCCCGCTCCTCGCCGAAGTAGCTTTTCAGGGGTGAACTGCCGGGATCCTTGTAGGCATAGTCGTACCGGTAATCCTCCAGGTATTTTTCCCGGAGGGCCAGCACCGCCCGGTCAGTAACCGGTTCTGCTTTTTTGATACAATCGCAGAACACCGCAAGGTAATCCTTGAACGCCTTTTCAACGTCAGGAAGATATTGACCGTCGCACCAGCGGTAGAGCGCATACCCGGAGTCGTACCGCTTTGCCCAATCATGCACCTCGCGCCGGCCGCCCTCCGCCTGGGGAATGTAGCTGTATCGTCCCGGAATATCCTTGAGCGGCTCAATGTATTTGCCCATGTATTCCCTGTCCTTTGAAACTGGATGCAGATCAAGCACCGCAATCAAGAATTTGCTTGCATACACGAAGGTGAATCCGAATATGGGGAAGTCATATGCTGTGCCCGGAGGAATGCTTCCGAAATGGACAATCATCGAACCCGCATAGTCCATTTCTCCCATGCGAATTCCTCCGGTTTTGGGGCAGGAAAGATGCTCACTCTTAATGACCGCTCCTTTGCTCTTTTCGGTGGAACGCATGAGCTTGAAATCCGGATTCATCGGCAGTTGTTGAAGCTCGAAGGCCTTGCTCATTTCTTCGCGCACGATCTGGTTAAACCTGATGGTATACTTCTTTTCATCATTCATGTTATTACCTCCTCGTCCAGCGCTGCGATGTTCTGTATTCTGTGCCGGCAAGGCTGCCGTCAACCAGGATGACCTGGTCGATGGTGATTTTGGTCATGATCATTTCTTTTTGTATGATGGCCTTCCACTGCTCAACGGAAAGCTTTCTGGCGGCAGCCCCATACTGGAAGGGATAAACGCTGAGGCCTTCTTCAAATTCTTTTTTTGAAGCGTCGAGAAGCTCTGCCTTACCCAACACCTGGATGCAGAGGGTGTTGGCGAAATTGTCATCAAACTCGCGGTGCCAGTTGAGACTCACGAAGGGATTGTTCCTGATATGCAGGAGCTTTGCGGTGCTTTTTTCATGCAGCCCGTAGAGGACTTTCTTCGCGGGATCCAGGGCGAACTCTGCGGTGGTCGTCGTGGGCCGGTTGTTCATCGAAGTGGCAAGCACCATGGTTCTTTTAAAGCCTTTCTGCTTGAACATTTCCACAACGCGTTCCCACACTTTTTCTTTCTGCATCACTCCTTCGCCCGCCTTCCATTTCAGGTACTCCCCGGTCAGCCAGGCTTCGGTTGCGGTGGTCTTGGCGTCTAGCTTGAGCTCATGGCAGTCGTTGCAGGTGACCCCTTCTTCTATGGCCGGATGGTTCTCGTTAAGTGCCGCATTTGCGTCAATCGGTTGTGCCTCCGGGACGGCCGGATCCTTTGCTTCCTCGCCATATGCACCGTTTGAAATGCTCAGGCTCAACATCAGCATCGTGCAGCCAAAGATAATGGACACCTTGTTCATACCCATCATGATGTTCTCCTTTAGTAAGAGTTCAAGAGGTTGCAATGCGCGCTGCTCATTACGAGCAATGGGTCAGCATCAGTTTTATCACTTTTTGCAGCAGTCACAAAGAATATTTTTTGTCTGTTAGGGAGGAAGGTGAATTTAATTTCCTCGCGGGCCCGAAAGCGCCTGAAATGTACACGTTCTTTTCATTCAGCTAAAAGATTTACCTCTCCCGCGAGAAATTTTTATTTTCTTTTGACCGCACCTGACGCATGCCCATGGTAAAGTCTTTTTATCCGGAATGAACAGCTCGGGAAAAACGAGGACCTTTTTTGATACTGTGTTCAGCTGCGGAGGTGATCCATGAAGAGAATATGTTTTATGCTGTTCATCATGCTCTATACGTGCGCGCCCTTCAAAAGCGCTCACGGCTTTCACGAGGTTGCCCTTCATGGAGGGAGCGGCATCACCGAAGGATATGTGGAAAGCTATGGAACGGCCGACGGCGCTGTTCGCCATCATACGGTGTGGCTTTACACCAGGGCCGATTGCAGTTCAATCAGCTGGACGCTGGGAGAGAAGACGCACAGCGAGCCCCTCGCGTGCGGGACCGCCACCGGGTTTATGGGCGTTCCCGAAGGAGTGCACCATGTGGTTATCGAGGGCTGCGGTAAAAGAATAGCAGCCTACCTCAGCGTGAAAAAAGACCTGCATTTAATACTAGAGCCGGCTGATTTAAATGCCGGGGGCTGTTGCCAGGATGGCGGTTGGCCGGGGGAGGATGGCAGACATTATGTCGATTTCGTTGAGTCCCTGAGTTCCATCTCAATGATATCCGAACTTTAGCAGGTTGTTGAAAAACGCCCATCTGCTGCGTTACGCTCATCTTTCGTCATTGCGGTGTACCTAAAACCGTAGATCTTCTCCTTTACCTGCCTGATTTTCTGTGCTATAGGAAATGAACAGAGGTCCGGGAGGATGGTGTCATGGAAGGCAGGGGTAAAGATCCGCAGCAGGAGTTTATTCAGCTGGTCGATCTATGCATAAAGAAGACCAGGGCCATCAATCGCCTCATGAGCAATTTGGAGGAGGCCTTGAAGGAGCTTAACCGGCAGGATGGTAATGAAATCACCCTCGCCACCGTCCAGGATGTGAATGACATATTAAATACCCTGATTAGCACCTGGGATCAGTGGGCTGTGGGGGTGAGCAAGGAAATGGATATTTTGGGCCAGTTCAAAAAGTAAATGAAGCGACCGCTTAGCCCGCAAGCACTCCCGCTGCACCTGAAGTCACTCTCTCTTCATAAGACCGCACCCTTTGAAGCAATAACCTCCTTATACCATCGTGCGGAATCCTTCAGGATCCGCTTCCCGGTTGGATAATCCACGTAGACGATCCCGAACCGCTGGCTGTAACCCGCCGCCCATTCAAAGTTGTCCAGAATCGACCAGAGAAAATAACCGCGCACGTCAATGCCCTCCGCACATGCACGCCTGAGTTCCCTCAAGTAGCCGCGCAAAAAATGGATGCGTTCCGGATCGTGTACCCCTCCGTCGTTGTCCAGCAAGTCCTTGCGGGCCATGCCGTTTTCCGAGATGAATAGCGGAAGCTTATACCGCTCGCCATAAAATTTAGGTGCCCAGTATAGTGATTCCGGTACGATCGGCCAGCCGGAAGCGGTGCAGAGCTGACCGGGCGGCGGCGCAACCTCCTCGGGAGAGCCGTTTCTCCCGGCGCGATAGTATTTGCCGAAGTAAACATTGATCCCCAGAAAATCCAAAGGCTGGCATATAATGCTCATGTCATTGCTGCCAACGGAAGGCATCGATCGGGCAAAACATTCAATGCCGTCTTCCGGGTAGCGGCCGAAGACAACCGGGTCGATCCACCAGGTGCTATTGCGGCAATCCGTCTTGACAATGCTGAAAAATGCCTCGCGGGCCGCCCTCACGTCATCGTCGCCGTCGGATGCGGGTACCGCGACCTCATTGGCGGCTACCGCGTAGCCGACGCTGGGCGCTGTTGTGGAGAGGTTGCGAATGGTTTGCACAGCCTTGCCGTGGGCAAGCAGGACGTTGTGGGCGATGGCAAGCACCTCGGTGAACGCCAGCTGGTCTCCCGGGGCATGGGTGCCATGCTGATACCCCATTCCCACAAAGATCTGCGGTTCGTTGAAGGTAAACCAGTGTCTGACCCGATCTGACAGCCGCTTGACAACCGCCGCAACGTAGTCGGCAAACCAGTCTGAACTTTCCCGCTTCAGCCATCCACCCGCTTCATACAACTTCAAAGGATAGTCCCAGTGGTAGAGCGTGGCAAAAGGGGTTATGCCGGTCCCGAGCAGCCTGTCGGTGAGGCGGTCGTAGAAATCAAGCCCCGCACTGTTGACCGCACCCTTCCCCCGCGGCATCACCCGGGGCCACGCGATGGAGAATCGGTAGGCCCTGATGCCGAGATCCTGCATGAGAGAAACATCTTCATCATAGCGGTGGTAATGGTCGCATGCTCTGTCGCCGCTCTCTCCCCGGTGCACCGCTCCCGGTTTCCGGCAGAACATGTCCCAGATTGACGGTCCCCTGCCGTCTTCACATGCGGCGCCCTCGATTTGATAGGCGGAGGCGGCCGCCCCCCAGATGAAATCTCCCGGGAATGCCATGGTCACAGCTCTTCGGTGAGTTCAGTCAGTATGGTGATAATGCCGTTGACACGGCTGGGGCTTTTACTTATAGTTCTGGACACATCCAGACTATGGCCTGCTTCTCCGGCGCGAATGAATTTCACGCGCGCCGGCCCAGTTGCTCGCCTGTTATCTTTCCTTCGGTGATCCCAGGCCAGGGGGCTCATGCATGCATACCCGGAAACAGCCTTCCATCACGTTCCCTTTTCAGCTTGAAAGCCCTTCCGGCCTGAGCGTGCAGGTCAACGCCAACGGCTCCATCCGGCGCATGGACTACCGCGACATCATGCTCAACCTCTTCCTCGGCACCGAGATGGAAGGCGGGCCTGCCAACATTTATCTGCGCCGGCACGGGGAATCGATTGAGGCCATACCGCTGCTCGGGCCGCGCAGCCCCGCCGCCATCGGCGTTGAGCAAGCGGTCCATGACCGCGAGGGGAGTGGCAGGGGATTCGCTTCCGCGTTTCGCTGGTCCTGGCTGAGGCCGCCCCGGCCTGGTTCTGGCATGTGGCGCTGGAGAATACCGGCAACGCAGCCGAGACACTGGATCTCATCTACGCCCAGGATCTGGCGCTTGCCCATTACGGCGCGGTGCGGCTGAACGAGTATTATGTCAGCCACTATGTCGACCACACGCCGCTCTTCCATCCGCAGAACGGGGCATGGTGCTGGCGTCGCGGCAGAATCTGTCCATGGGCGGACGCAATCCCTGGACCGTGATCGGCGCCCTGGCGGAGGCGTCAGCTATGCCACCGACGCGCTCCAGTTTTACGGTCTGGCGACCCGGGCGGGCCGGCCGCCCGTGGGCCTCACGAGGGCTGCCCGGATGCCGCCTGCAGCACGAGCACTCCATGGTCGCGATCCAGGATGCCCCGGTGCGACTGAGCCGGGCGCAGCAGCGGAACGCGGCTTTTTCGGCTGGTTTGAAGAGCATCATCCGGCAGCAACCTCTGCGGCTGATCTCGTCTTTGTCGACAGGGCCTGGCCTTGCCCGAAGCAGCTGCCGCACAGGGAGCCGGAACGTCTACCGGCGAGCGCGCCGCGGCGAGTCTTTTCAGCACCGCGCCGCTTGCTGGAAGCACTTGAGCTGACCGAGACCGAAATCAACCGACCTGTTCGGCGGCGAGCGCCGACGATGAGGAGCGGGAGGACGGCAGACTGCTGTCTTTTTTCACCGGCGAGCGAACCGGCATGTGGTGCTCAAAGCCAAGGAGCTACAGGTGCTGCGGCCCCACGGCCACATCCTGCGCACCGGCGAGCGCTTGACCCCGGACGAGGCAGCTCTGACCTCCACCGCCTGGATGGCCGGCGTATTCCACTCCATGGTGACCCAGGGCCATGTGAACATCAACCGCTTCCTCTCCACCACCCACAGCTATCTGGGCCTTTTGCGCAAACGGCCAGCGCCTCTTCGTGGAGCTTGACGGGGCTGGCATCTGCTCGACGTGCCTCCGCCTTTGAGATGGCGCCCGACGGCTGCCGCTGGATTTACAAGCATCGCGGCGGGCTGATCGAGGTTCGCAGCACGCGCGCCCGACTGACCGCCACGTAGCTTGACCTTGCCGTCGAGGTGCTTTCCGGGCAAGCCCGTGCGCTTTCTCCTGTCCAACCATGTGGCCATCAACGGGGATGACGGCAGCGATGCGGTGCCGGTGCAACTACGAGGAGGACCATGAAGGCATCTTTGTTCGCGCCGTGCCCGATTGCGATGTGGGCCGGCGCTTTCCGGAAGGCGGATTCCGCATTAACCGTCTACCGGGCACGGTCATCGAGCGGATCGGGCGGGACGACTGCTCTTTGCCGACGGCCGCTCCCGCAACCAGCCGTATCTCTGCATGGTCACCGCGCCTGCGCTGTCGTCGGGTTCAGATATCACGGGCTGCCTGATTCCCGAAGGACGGAGGACATGCCGGCGTCCGGCAGCAGAACGGCTTCTGGAACGCAGTCACCGCGTGCTCAGCTGTCGCATCCGCCTGCAGGCAAGTCCCCTGGCGAGCGCTGCGGCACGCATTGGCGAAATCCTGCCCTGGTTCATCCAGAATGCCCTCATCCATTATCTTGCCCCGCGCGGGCTGGAGCAGTATTCCGGGGGCGGCTGGGGCACCCGCGATGTCTGCCAGGGGCCGGTGGAAATGCTGCTGGCCCTTGGCCGTTTCGAGCCGGTGCGGGATCTTCTGATCCGCGTGTTCAGGACCCAGAACCCCGACGGCGACTGGCCGCAGTGGTTCATGTTTTTTGACCGGGAGCGGAACATCCGGCCGGGCGACTCCCACGGCGACATCGTGTTCTGGCCGGTGCTGGCCCTGGCCCAGTATCTGATGGCTTCCGGGGATGCGGGCCTGCTTGACGAAAAGGTGGCGTTCTTTCATCCGGAGGGTGACGAGAAGGCCGAGCGGGCGACAGTGTGGCAGCATGTGGAGCGCGCCCTTGCGGTGATCGGCGCGCCGGGTCATTCCCGGCACCCGCCTGGCGGCTTACGGCCACGGCGACTGGAACGACTCGCTGCAGCCGGTGCAGCCCGCCATGCGCGAGCACTTGTGCAGCGCCTGGACGGTGACGCTCCACTACCAGACCCTGACCGCGCTGGCTGCGGCTTTGCGCGGGCTGGGCCGTGAGGACGCTGCAGCCGATTTGAGGCCATGGCAGCCGGGGTCACGCGAGGATTTCAGGCGCTTGCTGATGGTTGATGAAGTCCTGGCCGGGTTTGCCTATTTCCATGAGGACGGGGACATCGAATATCTGCTGCATCCCCGCGACCGGACCACCGGGCTTTCCTACAGCCTGCTGCCCATGATCCACGCCATCATCAATGATCTGCTCACCCCGGAGCAGGCGCGCAGGCATCTTGCAGCTCATCAGGGAGCACCTGCTCGGTCCCGACGGCGCCCGGCTGTTTGACCGCCCGATGAAATACCAGGGCGGCCCACAGCGCTATTTCCAGCGCGCGGAAAGCACTGCCTTCTTCGGCCGGGAAAACGGCCTCATGTACACCCATGCCCATCTGCGCTATGCGGAAGCGCTGGCGCATTACGGCGATGCCGACGGTTTTTTCCAGGCCCTGTGCCAGGCCAACCCCATCGGCATTCACGAGCTGGTGCTCCCGCCGCGACCCTTCGCCAGGCCAACTGCTATTACTCAAGCTCCGATGCGGCTTTTGCCGACCGCTACCAGGCATATGACGAGTATGAGAGGGTAATGAAAGGCGAGGTTCCGCTTGAGGGGGGCTGGCGGGTGTATTCAAGCGGGGCGGGCATTGCAACCGGGCTCATCATGCGCTGTCTTTTTGGTTTTCTCCAGGGGAAATCGGATCTGGTGGTTGACCCGGTGATCCCGACGTCTCTTGATGGATTGCGGGTGAGGATGCAGCTGAGGGACGGCCTGTTTGACGTGACCTACCATAGCAGCGGTGCAGGCTGCGGACCCTCAAGGGTGAGCCTAAACGGTTGCGATCTGCCCTTTACCCGCAGTGCTAACCCTATCGCACCGGGGCTGCCAGGATTTCCCTGGAGGAGATCCGGGAACATCTCACCGCGGATATCAACCGGCTTCAGGTGTACCTGGGTTGATGCGCTGGACGGCAATGAACCTGAATTGGTGATTTTCAAAAAGTTGAACGTTGGAAGTTCGATGTTGGACGTTCGAAGTTAGGTTGTCTAAACAAGACAAAACAGACGTCGAACTTTCAACTTTCAACACCCAACATCGAACAGTAAAAGAGTTCCATCAGATGCTAAAACCTTACTACTACCGCTGCCGGGCATTCATCAAAGGTGAAGCTTGCATCGGTAAAACTTCAGTCGCCCGGCCGTTGACCTCGACCTCCCTGATGGGCAGTGGTAACGGCGGCTTCACCACAATTCCTCCCGGCGGCACGCTGATTCCTTCCCGAAGATTGAAGTGCAGGGTGTCAGAATCCTCAAGGCGCAGTGTGTATGAGAGCTTTCCGTAATAGGTTGCAAGGCCCTCAATCGCCACTTCAAATCCATCCTTGAGCCACTCCGGTGAAATCCCCGCAGCCAGGACCAATTGACCGGTCTGCCTCGCGCTCATAGGCGAACATGCTGCAGACGGACAGGATATACTCCGCGCTGATCCAGGTATGGGGCAGGTCGCCGATAAAGCTGGGGCTCTGCTGGATCGCGCCAGGTAATTTCCGGCCACTGGTTCCAGGGCGGGATGCGCTGGTCAGTGAGCATGAATGCCGCCAGTTCCAGGGCCTCATGCCGCCTGCCCAGCCGCACCAGCGCCCCGATGATGCGGATCTCATAGGCAGTGTAATTGTTCCAGTCCATGGTGCCGCCGGCCCGCTCCCGGAAGCCTGCGAGGTATTTATCAAAGGTGTTGTGCGTTTCGGCCGGGGGCAGAAGGTGCAGCTGGTCCAAGAAGCCCTATGGCGATTGAGGTGGCGGTGGGGTCGAAATCACCGAACTCAACCGAGCCCGGCACAAAATCGATGCCGTGCCGGGCGATGGTTGCCGACAGCGAGGCGCGCACGTCTTCGCTGAACGAGTCGTGCAAAGCGGCAAGGCGCGTCGCCTCCTCTGCATTGCCCAGCTCGGACTCGAGCCATGCCAGCATCGGCCAGACCGCGAATGGCCCAGAAATCATCCCAGTAGGCATGCACCGGGTGGGCCATGTACCCCTCGTGGCTCATGGATTCGGGCAGCAGACCGTAGCAGGCACTTTTGTCTGCGGTCCGGTATTCAGCCGTCAGCCGGCTGCTGCGCAGGTGTTCCAGATAGGCAAGCGTTTTCCGCACCGCCGGCCGCATTTCCGCAAGAAACGCCCTGTCGCCGGTGAACCGGTAGTATTCCATGACGCCGAAAATGAACTGGCCGTAGGCGTCAAATTCCGGCAGCCACTCAGTGCCTTCCCGGTCCACGCAATCGGGAAGGGTTCCGTCTTCGGCCTGGAAAGGGGCATACCAGCGGATGAAGTCGCGCAGGGCATCGGTGCAGCCCAGGCGCAGCAGGGCGGCGCCCATGATGACGCCGTCCCGTATCCAGGAGCGGCAGTAGCGGCGCGGCCCGGGATGCAGGGCGGGGCCGTCGCGGTTGATCAGAATGTGGGCGGCGGCGGTCTTCAGGGTGTAAGCCACATCCAGCGCCCCGGATGGAAGGGTGATGGCGGTGGTGCCGAGCATTGTTTCCCAGTCTCGTGCCGCGCGATCAAACTCCTCGCCGTTGTTGAGCCCTTGCACCTGGGCTATGATCGACGCGCTCGACTCACGGTCGATGGGTCCAAAGGGGATGGCAAGATGCGGCTTCCTCTGAAGCTCCCGGTGCCACCTGCAGGTCAAATCGCAGAGCGCCTGAAGCATGGCCGAAATCGTCATGCACCTGCTCCTGTGAAGGCACATCACCGGATGACAGATGTTTTCCCACCGTTCCCTGATCAAATGCCGCTGCCCCGAACGCGGCGGGAGGGTTCAGGGGAATCACCGCCCTGGTGTTGTTAACCCAGACCACACCCTCGCTGATGGAAAGGTCGTCGATACGGCTGACGCCTCCGAAAGACCGCCAGTTCTGCCAGGTTGGTGTTACCTGGAAAGGCACAAGTGCAGCAAACAGCGTTACTGAGGTTCTTTCATCTCCTTTGTTTTCCACGCGGTAGCGCATGAGCAGTACCGGCCTGCCGGGTGCTTCGGTCACGCAGGCAGTAATTTTCATGATCAGGCAGCCGCTCCGCCATTCAGCAGTCGGTATGGGCAGAGAGTGATCGGTAAGCGTTTGATGGCATGCGACATCAGCCCAAGTAACAAGCCTGCCATCCCGGTAGAGGAATGGTGCGATGGAAAAGGCGCCAGCGTCCGGTTCCACCATGCCCTCCTCATTGAAAAGGGCCTGCCCGTCTCCCTTGCCGCTGCCGACCGGGGTCCAATAGGTCTGCCGGTTATAGAGATATGCGGGATAAAGCCCCGGCTGCTCCTCCCGGGCGATGGCCTGGAAGAACTGATTGATGGAGCGCGAGAAATCGTAGGGTTTTACCGCAATCGACGTAATGCCGACCCCTTCGCTTGAGAAGCTGCGAATGCAGTTGAGCCGCAGATGACGCGAGCGGCTGCGGGGAAGGTACAGATAGTTGCGGTCGCGTGCCGCATGCTGAGCGACATAGGCGGTTTCCCATGCCGATCCATCGGGAGAGGTTTCCACCCTGAATTGTTCCGGCGCAAACCCTTCCTCCCATTGAATGATCAGACCGCCGTATTCACGCTCCTGCAAAAAATCAATCAGCAGCCACGGCGCCTCATCCCCTGCGGTGCTTCGCCAGGATGTGTCCGGTGACAGGTCAAGAGCGTGGTCCGGCGCGTACCCGGGCAGCGTACTCGATGCTTCAACCGACGGGGTCAGGCGATACGTGTTATCGCTGTAGTATAGGCCGTCTATCCATACCGTTCCCCTGCCTCCCGGCCCGGCGGCAATGACCAGCTCGATGGCGGTGACCGTGGTTGCCGGGCCGCCGCCCAGCGGACCCCATGCAAACTCAATCTGGTTGTTGCCGATGTGCACCGGCTGCCACTCTGCCTTGAAATCGAAGGACTCCACGCGGTAGCGCCAGACATTCTTGTCCGATGGATCCATGAGCTTGAACTCGAATATGTTGCTTGGCGCGTCTCCCCTGATCTGGAAACTGAAGGAGTAGCTTTCGGGAAGCTCGAGCGGGAGCAGCCTGCGGGCAACCACAAAACCGCCGCCACCGCAAAAATCAAAATCAAGCCGCATGGCCTTGCCGTGCGGGCCATCGTCTTGGGTAATGCTGAGCTTTGACTCCCCGGAGGTAATGGCGGTCCAGCCTGAGAGGTCCTCAAAGTTGTCAAGCACTATTCCCCGCATGGCATCCCTCTTTTAACGCGAAAATAAATTTAGGATACCCCCTCACCCTAACCCTCTCCCCCGGTGGGGCGAGGGAATAATTTTTTTCCTTCGATATACTTGTGGCAAGAGAACATCAAGGAGCCCCCTCTCCCCTCTGTGGGAGAGGGTTAGGGTGAGGGGGTATAAATTCGCTGTTGTCAATTTTCATTTTTGTGGCCCCCAAAGAGGGCATGGGTGGCGGGTTCAAAATAAGTAGGCGTCATCCCTGGACCGGTTTATAGGTCCAGGCACCGCCACCCTGCAGCTCCAGCACATCGTCGTACAGTTTTAGACTTGCCTGGTCCTCTTCAAAAGTCACGTAAGAGATGTCTCGCTCGTGCATCATTTCCAGTATCCATTCCACCTGCTCCGGGCTCAGCGCTGCGCTCGGGCGATGCAGGAATGCAAAGCGGGGTCTTGCCAGGAGAAGGCGGGCGACTACCAGGAGCTGCTGATCTGACAGGGGAAGCGTGTTCTCCCAATGATGCCGCTTATCCCAGCCCCCGAATCCGGTTACCAGGGTTTCGATCTTTAAACCGGCCAACGTTTTCAGCATCTCTTCATCTGAAACCTGGATTGCCTTCAGGCGGCGGTCGACCGGACCGTCTTCCTCCGGCCAGGGACCGAGAAGCAATTCGCGGAGAGTGGCGGGAGGTAAAAAGGGCAATTCCGGCAGCAGCAGGACCTTATCAAGGCCCGGCCTGGCTATGTGCCCTTCACCCGCTTCCCATAGTCCGACCGTGGCATAGGCGAGGGCGGTAATGGCTGTTTTATCCTGGCTCAGGACCAGGATTCTCTTTCTGCGGGGAATCGTAAGGGTCAGCTCCTTTATCAGAATGCGGCCGCTTCGGGGCGAGCGCAGCGTCAGCTGCCGGTAGTCAATCTGGTCAGGAACTTTTGAAACGGTAATGGCGGATATGCTTTCCTTGATTTCCTTACTGCGCGCATCCGTGAAGGTAGAAAGCCTGGATATGACTGCCGCATAGGAGGAAATGGACTGAAACTGGGTCACAATCAGAGAAAAGGCCCCCAAGAGCTGGGTGAAGGCCATAGCCGATTGGGTGATCACGCCGAACTCCACCTTTCCGTTAATGAAGAGCGGCGCTATAATCAGGGCGGGAATAATCTGGATCAGCCAGTTGTAACCGGTGGTAAAAAAGTTGAGGTTGCGGTTTACATTGATGATCCGCCGGAAGTTGTTCAGCAGGTCATCGAGGGTCCTCATGCTCAGCTGCATCAGCCCGCCTTCGCGGCATGAGACCGCCACCGACTCGGCATTGGCCCTGAGGTAGGTGAGCGAAGCCCGGAAGTTTGCCTCCCTGTCCAGCTGATCATAGTTCAGGTGCACAAGGGGGCGGCCAAGGATGAAGGTGAAAAAGGTTCCCGCGGCTGCATATGCCACCGCCACGATGAAGAGCAGGGGGCTGATGGACCAGAGCACTCCTGAGAAGGCAATCACGGTCAGGGTGCCGTTGAGCAGCATAAGCACAAAGGAGAGGGTGGTGGTGCAGTAGGCGCGGACATCATCGGCAATGCGCTGGTCGGGGTTGCCCACCTCGCCCTTTAATTTGAGCCGGTAATAAACCCGGTCGTCGACATAGGCAACGATAAAGCGGCGGGTCAGCCATTCCCGCCAGAGCATGCCCAGGCGCTCCTCGACGTAACGGTGGATGACGGCAACAATGGTGGAAGCGGCAAAGACGCAGAGGTAAAAGAGGGCCTGCCGGATGAATTCGCCCATGTTGCGGTTTTCAATGGCGGTCATGAAATCACGGCCGACGTAACTATTAATAACGTTTAGGCCGTTTATGCCGAATAAGAAAAGAAAAAGCACGGCGAACAGCCCTCGTGCTTTCAGACCGACCTGTTCGGCGAACAGGAAATTTTTAACGCTTTGGACAAAGCGTTTCCAGAAATGGCGATCGACCGGCATGTATGCTTCTGGCATAGTTTCATTCCGCGTTTGTCGGGCATGTCATCACAATCGCTTTTTCAAGGCATTGTATATCACTTTTGAAAGAATTTAAAATATCTTTATTTCACTTCCTGTTGTTCTGTAAAAAAAATTATAAAATACAACATGTTGTGCAAAATAAAAAAATTATATACAATAAGTTGACAATACCGTTCCTTTTAGCTAGAATCTTACTTTCACGAAAGATAAAGTCAAATCCGGTTTCTCTGCGGACCGATCATGCCCGTTAGGCCTTGAGTCAAAGGAATATCGGGCTGTTGGTTTCCTAAAGCCAGCCGATAATCTTAGTATAGAACACAGGGCACACCACCCATCAGGTTTCCTGATCGAGGCAAGAGGGGGAATGCTTATGAAAATAGAACGCTTTTTTACCCGGAACATATCATCCCCGTACGAGGGCATCGCCTTCGAAGCACGCACCAGCGAGATAAAAAATATAGACGGCTCGGTGGTGCGACGGATGAAGAAGGTGGTTGTGCCGTCTTTCTGGAGCCAGGTGGCCACGGATATACTGGCGCAGAAATATTTCCGCAAGGCCGGCATACCGGCGGCACTGAAGAAAAAGAAGGAAAAGGGGGTTCCTCTCTGGCTGCAGTGCAGCGTGGCCGATGAGGAAGCGCTGGACTGCATGAAACCCGATGACCGTTACCGCGGCGAGGAAGATGCCCGGGAGGTCTTTAACCGCATGGCAGGCTGTCTCACCTACTGGGGCTGGAAGTGCGGCTATTTCGACAACGAGGAGGACGCGAAGAATTATCACGATGAAACCGCCTATATGCTGGCCCACCAGATGGCCGCTCCCAATTCCCCGCAGTGGTTCAACACCGGCCTGCACTGGGCGTATGGCATCGACGGACCTGCCCAGGGGCACTTTTACGCGGAGCACGGTAGCGGCGAGGTGAAGCTGTCCGAGAGCGCGTATCAGCGCCCCCAGCCGCACGCCTGTTTTATTCAGAAGGTAAAGGATGACCTCATCAATGAAGGCGGCATCATGGATCTCTGGGTTCGTGAGGCGCGCCTTTTTAAATACGGGTCCGGTACGGGCAGCAATTTTTCCGCCTTGCGCGGCGAGGGTGAGCACCTCTCGGGAGGCGGTCAATCAAGCGGCCTGATCAGCTTCTTAAAGATCGGCGACCGCGCTGCCGGCGCCATCAAGAGCGGCGGCACGACGCGACGCGCGGCAAAGATGGTGATCGTTGATATTGACCACCCGGATATAGAGGCCTTCATCAACTGGAAAGTAACCGAAGAGCAGAAGGTGGCGGCCCTGGTGACCGGCAGCGTGCTGTGCGAACGCCACCTGAAGGAAATTATGAAGGCCTGCCGTATCGCCGGGCCTGATGACGAGGAGCGGTACGATCCGGCACGGAACAGCTCCCTGGCCCGCGCCATAAAAAATGCCAGCAACGATGCCGTCCCGGTGAATTACATCTACCGGGTCATTCAGTTCGCCAGGCAGGGCTACGATGACATATCGTTCGGAACCTACAACACCAACTGGGATTCCGATTCCTATCAGACGGTCAGCGGACAGAATGCGAACAATTCCGTGCGGGTCAATGACCAGTTTATGGAAGCCGTCCAGAATGACGCGGTCTGGCACCTGACCAGCCGCACCGACGGATCCATTGCAAAGACGGTGAACGCCCGGAGCCTGTTAAACGAAATAGCTGAAGCCACCTGGCAGTGCGCAGATCCCGGCATCCAGTTTGACACCGTCATCAATGACTGGCATACCTGTCCCGGCGACGGGCGGATCAACGCATCCAATCCCTGCTCGGAGTACATGTTTCTGGACGATACGGCGTGCAACCTCGCCAGCCTCAACCTGATGAAGTTTTTTAATCCTCCGCAATGCCGGATCAACATTGACGCATACCTTCACGCCATACGTCTCTGGACCCTCACCCTTGAAATCAGCGTGGCCATGGCGCAGTATCCCAGCAAGGCCATTGCCCGGAACAGCTACCTTTTCCGGACGCTGGGTCTTGGATGTGCCAACCTAGGAGCGCTGCTGATGGTCATGGGGCTGCCTTATGACAGCAAGCAGGGCCGGAACATGGCCGCCGGGCTCATGGCCATCATGACCGGGGGAGCGTACCGGACAAGCGCGGAGATGGCAAAAGAGCAGGGGCCATTTCC
Source organism: uncultured delta proteobacterium (assembly GCA_963751515.1). Taxonomy (GTDB): domain Bacteria; phylum Desulfobacterota; class WTBG01; order WTBG01; family WTBG01; genus CAZWCD01. The sequence continues at coordinate 68,209 of CAVVUR010000010.1, forward strand.
CCGATACGGGGATAACAGCGAATCGATGCTCAGGGTGATCCAAAACCACCGGCGGGCGGCCTATGCCGAGAGCCCGGAAAACTACGACGGCCTGCACATTCCTCCGCTGCCGCTCGACCAGGCGTTTTGTCCGGACTATGTGCTTGAAACGGCCCACAGGCAGTGGGATGAAGCGCTTGACCTGGGCAGGCAGCACGGCTATCGCAATGCCCAGGTATCGGTTGCGGCCCCCACGGGAACCATTGGGCTGGTGATGGACTGTGACACTACCGGGATAGAGCCTGACTACGCGCTGGTGAAGTTTAAGACACTTGCCGGCGGCGGTTCATTCAAGATTATCAACCAATCGGTGCCCCTGTCGCTCAAATGTCTCGGCTACAGCGAGGATGAAATTAAGGCCACCACCTGCTATGCCCAGGGACACGGCACGCTCCAGGGAGCGCCGTGCATAAACAAGGCCAGCCTCAAGGAGAAGGGATTTACCGACGAGATCATTGAAAAGGTGGAAGAGGCGCTGCCCTCCTCGTTTGATATTAACCATGCCTTCAGCCCCTGGAACCTGGGCCTTGATTTTCTGAAGTCGGTGCTGAAAATCCCCGAGCCTGTTCTCGACAATCCCGCCGCCAGCCTCCTGCTGGCCATCGGGTTCACCCAGGAGGAAATCGACGCCGCCAATGACTATGTGTGCGGCACCATGACCGTCGAGGGCGCACCCTTCCTGAAGGAAGAGCACTACCCCATTTTTGACTGTGCCACGAGATGCGGACGCAAGGGCAAGCGCTTCATACCCTATGAGGCCCATATCCGGATGGTTGCCGCCTGCCAGCCGTTTATTTCCGGCGCCATTTCCAAGACCATCAACATGCCCAACCACATAACCGTGCAGGAAGTAAAAGATGCCTATATGCTCAGCTGGAAGCTGGGCCTGAAGGCCATCGCCCTGTACCGCGACGGCTCAAAACTGAGCCAGCCTTTGTCTGCGGTTGCCGAACTCGTTGATGAGATTGAAACGCTCATGGGCGAACCTGATACCGCAAGGGCCCAGCGGGTGAGTACCGCCTTCGTCCAGCGGCTCAGAATGATGCAACGGGAGCGGCTGCCCAACCGGCGGACGGGCTATACCCAGAAGGCGACCGTGGGAGGACACAAGGTGTACCTCCGCACCGGGGAGTACCAGGACGGACGACTGGGGGAGATCTTCATTGATATGCATAAGGAAGGGGCGGCATTCAGAAGCCTGATGAACAGCTTTGCCATTGCCATAAGCCTCGGCCTGCAGTACGGTGTTCCCCTGGAGGAATTCGTCGACGCTTTTGTGTTCAGCCGCTTCGAACCCAACGGGATGGTTATCGGCAGCGACCATATAAAGATGGCTACCTCGGTAATCGACTACATCTTCAGGGATTTGGCCATCTCCTACCTGGGGCGAACCGATTTGGGGCATGATCTGCTTGAAGAGGACCTGCGGCATGACGCCCTCGGTACTGAGGATGATGCCAAACGAGTGGCCAAGCCGGAGACGGCCGAAATACAGGTAAAAGCATACCATGGTGCCGTTGCGGCCGTAGCCCTGGGGGGAGGCAGCCTTCCCAAGACGGTTTCCCTGGTGGAGGTCCGTGAGGCCCGGGCAAAAGGATATGAGGGCGATCCCTGTCCGGAGTGTCAGCAGTTTACCCTGGTCAGGAATGGGACCTGCCTGAAGTGCATGAGCTGCGGTGCAACCAGCGGGTGCAGCTAAATGATGCCTAAATGAAAATGAATTATGGAGGGCCATGCTCCGTCATGGCCGCAGATATAAAATGATAAGGACAGCAACCTAAAGGAGGAGTCAAACGGTTGCTGTCCTTATCTGATTTTGGAGGTAAGAATGAGTGTTTTGATAATGTAAACGGGGAGGACGTGGTTTCGGTCTGAATAATTTTAGGCCTGGCAGAAAAATTAAAGAGTCTGACACAAAAAGAGCATATGGAGGGACGCGCTCCGTCGCGTCCGAATATTCTATGCGGCCATGACAGAGCATGGCCCTCCAGAATACAGTCGTGCAATCCTACTCCGGTAGGAGCGGCTTCAGCCGCGAAACATTTTTTTTCTCTGGAGTGGCAATGAAGCAATATAGAAAATAATATGATAATAATTAATTACTTGATAGAGTATTCTCAACTAATAATTAAGCTCTGCATAAACCATAACAGGAGGCAACCATGGCAGGGGAAAGTGTGAATGAAAGAGTTGAAGAATTCTTTGTTTATATGGCGAAATTTATGGAAAAATTTCCTGAGGTGGCAACGGGTTTTACAACGCTCCACGGTAGTGTCATGCAGGACGGGAAACTTGCCTGCAAGGACAAGGAATTGATTGCGGTGGGGATCGCGGTAGGCTTGCGCTGTGTTCCCTGTATTTACGCTCATACCAAGGCCGCCCTTACCATGGGGGCGACAGAGGAGGAAGTTATGGAAGCGGCCTCGGTGGCCATTCTCATGGGCGGTGGGCCGGGGGTGGTGCACGTGGCCGAGGTTATGAAGGCCCTCGAGGCATTTTCAGGCAAGAACAGTTAGGCGCGGAATCTATGTATTATAAAGGGGAACCGCGCAGTCAGAAGAGCGGATTCCCTGATCGTGCCCGGCAATGAAAAGCAGATGAGAAATGCAAAATTCCTGATTTTGAAAAACCGGTGAGGATGGTGTGAAAGTATTGCTCATTCAGCCGCCCATCCAGGACTTTTATTACACGTCCATTCGGACCCAGCCCATTGGTCTTGCCTATATTGCTTCCTCTCTTCGGAAAGATGGACATGCAGTGGGGATGCTTGACTGCCGGGCGAATGGGAAGAAAGAAATACCGATTCCTCCCGAGCTCTCCTACCTTAAGGAATTTTATCCTTCCAATGACCGGAGTCCTTTCGCACTCTACAGCGGCTATTACCATTTCGGCATGAACTGGGAACAGATCAGGCAGGAAATCGTTCGAGCCAATGCGGGTGTGTATGGCATTTCATCGGGATTTACGCCCTATCATGGAGAAGCGCTTACGATTGCCCGGATTATCAAGGAATGGGATGCAAGTAAAATTGTAGTCATGGGCGGAGCTCATTTGAGCGCTGATCCGGAAGGGGTGCTCAAAAGCCCCCTGGTTGATTATGTGGTGCTTGGAGAGGGGGAGCGGAGGCTTCAGCTCCTTCTGAAAAAGCTTGAGAAGAATGGAGAAGCCGCAACCACGATTGACGGCATCGGAGCAAAAAGGAAATGGTGAGATAACATTTCCTGCTACCACCTCATTCATCGACAACCTTGATGCACTGCCCTATCCGGCGCGGGACCTGCTCGATCCGGACAGCTACCGTATAGGGAAAAAGCGGTCGACCGTGATTATCACCAGCAGGGGCTGTCCCCACCGCTGTGCCTACTGTTCGGCCCATCGCACCATGGGGACCACGTTCCGGACCCGCTCGCCTATGAATATCATCGAGGAAATGAAGGAGTGCCGGGAGCGATATGACATTCAGTCCTTCGACATTGAGGATGACAATTTCACCTTTGATCAGGGAAGGGCTGCGGAGATATTAAAACTGATCATTGCGACGTTTGGAGAACAGAAGCTGGAAATGAGTGCCATGAATGGCATCTCCTTTGCCTCGCTCGACGGTCAGCTCATGGGGTTGATGAAAAGAGCGGGATTTCAGACGGTCAATCTTTCACTGGTGAGCACTGATAGCGCTGTCAGGAGCGCCATGGGTCGCCCGGCAGGCGCGGCTGATTTCGGCGCGGTCCTGGATGAGGCGGAAAGGGCAGGGCTCAACGTGGTTGCCTATGCCATTCTGGGCATGCCCGGTCAGACCATCGGGGACATGGTTGATACGATAGGATATCTCATGGGCAAAAAGGTGCTCATCGGGCCCAGCATCTATTACCCCGTGCCCGGCACCGCCCTGTTTGACATATGCAGGAATGAAGAAGTTCTGCCACCTTCTTTTTCTATGTACCGCTCCAGTGCTTTTCCTGTACAGACTTCATCATTTGACCGCATTGATCTTATCACCCTCTTTCGCTTGGTAAGGGCCATAAATTTCTTGAAGGGGCGCATCGATGAAAAGGTATTGCCTGAGGGGATAAGCCTGAAAGCGCTCTGCCGGATGCTTCAGGACAAAACAATGCTGCAAGAGGCACCTAAGGCGCACTCCGCGAGGGGCATGCCGGACCGGTTTTCCCGGCGGGTGAAGGTGATTCCCTGGCAGGAGCTTCTTTTCATGCTTCTCAAGGAAAGGTCTCTTTTTTGTTTGCAAAAGGTTGCGGATGGGGGCATTATGGCTGTCAAAGCGGCACAGTCAAGAAAGGTGTTGGATTATTTCCTGGAAACGCTGTGGCTGAACCCAATCAGAGGAAGCCGTGTGGACAGTTAGCAGTGGGATAACCCTCTCTGATTGTTACATGTAAAATGTATGTATGGTGGAAGCTGATCGACGGAACACGTTTTTTAATATAAGCACTATCATTATTCTGGCCCTCATTATCAGGGTTGTCTTCTTCAGCGGCTTCGTCCTGGGAGATGATCCCAACTACGCGGACGACGCCCGGACAATCCTTGACGGCAGCTATCCTCCCCTGTGCGATCTCTGCGTTTTTTCTTTCCGCCCCATCCTGCTGTATTCGATAAGTCTATCGCTTAAATGGCTGGGGTGGTCCGAATTTAATTTCGTCCTTCCGATCCTTGTATCCTCCCTCATTTGCATCTACCTTATTTACAAACTGGCGGAGATGCTTTTTGACAAAAATACGGGGTTGCTGGCCGCCCTGCTGCTTTCCATTTATCCCCTCGATGTTGTGCATGCTACCGCCATGAGCAACGATATTATGCTCAGTATGCTGGTAGCGCTGTCCATGCTTTTAATGCTGAAGGGTATTAAGAGCATGGGTTGGAAGGCATTCCTGTGTTTTGCTGCGGCCGGAGCTGCGCTTGGTATTGCCACCGGGGTGAAAATTAATGCCATACCCATCATCGGCGCGTTTATTTTGATCATAGGTTACAGCGCATGGAAGCAGCGAAGATTTAATAAGGGAACAGTGATTTTCATTCTATCGTGGGTTCTCATCCAGATGGTTTTCTCGGTAACCTATTACCTAAAGACCGGTGATTATTTCTCCCACATTCACGCGGAACTGATATTCAATAAAAAATTCAATCCCTCAGGGTTTGTCAACACCGCCGTATCTTTAAAGGACGCGCTGCTCTATTATCCGCAGTACATGCTGTGTCTTAAAGCGGAAGGCCATCCCGACTACGAATTCTATCCCTATGGATTCGTATACCCGGTTTTTTTTCTGGGCGTGCTGTACTTCATGTGCAAGCGGGAAGAGCGGGCAGTAATTCCCCTGGTGTGGTTTACCTATGTATTTTTAATGATGGAGTTTGCCCCGCTCAGAATATCACCATATTATCAGCCGATTCACCGGTTAATTCGATTCTTATCAATCGCAAGCATTCCGGCTTTGCTTGTCGTTGCTTATTTTGTTAAGCGATTGTATCAGGAGAGAACGGCGGGCAGAGTTCTTGCCCTGCTATTAATGGCTGGATTGTTTGCGACATCCCTCCATCAGACATATCGCAAGAGTTACTGCTACCGGGATAGTATGTCGGATGCAAGAAATACATATGATCTTATTTGCCGTATGCCCTATAAGCAGATTGTTACTGATCATGAAATGAAGATGGCTTTGCTGTTTTATAATAAGTATGATGAACGGCATCGGGTTAAGAGCTTTGAGTACGACAAGCCGCACTTTTCAGATGGTTCGCTGGTCATCCTCGGCGGGGCGCGGCGGCCTGATATCCATCACGGCTATGCTGAAAATTTTGTGCGGTCTATCAAACCTCAAAGCAATTGGGTAAAAATATGTGAGGTAGAGGGGAAAAAAGAGGCCTGGAGAAAAAGCAATCTGGTCCTTTACAGAATTGTTGACAGAAAAAGCATAACAGACACAGTCGAGTAAAACAGGTCATTGCCGGCGGGCGGTAAAACAATCTCACAAGATTGCTTCGCCGCGCACGTTCCATGCAACGACTGTTTTTTTGTGCGGTTGATTAGGTGCCCGTAATCCCTCAGCATAATCTATAAAACAGCTTGCTAAATTGCCTTCAATGGTAGTATTAAGGGTATTATGGTAGGAAGCTATGGTCGGCATTGTGCGGCAGGAGACTAAGCCATATTTAAGGTATAAGCGGGAGGACCCATGTCCGGCAAATCTCTTACTAATAAAGACGTGAATCTTACCCTGTCGCGTCGGGATTTTTTGAAATATTCCGGAATGACTATCATCGGTTCATCGTTGCTTGGCTACAGCCTGGATGCATCGGGGCAGGAAACGGCCACCTGGGGATTCCTGCTGCTTGATCCAAAGAAATGCCAGGGATGTGCATCATGCATGCTGGCATGCTCCCTGGTGCATGAAGGGGTCACCAGTTTTTCCCGCTCGAGAATTCAGGTGATGCAAAACTCATTCGGGAAATGGCCTGATGATCTTACCGTGTCTCAGTGCCGTCAATGCATCAATCCCGCCTGTATGGCAGCATGCCCCACCGGGGCACTGCACCGTGACCCCTTCCATAATAATGTGGCCAGCGGTTAATAGATTCAAATGTATTGGCTGCAAGCAATGCGTCAATGCATGTCCCTATCCTCCCGGCAGGGCGATTTGGAATGCTGAAGAGGGACATTCCCAGAAGTGTGACCTCTGTGCGGCGGCGCCATACTGGAAAGAGAAAAGCGGCCCGAACGGCAAAAAAGCCTGCCTGGAGATTTGTCCGGTCAAGGCAATTACGTTTACCACAATTATTCCTGATCAGTCAAACGAGGCTGGGTATACGGTTAACCTGCGCGATAATGCATGGGGATCACTGGGCTTTCCCACCACGTAGCTCAGTAAGCACGCGTGGAGATGCTCAACGAGACCAGGAGAATGATATTATGTTTGGATATGCGGGGAAAATACTGAGACTGCAGCTCACCAGCAGAAATATCTCATACCATACCGACCCGCAAATATGTGCAATGGGGAGGGGGACATGGGATGGGCTCGGCAATTTTTTTCGATCTGGTTAAAGACAAGACCATCGGTGCTTTTGATCCCGCCAATGTTGTGACGGTGATGACTTCCCCCCTGTCGGGTACCATGGTACCCGGGTGCTCTTCACGGACCGAAATCCAGGGGATCGGTGCCCAGCCCTATCCTGTGGAGTGGTTCACGCGTAGCGGTTTCGGCGGCCGCTTTTCCTCAATGCTCAAATTTGCCGGCTGGGACGGTGTTGTCATTGAAGGGGCTGCGGACGTGCCGGTGTGGGTGGATGTCAGGGATGATGCGGTAACCATACGGGACTGTAGCGAGCTGTCGCTGTGGGGGATGGATACCTTTGAGTGCCAGCAGGCAATATGGGGATATGTTGCCGGCAGCCGAACATATGAACAATGGATAACGCCCCATGCAGATGGTGATGCCCGCACCACCCAGCGCCCCGCGGTGCTGGTGATCGGGCCCGCCGGAGAGCATTTAAGTAGGCTGGCAGTCATTCAGCATGACGCTTCCAATACCTCCGGCCAGGGCGGATTTGGTGCGGTATGGGGGTCCAAGAACTTGAAAGCCATCAGCGTCATCGGAACCGGCAGTATTAAAATTTTCAACCCCGATTTATTGATGCGGAAAAGGATGGCCCAGGTAAAACAGTATGCCTATGATCTTGATAACCCCAGAGATGCTCTCAGCCCCAACCTGTTTCAAAGCCCACCCGGTGCGGGGGTGACCTGGGAGTCACTTGGAAAATTTGCACAGGGTCCCGGGAAAAGGCCGCAGGCGTGCGTCGGCTGCCATTCGGGATGCCGCCGCAGATATGAAAGCGGCATCGGGAATGAGGCGTCGTGTTCCGAAACCGCGATTTATCTGTCCGCAAAGTCCCCGGAGATACTCTGGAAGGCAACTGATCTCCTGAACAAGTACGGGATTAACTGCCTTGAGCTTTTCGGATGCTATGTGTATCTCATCAAGCTCAATAAACGGGGTGTGCTCGGTCCGGGGAAGGAAATTGACTGCCCGCTCAATTTTGAAGATTTCGGAAGCCTCGAATTCATGGAGCAGCTCCTGCAAATGATCGCATATCGGAATGACGGAAACGGCGGTCCCAGCGAATTCGGCAACGATATCGCGGAAGGCATCGTACGGGCGGCTGCCAAGTGGGGTACGCTGGAGGAAGATCTTAAAACAGGTGAACTTGAATATCCTTACTGGGGATATCTTAACCACTATGATCCGAGGATTCAGCTCGAGTGGGGATACGGCACCATTCTGGACAGCAGGGATATCAACGAGCACGATTTCATGCGACTGTATGTTTTAATGAAACCCGACTTTTATAAAGATGCGCAGACACTATCACCTGAAGACATTGTAACCATTATTACCGATAAAATGATACCCTATCAGGATGACCGGCTCATGCTCGACTTCAGCACCGATAACATGTATTCCCTGCACATGGCGAAGCTGGTGACATGGCACAGATGCTATACCCGCTTCTGGAAGCAGTCCATGCTCCTGTGTGACAACCGATGGCCGGATTTTATCAATTCCTATGCGCCCGACATGATCGGATCAACCGGAAAGGCGGAACCGGGATTTCTGAGGGCGGTTACCGGCAGAACCATTTCTTTCCTGAAGGGAATACAGTTGGGAAGGAAAATATGGAATCTTGACCACGCCATCTGGACACTGCAGGGCCGTCACCGGGATATGGTGCAGTTTGCCGAATACGTATACAACGTTCCGACAGAGAGACAGGACAAGAGCTGGACCATGTATAAAGACGGTGAGTGGACTGCCTCCGGGGTTGAACCCCGGGTGGTTGACAGGCAAAAATTTGAAGAATTTAAAACCACGTTTTATGAGCTGCAGGGATGGGATCCCGCCACCGGCTATCCCCGGAGAAGTACGCTTGATTCTCTGGGATTGGGGTATGTTGCTGATGAGCTGGAAGATAATGATACGCTGGGGGAGGGGTAGTGCCCCCCGCCTCTTGAAACCGGACTAAGGAACGTATGCTGCACATAAGGAATTTCAGCATTATTGCCCACATTGATCACGGAAAGTCGACCCTGGCCGACCGTCTCATTCAGTATGCCGGTCTGGTTGACCAGCGCCAGTTTCGCGACCAGATCCTGGACAACATGGACATTGAGCGGGAGCGGGGCATCACCATCAAGAGCCAGAGCGTGAGCCTTCCCTATACCAGCAGGAAGGGTGAGCAGTTTGAGCTCAATCTGATTGATACCCCGGGACACGTGGACTTTTCCTACGAAGTTTCGCGCGCGCTTGCATCCTGCGAGGGGGTGCTGCTGCTGGTGGACGCGGCGCAGGGGGTGGAGGCGCAGACCGTCGCCAACCTCTACGCGGCGCTGGAACACGATCTCGAGATTATCCCGGTGATCAACAAAATTGACCTGCCCTCGGCGGATATAGAGCGGGTAAAGGAGGAAATAGAAGCGGAGCTGGGGCTGGATGTGTCGGGGGTGCTGCTCTGTTCCGCCAAAGAGGGAACGGGCATAGAGGACATCCTGGAAGCCATAACCGAGCACATACCCCCGCCCCGGGGAAGTGCTCAGGAGCCGCTTGCCGCGCTCATCTATGATGCACACTACGACACCTTCCGCGGCACCATTGTGAGCTGCAGGATTTTTAACGGCAGCGTGAAGCCGGGCGATGTCATCCGGCTCATGTCAACCGGATCAACCTACACCGTTGAGGAGGTGGGTTATTTCCGGCTGGTGCGGGTTCCGCAAAAAGAGCTGGTCGCGGGTGAAGTGGGCTACATAATCGCCGGAATCAAGACGGTGAGCGATACCCGGATCGGTGATACCATAACCCTGGATGCCAACCCGACCCCCGCGATTCTTCCCGGATTCAAGGAGGTAAAGCCCATGGTCTTTTCCTCCCTCTATCCCATCGCTACCGAAGACTACCCCCTGCTCACCCAGGCACTTGAAAAGTACAAGTTAAATGACGCGGCGCTCACCTACCAGAAGGATTCATCCGCGGCGCTCGGCCATGGTTTCCGCTGTGGCTTTCTCGGCCTGCTCCATCTTGAAATCGTCCAGGAGCGACTGGAACGGGAATACGATCAGGCAATCATCATGACCATCCCCAGCGTCCAGTACCGGTTCCTGCTCAGGAACGGGGAATACCTGACGGTTGACAACCCCCACTATTATCCTGATCCGGTGGCGATAGAGAAATCAGAGGAGCCCTATGTGAGGGCAACCATCCTCATCCCGCAGAGCTCCATGGGCGCGGTGATGAATCTCTGCCTGGAGCGAGGGGGGTAAACATCCAGTTTACCTATCCCACTCCCCAGCGGATTGAGGTCACCGCCGAGATGCCTATTGCGGAAATAATCTATGACTTCTATGACAAGCTCAAAACGGTAACCCAGGGATACGGCTCATTTGATTACGAGTTCATCGGCTACCGGGAGAGTGATCTGGTCAAGCTTGATATCCTGGTGAACGGCGAGCGGATTGACGCGCTTTCAATGATGATCAACCGCGAGCGGTCCCGCGCCCGCGCTCTCGATATATGCGAGCGCTTACGGGAAGAAATTCCCCGTCAGCTCTTCAAAATTGCCATCCAGGGAGCCATCGGGGGGCAGATCATAGCCCGCTCAACCATATCGCCCTTTCGCAAGGATGTCACCGCGAAATGCTACGGCGGCGACATTACCCGGAAGCGCAAGCTTCTGGAAAAGCAGAAGGCGGGGAAGAAGCGCATGAAAATGGTGGGAGCGGTTGAGATTCCCCAATCCGCCTTTGTGGCCGTGCTCAAATCAAAAAATGAATAGCCGACAACATCCCGGGCTCTATGTCCACGTTCCCTTTTGCGGGAGCAAGTGCATTTACTGCGACTTTTACTCCGAGGCCGGCCTGTCCATGGTTCCGGCGTGGCTGAAGGGCCTCGGACAGGAAATGCTGCTCTACCGCGATCGTTTTCCCGCCTTTGATACCCTGTATATCGGCGGAGGCACCCCGACGGTGCTTGACGATGCGCAGCTCCGGCAGCTCTTCCATGTGCTCCACCGCTCTTTTGATTTCGTGAAGGGCCGGGAGATTACCGTGGAGGCAAACCCCAATGATGTAACGGCTGAAAAGCTGGACATGCTGAGGGAATGCGGAGTAAACCGCGTCAGCCTGGGTGTGCAATCCTTCGCGGACAGGGATCTTTTGTTTCTTAAAAGGCGGCACACAGCACGTCAGGCGGAACAAGCCCTGGAGCTGATTAACAGCTGCGGCATTTCCAGCCTGAGTGTTGATCTCATCTACGGCATTCCCGGGCAGACCGTGGAAGGATGGATAGAAACCCTTGAACGTGCTGTTGCCTTCAGGCCCGAGCATGTTTCCTGTTATCAGCTGACGGTTGCTGAGGGGACGGTGCTCTATGAAATGCAGCAGCGCGGCTTGGTCCGGATGCCCGGTGAGGTTGAAGGAGAAGGTCTGTTCCTGGCTGCCACAAACTGCCTGGAGAAGGCCGGGTATTTGCACTACGAAATTTCAAACTATGCCCTGGGGAGAGAAGAACATTTCCCGGCATAATCAGAAGTACTGGCAGCACGTACCCTACCTGGGACTCGGTCCGGCCGCCCATTCGTTCCGGGAGGGCAAACGCTGGTGGAACTGCCGGTCGGTTGCGGAATACTGCGGGGTGCTGGAAAAAGGTATTGCACCGGTGAGCGGTGAGGAGGTATTAACCCCTGAGCAGCTTGAACTTGAAGCCCTCTATCTGGGGTTGAGAACCACGCGCGGGGTTGATGAAGCGCTTACGTTTTCAAGCAGCAAGCGCCGGGTGCTTCTTGCGGAACTGCTCCGCGATGACTATGTGAAAATTCAGGGTCAGCACGTGGTGCCCACCACAAGGGGCTTTCTGGTTGCCGACCGCCTGGCCGCTGTATTAAGCTAGCGTAGTGCGTCATTGTTTTCTTTATTTATATGTGGCTCAAGGGGGAGGGGCTTTTTAGCCACAACAAAATCATTCTGAACCGGTAGAACGGCAGCATCTCTCTAACTTTGTCCGACAGACCCGCATGGTAACAGCCGTATCGAAGCCTCTGCAAAGCTGCCTGTTTGCGGTTCAAGTCGAAGGCACCGGGTCGTGCCGTAAGCCTAAAGACACATTGTTGTGGCGTCAAAAGCCCCTCCCCCTTGAGCCACTGAACCTCTTCTACAGCATGGTATTCGCAACGCACAGGAGCTTTTCATCAGTAAAGAAGCGTTGGACGCACCACACGAGCATCAGTTGCATGACTGTACCAAAAATCGAAAGGAGCACGCCATGAAAAACGATTGCATTACAATTTCCAGCAACAACCTTAAGAAATCCCTTCCTGACGTGGCTTACAATTCACAGGAGGATTCTTTTTTTGTTTTCTGGGCCGCCTCCCCGGGCGACGAAAGCGAAACCGCGGATTACTTTATTGCCGGACAGAAACTGTCCGGAAGCGGGAAACCGCTGGGCGGGCCGGTTGAGCTGGTGAAAACCGAGAACATAGCATTGAGGCCGGTGGCGCTGTACAATCCCAATAAAAATCAGTACCTGTTGATCTACTGTCTGGGGGAAGACTATATGAATCTCCGGGGGGTCTTCCTGGACGCGGACGGTAAGGCCGTCGGAAAGCACTTCCGGGTTACCGATGCGCCCGCGAACCAGGTGCATTACACCATGGCATTCAATTCCAGGAGGAACCAGTTTCTTATAACCTATAACGACAACCGAAACGGGCCGCACAAGGTTTTTGGCGTTATCTTTGATGACAAGGGCGGGGCGGCGAAAAAGGAGTTCGCCGTCAGCGATGCCCCGGGGCATCAGATTAACCCCGTGGTGTGCTACAACCCCAAGGAGGATACCTACCTTATCAACTGGGAGGATTTCAGGGCCCACGGTGACAGCTTGACTCCTTACGGGACACTCGAAGTGATGACCGATATCTACGGGGCGCTGCTTGCCGCGGACGGCTCCGTTCTGGTCAACAACATCCCCATGTGCGCTGATGCGGGCGGCATTGATGGCGACCAGCGTTTTAACGGCATAGCCTACAACTCGAAAAAAAATGAATTCCTGACCAGCTGGACTGACAGCCGCGAAGGGATACACAACGTGGGGATTGTGGGAAGGATCGTCAAGACCGACGGCACCATGCCGGCGAAGGATTTTATCCTGGTTGATGCGCCCGGTGCGCAGATGATAAGCCATTCCGCCTATCTGCCGAAGCAGGACAAATATTTTCTTGCCTTTGAGTACTCCCGTAATGATCTGGACAAGTTTTACTTTAAGGACATTAAGGCCCGGCTGGACATTGGGGCACGGTGGCTTGGCGCCGACGGGCGGCCTGAGGGTGATATGATTGATATCTGCAGCAGTGAAGGGAACCAGCGCTTTGTGCGCTTTGCCCATAATGCCACAGGGGACACTTTTTTACTGGTCTGGCAGGATGATTTTCCCGGCGTGTCCGATTCGGTAGAGGGGCATATCATGAGCGCCGGCGGCAATATTATGGGAGCGCTTTGTAAATTTTAATTGTTCCATGGATTGGCTTTCATCCTACCTTGTTCTTGTAGTGCCCATGAAAGCGGGGATTCAAGTCTTATTAACACGTAGGGGCGACCGGCCGGTCGCCCCTACAAGTCAGTCTTTATTTTCGCGTCAACCCCCATGTCCCACGAGGGCACCACGCATCACGTTACTTAACGGGGGTAATAATCACAAATTGTGAATAGGTGCCCCTTTTGACCAGAAGCAGTATTTTACTGCTGCTTTTCCTCTTCTTCAGCGCGTTGCTATAATTTTCCAGATCTCGTACCGGCTCGCGATTTACCTCTAAAATGAGGTCCCCTTCTCTTAAGCCTGCCGCGTCGGCGGGACTTCCGGGCGCAACCTGAGTGACCACCACCCCTGTCTTATCGGTGATGTTATAGGCCCGGGCTATTGCCGCGGTCAGCGTGCTCACCTCCATGCCTAATCCTTCTTCAGACCCGGCTTCAGCAGAGGCATAAACTTTTGCCTCCTTCAGTTCCTCAATGGTAACCTTCTTGTTCAGCTTTTTACCCCCTCGTATGATGGCAACCTCCACCTTTTTGCCGATCGGTGTCTGGGCAACCAGCAGCGGCAGTTCATTGCTTTCTTTGATATCCTTACCATCAAAGCTGATTATTATATCGCCTTTTTGAATTCCGGCCTTTGCGGAGGGTCCGGTTTGATCCACATCTGCCACCAGGGCCCCTTTGCCCTTCTCGATGTTGAATGATTCCGCCAAATCAGCTGTCATGGGCTGTATCACCACCCCGAGCCATCCTCTCACCACCTTACCATTGTCCTTGAGCTGGCCGACAACGCTCCTGGCCAGATTTATGGGGACGGCAAAGCCGATTCCTATGTTGCCGCCGCTGGTGGAAAAAATGGCGCTGTTGACGCCCACCACCTCACCCCGTGTATTGAAGAGAGGGCCTCCGCTGTTGCCCTGGTTGATGGCAGCGTCAGTCTGGATGAAGTCCTCATAGGGGCCCATGCCGAGCTTCCTCCATTTCGCGCTCACCACCCCGACGGTTACCGTCTGATCCAGGCCGAAGGGGTTGCCAATCGCCATTACCCATTCTCCCACCTTCAGGGCATCCGAATCACCCAGCACAGCTACCGGCAGGTCTTTATCGGGTTCTATTTTGATCAGGGCAATGTCGGTTTTGCCGTCTCTTCCGATTATTTTCGCGTCGTACTCTTCCTTGTCGGAGAGACGAACCTTGATTTCGTCAGCTCCCTCAATTACATGATTGTTGGTGATGATGTAGCCTTGCTTATCCATGATAAAGCCTGATCCCAGGCTGGTTAACTTCTGTTCGCGCTGCGGCATGCGCCCCCCGAAAAAGCGCTCCGAAAACTCATCGCCAAAAAAATCCCTGAAGGGCCCCTCTCTGAATGGCTGCATAAACGGACCCTGCCTTCCTTTGATTATTTTGGTGGTGCTGATGTTCACCGTCACCGGCATCAGTTTTTCTGCCAGATCGGCAAACGATTGAGACGCTCCGGTGACCATGGGCTGACTGGTGTTTACTCCCTCATTGTCGAAGGCCTGCAGGCAGGATGAGATTTTGAGGCTTGAAGACACCAGGCTGCCAATGAGAAAGGAAAGTATGGCCACCCCGGTTATTACCGGCACTGCTCTTTTTTGATTTTTCAGGTTTCCGTTCATTGTGCCTCCCCTTGAGAAAGAGTATGGTACTTCAAAAAAACCGCATGCCGCGGACACACAACTATGCGCGGGAAGAGGAAAACTCCTCTTGTGAGAAGTACCTCCCCCTGCTTCCGTTTAACAGGATTGCCCAGCTCGATGCCTTTAAGCAGCATGGCGCTTTTTGCAGGATCTATAGTTTGATTGAGGTGTAGTAACGAATGATGAGGATTGGGGTTTTAAATGATGTGTTATGCGTGTTTTTTCTTTCTACAGCAGTGCCGCCGGATCCTGCCGATAGTACAATTTCAGCTCTGCATAAAGCTCGGGGTGTTTCGTCTTCAGCAACAACGGTACCTCGAAGAAACACTCGGTTGCGACCGCGAAGAATTCTGCCGGACTGGTGGCCGCATAGCTGTCCAGCACCGTTTTGCGTCCCGCGGCAACATCTTTTTTCAGTGCAGCATACTCCCTCCCCAGTATCCGACTCCAGGCGCCATACATGGAGCCCCGGGGCAGTGCTACGGATCCGTCGGCCAGGCGCCCATCCTCAATGTCAAGCTGATGGGCAAACTCGTGATAGACAACATTATGTCCGTCCTGCGCATCGGCAGCCCCGGAGAGGACATCATCCCAGGAGAGCACCACCGTGCCGTGCGACCAGGATTCTCCCTGACGATGCTGAATTCCCTCGGTAACTAATCCGGCGCTGTCCCGTTCGCGATGATGAGCAAGGTAAGTGCCGGGATAGACCAGGATGGAGACAAGCTTGGGATAATAGTCAGTCTCACGGTGCAAAAGCAGTATGCACGCCTGGGCTGCTATGGTTACCCTCATTTCCTCGGTAACGGCAAGCCCGGCGCACCCCTCAAAATATTTTTCGGCGAGGAATACGTGAATGTGGCCATGCAGCTCCTGCCGGTCAGCCGGTGACAGGCGGCTGTAGACAGGTACGTTCTGCTCAAGCATGCGTATCCAGTCTGCAGGAAACGGTTTTTTTCTCAGCCGCCTCCTGCGCACCTTTTGAAAGAAAAACATAATTGAAAGGAATGCAGGTTGTTTGTGCCGCATACATAACCACTGGTCCATCATAACATTTATAACTGCTTATTTAAATAAAATACCGGAAACAGGCGAATGGGAGCAGTATAAAAACTATTGCATAATATGGGTTTATAATAAAATCAGAGTGTGCTATGGTTTTAATTCATAGCATCGGTCTGTTTCTGCTGGAGATACTATCGACTAGGGACGCATTGTTGCCATACAATGGAGGTGAGAAAGTGAAAATCGGTTTTGAGCTCAAGAATGGAGCAATAGTTGAGACGAGTGAGGAGTCGGCCAGCATTATTGTGTATGTTGCGCCGAACGACAGGGAAAAACAGCAAATCATTCAGGCATTGGCTCTGGATCCCTATGACCTGGAGTCCGCTCTCGATCCGGAAGAGATATCGCGCGTTGAGTTTACCCCTGACCGCGTTTCTCTGATCTGGAAGCGGCCAAAGAGCGCATCATTCGATGAGCAATTGCGGCTTGATGTTTCATCCGTCGGACTTTTTCTTTACCAGGACAGGCTCACCGCAATTATGAATGAGAAGGCAATTCCCTTTGCAGCCAAAGAGTTCCTGGGGGCACGTTCATCGGTTGACGTGCTTTTAGGATTCCTCCATTATACCGTGCACCACTATCTGGCTCATCTCAAGATGATCAAACAGCTCACTATCGAGCTGGAGTCCAAGATCAGTTCTTCCATGGAAAATCGCTACCTGCTCCAAATGTTCGCCCTCAGTGAGAGCCTCATCTATTACCTTAACGATATTGAGGCCAATAGTACCGTGCTCACAAAGCTGCGCGGGTCCGTCGAGAAACTCGGGCTGTCAAAGCAGCGCATCGAGTCACTCGATGATATTACACTCGATAATCAGCAGTGTGCCCGGCAGGCGCAGATATACAGCACCGTCCTGTCAGGACTTATGGATGCCCGGGGAACAATTATCAATAACAATATGAATGTGCTCCTGAAAAACCTCACCCTTATCAACATCATCTTCCTTCCGCTCAATCTCATCGCCAGCATTGGAGGCATGTCTGAGTATACCATGATGATGAAAGGTATCGACTGGAAATTTGCGTACGCGCTTTTTTCGCTGGCCATGGTTATTATCGGATTGGGAACCTGGCTTATCATCTTTTGGACGCTGGATAAACGGAAGTGGAAGATTAAGAAACCTCGTATCAAGTAGTTTCCCATAAGTCATAAATGCGTTGAGCGTTTTGAGGTTCCATGATGGCTCAAACCGCCTGCTTCTTGCGCCCTGGCAAACCATTGTTTGTCTAACCAGTATGCTCTTTGGCCGTTTTAGAAAATGAAATAAATTTAATGCAACTTTAATATTCAATTAATCCTGCTGTAGTAGTAATGAGGTTATGCAAATGGGTAACCTCTATTTTTTACGGACGTCCGGGAACAGCGAATCTTTCAATGGAAAATTGCCGGTGATTGCGGGTAAAGAGCGGCAATTCATTGCATGGTGTATGGCCATGCAGGAGGAAAACAAATTATGAAAACTGCTATCAAGAAAACTGCCATAGATTGCGGCAGGGCGCTTTTTAAAGTGAGAAGCTACACGCCCATCCCCGTCATTCTGGTTATGCTGTTTTGCTTTTTCCGGGAGTGGGAAAATACCATCCTGACATGGTCGTGCGGGTTGGTTTTACTGGCGTGTGGGGAGGGGCTTCGGCTCTGTTCTCTTCGCTATATGGGGAAATTTTCCCGAACCAGGAAGAAGAAGGCAAGAATGCTGGTTACAGTTGGTCCTTATGCGTTAGTCCGGAATCCCCTCTATTGGGGCAACCTGCTCATACTGTTGGGATTTGCGTTGATGAGCGGGCTTGTCTGGCTGATACCCATAGTAATCATCCTTTTTTTTATTCAGTACCAGTGCATCGTGCTCTGGGAGGAGGATTGCCTGAGAGAGTTTTTCCCCGAGAAGGCTGAGGATTATTTCCGGAGAGTCCCGCGATGGCTCCCGAAGTGGCGGGAATTGGCGCATTCTCTGCAGATATTCCCGTTGCCCTATTATGACTGGGTAAATGTGTTGAAAAGGGAGCAAAGCACCCTGCAGGGACTGGTTACGGGATGCATAGCTATGATAGTGAAGGAATATCTCTCCTTAACAATGATTATGTAGCAAGGCTGTCAACGGGTTAAAACTTCTTCCTGATTGCGTTCTCAAATAAGATCAAACATTAAAGACCTTCAATAATCAAGCCTAGAACTCAAATCATCTTCGATCGTTAATAAAGCAGCTCAAATAATTATAAAGATTACCATATGAATGCTTTAAGAAATGTAGTTGCTGTTACACTTACGCTCATAGTTACGGGAATCCTGTTGGGCAGTAACTTTTCTATTCAGAGGGGGCCATGCTACGCGGGGGGACTCCTGGCCGGCGGCTTCTATACATGTGGCCATGCTGAACAAACAGAGAAGTCATTATTAAACAAATATGACCGTTGTCACGACGATAATAAACATGAATATGGTACTTCCTTTAATACCGCTCCGCTTAGAGAGGGTGTTGCGCAATTAATCGATTTAGAAGATGAAGGTGCGGTAACATTTGATCACAATAGATTAGAGGGCAAAATTTCTTCATCCGGAACCGGCAGTACCTGCCATTGTATAAAGGTTGCTTATTCGTCTCTTCCGTTATACCTCCTCAAATCATCATTTCTTCTATAAACCCGCTGGAATCACCTCATATTCTTGGTTTTCCTGTATTTATCCTGATAGACATTTTTCTGCGCAGGAGGTCAAACATGTTAACTACAGTTAGATCCATTAATACTATCCTGCCATCAGTGGGTGAAGGTTGTCCTGCAAATGGTATTTTTCAAATCGGCCAAAAAATCATTTACGAAGGGGAAGAAGCCCAAATTATAAAGCTCAGTCCATTCCCGGTGGTAAAAACGGGCAATAGGGTGATCTGTGGTGCGCTCCTTAATAAAATTGAATTGGGTAAGTCCAGTTTCAAAGAAATTTTATAAGGGAGGTGTTGGCAATGAAGAAAATAAGCATAATGATGATTTTGTTTTTCACACTTGCAGGACTCACAATCGGTTGTTCAACTGATTTCTCTAAGGAGAAGTATCAGGCAATGAAAGGGAAAAAATCTCTGGAGGAGAAAAGTTATGCAAAAGCACCTAAGGCACCACCGTCAGCCCTGAATGGACTGGCAGAAGGTGAACTTTTTGATGCGGAGCATGACTCCTCCTTTGAATAAGAAAACATATTGGGCTTTATGGTCCGGCAATGAATCAAGAAAATTTTATTTTTTGTGATGCACGGGGAAAGCGGTGGCGGCGCTGGCGACTGTTATTTGCCGCCGGGCTTGTCATCGTTTTCACCGGTGTGGTGCTTTTCATACAATCGCTGATCGTCTGTCCCCGCCTGTCACCTGTGCAGCAGGCCTATGCTGTTGCCAGAAGCTTCAAAGCCGCCCGCGAGAAGGCAGACAAGCTCTATCAGCCGAAGCTTCCCCCGGATTGGATGAAGTCCGGGGCCAATAAGGCAGCAGTTACATCTGAACGGCTGCTGCAGACCGGGAAGAAACAGGTGCGCCTGGCCTTTTATTCGGGCTGGGACCCGGAGAGCTTCACCTCTCTGAGCCGCAATGCCGCGAAGCTTACCCACGTGGCCCCGGAATGGTTCTTCGTGTCCGGTACCCCCGCGGAGCTCGGTGCAAAACCGGACCAGCAGGTGCGTGCATTTGCTTCGCAGCATGATCTTGCCCTTATGCCCCTGCTGACAAATTTAAATGGTGCCTGGCAGCCGGAGGCGGTCGAAACGCTGGCCAGTGCTGATGCCGAGAGGCAGAAACAGTTTTGCACCCATCTTTCTGACCAGCTCAAGGACCTGCAGGCAGCCGGCGTCCTCGTGGACTGGGAGGAGGTGGACCCAACCTACCGGGATGCCATAAGCCGGTTTTTCAGCACCATGGCCTCAGTTTTGCACCGTCAGGGGCAGGAGGTATGGCTGTGCGTACCGGTTGGCAATGACATAAAGGTCTATGATCTTGACACGCTCGCCAATAGCGTGGATCGCTTTGTGGCCATGCTCTATGATGAAAACGGTGAGGGGGACGAGGCCGGGCCGATTGCTTCACAGGAGTGGTTTGACGAGTGGCTCAGCGTCCTGGTTGAACACGGAAGCCCCGGCCAATGGATCGTCGGCATCGGCGCTTATGGCTATGACTGGCAAGCCGGCCAGCCCGCGAAAACAATCACCTTTGCCGATTGTATGGTCCGCGCAAGCCGTGCGGGAGAAGGTCCCATTGAAACAGAGGCCGCATCCTACGGGCCCCATTTTGCATATACAGAACAGGACCAGTCGCATGAGGTGTGGTTCCTTGATGCAGTGACCTTTTACAATCAAAAGGTGCAGGCCGATGCCAAAGCGGTGGGTGGCATCGGCCTCTACCGCCTTGGCACCGAGGACCCGGCGGTGTGGAAAATACTGGACTGTAACCGCTCCTGCCTGCCCGCCTCAATTGAGGCAATCAAAGGAAGCACTATCGTTACCCATATCGGTGAAGGGGACTTTGTCACTGCAACGAACGAACGTGCTGATGGCACGCGGACAATTGCGGTTGACGCTGCAGGACGGTGGAATGCCCGGTATATAGGCTACCCGCAGTATCCCCTGCTGTACCACCAGGGCCAGAGCAGTCAGTCGCAGGTTGCGCTTACCTTTGATGACGGTCCCGATCCGGAATGGACGCCGCGCATCCTAGACATACTCAAGAAAAAGGAGGTGAAGGCGGCGTTTTTTGTCGTCGGGAGCAATGCCGAGCGCTATCCCGAGCTGGTGCGGAGAATTGTCGCCGAGGGGCACGAGCTGGGAAGCCATACCTATACCCATGCCGATATTTCAGCCATGCCCCCTGCCATTGTCAAAGTTGAACTGAACGCGTCAGAACGCATTATCGAGTGCCTCACCGGGCGCTCAACCATTCTTTTCCGGCCCCCCTATAATGCCGATCGCTATCCCCATACCCCCGGAGAGCTCAAGCCCTTGCTGATTGCCAACGAGCTCGGCTATATCACGGTCAGCGAAAGCATCGACAGCGAGGACTGGGATGAGTCCGCCCCATCGGTACTCCTGGAGAGAATCAGGGAAAGACGGGGCGAAGGCAACGTGGTTCTACTGCACGATGCGGGCGGCGACCGGTCAGCCACGGTGGCGGCCCTGCCGCTGATCATCGATTATCTGCGCAGGCGCGGCGATGAGATTGTGCCGCTCCACCAACTTGTCGGTGCCTCGAGGGATGCGTTCATGCCAACCATACCTGCCAATGATCTAGGGGGGGAATTACTCATCGCCGATGTGGGCTTTCATTTGCTGCATCTGCTTGAGCGGTTCGGCTGGGCCTTCATGATTGCCACCACCGCCTTTTTGCTTATAAGAACCGTGGCATTGCTTGCGCTCGCGATACGAAACAGGATCCAACAGCGCGGGAAGGCCGATGTTCAGCCGGATATGACTGAACCGGTTTCGGTCCTTATCGCGGCGCATAATGAGGCGACTGTGATCGAAGCGACGCTTGCCAGCGTTCTTGCCACCGGGTATCTCGGCAGCATTGAGGTTGTCGTCGTTGACGACGGCTCAGATGATGCAACCGCTGCGCATATTGCACGGGCCGCCCGCCATGATCCGCGGGTTAAGCTTATCCGGCAGTCCCAGAAGGGCAAGGCAGCGGCGCTCAATGCGGCTCTGCAAGCCGCTGCTCATGAGCTGATTGTCATGCTCGATGCTGATACTCAGTTCAGGCCGGACACGATTGGCAGGCTCCTTTTCCCGCTCAGGGATAAAGAGGTGGGCGCTGTTTCAGGCCACGCCCGGGTGGGCAACCGGACCTCATGGATCACTCTCTTTCAGTCGCTTGAGTACACCTGCGGATTTAATCTTGACCGCCGCGCCTATGACCAGTGGAACTGCGTTACCGTTGTCCCCGGGGCAATATCAGCTTTTCGTAAGAGCATTATAATGAAGGCCGGGGGGCTGTCCGAGGATACCATGGCCGAAGACACCGATCTGACGCTGATGATACACCGTCTGGGATACAAAGTGGCTTATGCCCCCACTGCTGTTGCCTTCACTGAAGCGCCCGATACTGTTGCCGGACTGGTGCGCCAGCGAACCCGCTGGGCCTTTGGCACACTGCAGTGCCTCATTAAGCACAATGATTTGCTGTTTAACCCGCGCTATAAAGGACTGGCCTTTTTCAGCCTCCCCTGCATATGGTTTTTTCATTTTTTCCTGGTGGCGCTCATTCCCGCGGTTGACTCGCTGCTGATTTTTTCATTGCTCAACGGTGCCGGGTCTGCCATACTGGATTACGCCCTGGCGTTCATGGTAATGGATCTGGCAATTGCACTTGCCGCCTGCATCATGGAAGGCGAACGGCTTCGTTGGGCGTGGCTTATCCTGCCCATGAGACTGTTATACCGGCCGGTGCTTGCCTGGTCGGTGTGGAAGGCAATTATCAGGGCACTTAGGGGCGCCTGGGTTGTCTGGGGCCTTCAGCACCGAAAAGGGCTGGTTCCTGCCGGGCCTCGTGTTCCCGGTGAGAAACCGATAAGCGTATATGTGGAAGACGGGATTGCCGGTGGATAAATAAGGGTGATAGTATGCGATCGAAGTACCTAGCATCGGTAATTGCTGTTGCAATTACTTTTTTTGCATGCGGCAACGATAGGTCTGCCCCTGTTGAGGGAAAGACCTCCTCGCAGATAAAAAAGCTGAAGAGGCTGTCGGTACCACCCCCTGGTCGGGCCTATACGGGTGCCTATATTGATTTTGGTGAAACCGAGGACAATGTTACCCTTGAGGCTTTGGAAGATTTTGAGCATTTGGTAGGAAAACACCAGGCGGTGATCGCCCTTTCAAGCTACTGGGGAAAACAATCGTTCCCCGCAGATGCCCTCAAGATTATTGCCGCATACGGTGCTGTCCCCATGGTGTACTGGAATCCCTGGGACCGCCCCTTTACCGAGGATAACAAGCCGGACCGCTTTAATCTGCCTGATATAGTTGCAGGCAAGTGGGATAGTTACATTGACCGGTGGGCGGGAGAAGCTAAAAAGCTGGGGGGGCCAATACTTGTTTCATGGGGGCTGGAAATGAACGGTACCTGGTTTCCCTGGTCAGGTTTCTTTTATGGCGGGGGTACCGTCATTCCCGATACAAGCCCTCCTCAATACCAAGGACCGGAGCTGTTTAAGAAGGCCTACCGACATGTGGTCGACCGGGTACGAGCAGCCGGTGCTGATAACATCCAATGGGTTTTTCACGCAAACAATACCTCCGAGCCGAACGAACCCTGGAACCGAATGGCCAACTATTATCCGGGCAGTCCGTATGTTAACTGGCTGGGGCTGAGCGCATACGGCCAGCAGTATCCTCATACTTCCTGGGTATCCTTTCAGACCGTTCTGCCCGATTACTACAAAGAGATATGCAACCTTGATCCCGATAAACCCTTTATACTTGCCGAGTGGGGAGTAGGTGAGTTCCCTGCCTCAGGGAGCAAGGCAGAGTGGATCGCAGAAGCGCTTAAGCACATGACCGGCGAGTTTCCCCGTCTTAAGGCGGCCGTATTCTGGCACGAGCGCTGGCAGAATGGCGATCTGAGTTACAGCAATCTCCGGGTGAACTCATCTGAGGGGGCACTGGAGTCATACCGTAAGGGGATAGCAGATGAATTTTGGCTGGATAAGCCGTTGCTTGTCGAGTGAGTTTTCAAAAGCTAACCAGGATAGGAAGAGAGGTTGTTATGGAAAAGGTAAAACGTATAAGTCCACAAGAAGTTAGCCGGAAATTACAATCCGGTGCAACATTACTCGTCTGCGCCTATGATGATGATGATTTATTCGGAAAAATGAAACTGCGCGGGGCACTTTCGATGAAAGATTTAAGATCAAAGCTGTCTGCTCTGCCCAAAAATCAGGAAATTGTTTTTTATTGCGGGTGACCGAATGAAAAGAGTGCTGCCAGTTTGGCAGCAGAGTACCTGGATAAGGGGTACGAAAATGCAGCTGTTTTGGATGGGGGCATTGAAGCATGGCGAAATGCCGGATATCCGTGAGCAGTCGGTAAATACACTTGCTTTTTTAAAACAGTCTTTACTTATGACGAATCCTTGCTGGGCATTTCCCTAGTTATCATTCCACCTTACCTGCACGCCCAATTGAGCAGAACGAGTTCCATCTGATAAGAACTCAGTTTCATATCAGTTAACGGTTTTTGTTTTGCTTACTCTTCTCTATTGGTTTTCATCAACGCATTGCAATAAAAATGCTTTACCCGGAGGCCTCATGGGTGCATTGTTTATATGTATGCCACATGGTGTTAGGCACTAATTGAGGATTATGTATGAAAAAAAATAAGCAGCAATCCTCTCCTAAAAATGAAACGAGAAAGAGCCTGTATGATTTTAATTTGTGGAAGCCGGTACTGCAACTGGCCGTGCGCCACAAGAAATCATTTCTCATCGTATGGGTATTGACCACCCTGGGCACGGGGACCGGCCTGCTGGAACCACTGGTCTACAGAATGGCAATCAATGATGTTGCTGGTCTTTTCGTGCACCGTGCCATCGTGCTGGATCGCGGTCCCGCCGCTCCCCACCCTGACACCACCCAAAAGCATGCCCTTGGTCATATCGCACCACGTAATGCCACACAAACCTTTTCCACACTGCTCTGGGCAGCCCTCTTTCTTTTCCTGATAAACGTGAGCTCCCGTTTTTTAACGCTGGCGGCAGACACGGTAGGTGCACGTGCCTCAAATCGGGTTGAGGAAGATTTCATCGTCAGGACCTTTAAGCATGTACTGAGACTTCCCTTGAGCTTCTTTGGGCAGCGTTCCAGTGGCGCTTTGGCCAAACGGATAGATCAATCAGACCAGGTGTCTCCCATCATAACGGCATTTACCCAGGAGTTTATACCAGAGGCTATTAGTCTCGTTGGTATCTGTGTCATAATGTTAACTCAGAATGTTCTACTCGCGGTTGCAGCTTTCATTACCCTTCCCATCTATTTAATTATTTCACTTCGCATGACTAAAAGGCTTGAGTCCAATATGAGTGCCTACTATGAACTCTGGGAAGCGGTATCTTCACGTATTCAGGATGGTTTGAGCGCTATTAAAACGGTCAAACTTTCCGGCGCTGAGGAACGGGAAGTGGAACAACTGGGAGCAGAGGCTCGATCGGCCTATAGTAATTACCTTGAACGCAATAGCATAGAGAACCGCTATGTATTCTGGCAGTCATTGCTTATGTATCTGGGGCAGGCGCTTATCCTTTGCTTCGGGGGATGGAAGGTGATGAAACACCAGTTGACCCCGGGGGATGTGGTAATGTTTGTCAGCTACCTCGATAAAATTTATAGTCCTGTTGATAATCTCACCAGCTTGGCCAACACCCTGCAGCAGAATGCAGCTTCAGTAATTAGGGCGTTGCGCTTGCTCAGCACCGGGGTTGAAGAAAAAGCAGGACAGGAGTTGTTAGATGGGCCTGGTAAAATTGAATTTAAAAACGTCCATTTTGCCTATACCCCCCGGCATGATGTCCTCAAGGGGGTGTCGATGACACTGGAACCCGGGAAGATAACGGCACTGGTAGGTCCATCCGGTGCGGGTAAAACAACCATAGCCGATTTGCTCATGCGCCTCTATGAACCTAGGTCAGGGTCAATCAGCATCGACGGTCAAGTAGTGTCGGATATTGATCCATCGGCGGTAAGAAGGGCATTAGGCTTAGTTTCAGCAGATGGGGCGGTATTTAGAGGCACACTTGCCGACAATATAAAATATAAATATCCACAGGCAACAAAAGAAGAGGTTCAGGCTGCGGCCTATGCGGCCGGGCTTGAAAAAACGCTTGAGCGTTTGCCGAAGGGGTTAGCCACTGAAATTGGTGAGCACGGTATGGGTCTTTCGGTGGGAGAACGGCAGCGTCTTCAGATTGCGCGGGTGCTGTTATCGAAACCGCGCGTGCTTGTTCTCGACGAGGCAACCGCAAACCTTGATTACGTGACGGAGTCAGCGGTAAAAGCAGCCCTTGATCAGGTGCGTCGGGAGCGCACCACCCTTGTTATTGCGCACCGATATTCCATGGTTAAGGATGCAGATGCGGTAATGGTTATCGACAATGGGGAGATCGTGGAATCTGGCAAACCCCATGAGCTGATCAACACTAACGGGTGGTTTTCCCAACTGGCCCACAGTGCGGAAGAGGAAGGAACCACCGGGGGTGGTGAAAAAAAGGACTTGCCGGGAGGGAAAAACGGGGATACGGTGAGCACACATGGTGCGACAGCCGATGATGAGGAGTCACTCGATTTGGATGAGGATGACGACGAGGAAGAGTAAAAAATACTAAGCTTGATGTTTCATTCATTTCTTGTATATCATCGCATAAGTGCTCGTATGCCATGAAAACCAGAACCGTTCTGATTATCATTATTGCGGTCATTACCCTGGGAAGCGGTTTGATCAATCTCTTCTCAGCGGCTTCTCTGAATCTCTCGGCGCATGCCCGTTTGTTGGAAAAAGGGTTTCCACTGGAGTTCATACATCTTTCAAGGTTCCTGACACTGTTCATAGGTTTTCTTCTTGTCATCTCCTCCATCAACATTTACAAAAGAAAGAAAAAAGCATATCAGCTGGTACTGCTGGTATCATGTCTCTCCATGGTCTTCCATCTGACCAAGGGGCTTGATTATGAGGAAGCATTTATTTCGCTCATTCTGGTACTTGTGCTCTTTTGTACCAGAAAGAGTTTTACGGTAAAAAGCAGTATTCCCGACCTGCGTTTGGGAATTATTCGCTTTGTCATTACGTTAGCGGTACTGTTTGCGTATGGGGCAGTGGGATTTTGGCTGCTTGACAAAAGAGAATTCGGTATCAATTTTACCATCGCAGATGCGATAGGGAAAACGATCAGGTTTGTGACACTTCAGGGGGACCCGGCGATAATTGCCAAGACCCGTCATGCACGCTGGTTTCTTGACTCTCTTTCAATGATCACCGCGGTAGCCTTCTGTTATTCTCTTTTTGCGCTTTTCCGGCCGGTGCGCTACCGGTACCTGACCCTTCCCCATGAACGGGAACAGGCCCGTATGATAGCGGAGATGTATGGGCGACACTCGCTGGACTACTTCAAGCTGTGGCCGGACAAGTCATATTTCTTCTCTCCTTCAAGAAATGCGTTTCTTGCCTACCGGGTAGGTGCTGACTTTGCCGTGGTGCTCGGTGATCCCGTTGGTCCGGTAGCTGAAATCGAAGGGATCATCCGCGGCTTTATGGGCATATGCCATGAGAATGATTGGGGTCTTGCATTTCATCAAACATTACCAGATTTTCTTCGCTACTACGACCAGCTGGGCTTTAAGAAGCTCAAAATCGGAGATGATGCCATTGTCGATTTAACCACCTTTAACTTAGAAGGAAAAGTGGGCAAGGAGCTTCGACACACGGTAAATAAATTAGAGAAAATTGGTATTCACACCATGTACCATGAACCTCCCCTGTCTTGGGAAATCGTTAAACAGGCCAGGGATGTATCTGATGACTGGCTGCAGATTGAGGGGCGCCGCGAACGGAGATTCACCCTGGGCTTATTCGACCAGGAGTATGTGCGCTCAACACCTCTTTGTGCGGTAGTTGACCCACAGGGGCGGATGCAGGCCTTTGCCAATATAATCCGTTCCTACCATCAGGGTGAAGCAACTATTGATCTTATGCGGCGCCGGTCTGATGCCCCTCACGGGGTAATGGACTATCTTTTTGTAAAGCTCTTTTTACAGTGCAAGGAAAAAGGCTATGCGACATTCAGCCTGGGAATGGCACCCATGTCCGGGTTTCAGGAGCATGAAAACCCCTCACGGGAGGAACGGGCTATTCACTATTTTTTTCAGCACATGAATTTCCTTTTCAGTTACCGGGGGCTGCGTTTCTACAAGGCAAAATTTGCCTCATGGTGGGAGCCGCGGTATGTGATTTATCAAAATGCCATAGATTTGGCACGGCATGCTATTGCAATCGGTGTGGTTTCGAAGTTGTGACATAATGAAATGGGATGCACTGCTGTGAGCGCACCGAATTCTACCCTGGCAGAAGGAAATCTTGCCGCTGGTCAGCGAACCAGAAGCTGGTTTAAGCAAGTCCTGGGATACCTCATAGCCCTTGTTTGTCTGGTATGGGTTTTTCACAACATTCGTTTTGGGCAGTTTCTGCAGGGCATGAAGACTATCTCCTGGGTCTGGGTGCCGCTGGCAGTCTTCTTTGATATCCTGAGCTACTACACGCAGGGGGTGAGGTGGCAGCTTCTTCTCCGGCCCCTGGGCAAAATGTCTTCCCTTAGAGCAACCCAGGCTATCTACGTCGGGCTTTTTACCAATGAGATTGTGCCGCTGCGGGTGGGTGAACTGGTCAGGCTTTTTCTTGTTTCCCGCTGGCTTTCTGTTAGGCTGGATTCAGTCATTCCCTCACTGGTGGTGGAAAGATTCTTTGACGGCATATGGCTGGCGCTTATCATAGGTGCGGTTGCATTCTTCATTCCCTTACCGAAGCAATTGCTGGGGGCTGAAAAGATTCTCAGTGTACTCATCCTCTTTTTAACCGCCCTCTTTGTCTACCTGATCTTCGGTACAGGGACCACCTTAAGGGAAGAGGACCGGACAAGCCGATCACAATGGAACCCGCTTCGTATACTCTCATCATTCCTGAAACGTTTGGCAGAGGGGGTGCATGCTATTGGGACCTCCCGCTTTTTTTTCACATCCTTTATGGTTTCGCTTTTCATTCTCATTTTTCAGATCATTGCCCTCTGGCTGATGATGCTTGCGTACGGGCTTCCTCTCTCAATCTGGGCCGGAAGCGTGGTGCTGCTCATCCTTCACCTGGGTACGGCAATTCCCAATGCACCCTCTAATATCGGCACCTATCAGTTCTTTACCGTTGTCGGCCTCACCCTTTTCGGGATCGAAAAAACCCTGGCTGCAAGCTTTTCGGTAGGCGCCTTTTTGGTGTTAACTATTCCTCTGTGGGCTATCGGCCTCATCTCTCTGTGGCGAACGGGTATGACCCTTGCAACCATCAGGCAGAAGCTGAGGAGGATGCCGACCTTAAACACCATGCAATGAAGATTATTGCGGTACTCCTCTTCGGCTGGATGCTGATATGGGGCTTATTGTTTTTACGTCGTATGATGTGCAAGTATTTTGGTAACCGTCATACAAGCTGAGCAGACGTGCTCTCTCACACCACATGATTTCTTAAACAAAAAATATGCAACGGGTGAGCCATGCGAAACAATTCTCCTCCATTCTGGAGTGTGCCGACAGATGAACTACTGGGGCAGCTTCATACATACCTCAATGGTTTGGGAAAAGAAGAGGCAATAAAGCGCCTTGTCCAGTCCGGTGCCAATCTCATACGTGCGAAGAAAAGATCGGGACCGCTCAGGCTTTTCCTTGCTCAGTTTAAGAGTCCCATCACGCTCATCCTTTTAGGTGCTGCAGTACTGTCTCTTTTTCTCCATGATCCCACTGATGCGCTGATTATCATTTTTATTGTGCTTATAAGCAGCCTTCTCGGTTTCTGGCAGGAGCATAAAGCAACAGGTGCCATAAACAAATTGCTTGCCTTGGTGAGAGTCAAAGCAGAGGTAATGCGCGATGGCGAATCACTGGAGGTGCCGGTCGAGGAGATTGTCCCCGGTGATATCGTCATTCTCTCGGCAGGCAGAACAGTTCCCGGTGATAGCATACTGCTGGAAGCGAACAATCTTTTTGTGGACGAGGCCACTCTGACGGGAGAAACCTATCCAGCAGAGAAAGTGGCAGGGGTGTTACCTCCCGGCACTCCCCTGAGCAAACGTGCAAATACCCTTTTCATGGGGACACATATCGTGAGCGGCTGGGGGAAGGCCGCCGTGGTTCACACAGGAATGAAAACAGAATTCGGCAGAATTTCAGAACGCCTTACCTTGAGGGCGCCAGAAACCGAATTTGAGCGCGGCATCAAAAAATTCGGCTATTTTCTCATGGAAGTGACCTCTGTTTTGGTGATAACCATCTTTGCGGTCAATGTTATACTTGCGCGGCATGTTTTAGATTCCTTTCTTTTTTCTCTCGCACTTGCAGTAGGACTTACTCCCCAGCTCCTTCCGGCAATCATTAGCATCAATCTTGCCCATGGTGCCGCCGCATGGCAGGTAAGAAGGTAATTGTAAAACGTCTCACCTCCATCGAGAACTTTGGCAGCATGAACACACTCTGTTCTGATAAGACCGGGACACTGACAGAAGGTTTGGTGCAGCTGCACGATTATCTGGACTGTTACGGCAATAAGAGCGAGAAGGTATTGCATTACGCATATATAAACGCATCGTTCGAAAGCGGCTTTGCCAACCCCATTGATGATGCGATTAGGACCAGCTATCATGGTGACCTGTCAGGATATGCCAAATTAGATGAACTGCCGTATGATTTCATTAGAAAGCGTTTAAGCGTCCTGGTGTCATACCATGGGAAGAATATGATTGTCACTAAAGGTGCGCTCCAGGATGTGCTTTCCATTTGTTTATCCGCTGAAGCTGCCGATGGAAGAGTTCTTCCTATTGACGATGTGGGCGATGAGATTCACAAGCGATACGAAAGTTTCAGCGCTCAGGGGTACCGCCTGCTCGGAGTAGCTTATCGGTACATTACCCCTGAATCAAAGCTTATGAGCAGCTGTGAGTCTTCCATGACATTTTTGGGATTTATCGTCTTCTTTGACCCGCCCAAAGCACACGTTGTGGAAACCATACAACGGCTTCGCGATCTGGGGGTTTCACTGAAAATAATTACGGGGGATAATCATCTGGTTGCCTCTACTATCAGCCGGCAGGTGGGATTGCCGGATTCAGGAGTGCTTACCGGCGGGGAAATGAGACAGATGAGCGATGAAGCACTCCTGAAGCAAGTTAATGAGGTAGGTATCTTTGCTGAAGTCGAACCCAACCAGAAAGAACGCATTATTCTGGCCTTGAAGAAGTCCGGCAATGTGGTTGGATACATGGGAGATGGGATCAATGATGCGTCGGCACTCCATGCGGCAGATGTGGGCATTTCAGTAGAGGGAGCAGCGGATGTGGCTAAAGATGTGTCGGACATTGTACTGCTGGAGAAGGATTTGGACGTGCTGGTACAGGGGGTTGAAGAGGGAAGAAGGACGTTTGCCAATACCATCAAGTATGTATTTATGGCAACCAGCGCCAATTTTGGTAACATGTTCAGCATGGCTGGTGCCTCTCTCTTCCTTCCCTTTCTTCCGCTCTTACCCAAGCAGATCTTGCTTACCAATCTGATGACCGACTTTCCCGAGATGACCATAGCATCAGACAGTGTTGATGCAGAGATGGTTGGGAAACCGCGGCGATGGGACATTGGATTTATTAGGAATTTTATGACCACCTTCGGTGTGGTGAGCTCCCTTTTTGATTATCTCACCTTCGGAGTGTTTCTGCTTATTCTCCATGCAAGCGTTGATCAGTTTAGAACGGGCTGGTTCGTTGAATCGGTTATTTCAGCATCCATGGTTGTACTTATCGTTCGCACCAGAAAGCCATTCTTCAGGAGCAGGCCAAGCATCTACCTGATGACAGTCACTGTCCTCGTTGTCTTAGCAGGGCTGATAGTACCATTCACACCTTTTGCCGGCATTCTGGGTTTTGTACGTCTACCGCCTCTATTCCTTTTGGTGATCGGTATCATTGTGATAGCGTATATGCTGGCAGCGGAGTTGGTGAAGAAAATCTTTTTTGCCAGGGTTAGATTTTGATTCAGCAGGTCAATGCTGATATGCCTGACTGATTAGGTTTTCATTTTAAGTTGTCCGCAACCATTTGAAGACCTATAGAGCATAATTTATGGAACACTATGTGTGGCTCATTCCAGTAGGATTTATTATAGGAACTTATGGGACACTTGTTGGCGCTGGTGGTGGGTTTTTAGTGGTTCCTCTATTACTCGTGCTCTATCAAGATGAGAATCCTGAAATTATTACGAGCATCTCATTGGCGGTTATCGCCTTTAATGCTTTATCAGGGTCAGTAGCTTATGCACGAATGAGTCGAATTAATTATAAGGCTGGCATCCTATTTTCGATCGCTGCCATCCCGGGAGCAGTTCTCGGGGCACTTAGTACAGCGTTAATCTCACGTCTAGCTTTTGATGTCTTGTTTGGGCTCTTAATAATTGTAGCAGCAGTTTATCTGCTATTACATCCAATGAACGTGCAGAACACCTCAAGGGGAAATAGTCTTCAATTTCATCCACAAAATCCTATAGAAGCTGATCATAGTAGCAAAAAACATCTTTATAAATTAGCGGCTGGTATTGTGTTAAGCTTTTTCGTGGGTTACCTCTCTAGCTTGCTAGGGATAGGCGGCGGCATTATCCATGTACCAGTCCTCGTACGCCTATTGGACTTTCCAGTACATATTGCCACTGCAACTTCACACTTTATTTTGGCAATTATGGCTTTGACCGGCACTATTGTGCATATAATTACAGGAACATTTTATCACGGAGTGCATCGAACCATTGCCCTTTCTATTGGTGTAATTTGCGGGGCACAGGTGGGAGCATTATTATCTAATCGTTTGTCAGGGGCATGGATTATTCGCGGTTTGGCAGTCGCGCTGGGGGGCGTTGGGTTGAGGCTTCTTCTCGTTGCCTTACTATGATTCCGATTTTTTGAATAGATACCGGTACCAGCGTATCAGGGAATCAGTCAGGACCAGCGCGGCAAGGACAAACATGAGCCATCAGGGCGTCAAAGCCTTCCACCAGCATTGCGCCGTATCCTTGCGGCTTAAAGCCGCTCCTGCCGGCCATCAAAATTTCCGTGATAAAAACTGCTTTGCCTTACGGACAGAAAGTGGTAATAAAGACGCGGGGATTTGCCGGCAGGAACCGTTTATCCTAAAGAGATTGCTCATGAACTATCGAAGATTGGGGAAAACGAATCTCAATATTTCAATTATCGCCTACGGGGGGCTGCCCTTTTTTTTGAGCCCCCTGACCGGGCCATACAAACCATTCACGCGGCTCTCGATCAAGGGGTCAATTATTTTGACCTGGATGAGGCAGGGAACCAGTTTATTCCCGAAAAGGTGTATCTGGACGGCGGAAGTAAAATAGGAGAGGTTTTAAGGGAGAGACGGGAAGATTGTTACCTGGGTGTCAAGAGCATGCGTCAGACCTATGATGAGGTCAGGCAGGATGTGCAACTTGCCCTGAAACGAATCGTCAAGGGGACGGCACGGGAGGTCATCGATATATTCCAACTCGCTTTTCTGGATACCCCGCAGAAAATGGAGGTAATCCTTTCAAAGGATGGCGGATTGAGGGCTCTGGAAGAGGCTAAGGAGGAGGGTGTCATTGACTACATCCTGGGCGCGGCCCACAATCCGAGAAGCATGCTGCAGATCATCGATTCCGGAAAGATTCGACGCGATCATGTTTCCTTTCAATATCATTGAGGACGAGTACACCAGGGAGGTGCTCCCCCTGGCCCGGCAGAAGGATATGGGGACAATGGTGATGAAGCCGGTGGGAGGCGGGCAACTGGGGAGCGTGGCCGAAACTCGCTTCGCTGGATCCTGGCGCATGATGTGACCAGCGCCATTCCGGGCATGCGCAATGAGCAGGAGGTAAGGCAGAATACCAGGATAGGCCATGAGCTTCAGCCGTTATCGTCGGGAGAATATGAAGACCTGAAAAAGGCGGGGGAGAGCATCGGCAAGGAATACTGTCACCGGTGCGGATACTGCCTGCCCTGCACCCAGGGTATTCTTATCCTGGGCGTAATGGACTTTTTGAAATCGAAGCTGCTGCCATTGGAAAAAAAGCGCGCCGCTTACAACAACATAATCGGTAGAAAAATAAGCTCCCCCGCAAGCAGCTGCGTAAAGTGCGGGGAATGTGTCGCCCGCTGCCCTTTTAAACTCCCCATACCCGAACTGATGGAGCAGGCTGCTGCAATGCTGGAAAAGGAAAAATAATGTAAGCACGGCTATCGGCACTGTCAGCCCTGGAATTAGGTATCCCCGCATTATTTTCTGCCCGAGCTCAGTTCCTTTCCCCCCAATAAACCGGTAACAGAAGAACCCGTGGGGGGAACCGTGTGCCGCAAATCCCTGGTATCCAATAGGTTGAGTGTTCTGCAGCGAGCTGCATGCATAGATATTTTTTTCAAGAATCGGCAGGACCATGTCGATGATTGTTATGAAGTTTGTGATCTTTTTATTTCGTTTGCTATGACTCCCCTATCTCAACCCGGTGTGCTAAGAATAATTCTTGATTGTGACAGTGATTGTCATTTCGAAGAAGCTTACGCGACTGAGAAATCTTTAGAAATGAAAGATTTCTCCCGTCGGTCGAAATGACAATAGAATAATCAAAAGCAAGAGTGTTATATCAAGGTTACGGGAGGGTTTAATCATATGCGGTCGAGTCAGATTGTACCCATCATCATGCTGGTGGCTTCCAACTTTTTCATGACCTACGCCTGGTACGGGCATCTCAAGGACTTAAGGGCAAAGCCGCTGGTGATGGTTATTCTCTTGAGCTGGTGCGTTGCCTTTTTTGAGTACTGCCTGATGGTGCCCGCCAACCGGATCGGGAGCCAGTTATTTTCGCTGCCGCAGCTGAAGGTATTGCAGGAGATTATTACCATGTGCGTGTTCGCCCTGTTCTGCGTTGCCTACATGAAAGAGCGCATCTCGATGGATTTCCTCTGGGCCGGCTTATGCCTTGCGGGTGCAGCGTTTTTCATGTTCCGGCACATACAGCACCTACCGTGATTACTGAAATGATTTGCATTTGCCCGCACTATTTGTTTTAATATGCCCCTGTTCAAACGGTTTTTTTAGAATCATGAATGAAAAGGAGCGCGAACATGAGCGTCATTAAAATTATGCCCTGTCTGGATATGAAAGAGGGGAGGGTGGTGAAAGGCGTCAATTTCGTCGGCCTCAAGGATGCCGGTGACCCGGTTGAAAATGCCGCGTTCTATCAAAAAGAGGGCGCGGATGAACTGGCCATGCTGGACATTGCCGCGACCCTGGAAAACAGAAAGACCCGGCTGGAGTGGGTTAAAAATGTTTCCGCAGTGATCAATATCCCCCTGACGGTTGGCGGGGGCATCTCCAGTCTGGAGGACATTGAGCTGGTGCTTCAAGCCGGGGCGACCAAGGTTTCAATGAACAGCGCCGCGGCAAAAAGCCCCGCGCTGGTCAAAGAGGCAGTAAATCAATTCGGAAAGGAGAGGATTACCATTGCCATAGACGGCAGAAGGAACGCAACCATGCCGTCAGGTTTTGAGCTGGTGGTTTCCGGCGGCACCAAGCCGGTGGGCAAGGACACGGTGCTGTGGGCAAAAGAGTGTCAGGACCTGGGAGCCGGTGCAATACTTCCCACCAGCATGGATGCGGATGGAACAAAGGATGGCTATGACCTGCAGTTTACCAGGGCCATTGCGGATGCGGTCAGTGTGCCGGTGATTGCTTCAGGCGGGGCGGGCACGCTGGAACATTTCTATAAGGGCGCGGTGGAAGGCGGCGCATGCATTTTACTCGCCGCCTCGGTTTTCCACTATCGCATTTTAAGCATCCGGCAGGTTAAGGAATATTTGAAAGCAAAAGGGCTGCAGGTTTACCTGTGAGATGTACCATGATGTGACCTTCCGCTGTTCCTTACCCGAGGCCTCCCTCATCCTTACGGTTCGATAATGGAGAGGGAGGCGTCCGCCAACTTGTCCCCTAAAAATTTATTGAGAGACCCCACCCCGGGGTCGTTTTCCCTATAAAGGGCCCGGATCTGCTTCCGTCTGTCATGAATCAGCTTCATGGAAGCAGAGTTTATATCCCGCGGCTGCGCGTTTTTGTATAGATTGAGCCACACGTTAAAATAGTCCAGCGCGCACTGGTAGATCTGGCTCACGTCCTGGGGCGCATGCTTGTCGATGGTGCCGGTTATAATGTAAGGGGAATGAATTGCCCGCACCCAGTGGAAAACGCTCGGTCTCATTCCGGGAATAACCGAGTAGGTTTGATAGAAATCATCGAGGGGCTCAAAAAAGTACTTCTGCAGCTGCTCCGGATTTCTTGCCAAATCGTCGGCCGGCATTAAATCGCAGATAAAAAATATGTGGTCGTCCGATTCGTCCCAATCCATGATGTAGTAAGGTATGTCATACGCCTGGCCGGGAGTGATGGACAGAACATCAGCAACCATCGAGCCGTAGAAATTCATCCGGGATATGCCGATCTTTTCGAGCTTGTCAGCCTTGTAGACGCGGTAGTAACACTTTTCCCCTTCAAGCTCAAAGTCGTGGAGGCTGGTAACGTCGACGCCGTCATGCTCAAATATCTGAACCGGCTTGATCTCCTTCAGCAGTATGTCGGTTAGATGCTGCAATATCGGGGTGAACTTCTTTTGCCCTCCTTCGCGTGGCACTGCCTGGGCTGTCACTTGGCCTTTTCCCGCCTGCGGCATCTTTTTCCTTGGGAGACAGCGTCACGCCCGGAATGGTGATGGCGTCCTGCGGGCACTCGCGAATGCAGGTTCCGCACTCCAGGCACTTGGAAGCGTCGATCATGACACAGAGGTCATTTTCAATTGCCAGAATTTTCATGGGGCAGGCATCGACACAGATGCCGCATCCGATGCAGCGGTCTTTATAAACAATAAACTCGGTCATTTTATTTTCCTGGGCCATGATAAGCGTCCTCCAAAGGTTATGAGCGAAAGTATAAGATATTATCCCTGGTACAGCAATTAAAAAGACTGAAAAGCATGTAAAGCGGCGCGGAAACTTCCGCTCTTACCAACACCAGTCCATCCCCCCATCAACGCTCAGGTTCTGCGCGGTAATGTAGGACGCGTCTTCCGATGCCAGAAAAGCCACCGCCGCGGCAATTTCCTCCGGTTCGCCCTTGCGCGGGAGCAGCAGCTGTCCGCTTTTAACCGATTCGTCTACCAGCCAGTCCACAAACGTGCCCGGCTCCATCATCATTTCCTTTTCAACATTCCTGTAAATGTCGGTCGCAATCACCCCGGGGGAAACGCAATTTACCCGGATGCCCATCGGCGCGAGGCATTTAGCCAGCGTTTTGGTAAACATGACCACGCTTGCCTTGGATGAGGCGTAGGCGCCCGACATCCCTTTCCCGCTGCGCGCCATCAGTGTTGAAAGGGTCACAATCGCGCCTTTCACGTCGTTTTCCATCATGTTGCGCGCGCAGGCGCGGGAAAAGAGAAAAGATCCCCGCGCGTTGATTGCATATACCTTGTCCCATTCCTCCGGGGAGATATCGAGTGCCGAGGAAGCGGATTCGGCGATCCCGGCATTTGATACCGCCACGTGCACCGGGCCGAATGCCTCGGTCGCCTGCTGGATGAGGCGGTCGATGTCCTGTTCCTTCGCCACGTCAACCTTGACATAGAGTGCGGTTCCACCCTGCTTGCCTATTTCATCTGCAACCCGCTCACCATTAACCTGGTTGAGGTCCGCAATGACAACCCGGCCGCCTTCCGCGGCAAAACGATGGGCGATGCTCCGGCCGATGCCGCCGCCCGCTCCGGT
The DNA here is from genome assembly GCA_963751515.1 of uncultured delta proteobacterium. GTDB lineage: Bacteria > Desulfobacterota > WTBG01 > WTBG01 > WTBG01 > CAZWCD01. The sequence continues at coordinate 106,157 of CAVVUR010000010.1, forward strand.
TACGATAATATGCTTGTCCTTAAATCTCATGGTTTCACTCCTTTGCTCTTTTTGATTCCCACTGCGGTAGGAGCAGCTTCAGCTGCGATTGATTTTTCGCGACCACAGATGGCTCCTACAGCAAGACCGGGTTGACAGATACAACATTGTCTTATGCAAAATTTCTGCATGCTTTCTGCAGAGGCGATCTCAAATGTTTTAGGATACGCGGACGCAGTATGATGTTAATGGTTGGATTCCAAACTAATAATTATTACCATCTGCCGTTTGATAAGTCAACCCCTAATTGGCAGATTAAGGTATCGGTTTACCTCGAGTGACAGACACAGCAGAGAACTCATTTTTGGTTACAGGATGGTAACAATCACTGCCATTCAAGAAAAAAGGCACTCAGAAAATTTTCTAAGTGCCTGTAATTCCTTGGTAGCGGGGGCAGGATTCGAACCTGCGACCTCCGGGTTATGAGCCCGACGAGCTTCCAGGCTGCTCCACCCCGCGTCATGTGCCTTAACTAATATTGGATGCGGGCCTATTTGTCAAGCTAAATTTTAGGGGTGTCAAGCTCACCGCTCCTCATTCTCTGACGCCCCTTCCTCGATGAGTGAGGCGATCTTATCGTGGATGAAAGCAGGGATCTTTACAATTTTGCCCTCGAGGTCAATGAATCCATGCCGGGTGTAGCCGCTGACCAGCAGCGTGCGGTCTGATTTCCGGTAGACCTTGTAATCGAACACGATGGTAACCTTTTTAAAAGAGGAAACGGATGTTTCTATCTCCACCAAGTCATCGTATCGCGCGGGCTTATGGTACTTGCAGTAGACTTCCGAAACAGGTGTGATGATCCCGTGCTTCTCCACGTCAGTGTACGGGATGCCGATCTCCCGGAAAAATTCCGTCCGCCCCCGCTCAAACCAGCCCAGGTAATTGGCGTAATAGACCACCCCCATGGCATCAATTTCCGCATAAATGACGCGGTATTCGGTAATGGTTTTTTTCATGGGAATCCCCCCCGCCGGCAGTTCAGTAAGCGTCTGGATGGTAGCGATGCTCGATGACAATCCAACTCAGCCCTTGATGAACAGATCCATGAGGCTGCATCCCTGTTCCACAAAGAGGCCGCTTTCCTGCGCCGCCGGCTCGTTGAACGCGGCATCTTTGCGCGGAGGCTTTGTGCGTCTTTGGAGCTGAGGAAGGCAAAGGGTACCGGCTCCGCGGTGTGGGTTTTTCTGACGATGGGCGTGCGATGATCAGGGAGCACCATTACCCGGTACTCCGGAAAGCGCTTCAATCCTTCGAGCACGGTCTTTACCACCTTGCGGTCAAAATCCTCAATGGCCTTGATCTTGTTGGCAACGCTGCCGTTGTGTGATGCTTCGTCAGGTGCTTCCACGTGAACAAAGACAAAGTCTTTTTCCTCAAGCTCCTTGAGCGCATGCTCGGCCTTGCCCTGATAGTTGGTGTCGAGATAGCCGGTGGCGCCCGGCACTTCAACCGGGATCAGACCGAGGGTTATGCCGATGCCCTTGATTAAATCAACCGCGGAAATAACGGATCCCCTAAGGCCATACTTTTCCCCAAATGAGGGCATGGTAATGGGTCTTCCCTGGCCCCAGAGCCATATGGCGTTTGCCGGGGGATTCGATGCCGCTGTCCGCTCACGGTTGACCGGGCTATCCTGAAGGATGGCCTTTGCCTCCGCCATGATTGTGTTAAGTGTATCCGATCCTTTTCCCCGGGGCAGATAGAGGGTGATCTCTTTCCCGCTGATATCATGAGGAGGGGTTGTCTCAACCGCGTCAACGCCCTCTTTCCACACCAAGAGGTGTCGGTAGCTCACTCCCGGATAAAAACGGATCTGATCATTTCCAAGGCGCCGGTCAAGTTCACTGATAATGCGCTGTGCCGCTTCAGTGGTAATATGTCCCGCGCTGTAGTCTTCCATGATGGTAGCGTTGTCCCGCTGCCCCAGGGTCACCAGGTTGCACCGGAAGGCCACGTCATGGGAGGTGAGTTTCACCCCGGCGCTTGCCGCTTCATAGACGGCGCGTCCGGTGAGATAGCGGCGGGGATCATAGCCGAGGATGCTCAGGTTGGCAATGTCGCTTCCCGGAGACAGCCCTTCGGGAATGGTTTGCACCATGCCCAGCGTGCCCCTTGAGGCGATGCTGTCCATCCATTCAGTTTGAGCGGCCTGGAGCGGTGTTTTATCACCCAGCTCTTTGAGCGGGTAATCAGCCATGCCGTCTCCCAGAAGGATGATGTATTTCATAGCAGACAGTGTAATGTGAAAATATATTTAGGATGTCCCCTTACCCCTAGCAGGTTGTTGAAAAAGTAATTCAGGCTGTTCAAAGGCTCAAGGGGGAGGGGCTTTTTAGCCACAACAAAATTATTCGGAATCTGTAGAACGGCAGCATCGCTCTAACCTTGTCCGACAGACCCGCATGGCAACAGCCGTATCGAAGTCTCTGCAAAGCTGCCTGCTTTCGGTTTAAGTCGTAAGGCACCGGGTCGTGCCGTAAGCGTAAAGAAACATTGTTGTGGCGTCAAAAGCCCCTCCCCCTGAGCCACAAATCAGATGGGTGTTTTTCAACAGTCTGCTACAGCTCGTCCTCTATCCTGATGAGCTTGGTTTTAGCCCGTGCCTCTGACAGGCGGTTGATTTCGTCCAGCGCCTTTCTGACCGCAGCCTCACGGGCCTGGTGGGTTAACAAGAAGATGGAAACCGTGCCCCTGGTCTGCCTTCCTTTCTGAATTACCGAGTGGATGCTGATGCCGTGTCTTCCCAGGATCCCCGATATCTTGGAGAGGACGCCCGGCCGGTCAAGCACGGAAAACCGGAGGTAATAGCGGGTCACCACTTCACGGATGTTTTTGATGATGATCTTTTTAATAAACTCCTGCTGATATGAGAAGGGGGGCACCCGTTGTCCCGCGCCCCTGAGCATGTTCCGCGAGAGATCGATGATATCGCTTACCACCGCGCTGGCGGTCGGCATCATGCCGGCGCCCTTGCCGTAATACATGTTCGGTCCCACCGCGTCTCCATCGATGAAAACCGCGTTGTAGGTCCCGTCGACCCGTGAAAGCAGGTGGTCATCAGGGATGAGGGTGGGATGAACACGTGCCTCGATCTGGCCGTTTATCTCCCGCGCGATGGCCAGCAGCTTGATATTATAGCCCAGCTCCCTGGTGAACTCGATGTCAAGCGGCTCAATATGGGAAATGCCCTCGGTGTAAATCCGTTCAAAGGTCACAACTGTTCCGTACGCCATGCTGATGAGAATGGCGAGTTTGTGAGCGGTGTCCGTGCCTTCAATATCAAGGCTGGGATTCCGTTCCGCATAACCGCACTCCTGTGCCTCGCGGAGAATATCCTGAAAGTTTCCGCCATCGTTGGTCATCTTGGTGAGGATGTAGTTGGCGGTGCCGTTTAAAATGCCTAAAATGCGGCTGAACCGGTTTGCTACCAGCCCTTCTTTGATGACCCTGATGATGGGTATGCCCCCGGCCACGCTTCCCTCAAAGCCGATGTCAACCCCTTTGCCGTGGGCCGCTTTCAGAAGCTCCATGCCGTGCGCTGCCAGCAACGCCTTGTTGGCGGTGACAACCTGTTTGCCGTTGGCAATTGCCCGGCGCAACAGGGTCCTGGCGGGTTCAATGCCGCCAATCAGCTCAACCACCACATCAATGGAGGGGTCGTCGGTGACTGACTTCGCGTCGGTGGTCAGCATCGCCGGTGCCACCCTGATGCCGCGATCACGCCGGATGTCCAGGTCGGCAATCTTCTTCACCATAATAGCGGCACCCAGCCGCTCCCGTATCACGGCGGCGTTGCCGCGGAGCAGCTTCAAAACCCCGGTGCCGACCGTTCCAAAACCAATCATCCCTACGGTAATTTTTTTCATAATGGTACCCCGAACAGGCTGAGGTGTGGTTTCAGTCGAAGAGCTTTCGTATTCCCCGCACCGCCTGGTTGATGCGGTGCTCGTTTTCCACCAGGGCAAACCGCACATGCCCTCGCCGGTGTCGCCGAACCCGATCCCGGGAGAAACAGCCACCTTTGCTTCCTTAAGCAGCAGTTTGGAGAATTCCAGGGACCCCATGCCCACGAACGCTTCGGGTATTTTGGCCCAGACGAACATGGTTGCCCTGGGTTTTTCCATGGACCAGCCTACCCGCCTTAAACCATCAACCAGCGTGTCCCGCCTGCTTTTGTAAATGGCGGTAATATCCCTGACGCTTTCATCCATTTCGTTCAATGCGATGATGCTGGCGATCTGGACGGGTTGGAAAATGCCGTAGTCAAAATAGCTTTTCAGCCTGGTCAGCGCGCTGATCATGTGGGAATTGCCCGAGCAGAAGCCAACCCTCCATCCCGGCATGCTGTAGCTCTTGGAGAGGGAGAAAAATTCCACCCCCACCTCTTTTGCCCCTTTGACCTGCAAAAAACTGGGCGCCTGGTATCCGTCAAAGACAAGGTCCGCGTACGCCAGGTCGTGGACCACCATGATCTTGTTATCACGGGCGAAGTCGACCACCTTGCTGAAAAAGTCCAGGTCCACCACCTTGGTGGTGGGGTTGTGGGGAAAGGAAAGAATGAGCATTTTCGGCTGGGGCCAGGTCTGCTTGACCGCGGTGATCAAATCCTGGAAAAAGTCTCCATCTTCGCGCAGGGGGACGGTGTGCAGATCGCCGCCGGCGATGATGACCGAGTAGGGGTGAATGGGATACGCGGGGGTGGGCACCAGCACCAAATCCCCGGAGCTGATGGTAGCGATGGCCAGGTGTGAAAGGCCCTCTTTGCGCCGATGGTGGCGATGGCCTCGGTGTCGGGATCCAGGTCAACGCCGTACCTTCGCCGGTACCAGTTGGTGATGGCCAGGCGCAATTTATAGATGCCCTTGGAGGCGGAGTAGCGGTGATTGCGGGGATTTGCCACCGCCTCCACCAGCTTGTCGACGATGTGCTGCGGGGTGGGGATGTCGGGATTGCCCATGCCCAGGTCGATGATGTCTTCACCCCTCCTTCTGGCCTCACTCTTCAGGGCGTCAACAATGCTGAAAACATACGGGGGAAGTCTTTTGATCCGGCGGAATTCTTCCATCATGTTTGAGGTCTCTCTTGTGGTCCTGTGCGCAAATATGTTGATTTTGAAGATGTAAAATAGCAAAATGGGCAGGAAAAGTCATGGGAAAAATAAAAAGTTATTTTTTTTGAGTTTTAGGGAAAAAATGACGATACCTATAGAGAATGTTGTTATCGGTAAAGTGCCCCCACGTATTTACTTATTTATGGATTTGCCCGGGTGAGGATGCGCCCCTACAGCGCTATTCCCTGAGACGAGCGTTTAAGCACCTATGAACTCATACCGTCATCAGAACGCAGCAGCATACCGGGAAGGCGGGCAGACACTGCCGCCCGTATCATCCGAAAGTGACAGGCCGGTCGAGCCGGCTGCGGCAGCCGACCAGGAGCTGCAAAAACGGATGACCAGAGAGGTCGCCGTTCTCTTTACCGATATCAGGGGATCTTCCATTTTCTTCAAGATCCATGGCGATATCGCGGGCAGGCTGATGATGCAGCGTCACTATGATATGCTCTTCCCGCTGATCGAGGGGCACCAGGGGACGGTGGTAAAGACGGTAGGGGATTCCATCATGGCGACTTTTTATGACCCCGTCTGCGCTGTTGCCGCCGCCATCGCCATGCAGCGGGAGCTATTCGAGTATAATGCCCGCCAGTCCGCAGATGATCCCATACGCATCCGCATCGGTATCAATTTCGGCACGGGCATTATCGAAGAGAACGACGTGTTCGGCGATGTGGTGAATATGGCCTCCAAGCTTGTTTCCATGGGTGAATCAGAGCAGATCGTTGTTTCCGAATCGGTGCGCGACGCGCTGGCGGATCAAGCCCGGTTCATTTTTTTTCCTCTCAAGCGGGATAACCGCTTTTACGGCAATCTCAGTATCGCCGGCTATGCCGTGAGGTGGCGTGAGAAGGATCAGGTTGAAGAAAAGGAGATGACCATCCTGTCGCTTGCCATGATCGGCTGCGACGGCGGGAGAGCCCGCTGATGCCTTTTCCGACAGGGGTCGGGAGGATGTGCCGGACTTTTTTCGCTCCATTGAAAAGGTGGCGCGCGAAAGGGCCTTTCGGACAACCATGCCTTCCCTCTGGAGGCTGCAGGCCGTCTTTGAGTATGCGGAAACGGCCGTGGACACGGCCATTCAGATCCTCCGCCTGTTCAGGCTGGAGGGGCAGGCCTTCCACATGGGCATTCATACCGGCCGCATTCTGGTTAATGAGGTCGATATTGTCGGAGGGGAAGAAGCAGGCCAGGCCCGCGAAAAAGCGGGGCCCGGTGAGATTTACCTTACCCAGGAAACCCATGCCATGCTCAAGGATAACCTGCTGCTGCATTTTCTCCCGCTGCCCGCCAGTTTGCCGAACGGCCTGGCGCTGCACAAGCTGCTGGTGGAATCACCGCTCAAGAGCGCCGTTGATGAGGCATACCTGAAGGAATCCGCCCCGGTTCTTGCGGAATGGTTTGAGGGAAGGTCCACCAACCACATCTCCGCGAATCCTTCCGAGGCGCTGTCCCCGCAGGCCGGGCTTCTCAGCTGCAGTCACGCGGTTCTGCTCAATCCGCACTGTGATGCGCCGCAGCAGGCTCAGTCCCCCGCATCACCGGGACCCGCTCCCGGAGGCGTGCTGCAGCCGCTCACGCGGCTTGTTGCCTTTTTCGGAAAGACAGGGGACGGCAGCAGCAAACCGGCATTGTTCAAGGTGGCGGTGTTTGCCTCCCGGTGTTTTATTAAATTCTTCGCCTGCTTTTCGCTCTGTACGCTGTCCGTCAGCACCCTGTGCTGTTTCATCCTCATGGGCTATGAGGGTTACGCGCATCCTCCCGCCCTGTTTTCCCGGGAGGTCTTCAGCGACTGCCTGCGATTCGGCCTTTTTTGCGGCACCCTCTTCGGCGCCGGTGCGACGCTCCACTGGCTCTATAACAATTTTGACCGGCTCCCTGCGAAACGCCAATGATGCTTCTGATCCTTGCCTTCATTTTCGGAACGGTGGTGGGAAGTTTTCTTAACGTGTGCGTGTACCGGATTCCCGAGGGGCAGTCTATCGTGGTGCCCGCCTCCCACTGCCGCACCTGCAAAAAGCCCATCGCCTTCTACGATAACATCCCGCTCTTCAGCTTCCTGGTCCTCAGGGGGAAGTGCCGCCACTGCGGGTCTCCGCTTTCAGTCCAGTACCCGCTGGTAGAGCTCTTAAGCGGTCTCCTGGCCGCGGCATGTGTGCTCAAGTGGGGCGCGGGATACATCGCCGCGGTATGGTTTCTCTTCTGCGCGGCGCTGATTGTGGTGACCTTCATTGACCTGAAGCATCAGATCATACCTGATGTCATTTCGCTGCCCGGCATCGCCTGCGGAGTGCTTCTATCCCTGGTTCTGGACGGGCCCGGCCTCCGGAGTTCCCTCATCGGCGCGGCGCTTGGCGGCGGCAGCCTGTTCCTCATCCGCTGCCTTTATTACGCAGTGACCAGGCAGGAGGGGATGGGCCTGGGGGATGTGAAACTGCTGGCCATGATGGGGGCGTTTCTGGGATGGAAATCAGTCATCTTTATCATCATGGCGGCATCCTTTTCCGGCGCCCTGCTGGGCATCGCGGTGATGATCATCAAGAAGAAAGACGGCCGCTATGCCATTCCGTTCGGCCCGTTTCTCTCGCTGGGAGCGGTTTGCTACCTTTTCTGCGGGCAGGAGATGATCAACTGGTATCTTAATCTGCATCTGCTCATCCAGGAACATATCGGGTAGGGGGCACCGGTGAAACAGGGATTGGGGCTTCGCACCACCATATTGGTGAACATCGCCCTGGTGATGTTTGTCACCATGCTGCTCATCAGCTTCGTTGTCCTGACCATCGCCAGGAAAACCGTTTTTGAACAGAAGGTGCGCACCGGCGAGATTATGCTCGCCTCCCTCCAGCACCTCCTCACACCTCACCTGGAAACCCGGAACGCAGACCATGCGCTTTTAATCGACCTCATAGACCGGTACACCCGCACCACCGGACTCGCGGGCCTGGTGCTTGCCGACAGTGAACTCACCGTGCTCGCGGACAGCGGGGGCGCGGGGATCGGCGGCAGAAGCGGTGATGAAGACCTCGCGGCCGCCCTGCGATCCAGGGAAAGGGTGACGCGGGCGGGATCACTGCGGGGCAGGGAGTATCTTTTCATGGCCGCCCCTCTCTACCTGGCGGGCAGCACCGTCGGGGTGATGAAAATAAGCCTGCCGCTTGCCGACATGGAAAAGAGCATGGCCCTGTTTCAAAACCTGGTAATCCTGTTCAGCGTCACCACGGCCATTGCCTTCGTGATCATCGGCAGCCTGCTGCTGGGAAGGTACGTGGTGAAGCCGCTGGAAAACCTGGTGGAGGCCACTGAGGCGCTCACCGGGGAGTACCTGCCACAGGGATTGCAGCCGACGGGGCGCAATCAAATCGGCACGCTGGCGGCCTCGCTTTCAGGCATGTCCGAAAAACTGAGAGAGTACAAGCGGGCGGTTGACCACTACATAAAATCGCTCAAGGAGTCCAACCGGGAACTTCGCCGGGCGCAGGAGGAACTCATCCGCTCGGAAAAGCTCTCCTCGGTGGGCAGGCTCGCCGCAGGCGTTGCCCATGAGATCGGCAATCCCATCGGCATCATACTCGGCTATCTGGAGATTCTTCGGCGCTCGATCAGCCATACTGATGAAAATGCAGACGCCCTTGCCCGGGTCGAGAGCGAAGTGCTGCGCATAGATCGCATCATACGTGAGCTGCTTTCCTTTGCCCGTCCCGCCCCGGTGAGCTTGCACCCGGTCATGGTTAATACGGTTGTTGAAGAAGCCATTGCGCTCATTTCCCATCAGAAGGAGATCCGCGCCATAGCGGTTGAAAAACAGCTCGACGGGACCCTTCCCCCGGTCATGGCCGACGAATCACAGCTGAAGCAGGTGATGATCAACCTGTTCATCAATGCCATGGACGCGATGCAGGAGGGAGGCACGCTGACCATCGCCACCGGTCGGACAAACGGCTCAGGTGCGGCCCCCGGCAGCGCTGCACCGCGCCCGGCGGTGAGCATCGCCGTCAGCGATACCGGAACCGGCATCGCCGTGGAGTCGCTTAAAAATATTTTCGATCCCTTTTTCACCACCAAGAGCCCGGGCAAGGGAAACGGCCTGGGATTGTCGGTCTGCCTCAGGATCATTGAAACATTTGCCGGCACCATAGCGGTGAAAAGCTCGCCCGGGGCAGGGAGCACCTTCACCATTTCGCTGCCCGCAGTGCAAATGTCATGAAGGCAGACGGGAGTGTTTGCATTGTGTCTTCGTGCTCTCATGGTTTTGCTTCTATCTTCGTGTTCTTCGTGGTTACCGTTTTCGATATTCGGATTTCGAATTTAATTTTGAGAAAAAACCATGCCTGTACAGAAAATACTTATTATTGATGATGAAGCAAACATGTTGCACATGCTCAGGACCATCTTGAGCAGGGAGGGCTACGACATAGCCACCGCGGCCAACGGCCGCGAGGCTCTTGAGAAGCTCGAAGCCGCGCGCTTTGATATCGTACTCTGCGACCTGCGCATGCCCGAGATGGACGGTTTGGCTTTCCTCGAGGCCCTCGGTGAAGCCGGGAAATTGATGACCATCATCATGATGTCGGCGTACGGAACGGTCGACATTGCCATCGAGGCGGTGAAGCGCGGGGCGTACGACTACATCGCCAAGCCGTTTAAGGCGGACGAGATCATCCTAACCCTCAGGAAGGCGGAGGAGCGGGAGCGGCTCAGGGAGGAGAACACCCTCCTCAGGAAGGAGGTAAACCGGACATTCGGCCTTGAACAGATTGTGACCAAAAGCGGAAAGATGCTGGCCATCTTCCAAACCATCCGCAAGATTGCCGATTACGATACCTCGGTGCTGATTACCGGGGAGAGCGGTACCGGCAAGGAAATGATCGCCAAGGCCATTCATTACAGCAGCAGGAGGAACAGCAAGCCCTTCATTGCCGTCAATTGCGGGGCCATTCCGGAGAATCTGCTGGAGAGTGAACTGTTCGGCTACAGCAAGGGTGCCTTTACCGACGCCTGCCGCCATAAGAAGGGCCTCTTTGAAGAAGCGCACGGCGGGACCATGCTGCTTGACGAAATCGGTGAGCTTCCGCTGGCGCTTCAGGTGAAGCTGCTGCGGGTGCTGCAGGAAGGTGAGGTGAGGAGAATCGGGGATGCCAGGCAGATCAGGATCGACGCCAGGATACTGGCGGCAACCGCCCGTGACCTGGTGCAGGAGGTGAGAAAGGGGGCTTTCCGGGAAGACCTGTTTTACCGGCTCAATGTCATACGCATCGATCTGCCGCCCCTGCGGGAGCGGCGGGAAGACATCGAGCTGCTGGTCAACCACTTCATCAGCCGCTACAATACAAAGCACCGCCTCAAGGTCGAGGGCGTATCACCGGCAGCGCTGGGGATGCTGCTGGAATATGACTGGCCGGGAAATGTGCGGGAGCTGGAAAACGCCCTGGAGCGGTGCGTGATTCTGTCCGAGAAGGGGCGGATTGAAAAGGAGGTCCTGCCCCCCGAGATTCAGATTGCCGCGGGCGGTAGCAATCCTGAAGAACCAGGCAGGGAATATTCCCTGAAGAAGATGTCCCGGATTATGGAGGAACAGCTGATTCGAAAGGCCCTCGGCAAAACCCGGGGAAACCGCACCCACGCCGCCAAGCTGCTGGAGATAAGCCATCCCGCCTTGTTAAGCAAGATGAAGGGATTCGGGATACAGTAAAGGCGGGGCATCTCACTTCTCCCCGGAGCGCTTGTCCTGCACCTTGTCCATGAATGCCGCCGTGATAACGGTGACACCCTCTTGCTTCGCTTCCGCAACCACCCCTGCGATGACCCGGTTTAAGAATATGCGCGGCACCTTGACAATCTTGGCGCAGGCCTCCTGCTCCCATCTGACGTCGGGATCAAATCGGTCGCAGGCATACCGCACCGCCTCGATGGGATTTCCCTTGCCTTCGGGGATGGGCACCGCATAGGGGCGCCTGTGTTTGGCAAACCAGAAGCGTACATTGTCCCGGTAACCATAATCGATGGGGAGGGTGGGCAGTCCCTTGCCCCTGAACATGCGGTTCCTCCATTTCTTTTTCATGATGATCCGGTCAATGCGCAGCAGAAAGTAGTAGGTCTCAAACTCATTGTGCTGCAGCGGGTAGCTTTCATCCCAGGTGCATAAAAAGGCCTGGATCGCTTCCTTGACGATCTCCGGGTACGACGCCTGCCCGGCGCGCGCCGGCGGAGCACCGTAGCTGCCTGACGGAAGCAGGGTGAAGATGCTATTCTTCATTTTTTCCTCGGTGGTCTCGCCGGGGAAGCCGAGCATGACGCAGTTCTTCAGGTACCTCTTTTTGTCAGGTATGAAATTGATGGCGCACACTTTGGTCCTGATGATATTGCGCGCGGTGTTGCTGGTTGCACGGCAAATAAGCATCATGGCGTGATCGCCCTGCTTGGTGACAATGTGGGGAAAACAGAGGGAGTATGGCCCGAGGTTGGTCTTCCCCGACTCGGCGAAGGTGCTGATGAGCACCACCGGCATGGGAAAGAAGCTGGAGGTCTGGTAGAAATTGTCCAGGATGCGAACATCAAGAAATTCATCGGACATAAGCAGTGCTCCATTTTAGATGCAACCACGAAGATCACGAAGAGAGAAGCAAAACCAAGAGAGCGCGGAGCAAAACAGATTAAGAGGTGACCCGAAGCACCTGGTTGAAAATACCCTCGGCGATATTCAAGTACCGGGCCCGCTCGACCACAATCTTTATGGCCTTCATGTTGTGCTGGATTTTTTCTATGCCCAGATTTTTTAAATCTTCACGTCCTGCCAGGTCAACAATGCCCTCAGCCTCCCGGTAGCTGTCTCCCTCGTCAGGATCAATGATTGAAGCGGTTCCCCAGAGCTGCAGACCTTTCACCGACTGGAAGCCCGAGTACGCGCCATACAGGCTGACTGATATGCTGGGATTTTCCCTGATGTTCTTTATTTTCATGCCACCCTCGACAAGAATATAGAGGGTGAGCCCCCTGCTGCGGTAACGCACCGGTGTCGACCGGGGTATATTATTGGAGCAGGTTGCCAGCGTGCAGATGACGTTCTCTTCCAGGAAGGTAATAATGGCCTTCTTCAATTCGTCCGGAGACAGGTGCTTTTTGCTTATCTTGAGCTTTTGGACGAAATTCTTTTCAAGCATCTCGTCATATTCCTTCTCCACCGCTTCCATCTCTTTGCTGTCCATGCGTCTCCTCCTGCTCCGCGAAGTTATTCGTATAGGTTTTTGCCGGTAGGAGCGACCTTTGGTCGCGAATCGCACCTGAAGTTGCTCCTACCACTGCTATGTGATGTAACAGAATGAAGCCATCCTGCAGGGGCGCCCTCCGGCCGCAATGCGCTGAATATATAACATGCGGCAGACTTAAGGGCAAAGATAATCTGGCAGCGCTTTCCTCAATGCAGGCCTAAATTGCTTGATTCTGCCGGGGAATAGTACTATAAAACCAACATTAGCTGCTTAACAAATGTTATCCTTCTGCCATGAACAATCAGTGCTCACATACTATCCGGACTAATATTTTTCACACGAGCACTATTGTTTTCTATAAAAGATACATTGACCATATCTGTCACTCAAAACTGATATAGTTAGTGATAATATTCAAGGAACAGCTAAAAAAGACATCAGCCTGACAGATGTTCCGTTGCAGAATAAGAAGTAAAGATTCAACCGTGCAGTTGGTAGAGGAGTATTGCAATACGACGGCGGTTAGAAAGGGATTTATTACTTGAAATCACAAATTGTGATTTCAAGACTCGCACCTGAAGGTGCTCCTACCGGGGTTGGGATACAGAGAAACAGGTTTTGGTAGGAGCAGCCTCAGGCCGCGAAAAGAATCACTAAAGCTTGCGGCTACACCCTATGGTCATGATAAACGGAGAGCGCAACTGAATTATGCAAGAAGTACCAAAAGGTGAAATTTTAATTTATAAGGCAAAAGGCGGGAAAACAAAGCTTGAGGTAAATTTACGCGAACAAACTGTCTGGTTAAGCCTGAATCAGATGGCAGATCTTTTTCAACGTGACAAGTCTGTAATTTCAAAGCACATTCTAAACATTTTTGAAGAAAGGGAACTTAAAAGACACTCAACTGTTGCAAAATTTGCAACAGTTCAAAATGAGGGAGGAAGAGCTGTTGAACGAACAATTGATTACTACAACCTCGATGTCATTATCTCCGTCGGCTACCGGGTTAAGTCTCAACGAGGTGCTCAGTTTCGCATCTGGGCCACGCAGGTACTGAAAGATCATCTCCTCAAGGGATATACCATCAATGAGAAGCGGCTCAAGGAACAGAATGAAAAACTTGCGGAGCTGAAGGATACTGTCAACCTGATGGGCAGGGTGATACAAGGCAGGGAGCTTGAAAGAGAACAGGCTGAAGGACTTTTGCATGTTATCACCAATTATTCCTATGCCCTGTCTCTGCTTGACCAATATGATCGTGGTCTACTGCAGATACACAAGACTACTAAAAAGAAACCTTTTATAATTACATATCAAGATGCACGAAAGGCGATTGACCGGTTAGCAGAGCAAACCCTTAGAAAAGGGCAGCCCTTGGGACTGTTCGGCAAGGAGAAAGACAAATCATTCAGGAGCTCTTTGGGAGCAATTCATCAAACGTTCGATGGTAAAGAGTTGTATCCCAGCATTGAAGAAAAAGCTGCTCATCTGCTCTATTTTGTGGTCAAAAATCATTCATTTGTTGACGGCAACAAACGGATAGGAGCCTTTTTATTCATCTGGTTTCTTGATCGTCATGGAATCCTTTACGCTCCGAGCGGAGGGAAGCGGATTGGAGACAATGCATTGGTTGCCCTTACTCTGATGATTGCAGAAAGCAGACCAAAGGATAAGGATTTAATCATTAAGGTGGTTGTAAATTTGATTAATAAGGATAATCTCGCGTGATTTATGATAGATTGAAATCAGGTGCGGCAAAGAAGAAATCGCAAGCTAAAGCTTGCGGCTACATTGGCGGGTTTTGGCTGTCAGAGAGAGTTTTACCACTTGATATCACAAATTGTGATTTCAAGAATCGCACCTGAGCTGCTCCTACCGGGGTGGGAACAGAGTGTCCACGAAGAGAAAGGAAGCAGACCATGGCCAAGAAAGAAGGGCGCTACAGTGTCATAGGGAAACGGCAGCCGCGGCTTGACGGGGTTTTCAAGGCGACCGGCCGGTCACAGTTCACCGACGATGTTGTGTTGCCGGGCATGCTCCATGGCATGATCGTGCGCAGCCCCCATCGTGCGGGGGAAGATACTCAACATCGAATACGTCCCGTGCCGAGAATCTGCCAGGTGTCAAGGCGGTCATAACCCACCGGGACACCGGGGGCATGATGCTCGGCGCGGACCAGGGGGTGTTCTGTTCGGAGCGGGTGAATTATCGCGGTGATGAGATTGCCGCGGTTGCCGCGGTCGATGAAGACACCGCCTGCAAAGCGGCCGAGCTGATAAAGGTGGAATATGAACCGCTCCCCCCGCTGCTAACGGTCACCGAGGCAGCGGCTGACGGGGCGCCGGTGCTCCATCCCCACCTGGACAGCAATTATGCCGATGATATCAGCATGAATTTCGGCGACGCGCAAAAGGCCTTTGCCGAATGCGATCATACGCGGGTTGATGAGTACACAATTTATCCTTCCCACAGCTCTTTTTCCGAGCACCACACCGTCCTCGCTGATTTTTCGCTTCCGGACCGGCTTACCGTTTGGACGCCCATCCAGGCCTCAATTCATATCCAGATGAACATGGCCTTCAGGTTTAACCTGCCTCAGAGCAGCATACGGCTCATGAATCTCAATACCGGCGGTGCCTTCTGCGGGAGAGGGGCGGACTTGCCCCACCACTACATCGCGGCGCTGCTCTCGAAGAAAGCGGGAAAGCCGGTAAAGATACGCTGCACTGCGGAAGAGGAGTTCATTGTCTTCCACGGCGGAGGGACCTACAATTTCCGCCTCACCACCGGGGTTAAGAAAGACGGCACCCTCAAGGCGGTGGACGCCGAACTGATGCTTGACTGCGGTGCCTATGCCGGAATTCAATTTATGGTGCTGCGCTTCATCGGCTTTGCCCTGCAAATGCTCTATAAGCTGGACGCTACCAGGTTCAGGGGGAGGCTGGTATATACCAACAACACTCCCTACTTTTTCCACCACGGCACCGGCATGGTGGCGCTGCGATTTGCCTTCGGGTCCCAGCTTGACCGCATTGCCCAGGATCTCAACATGGACCCGGTTGAACTGCGGCTTAATAATGCCGTGGACCGGGGGTACACCACCCTCAGCGGGATCCACTACGCGAGCTGCGGCCTGAAGGAATCCATCCTCAAGGCCTCCCGCGCGGCGGGCTGGAAAAAGAAATATGGCAAACTGCCCCCCTGCCGGGGGATCGGCATCGGCTGCGGAATGATCCGGGCCGGCGGGAAAGGCATGCTCGATCACGACACCTCCTCGGCGTTTATCAAAATTGAAGAGGACGGCAAGGCCTCGCTCTTTACCGGGCTGCCCGACATGGGCCAGGGTTCGCACACGGCGATGGCCATGATTGCGGCTGAGGTGCTGGGAATCATGCCGGAGGACATCAGGGTGATAGCGGGAGATACAGACATTGCTCCTTTTGATATGGGTGCCATATCCCAGCGAGGCACCTTTACCACCGGGAACGCGGTCATTGCCGCCTGCCTCGATGCGAAAAAACAGATCGCCCAAACAGCGGCGGCAAAGCTGGGCGTCAAACCTGCCTCCCTGCTCTTCAGGGAGAGAAGCATCTACCCCAAGGGAGCGCCTGAAAAGGCCGTCTCATTTGAAACGGCGGTGTACGAAACCCTTCACTCCCGGGAAGGCCGCTACATCATGGGCAGGGGTTTTTACAATCCGCCCGCCGAGCAAGTTGATCCCGAGACCTTCAAGGGAAACTCAGCGCTTGCCTATTCCTTCGGTGCGCAGATAGCCGAGGTGGAGGTGGATCCGGAGACCGGTGCGGTAAAGCTGCTCAACATGACCGTTGCCCACGATGTGGGCCGTGCCATAAATCCGCTGGCGGTGGAAGGCCAGATGGACGGTCAGGTTTTCAGCGGCATGGGCCAGGCGCTGTTTGAAGAATGCCTCCTGGAAGAGGGGAGCATCCTCAATCCTTCTCCGATCGATTACCGGCTGCCCCGGCCATTCGAGCTTCCTGAGGTGGAGCGGATCATTGTGGAAGACAACGATCCGTACGGGCCGTTTGGGGCGAAGGAGGTGGGGCAGGGACCCATCCAGTGCACGACGCAGGCCATAGCCAATGCGGTGAGCAATGCCATCGGCTGTCCTATCAATGAACTTCCCATCACCCCGGAAAGGGTTTTAAAAGCGCTGCGCCAGCAAAAACAACCGTGAACGGCTTTTTCTCTGCAAGCCGGTATAACCGGACAGGGATGTCAATAATCATTTTCCCAAACAGGAGTGCGCATGGGTAATGTGTTCGATCTTATCGTCATTGGTGCCGGTCCAACCGGCCTCATGGCGGCTAAGGTGGCCGGTGAAAACGGTTTGCGGGTGGCGCTGATAGATAAGAAGAAAGCAATAACCGAGATGAAGCGGGCCTGCGGCGAAGTCATCAATGTAAATGAATACAGTTGGGGTGATTTTATCAATTTCAATGCGCGGGACGGGCTTTTGAATTTTCCGGTAAACGGCATCAATGTCAGGTATGGCGGTCCTTACAGAAATATCTATGGCATGCAGACCTACTCGCCGGGCGGCGCGTCAATCTTCATGGGAGACTGCCAGGAGGGCCGCAAGCGGGGTGACAGCGCGCGCAGGGGCATTGCCGTTGATAAAAGTGAGCTCCTGCGGGGCCTGCTGGAGGATGTACGGAAGCATCAGGTGACGGTTATAACCGGCGCTTTCATTCACCAGTTTGAGAAAAAAGGAGAAACGGTGGTGGTGGGTGACGGCAGGCATACCTATGAGTCCACTTTCGTGATAGCTGCTGACGGGCTCAATTCGAAAGCGGCGCAGCAGCTGGGATTCAATAAGGAACGGGAATTCCGGGGAACCTTGCGCTGCATGTTCCGGTATGTGACGGACGCTGAACCTCCGGCTTCTGACGCACTCATTCATATCATGGGAGGAAAGGAAGGCCCCGCGCTCCTGGGCATGTGCTGCACCCATCGGGAGGGGGAATACTGGATTGCGGTTGACGACTTCAGCTATGCAGTTGATTTGCAGGCGGGCTTTGAAAGCATACGGCGAAGGCCGGCCTTTGCGCCCTGGTTCAGGAAGATGAAATTAATCAGCACGGCTGCCTGCGTGGGCAACCTCTACTCACCCATCGCTGAACCGTTCAGAGACAATGTGCTGCTGGCAGGGGACGCCGCTTTTTCACCGCAGATCAGCATTAACGGCGGGATCATCTGCGGGTGGAAGGCGGCCAATGCGGTTGTGCTGGCCCTGCTCGAGGGCCGAAGGGACAGGGAGAGTGTGGGAAGCTATCTCAGCTGGTGGAAAAAAGATATCGTTGACCGGCATTCCCTTGGCGGGGGTAACTTCATGGAAAGCCTTGATGACAGTGAAGCGGACTACCTCTTCAGCCTTTTCAAAAGTACACTTCCGGCCACGCTCGATCCCTTTACGGCCGGCAGATATATACAGGAAGAGATGGCTGCGATTATGCCGGTTCTCAAGTCCGAGCGTCCGGAAATCCTCCGGAAACTCCAGGCATTCCCGGCACAAACCGCTGATGTGCTGTACGCCGAGCGGCGTAAATTCGGCTGTCCCAATCGCGAGTAAATGAATTGCGCGATGAAAAGAGGTTGTGATCCCGTCAGGAGATTTTTAGATAAGCCATGAGGTCATCATATGATACTACCCATTTACCATAGATCTTTTGTCCGTTAAGTCTTCCCTGTTTCAGGTAGTATCTCACGGTGGTGGTGTCGCGATTGAGCACGCGGGATATTTCCTCGACTGAAAACAAAGTTACATCCTTGATTTGAATCGGCATGTATTTCATCACCTCTTTTCTCGAAGCCGCTAGCAGGCTGTTGAAAAACACCCATCTGATTCGTGGCTCAAGGGGAGGGGCTTTTGTCAGCCTGGGGAAACTGTTTTTTCAACAACCTGCTAGGAATGTTTCCTGCTATATCGAATACAGTACAGAGCAGTGTATGCAAAGCCTTATGAACAAGTTGCTTCAAGAGCCAGCTTTGACTTACGTGCTTCTTCTTTTTCGGCTGTGATCATCCCTGCTAGATGAGCCGGTCAAAAAAGCTGTTGAGGTCATCTTCGGTTACAAACCACCGTCCCATCAATTTCTGTCCGTTGAGATGACCCTGCTTAATGTAATTCCTGACCGAAACAGTGGTCACATTAAGCATCCGCGACACGTCAAACACAGAGTACAGAGTGAGATCTTTTACTATTGTTGGCATGGTTTTTCTTACCTCTCTTTCTTGCCGGCCGGTTAATAATTCATCTTCCTTACCTAATGACCGTATCAAACATATCTCTCCATCAACCATCTTGCGCCACAGTATGGACTGCTCCTGATATGCGTTATAGCAAACGGGGTGCCACAAAAGACCATCACGGTGCATCACACGGCGCCAACCAAAAAAAAGCATATTTATTAATGTCTAACAGTGCTATACATGCCTGGATACAACCGGTACTCGTTTTCTCAAGGGATGGTTGTATACAACCAGTTTTCTTCGGAATAAAAATAATATGGTTACATTTAGCCAGCCCAATGGCATTGGAGGATTCTTTGTGCTACTATAATGCAAACTTATACAAAGGTTTGGCTTCGACCTCTGATCAGGCATTCACGGGGAGGACATTAATGTTGGAACAACCTGCGAGGCGCAGTTTGTGAAGAAAATCAGGATGCGCACATTAATGATATGGGGAGTGCTGGCCGGTGCTATTGTGCTTTCAGCACCGCCATCCGAGGCCTTCCGCTTTATGGTAACGGGCGACACCCGGGGCAGCGACAACGGCGTCAATGCGGTTATCCTGGCTGAAATGGCCCAGGCAGCAATTGAGGAATCGGCAGATTTTATAGTGGTTACCGGTGACCTGGTAAACGGGTCGGCAGATCCGCTTATCCTGCAGCAACAGCTCACCACCTGGCGAAACATCATGCAACCGCTCTATGATGCAAACATCGGCGTTTATCCCTGCCGGGGGAATCATGATACGGGCAGCCGGGAAGCCTGGGACGCTGTTTTTTCCGGAAGCTACGCATTGCCGGCCAATGGTCCGGACGGTGAGGAAAATATTACCTACTCCTTTTCTCATGCAAACGGTCTCTTCATAGCCCTTGACCAGTACGGCTTACACCTGAATCGTGTTAATCAAACGTGGCTTGATACCGAGCTTGCTTCCAACCTGCTCCCCCATGTGTTTATCTTCGGACATGTTCCGGCTTTCTCGGTATACCATGCGGATTGCCTTGATGATTACCCGGATAAGCGGAACCGGTTCTGGCAAAGCATAGGGGACGGGTGCGGTAGGATTTACTTCACCGGCCATGACCATTTCTATAATCACGCCCGCATTGATGACGGCGACGGGAATCCGGATAATGACATCCACCAGATCATCACGGGTGCGGGCGGTGCGCCGATGTACGACTGGAACGGCATCTATGGAGGTAATAATGGTGCCTGGATGCCCCAGTTGGTCTTCCATGAGAAACAGTACAGTTATATTCTTGCAGAGGTTAACGAGGTAACGGTAACCGTGGCCTTTAAACACAGAACCGGGCCCGGCACCTACCAAGCCGGAGGGGATTTTTTTACCTTCACCTATGTTGATGGTGATGGCGACGGCAGAGGGGAAACCTGCGACAATTGTCCGGATCTTCCGAACGCCGTCCAGGAAGACGCGGATGCAGACAGGGTAGGGGATGCATGTGACAACTGTCCAGACACGCCCAATCAAAATCAATTAGACACCTACCCTCCGGGCGGCAACAACTGTGGAGATGCATGCGAGTGCCATGCAGATTGCAATGGTGATAAAATGGTCGACCTGGCTGATTTAGTCATTTTGAAGACAGAGTTTCTAAGCACGGACTGTGCTGTCAACCCTTGTGATGCTGACTGTAATTATGATAACAAGGTTGACTTATCTGACCTGGTGCTGACGAAGCAAGAATTTTTGAGAACCGATTGTCCAGCGTGTCCATAAAAAGAGGAGCATGGAACGTGAAACCCTCCGGCCCAAACTGGCCGGAGGGTTTTTAGTAGCAACTGCTACCCCCGCGCTTGCCGCAACAGCACCTTCAAGTCATTACGTTACCGATGCAACAAACTCCTTGAGTTTGTTGCGGGCATTTTCAGTGATCGGCTCACCGTGGCTGGGCAGGATAACACTAAATTTGTAGTCAAGCAGCTTTTTTAAATTGGCGATCGCCTTTACCCGGTCCAGGCTGGCATTGGATAGGGGGGGGTTGATTTGGTCAGGGCCCATGGCAGGATTGAGCAGATTTTTTCCCATGATGCTGTCGCCCGCAAGCAGCACCTCATCTTTATAGAGAATGCAAATGTTGCCGGCGGTGTGCCCCTCCAGGTGAATGATTCTCAACTCGGGGGTGAACAGCTGATCGTGGCGCAGAGGCATGTCGATCGTGCAGGGGGTAATGGTGAAGTGCGCGGCCAGCTTGGGAGGCAGCACGGTTGAGGGAGGAGGTTCGACCAATCCTTCAATCACGGGAATGTCAAGCTCATGCATGGCAACCGGCACTTTGAGCGTTTCCTTGAGCTGTTTCAAACACCCCGTGTGATCGGTATGGTAGTGAGTGCAGATGATGGCGTCAATCTTCAAGCCCTTATCACCAATATACTGCATGATGTGGTGATAGGATCCCCGCCTGAGGTATTCCACCTGCCGGGCATCCCCCAGTTTAATTCCTCCCCTTTCAAAAAAGGAGAGTATATCTTCAGGTACCGGCTTCACGCCGGTATCAACCAGGATGTTCTTTTCACCCTCGATGATGAAGGCCTTGACATTGCCGAGTTCAATGGCATGAACCCTGCCTAACGCATCCATTGCATTATATACCTGGCAGGTTATTGAAAAACAGTTTTCCCCAGGCTGTCAAAGGCTCACAGGGGAGGGGCTTTTTAGCCACAACAAAATTATTCCGAACCTGTAGAACGGCAGCATCTCTCTAACTTTGTCCGACAGATCCGCATGGCAACAGCCGTATCGAAGTCTCTGCAAAGCTGCCTGTCCGCGGTTTAAGTCGTAAGGCACCGGGTCGTGCCGTAAGCGTAAAGACAAATTGTTGTGGCGTCAAAAGCCCCTCCCCTTTGAGCCATAAATCAGATGGGTGTTTTTCCACAACCGGCTAGAGATTGCTGTCGTCAAAGGGGCTCTTGAAAAAAAGGAGGCATACCCTCGACCGAGTGCGGAAGAGCGGGCGCTACTGTACTCTCTTTATCTCCAGTTTCTCGATGACGACGGGGGTCAGCGGTTTGTCCCGGCCATCTTTTTTAACCGCCTCAATCGCTTCAACCACCTCCTGTCCCTCGATGACCTGGCCGAAGATGGTGTGCCGGTTATCCAGCCATGGCGTGGCAACGGTGGTTATAAAGAACTGGCTTCCGTTGGTGTTGGGGCCGGCATTGGCCATGGCCAGCTTTCCCGGCTTGTCAAACTTCAGACCCGAATTGAATTCGTCTTCAAACTGGTAGCCCGGGCCCCCCCGTCCCGTACCCTCGGGATCTCCGCCCTGGATCATAAAATTGGGGATGACGCGGTGAAAGATGAGGCCGTCATAAAACCGTTTCTTCTGTTTGGCGTTTGTTTTGGGGTCGGTCCATTCTTTAGTGCCTTCCGCGAGGCCCACAAAATTTTCAACAGTTTTGGGGGCCTCCTTTTCAAACAGGCTGCAGGTAATGGTTCCAATGGTGGTGTGGAAAACGGCGTAAAGACCGGGTTGCATCTTAGCCTCCTTTTTTGCCGCCTTGTCTGCAGCGGATGAGCAGGTGGTGAGACAAAATGTGAACATGGTTGAGAGTATCAATGCTCTTATCACCAGCTTATGCATACGCGCCTCCTTTAAGTGTTTTGCGGCCGGCGGCCGCTCCTACCAGCAAGTCTGCTTCAGCCATTAAGCATATTTATCGATGCGGTATTATTGGCAACATTTCCTGGATGGCCCACGGCGACCTGCGCCTGGCCGTTGTCATTAATTCGCTGAGATACCTCAAAGAGAATTGCATCGAGCGATTTTCTGAGCAGATTGAAGCTGTGCTCCTTTCCCCTCTGCCTCAGGACATCATTGAGCGGTTGGCAGTTTACCTTCACGCAGGTAAACGGTCTCATGTCCGCGGGAAGGGAGCAGCCCTCGGGGGTCAAAAAATAGCACGCCGTGTCTCTCCTGATGCGATTATGGGGTATGGCGGGCTTGTCGTATTTCTGTCTGAAAAGCACATAGTCCTCAAAGGAAAACCAGCCTTCCAGGGGGAACCCTTCGCAGCACTTGTGTTCGCAGGTACCGCAGAGTTCGGGGGCAACCTCGCTCAGAATGCGGCGCATGTGATTCTGGATGGCCGATGCCTGCAGGGCACAGCGAGACAAATGTTTTCCGCTGACTTCAAGTCCCTGCTTCAGGTTTTGGTATCTCTCTTCAAGCGATTCAATGGACATGCGTGACCGGCCGGTATGTTTTGGCTTCAGAAAGCCGCCTTTAAAGCATTGGCGCCTGAATATATAAGAAGCACGCTTTTTTTTCAATACAAATTTCCGGCCGACATGCGATAATCCATAATATTACCTGCAGGGGCAACCGGCCGGTCGCCCCTACTCAACAGACTACATTTTCGAATCATACAGTGCATGCGCATAGTATTTCCGGCAAAAGATTTCGGGAAAACCGAATTGCCGGATTTTACACGCTGGTATTTAAGTCTTTACAATCACCACCTTTCATAATACAAATGGAACATGGTGATCACAGGTCAGCATCGGCGGAAGGATGTGAGCGATGGATTACATTTTAGAGCGTCTGGCGGTCGGCGACATTAATGACGCCAGAAATATTCCCGACAGGATAACAGCATTGCTTAACTGTTCGGAAGAGCATGATACCTTGCGTGAAGGTATCCCGTACCTTAAAATACCCCTGGTTGATTTTCAGCCCATTGATCCCGCGCATATTCCCAGGGCCGTGGCATGGATTAAAGAGATAATCGTGGACCACAGGGTGCTGGTTCACTGTAACGCGGGTATCGGAAGGTCGCCCTCAATTGTGGTCTGTTACCTGTGCGAGGTCGGTTTTGGCTTCGAGGAAGCGGTACGGCTGGTAAAGGCCAAAAGGCCGGATGCGGTGCCTCACCATGATCTCAAGTCGGCGATACTGTTGGCCAGGAGAATGAGTTTGTTTAAGTGAGGAGAGAAGCAGATACTGGATGCATGATGCAGGATACATGAGCTTGCAGAGCATCCAGTACTCCATCACTCCAGCACTCCAACCTCTGAGCTTTGTGCTGAGGAATTATTTTCCCCTTGTCTGTATTCCTACCCCTGAACCCTGTCCCCTAGTCTTTCTTCCTGCATTCCTCCGTGTTCTGCAGCGCTTTTTCCCGCTCCTTGATGAGTGTAATGACCTGTGCCGGATCAGCGCACCTGATGATGTTCTGGCGGAATGAGCCGTCGTTGAAAAGCGAGGCGATGCTACTCAGGGTGTTCACGTAAGCGTCATGGGCTGATTCGCTGGCAACCAGCAGCAGCATAATATACACCGGCTTCCCGTCGATGGCGTTATAATCAATGCCCTTTAAGGAAGTGCCGAGACAGAGGCAGATGTCTTCGACCGCATCGGTGCGGGCATGAGGAATGGCAATGCCGTCGCCGATGCCGGTTGATTCTATCTGCTCCCGTTCCAGGACCGCCTTCATTATTGTCTCCTGTTCCCCTGACCGGTAGGGGGTAAGGGCGGCCTGAACCAGCTCGCGGATGGCTTCCTCCTTAACCCTGGCCTTGAGCTGCAGGATAATCCTTTGCGGGGCGAGCTTCTTGGAGAGGGCCTCCGGCGTCAGGACGCGGGTTTTGGTCAACTCATCGCGCTCAACACGTATTGTTTCAACCTCCTGGGTAATGTCATGAGCCGGCACCTTGAGCACCGTGAGCGTTCGTGCCAGCATCGATAACCCCGCCTCGTACTCCTCCTGCACAACGGCATCAGCGCCGTGATCATACAATTCATCGAGCTCGCGGCTGAATCGGGTGCGGACAAGAATAAAACAGCCGGGGTTAAGGCTGCGCACGGTCTTGACCGTGGCTTCCGCGCTTAAGGGGTCGGGCACGGTGATGACGGCAAGCCGTGCCCGCTCGATGTGGACCTTCTTCAGCACCTCGGGGGAGGTCGCGTCTCCGTAGATACAATTCACCCCCAATCCCCGCATTTTTACCACCGTCTGGGCGTTCAGCTCCAGCGCCGCAAAGGGTATTCCCTTGGCCTTCAAAACCCTTCCGATGGTGATGCCAATGGGACCATAGCCGCAGATAACCACGTGGTTCCTGAGCGCGTCTTCGGTCACTGCGAAATCTTCATCGACATCTTCTCCCAGCGGCCTCAGCCATAACACCAGCCGGCTCAGCCGTTCTACTGCCTGGGGGGATATTCTCAGCAGGAAGGGAGTGATGGCCATGGTCAGAAGCGAAGCGGTGGTGATAAGGTAAAAGACATCTTCGCTGACCAGCCGGTACTGGAACTCCATCTGGACGATGACGAACGAGAACTCGCCCATTTGCGCCAGCCCAATGCCTGTGTGGAGCGCGGTCTTGAGGGAATAGCGGGCGATACAGGTTGCCGCGAAGGTGTAGAGAAACTTCAGCACGATGATGCCGAGGGTAACCGCCAGGATTCTTACGGGGTTGTCAATAAAGTAGCCGGGATCCAGGAGCATGCCCAGGGCCACGAAGAAGATGCAGAGAAAAATGTCCCTGAAGGGTATCATGCCCGCGCGGATCTGGTAGTTGAATTCAGAGTCGCTTACCACCAGCCCCGCCAGAAAGGCGCCCAGTGCAAAGGACAGGCCGATCAGCTCGGTGATCAACGCCGTTCCCAGGCAAAAGATGATGGTGCCGATGAGGAACAGCTCTTTGCCTCCGACCGAGGCAACCCAATATTGCAGCCGGGGTATATATGTCCGGTTCAACAGCAGGAAGATAACCAGGAAGGCGAGGCCCTTGGCAAGGGAAACCAGGACCGGGATGAGGAGGCCGGTACCGGCGTCACCGGCGAGGCTGGGGATGACAGCGATCATGAGCACTGCCGCCAGGTCCTGAATAATCAGATACCACACCATGAGCCTTCCATGGATGGAGTCGATAACCGCCTGGTCGTTGAGAACCTTGATGACGATGGCGGTGCTGCTGAACGCGGCCAGGCTGCCGACGAACACGCCGACAACCAGGCCCCAGCCCATCAGCAGGGAAAGAGCAATGGTGCCCAGCACGGTGAGCGCTATTTGCAGGGTGCCGCCCATGAGCGCCCGGTACCCCATGGTGAAAATCCGCTTGGGTGGAAAGCCCAGCCCCAGGATGAACATGAGCAGGATAACGCCGATTTCACCCAGCACATTTATCTGCCCGGGGTCACTGACTATTTTAAGACAATGGGGGCCGATAATGATGCCGCTGAGCAGGTAGGCAACAATGGTTGACTGCTGCAGGCGGCGAAAGATCAGACCGCTGCAAAAGGCGGCGAGCAAAACCAGTGAGATGATGATGAGGGCCTGCGAAGTGTGCATGAAGGGTTTGTAAATATAAGCCGTCAGGCGGAAGGAGCAATGACGGCAGTGCCCCATGAAAAAGGCACCGGCCTATTTCTCTTCACTGATGAAACTCAGGTCACCCTTTCCTTTTCGTATCACCACCGGTTCGTCCCCGGTCAGATCAATAATACTGGAGTGCTTCGCCACGATGGATCCCCCGTCGATCACCAGATCCAGCGCATTGCCGTACATCTGGTCAATTTCCTCAGGGTGATTGTAGAGGCTCTCATCGGGCTTGGTAACGCTGGTGGTGATTATGGGGTGTCCCAGCTCCTTGAGCAGCGCCTGTGATATGGCGTTATCAGGAACCCTGATGCCGATCGACTTCTGGTTGGTGAGCATGATTTTTGGCACGAGCTTGGTGGCCTGGAGAATGAAGGTGTACGCCCCGGGGACCAGGTGCCGCATGATTCTGTAGGCGTAGTTGGGAACATAGGCATATTTGCTGATTTCCTTGAGGTCGGCGCAGATGATGCTCAAGCGCTTGCTCTTGACGTGCTTCTTGAACTGGCGTATTTTCTGCTGGCCGTCCTTGCGGTAGAGGTCACACCCGAGGCCGTAGATGGTATCGGTAGGGTAGGCAATGACACCTCCCTCCCGCAGGACCTCGGTGACCTTCCTGATGAGCCGCAGCTGTGGATTCTGGGGATTAATGGCGATGATCATGCAAGCTGCCTCAAGAATTTCCTGAGATATGTAATTATAATTTAATGAACTATAAATAGCAATAAGAAAGGCTGTACCATATGGAGGGCCATGCTCCGTCATGACCGTAATGAATAATCGGACGCGACGGAGCGCGTCCCTCCACATGATCTATTTTCGGATCTAACCCCCATGCCCCTTCAAGGCGCCGCGCAGCATGAAAATGAGGAATGCTCCAGAAAGGTCATGCTGCGGCTCGACCGCAGAATCCGCTCAAGGCGCTCAAAAACTATACCCTCGCTGTCTGACCGCTCAGCGGGAGGGTGAAGTGTATGCATGCACCTTTTCCCATCTCGCTTTCCGCGCGGATGGCCCCGCCGTGAGCCTCTACAAAGTGCTTGGCGATGGCAAGTCCGAGCCCCGTTCCTCCCGACGTGCGCGACCGTGACCGGTCCACCCGGTAGAAGCGGTCGAAGATGCGGGGCAGGGCCTCCGGCGGAATGCCGGGCCCCGTGTCCCTGACCCACACCGCTGCCATTGTCCCCTCTCTCCTCATGCCCATTTCAATGGTGCCCCCTGACGGCGTATAGCGCAATGCGTTGGTGAGCAGGTTGGAGATGACCTGCCCGATCCGCTTGTCATCCATCATGACCGGGGGGATATCTTCAGGCATGATCTGGCGGAGGGTGACGGATTTTTCCTGGAACTGGAGGATGAATTTTGCCGCTTCCCGGGTGAGAAGCTTTTGCAGCGACGAGGGAGAGGTTTCGAGCATGAACTGGTTGTTTTCAATCTGGGACATGACGGAGAGATCTTCCACCAGCCGGTTAATGCCCTCCACTTCCTCGCATATTGCCTTCAGGTGACCCTCGCGTTCCTCCTTTGGCATCTCGCGGTCGATGAGTATCTCGGCGTCGGATTGGATGCGCGCCAGGGGCGAGCGTATTTCGTGGGATATGTCGGCAAAAAGCTCTTTTCGAAATTGGTGAAAAGCCGCAAGCCGCTGTGACATCTCGTTGAAGGTTTTTCGCAGCTGGCTGATTTCATCCCGGGAACGCACCTTGACCGTCACGCCAAAGTGTCCCTGCGACACCGCCTGCGCCGCCTTGGTCAGCTCGCGAATGGGCCGCGTCAGAAACCGGGAGATAATTGCGGTGAACAGGGCAATCAATACTAATGCCGTAACCAGCCCCCGCGGCATGATGATCCGGTCCTCCTTGGTGCGCGGATAGTAGCACTGAAGGATCGCGGCCCCCCCGCTCCCGGTTAAAGGGACCGAAACTGAATAGACCCACCTCCAGTCCTTGTAAATGCTTTCGAAGTGCTCACCGCCGCGGCGCACATTATCAAGCAGTGAAGGGGAAATTGTTTTTACCTGCTTGAGCTTGTCTGCGGTGCCGGCCGCAAGTTCATTGCCCTTTTCATCGAACACCCGGATGCTTATTCCTTCCTGTTCGTGCAGATCTTTGACAATATCGGCAAGCGGTTCGGAGTCGGCAGACAGGCGTTCACGCAGCTGCCGGGCAAGGTTTTCGGTTTCGATGATCAGGCTTTTTTTGATGGCGGGGTGAATCTCGGTATGAGGGCCGTAGCTGGAAAACATCAGAAAAATGATCATGGATGCCAGGGCAATGCTGATCAGAAAGGAAAAAAGCAGTTTCCAGTAGATGCTTTCCCGGAAGCCTATCATGTCATCCTTCCCCGAATTTGTAGCCCGTTCCCCAGACGGTGATTATGTACCGTGGATTTTTGGGCGAGTCTTCTATTTTTTTTCGCACGTTGCTGATGTGGGCGTCGATGGAGCGATCAAAGAGCTCCAGCTCGCGGTTTCTCACCTCTTCAAGGAGCCGGTCCCGGCTGAAGACCACACCCGGCCTGGAAGCGAGAATCCAGAGGAGATTGAATTCCGTGCCCGTCAGGGCTATGAGCTTCTTTTTCTTGTGGACCTCTCTTTTCAGCGGGTCAATAATCAGGTCGCCGAGCATCAGCGGTTTTTCCTTCACTGAAGGGAGGCCGGCCCGCGGCGACGTTCTCCGCAGCTGCGCCTTGACCCGTGCCGCCAGCTCGCGGAGGCTGAACGGCTTGGTGAGATAGTCATCCGCCCCCACTTCCAGGCAGGCCACTTTATCAGACTCCTCCCCCCGCGCGGTGAGCATGATGATGGGAACGGGGTTGTCTTTCCGGATTTCCTTCAACACCTCCAGGCCGTCGAGCTCGGGCATCATCAGATCGAGAATAACCAGGTCCGGCTTGAATGCCTTTACCTTCTCGAGCCCCTCCGTGCCGTTGAGCGCATACTCGATCCGGTAGTCAAAATCCTTGAGATAGGTCTGAACATTTTTCACCAATCTGCCGTCGTCGTCGATGATCAGAATTTTATTCACTGGTCCGTGTCTCCGCCCGTGTTATTATTTTGCCTCCATCCCCGGATGGTCTCGATGATGCCTGATGATGAGTGGTCTTTGGGATCCCCCACGATGATGGTATCTCCCCCATAGGAGAGCACCGTTTTGCGCTCCAGGATTCCCTCCTTGCTGTAATCGGTGCCCTTGGCATGAAGATGCGGCTTCAGCTGCAGGAGGATGCTGTCCGCGGTCGGCTCGCTAAACAGGGTGACAAAATCAACGCAGGAAAGGGAGGCAAGAACCTCCAGTCGCTGGTCCTCCGGGATGACAGGATAATCATCCCCCTTCAGCTTTTTCAGCGATGCGTCGCTGTTGACCGCGACCACCAGGATATCGCCGTGCCGTCTGGCGTCGGCGAGGCTCCTGACGTGCCCCACGTGCAGCAGGTTAAAGCCGCCGTTGGTAAGGACGATGCGCTTTCCCTGCTGTTTCAGCGACTCGATAATGCCCGCCAGCTTCTCCCGGTCTTTAATTATTTTTTGGGACATACCCGTTAACGCTCCTGATCCAGCACCTCTTCACAGGCCTGTACTACCGTTTCCAACCGGATGTTTTTCATGCAGTCCCGGTGATCGCACTCCCTGAGATAGCAGGGTATGCACGGCATGCCGTCCGCCCTCACCACCCTGCTGCGACGGTTCTGCGGCCCCACGTAAAAGGGGTCGGTGGGACCGAAGAGGGCCACCACCGGAATGTCGTATGACGATGCCAGGTGCATGAAGCCGGAGTCAATGCCCACAAACAGGGCCGCATCCTTTATGGCCAGGCAAAGGGAGCGCAAATCCGCCCCGGTTAAATCCACAAGCCCCTCATCCATGCCGGCACCCGTTTCCCTGAGAGCGTCTATGAGCAGATCATTGTACTCCCGGTTGTCATCGCCGCCGATGATGACGGGGGCCAGGCCGCGATTACACCTGAGCCGCGCGATGAGCGCCGCGAACCGGTCGTGCCCCCAGGTCTTCATCTGCCGGCGCAGGGATGCCCCCGGGGCGATGATTGCGTATTGTCCCCCCGGCGCGGCGCGATCGCCGTCGCGGGCCGCGACCCGCATCAATCCCACATAATCATTTTTGTCCACCCGCAGGCGCAGTCGCTCCAGGAGTTTGCGGTTGTTGTACCAGCTGTTGTGGCCTTCAACCGTTTCTTTTATATCAAGAGCAAGGTCCCAGGGGAAGTGGGAAAACCCAGCCTTTAATCGCGCACCGCTCAGCGACGCGATGATGAGCGATTCCTCCGAGCGGGGAAGGGATATGAGCAGGTCATACCTGCTGCTGCGCAGGGTGCTGACAAGATGTGCCATGGCGCCATAGCCGTCCGGCCGCTCCAATATGCGGTCCACGAACGGTGAGTCGACAAGCAGGCCTTTCAGATGGGGCTTTGCCACCGAGTCGATCCGGGCGCCGGGAAAATTATCGCGGAGGGCCTTGAGGAGGGGAAGGGAAAAGACCAGGTCCCCGATCTGGTTCAGGTGCAAAACACACAGTGCGGACGCGCCCTTCAGCGAGGTCATAGGAAGAAGTTGTCATCCTCCGCCGGTTGGAGATCCTCGGGTCTTCTTTCCGACTGTATGAAGTTTTCCATCCACCAGTTGGTGTGATGGTAGAAGCAGGCAATGACCGAGCACTCCTTATCGGCATGAAAGCGTGTGATTGATTGTGACAGCGTGCGCTGGGTTTCATCAAAGGCTGCCTTCCCCGCGTACCCGGCGGGTCCGGCAATCCTTGCCTTGGACACCCCGCGGAAGGCGGGGCAGTGGAAGATGCCGTTGGGTGTGACCACGGTGCTGAAAAATTGCATGTGACACCGTGCGGGCTGACGCTTCAGATCATCAAGCTCTCCGGAGAGCAGCGCCCGCAGGTTTACGCTGGTAAGTATCTTGATGCGGTCTTCCACGGCGCTCCGCGCCATGGCCAGATTCTTCTCGATGGCCTCACGGATGCGCTTTTCTTCGCCTTCGTCCTCGTGGTCCAGAAGCGATTCCTTCTGCGTGTCCTGCTGGCGTATGAGGCAGGGCTTGAATGAGACATAGTCAAAGCCGTGATCGGCCGCCAGCCGCGCTGCAAGAGCCATTTCATCAATGTTGCGGCAGAGCGGCTGCCCGTTGACGGTGATGCCGTCCCAGACAATCACGAAGGAGAAGCCGAGGGTGATGAGGGGATTGCGCTTTTTGAGCTCCTCCGCGTCCCTGAGCAGCCCCTCCAGGGTGATGGACGTCCGCGGCTGGTGCGAGGCGGCAAACGTTTCCTCGGTGCCCGCATCGATGGAAATCCGCACCCAGTCCTCTTTTTCCAGGGAATCAACAATGCCGGCAATGCGGGCCAGCCGAGATCCGTTGGTCACAATGCCCAGCTGGATACCCGTGCTCTTGATATGGCCGACGACCGCCTCAAAATCCCGGTGGAGGGTCGGCTCACCGCCGCCGATGAGGATGACCGAGAGAAGCCCCTGCGAACGCAGGGTGTCAACCGTGTCGCAGACGGTTTTAAGGTCCAGATGTTGGCCGGTATTGATGATCCCGGAATCGACGCAATGCGGGCAGGCAAAGTTGCAGGCCGAGGTGAGATCCAGGTTTACCGATACCGGTCCATACGGGGGGATCCCGACTGCGGCGTCCCGCTGCCATCTGATGTAAGGCTTGAGCCGTTCTATGACCGACCGCTGGGTGAGCTTGGTGCTGAAATCATATTGCTTGTGTTTGAGCTTGTCCATATCCGTATGTTAGCATGGGGTTTCACAGCACCGGTATATCTGCCGGAGCAACAGCGTCGTGCCGATGATGTGCTCCTTGCCGATGCGGGGCGCCGTCCTGTTTCTGAGCGCCGAGATGAAATCCCGGACCGAGAGGTCCAGGGGATCCTCAATCTTAAGGGATGTGTCCTCATAATGAAAGTAAATGTCGTAGCGTTTGAGCTCCAGGCTCCGGGTTGCGATTTTCCCGTTGAACCCGAAAGAGAAATCCCGCGGCTGCTTAAACTGGCTGGTGAGCCTGATTTCGGCCGCACATCCCGGGCCGTCGCACGCGTAGTCGAAGTAAATGGTCATCCCGTCAGCGCGGGCGGTGGTGGTGAGGTTGCTGATATACCCTTCACCGCAGGCGCAATAGAGAAGGCTTAAGGCGTGGGGAACCGATTCCACGATCATCTCCCGCCCGACGCACTGGGGAGAGAGCCTGATACAAAAGCTGCTGACGGTTTGTCCGCGGAGCGAACCGCACAGCTCTTCATAAAAGGGCAGGGAAAACGGCCACTGGGAATTCATGGCCACGGTGGCCTGCCGGCGCTCCGCCTCTGAAAAGACGCGGTTAAGCTGATCCCGGAGATCAGCTGCTTCATCCCAGATGAAGGGCTTTTCGCAAAAGACAGGGAGACCTGCGCTGACTGCCGCCATCAGGTATTCAAAATGGGTGGCGGCCGGGGAGGCGATGGCAACCGCGTCGGGTTGCGCCTCTTTCAGCATCCGGTTAAAATCGGTGTGTGGAGCGGCATTGATACCGTAATGCCTGAGCTCTGACGCCGCTTCCTGGGCTGTCTGCCCGGTGGTCCCCAGCACGGCTGCAACTTCGGCCCCGCCCCGGTGAAAATAGTTCGCAATGTAGGCGCCGATGCCGCTTCGCTTTCTTCTTCCCCCGATGAGAGCAACCTTCACCCCTGCTCCTGTAGTTTCATAGCTTATTTTAGCTGCTGATAAAAGAATTTTTTGCGACCGCCACCCGGTGTATTGACTTACTATAATAGTGAATGCACCTTAATACAAACTTTTTTATTATGGGAATATGTCTTGCCGTGAGCGTGCTTTAACATCGGTGACCCCTTCCCGCGAAAAAAGGCCTTACGGATTATCGGGGAAAATGTTAAGCTAAAATACACCAAAGGTAGTAAACGCAACTGCACACTCATGAAGGTTTTGATGACATGAACCGGCGGTCTTTCCTACAAAGGGTGGCGGCGTGGGGTGCTTTTCTGGGGAGCGGACTGGCAATCCCTCGCGTGTCCGGAGGGCAGGCGGGGAGTGCATCCTCGGGACAGGGGTCGTGTGCGGGGAGTACACTGCAGGCGGCCGCGGGCACGGCAAGCCGGGTGGTCACGGTCCGCAATACGGCCGTCCTCCTGGAGAACAACGGGGTCAACAGCCGGATTGCCGATCAGATGGTAACCACCGGCATGCTGCGACTGACGGGAGAATCCGGCGCCGATGACGCATGGAAGAAACTTTTCAAGCCGGGTGAAGTGGTGGGAATCAAGGTAAACGCCATGGGCGGAACGCTCAGCGCGACCCATCCCGGCGTGGTAGCGGCCCTTGTCTCCGGCCTGAAGCGGGCCGGCATCCGGGAAGACAATATCATTGTGTGGGACAGGCTGACGGAGGAACTGGCAAAGGCAGGGTATGTCATCAACCGGTCAGGCGCCGGCGATCGGTGTTTTGGGACCGACAGGGACTATGATGCCTCTCCTGAAAACGCCGGTTCCGTCGGGAGTTGCTTCAGCTCCCTTGTCTCATCGCGCTGCACCGCCCTGATCAATGTTCCGGTGCTCAAGGATCACGACCTCTCGGGCGTCTCCCTGGGACTGAAAAATTTCTACGGCGCCATCCATAATCCCAACAAGTACCATGATAATAAATGCGATCCCTTCATCGCTGATCTTAATACCCACCCTTACCTTAAGAACAAGCTGCGGCTGATTGTCTGTGACGGGCTTTCCATGCAGTACAACGGAGGTCCGGCCTTCAAGCCGCAGTGGAACGACCCGTTTTCCACCCTCATATTCGGGATCGATCCTGTCGCCGTGGACCGCATCGGGTGCGGTCTGATAGAAGAGAAGCGCAGGGAAAAGGGGCTTCCCCCGCTCAAGGATGCCGGCAGGGAGCCGGTGCACATTGCCACGGCGGCTCAAAGGGGCCTGGGCACGGATGATCCTGCCCGGATTGAGGTGGTCTCCCTCTAGCAGGTTGTTGAAAAAGTAGATTTCCAAGGCTGTTCAAGGGCTCAAGGGGGAGGGGCTTTTTAGCCACAACAAATTTATTCGGAGCCTGTAGAACGGCAGCATCTCTTTAACCTTGTCCGACAGACCCGCACGGCAACAGCCGTATCGAAGTCTCTGCAAAGCTGCCTGTCTGCAGTTTAAGTCGTAAGACACCGGGTCGTGCCGTAAGGGTAAAGACACATTGTTGTGGCGTCAAAAGCCCCTCCCCCTTGAGCCACAAATCAGATGGGTGTTTTTCAATAACCTGCTGACAGCATAAGCTGAACAAAGGCCGTTTAATGAATAGCTCGTGCAGCAGAAGAGAGTTCTTTTCCCGCTTTGCGCAATCCGCGTGTGCCCTGGGGGCCTGCGGCCTTTTATCCCCCGCATCTGCCGTGGCGCATGCAGAGGTTCCTCCGGTTGAGGTCGGCTTTTATAAGAAGCTGCCCGACGCCAGGATCCGCTGTGAGATATGCCCCAAACAGTGCGAGATTGCCGACCTGGAGAGGGGATACTGCGGTAACAAGGAAAACAGAAAGGGGATTTACTACAGCCTGGTCTATGGCAGGTGCTGCAGCGCTCATATTGATCCCATCGAGAAGAAGCCGCTTTTCCACTACCTGCCGTCGACCGAGGCCTTTTCCATAGCGGCCGCGGGGTGCAACTTCGAATGTAAGTTCTGTCAAAACTGGCAGATAGCGCAGTACCGGCCGGAACAGGTGGAGGACTTTTACCTGCCCCCCGGGAGGTTGTGTCCCTGGCCAGAGAGAAAAAGTGCCCTACCATCGCCTACACCTACTCGGAGCCGGTGGTGTTTTACGAGTACATGCTCGACACGGCAAAGCTGGGGCGCAGCAAGGGCATCGGCAGCGTGATGATATCAAACGGGTTCATCAATGAAGCCCCCCTGATGGAACTGTGCCGCCATTTAACCGGGGTAAAAATTGACCTGAAGGGATTCAGCGAAAAGTTCTATAAGGAATACTGCAGCGGCGAGCTGAAACCGGTTCTCGATACCCTGAAGCGTCTTCGCACGGCGGGCATCTGGTATGAAATTGTCGTGCTGCTCATCCCGACGCTCAATGACAGCCGGGATGAGATCAGGCAGATGTGCGGGTGGATCAAATCAGAGCTGGGAGTCGAGGTACCGGTTCATTTTACGCGCTTTCACCCCATGTATAAAATACAGAATCTGCCGTCCACGCCGGTAAAAACCCTGGAAGAGGCGCGTGCCATTGCCCGCCAGACGGGGCTGCACTATGTCTACCTGGGAAATGTGTCGGGCCATGAGGGGGAAAACACCTATTGCCCGAAGTGTCAAGAGGTGGTGATCGGCAGGGCAGGGTTCCACATTATTAAGAATGCCCTGAAAAAGGGTGCATGCCCCTCCTGCGGGCACCGCATCCCCGGGGTGTGGGAGCCGATCTGAGTATGCTTACGGGATAGGGGATAAGCTTGGGGGTAGTAAGCGTAAAGGATGGAGGGCCATGCTCTGTCATGGCCGCGTAATAATCGGAAGCGACAGAGCGCGTCCCTCCATATTATTGAATGCGCAGTCGAAGGGGGTAGCCGCAAGCTTTAGCTTGCGTTTTCTTTTTGCACTATCGTCCTTTCTGCAATATATAGATCAAAAGCAGTGCGCCGCTCATGAGGTTGAGCGCCCCGGTAATGAAGCAGCTCTGGTAGACGCCCAGAACAGGGACGAGTATGGTTCCGGTCAGAAGCGCCCCCAGGCACGCCCCCAGATGATCAAACGCATTGACCCGCCCGGCAACCGTTCCCGCTGCATAACGATCTGTAAATATCCTGCTCACCAGGGGAAACTCCAATCCGGTTAGCCAGCCGGCACCGGCAACCAGGGCCATAAAGAGGTAGCGAAGGTCAATGCTGCCACCCGCAGTCGATGTCCTTATGTTTGAGAACAGTTCCAGGATGTAGGGCAGGCCTATCGCGTACACACCGATGAGGATGGAAAGCAGGGGCAAAATCTTGACCCAGCTTCGCTCACGGCCTGAAATCAATTTGTTCATTTGTGCGCCGCCTGCCGCAAGCCCCAGCATAAAAAGGGCAACAATCAGCCCCACCTGCCGGTAGACATAGCCGTAGATGTTCTGAAATGAAAAAAGAAGGACAATTTCGAGGGCCATTCCGGCAAATCCGGCTGAAGCTATGGCAATCAGGGCATTGCAGTTGAGGTGAGATGCCAGCCTCTTTCGTGTTGCCAGGACGTAGGCAATACGCAGTAAGAACAATATAGTGAGCGGAAGGACCAGCACGTCCAGCCTGCCGGCAATCCCCTGAAAGAGGTGTGCGCGCCTCCTGCTTCCGGCTATGCTCTCCCAGAGAACGAGGTTGTAATAATAGGTTATGGGGGAGCTGTCAGTATTAATTTTAACTCCGGGTTGCCGCTCCATTTCTGCCGCTAGAAATGAGGCGCGGTCTTCAGGGAAAAGCATGCCAAAATGGTAGGGTGTGAATGTATCGGATGTGATGTTGCGGCTTCGATACCGCCGTGCCAGAAGGTCCGGGTCGGCGGAGATTACCCCGGGGGCGTCAGTGGCAAAAAAATAATTCTTCGTGCCGGGGGAGACAATGATCCGGGAAAAGACTTTCTTCAGGGTCTGGTACAGGGAACTCGCGTAAATGCCGACCTCCCTGCCGAGGTAGCTGTCCGAGCCGGTAATGCCGGTAACCAGCACACCCCCCGGAGCCAATTTTCTTTTGGCTTCTTCAAAAAATTCAATGGTATAGAAACGATTGAGCATTGCATTCGAAGGATCGGGCAGATTCAGAATGATCATGTCGTAGTCCTCCGCAGCCTGCTGGATAAAATATCTGCCGTCCCTGAAAAAGAGGCAGACTCGATTGTCATCCAGCGCAATCCTTTCCTGGACCGCCAGATAGGGCAGGCTGACTTCGATCATCAGCGGATCAAGTTCAACGTAGTGGAGCAGTTTGATCGGATACTTGAGCATTTCATGAATGATTCCGGCAGAACCGCCTCCCACCAGGAGGATTTTACCCGGAGCGGGATGCTGGGAAAGGGTACAGTGGGCAAAGAGGGATGATTGATAGGGATCCGGGAATGATGTCACGTACTGACCGTTGCCAAAGACGCTGAATTGATTTTGTGCCGACGCAATAACGATATTCTGATAAGGTGAATCGGCCGAGACATGGAGTTCCAGGCGGTTTTTATAGGTATCCCACCTTTTTTGTATCAAAAGGTCGTCGAGCCTCGCAAAATTCCCGGTGAGCAGCAGAAAAGCGTTGGCCGCACCCAAAGCAATGCATGACCAGCTCAGAATGGGGTATCTGAACCCGGTGCGGAGGAAGCAAAGGGCGGCGGCATTGAAAAACAGAAGCGTTGAGATGATAGCCAGGATTTCATACGGCTTACAGTGCGCGATCAGGTAGAAGGTGAGAACGGCACCTCCCGTGAGACTTCCCACAGCCTCCAGAATATAGACCAACCCAATATGTTGTGCCTGTTTTTTTTCATGCACTGTAAATAGTGCACATGCGCACGGAAAGATGAGGCCCATGGTAAAGCTGAAGGGAAGGGTGATGAGAATCGCCGCGGTGATAAGAGGAAGGAGGCTGATATATTCCCCTGCCGGGACGACGAGGATGTCCCTTATCAGGCGGATGGTACAGATCTGAAAAAACGGGAGCAGGCAAAGGGCTGCCTGCAGGAGTATGAAGAGGGGGAATATCCGGGTAACCCGGCGGGTTATCCTGCAGCCAGAGCCTGACCCCATGGCAATTCCGATGAGCCAGCCGCCCAGGATTATACCCAGACAGAGCTCATTGCCGAAGAATACGACCATGAACTCCCTGACGGTGAGGACCTGGACGGTAATGGATATGAGGCCGAGGAAGAAATAGGCGGCGCAGAGGAATGCTGTAGCCATAGTGACCGGATATGCCGCAGGTTAATTTGATGAAGTTATAATAAATTCCCGGAGGGAGCAGTTATAAATTTATGTTTTTAAACATATTTTTCCTGATACCGGAAAAATGTGTTGACATACAGCTATTAAAATGATATATACTAATCCAGGGTTATCGGAAGTTATCCGGTAACCTCAATTTATTTTATAGGGATCACGGAGGCAAGCATGCGTCAATAAAATTGCTTAATGTGCTAGGGAGGCTGTGATTGCCATGTTTAAACATATATTTGAAAACAGAATTCTAAAGGAATTGGCAGGGTTTGTTCTGGTGCTCAACGCGGTGGTTTTGGTGTTTTCACTGTATACCAGTTATAATAATACCCTTGCCATCCGGACCATACACGAAGAAATCCTTGATCTTCAAAGCCGTGTTGAAGAAGAGAGCCGGTTGCGGCAGCAACTCTTCAGCGAACTGAGGCACTCCGCAAGTTACCTCCAGCGATACAATCCCCGCTTAGATAATAACACCGCCCTTAAATATGTCTGCAAAATCAGAGAATGCAGCGAACCTCCCGTCACGCCGGAGCTGCTGACTGCTCTGATTGTGGTTGAATCCGGCGCCAATCATGGAGCGGTGAGTAGAAAAGGTGCGGTTGGACTTACCCAGGTAATGCCCAAGATTTGGCAATGCAAGAAACAGGAGCTGCTGAATCCGTACAGAAATATCGAGATAGGATCAAAAATACTTAAATATTATATAGATAGAAATGGTATCCACGGCGGTTTGAGCTCATATAACAGCGGCAGAACCGATTACGCGCTTGACTATGCCCATTCGGTGCTGGCTATAGCCAATGACTTGAAGGTGAACAAGGTCTTCTAGCAGGCTGGCGAAAAGTTACCCGAGACAAAAACAACCTGCTGATTTATTTTCTCAGATATTCCAGTTCCGCCGGTAAATCGATATTATTGCCCACCTCATCCTCTCCATAGTTTGCCCTGGCGAGGGCTTCGATATCCCGGAGCGCCCTGCGGTCACCCCTGAAGGTAGCATGTATGTCAATTTTTATGTCGATTTTACCGGCCGCCATCAGCCGTTTTATCTCTTTTGCCACCAGGGGTTTTAATTCCTCAGCCAGGATGGAGCTCTCCTCTGTTTCGCAGGTCAGATCTTCCACCGTCATCTCGTCAAAGCTTGAAAGCAAACCTTCCTTCATCAGCCGGTCCAGTTCATCGTAGACCATCTGCTTAATGGCTTCCCGCTTAATTTTCCCCTTTTCCTGCGGGGGCTGTATCTTTTCCAGTATAAGCTGCCGCTTTCGGGCACTTATCTTCTCGTTGGCCCGGAAAATATCCAGTGCGCTGCCGGCATCGTATTCTTCGCCGTCTATCTCCATTATAACATCGGAACCATAGTGCTTCACGATTTTCATCACCATAGTGGCCGGACGGACATGAAAACCCATGTAGGTGGGTATGGGTACCTTGATAGAATCGACAACCACAAAACTTTTGAGAAAGGATTGAGCCAGGGTTATGCCCCTGGTCAGATGTTTGAAACAGTAAAAAAGACAATAATTTACAATGCAATCCAGGATTATATCCTTGTCGATGATTCGCTCAATGTTTTCCCGCACCTTTTCCTGCCGCAGCTCGCTTTCGTGCCTTTCATAAAAATGGATGAGCACGGTTGCCATTTCAGCGAGATGGAGGGCAACTGAAATGAAGCCCCGCATGCTGTTGAGCGAGGGGTGTATGGTTTCTATTTTGGTGTTCTTCAGGTAGGTATCGTAGAGGGACTGAAGGCTGTGCACCCGCAGCTCGAATTTTCTCAGCTTTTCTTCGCTTACGTACTCCGGTATAAGCGCCTCTATTTCATGAACGGTATGGCGCCGGTCAAACAGCAGGTCTTCGTGATCTCGGAGGATGTTGAGGTACTCCGAGGCAATTTTTACCACGTTTTCCTCTTCCCTGGTGGAAAAGTCCTCGCCAAGATTGTGGGGGAGCATTTTATTGGATGCCACATCCAAAAAATCCTCCTCCTTGAGCCTCTCCTCCGGGATGGTCAGACCGAGGCGGGTCCCCTCATCGCAGATAGACCCGAAGACATTCTTAATGGCCGTGTTAAAGAATTCCTGCGTCCGTGCCGTCTTTTCCAGGAATTCCTTTTCCTTCACATTTTTTACGTCATACAGGGCATACCGGTTCCTTACGTGCTGAATCATGTAAGAACAGTATCCCATGTACCGTGCTGAGGCGACCAGCTCCCTGAAATAGACCCACGTCCGGTTGTTCTTGGCGCCGTAGTCGTCCAGGAAATCCTCCAGGATTCTGGACTGGGTGGTGACGTTCCCGTAAAAACGCTTGGTGAACAGCGAGTCTTCCATCTCTTTTTCATTGAGATACGAGCAGATTTTCATTATCTCCGAGGTCTGCTTCTGAAAAATTTCCAGAAAATCCTTCTCGGAAATGATTTCCTTTAAGGGGGATACCATGGACTGCCTCACCGATAATGCTGAATGTTGAGTATATTTATATTATGGAGTTGAGGGAAGTATGTCAATTGAAATTCCCGGATTACTGTTGCCTCTTCCTTTATAGCTCCTTAACCTGTGCCGGTCAGGCCAAGCCTAATGACGGCTATATATATTAATTGTCTTGCAAATCCCACATTTTTGTAGTTTAATAGTATAATACTATAAGTGTAATTGGAGGGGAAGGGTGAAACCACTAATGAACAGAACCCCGCTTTTTCTCGGATGGAGACGTCTGAGAATAAGGCGGGGTTTAATTATTTTAAAGGGGGTATTATGAAAACACTGGCAATCATCGGCTTGACACTGCTGTTGTCAGGTCTTCTAGCATCACCAGCTTTTCCCATTTCCTACGAGATAGATGTTGGTGGGGAAGGGAGCTTTGAAACGGGGGAGGTGGTGAATCTATCGCCGCAGAACACGGCGACGGTGGATTTGTACCTGGATGGCTATTCCTGTCCGCCCGATGATCTCATTTTCAGCGGACGGGCGTACGTGCGGCTAGATGAATCCATCGTCCAGGTGAATAGCTGCACCCCCTTCGATACTGATCATGGAGGACCCTTTGATCCGGGCTTAAGCAGCTGCAGCAATCCGGAACAAAATGTTTACTTCATAGGTGCAGCTCAATACCTCTTTGTCCCGGTTGCCGGCGGCCGGCAGAAGTTCGGCACCATGGAAATAGAGGTTCTTCAGAACGATGAGTATGCTGATCTGGTGGCTGCAACCGATTTGACCTCATACGGGTACCCTGCGTATGATGATTGCTTTATTTCAGACTGCAATCAGGCAGCGCTGTATCCTGCTGATGGGGTAGTGACCTTGATTCGCACTACCAATCCACCCTGTTATTGCGACTTTAACGGAGACGGCCGGGTCGGTCTTACGGACATAGTGATCATGAGGGATGAATTCTCGCGATCGGACTGCGATGTAAATCCCTGCCAGGCTGACTGCAACGGCGACGGCAAGGTCAACCTGACCGATTTGATCATGCTTAAGATTGAGTTTAACCGGCGTGATTGCCCGATAATGCCTTAGGAATATAGGGGGAGGTGCGAAATGAAGAAACTATTAAGCATATGTGGAGTTGGCCTGATTATATATTTCATGGCAAATCCAGCGTTTCCCTTGTCTTATGAAATTGATGTTGGGCAGAACGGGATCGA
The DNA here is from genome assembly GCA_963751515.1 of uncultured delta proteobacterium. Taxonomy (GTDB): domain Bacteria; phylum Desulfobacterota; class WTBG01; order WTBG01; family WTBG01; genus CAZWCD01. The sequence continues at coordinate 147,720 of CAVVUR010000010.1, forward strand.
TACCGGCGGGACGGTAAACTTATATGGTCAAACGGGGGTTGAAATCGATGTCATCCTTGACGGCTATGCCTGTCCGCCGGATGATAAATTTTTTGGAGTGGAGGCCAACATCATCCTGGATGAGTCATTGATTCAGGTGAGCAGCTGCCAGCCCAATGCCGCTGCAGGTTGCGATCTCTCCCTGAGTGCGTGTTCCTGGCAGGGGGATGATTATTATACACCGGACCCCGACGTGTGGAGTTTGATCTGCAGCAACTTTTCCTTTATTCCACAGGTAAACCAAATTAAGCTGGGAACATTTGCCGTAGATTGTGTCGGTACGGGAACTACCGATATGGTGGTAGCCAGTGATCTGACCGCTTACGGCCACCCGGATTTTAACGACGGGTATGTTGCCGACTGCAACCTGGAAAGTCAATATCCGGAAGATGGAATGGTGACCATAGAGTTGCTTCCCCCACCTTGTGCCTGTGACATTTCGGGACCGGCACGCATCACTGCTAGTGGGATCGATACCGTAACCGCTGATTACACAGTAAGTCAGGTGCCTTATACGGATTGTGCCAACCCGCCGGTGTATTCGTACAGTGATACCTGTGCCCTGGGCGCTATTGATGCTAACACCGGTCTTTTAACCATACCGGCAACCACATGGGGTGAGACCTGTACAGTATGTGCCATAGACACCGCCAACACCGCCGTGACCGTGGAATGCTGCAAGGATATAACAATTTTACCGGGAATGTGGTGACCGCCTGACGAAGACTTCGACGGCGTCGAAGATTGCGATGATAATTGCCCCCATAATTCTAATCCCTTGCAGACGGATTGTGATCAAGATGGAGTAGGGGATGTGTGCGATGATGACACCATCGATAATGATAACGATGATGTAGCTGAAGGGTTAGAAAATGGCTGTGACAACTGTTCCTCAATCCCGAACGGCTCGGGACTGGGCACCTGTGTAAAGACAGTCAGCGGGGTTGTTTTGGGTACGGGTGTGACCTGTACAAGTTATCGGGACTGTGGGGATGATGAGGAATGTGACGAGTATCAAGAGGACCTTAACGATAACGGTATTGGTGATGCCTGCGAATGCTACGCTGACTGCAACTGCGACAGAAAGGTTAATCTTGGCGACCTGGTAATCATGAGGGGGGAATTTTTACGGACTGACTGTGCGACAACACCCTGTTATGCAGATGGTAACGGAGATAATAAAGTCGATCTATCAGACCTTGTTATAATGAGAGAGCAGTTTTTGAGGATGAACTGCCCGGCGTGCATGTAGAAAAATAGGGATGTGCGATATGTGATGTGAGATATGCGATGAAAACTCGGTAGGAGCGGCTTTAGCCGCGAATGATGAGATATGCGATGTGGGTTGGATTCTAAGATGGCGCATCTCGAATCTGCGCACAACCAACCAACGAAAGAGCGATTGTTGTACTGAAGAGGAGGGGAGCAGTGGCAACCAGCAACGGACATAACCCCGCTTATTATCGGAGGAGGATATCTGGGAATGAGGCGGGGTTTACTATTTTTAAGGGGGTGCATTATGAGAACACTCGCAAGCGTTGGTTTTGTACTGGTGCTTTCAGCTCTTGCAGCAGCTCCGTCCTTTCCCCTGTCCTATGAGATAGATGTTGGCGGGAATGGAACATTTGAAACGGGGGAGGTGGTCAATCTATTCTGTTATGGCGGGACCGGAATCATAGATTTATATGTAGATGGATATGCCTGTCCGCCTGATGATAAAATGTTCGGGGTGCAAACTTATATCAGAACGGACGCTAATTATGCTTCTATTGATTTTTGCCATCCCTTTTTTGGTCCATTTGATCCTAGCCTGAGTGAATGCAGGGAAGTAGATGATGAACAAGTATATGCATTAATTGTGGGCAACTTCGATTTTGTTACTGTTGCTGGCGGGAGGCAGAAAATCGCTACTGTTCAAGTAACTGTTGGGGGAGTAGCTGAGGCGCCTCTGGTACTGGCTGATGATCTAACTTCCTACAATTTGCCAGCGTACAACGATGGGTATCTCGTAGATTGCAATTATGTAACCTTACACCCTGATGATGCAACTGCAGTACTATCCAATTACATTGCTTTTTGTTATGCAGTAGTTACCCCTCATAGCGCCTCGGTAAATTCTGGGGAATCAATCCAATTTTATGCTCAGGGTATGTGTTGCTCTTCCCCGCCGAGTTACCTGTGGTCGGATGATTGTGCTTATGGCAATGTTGATCAGGAAGGCCTTTGCACGGCAGACGTCGCATGTTTTAGCGAAACCTGTCAAGTATGTGCAACTGACACAGCCAATAACGGTGCAGGAGGTGAAACAGTGAGAGACTGTGCTGATGTGGAGATAGTGGCGGCCTGTTGTGCAGACTGTAATGGTGATAATAAGGTTGACCTGAATGACCTGGTCATTATGAAGGGAGAGTTCTTACGGGATGATTGCGCGACAAATCCCTGCCAGGCAGACTGCAATGGAGATGACAAGGTTGATCTGTCTGATTTAGTGATAATGAAAGATCAGTTTCTGCGGACTGACTGTCCGGTGTAGCCGTAAGCGAAGGTTACATGGGGTCAGGCCACGGTAACCGTCTGATATTTTAAGACCCAATAATCTCAATTTTAGGGGGGAAAAGCGAGTTATTCAAAAATGCATAAACAATTTATATGAGAATAATTATATTTTTGGCCTCGAAAACAGCGATATTGGGTTTATAAATGGCTGTTTCAAGAGTGATAGAGTAATTATATTGACGCGATAGCGTGGCCCGACCCCACAGATACCAGAAAAAAAGCGGTGACGAGGATGAAAAAGCTTATTTATATTCTCATAACTGCGTGCAGTGCTGTCATTGCCGTAATGCCCTTCACTGTTCATGCATCCTGGTGTATTGAGGAGGCAGGCACATCGAAAAATTTTGCCCCTTCATATCAAAGGGCCATAGCTATTGATAACGGCAATAATCCTCATGTTGCATATGGGGGTGACCACCTCTACTATGCCTACCATGATGGAAGTGCCTGGCGGTACGAAACGGCGGATCCCTCATCTGGGGTAGGCTCGTTCACCTCGATTGCCCTGGACTCAAATGGAAAAGCGCATATCAGCTATGCTGGCAACGGCCTCAAGTATGCCACCAATAAGAGCGGTTCGTGGCTTACTGAGACAGTGGATGGCACAGCGGGTATGTATACTGCACTCGCCCTGGATTCCGCCGGGAAGGTACATATCAGCTATTCTGATGGTCAACGTGTCAGGTATGCCACTAACCGGAGTGGCGCATGGGTTACCGAAACCGTAGCAAGCCCGGGAAATGTTCGGGAAAGCACTTCCATCGCCCTGGACGCAGAGGATAAGGTACATATCGTTTATGCGGGTTATGCTGACGTGCGTTATGCAACTAATAAAAGCGGCAACTGGGTAAACGAACCAGTGCGCGAGGGTAAGTATGCGGGATTATATCCATCATTTGCGCTGGATATAGAGGGCAAGGCACATGTCAGTTATATGCACTTTGATATCATTGGCGGTGCCCACACGCTCCTGTATGCTTCCAACAAGAGTGGTGTTTGGGTCGAGGAATCAACACATTTGCTTGGCGGGAAATATACCTCCCTTGCCCTGGACTCTAATGGGAAGGTACATATTAGCCATTATGATGAATCCAACGGTGACCTCAATTATGCCACTAACGAAAGCGGAAGCTGGAACGGGTACACAGTGGATAGCTCTGGAAATGTGGGTTTCCTCACCTCCCTTGCCCTGGACCCAGATTCGAAGGCGCACATCAGCTATTTTGATGCGACTAATGCCGGCCTTAAATATGCCACGAACAAGAGTGGGGACTGGGTAGCGGAGACGGTTGATAGCGTTTCTGTATTCTATGACTCCTCCCTAGCCCTGGATCCAGAGGGGAAGGCGCACATCAGCTGTTATGATGCGACTCACGCAGCCCTTACACATCTGACCAATGAATCCTATACATGGATAGAGGAAGCATTGGATAATACCGGGGATGTCGGTCACCATAGTTCCATAACCCTGGATGGAGAGGGAATGGTGTGCATCAGCTATCTTGATGCTACTAACGGTGATCTCAAGTATGCCACGAATAAAAGTGGTGCATGGGAAACCGAGACGGTGGATAGAGAGGGAGATGTAGGCCGGTATACCTCCCTTGTCCTTGACAGCAATGACAAGCCGCACATCAGCTATTGGGATTTTACTAACGGTGACCTCAAGTATGCGACCAATGAGAGCGGTTTCTGGGTGACTGAGACAGCGGATAGTGCTGGAACTGTAGGCTACGACACCTCCCTGGCCTTGGATACGGAGGGGAAGGCGCACATAAGCTATTATGATGGAACCAATGCTGATCTCAAATATGCCACCAACAAGGGCGTTACTTGGGTAACCGAGACAGTAGATAGTGCTGGAAATGTGGGTTGGTACACCTCCCTTTCCCTTGATGCGGAGGGGAAGGTTTATATCAGCTATTGGGACGGCACTAACAATGACCTCAAGTATGCGAGCAATGAGAGCGGTGTCTGGGTGACTGAGACTGTAGATAGTGCCGGAAATGTTGGTTCCTACACCTCAATTGCCCTCGATGCGGATGGAAAGGTGCATATCAGTTATACTGATGATACTAATGATGACGTCAAATATGCCACCAACAAGAGTGGTATCTGGATCACTGAGACAGTAGATGACGCAGGGGGGATGTCAGCTTCTCTCGCTCTGGATGCGGAGGGGACCGTGCATATCAGCTATTCCGGTACCTATGGCATTAAGTATGCCAGACAGTTCTCAGAATTGGATTTCGATTGTGACGGAAGATTGAATGATCAGGACAACTGCCCTGCAGATTATAATCCACTTCAGGAAGACTCTTACCCCCCCGGCGGCAACGGCTGTGGGGATGCCTGTGAATGCCACGCAGACTGCAATGGTAATCAAAAAGTTGATCTTGCTGATCTGGTCATAATGAAGGGGGAGTTTTTAAGTACTGATTGTGCCACGACTCCCTGCGATGCTGATTGTAACTATGATAACAAGGTTGATTTGTCTGATCTGGTGATGATGAAAAATGAATTCCTGCGGACTTCTTGCCCGGTGTGTCCGTAAAGAGCGATGTGGGATCTGAGATCTGTGATGTGAGATGTGGGATATGGGACGTGCGATGCAAGGCGATGAGGATTTGAGCATGCGCATTTTGCATTTCATATAACAACAACAACCAAAGGGGGTAAGAATGGCAGGGCAAAAAAGCATAGTAAAAGTACTGAGGACATCATTGTTACTTATCTTTTTGTTGGGATCTGCTTCCTGGACTCGATTATTCGTGAGCGATGTTGAGGCCTATGTGAGTCCCGGTAATTTTTATGAACCGGGCGAATTGTCGGTACAGGTCATCAATGTTCCCGATACCACGGCCCCGGTGGAACTCGACATTTATACACCCGTTCCGACGGATACCTATCCGCTGGTCATATTTCAACACGGTTTTACCGGATCCATTAAGGGATATGAAACAATGTCAACCCACTTGGCCAGCCATGGTTTTGTGGTCGTCCTTCCGCAAATGTACCCCGCGGGCGGTTCGGGCTACATTCCAACTCCTGAAGAAGAGGCTGCGCTGGGGGTGCAGATCATCTCCTGGCTGGAAGCAAATATTAACACCATTGTGGCCCCGGTCACTGCTGATACGAACCTGCTCGGATTGGCAGGTCACTCGCGGGGCGGCCAGATTGCCTATCGGATGGCATTGCAGGTTCCCGAAAAAGTTGATGCACTGGCGGGGGTGGATCCGGTAGATGGTCTGGTGATATTCGGGCAGACTTTAGTGATCACCGGTCCATTGTCCTTTGATATTCCAACCTATATTTTGGGAACCGGCCTGGGTCCGATTGTGGTAGGGGGATTCCTTGCATGTGCGCCGGAAGAGATAGGCCCCTTTCATTTCTATTGCGCCAGTCCAAATCCAACCTGGCTTGCGGTAGCCACAACCCATGGACACGCAGATATGATTGATGAGGAGGACTATTCGGATTTTTGCCCTGGAGGTCCCGATCGCGATGGCATGCGGGCATTTACCGCGGGTACATGTGCGGCATTCTTTAGCGGCACGCTGCAGGGCAATGTGAATGCGTTATCAGTCTTAAGCGATCCTGAATCAGCGCCGGTGCCAGCTACCATGGAGATGAATAAAGCAGGCAACGATACGGATGCTGATGCAGCGTGCGATGTGTGTGACAACTGTCCGGCAACTCCCAATGGTTCAGCCCTTGGCACCTGTGTTAAAAACATCGGAACACCTCCTAATGATGTCGTTGTCGGTGTTGGCGCTACTTTGACCTCATGTCACCTTGATAGCGACTGCGGTGCCGGAGAACTCTGCCAGCTAACGCAAGGGGACAGTAACGGCAACGGGTGCGGAGATGCCTGCGAGTGCTATGCGGATATTAGTGGTACCGGAGGAAAGGTTGATCTTACTGATCTGGTTACTATGAAAGGGGAGTTTTTGAAACCATGCCCTCCCTCTGCCTGTACCGCAGACCTTAACGATGATAATAAGGTTGACCTCACTGATCTGGTAATAATGAAGACCCAATTCTTACGGTCAGGTTGTGCCTGTTGAGAAGAGGGGGACAGGATTTTTAACAAAAGCCCTCAGTTGTAACGGCTGGGGGCTCTTTCTTGTATCATCTATCAGGATCAGTCTATACTAAATCTTGCCTTATTGATTTATCCCGGTGACATATTTGTATTGCAAATGTATCGTCTTGTAGTTTAATATTTGTATCGAAAAAGTATTATTTCATTTGTTACAATGAGAAGGGAGTAAACCATGAAACTAACCGTTGTCCAGGCAAGCCCGCATGGCATGAAGGGTTATACCGGCAGGCTGCTCAAGCCTTTCCTTGCGGCTGCGAAAGAGGCCGGTGCAGAAGTTGAACTCTTTTCCTTTGACTCGCTGACGGTCCAGCCCTGTAAGGGATGTGTTGAGATCTGCCACGGCAAGGGCGCCTGTCACCTGGAGGATGACTGTGAAAAAATCCTTCAGAGCATGCTTGCCGCCGATGGCATCGTGTTTGCCGTTCCCAATTACATGTTTGGCGTGACCGCGCAACTGAAAGCGCTGCTTGACCGATTGAGTCTCACCCTGCACTGCATGCGCTTGTACGGCAAGTATGCCACCACCCTGGTGACCTGTGGCGGCTCGCCGCCTGAAGATGTTGAGAACTATTTGAGTAAAATCCTGGTTCAGTTCGGCCTGCGGCTCATTGAAGGCATAAGTGGCGTGATGATGCAGTTCGAGGACGCGGATGAGAACGCGAAGCTCGAGACGGCCTCCGCGGATCTTGGCCGGCGCCTGGTTCGGGCCATACAGCAGAAGGAAACCCGGCCCGAACAGGAAGAGCAGATCAGGCAGGCTTTTGAAATAAACAGTTTTATCGTGCAGTCCCAGCAGGAGAAGTGGCCTTTTGCCTTTGACTACTGGAACAAGCACTGGGATCAGCAGCCTTTCGCTGTCTAGGGAATGAATCTTTTTATGAGGGAGACCGCAATGAAACGAAATACGATGATGGTACTAATGCTGATCCTGTTTGTATGCGCTCTCACGGCATGCCTGGCGCTTTTTTTCAGAAGCTCCGGCTGCGGAACTGACAGCGGATTTGTCACCGGCGAGCGAACCATACTCTCGAATGGTGTGCAAAGGGTGTACTATCTCAAGCTCCCGGAGCCGTATGATGCTTCAACACCGTATCCCCTGATTTTTGGCTTTCATGGCGCGAGCGGGGACTATACAAGTTTTACCGAAGGGTATTATTCATTGCAGGATGTTGTGGGTGAGGAGGCAATTCTCGTCTATCCCAACGGGCTTGCCAATGAGGCCGGCCTGACCGTGTGGGACCAGGAAAATGATCTCATTTTTTTTGATGACCTGTACCGCGAACTTGAAGCGAATCTCTGTTTCGATACGAGCAGGGTGTTTGCGGTCGGCCACAGCGCGGGGGCGGGTTTTACCCATGCCCTGGGGTGCAGGAGAGGAGATATTCTGAGGGCCATTGCCCCGGTAGCCGGTGCTCTTTTGGATCGTGACAATTGCGTCGGCCAGGTCGCGGTGCTGCAGATACAGGGTGCGAATGACAATCTTGTGTCGCTGAGTCTTATTAAACCAACCCGTGACTACTGGATTGCAATCAACAGTTGCAGCAAAGAGCAAACCGGAGAGGGTGTTGATCCCGTCTGCACGGCGTATGGTGGATGTGATGCCCAGTTCCCGGTGGAATATTGTGAGCATGAGGGAGGGCACGAGTGGCCTGATTTTGCAAGTGAAGCGATCTGGAACTTCTTTAAAAGTCTTCCTCCGTCAGCCCCCTCGGACAAACCCGGCAGGGGAGATGTTGACAACCTGGGTAAAGGCACCATCAGCTTCAGCGTACACTATCCCGCAGATTTTGTGGGCACGCCGGTAAAAATGGTGCTGGCCCTCTATCCATATAATACTACTCCCCCCATCTCTACCGCCCCTTCCTTTGTTCTGGCTCTTGATGTCCCTCTCGGGGACTATCAGCTTGGCGAAATCACTGAATACAATGATGTGGAGATCAGCCTTCTTGGTCTGGACTATGGGGACTACACGCTGACGGTGGTGGTGTATGTGGAAGGAAGCAGCTATCCGATGCCCACCAATGGAAAAGATTACCAGGGTTTGCAGAATATTACCATCAGCAGCAATGCCATAACGGTTGAAACGCCGATTGAGCTGGCGCCGGTGCAGATGGGTTTTTAAGAAGCGGCACGCCGTTAATTGTTTGATTACAATAGATTCATGATGCCCCCTCACCCTGACCCTCTCCCGCGGTGGGGAGAGGGGAACAGTAGTATGCTCGAAAATACGTAGGGGCGACCGGCCGGTCGCCCCTACATTTTGATAATAGTAGATCCCAAGGCCAATAAAATGGAGGGACGCGCTCCGTCGCGTCCTCTTATTATGGTCGGCCATGACAAAGCATGGCCCTCCATGCTCTCCCACATCCTCCTGATAATGGTCAATGTTTCTCGGGTATTCCCCCCTCCAATTCCTGTATCATTTGATATTGACACCGGTTTTTAAAAAATATAGAGTACGCACATTGTTATACAGTGAGTGATGAGCCCGGGATACGCATGGATTATCCAAAGTTAAGAAGTATCGATATTTTTCCCTTCGAAGCCGCCGGTCAGAAAGCGATCGGATTGCGGGACCCCGCGGTTATGAGTGACCGGGTGCTGGTGATTTCCTATCCCGCTTTTTTCATTATCAGCCTTTTTGACGGCACGCGATCCCTTCTGGATATCAAGGCTGAGTACATGAGAAAATACGGGGAGATTATTTTTACTGAGCAGCTTGAAGAGATGGTTAAGCAGCTTGACGAGAATTATCTCCTGGAGAGCGAGCGCTACCAGACATATCGCGTTCACATGGAAGAAGAGTTCAGGATGGCTGAAATCCGCGGCGCTGCATATGCCGGGAACAGTTACGAGGCTGAACCCGGCGGGCTGACAGAGCAGATTGATGGATTTTTCACCGATCCACGGGGGCCGGGAAAACCCGGGACTGAAAAGGCAGCATCTTCCATAAAGGGCCTGATCGCGCCGCACATAGATTTTCAGCGCGGCGGCCCCTGCTATGCCTGGGCCTATAAAGAACTGGCTGAATCAGCTCCGCCGGATCTCTTCATTATATTGGGGACCGTCCACCTTCCCGCGCTCAACCCTTCATACTGACGAAGAAAAAATTTGAAACACCTTTCGGAGTGGTTGATACCGCATCTGACATTGTAGATGATCTTGCGGAACAATTGCCGTTTGACCCTTTCCAGGACGAAATACTCCACAAGGCCGAACACACCATCGAATTCCAGACGGTCTTTTTAAGCTACCTCTTCGGTGACACCGCACGGTTCCGCATCGTTCCCGTGCTCTGCGGCTCATTTCATGATGTCATAGCAGGCGGGCTTGCCGCGGATCAAAAGCCGCACCTCTCTGATTTTATATCCTGCCTGCGGGACGTGGTGAGCAAGTCCGGCTGTCAGTCATGCTACATTGCCAGCGCGGACCTGGCCCATGTGGGGCAGCGCTTCGGTGCCGATGCTGCGCCCTCGTCTGCGACCTTAATGGATGTTGAACTGCAGGACCGGGCTATGCTTTCTCACGCAGCGCGCCTGGATGCAGAAGGGTTTTGCAATTTTATTCAAAGAGAAAGGGACAGGAGGAATATCTGCGGACTTCCGCCCATCTACGCCCTGCTCAGTGCCATGGATGCACAGGAGGGAAAGCTGCTTGACTATCGGCAGGCGGTGGAACCGGAAGGCGGTTCGGCAGTGACCTTCGCCAGCATGGTGTTCAGGTAGTGTTTTTAATTGGAAGTTGAGCGTTGAACGTTCGATGCTGGACGTTCTCAGTTTGTAGTGCTAAAAACGACAGACGAACGTCGAACATCCAACTTCCAACGTCCAACGTTGAATGAAGAAAACTTGATCATTGGAATTGCAACATTTAACGAATTGTCTTGAAGAGGAGCAAAAGATGGCAAAGCAATATGATCTCATCGTAGTGGGTGGCGGCACATCGGGACTGGAGGCTGCAAAAACCGCGGCTCAAAATGGATTGAAAGTGGCGCTGCTGGAAAGGAAAACGCACCCGGCCAAAATTTACCGGGCATGTGCCCAGATGTTTCTCCTGAACATGGATTCTTTTTATAATGAGCACATGTACTTCTCCCGCGAGCAGAAGAAGTGGATCTTTCCGGTGAACAACTTTACCGTCAACTACCGGGGCAACTACCGTGAATTTTACGCGCTGCATTTCATCGGCCCCAACGCTGTGGACAGGATCGAGGTCGGCGACTATGAGGCCAACCAGTCGGGCCGGGGGATTCCCGCGGTGGTGTTCGACAAGGGCGCGCTGCTCGGCGGCCTGTATGAAGAAGGACAGCAGGCGGGGGTACATTATTTTCTCGAGCGGGGCGTGGTTGACGCGCGCAAGACACCGGAAGGCATCGAGGTGAGAACCGACACGGGCGAAAGGTTCCTGGGCACTTTCTGCATTGCCGCGGACGGGGTCAACTCGAGGATGGCACGGATATTCGGGATCAACCGCGAAAGGATTTTTCTCCACACCTCCAGTGCGATCAGCTACTACGTAACCGGCGTCAAATTTGACCGGTCTGAAATGATTTGCCTGGGGCTCGGCCATGATACCGGCGGCCTGGGGGTGATCCAGTTCTGCCTGCTGCCCAGCGTGTACCGGGAAGACGAGTACTGGCTCTATATCGTGGGTGAAGAACGGTTTGACTATCTTGTCAACCGCAGCCCCTTTAAAAAGTGGTTTCACAATGTGCAGGTGACCCACAAGCGCTGCGCGGTTACCAGCAACTTCAGCCCCGCCCGGGAGCCTTTTAAGGACAATGTGGTCTTTGTGGGAGACAGCGTCTGGTTTGCCGAGGCGGAAAATACCGGAGCGCTGCTCTCAGGCCACAAGGCGGCTCACGCGGTCAGCAAAGCGCTGCACACGGGGCAGATAAACCGGGAGGGGGTAATGGACTATATCGAATGGTGGAAGCGCAATTGGCCCGAGACGCATGACTACCGGGAGTTTCTCGGCTATCCGGTGTTCAACCGCATGTTTAACGAAGAGGAGCACCTCTATCTGCACCGGATCGTTACCCAGAAGCTGCCCTGGACCGTCAATCCCTTCAAGCTTTATCAAGGCATCATGCAGGGAATCAAGCCGCACATTGAGCAGATCAAGCAGGAAAAGCCCGACCTGGCAAAAAAGATACTCGGGTTCAGGCCGGAGATGACCCCCAGGGTCATGCGGCGGGTGGCGCGCGCCGGATATCCGCCCCTGTAAGGGGGGGGTGCGGAAGCGATAATCCAGATTCGGTCAGGGTAAGCGGAGAAGGTGGTTCGGGATCTGCGACGTGCGATGAAAAACTCGGTAGGAGCGGCTTTAGCCGCGAATGACCCACTTCTTAAACCAGCCCATGCTCAGGAAACGGCTTTTTCACGATGGCGGGATCAATGATGCTATGGTCGCCCGCCGTTATTATCTCCAGCTGCCGGGTTCCCGTGCCGAGTTATAAAGCCGCTGCGCATGATGAAGGGGGACAAGTTCATCGCGGTCACCATGGATGATGAGCAGGTTTTTGACCCCGGGCATAAATGCGTCTGCGGAGTATTGTTGTGCGTCGTCAAAAAATCTTTCCCTGATTATGCCGTCGGAGCTTGAGGTGATTGCATCGCGAAGCTCCTCAAAGCTGAACGGTGTTGCCCATGCGGCAACCGCCCGTATTTCTTCCCGGCAGGCCGCGACAAGCAGCGACACAAACCCGCCCATGCTGCTCCCCAATAAACCGATGGGCTGAGGGCCGCCTGACGGGCGAGCCTTCATAAAATCGATTGCCGCGAGAAGGTCCTCTTTTCTCCCCGTCACCGTCGTGTCGGTGAGGGCACCTTCGCTCTCACCGCATCCTCCGAAGTCAAATCGCAGAACGGTGAAGCCATCTTCCGCGAACCGTTCCCCCAGCTCGATGAATTTATCGCTGTCCTTGCTGCTGAGGAGGCCGTGAGAGGTGATTATGCACCCTCTGCTTTCATTGGCAGGGTGATGAATAACCCCTGCCAGCTTTCCAGATGGTGAAGGAAATAATACGCTTTCCTGTTTCATGAGATGGTTACGTGCGCGTGGTGCGGGGAGCTTTCAATCGTTGTCAAGTGAGTCGGGAGGGGGTGCTTCTGCATCCGGTGCGCCGGCATCCTTCGCGGCTTCTTTCTGTGCTTCTTCCTTTTTCTCTTCTTCCTTCAGGTCCGTGACGGTCTTGTTGATGGTGTCAAACTGATACTTGCCGATCAAAAAGATGGTCTTCTTTGCCTCGCTCTTGGCGTAGTATTGCGCCTTCTCCTCGTTTTTTTTGCCGATGTGCAGCTTCTGCTCTATCTGGTCCTTGAGAATAACCGTGGCGGTGAGTTGAGGATTATCGATCTCATATTTAGCCGTGTCATAATCTTCGGCAAACCCCAGCGCGCTGAGTGATGAAAGGGTGGTAACCATGGTGTTTACCATTTCCGGTTTCGCTTGTACCCCCTCGGGTTTGGTAATATGCCACTCATCCTTTTCATTTTTTTCCAAGACAATCTCTTCCCGGGCCGTTTTCAAGCTGAGCCGGGTTGCCATGTCGGCAGGAAATTTGAATATGGTTTTATCCCGCCAGCCTTCAACCGTCTTATCAAAGGTGGCGGTTACGGCCGCCACCTGGAGGACCTCGTCAGATCCCTCTTTTCTCACGTAGTTGCTGAAGAAGTCGGCACCGGTCTTGCCGATGTAGAAGTGCGCCAGTATTGTATCCCCGGCATTGAAAACCTTTACCTCCACACCCTTGGCGGGCGTTACTTCAAATATGTCCTGCTTTCCCGGGTTTTTTGAGGCAATGCTTTCGCGCTTGAAGCCGGCGACCGTATCCAGGGCGTTTTGCACCGCTTCCGGATCAGCCGTGAAACCATCGGTGCCGGTTATCTGCCAGGCATCCCCCTTTTTCTCCAGAACAACGTCCTTGCCTGTGCTTTTTACCGCTATTTTTGCTGCCGCATCCTGAGCAAAGCCGGGAAAGAGGGTGGGCACTCCCTGCGCTTTCTTTCTTGACTGCTCGGATAAGGGGCCTTCGAAAAGATAGACAAAGACCAGCAGTATTATGAAGAGTCCGAATAGTATAACGGTAGTTTTTGTTTTCATTTAAATATAAAATACTTTAGTGATGGAGTATTGGAGTAATGGAAACTGCTTCCTATCTTTCGCGGCTAAAGCCGCTCCTACCGGGTTTTTAATCGCAGATCGCACATCCCATATCGCCTACTTCTGATTCCTGGCTTCTGAACCCCGGCGCCTGAACCCTGACCCCTGAACTCTCTGCTTTCCCCTACAGCACCACCGCGCTCTTCTTTTTTCTCCTTCTCGCATAAAAGCGCACGATGCCGAAGAAGGCCAGCGCCAGGGGGACCCCGAACATGTTAAGCGATTTCACGAGTGTTTTCTGATATTCCGTGGTTTCACGGAGGGGCCGGTCAGTGGCGCCGCGGGAGCGGATGCCGATGAGCTGTTCTCCCAGGGTAAGCCAGTCAACCAGATTGAGAAAGAAGACCTGGTTGTCGTCAAACTGGGTAATAATATCATTGGTGATAAAGCGGGAGTTGCCCACCACCACGATTTGCGTTTCAGGGCTTTCCCTGATGGGTTCTTTTTGTGCCGGGGATTCAGTGCCGTCCGCCTTCTTTTCCGCGGGGGGTACAGGCTTGTCGGCAAAAAAGCTTTTGAATTTCCCGGCGGCGGCAGCAGCCAGCAGGTAGCTTTGCATCTGCGTGCCCGGCTTGATGAATTGCTGCTGGGGATCGAGCATGTAGAAGCCTTTTTGCAGCCATGATGATTCCGTGGATTTTGCCAGCTCGGTTATGGCTATGCCCGGCATCTTCTCGCCGGCCAGGGTTAGCGAGCTGACCCAGGGGAGGACCACCGACTCCAGCATGCTCACGGCGGGGTTGTCCGCCGCGAATCCCTCGCTCACCACCTTTACCCAGAAGGGATAGGGAATGCGGAAGGTCATGAAACCGCTTCGAAACGCGGCGTACGCGTTGGAGGCGTCAAGCACCAGGTTTTCTTCGACGGTGATGCCATAATGCTGCAAGAGATCGTTGATTGCCGGCTTGAAGCTGGAAGCCTGCAATCCTTCCCGCATCTCCACGGTATCGACCAGGAAAACCGCCTTGCCGCCCCGCATGATAAATTGATCAATGGCGTATTTCTGCCGGTCGGTAAGATCGCGGGGACCCGCCAGGATGAGGGTGCTTATTTTCTCAAGCGCCTGCTCATCATCAAGCTGAATCTGGGTGACCTCGTACTGCTTGGAAAGCAGCTGGTTGGCCGCCTGGTACTCCTGATCGGCCGGCGGCGTCAGGGGTGTGCCCGCATACAGGCCCACCTTCTTGGTTTCTTTCGAGGTAACTTTCAAAATGGCGGAGGTGAGGTCATACTCCAGGTTTTTGGTGTCGCTGATGAAAGGGATGACCTCCTTTTTGTCCGCGTAGAAGATGGCCATGCCCAGGTAGGCGTTGGTGAGCTGTGCCTGGTCTTTTTCTATGATGTTGAGCTGTACCTGGGGTATGCCCATGAACCTGAGCTCCTGCTGCAATGCCGGATCCTCGGTGGGATCGATCGAGGTGACGGTTATGTTTCCCGCCGCATAGGCCCTGTATTCATCGAGCAGATCGCTGATGTCGCGTTTCAGGTTGACCAGGTAGGAGGGAAGCTTTTGCGAAACATAGAGCTTGATGTTGACAATGTCGTCCAGCCCGGCCAGGGACTGCCTGGAGGAGGGGGTAAGCGTATAGCGCTTGTCATGGGTAAGGTCGATCCTGCTGAAGTGGCGGTAAAAGAAAAAATTGAGCACCGCCAGAATGCCGAGCACGATCAGGGCGATGACCGTATAGTTGGTGGTGTGCTTGATGCGCCGCCGTGAGGACGCCGAACTTCCTACTTCCATTTTCTGCTCTCGACTGCAAGGGTATTGAGAAAGAGAAAGAAACCGATGATGGAAAGATAGTAGAGAATGTCACGGGTGTCGATGACCCCCCGGCTGATGCTTTCAAAGTGGGCGCCGAGCCCGAGATAGGTCAGGAGAGGCGCCGCCATGGCCGGCGCTGACATTAAAACGAGATCCTCGCCGATGATGAGGAAGGCGAAGCAGGTGACGATGCCGATGATGAAGGCGATGATCTGGTTCCTGGTGAGCGAGGAAATGAAAAGTCCTATGGCCAGGTAAGCGGCCCCCATGAGCGATGCCCCTAGGTAGCCGCCGACGATGGTGCCGGTTTCCGGCCTTCCCAGGATGTAGAGGGTGAGCACCAGGGGAAAGGTGAGCACCACCGACAGGAGCATGAAAATAAAGCCGGATAAAAATTTCCCCAGCACCACCTCGTAGTCCTTGAGCGGCAGGGTCATCAGAACCTCGATGGTCCCCATTTTTTTCTCTTCCGCCCACGAGCGCATGGTGATGGCCGGGGCCAGGATGAGGAACAGCCAGGGCAGGATGCTGAAGAGCGGACGCAGATGGGCCTGGCCGAGCAGGAAGAAGGTGCGGAAGAAGAGCCAGCTTGAGAAGAGCAGGAAGGTGATGATAAATATATAGGCAATGGGGGAGTTGAAGTAGCTCCTGAATTCCTTTTTAAAAATGGTAAGTATGTTTCGCATGCGGTTAGGCTTCCCCGGTGGTGAGTTGCAGGAAGATGTCTTCCAGGTTGGCCGTGTCCTTGTAAAGCTCGGTTAGGCTCCAGCCGTTTTGGGTGACCAGGAAGAAGAGCTGCTCGCTTATGTCCGCGCCGGGGGGGCTGATAATTTCGAAGTGATTAAGGTCGCCGTCGCTGGTTCGAGGGGTTTCAACCGCCTTGACCTTGTCCAGCGCCTTCAGCTTTTCCCGCACCTGCTGCAGCGGGCCCCTGATGGAAATATGAACCACCTCTCCACCCCGTGCCTTGGTGGACATTTCCTCGGGCGTGCCGCTTCCCACAATCTCTCCCTTGCTGATAATGATGATGCGGTCGCAGGTGGCGGATACCTCGGGCAGGATGTGCGAGCTCAGGATGATGGTCTTTTCCCTGCCGATGTTTTTAATCAGCTCCCGGATTTCGATGATCTGGGTGGGGTCAAGCCCTATGGTGGGCTCGTCGAGAATGAGAACGTCGGGATCGTGGAGCAGTGCCTGGGCGAGACCAACACGCTGGCGGTATCCCTTTGAAAGCTCTCCGATCTCTTTTCTCAGCTCGCTGCGGAGGCCGCAGATCTCTACGACGTGTTTGATCCGGCCCCGCCCCTCTGCAGCGGTGATGCCCCTGATGCTGGCAATAAATTCCAGGTAGTCTACGATCCCCATGTCCATGTAGAGCGGATTGTTTTCCGGCAGATAGCCGATCAGCTTCCGCACCTCGAGGGAATTGTCGGCCACGTCGAAGCCGGCGATGGTCGCCGTTCCGGAGTCGGCAGGGTGGTAGCAGGTGAGAACGCGCATGGTGGTGGTTTTCCCGGCCCCGTTCGGCCCCAGGAATCCCAGCACCTCACCCTTTTTCACCTCAAAGGTCACGTCGTTCAGCGCCCGGGTAGGTCCATAGTTCTTGCAGAGATGGTTTGCCTTGATCATGGTGTTAGTAACGTGAAAGAGGGATTGAGATTAACGGGGCAACCGGTGATTTTTTAAATAAGCAAGCGCGCGTCCGGTTTTGAATGCACATCAATATGACAGCGGATTGTAAGGAAAGCACCATCTCTTGTCAAGAAAAAACCATTTCTTCCTCTCTCCCCATGACGCAGTTGTAGGGGCGAACGACCGGTCGCCCCTGCTTTTTCTGATTGGTTAGAGTTGAAATGTGCTATAGTAGGCGCGGCAGCATGGAAGTCAGCGCTTGAAGTACGTGCGATGTCACGATCTCATAAAATTTTCCATCAGGTGCGAAGGAAATAATGTTCGGGTTCACCGGCAGGCTGCTCTCTGTTGATCTTTCATCAGGCAGCAGTTCCATAATCAATCTTGAAGAAAAAGTTGCCCGGAGCTACCTCGGGGGGAGCGGGCTGGGCGCCTATCTTTTGTCCACCATGGATTGGTCGATTGACCCGCTTGATCCGCGCAGCAGGCTTGCGTTCGTAACCGGCCCCTTGACGGGAACCCCCGCACCCCTGTGCTCCCGCTATTCGGTTTGCGCCAGGTCCCCGCTCACTTCCATCTGGGGCGAGGCCCATGCCAGCGGCTTCTGGGGACCGGAGCTGAAATCGGCAGGGCTTGACGGCATCCTTATTGAGGGGCGCGCGCCGCAGCCGGTATATCTTTTGATCCACGATGATGCTGTTGTCATCAGGGACGCGCGCCACCTCTGGGGCAAGGATACCTACGCGACGGAGGATGCCCTACGCCAGGAACCGGGAAGCGAGCGGATCAGAGTTGCCTGCATAGGACCGGCCGGTGAAAAGCGTTCGGCCATGGCCTCCATCATCAATGACCGGGGCAGGGCGGCCGCCCGTTGCGGTATCGGCGCGGTGATGGGGTCAAAGGGGCTCAAGGCCATAGCCGTGCGGGGCACGCGGCCGGTAAAGACGGCGCGGCCGGAAGAGCTTCGCCGCCTTTCTAAAACACTGGTTAAACTGGCCCGCGAGTCGGCCGCGGGGAAATATCTCGGGGAATACGGGACAGACGGGGGCATGGACCCCTTTCATGAATTCGGTGACGTGCCGATTAAAAACTGGAAGCAGGGGGCGTGGGAAGAGGGATGCCATAAGGTCTCAGGTCAGGCGATGAAGGAGACCATGCTCACCGGCCGCTATGCCTGCAAGGGATGCCCCATCGGCTGCGGCAGGATCGTGGAGGTAAAGGACGGGCCGTACAGGGTTCTTAAGGGAAAGGGACCCGAATATGAAACAGCCGCCGCTTTTGGCCCGCTCTGCCTCAACGACAATCTGGAGGCAGTTGCCGGGGCCAACGATCTCTGCAACCGCTACGGGCTTGACACCATATCAACCGGGGCGGTTATCGCCTTTGCCTTGGAATGCTTTGAAGAGGGCCTGATTACCGTTCAGGATACCGACGGGCTGGAACTTGTCTGGGTAACGGAGATGCCATTGTCAGGCTGGTTGAGAAGATCGGCAGAAGAGAAGGGATTGGTGATCTGCTGGCTGACGGCTGCAGGAAGGCAGCGGAACAACTCGGCGGGGATGCCGCACACTATGCGCTGCACATCAAGGGCCTGGAGCTTCCCATGCATGATCCCCGCGCTTTCAGCAGCTGGGCGGTTTCCTACGGCACCTCCAATCGCGGGGCATGCCACATCCAGGCGCCGACCTTCTGGGTGGAGCGGGGGCTGACCTTTCCCGCCATCGGGCTTGATAATCCCGGCGACCGGTTTGCATGCGAGGGGAAGGGCCGGCTCACCAAAATATTCCAGGATTTCTGCGAGGTGGTGGAATCAGCGGGCATCTGCAAGTTTGCCCTCTACGGCGATTTCCGCTCGCAGCAGGTCATCTCGCTGCTGCGCTGCGCGACAGGGTTTGATTTCGAGCAGGATGAGGTGATGCGGATAGGCGAGCGGTCCTTCAACCTCAAGCGGATGATCAATGTGCGCTGCGGCATATCTGGCAAGGATGACCGTCTGCCCGAACGGATTGTAAGCCTGGCCCTTCATGAGGGCGGAACCAAAGGTTACCTGCCTGATCAGCAGAAGATGCTTTCCGAGTATTACCGGGAAAGGGGCTGGGATGAAAAGGGGATTCCCACCCCTGAGAAACTGAAGGAGCTGGGGTTGCAGGGAGATGAAAATGGAGGGCCACGCTCTGTCGTGGCCGTAAATAAATAACCGGACGTGACGGAGCACGTCCCCCCAGAAAAGACGAATAGTCATGTCATTGCGAGGAGCAAAGGCGACGAAGCAATCTCATGATAAATCTCATCGGTTGAGGAAACGGAATGAAAACAGTGATGATGCTTGCGGTACTCATATACATCTTTCTTCCTGCGCCGCCTGCCTTCTCTCAGCGGGCGGATGAATTGCTGCGCGCTGGTGATCTTCTCTGGCAGGCACGGGCGGAAGAGGGGAAGGCCCACTCTTCCATTGATGCATATAAGCGGGTGCTCGCCATTGATGATGATAACTATGATGCCTGCTGGAAAATTGCCCGCTCGTATTTTTTTCTCGGGGACGCCCTTCCCGAAACGGATGAGATGAGGGACCGGCACCGGGAGATGGGGGAACAGGGAATGCCCTACGCGAAAAAGGCGCTGGGGGTGAATCCCGGCGGCATCGAGGGCCATTACTATTATGCCCTGTGCATAGCTGAATACAGCATCGGTATCAGCATCGTGAAGGCGCTGGCCAAAGGCCTGGGGCCCGAGTATGAAAAGCATGTGGGAAGGGCGCTGGAGATAGACAGGCTTTACGACGGCGCGGGGCCTTTGCGCGCCATGGGCAGGTACTGGTACAAGCTTCCCTGGCCCAAGCGGGATATCAAAAAGTCCGTCCAGTATTTGAAGGAAGCGGTGGAGGCTGCCCCGTACAGCATGCGCGGCAGGGTCTACCTGGCGGAGTCATATTTGAAGGAAGATGACAAGGTGCAGGCTCAGGCAGAACTCCGGAGGGCACTGGAGATGCAGCCCGACCTCGCGCGCGAGATTGATGCAGAGCGATGGCAAAAGCGGGCGGGGGAACTGCTCAAGGAAAATTTTACTCCAGCTCTTCCCTGATTACCGGCACAATCAGATCAAGGATTTCTTTTACCTCTTTTTTGAAGGCATTGTTTCCCGCCATCCCTTTCAGCAGGATCGGGCTCAGCTGGTAGTAGAGTTTGATAAAGGCCTGCCCCTCGCCGGTCTTGCTGAGCACCTCGTCTCTCAGCTTTCTTATCAGTGCCGTCTCTTCCGCGTTGACGCCATAGACTTCTTCCGAGGGGCACGATGCCGGTTCGGAAGTGGTGGTGGTAGACGCGGCGTCGGAAGTTTTTCCGGCAACCCAAATGGGTATGCCTGAAACGATCTGCATGTCAATGGTGCGTAAGTCGGGCAGTGCCGGTACCGGGTCAAAATGGAGATACGCATCGTAGGTGCCGTCAGAGACGCCCTGGCTGCATTCGGTGAGGTCATCGGTGGTAAATTTCTGGGTTATACTCCGGGCGTTTTTAAAGTAATCTTCGGAAAGTCTCGCGGAAAGCTGTCCTACGCACAGGTCAGCGCTGGTGTCCGCGAGCACGTCATCAAAGGTTTGATAGGTCGACGTATTCTTTACGTGGAGATACCAGGGGGTTCCGAAAACCGTACAGGTGAAGCGGGCCAGTTTCCGCCGTCTTTGTTCTACCCCGTCAACACTGGCGGTTGCCCCCAGCGCCCCGAGAAAATCGGTGATGTCGAAGTCGCCTTTATTTAAACCGGTGAAAACCAGGCTGCTGCTCGGTACGGATAAGAAGACCGGTACAATCTGAATGGCGCCAGGGTCGGGAGATGGCGGGATGCCGTATCCCTTGCCCAATTCGTCGATGATGGCCCTCATGAGTGCGGGGTTAACCTTGTCGAACACATGGAATGTTCCGGGTGTTGTAACCACATCAAAGGTGCCCATCCTGATCTCTTTGGTGCTCAGAATGTCGGCAAGCAGGCCGGTTGGATTTGCCGGAAACGGGTAAATCTCATCGTCACCGTCCGTTATCCGGGGGTAGCAGTCTCCAATATTGACAATAAGCGGTGCGGCAACCGGATCGCTGTTAATGATCTCCCGCCACCTGCCGCTGTCGAGCACCCGGGCTATGGCTGCGTCGAGGGCGTCCACCAGCTGATCCTTTCCCTCACCGGGATAAGTTTCCTCGGCAGCGAGGGATGCCATTGGTGTAATGACTGCACTACAGCAGATGACTAATGCAGCAACGATTGAAAGCAGAGAATGATACATGCACTTTTTCATGGCCTCTCCTTTTCCTTGGCTCGATTCCAGCCCAATATATTTGAAGTTGTGGTAGGAGCGCCTTCAGGCGCGATACATTCGCGGCTTAAAGCCGCTCCTACCGGCTGTCGCTCATTCTGGCATGTACTGCAATCTCAGAAGTGCCCCTATAGGGACCAAAAGCTGTTTTGTAAAATAAGTATATACTGCGCTTTTTGTTTTCACAAGGGCTATCATTAGAAAGCCGCATCATAAGCTTTCATTGACAGTGCCTCAAGAAAATAAATATTTTGTAAAATGCAGGGGCGATTGGCCGGTCGCCCCTACTGATTTTCTTGTGTATTCTTAATAATCTACCGGCCAAGCAGTAATAATCATGGTTATGCTTTGTTGCCCTGCACAAAGATATAGGTGTGGAGATGGGGGGAATCAAAGCAGTTTATGATATAAAATAAGGAAGTTGCTTATTTATTTCAATTTTTTTCAGATCAATTTTTGTTTCGTACACCAGTATTTCAACTCCCTTTTTAAAAGCGCGGCGGAGTGCTCTGCCGTATGCCGGGTCAATATGATCGGCCGGCCTGAACTCCCGGGCATCCATGCGCTGCACCAGGTAGAACATCACGCACCGGTTCCCCGCTTTCACCTGCTTCTCAAGTTCGTGAAGGTGTTTGAGCCCGCGTTCGCTCACCGCGTCGGGAAAGTATGCCACCCGATCAGCAACCAGGGTGCAGTTTTTGATCTCCACATAGCATCGTTCTCTTCCGTTTTCCAATAGCAGGTCTACGCGGGAATTGGTTCCATAACCCACCTCGTTGCGCAGGGTTGGATAGCCTGACAGTTGAGGAATGCATCCCCTTATGACGGATTCTTTAACCAGGCGGTTCGGCACCATGGTATTGACGCCAACCAGAGTGGTGCCCATCCGGGTCATCTCAATGGTATAGGGGAGCTTGCGAATGGGGTTGTCGCTGCGTGACAGGTAGACCGTGCATCCCGGCTCGCAGCAGCCGGTCATGCTGCCGGTATTGGGACAGTGGGCTGTGACCCGGTGTTGATTCCTAAGCCGGACATCAAACAGAAAACGCTTGTAGCGCCTGATCAGTTTTCCCTCGATGAGCCGTGGCCACTGCATCTGTTTTTAAGCTTTCCCGGATGTGCTCGGTTCTCCGTAGAGATCGTATTCGGATGCGCCGGTGATAATCGCCTCCACCAGCTCTCCGCGTTGTGCGCGGTTTCGGGTGAGATACACCATTCCATCAATCTCCGGGGCCTGAAAAAAAGTTCTGCCGGTAGCCGAACCCCGCCTGCCATCGACGCCTTCTACCAGAACAACTTGATGCGATCCGATGAGCGCCCGGTTCTTCTTAAGCGAAATGATGGACTGGGCGGACATTACCCGGTGGTATCGCTCCTCGACAACGGAGGCCGGGACTTTTCCTCCCATGCTGTAGGCCCTGGTTCCTTCTTCATCGGAATAGCGGAACGCACCCAGGTGTTCGAATTCCGCCTCCCTGATAAAGTCGAGAAGGAGATCAAAATCCTTTTTTGTTTCTCCCGGGAACCCCACCATGACGGTGGTGCGCAGCCGGAGGCCGGGAATGGATGCTCTCATTTCGTGCACCAGTTTTCTGATGCCCGCGCACTTCTTTCTCCTGCCCATCTTCTGCAAAATGGCGTCGCTTATGTGCTGGAGGGGAAGGTCGATGTAGCTGCACACCTTTTCCTCATCCCCTATGGCCTCAATCAGGTCTTTTGAAAAGTGATCCGGGTGGCAGTAGAGCAGCCTGATCCAGGTCAGGCCTTCTATCCGGCACAGCTTTCGGATCAAGGAGGCCGGATCTGCGCCGGTGCCGAGGTCGCTCCCGTAGAAGGTAGTGTCCTGGGCGATGAGATTTATTTCCTTCACCCCCTGCGCGGCCAACAGTTTTGCCTCACTGACAATTGATCGCGGACTCCTGCTCCGGTAGGGACCCTTTATGGCGGGGATGGTGCAGAACGCGCACCGGTGGGAGCAGCCTTCTGCTATCTTGAGATACGCGGTGTGGGAAGGGGTGGCGCGCATGCGCGGTGCGGCCCGGCCGGGGAGTGCGGTGCGCGGCAGCGCCCGGGAGAAAGCGCACCGGCTGTCCGGGGCTGTAAGTTCTCGAAGCAGGTGTGCAATGCGGTGCAGGTCAGACGACCCGATCAGCAGGTCCACTCCGCGCAGATCGGGGCGGTCGGTGAAAAATGATGTGCCATAGCGCTGGGGAAGACAGCCGGCGACGACAAGCCTCCTGCAGCTGCCTTTCTCCTTGAGCCGCAGCAGTGAACTGATCGTGTCCACCGCCTCCTGAACGGCCGCCTTTATGAATGCGCAGGTGTTGACAATGATGATTGCCGCTTCTGCCCTGCGGGTGGTTAAAGCAAACCCGCCCTCCTGCAGATATCCCGCGATGACCTCGCTGTCCACCAGGTTTTTCGGGCAGCCCAGACTTTCTAAATAAACCTTTTCCTTCAACGCCACGATGCCCTCTTGGTAAAATCGGGGACAAAGCTGTCTTCAAGTTCCTCGGGGTACTGACACCAGCCGTGCTCAAATCCGTGATGCTCGAGGAGTTCGGCGGCACGCCGGTATTCTTCGGAAGTGAGCTTTCTGTTTATCTTCTCACAGGTGTGCGCCCGGTAGGCGGGGAAGTATTGCCCCATGAGGCTCAGGTGTACTGCAGTTCCCAGTTCCTCCCCGATCATCCCCAGCACTGCCCCGGTGCCGGCGAGGTCCGACGGGAGCACCAGGTGGCGGATAATAAGACCGCGCCGGGCAACGCCGTCATCATCGATTTCAAGCGGCCCGACCTGCCGGTACATCTCCTTCAGCGCGGCACGGTTAAAACGGGTGTAGTGCAGCGCCCCGGAAAGCACGCGGGCGCTTTCGTCGTCTCCGTACTTGGCGTCAGGCAGATAGATGTCGATGATTCCCTCCAGCAGCCTGAGCACCTCCGGCCTTTCATAGCCGTTGCTGTTATACACCAGCGGCAGCGAGAGGCCCCCGGCAGCGGCCTTTTTAAGCGCTCTTATAATCATGGGCAGAAAATGGGCAGCGGAGACAAGATTGATATTATGGCACCCCTTTTCCTGGAGCGAGAGCATGGTATCAGCCAGGGTATCATCATCGGCCGGGGTTCCCAGCAGCTCCTGGCTGATCTGGTAATTCTGGCAGAACAGGCAGGCGAGGCTGCAATGGGCGAAAAAAATGGTACCCGATCCACCGGTGCCGGTCAGGACCGGCTCTTCGCCGAAGTGGGGCAGCGCCTTGCTCACCACCGCTTCAGCGCCGGCCCGGCAGAAACCTTTCTCGCCCCGAAGGCGGTTTACCCCGCAGGACCGGGGGCAGAGGGCGCAGCCGGCTGCGATGGCTTCCAGCTCGCGTATGCGCTCATCCAGCGCGCCGCTGGCATAAAGATCGGTATAGCGGATTACTCTGTGCATGGTTCACGTGACGTTCATGAGGCAGTATGGCGCAGTGTCCCTCCTCCTTGAGCCACATATTATTTAGTAGGCTTTTTCAACAGCCTGCTAGTCCGGATCAGTTTGGTTTTCCTCGGCAGGGATTCCCGGCGTCAATGGAACTTCCCGGACGTCGCCGGGTTCGTCAGCGATCCCCGCGGTCTTTTTACCATCGATGATTTTCCGCAACAGCGGAGGCATGGAAATATCCTCGATGGTAAACCGGGACAGCGCGTCTGCCAGCGTGTCGATTTTTTCCGAGAGGGTGAGGCTGGTCTCGATGAGCACCACCTGCTCATCCTTCAGCCGGTAAAGTCCCCCGCGGGAGTAGATGCTCAGCTTCCGTAAGTTCTGATAGTTTACCCTGAGGTTCAGCTTTTCAGCTATTCCTTCCAGGTGCTGTAATAAGGCGGATTCATTCATAGGTCCCCTGCCGCTCCCCCGTGGTGTGACCGGAACAGGCTTCTGCGCGGTCGGTTATGGCTTGGGCGACGGTTCGCCCAGCTTTTCTTCAAAGCTCACTCTGTGCTGTTCGTAGGAGACAGTCAGCGTTTCCAGCTCATCGAACAACCGGTCAATGGTTGAGCGGCAGTGATGGATGGACTGGGAAAGCTCGACGATTTTCGCGCCGCTGTTGAGCTGCGACGCCTTTACCATCTGCTGGTTAAGTTCATGAAGCCGCTTCTCGCCGGCTTCAATATCCTTCTCGATCTGCTCGATGCGTTGCTTGAGGGGATTGAGAACGCGCGAGCGTTCGGTGATGAGATCCGAGCGTATGCGCCTGCGTTCCTTCTTGCTGAGCAGGTCGGGGGCCTTCTGTTTGCCGGTCTCCGGCCGGGCCGGCTTGTCGGAGTCGGCCTCGTCCCACCCCTCTTTTTCAAGAAAGCGCTGGTAGCTTCCCTCGAAGGGATATACCTGCCCGTCCCGGAAGACGATGAGGCGCTCGGCGAGCGCGTGCAGGAACATCTCGTTGTGGGTAACCATGAGCAACGCCCCGGGAAAGTTATCCAGCGCGGCGAGCAGGGCGTCGCAGGATTCCATGTCCAGATGATTGGTTATCTCGTCGAGCAGGAGCAGGTTGAGGGGCGTTGCCAGCAGCTTGCCGATCATGACCCTGCTTTTCTCCCCCCCGGAAAGCACGCTGATGGTCTTGAGCGCGTACTCGTCATCAAACATCATTGCCCCGGAGATGTTCCACGCCGTCTGCCGGTCAACGTCGCCGTAGGAGGCGGCTATCTCCTCCACCACGGTTCTGCTCTCGACCAGGCTTGCGATATTGGTCTGCTCGAAGAAGCCCCTGGCGATGCCGGGGCTGTAAGTAATGGTGCCGAGTGTCGGGCAAAGCGCGCCGGCCAGCAATTTAATGAGTGTTGTTTTGCCCTTGCCGTTTTTCCCGACCACGCACACCCGATCATTCGGCCTGACGGTCATGCTGAAATCCCTGATCAGCGGCGCGCCGGCCTCATAGGAAAAAGAGAGGTCTTTGACGGTTACGGCATATTTCCCCTTAAAAGGTTTGGAGCGAAACGAGAAGTCCAGCGTCTTGAGCTTTTCAAGCTTTTCCTTTCTGCCTCTTTTTTCCAGCAGCTTGACGCGGGACTGGACGAGATTGGCCAGCCGGGCCTTGGCGCGAAACTTGGTTATGAACTGTTCAATCTCCTGGTGGCGCCGGTCTTCGTTGAGCCGTGTTTTTTCGTAGATCTCCTCATCCTGGGCAATTTGGGAATAAAACTTTTCCGTATTGCCTTCCATCTTGCGTATCTTCCTTCGATGGATGCCCATGATATGGGTAACAATGGCGTCCATGAAGCTCCGGTCATGGGTGATCAGCATCAGCTCATGGGGCCAGGTGCTGAGGTAGCGCTCAACCCAGCGCAGCGAAGTGATGTCCAGGTAGTTGGTCGGTTCGTCCAGGAGCAGGAGGTCCGGCTGGGAGAGCAGGGTCTTGGCCAGGTTGAGGCGCACCTGGTGCCCCCCGGAAAAGGTGCCGGGGTGACGAAGCATGTCCTCCGCTGAAAAGCCGAGCCCGGAGAGGATCTTTTCCACCTTCCAGGTATGGTGGCGCTCCCCGGCCGGGAGCCCTTTTTCACCTTCGGCAAGCACCGTATCCTCGGTAAAGGCCAGGTGCTGACGGACATAGCCGATGCGGTAATTCCTGGGAATGGTGACGCCGCCCCCGTCAGGCTGTTCCTCGTTCACGATAATCCTGAAGAGGGTGGTTTTGCCGTGGCCGTTTCTGCCCACCAGGCCGACCCGCTCGCCGGCGTTGATTTTAAAACTTGCCTCTTCAAAGAGTATCTGTTTCCCGAATGCCTTCGAGAGATTTTCCACACTGAGCATAGCTTAAGATTCCTGGGTCATGATAAGCGCTTCCCCTTCACCTTGCGCTGCGGCACATACCATACGCGGTTATCTCCCGGGAGTTGCGGTATCAGGCGGTCCAGCGCATCAAACGGGTACATGCTGCGAGGGTGTACCTCATTTGTAACTGGCCGTGGGAAGGCTCTGTGCGGTGGACACAGCCTCCGACCGGAGGGGCCGCGCAGTGCCTCAAGGGGTGATGGATCACTTCTTCAGAATGTGCGCAATTTCATCAACCAGCGGCTTTGAGCCAACGTAGAGAGCCGTACGCTGGTGAATTTTTTCCGGTGTCCTCTCGAGAATGGGCGTGCCTGTTTCATCAACCGCGTCTCCGCCCGCCTCGCGGCAGATGAAGGATACGACGGCAGCCTCGTACATGAGTCTCAGCTTGCCCTGGGGCCGGTTCTTTTTGGGATCGGGGTGGTTGACGATTGCCGGGTACATGAACATCCCCCCGTTGGAAAGCAGCCGGTGAAAATCGCCCGCCAGCGCGCCCAGGTACCTGAAGGAGTATTTGTTTTCATTCTCCGCGATCCATTTCTGAACCCCGGGGTTGAAGGTGTAGCGGTTGGCCTCGTTAAACGACAGCTCCCAGCTTTTTTTATCGCCGGGAAGAACCATGCGGATGGGCTTCACGAAATTCATGGTTTCATCGATGTGAAAGCGCCAGGCGCCCGCCTCACGCAGGGCGAGGGTGAATGTCCCGGTGGGGATGACAAACATGCCGGCGGCGATGTAATCCTTGCCGGCGCGCAGGTGCTCATCCTCCGGACCTTCGAGGTTGCGCTTGGCGATCCCGAAGAGGAATCCGACGGGGAGACCGTGGGTAACATTGGCGGAGCCGTCGAGGGGATCGAAATAAAAGAAGTACCGCCCCTTGTCCCGGGTCAGGGGGATGATTTCATCTTCTTCCTCGCTGACCGCGTGGATGACCCGCTCCGTGGTCTTGAGGTAATGAATGACGATCTGGTGGGCGATCTGATCCATGCGCATGACCTCTTCACCCTGCACATTCACCACCCCTGCCATGCCCAGGTTGCCCTTCAGGGCGCCGGTGAGATAGTAATGCTGAATGTGCTTGGCCGCGCTCATCACCGCGTCCATCAGAATTAAAAAATGATAGGTGCGGTTGTAATTTTCCTGGTGGTGCAGCAAAAAATTGAGGAAGGTCTGTTCAAATTGCATCATAAGGTGTCCCCTTGGTTGTGCTTACACATGCCCCGGCCCGATTCCGGACGCGGCGCCGGCGCCGTCAGAATCCGCTTAACCATAGAATAAACAAGCACGGCATGTCAATCAAAATGATGCCCTCATTCCGTCCCCGCGGCGCACCCGGCAGGGGAGGGGAGGACTGAGCGGGCTGCCATCCACGTCCTTATGCTCTCCTGCAGTTTTCGCGCCTCGTGCTTATAGCGCGCCTGGGGAAAGGCACGCTCGGCGGACAGGGCCATGGCAAGCGCCTTTTCCGCCGTCTCGCGGTTCCCGCTCTTCTGGGCCTCCTTGAACAAAACATCACCCCATTTTTTTAAAACGAAGCCGTCATCCTGGGGCAGCTTTTCCAGCACCTGCTTGGCCCCGTCCAGATCACCGCCGTATTCGCGCGGCTCCACCTCCTTTCTCACAATGGTCATAATGGTTTCCCATTCCACCAGCCTTTTTTTGCTCACGTAGTTCATGCGTTTCATTGTTTTCCCTGCACCTGATGAAGATACAATCCGAAGGGCGACAAAGGATCACCCGCTCGCTGCCACTTCTTATTTTTTAGCACAGTTCGGGGTATTGCACAAGCACTCTGTCGACGGACCTGCAGCCGCTCCGTGGTCAAGTTTCATGGTCGCGACGCCGATAGGATTAATGGTGCTTTCACTGCATGAAGGAGCGGCCCTTTCAGCGTTTTCTCCGGCCGGGGAATGCCCCGGGGATCACAATCTGTTTTTTTGGTTTACTTTTTTTTCTCCCTGTGGCACTATGCTCACAATATCCACGGCGCGCCTGAAGGCGGGCGCGCGGACGAGGAGTTAATATGTTTAAATATGGGATACTAATAGCCTGCTGCTACGGGGTTTTTCTGCTTGGGTGCGCCCACCGGCCTCCGTCAGACCGCGCGTTTCCCGGGGAGGCCTCCGACAGCGTCTATCGCCGGTCCATTCCCGACGCTCAGGCGGATGCCTCTTCCTCCGGCGAGTCCGGGAAAATGGAGCAGCAGGCACGAGGCAGGTCAGGCCAGGACGCGAACCAGCGGCTGGTTGATTCAGCCCTGGAGCTGTACCAGAAATCGCAGGAGTTCTGGGACCGGGGAGACCTGGAGAGCGCGCTCAATGCCCTTGATGCATCGTACGCGCTCATCGTCAGGGTGGACCAGGATGTTGACGAAGGCATACTGCAGCAAAAAGAGGATTTGCGCTATACCATAGCCAAGCGGATTATGGAGGTCTATGCATCGCGGCTGAGCACGGCTCATGGCACGCAGGATGCCATTCCCATGGTGATGAATAAACATGTGGAGGCGGAACTTGCCTCGTTTAAGGGAAGGGAGCGCAACTTTTTCATCAATTCATATGTGCGGTCGGGGAGATACCGCCCCGACATTCTCAAAGCGCTGCGGGAGGAAGGGATGCCCGAGGAGCTTTCATGGCTGCCCCTGATTGAAAGCGGTTTCCAGACGAATGCCCTGTCGTCGGCGCGAGCCCTCGGTCTCTGGCAGTTCATTGCCTCGACCGGCTATAAATTCGGCCTGGAGCGGAACGAGTGGGTGGACAATCGCATGGATCCGCAGCAGTCAACGCGGGCGGCGATTGCCTACCTGAAGGAGCTGCACGGCATTTTCGGGGACTGGACGACCGCCCTCGCGGCCTACAATTGCGGGGAGGGCACCGTGCTCAGAATTATCAGGTCGCAGAAGATCGGATATCTTGATAATTTCTGGGACCTGTATGACAGGCTGCCCAGGGAAACCGCCTCCTACGTGCCGCGGTTCATTGCGGTGGTCACCATTATGAAAGACCCGGAGCGCTTCGGCTTCAAATTCCCTCCGCCGGATAAGCCTCTTCAGTGCGAGGAGGTGATAACCAGCCGGCAGGTGCATCTGAAGGAAGTAGCCTCCAGCCTGGATGTTTCTCTCTCCGACGTAAAGGATTTAAATCCCGCCCTGCGGAAAGAAGTAACGCCTGACGGATTATATTCCCTCAAGGTGCCGGCGGGCAAAGCGCCGGTGTTGAAGGCAAGCCTGGACGCAATCCCGGCATGGAAGCCGCCCGCGCCCGCTCCGAAAGTCGCGGCCGCTGCCCCTGCGTATCACACCGTGCGGTCGGGGGAGACGCTTTCAAGCATAGCGGACCGGTACGGCACGTCAGTGCAGACCATGAAGTCGTTAAACGGACTCAAGCAAAGCAGCCTCATTAAAAAGGGATGGAGACTCAGACTGCCCGCGGGCAAGAAGTCTCATGCCGCAGGCCAGGTTGCCAAGGCTCAACAGGCGAAGTCGGAGTATGTGGTGAAACGAGGGGACACACTTTGGAAAATTGCCAACAAGTTCGGCACCTCGGCCAAAGAGCTTCAGATGCTGAACCAGCTGCGTGGCACCGCTCTTTCTGTGGGACAGGTGCTCATGGTGCCTCAGAGAATGGGCTCGTAGCCGCGTCTCGCCTTTCCTCATTACCGGGCAGTTTCCTTGCCGCTTTCAGCCGGTATGATCATCCAAGGGTCGAAACATAGGTGCGCGGCGCACTCAGGCTGTAGCCGGATTGCGGAGTGCCGCACAGAAGATGCTACCTGCTGCCAAGTAGGAGTCTGATGCACCCGGTTCCCCTGACGGCCGAGAGGGAGGACACATGAGAATTGTGCGATTTAAGAAGGATTCAAAAATCGGTTACGGAATTTTTAACCGGGACGTGATTGACGAAATCAGCTGCGAGGCGGCGGCATTGACCGGGGGATTGCCATGCGACCCTCATCGCCGCACCTTTACCGGAAAACAATATCCGCTGGAAGCCGTCACCCTGCTGGCACCGTGCCGGCCTTCAAAGATCGTGGCCGTCGGGCTCAACTACCGCTCCCATGCCGAGGAAATCAAAATGCCGCTTCCGGATGAGCCGCTTCTGTTTCTCAAGCCTTCGACGGCGGTGATCGGTCCCGGCGACGCAATCGTCTATCCTTCCATGTCGCGACGGGTTGATTACGAAGCTGAACTCGGTGTCATAATAGGCGCGGTGGCAAAAAACGTCGGCGAGAAAGAAGCGCCACAATACATCCTGGGGTACACCTGTTTCAACGACGTCACGGCCCGCGATTTGCAGGGCACGGACAAGCAATTCACTCGCTCAAAAAGTTTTGATACCTTTGCCCCCATGGGCCCCTGGATTGAAACGGAACTCGATCCCGGCACTCTCAGGGTTGAATCCTATCTGGGAGGCGTACGCAAACAGTCCGGCAGCACCGCGGACCTGGTATTTTCCGTGTATGAGCTGCTGGCATTTATTTCAAAGGTGATGACCCTGTTGCCGGGAGATGTGATTGCAACCGGGACGCCGTCAGGCATCGGACCCATGCGGGTCGGCGATCACATCGAGATTGTTGTCGAGGGGATCGGCAGATTGAGTAATGTGGTTTCAGGCACTGAAACAATGACTGTATCTCGTTGCATGACAGAACTGTAATCCCACCAAACAAATCTCTCCGCTTCATTTCATTGTCAACCCTTCCACAGTCCTTAAAATCATCGACAGACAAAAGAAAAGCAGACAGTGCTTCTGCCCAACATAATGTATTAAAAGTAAAAAAAATACAATATATTGATTTTTTTCTTGACAGATAAAACATTATTTATAATATATAGAACTATAACCTAATGTATTATCGATTTTTTCAGGAGGGACTTGTTCTTAACCTTATTTAGCTCCGGCAAGCCGCTAAGAGGTTCTTCATCAAAATACAGTATTTTCCGCTTGCCTGAATCAATATGCGGTATAAGCGCGACGTAAGCGGATAGGCTGTGATGAGCGGGCTCGTGGTTAAATGCAACCGGTATCCTGATGGGGGGTGATAACTGAAAGGAATCTGGCATGCTGACAGTTTTTTAATAAAACACTTAATAACGGGGGAGGTGATTGCATTGGGAAATAAAGTACTGCGCAGTATTTATCTGGATGTGGCACAGGTGGAAAGGATCAAGCGGTTATCGGACATAACCAAGGTGCCGCAGGCGGTTTATGTCCGCGAGGGGCTTGATCTTCTGTTGCGCAAATATGAAGAGAAGATGGGGTCAGATTCGCAACCGTACGTGGCTGAAGAGCAGGCATAGTTTGAAACTCTGCCGGGGTATGGTTTCATGGCAGCGGCAGGTGAACCGTGTTTATCCTGATGGTGCCATGACCATATCCTGAAGGGCAGCATGA
This sequence comes from uncultured delta proteobacterium, assembly GCA_963751515.1. Lineage (GTDB taxonomy): Bacteria > Desulfobacterota > WTBG01 > WTBG01 > WTBG01 > CAZWCD01. The sequence goes on from CAVVUR010000010.1 coordinate 180,485, forward strand.
ACAGTGCTGGCCAGGATCGGCTTATGAGCTGCCTGCTATAAAGTGGCAGAGTGTCTGCAGGATAAGGAGGAGGGTATGCGCACTATAGCCATTGTTAATCAGAAGGGCGGCTGTGGTAAAACGACAACCGCAATCAGCCTTTCTGCCTTCCTGGCTTTACGCGACAGAAAAGTGCTCCTGGTTGATCTGGATCCGCAGTCTCACGCGTCAATCGGCCTGAATATCAAAGTGGAAGAGCTGGAAAAGAGCGCGTATGACATCTTCGCCGGATCAGGCGAGGCGAGGATGGAAGATGTAATCGTGCCCGTTGATAACCGGTTTGATCTTGTTCCCTCGCAGGTGATATTGAGCGCGGTTGAACAGGAGCTTGCGGGAAGGTCCGGCCGTGAAAGCATCTTGTTAAAATGTATCCGGAAGATGGGGGGATCATACGATTACCTGATCGTTGATTGCCCCCCCAACCTGGGCATGCTTACGGTCAATGCGTTAAGGGCCTGCAGTGAAGCACTCATACCCATCGATATGAGTGTTTTTTCTTTGCAGGGAGTTGCCCGGCTGCTGGAGATGGTGGCGTTGCTCAAGGAACACTATGGGCATGAGATTGCGTACAAGGCAGTCGCCACCATGTGCGATACCCGCACCCGGTTTGCCGCTGAGTTGCTGGGCAACATGGAAAAGTATTTTGGAGAACGGGTGTATAAAACCATCATTCATTCCACGGTAAAAATGAGGGAGGCCGCCGGGTTTGGCCTGCCCATCACGGCCTATAACGGCCGCTGCAGGGGTGCCGTGGATTATCAGGACCTGGCCGGAGAAGTTATGGCCGATGAGAAAAGACGTGCCAGGGTCAAGGCTGAGTCCCACGTGCTGGGACCGCAGCAGACCGAACAGGGCGTGATCTTCAGCTACTACGACCCTGTTGCCCGGGATGTGCAGATTGCCGGTGATTTCAGCGACTGGAAGCCTCTCAGCAGTCTGCCGGTTAAGCAGGGAAAGGAGAATGTCTGGAAGGTCAAGCTTTCCCTTAACCCCGGGAGGTACCAATATAAGTACATCGTTGACGGTCAGTGGATTATTGATCCCAATAACAGCGATGTGGAGACCAACGAAGCAGGGGTCAGCAACTCCGCGCTGCGGGTTTCCTAGTGTAGTGCGTCCAACACTTCTGTACGTATGAATGCTCCTGTGCGTTGCAAATAGCATGCTGTAGAAGAAGTTCAGTGGCTCAAGGGGGAGGGGCTTTTGACGCCACAACAAAATTATTCCGGAACCGGTAGAACGGCAGCGCATCTCTAACTATTTCCGACAGACCTGCGTGGCACCAGCCTGTATCGAAGCCTCTGCAAAGCTGCCTGTCTGCGGTTTAAGTCATAAGGCACCGGGTCGTGCCGTAAGCGTAAAGATACATTGTTGTGGCGTCAAAAGCCCCTCCCCCTTGAGCCACATATAAATAAAGGAATTAATGACGCACTACACCAGCAGGAGCGCATTGTCTCGTCCGTGCGTTATCCCGGTTGAGGTTTTTGTCCTCAGGCGGTAGGCGGATTGGTTGCGCTCCTTGTTTTGCGGGCGTGAAGTTGTTGCGGTAAGGGATCATGGTATGCTCAAACCGCCCGATGCCAGGGCATCGCGTATGAAGCAGACAAGAAAATTGGGCAGGGGCCTGGAAGACTTTTCCCACCTTTTTCTATCATCGCCGGAGGCAGGAATAAAACCTGCCCCGGGGGAACCCCCGGCCGGTCTGCCAGCGGACAGAGCTGTTCAACCCCGCCCGCGCACCGTGTGCATAGCGGGAGAAAGAGGTGCGGGTGAAAAAGCATTTTTAACCGTGAGCCTTGCTGCCGCCTTTGCAGGACAGGGGAAGAAGGTGGTGGTGTTTGACGCCGATTTCAGCCTGCCCCGGCTGTGCATGCTGATGGAAGGTGTTCCCCCCAATTCACTCCTGCAGCTGATAACCCATCAGGGTCCGGGGAAGGCCGGGCTGAAGGAGCATGAGGGCGTAACCCTGGTTACCATCGATGCCGACATGGCAACTCTTGCCGCCCTGGCGCCCGGTGAGCGCCGGCTGCTGATGGATGGTTTCGGTAGGAGCGTGCGGGACGCCGGAGTTGTCCTGGTGATGACCTCCGGCGACAGTATCAACCAGGCAGGGGTTTTTATCCGGGCGGCGGATGACATCGTGGTCGTTGCTCCCCGGCCGGTTGCTGAAATGATCAATGCCTACGGTTTGATCAAAAAAATCCTGCAGATTGATGAGCATGCGCGGGTGGGGATCGTGACCGGCAGGAGCACCCTTTTTCATCAGGCGGACGCGGTCTTTGAAAAGATGCAGCGGGTGGTGAGGAAATTTTTAAACAAGCCCCTTCTCAATCACGGATACCTTCCCGACGATCAGAACATAGACGCATTCCTGAAGCGTGTAAAACCGGCTGCTGAAGTGTGCCCGGCTCCCGAAACCGCGCGGTGTCTTGATGCCATTGCGCAATCACTGCTGGCCGGGGGAGCCAGGAAGGCGGAACAGACAATCACCCTGGTGGAACACCTGTTCGCAGCACCATAACCCACTAACACTATTATTTGATTCCCGCTTCCGTGGGAATAACATGTTTTTTAATCATATCCATGCGAGTAGGTCATCCCCGCGGAAACGGGAATCCATGCATGCTGTTTATCAGACATCCGGCAGATATGTGGTGATTTTTAAAATTGTGCGGTGCGGGCATGACTATGAACATTACAAAGATCGAGGTCTTTACCCGGGAGGAAATAACCGCTCTGATTGCTCAACAGCACAAGGCCCTTGACGGGGGTCTGGAGCTGATTGGAGAGCGGTTGGGAAAAAGGGGTGAGCCCGGGTGGGACCTTGCGGGAGTGGATGCCGACAAAAGGCTGGTGCTCGTTGCAGTGGAAGTGGTCACCGCCGATAAAATTCTTTCGCAGCTCTTGAGCCGCCTGGATTGGGCATGGGAACATCTGGATGCCATCGCCCGGATGTACCCGGCTTATAAGATTGATTGCGACCGCCTGCCCCGGGTCTTTGTGGTGGCTCCTGACTTTTCGCCCGCCTTGAAGAGGAGCATGACCTACCTCAACTACCGGGTAAGCATCAGCCTTTATATCTATCGCTATATTCAGACAGATGCCGGTAAGGGCCTGCTGATCGAGGGGCTGGCGAACAGGGTGAAATACGACAGGATTGCTAAGGGAGATACCGGGAAGGTGAAGATTCTTCAGGCGCCCGCTGCGGCCAAGGTCACCACAGAGGAGATCATGGCATTTCTGCAGGAAGAAGCACTCTAACGCACTGCTCAACAACACCCGCCCCGGGCGCTATAATGCCTGCCCGCCTTGAGGCCTCTTCAATCGCTCAATCGATTATCACAAGGCAGTTTTCTTCGCCGAAGGGATTTGCCACGAGCGATTCGCACTGCGGGTCGTTTTGCCATCTGCCGTCGACCAGAAAGCGGTACTCGTAGCGGCCGGGTGAGAGTTTAAGGTTTATTTTCCATAGCCCGCCTAGAGGATTTCTTCAGGGGATTGACATCGGGATTCCAGGAGTTAAAATCTCCCGCGAGCTGGACGTGCTGTGCTTCCGGCGCCATCAGTGAAAACAGTGCCTTTTTCTGGACCTTTTTGCCTGACGATGCGGCCTTTGCCTCTTTTTTTGCAACCATAGCCCACCCCCCATTTGCTTGCTGCAGCACACAGTATACGAAGCCCTGCATGACCGTGCTTAAATAATAACCTAATAACCTGCAGATTGATAATGGCGCCATTGTAACAATTTGCCCGGGCAAGTCAATGAATTAATTCGTTTGTCGGAACCGGCTGCGATCCGTGGAAAAAGAAGGGCTGTATTTTTGGTGCTTGACAAATGATATTATTTATGATGTTTTATCCCGATACCTATGGAGAGGAAGCTGGTTATTACCATCGACGGCCCTTCCGGGGCCGGGAAAAGCACCCTAAGCAAGCTGCTCGCCGGGAAGCTGAATTACACCTATATTGACAGCGGTGCCCTCTACCGCGCCGTTGCGCTGAAGGTTCAGCAGACCGGTGCCGACGCGGATGATGACGAAGTCCTCTCCCGACTCTGCGCCAATCTTGCTGTTTCCTTTCACCAGGACCGGGACAGGTTAACGGTGATGCTGGACGGAGCGGATGTAACCGATGCCATCCGGGCGCCTGAAATCAGCATGCTTGCCTCCCGCGTGTCCGCCAGAAAAGCGGTGCGCGATGCCCTGCTCGGCGTTCAAAGGAAACTGGGAGAGGAAGGAGGCATCGTGGTGGAGGGGCGGGATATGGGCACGGTGGTTTTTCCCGACGCCGAGGTGAAGTTTTTTCTTGACGCTTCCCTGGAGACGAGGGGTGTGCGAAGATTCCATCAGTACCGGGCGCAGGGCAGGCAGTATGATGTTGCCGGCATAACCCAGGACATAGAGAAACGGGACAGCGATGACAGCCGAAGGGCGCTTTCTCCTTTGAAGCCCGCTGCTGACGCGCTGAGAATTGATTCAACCAACATGAGCATTGAAGAGGTTGCGGCAGAGATGCTGAAGGCAGTTGAGCGGCGTCTTTCCTCCTCTCCAAAATTAAGAACCGGGGGTATTAACTAATGGCAGAGTATGATGATGTTCGTTCCGAAGACAAGGTACAGGATGTACAGGATGCAGGCGGAGAGGGCTCTTCCGGTGAAGGCCAGCAGGCGTTAGGCTTTCAGGAGATTCTGGATAGCACCATCAAGGATTTGAAGGAGGGGGAAATAGTCCAGGGTGAAATTATCCAGGTCACACAGGATCATGTCATCGTAGACGTGGGCTATAAATCGGAAGGCCGGATTCCCATTGCCCAGTTCAAGGACCGGGAGGGGAATGTGACCGTCAAAGTGGGTGACAGCGTGCAGGTGTACCTGGAGCAGTGGGAAGATGATGACGGCGAGATCGTGCTCTCCAAGGACAAGGCCGATCAGCTGCGGGTGTGGGAAGAGATCAACAAGGTGATCGAGAAGGACGGGGTGATTGAGGGAAAAGTGAATGCCCTGATCAAAGGGGGGCTGGCGGTGGATATCGGCGTCCAGGCTTTTTTGCCCGGCTCCCAGGTTGATCTGCATCCGGTCAGGGATTTGAGTGTCCTCATCGGAAAGATCTTCAAGTTCAAGGTGCTTAAGTTCAACAAGAAGCGGGGCAACATTGTCCTCTCCCGCAGGGCGCTGCTGGAAAAAGAGCGGGAAAAATTGCGCAAGGAGACCATCAGCACCCTCAAGGAAGGCGACATCATTGAAGGCATGGTCAAGAATATAACCGATTACGGCATCTTTGTGGACCTGGGGGGCATTGACGGGCTGCTCCATATCACCGACATATCCTGGGGGAGGGTGACCAATCCTTCGGAGCTGTTCAAGGTCGGGGAAAGGATCAAGGTCAAGGTAATCAATTTTGACCGTGAAAATGAGCGGGTTTCGCTGGGGTACAAGCAGATCAGGCCGGACCCCTGGACGAAGGCCGAGGAGAAGTATCCGGTCGGAGCCAGGATCAAGGGCAGAATCGTGAACATCACCAACTACGGCGCATTCATTGAGCTGGAGGAAGGTATCGAAGGGCTGATCCATATATCCGAGATGTCATGGATTAAAAAGATGAAGCATCCTTCCCAGCTCCTTTCCATCGGAGATGTCGTGGAAGCGATGGTGCTTGACCTGGATGTGCAGAGAAAGAGGATTTCGCTCAGCCTGAAGCAGCTGGAGCTCAACCCCTGGGTGATCATGGAGGAGAAATATCCGCCCGGCACGGTCATAGAGGGCAAGGTGAAGAATGTGACCGATTTCGGCATCTTCATCGGCTTTGATGAAGGCATCGACGGGCTGGTGCACATCTCCGACATCTCCTGGACGCAGAAGATCAAGCATCCCTCCGAGCTGTATAAAAAGGGGCAGGAGGTGCGGGCGGTGGTGTTGAGCATCGACAAGGAGAACGAGCGGTTCTCCCTGGGCATCAAGCAGCTGGAGAAGGATCCCTGGGAGGGCATAACCGACCGCTTCCAGAAAGGCCAGCAGGTCACGGGCACGGTTACCAATGTTACCAGCTTCGGGGTGTTTCTCGAGCTGGGGGAAGGCATTGAGGGGCTGGTGCATGTTTCCGAGCTGGGAGATATCAAGGTGCAGAACGTCAAGTCGGGTGAGGCGCTTTCGGCCGTGGTCACCAACATTGACCGGAAGGGCAGAAAGATGAGCTTAAGCATCAAAGAGCTCAAGGACATGGCGGAAAAGGAAGACGTGTCGGCTTTTATGGAAAGCCAGGAAAAAGGGGATTCATCCCTGGCCGCAGCAGCTCAAGGAACAATGGGGATCATCGTCGGCGTATGAAAAGGGCGAAGATGCCTGCACCGGCCGATGATGCCGCCGCTCCGCCCGAACCGGAGCCGGATACCGAAGCCTGACAGGTTTTTGAAAAACACCCATCTGATTTGTGGCTCAAAGGGGGAGGGGCTTTTGACGCCACAACAATGTGTTTTTACGCTTGACGGCACGACCCGGTGACCTTCGACACGAACCGAAAGCAGGCAGCTTTGTAGAGACTTCGATAGAAGCTGTTGCCATGCGGGTCTGTCGGACAAAATTAAAGAGATGCTGCCGTTCTACAGATTCCGAATAATTTTGTTGTGGCTAAAAAGCCCCTCCCCCCTTTGAGCCTTTGAACAGCCTGAGAAAAACTACTTTTTCAACAACCTGCTAGAAAGGATCAGGGACGAATGCCGCCGGCTGACCCGGCTGACCGTTCGCCGCACACGATGAAGCGTTATCCCCTCACAACCGCTTTTCTCATGCTGTTTTGCCTATGCGCGGTTTTTTTCGCCCTGGTGCTTGCGCTGGGCTATTTCGGCGAGGAGTATCCCTACGGGCTGGGCGGAGAGAAGATCGGGGTTATAAAGATCGAGGGCACCATTGTAGAATCCGAATCCACCATTGAGAAAATCGTAAAGTACCGGAAGAGTAGCGGCATTAAGGCCATTATCCTGCGGATTAACTCTCCCGGGGGCGTGGTGGCGCCGCCCCAGGAGATATGCCAGGAGATAAAAAAGACCTCGAAGGAGAAGCCGGTCATCGCGTCAGTGGAGTCGGTCGCCGCATCGGGAGGTTACTACATTGCCTGCGCGGCGGACATGATTGTGGCCAACCCGGGATCACTGGTGGGAAGCATCGGGGTGATGATACCCATTGAGAACATCGAGGAGCTGCTGCAGAAGGTGGGCTTGAAAAGCAGGATCATCAAGAGCGGCAAGTACAAGGACATCGGATCCATGACCAGGCCCATGACCGCGGAGGAGGAAGCCATTCTCCAGGAGCTGATCGATGACAGCTATAACCAGTTTGTCGACGCGGTGGCGGAAGGACGGAAGATGAAGCGGGAAGAGGTTTTGCGGCTTGCCGACGGCAGGATCTTTACCGGCGCCCAGGCGTCAAAGCTGGGGTTAATCGATAAGCTGGGCAATCTGCAGGACGCCATTGACATAGCCGCCGGTCTGGTGGGCATTGAGGGGGAACCGCAGGTTGTCTATCCCAGGAAGGAACGGCCTTCCATGCTCGACTTTATATTTGAAGCAAACTGCCGCGAGCATCGCCCGCGTTGTAGAATCAGCACTCCGTGGCGTTCTGACGGGTGCATATGTCGCTCCCGCCAGCTAGCCGGCGACTGATGGTAAATCCCGCCGCACCTTCCCGCCTCAAGCTTTTCTTCATCCCGGTAGGGACGGAAACCCTCGATGCCATGGGCATTGAGTGACAGCAGATGAAGGAGGAGCTATGGCCATTGTGGAAGTGACTGGACCCCTTGGTCTGTCCACGACCAGCCTCAGCGGGCAGGTGGCCTCGGTGCTGCAGCCGCTGAAGGAGTCGGGATTGCGCCATACCCTGACCGCCATGGGCACGATTATTGAGGGTGACCTGGAGGAGGTGATGCGCTGCCTGCTCAGGATGCACGAGGTGCCCTTTGAAAAAGGGGCGGGCAGGGTCTACACCATCATCAAGATTGACGATCGCCGGGATAAAACGGCAACCATGGAAAGCAAGCTGCTCGGTGCGGAAAAAGAGCAGGCGGGCCTGTAAGGCCGGGCGTAGTTCGCAATTGACAAGGCTATAAAAGTTATGTAGTTTTGAGCCGGAGCAGGCAATCGTAGCAGCGCGCGGCGGCAGCCGACGTGCGGGTGAGTACCGATCCATGGAAAATGTGCAGGAACATCTCGAAAAGCTGGATCGCCTGATCGATCAGGGCTGGGAGCTGGAGATCATCAAGCTGATTTCAACCCTTCATCCCGCCGATATCGCCGATCTGATCGACGCCCTGGATGAAGAGAAGAAGAAAAAGCTCTTCGGGCTGCTGCAGATAGAAACCGCCTCCGATGTCATCATGGAGGTGGATGACATTTCGCGGGAGCTGCTCATCGAAGACATGCCGCAGGACAAGCTTACCCGGATTGTCGACGACATGGAATCCGATGACGCGACCGATTTGATTGCCGAGCTTCCGCAGGAGCAGGCCCAGGATATCCTCAGGAAAATCGACAAGGAGGATTCCGAGGAAGTACGGGAGCTTTTGAAATATGACAAGGAAACTGCCGGCGGCATCATGCAGCTGGAGCTGGTTGCGGTGGGGCAGGGGAGCACGGTGCAGGATGCCATTGAGCACATCCGCTCCTCCGCCGGCGAGGTTGAAGATCTGCACCACGTTTTCATTGTGGATGACGGGGAAAAATTAGTGGGCATCCTCCCCTTGAGAAAATTGATCCTGGCCTCTCCCGCCAGCACGGTGGGATCGATCATGGATCCCGCGACCATCAGGGTGACCCCCGACATCGATCAGGAAAAGGTGGCGGATATCTTCAGAAAGTACGACATGGTTTCGCTGCCCGTGGTCGATCATGACGGCAGGCTGCAGGGGCGGATCATGGTTGATGACGTGGTGGATGTCATTGAAAAGGAGGATTCCGAGGATATCATGAAAATGGCCGGCATCCCCGAGGAGGAGCTGGTGTATGGAAGCCAGGTGCTGGCCATTGCGCGGCTGCGCCTGCCCTGGCTGATTACCAATCTCTTCGGCGGTCTCCTGACCGGCTATTTGATGTGGCTTTTCCGGGTTACGCTCGATCAGGTGCTGGCCCTGGTAACTTTTATCCCCGTCATCACTGCCATGGGTGGAAACATCGGCATACAGTCCTCCTCCATCATGATCCGCGGCTTTGCCATCGGCCGGGTAGATTTTACCAACCTGAGAAGATTTTTATTCAAGGAGATACGCATTGGTCTGCTCATGGGTCTTGCCTGCGGGGCGTTAGCCGGCTGTGCCGCCATGATCTGGCATAAAAATCCCGTCCTGGGTCCCATTGTTGCCCTGGCCATGACCATCGGCATAACCACCGCCGCCTCCATGGGGACGCTGGTCCCTGCATTCTTTAAAAAGATGAAAATAGATCCGGCCATTGCCGCGGGTCCCTTTGTGACCACGGCGAATGATATTGTGGGCATAATCATTTATCTGGGCATTGCCACACTCTTTTTAAAGTTCCTGGCCTAGGGACGTTAGGACAAAACGGTGCCGTACTACAAAACCCCGGCGGTGATCCTGCATTCCCTCGATTTTGCCGAATCAGACAAGCTGGTGACATTTTTTACCAGGGATTTCGGCAAGCTGCGGGGCATCGCCAAAGGGGCCAAGCGGAGCAGGAAGCGGTTCGGCAGCGGGCTTGAGCCCCTTACCTGCAGCGCCGTCTGCTTTTTCGAAAAAGAGAAGGCCTCCCTGGTGCGGCTCGATCACTGCGAAATTGTTGATACCTTCCCGCACATTCACAGCGACATGCTGCTGATCGGCTATGCCGGTTACATCGCCGAGCTGATCAGCGTGACCGCTGCGGAGCGGGAGCGCAGCGGCGAGCTGTACGCGCTGCTGATCTGCTTTTTCGAGCTGCTCAACCAGCCCGCCTTCAGGGAGGAGTTTGTCCGCATCTTCGAGCTCCGGCTGCTTGCCCTTGCCGGCTACCGGCCCGAGCTGCGCAGCTGCGTCATGTGCCGCAGGGAGGCGAAGGACAAGCACCGGCACTGGTTCTGCCAGAGCAAGGGGGGGATCATCTGCAGCGATTGCGTCCGGGACTCGCTTGACCACGCGCATCTTTCCTGGGGCACCATCCGCACCCTGCAGCGGGCCCAGACCATTGAGCTGGAAAAAATCAGGCGCCTCTGCTTCTCCGCGCAGGCCCGCGAAGAAAGCAGGAGGATACTGCCCCACTTCATCGAGTACCGGATTGAAAAACCCCTCAAGTCTCTCCGCCTGCTGCAGCAGCTGGAGGGAAAAGGGGGGACACCCCATTAACGGCATCTGTGCCGGCTAGGCAGGAGTATCATGACGGTTGAAATGGATAAAATCGTTTCACTGTGCAAGCGGCGCGGCTTCATCTTCCAGGCAGCGAGATCTACGGCGGGCTCGGCAGCACCTGGGACTACGGCCCGCTGGGCGTGGAGCTGAAGAGCAACGTGAAGGAGCGCCTGGTGGCAGAGCGTGGTCTACGAGCGCGACGACATGGAGGGCCTCGACGCGGCCATCCTGATGAACCGCCGGTCTGGAAGGCCTCGGGCCACGAGGAGACCTTCACCGACCCGCTGGTGGACTGCAGGACCTGCAAGCGGCGCTTCCGGGCCGACCACCTCAAGGGCGACGGCTGCCCCGAGTGCGGCGGCGAGCTGACCGAGCCGCGCACGTTCAAATGATGTTCAAGACCTTCGTCGGCCCGGTGGAGGACGACGGCCTCGGTTGCCTACCTGCGGCCCGAGACCGCCCAGGGCATCTTCGTCAATTTCAACAACGTGCTGCAGATCCACGCGCGCAAGCTGCCCTTCGGCATCGCCCAGATCGGCAAGTCCTTCCGCAACGAGATCACCCCGGGCAACTTCATCTTCCGCATCCGCGAGTTCGAGCAGATGGAGATCGAGTTCTTCGTCAAGCCGGGCACCGACGAGGAGTGGCACGAGCACTGGGCTGAACGAGCGCTTCAGCTGGTATCTGGACCTGGGCATCAACAAGGACCATTTGCGCCTGCGCACGCATGAAGGAGGAGCTGGCCCACTACGCCAAGGCGTGCGTCGACGTCGAGTACCTCTTTCCCATGGGCTGGTCGGAGCTGGAGGGCATCGCCAACCGCGCCGACTATGACCTGCGCAAGCACTCCGAGTTCAGCAGCAAGGACCTGAGCTATTTTGACGAAGCTGCCAAGGAGAAATACATCCCCTATGTCATCGAGCCCTCCGCGGGCGCGGACCGGGCAACCCTCTGCTTTCCTGATCGATGCCTACCGGGAAGAGGAGGTCCGGGGGGAGAAACGCACCGTTCTGGCGCTGCAGAACAGGCTGGCGCCGATAAAGATAGCGGTACTGCCCCTGCTCGAAAAAACGCTCCGACATCGTGGAGCTGGCTAGAAAGCTCGCCGCCGACCTGCGCAGCGAAGGCAAGACCGTCTACGATGATACGGCAAGCATCGGCAGGCTCTACCGCAGGCAGGACGAAATCGGCACTCCCTACTGCGTGACCGTTGACGTGCAGTCCCTGGATGACCGCCAGGTGACGGTCAGGGACCGCGATTCCATGCGGCAGGTGCGGATTTCCCTGGATGCGATTAAGACATATCTGAAGAAGTGCCTGGACAGAGGCAGGGCTGGCTGATTGAGCCGGCCGGCTTTTTTATTAATAACATCTCGTTGAAGGGGAACCGGTATGGCGCACAAATACGTTTATTTCTTCGGTGAAGGCACGGCGGAAGGCAGGGCGGAGATGAAAGAGCTGCTGGGGGGCAAGGGGGCAAACCTGGCCGAAATGAGTTCACTTGCCATACCCGTTCCCGCGGGATTTACCATATCCACCGAGGTGTGCAGCTATTTTTATGACAAGGAATCCTATCCCCCGGAGATGGAGGGGCAGGTGAGCGAGGCCCTGGCCCGCGTCGAAAAAGTGATGGGCGCGCGCTTCGGCGATCATGACAACCCGCTGCTCCTTTCGGTCCGCTCGGGGGCCCGCGCCTCCATGCCGGGCATGATGGACACCGTCTTAAACCTCGGCTTGAACGATGTCACGGTGGAGGGGCTCATCGCCCGGTCCGGCAACGCCCGCTTTGCCTATGACAGCTACAGACGTTTCGTGGCCATGTTCGGCGATGTGGTGCTGGGGCTGAAGCCCGAGGGCAAGGATGACATTGATCCCTTCGATGAGATACTCGAGGAGAAAAAGAAAGCGCGCGGGGTGCACGATGACACGGAGCTGACCGCCGATGATTTAAAGGAGCTGGTTGAAGGCTTCAAGGGGGCCATCAGGAAGAAAACGGGAAGGGATTTCCCGGAGGATCCTGAAGAGCAGCTCTGGCGCTCCATCGGGGCGGTGTTCGGCTGGATGAATCAGCGCGCCATTGTGTATCGCAAGCTCAACAACATTCCCGCGGATGGGGACGGCCGTCAACATTCAGGCGATGGTGTTCGGCAACATGGGCGAGGACTGCGGCACGGGCGTGGCCTTCACCCGAACCCGGCTACGGGAGAAGAAGTTTTTTACGGTGAGTACTTGATGAACGCCCAGGGCGAGGATGTGGTCGCCGGTACCCGGACGCCGCTGCCAATCAACAGGCTGCAAAAGTCCGATCCGGATGCACTCTCACTGGAAGAAACCAGCCCGAGATCTACCAGCAGCTTGAGGCCATCAGGAAAACTGGGCAGACACTATCGTGACATGCAGGACATCGAGTTCACGATCCAGCAGAGGAAGCTCTGGATGCTGCAGACACGGGCCGGCAAGCGGACGGGCTTTGCCTCCTTCAGATAGCCGTCGACATGGTGGAGGAAGGGTTATCTCACAAGGAAGAAGCGCTGATGCGGGTGCAACCCGAGCAACTCAACCAGCTGCTCGGCCGACGTTTCGATCCGCAGACAAGGAAGAAGCCATAAAGGAAGGCAGATGCTGGCAAAGGGCCTCAATGCGGGGCCGGGCGCCGCCTACGGGACGCGTGGTCTTTAACGCGGCGGATGCGGAAGAGTGGGCCAAGGAGGGTGAAAAGGTGATCCTGGTGCGGATCGAGACCTCTCCCGAGGACATTCGCGGCATGGATGCCGCGGAGGGTATTCTGACGGCGCGGGGCGGGATGACCTCTCATGCCGCGCTGGTTGCCCGGCAGATGGGCAAGGTCTGTGTTGCCGGATGCAACGACCTGGCCATCGATTACCAGAAGCGCTGGATGACGTCGATGACAAGGTCATTCAGGAAGGGAGATTGGCTGTCGCTGGCCGGCAGCACGGGCGAAGTGTATCGGGGCCAGATCAGCACCGTCCCAAGCCAGATGTTGCGGGTCCTCATGGGAAAAGACTGAGTCCCTGAAAACTCTCAAATTTATCAGGACTATGCAGCTCATGAGCTGGGCGGATGAGGTCCGAACGATCAAGGTGCGTGACCAACGCCGACCAGCCCAACCAGGCGGCCAAGCGTTGCATTCGGCGCCGAGGGCATCGGGCTCTGCCGGACGGAGCACATGTTCTTCGAAGGCGAGCGCATCGATGCGGTGCGGGAGATGATCCTCGCCGAACGGATGTTGAGGGGAAAAGCTCGCTCTGACAAGCTGCTGCCCATGCAGCGCGAAGACTTCAAGGGCATATTCCGCGTCATGAAGGGCAAGCCGGTCACCATCACGCACCCTGGATCCACCCCTGCACGAGTTTCTGCCGGCCGAACGGAAAAGGAGATAGCAAGTCGCTGGCCACAGACATGAAAGCGCCGGCTTCGACAGATAAGCGCAAAGATAGCCGCCTCCACGAGCCAATCCGATGCTTGGCCATCGTGGCTGCCGACTCGGATCGTCTATCCCGAAATAACCGCCATGCAGGCCCGCGCCATCCTCGAAGCGGCTTGTGAGGTTCCAGAGGAAGGCGTCGACGGTTCACCCGGAAATCATGATCCCCCTGGTGGGACATGTCGACGAGCTCAAGGAAGCAGGAAACAGGTCGTCGTGCGTGGGGTTGCGGAAGAGGTATTAAGGAGCAGGGGATGATGATTGAATATATGCTGGGCACCATGATCGAGCTGCCGCGGGCGGCCATTACCGCCGATCGAGTAGCCGAGGAGGCGGAATTCTTCAGCTTCGGCACCAACGATCTGACCCAGACCATCTTCGGCCTGTCCCGTGACGATGCGGGCAAATTCCTCCCCATCTATGTAAAGGAAGACATCCTGCCCAGGGATCCTTTTCAGGCCATTGACCGGGAAGGGGTGGGGCAGCTGATGAAATGGGGCGTTGAGCGGGGGCGGAGCACGAAAAAGAATCTTAAAGTGGGCATTTGCGGCGAGCACGGCGGCGAGCCCAGCTCAGTTGAATTCTGCCACGGCATCGCCATGGACTATGTGAGCTGTTCGCCCTTCAGGCTGCCGGTAGCCAGGCTGGCCGCGGCCCAGGCGGCCCTGAAAGACAAAATGAAGGTTGAGAAGGATTTTTAATTGCAGACCCTTGCTTTCCCTTGGTGCGGAGCGGCGGTAAGCAGTATCTTTACCATGATGCGGAGTAATCTGAGCACAATAAAAACTATTCCGATGAAGCTGGCTGTAAGTGCCCTGACGGCACTTGCAGTCAGCTTTTTTCCTCTTCGTGTCTCGGCTGACCGGCTCATTCCCTACGGCATCAGCGATATGGTTGACATCGCCGGCATCAACAGCCGCATTCTGGTTCACCTGGTTTACTCCACCCCTGATAATTTTCTTCGTGATGACGTGTACGGAGACCTGGAAGCCTGCTACCTGCGAAGGGAAGTGGCAGAAATGCTCAGCCGAGCGCAGGATCTGCTGGAAGGCAGGAAAAAGGGTTGGCGCTTGATGGTTTATGACGGGCTGAGGCCGCGCACCATACAATATGAAATGTGGCGCATGGTGAAAGGAACCAGGCAGGAGGCATATGTCGCTGAACCTGAAAAGGGGTCCATCCATAATTACGGCGCGGCGGTGGATCTCACCATCGCTGATGAAAATGGCGTGCCGCTGAATATGGGGACACCTTTTGACTACTTCAGCGAGGCCGCCCAGCCCCGCTTTGAAAAACAATTGCTCAGGCAGGGCAGGTTGACCCGGGGGCAGGTAGCCAACCGGCAGCTGCTGAGAGATGTCATGCGGGAGGCGGGATTCATCGGTATCCCTGATGAGTGGTGGCACTTTCAGGCCTTTGACATCCGGGCAGCGGTGGACCGATACCCGGCTGTGGAATTTTTACTGCCGGAGGAATGGGCCATAGTCGCGCTTCGCCAGGCGGCCGATGTGCCGAGAGATGCGAATGGTTATTGCCTGCTGGTAAAGGGATCTCAGAAAAAGCTCTACCTGATAAGACACGATGACATAGCGCTTGTGTATGACGTTGCCCTGGGCTCGGGCGGGCTGGGCAAGATGCGCGAGGGGGATTGCAGGACGCCGCTGGGAGACTATTCGATAAAATGGATGGTGAGCAAGCGCGGCCCCCGCAAGGAAAATCCAGGCGGGGTTGGCAGTTTTATCGTTGACGGGAAAACTTTCGCGGTGCTGGACACGGAACTGTTCTTCGGCGACCCCACGAACATAACGGTGGAGACCCTCCCGGACGGCACCCGGAAGGTTTCTGACAGCCCCTTTGAAAGAAGCATAACCGCCGAGGAGATTGCCATCGCCCAGGGCGAAAAGCTGTGGACTGATGCCTATGGCGGTAAAGACGCATACGTCATGGCCCTTGACTATCCCAATGAAATGGACCGGGCCGAGGGCAAAACCGGAAGCTGCATCGAGATCCATGCCTCGGTTAATCTGGAACGGTCAGGATACCGGAATTACGGGGGCACGCTGGGCTGCATCGCCCTCTATTCCCCCTTCGCCGCGAAGATATATCAGCGGGTCAACCCCGGAACAAAGGTTAGAATAGTTGAGTAGGGTGTATTGAAAATCAGGGGGCAGGGTACAGGAGGAAAGCCTATCCTTGTTTTCTTCTCTTCGTGGTTCAAATGTGGAGTGCTGGAGTATTGGAAAAGTGGTTCCTCGATACAGCAATGGAGGGACACATCCCGTTGCGTCCGATGATGATTTCTTGGAATCAAAAAATTTCTCCCGGCTGTTCCTCTCTTACCGTCGACCTTGAACTGCGACTCTTAATGCTTGCCAATCCACTCTTTTATCGATATAATTCAAAAACTTTTTCAGAGGGGTGGTGCACACACAATCATCTCCGCTCTATTGTACTCGCGGGCATAGCTTTGAGGAGCATTTGTATGAAGATCACAAATGGCATAGAGGTCAATCCCAAAGTCATGATGGGAAAACCGGTAATTCGCGGCACCCGTATTACTGTCGAGCTTATCCTCAGAAAACTGAGCGAGGGTGCTACTCACACAGAGTTGCTGGAGGCATATCCAAAACTGACACGGAAAAGTATTCAGACTGCAATCAGATATGCAGCCGACACACTATCGCACGAAGAAATGGTAGTAATCAACGCGCCAAAGAGATCAGCCTGGAAATAGACCATGCGTTTTCTTGCTGATGAATGTTGTGACTTCTCTGTAGTCAAAGCGCTTCGAACAGCCGGGTATGATGTGCTGTGTGTTGCAGAAACCAAACCGCGTGCTGATGGCTCAGATGTCATAAAGATTGCTGCACGGGACAAAGGAATTCTACTGACTGAAGATAAGGATTTCGGCCAGCTGGTTTATGCGCATGGCCACTCGTTACCGGGTGTAATTTTATTAAGATTTCCTTCATGTGCCCGCACAACAATAGCCGAAGATGTTGTTACGCTGGTGACCCGGCAAGGAAAAAAATTAATCGGCTGCTTCACCACAGTGCAGCCGGGTCAAGTCCGCATTGCCCGCCCTCCGCGGTAATCATCCGAGAATGTTGTTACCGCACATCGCATATCCCCCATCCCCCATTACCTTATTGTAAGACTTAAAAGGTGTGGCTTTTGCTTTTACGGATGAGACATGAAGCAGAAAGGTCATTTGGTCAGGAGGGTAGCCGCAAGCTTCAGCTTGCGTCATCTTTTCTGTGATTGTTGAGCTCCTTAACTATTATTCACCCTTTCAACTACGTCCCCTTTTCTGGTCATTATGGTAGTAGTATTGATTTTCGGTGAGCAGATGGGAAGTACAAGATATGGATATGTGATCCTGAGGTCTGGTCATCATCCCAGAGTGGGTTTTGAGAATCACAATAATCTGTGTGGAGGTCTCAAGGTGGGACATGTGACTTGGGTTAAGGTCTGCTTTTAAGTTTCCAAAGACCGATAAATAAATATTTTAAATCAGTAGTGTCCCAACGTTAATCAAACAATGACAGCTGTTTCCAGGTTTGAGTAGTTTGCACGGGCACATATTTTTGAGAAAAGGCTTCTAAAATGGGCATTTTCTCAAAGAGCGAGAGGCTCAAAATCTGTAGAATTGAGTATAGTGATTGTTCGAGCCGCAACTCCTTTTTCATAATTGCAACAAGCAGGTAAGTAGATACCGCTGTCCAAATCTGAACCTTTACGGCATTCTCACTGGTACCGAAAAAACTCTTGATGCGCAAATGCTGCTTGATCCATTTGAAGAATAGTTCAATATGCCAGCGGGATTTGTACAGTTCTGCGATGGTCTCCGCAGGCAGCTCGAAATTATTGGTAAGAAAAACAAGCCGTTTGCACTTTTCTGCATCATAAAAACGAATCCGGCGTAATGGTTCAGGATAGTGCTTTGCTGGATAATGCGTTGTCAATAGAACCGTCTGATCGCACTGCACCCCGGTGCTCTTGTGCACTTCGCGTGAATAGCGCCGTGAGTACTTGAAATTTTTCTTGGCCCGGCTGATGAAAAATGCTCTTTCCCGATGGAGATGGTAGAGACGACCGAAATCCAGATAAGCACGATCCATGATATAGAATGCTCCGGGGGCAGGAATGAGCAGATCCAGAATGTTGACGTCGTGCAGTTTCCCCTCGGAGATATGGATGAACTCGGGAATACTGCCGCGCAGATTCATGAGCGTATGAAGTTTGATAGCGCTTTTGGTTTTGCGGAATCGCGCCCAGGGAAACAGGTTCATGCAGAGATCGATAGTGGTGGCATCCAGTGCATACACCGTCGAGTCCAGATCGACACCCAGCGGATCGTCTAAGTAGAGCATTTTGGCTCTGTCGATGAGCATCTGAGCAAAGTCGGCGTAGATACGCCAATCGCGAGTTTCGTTTGCGTGTGACAGATTGTTCCTGGAAACATTGCTTCTGATACCCATGTGATAGAGTCGTGGGCTCATCACACGCAGGCAGGTTTCTATATCTCGCAGACTTTCGCGATAGGTTAACTGTGCAAAGGCCATCACGCGAAAATGCTCGGCGCAGTGGAATGTCTTGACCTTGTAATCGCCCTGATACCTGCGCACACATGTTTGAAAGCGACTCCATGGAAGCAGTTCCATGATTTGGGTAAAGATGGTAGAACCTGCAAGCATTTGCCTCTCCTTTCACAATGGAAAGGCAAAAGCGTACCCTGAAATTCAAATCGATGCAGGTCTTTTTTCCCTATAAACCTTTGATATTGTGATCGATTTCAGAGTTTTTTAATAAAACGTTGGGACACTACTGATTTTAAATCAAAAGTAATGCAGGTTACCAGAATCAAATATTTGATTTTTTTACTCCACATCCTTTTCTGGAGGAGCATAGATGATAGTTTCTCCTATTCTTCCATAGTTTCCCTGATATTTAGTAATATCCATACCGAAGAGCAACAGCGGATCGGCTGCCTTGATCATCTCATCCTGCCCTTTGCCTAAAAGTTCCTCATTAATTGTCAATGAAACAACATCACCTATAAAGTTGTTGTGATCGTTACTAGGACGGATTACCTGGTCCAAACGGCATTCGATATGCTGGAAACATTCCTCAATCCGGGGAGGTTTTACCTTAAGAGCCGGAAGCGGCGTCAAGCCTGCCTTTTCAATTTCATTCACTCCTTCAGAGTAAAAAAGACCGGTTTCAACCACCTTTTTAAGAAGGGAATAAGGTGCATAGTTAAGGACAAACTCCCCTGTAGCCTCTATATTAAGTGAAGTGTGCCATTTATTATTGCCACCGAGAAGCATCTGGGGTTTTTCCGAATTTGAGCAAAAAGGGAGTATAAGTCCGTAGGGGGCCGCATTCACCCTTCCTTTAGTATCAACTGTGGTTACAATAGCTATTTGAAAGGTAAGAATCGTGCTGTTCAGATGCCACATGAATTCCGGTGTTACTTCTTTCTTCATCTTTGCCTCCTGAATCCAAGATTCACTTCATTTCTTACATCATTACGCTGATAATGCCTGTGTCATTTGGCCCTTGTACGGTATGTCAACATAACTCCAGATCCACTAACCATTTCGGCAGTCATCAAAAGTAAACATTAACGATAAGAAGCATAACTAACGCCGCCCCTGAAGATTTTTATATTATCTGTCCTAACATTACCTTTTCATTGCATAAAAACATGAGGCTCTGTGAAAACATTAACTGCAAAATTCTCCTCCAATGAAGTATTAGGTAGCACTCCAATGAGCATTTTTTATGCCCTTTCTATTATGATGATACACCATCTTTGTAGGTGTTACTCTGATTAAGTGTATTGCTCCTTTAGGAATCTCAATAGGTTTGCCACCCATACCATCTACCATAGATTCTATTATGGGTTTGAATAATTCTAGAGCGCGTGCAAACTCTTTTGTAGTATCATCATAAATCTCTGCAATTCCCCAAATGTTTACTCCCCTTACAGAAAGTGATGTCCTTGTTGAAGTGCCGATGCCAATTGCCACATTTTTATTTTCCTGTATGTTTTGAAATTTCTGTCCACCTTCACTCAAAATATAAATGGTGAGACCATCATTCATATAGTCCACTACTGATATTCGGGGTATCCCATCCTTTCTACAAGTAGCAAGAGAACAGGGATGTTTCTTTCCAAGGTAATCTATAATCTCCTTTTCCAGTTCCTCTTTTGAAGGATGTTTTCTCTCAATATTCTTTTGCTTATAATAGAGATTAATCATCTGTTCTCTTTGTTCTTCTGTAATTCCGATTGCTGACATTGTATTCTCCTTTTCTATAAACGATTTAATTATTACGTATGATTTTTCTTTTTCTACCACTTCTAAAAAGAGCTTTTCTTTTAATTTAATGGTTAATCAACTGCTAGATCTTGGGGTGCTTGCAAAAAAGGCAGAGTTAAAGTCCTTCCTTGTAATAGGTATTGAATCAAATAATCTATTCTATTTCATGATCTCCCTAATCGTTTTCAAAACCAAATGAAACCTTTTCTTTATCAATCGTTTTGACTGCAATTTCCTTAAGATCCGCCTGCATTAACTCACCAGTCAACTGGGTGGCAACAGCAATCTGTTTCCATGCAAGGTTTTTGTCAAATTTATCAATGCGGGCATCAAGTGACCAGTGGGCACTCATATCCGTACTGAATCCATATCCTGGAATATCTCTTTCCAGTGCGATTGCCCCCATAGCTTCCCACCTGCCTCCACTCCTCGGAGGGCAGTGAACATAGGTTCTCGGCAACTGATGGTCTTTTACAGCTCTAATTGCCATTTGTATCAGATGATCATTATCCTGAACAAACAGCCTTGTTACTTCAGGCTTGCCAGTAGGGAATAATTCATCCCCTTTTTCCCTGTACTCCAATTGCCCCAGGTGTTCTATCCCCATGCTGGCTACGATCTTACCTGCAGCTTCTGGATGGTGCTCAAACCAGTCGACCGCGTGTCTTCCCGGCATATAGTGTTGAGGATCGAGAACTGCCAGGAGTGTTCGTCGCCGTTCCTCTTTAGGAATGTGAGAAAAATAGTGCATGACTGCAAGAATGCCCAAAGCACCATTTTCCTGCGTAACGTTGGGACCGTCAGTGTGGGTGAGCAGAAGGACTATTTCATCATTTTCTGTGCCGTAATGTTTGCCCGGCAGAAATCCAGAAAGGAAAAAGGTTTCAACTTCTTCTTGCTTTGCTAAAAGTTTCAATGTTGCGGTAAGGCTTTTCATAGCCGCTTCTTTGATCTGTTCACCAGATACCCGGTCAAGATACAGGGCAGGTACTTCAAATTGAGATGATTCATAAGGGAGCATATAGATTCCGGAGGCTCTATCAGGTCCCATTTCGGAAATTACCAGCCCACCCAATGCCTTACCATCTTTCAAAATGTCGTTGTACCCTCCGAACATTGCAGGGTAGGCGATTTGATACCACTGTTTTAAACTAAAACTGTCTGTGGGATGTGTATCATTCTCCGTAACATATTCAAAGCCGCTGTACACATCAAACATGGGGGGGAGAGGATCGGGTAAAAGCGGTATCTCAAAGACCACAATTTTCCCTTCAATTGATGCCGGTGGATTATCATCATCGTAGTATATGAGGGGTGCTGTAATGCCTGATGTACTGGTTGATCCTGAATTGGGCCAGTAAGAAGCTACCCAGACGTCTTCACCCTCAATGGAAAGAGACCAGTCACCTTTATTTCTGTCGTTTGAGGTAAACCATCGGTTGTAAGTGATCGGATCCTTTTGCAGGTCGGTTAGGCCACATTTTTTGAAACCATCTTCAAGAAAGGACAAATAGCTTTTCCAGGAGGCGCTTCCTGCAAAGGTAGGACCCTGTGTGTCTTTCAGGATATGCCAATCCTGGAGTTTTTCGGATGTCGGCAAAAAGCTCTTGTTGCATGTGGCAAGGTCATCTATTGTCCTTCTCAAGGTGCACCTCCTTAATGCATTCAGAACCTTACTTGTGGTGGCATGTCCTGAAGGGACCACACTTCATAGGGAGCGAGGTCTGTGGATGTAAAGGGATCCCAGAAAAACTGCTTTTCAAGCCAACGTTTTCGCATAGCAAACATGGCGTCTACATCATCGTTACTGAACTGCTGATCTTTTCTCTTGAGGAGCACCTGATGGTAGGCGTCAAACATGGTTTCAACAGCATCCTTTACCAAGGCAAAATTCTCTTCGTTTACTTCCAGAAAAGGCATCTTAAAAAAGCTCACACCGATACACGAAGCTTTCAGTTTGTCCTTATGGTTTTCTTTGAGAAGCGGTTCTCTGAAGGGAACAATATCCAGTTTATGCTTTGCAAAGAGTTTATCCATTTGCTCCTTTACAAAGGTCACATCTTCATCAATGATCGTTCCCGGGGTAACATCCATTATACCTCCTACCATGTCACCGCCATCCTTGTTGTATGAAAAGTTCATGGCAATGTGAAGCATACCGACAAGTGGCGTGCTGGGATAGATGTCTATTTGTATGTATCGATTGACGAGTGGTTCTGGCATCATAGGGGGCATTTCCTTCTTTACAACGGTTCTCATAAACCCGCACTTTTCAACAACATCACCCCGAACTACCTTAACGACATAATCTGCAGCCTCCATCTCAAAATGTTCAGTTTGGGTGGTTTGAGTACTGTTAAGTTTGCTAACAGCCCCAAAAACCTTTTGCTCCATTTTGTCGGCAAATGTACTCATTGCTTTTGAAAGTAGAGATTGTTCTGGAGTGAGTTCTGCTGGATGGGCATCAAAGAGATTGTTTTTCATGGGAACCTCCTTGGTAGAATGAATTGGCATATAGGATAACAATACTATTGTCATATGCCAATGTGGCTTTATATTGTAGGGTGTTTTCTTGCAGTCAGTCAAGCTAATTTGACTTCATTTATTATATAATCGCAGAATTATAAATGAAAAGATTGTTGCCAGAATATTGATCGCAAGATGTTGCGATGGTTGTGAGGAGTTTAACATGTTTACTTTAGCATAGATGTGGTAGTGGCAATTATTTTGGTCTGTCATTAGTTGGAGAGTATGGTAGTAACATAAACGTGCGACATGAAGTCGCTCATGTAATTGTCAACCGAGGAGTTGACCTATTGTAGTGCCAATAGTTTCTTACCCTGACATGCGTGGCTGGTAACGGCCGGGTGTGAAGCTCAGGGGACAATGTAGCCCTCAGCCGTGAGGTTGAGAGAGCAAACCGTGAGGTGAGCTCAATTCTGGCAGCACTGAGCCGGAGGGGAGCCAGGAATGATGGTAGGGGCAACGTACGTGAACTGCTGATAAACGTCGTCATACTAAACAAGCCAAAAGTGCTGTAAGGCTTGAACCAAAAGGTAAGGGGTATGGTTGGGGGGCTTTTTATTCCCTCTACGCACTCTACCATTCCCCCGGCGGATAGGCAGGCCCTAACCCATCGGGTTACATGAGCGGAACATGGTAAGCCCAATTACCTCCACGGAAGGTGGAAGGCATCCCGTAAGGGAAGCTGACGGGTAAGTGGGTAAGGGATGTCGGAGAAAGCAAAGGCCAGCCGGTAATAGGCTGGATAGGGGATATTCCCTGACCTGAAAGGGTGCCGACTTCCGACAGGTACTTCGTTGCGAGATAGTTTGTAAAGCTTCTCAAGGGAGGAAAAGCAAATGGGGATGGCTCAGCACATCCATGCGTCCTACCACCCGAGGCCTGCCTGGAACTCCATCAAGTGGAGGAAGGTGGGTGCGAGGGTGAAGAAGCTACAAATGCGTATCGCAAAGGCTGTTCGGGAAAGAAGGTACCGGTTGGCGAAATCCCTCCAGTGGCTTCTGACTCACTCATTCTACGCAAAATTGTTTGCAGTAAGAAGGGTTGTTACGAATAAAGGAAGATGTACGCCAGGCGTGGATGGCAAGATATGGAACACACCGAAAAAGAAGATGAGGGCAGTAGAGCTGCTTACGAGAAGAGGCTACAAGCCCCTTCCACTCAGGCGGGTCTACATAAGGAAGAAAAACGGCACACGTCGACCGCTGAGTATTCCTACCATGAGAGACAGAGCGATGCAGGCACTATATGCACTGGCTTTGGCACCGGTAGCAGAAACAACAGGTGATCTCAATTCGTATGGATTTAGAGAATACCGGTCCTGCGCAGATGCTATAGAGCAGTGTTTCGTGTGCCTGGGAAGGAGAAACTCTGCACGGTGGGTACTGGAGGCCGATATCAAGGCATGTTTTGACAGCATTAACCATGAATGGATGCAACATAACATCCTGATGGACAGAAAAATGCTTCATGCCTGGCTCAAAGCCGGATATGTAGAGAAGGGAAGACTCTATCCCACAAAGGAGGGTACTCCCCAGGGTGGGGTTATCTCACCTGTGCTGGCTAACATGACGTTGGACGGTCTGGAGGCAGTCATTGTAAGTGTGGTACCCAGAGGTTCCAAGGTCAACGTGATTCGATACGCAGACGACTTTGTGGTAACAGGAGCAACAAAAGAAATGCTCCGGGGAAAAGTCATGCCTGCGATCCAGGCATTTCTCACCCAGAGGGGTTTACAACTCTCGAGAGAAAAAACCAGAATCACGCGGATAGAGCAAGGTTTTGATTTTCTGGGACAGCACCTGAGAAAATACGGGGGCAAATGTATCATAACCCCCTCGCACGGTGCGGTAAAAGCGCTCCTTGCTAAAACCCGAAAGATAATCAAAAACGGATTAGATCACTCATTATGGACACTGATAGAAGAACTCAACTCGGTACTACGGGGATGGGCAAACTATCATCGCCATATCTGTTCTAAGCAAACCTTTTCACATGTAGACAGCCGCATCTTCGAGCAACTCTGGAAGGGGGTCGCAAGAAAACACGGTTCAAAAACGAAAGGGTGGATACGTAAGAAATACTTCCGATCCATCCCCTCCCTGAACTGGTCATTCTTTGCAGACCGAAAGACAGAGAGCAGTACACGGGAAAGTATAGATTTGTTCCATGCTGTCACCACAAAGATCGTACGCCACACCAAGATACGTAGTGTGGCTAATCCGTATGCTAAAGACTGGCATGAGTATTTCTTAACACGGAAGGTGTTAAAATATTCTGAAGCCGCACGTGTCTAACTTTATTCGGGACAGAACAATCGGGTCTTCCTCATGTAAAGAAGGCTTCTGAAGTGCTTGAGCCGTGTGCGGGGAAACTCGCAAGCTCGGTTCTTAGGGGACGGAGTGGCAGTAATGCCACTCTGTTACCCGACAACAATCCGCCCCACTTTATAAATGATTGAAGATGTATCCTGAGTGTTCGCTATAACTCGGGTTTATTCGTATAATGCATAATGTTTTTTTATCTGTGTCACCACCACATGTAGTGCTGCTACCCAGAAGAAAGCAGATAAAATTACATTGATAAAAGAGGGATTGTGTGCTTTAATCCAATATCATAAACGTTATAAATGGGTGTTTCAATGAAAGCATTTTCTACATAACCCTACCTCAAATTGGATGGAGAATCTAAGCAGGTGGGGATTATTAATAAATGGAATTTAATCTAACTAATTTCTAACAGTGCTGATGTAAAAGTGAGGCTGTTTTCTTTCAAGAAAAAGATGTGGTTATGAAAAGAATTAAATTGGTTACAGCAATAACGATTTCATTTATATTTTCACTATCCCTCTCTGCTGCCTTAGCAGAAGTCGAAGATAACGTGATAGAGTTTATAGGAGGAATACCTTTGATTTCCCCCTTTCTATATGGAATTGGGTGGTCAGTAACGTCCGGTGATTTTAATGGGGATGGCCTAAGCGATGCTGTAGCAAGTAATAGCTATCGTGGGGTTGTTCTATATTACGGAAACAACGAGATTCCGACAACACCAGATCAGATTCTTACCGATCCTGGTGGTGAAAACGGGGGCTTTTACGTTGCTTCGGCTGGCGATGTCAATAATGATGGATTTGATGATCTTATTGCGGCCACGGCTTGGGGAATCGAAAAGGTTTATCTTTATATGGGTACTCCACAGGGGTTAGATAGCTCTCCCGTCAAAACACTGACACCTCCTGATGGATATGGTGGTTTTGGTCATGGGATAGCGACAAGGTTAAGCAGTAATGACATCAATGGGGATGGTTTTTCCGATATTATTATTGGTGGTGCGTATCCGGGATATTTCTGCGTTTATTACGGTTCTCAATCAGGTATAGCTGAGAATCCGAATTTAGTTATTACATTGTCTGAGCCTGACACAGGCTATGTAAACTTATCAATTATAGGAGATGTTAATCATGATGGCTTTGACGACGTTGCGGTATCTGCTTTAGATATTTATGTTTATCAAGGCTCAGCTAGCGGACTTATACTGGAACCTCAAGTGATTTCAGTTCCACCGTCTGATATACATGGCAATTGTAACGTGGCCTCAGCTGGCGACTTAAATGATGACGGTTTTGCCGATCTCTTGGTTGGTTGTCAGATGATAGATGATCAATATGAGGCTGAAGGCAAAGCTTACGTTTATTATGGATCGGCTGTAGGGTTTTCTGATTCTCCAAACACAATCATTGATAATCCGCATCCAGAATATAATGTGCGATTTGGCGCTGCAGTTATGGGTATACGTGATTTTAATCTTGATGGTTTTGATGATATAGCTATCGGTTGCCCCTATGGTAATTTTGCAGCTATCTACTATGGTTCTGCCGAAGGTGTTGCCGACCAACCTGCGTTAATTTTTTCTAAGCCTTCCTCTTCTTATTTTGGGTGGTCAGTATCTTATGTTGGAGACATGAAAGGAAATGGCCAAAATTTCATAATTATAGGTGAAGAATTTGGCAATGCCTATCTTTATGCACATAACGATACAGATGCTGATGGAGTTTTTGACTTAGAAGATAACTGTCTATATGGTTACAACCCGACACAAGAAGATGGTGATGGAGATGGACGAGGTGATGTGTGTGATGAGGATTATGATAGCGATGGAATCTTGGATGTTAATGACAATTGTCCCTCCGCTCCAAATGGGCCTATCCTGGGAGCATGCTATTCTTGGCCCGTTATAGAAGTTTGTACCACACAGAGCGATTGTGGCGTTGAAGGGTCTTGTAGCATGAACCAGGAAGACTCCTATCCTCCAGGTGGCAACGGATGTGGCGATGCCTGTGAGTGCCATGCAGATTGTAACGATGATCAAAATGTTGATCTTTCTGATCTGGTCATAATGAAGCAGCAGTTTATATGGGACTGTACCCAGCATCCATCATGCGAAGCAGATTGCAACTATGATAACAAAGTTGACCTGTCTGACCTTGTCATGATGAAGGGAGAATTTTTGAGAAGCGATTGCCCCATTTGTCAGTGATATGATTTTGCATGTAAGGAGCATATCACAACCCTCGGTAGTAATATGGGGGTTTTTTTATGTGCATAAATACCAGATGTATCCTGCGGAACCGGGATAGTCCATATATCTTTGCAAAAATATGGATTATTGCAAATGCCCACGATACGGTTCGTATGCTGTGCAGTTCCTTAAGCGTCATGATCGGTATTGACATTAAGCAATAAACCGGGGCATCCCAATAGAATCAGTCCGGCATGATTGTTTTTAGCCATAAAGGTTCTCAATCCATCTCACCGCTTCCGTATCGCTCACCTTTCCAAGGTAACGCTGGGTAGTAGATAGATTGGCATGCCTCAGAATGACCTTGCTCACAATCTCAATCGGGGTCCCTGACCGGGAGGCATAGGTTGCAGCATGCCTTCTGAGATCATGGGACTTAAGGGCAACACCTGCAAGTTTCCCGGCCCTTCGTACCACTTCTCTGCCACCTGCATAGGTCAAAGGGAAAATGCGCTGATCCGGGTCGATGTTTTTAACCCTGATGTATTCCTTCAGTCGGTCTGCTACCTTTTGAGGAATAAACACCACCTCTGTTTCCCTCCCACTCTTAGGAGCATGGAGCATGATTTTCCTGCCTTCGACATCTCGGGACCTGATTTTAAGCACTTCTCCTATTCTCATCCCGCCCCTGGCCATAAGTTCAAGCATGAGGCGATTCCGCAACTTTGCTGTTTTGAAGATTATCTCATCAATGGTCTCCTTTTCGAATATGGTCCACTGAATACCCCTGGTGCTTCTAAATATTTTCTTTAACATCAGGGTGTCACAAGGGTTAGGAATTGTCTCGTCCAGGGTGTTCTTGATGAGATTGAAAAAGGCGTTGAGCATGGCATAGCGTAGACGCTTGGTCGTTTGCTTGGTATCTCCATTCAGGCGGGTTAAAAAGGTGAGGATTTCTTCCGGGGTTATGGACTGCAGGTCACGTTCACTGAATTGCTCATTAAATCGTGCGAGCAGCACCTGGTAGTTGACCGTTGTGTTTTTTTTTGGAATTTTGGGCATGGTAATCGAGACAATACTTTGTGGCGTGTGATACTTTCATGGCAATGCTCCTTTCCTTGAAGGGTTTATAGAGGATTGATATTTGTGTTCGTAGTATATAGGAAACTTCTTAGAAGGCGAGGTGCGTATTTTTGCAAGTATGATTGAATAATCAAGTTTCGTAAGATACATTCAGTAATACATACTTTCACGGGTTCGAGTCCATACATTCAAGAATGTTTCCAGAAGGCTACATATTTTATCTGAAATGCCACATACAATATGGGTAAATATTACAGAAATAGCAAAACAAACATAACCTTGTTTTTTGCATTGATGTCGAATCAGAAATCTATTCTACTCTTTTTGTAACAAGGGGCAAAATCCCTCCTTTTTATATCCTCCTACTTCTTAGCGGTCGGTGATATAAAGAACATAAAAGCACACAGAACTGCGAATATGCATACAACAATAACAATTGCTTTATTTGCAATGATAAACTCCATCATTCTCCTATCCTCCTTTTAAATATAGTAGGGGAAATCAATTAAAATTGGTTCTTCATTACTTTTTTTCTGAAAACCCCGGTTTTTCCGTATTCGCATCAGTTTGTTTCTTTGCATCATTCCTTCTGCTTGCCCATGATAACCATATCAGCATACCCAGAAATGCTATTCCGAACAGAGCCATAAAAATCTCTTCGTTTGCAACGATAAAATCTATCATGCTTCTATTTTCCCCTTTTGATAATCATTTATTGCGACTTTAATGAATACTGCGGCAATGATAGCGCCGGCTATCAAATATGCAGGCCACAACTTATTTCCCATCGCTACGGCTTGCAGACCCAGTAAAATCAATATAATGCCACCAGCTATGCAAATACCTAATAACAAGTCTTTTAAATTTGGCATCTTCGTAACTCCTTTCAAATAATGATTGTTTGTTTTCACCACTTCTTACTATTTGATAATTCTTGTTGAGAGTTTAAGGAATCCTACTGCTATGGTAGCACCACTTATGAAATATGCAGGATACCACTTGTTTCCCAGATTTGCGGCTTCGATACCAGCTAAAATCAAGATAAAACCACCACCTATACAAAGACCTAATATCACTTCCTTGAAGGATTTCACCTTTGTTCCTCTTTTTAATCAATGAATGTATGCTGCTCACACCTTAATAAAGTCCCAGAATCTGACTCCTGAAAAAAGAAAAGGGACGCCCTCTGAATTTTCAGATAGCGGCCCGGCTATCAACAGAATTTAACCTCCAGAAACAACCGTTCCTGGACCCGTTGCTACTCTATTAAAATGCATTATTGCAATTTATGATTAACCCGTTACTTCCTCCTGCACTGTGCCCGTCCTAAAAAGAAAAGGGACGCCCTCTGAAATTTCGGATAGCGGCCCGGCTATCAACAGAATTTAACCTCTAGAAACAATCGTTCCTAGACCCGTTGAAACTCTATTTAATTGTAGTAAAGCAATTTATAATTAACTCGTTAGTTCCTCCTTCACTCTTCCTGTCCTGAAAAAAGAAAATGGACGCCCTCTGAATTTTCAGATAGCGGCCCGGCTATCAACAGAATTTAACCTCTAGAAACAATTGTTCCTAAGACCCGTTGAAACTCTATTTAATTATAAAAACGCTTTAAACTGTACCTTACTTTCAAGCGTACATCTTTTTTAATAAAAAATTGGGGTGCTGTCAAGATAAATTTAAACCAATTTTCATAGCTGATTTTTTGTTGAAAAATGTCA
>CAVVUR010000011.1:0-127169 GCA_963751515.1 uncultured delta proteobacterium
TAAAGAGATGATGTGTTCTCCACTTGTCGAGTATGACATAGAAAGTGTAACATGAATTGACTGCCCAAAAAAAGATAGGAGCCACAAAAGCCCACGCCTTCTTTTGAAAATTGCTATCATCATTTAGAATCTTTATCCATCTCCTTCATAGCTTCTTCAACTACACGCTGTACCTCCGCATCATCCCAAACCTTATGGAATGTTCTGGTCATCCGCCCACTTACCATATTGACTACATCAGGACAGTGCAGAGGATAAGAATCTCTATCCATACCTGCAAATAGAGAAAACGGAATATTTCCCCCGTACTGGAAAGTGGTAATCCAAGGAAGAGATGCTGCAAAAAAGGTTCCACAAAGTCCCCCTGGATTAGTAACCGATAGCTCAAATTTCTGTCCTACCCTATGCTTACAGTCACAGTAACCCTTAACCTCGGCAATCTCGAGAAATACTTTATATTCCTTAAATTCCTCACACATAGATGTCTCCTTTGGTCAAGTGAAATAGATTACATGAGCTCTCTGTAAAGGGGCTCCAGCCCATATCGTTCAACCATGTGATAGAGATGTTCTTCACTTTTTGCTTTCTCTCGCAAGAGTTTAATCGCGGCCTCTAATGCCTTAAACACTTTTTCTTCATCACCCATTTTGAAGAGTTCCTTGCCAATGTGGTGCCATCTCCCAAAATGGCCCCCCACCATCACCCGGTATCCTCTCTCCGCAATGGTCATTGCCCCCTCGGGGCATTCAATAGCACAGGCACCACAGAGCTTACAGTATTTCTCAACGATAACGGGACCCTTTTTCTCCATTATGATTGCTTTATCAATACAGACCTCAGCACACTTACCACATTGGGTACATTTTTCAGGATGACTGAACGCAGGAACAGCCACGCCGTGTATACCGATGTCCTTAACCTCGGCTGCGGTGCAATTATTGGGACATGAGGAGATAGAAACGGTAAAATTGGTATGTGGCATAAAAGGGACATCAAACTTGTCGGCAATCATCTCGGTTACATTCCACTCTTGCATCTTCTTATCAATCTTTTTAGCAAGCTCCACTACATCAATCAACTGCCGCGTACATCCAACAAATCGCATGTGGCACAGTTCAAACTGGTACAGCTTGGGTCCTTGGTTGAGCGGAATGACTGGATCAATGGCATCATCTGATACGCCCTTTTCACGGACTTCTTTTAATCGTTTCATCAAGGTGTCCCCGAATAGCTCAAAGTAGTCATCACGGGTTTGCACCACTTCTTCCATCGATACTTTGTCTTTTTTATTCTTGCGAGCAAGTTTTTCTGCATAAAGAATGGTCATATTTTTCATGATCTCAGGCATCGGTATGCCATCAACTACTTCTTTTGCATCTTTTTCCCATTGCATTGTTCTTCCTCCTCGTAATAGAACTTTTAAGTCATAGTAGAATTTATATATCTTTGTTCCATTGTTAACCAATCTATAGAACAATTTTGAATCATTATCAAGTTCGGTTTCATTACCCAAGGCAAACTAACTTGAACCATGTGATATAGTTGCTGCGTAGCTTCCTGCATATATCAGATGCCAGATGTTGTGGTGCCTCGATTGAGGTTGATTTTCAGGATTGCTACAACTATGTTTGATTATGTTAAGGAAGAAACAGTTTGTAATACTAACTGTATCTATGAATGCGGCATTATTGCAGAATACTTGCAAAATAAGGGAGTAGTGTTCAGAAAATTTTTACTCCAAGATTGATGTCGTAGTAGAGAGTATTTTTGCCTCCCACAATTCACTCAGTATGGTAGTAGTAGACACAAATCCTCCCTTGTGATTTACCCATGATTCCACTTGTAAGCTCTAGGCGAGTAATGAAAAAATGTATTGCGTAAATGAGAAAATTGTGATTTAATTTTATCTATATCGGCCATCGAGGGGAGCCATCCTATGAGTTCCGGGAGCTATAGACAATCCCATTTTGACTCAGCAAATATGTTGAGCAGGTGGGATTTTTTAATGTGGGAGTGAAGCAATGAAAGAATATTTAGAACCTTTGGTATTTATTGTAATTGGTTTTTGTGTTCTCCTTCACGGCATACCAGTTAACGCAGCCTGGCATACGGAGATAGCAGATGAAGACGGGACAGTAGGAGTAAATACATCCCTTGCATTGGACAGTAACAACAATCCATACATAAGCTATGCGGGAATAAATCAACTAAAATTCGCATACTATAATGGTATATGGCACACAGAAGTAGTTGATAGTTCTGATTATACAGGGCAATCAATCTCACTCGCTGTTGACAGCGACAATAATCCTCACATCAGCTATGTTGATGGAATTAACAGCTCTTTAAAATATACCTGGTGTGACATGGAATTACATTCTACCTGGTACAAAGAAGTGGTTGATGGTGGTGGTGTACGGGATCACCAAGTAACTTCTCTTGCTGTCGATAGCAATGATAACCCTCATATTATTTACTCCTACACGATGTGGCCTGATAATTATTACATGATATACACATGGTGTAGTTGGGAGTATGGCATGCCATGTATCTGGCAAACTGAGCTATTGAATGATGATGGAATGATTTCATCTCTTGCCCTTGATTTGAATGATAACCCTCACATTATTTATTCTGATATGGATGGTTTATTGTATTATTCTTACTATGATGGAATCTGGCATTCAGAACTAGTAGGAACTGGTGGTGCTGATTCCCTGGCAATTGATAGCAATGGTCATCCCCACATCAGTTATTCGGATTATGGTGGATACCAGAACACGAATTTGGCATATGCTCATCATGATGACAGCTGGCATATAGAAATAGTAGATAGTGTTGGTTATAATGTGCATGCACCATTTTCCAGTTCTCTTGCCCTTGACAGTGAAAATAATCCCCATATCAGCTATTATGATAAAACCAATGGTGACTTAAAATATGCTTACTATAATGAAGAGTGGCATATACAAATCGTGGATAGTGACGGTGATGTTGGACAATACAACTCTCTTATCCTTGACAGCGAAGATAATCCCCATATCAGCTATTATGATAGTACTAATGGTGATTTGAAATATGCCTATAACCTTGATAAGGATGATGATGGGATCAATAACAGTGAGGACAATTGCCCAAATAACTATAATCCTGGTCAGGAAGATTCTTACCCGCCGGGCGGGAATGGTTGTGGCGATGCCTGTGAATGCCATGCAGACTGTAATGTTGATCAAAAAGTTAATCTTGCTGATCTGGTTATCATGAAACAGCAGTTTATGTGGAACTGTAGCCAACAGCCATCCTGCGAAGCTGACTGTAACTATGATAACACTGTTGACTTGTCTGACTTGGTGATGATGAAGGAAGAGTTTTTAAGAAGTGATTGCCCGATGTGTCAGTAAGATGATTTGATAGGTAAGGAGCATATCACAACCCTCGGTACTACTATCGGGGGTTTTTTTAATACCAGATGTAACCTGCGGTATCGGGATAGTCCATATATCTTGCAATAAGAAAAATTGTTTGCAGCAAACTTTGCATTGTAAGATTGATTCAGTAATGTATGTTTGCCGCAACCGTGCATTTTTGCGAGATGAGTGCGCGGCTTAAAGCCGCTCCTACCGTATCTATCCTCTCTCAAAATCAGGCAGACCTGAGCAGGCGCCGCAGCGCACGCAGCCTGCCGTGCTTTGCTTCCAGGAAAGACCACTTTCTTTCAGGAGCGCAGATACCTGCTCATAGATATCAATCATTGTAAGGGTTCAGGAGGAATGTGCGCTTCAAGGGCTGTCCCGGGTATGGGTCGCAAGGGGACGATGAAGGGATAAACCCCCAGATCGCAGAGCAGGGTAGCTCCCTCGATGATGGAGTCGGGCATTTCACCCAGCCCGGCAATGATAAATGAACTGACCTGGTTCTTGCCGAAGATCGCCACAGCCTCCTTCCAGCTGCTTATAAATCGGTCCCTGTCAAGTGCTGCCTTGCAGGGCGCCGTCTTCCTCAGCGCATTGTGATCAAAGCTCTCAATGTGCATGCCGACGGTATCGGCTCCTGATGCCTTGAGCAGCTCCAGCAGCCTCAGATCTTTCGGGGGCATGATCTGCACATGCATGGGAAGCGAGGTTTGGGACTTTATGACACTGCAGCACGAGGCGAGATGGGTAATTTCCTCCGATTCGTCCGCCTGGGTGCCGGTGGTCAGGGTTATGTGCTCGATGCCGTCCAACCGTAAAGCGGCCTGCGCAACTTCGAGCAGCTGCTCCGGGCTCTTGGTGTGAACGGTTGAACTGTTCCGAAGGGAGAGCTCGATGCCGCAAAAGGCGCAACGTTGGGGTGAATTCCAGTACCTGCAGGTTTGATAGACAGTCGAGCCCAGGCAGCGGTTGCCGTGAAGCAGCGCGATGGAGCTGTAGGGTATACCTTGATCTGTTGTAAGCTGATAGTAGCGAGGTATGCCAGGGACGGTAACCTGACTGAGAGGGCTGCCATCTCTGAAGATATGGTGCTCGCCATTGCGGCTGTGGAGCGAATAGGGTGATGCAGACACGAAACTGCCGAGGGTGGGAACGGTTAACGGCCTTCCGTTGAGAATGATGGTGATGCCCTCTGCGGGTCCGGCGCCTCCCTTTCTGCGCTCAAGGGGCGCCCCTATCCTGAGCCCCATGCTCTGGAGATGAACGGAAAGATGGCGGTTCACATCACCGCGGTTACTGCCGGCCGGCACGCGGGTTCCTTTCCTGTGACAGGTAATCCAGAATCGTCTTGCGGTAGCGGTTAAAATCCTGGCCCGTTCGCTCCCGGGGATAGGGAAGGTCGATTGGCAGATCGAGTTTGATGGTGCCGGGCCGCTGGGAAAAACCGATTACCTTCTGGCTCAGAAAGACGGTTTCATCTATGTTGTGGCTGATGAAAATGATTGTCTTCCCGGTTTCCTGCCAGACCTGCAGCAGGAATTCCTGCATGGCATTGCGCGACTGCGAATCGAGCGATCCGAACGGCTCGTCCATAAGCAGCAGACCGGGATCATTGATTAATGTTCGCGCAATGGCCACGCGCTGCTTCATGCCCCCGGAGAGTTCCTTGGGAAAGGTGTGCGCAAACTCATCCAGACCGAACTTCTTGAGGTAGAACAATGCCCGTTCCCGCCGTTCATGCTTGGGGACGTTTTGTATCTCCAGGCTGAACCCGATATTGTCCATGACGTTGCGCCAGGGAAACAGGGCGAATTCCTGGAAGATGAGGCCGATGCTGCCGTCCGGCTTGTCGATCTTTCTTCCTCCCAGCAGGATAGTGCCCCGCGTGGGTTGTTCCAGTCCGCAGATAATCCGGAGCAGGGTTGTCTTGCCGCAGCCGCTGGGACCGATGATGGACATGAAGGTGCCGGCCTCGACGGTGAGATTGATGTCCCGCAGGGCCTCCAGTGTTTCGCCCGCGTGTGCCTGCGAATAAACTTTGTGTATGCCGCTAAGCTCAAGACTCATTGTGTTTTTCGAAGGTGTTCCTGTTGCTGTCAGACTGGCAATGAGGAGCTGCCGGTAAACGGTTCAAAACGTCCCCGCTCATCGCCATCTGAGCAATGTATGCTCAATTCCCCTCAGGCAGATGTCCAGCGTGTACCCGATGACGCCGATGATAATCATGCCGGCAACAATGTGATCGGGCCGCTGTATGTCGCGGGCGACCATGATCATATACCCCAGGCCGTAGCCGCTCTTGACCCCGGTAAACTCGGCGGCGATAAGCGTCATCCAGGCTATTCCCATGCCGATTCTCGCGCCGGTGTATATGGCAGGCGTCGCGCCCGGTACCAAAATCTTGACATAGATGTCCCGGCGTCGCGCACCCAGGGTTCGCGCAGCCTCGATGAGCAGGGTGTCAACAGAGAGCACGCCGGACACGGTGCTCAGAAGAATGGGGAAAAACGCGCCTAGAAAAATTATAAAGACGGCGGACTTAAGGCCAATGCCGAACCAGAAGATGGCAAGGGGAATCCATGCAAGAGGGGGTATGGGCCGGAGGATTTCCACCAGCGGGGTAACCAGCTCTCTCAACACCTTTGACCAGCCCATGATGATGCCCAACGGAATGGCTACAATGAGGGCTAGTGAAAAACCGTACAGCACCCGGTAAAGGCTCTCTTCTATATGTGTGATAAGCCTGTAGCCTTGGGGCAACCCCGTAAGGGAGAGGGATTTTATGCTGAGCACGGTTTCCCAGGGGGAGGGGATTAGCTGATGCACAAAAAACGAGGAAGAGGATACAAGCTGCCACAGGGCGACAACAGCAACCAGGATGATAACTTTCAGGGTATTAACCCGCACGGAGGTGTCTCGTGAGAAGGGTTATCCAAGTGTCAGGGATCGATTGGCTGCTATTATACGCAATTTACTGCTGTTAAGGCAACCTGAAATCAGGGCAGGTTAAAAGAGGAACACAGCGGCGGCAAGAACGGTGCAGTACCCGTGTTTTACGATGGCTGACTGGGTAATATTGGTGGTTCTAACAATCTTCCCGCTGATGCGGTACACTTCCTGCTTCTCATCCCAGCACTTGTCGTCATCAAATTCAATGCCCAGGGTTGAGGCAAGCATGGCCGCGGCCAGATCCTCCGCGTAATCGCCGGCATATTTTTCAGTTTGTCCGTACGCGTGATGCTCGCTTAAGTAACCGTACAGGTTCTTGTCGTTGGGAAGGGCACAGCCGATGGAGGCGGCGATCAGCCGGCTGAATTCATTGCTGCTGCACCGTGCCAGAACGCAGTAGGTGATCTCTCCCGGTGTCAGCGCCTCCAGCCCGTGCTTTCGGGAGACTACTTTACATTTCGGTGGGAAAATGCTCGAAACCGACACCAGGTTGGATTTTTCGATCCCCGCGTCCCTCAGGGCAAGCTCAAAGGAACGAAGCTCCTCCTTGTGCCTGCCGACGCCCTTGGTAAAGAAGATTTTTTTTGGTACATTCTGCATTGTTGGCCTTCGATAAAAACCTGCTGTTTTAATGTGTGTCATCACAGGGTGAAGCATCACCCTTGAACCCATTTCGTAAATGATAATAACCAAACGAAGAAGGAAAGCAAATATTATTTTACAAAATGACGATTTTTTTTAAAAAAGGCGGGTTTTAGTCTTTCGCCTTCCAGGCTTTTACAAATCTCTCTATGCTTCTGTCATAGGTTTTCTCAACCTCTTTGGGAAAAAAGCATCCGGGCAATTCGCGGCGGGACCGGTGATAGGCCACACACTCGCAGCAGATGCCCTGCTTCGAGCATGAACCATAGGTACAGGTACAGTCGTTCAGATTTTTTTCCTGATCGCATTGTCGCATAGCAAAGGGCCTCGCACGAAGAGAAGGTTGATTTATGGATTACGCCTACAGGCAGGGAACAAAACGAAATTACCACAATAGAGAAAAAACACTTTTACTGAAGTGCGGTTGTTAAACGCATGGAGCATTCATCGTATCCGCGGGTTTATTGACTGAGTTGCCGCTTTTCTGCCCGTGTTTCGAACCATCCATAAATGGTTGGCAGTATCACCAGGGTGAGGAAGGTTGAAGTTATAAGTCCCCCCATGACGACAACGGCGAGAGGCTTCTGAATGTCGGCACCCGATCCGGTGGCATAGAGCATGGGCAGGTGCCCTATAAAGCTCACCAGCGCAGTCATCAGCAGCGGCCGGAATCGCAATTTGCATCCTGAATGTATGGTTTCTGCAACGCTTTTACCCTCATCGCGAAGCTGACGGAAAAAGGCAACCAATACGACACCGTTTTGAACTGCAATACCCAGAAGCACAATGAAGGATACAGCAGCCGACACTGAGAGCGGCATGCGATAAGCCCAAATGGCCACTATTCCTCCGACCAGCGCAAAAGGAAGGTTTAACAAGACCAACAGGGAATCCCTGATAGAACCCAGGGCAAGATAGAGGAAGAGCAGGATGAGGAGCAATGCGATAGGAACGACAATGGAAAGTCGTTTCATGGCACGTTGCTGGTTTTCAAATTGCCCCCCGTATTCCATAAAGTAACCGGGGGGGAGTTCCTTTTCGAGCCCGGCAAGTGTATTTTGAGCCTCTGCAACAAAACTGCCCAGGTCACGCCCGCGGATGTTTACCTCAGCAACCACCCGGCGTATCCCCTTTTCGCGGCTGATCTGGGCGGGCCCTTCCACCAGGGCTATTCGGGCAATACGGGCAAGGGGGACGATTTCACCGGTAGCTCCTCGAAGCAGCAGTTGTTTCAGATCTTCAATGCTTGTTTGCTCGCCCGAAGGAAAACGTACCACCGTGGCAATACGCATTTGCCCATCGATGGCGGTGGTTGCTGTTTTTCCGGCAATGGCAATTTCCAAAAGTTCATTGACATCCGACACATTAATGCCGAACCGCGCCATCTCCTGACGGTTGAGTTCAACTTCAATCTGCTCCATTCCCGATACCTGTTCCACCTTAACATCCTGGGCACCCCGCAGGTTTGAAAGCTGGGCAGCGATGCGGTCTGCAAACGTCTTCAGTATTTCAATATCCTGGCCAAAAATCTTAACCGCAAGATCACTTTTCACCCCTGAAATGAGTTCATTGACCCGAAGTGCGATTGGCTGTGAAAATGATGCGCGTATGCCCGGAATGGCCGATATCTCGTTTTGCAGCGTGTTGACCAGCTCAGCTTTGCTGCGGCCGTTTTTCCATTCTTTGCGTGGCTTGAGCATGATAACCATATCCGTTTGCTCGGGGCCCATGGGATCTTCCGAAATCTCCGCCCGCCCGGTCTTGGATACAACGGCAGATACTTCCGGAATTGTTGCCATGATCCGTTTTTCTAAAAATGTGGCTACCGATTTGGATCCCTCAAGTGATGCGTTGGGAAGGCGTACAATGTTAATGGCGATGGATCCTTCATCCAGGTTGGGGATAAATTCGGTCCCTACTCTGGTAGCGATGAAGCAGGCGGCGATGAGCACCACAATGGAAATGGCAAAGGTGCGACGGGACTTTCGCTGCACCCGGTCAAGAAAATTAAGGTAGCCTTTATGTAGTCGCGTTATAAACTTGAATTCCTTCTCAGGTCTCTGTTGCAAGACTATTTCTGAAAGCACGGGGATAATGGTCAGCGCAACGATGAGTGATAGAAATATTGCGATGAGCATGGTCAGGGCGAGGGGAATAAACATCTTTCCCTCTACCCCTTGCAGTGAGAGGAGGGGAAAAAGTACAACCACAATGATCAGGATTGAAAAAGCCACTGGCCGTGCAACCTCAAATACCGACTGGATGGTTATCTCCCGGCGCAGGGTATGGTCGGTATTTTCGGAGAAATGCCGGCGCATATTTTCGGTAATGACAATAGTTGCATCCACTACCATTCCCACCGAGAACGCCAGGCCTCCCAGACTCATCAAGTTTGAGGTGAGTCCGGCCCATTGCATTACCGGGAAGGTCAGCAAATAGGTGATGGGAAGGGATAAAACCACGATAAGGGAGGTGCGGAATTCTGCAAGAAAAATATACAAAATGAGAATGACGAAGATACCGCCCTCGAGCAGTGCATCAACGACTGTTTTAATGCATGCTTCGATGAGGGAGGTGCGGTCATAAAAGGGGTTAATGGTGACCCCTTCAGGCAGGCTCATCTGAATTTTTGGAATGACTTTCTTGACCGCCGAGACAACCGTTTTTGAGTTTGCGCCACGCAGCATGATCACCATCCCCGCCAGAGACTCGCCTTTCCCGTCACGGGTCACGGTCCCTTGCCGGGGCTGATGGCCCACCGTTACTTCTGCGATATCTGAAACATAGACGGGAATGCCATCCTGTGCTCTCAAAACGATGCGATCTATGTCCTCCGTTCCTTTTAGCAACCCGATGCCCCGGATGTAGGTTTGCTCCCACCCGCGAACGATAAATCCTGCCGCTGCATTGGCATTATTGTTTTCGATTGCTTCCACGACTTCCCGAAGAGATAAATCGTATTTCAGCAAGGATTCGGGCCGGACAAGGACATGATACTGCTTGACGAATCCCCCGAAGCTGTTTACCTCATTTACCCCGGGTATGGGCTTGAGCTGGGGGGTTACCATGTAGTCCTGGATGGTGCGGAGCTCCATGGGTGAGAGCGTGCTGCTTTCCAGCGTATATTGAAAAATTTCACCCAGCCCCGTACTAATGGGACCCATCTCCGGGTCGGCAGACGGGGGCAAAACATCTCGTGCCGTTTGTATTCTCTCGAAGACCTGCTGGCGGGCAAAATATATGTCCACATTGTCCTCGAATACAACAACTACCTGGGAAAGGCCGGCTTTGGAAAGGGAGCGCACCTGCAAAACCCTGGGTATGCCTCCCATTTGGAGTTCGATGGGGTAGCTGATCTGCCGTTCCACATCGACAGCCGAGAGTCCGGGTGCTTCGGTTAAGACCATTACCTGGACATTGGTAACATCAGGAAAGGCATCGATGGGAAGCCGAATCCATGCAACCGTTCCTATTACCAGCAGAACAAGAGTGAGAAACAGTACCAGTACCCGCCACTTGAGAAGGTATTCTATGTATGTTCGCATTATTGTCTCCTATTCCGCGCATCCTGCGCCCATTTTTTCTCTCAACACGTCTGATTTCAAAAGAAACGATCCGTCTGCTATAATCTCCTGACCCGCCGCGAGTCCGCTTACAATTGATATCTGATTGTTAAAGCCGGCCCCCGTGGTAACCGGACGGCGGATCCAGTAGTCATCTTCTTTATGAACAAATACGAACTGGCGGCCCTCGTCAGACAAAACGGCCACTTTTGGTATGATCACTGATGGCTGTGTTCCCGGTAACAGAAGACGGATATTGACAAACATGCCGGGTTTCAGAAGGCCTTCAGTATTGGGGACAACGATGCGTGCCCGTGCATTACGAGTCTGAGCATTAAGATCGCCTGAAACCAAGTCCATGGTACCGCTGTAACTTTTTCCGCCCATGCCAGGCACCTCGATTTCAGCCACAACCTTTTCCCCCTGTTGAAGCTGGACGAGATTCTCTTCTTTGATGTTGGCCCAGACCCATACGTCGGTGAGGTCGGATATGAGTAAAAGCTCCTTACCCGGATCTACCTGCTCGCCCGCATTGATGGAACGACTAAGAACAACACCCGCGATCGGTGTGCGCAGCGAAAATACTCCGTCTATGGTATGAAGCGTTCCCTGACTCAGCCGGTCGATGTCAGTCTGGGTGAGTCCATGGGTTTTCAGATGGCCCTGGGCGTTCGCCCATTCAATTTCCGCCTCGGCCAGTTGTGCACTGGCTTCCTGCACTTCAATTTCTGCGGATATTTTTTTTGCGAAAAGCGATGCTTCACGCTCGGCATTTTTCCTGGCCAACTTCATCATCGCAAGCTTTTTCAAATAATCAGCCTTGGCCTCTGCCACTTCCTTGCTGTCTATTTCGATGACACGGTCACCCGGGACAACCTTCTGTCCGATGTCAACAATAAAGCTGCGAGCGATACCGGATTCGGGACTTGAGATCCGGACGGTTTTAGATTCATTCATGCTGATGTCACCGGTAAGAGAAAGGATTCTCGAAAAGTCCTTTGATTCGGCGATTACCGTGGACACCAGGCCCGCTTCGGTGCTGTTGCCGAGCAATGCCGGCGAGAGCTTGACAACGCCTATTTCATACCTGCACTCATCGCAGGCATGCGTAGGTATTGCATGCTCGCACAGCAGCTTCCACAGTTCATCCACCGGCTTATCAAGATCTGAAGTTTCCTCATCCCCCTCTGCAGTATCGTTTTCATGCTGGTGAGAGGTGGATGGCATCTCCCCGGCTGAATGATTGTCTGCGGCAGCGGATGTATCTGTCGCCGGAAGGGACTGCCACCTGACCATCACCACCAAGGCGGCCACTGTTACAATGACGGCAGCAAACAAAAGAGTTGTTTTACGGTTACCTTTGTATTTCATGTACTACCTCCTTTGATTAAAGCCCCTTTGCAACAAGACGCTCTAATGAAGATTTTGACGTGTGGTAATCGACGAGGGCGTTTACATACTCCTGTTCCGTTTCAATCAGCGTGCGCTGGGCATCGAGGACAATCAGGTAACTGAACTTGCCTTCCCTATAGCCCTCGCGAGCGGCGTTGAATGATGTATGCGCACCGGGCAGTACAATATTTCGAAGGGTGGTTACTTCATCAAAAGCGCTCAGAAGGTTCTGATAGGTTTCATGCAATGCTGTGGCAACTTTTACCTCGGCGGCAGCAGCTTCTTCTTTTGCCCGGCTGATATTGTATGATGCTTCAAGCACCCCTCCCTGGTTGCGATTTAAAAGGGGAAGCGGAAGTGACAGTGCCATCAGATATGTTTCGTCATCGGATTC
Source organism: uncultured delta proteobacterium (assembly GCA_963751515.1). GTDB lineage: Bacteria > Desulfobacterota > WTBG01 > WTBG01 > WTBG01 > CAZWCD01. The sequence goes on from CAVVUR010000011.1 coordinate 12,354, forward strand.
ATTAAGGTATTTAATGCCGGCCCCAAGAGTGATATCCGGTATCCGGTCTGCCTTGGCTATTTCAAGAGCGGCTTCGCGCTGTTCGACTTCGGTTTGCAAGCGTGCGATATCCGGATTTTGTGACACATCGTTGAGCAGCTGCTCAATTGAGGGTGGGGAGGATACGTTTTCAATTTCACCGGTTACTTGTTTAAAGTCAAGTACTGTGCTTCCCCAGGCTGCCGCGAGCTTTTTGCGCGCTGACTCCAGGTCTCGCTTAACCCGTTGCCGTTCGATCTGGACATTGGAGAGCGCGATCTGTGCATTTGTTTCCTCGATGGGTGCAACCTTGCCGGCATGGACCCGCTCGGCAACGGTGTTAAAAAGATCTTCCGATATTTGAACTAAATCACCTACCAGCAGGAGCCTTTTTTGCAGGGCCAGCACCTCAATGAAGGAAGTGCTGACCTCGGTGATCAGATCGAGGCGCTTGGCTTCAAAATCCCAGCCGAGCACACTGTGTTCAAGTGTTGCAGCCCGCGTGCGCTTGGATCGTTTTCCTCCCAGCTCAATGAGCTGACTGAACTTTACGGTTGTCTCTGCGCCGTCGAAACGCTTGAGTGAATCAGAAGAGGTGCCGCCGTCATCCTGATCTTGTGATCCGCCGAATTCTTCGATTTCCACCTCGATCTCGGGATTAGGGTAGAGTTGCGCCTGGTCAGTTCTCGCTGCTCCTGCACGCACTTCCCATGATGAGGCAGCCAGTTGCGGATTGTGCATGAGGGCACGCGTGAGTGCATCATGCAAGGTCAGCGTTTCCGAGGGTACTGCATTTGTCCTCAGCTGCTTTTCGGCGTCCGCCGATTTTGCAGGTGCAGTGACGGTTGGAATGTTTGCTCCAAGCGGACGAGGCGTAGGCAGCAACCGGTCGGTTTTTACTGTGGCACATGCAAAGAATATGACTGGCACACAAAGGGCAAGGGCGCTTTTGCGTAGCAAGTAGTGCATGATACACCTCCTGAAGCATACTTTACGAGAGCGATAAAGATGAGCAGCCCAGGCTTATGCCTGAGCAATCGGTACATTATGAGATCTGGAAAAGAGGGTGGCGACGATTCTTAAATACGAAGGCAACTACTTAGGATCTGATTGAGGGTGTAATGACTTTTTAATGGTACATTGAGCAACCGGTATGGTTGTAATCCATGAGGGAGGCATGGGAAGAAAGAACATGGAAGCACAAGGCACGCCACGGTAATGGCTTTTTTTTCAAGATGAGCATTCTTGTTGTAACTGTTTTGCTGCAGCAGATAGCTGGGAGACGCAAGGGGGATATCGGTGCAGGCATAGCAAGGGGCAGTAGTAAATGGAATATCCTGTGTCAGATACGAGCGGCTGTTTGCCTGCAGCGGTGAAGAAAGGTAATGGCCGCAATCAAATCCGTTGAAGGTTGTCTCAATATGCATATGTCCGTCAGAACCGAAACAAAGCACATAATTGCTTATACTTCCTGAAAAAGATAGGAGGAGCGTAATGATATAGATGAGGACTGTTTTTGTTGCTGAACGCGGTTTGTCCATTATCCGAGGGTATTTAAGTTCAATACAGTTACAATTCAATAACATGGAAAAAACCCTTTGTCAAGCACGGGGGAGGTAGCCCCACGCCGATTAACCGGTGTGGCCCCGGACTGGGTCAACTCAAAATGCTTCCCCCTTTTCCCCGTGAAATGTTTTTGCGCATAATTTCTCAAGCGTTGCGACAACAATCTGAAGGTCATGCAATGCTTCGGTGTATCTTTTTTTCGTCTCAGTGAGTTTTCGTTCAGCATTTAAGACCTCCAAATATTCCAAAATACCCTCCTGATATTCCCTCAAGGTCAAGTCAAAATATGCTTGTGCCATTGGTAAAACCGAGTTCTTGTCGATAGTGACTTGTCGCAGGGTGTTTTGGTAATTTCTATAATTTTCCCCCAATTGCAATAGAAGCTTGTTGATGAGAATATTTTTTTCTGCTTCGATTTTCCTGGAGTTGTCTATCACTTCCTGTATTTTTCCTTGGTTTCGATTGAAAAGGGGAAGGGGGAATGATAATCCGGTGACAAATGAATAGGTGTCATCTTCTGCGAACTGCCGGACTCCGAATCCCAGATCTATGTCGGGAATTCTTTCCGCCTTTGCTAATTGCAAAGCAATGGCTTCTCTCTCTCTTTGTGCCTCAACGGCTTGAATCTCATGATTGTTCTTCATGACATATTCCTTTAATATGTCATACTCGGGCACATGGAATGTTCTGTCAAGCTCACAGGTGATTTTTCCCAACAAGCGTTCGGGTTCGCCCCATAAAGTGGTCAGATATTTTTTAGCGATTTCTAAATTATTTTCTGCATCATACATTTCAAATTCCGCTTGGGCCAGTTCCAGTTTAGCGCTTAAGAGTTCGTGCTGATATGATTTGCTGTTTTTCTTCTTTGTTTTTTCTTCTATAAATTCATGAAGTTTTTTTGCGTTTATCATATTTTCTTTTGCAAATGTCACAATTTCCTGGAATAACAAAATATCATAGACTGCATGTTCAACCTCGGTTATTACATCTATTTTTTTTGTTTCAAAATTATGTAGAATGACCCCTTTTTCCTTATCCGCCATCCTTTTTTGAAGCGCTATTTTTCCCCCCAAAAGAAATGGTTGAGTGATACTGAAAGTATTTTCCGTAAGATTAAATCCTGCCCTGTCTCCTGAAAAGTTTTCTGATTCCGCCGAAAATGTGGGGTTGGGCAACAAGCCTGCCTGTGATATCCGTGCTTGGGCTGCTCTTAGCTCGCATTCCAGGGCGGTTAGTTCAGGATTGTTTTTCATGGCAATGTCCATTGCCTGTTGCAAATCACACTGTGCATAGTTAAGCATAATCTTATCGCGTTCTTGAGCATGGGCAATGTTTAAAAATCCCGGAATTGAAAAGCACGGCAAAAGATACAATGCATAATAAAACAATTTATCCATATCCCATCAACTCCTTTTGTTGCAATGGTGAAAGGTGGGCGAACATTGCATTCTCGTATGCAGACTAAACACCTTCAAACAACCGACATAAAATAATGTCTGTAGAGAGAAGATACCAAGTCCTTGTCAAGCAGCGATCGATTTGCGGTGAACAGGTGCTCTGGTTTCGTTCTAATGAGATGCATTTAAAAAGAAGGTTCAGCAGATTATCTGTGGTATAAAATTGCGGGGATGCTTCAAGGCATGTAGTGACCTCATGGTTGCTTTCAATGTGATTCTTTCCCGAATACCTTTTCTAAGATGCCGTGCTTTTTCCCCACGGTGTGAAGGTCACGGCTCTCTTTTAAACTGTCTTCGAGATGCTCGATGACCTTTTGTTGGACCAGCTCGCTGGCCACGCGGATGGCGTTTTTTATGGCCTTAGCGTTTGACCGGCCATGGCTTATGATGACGCCCCCGTTGACCCCGAGCAGGGGCGAACCGCCGTAGTTGGCGTAGTCAAACCATTTCTTGAAATCATCGAAGGACTTTTTTGCCAGGATATAGCCCAGCTGGGAGGAGAGGCTTTTCTGAATCTCGTTTTTAAGGGCGGCAATGATGGTCTCCGCAATGCCCTCGCTCACCTTGAGTAGAACGTTGCCGACAAAGCCGTCACAGACCACAACATCGACGTCACCTTTAAATACCTCCTTGCCTTCAACGTAGCCGATGTAATTGAGAGCGCTGTCCTTCAGCAGGGCGCTGGATTCCCGGGTCAATTTGGTGCCCTTGGAATCCTCCTCGCCGTTGCTGAGGACCCCGACGCGAGGATTGTTTATTCCCAGCAGACATTGCCCGTACACGGAACCCATGAGGGCAAACTGCACAAGGTTGAAGGGCTTGCAGATGGTGTTTGCACCGGCGTCAATCACAATCACCGATCCGGTGAGGGTCGGCATGATGGTGGCAATCGCGGGCCGGTCAATGCCCCTGATGTTGTCCAGCACGAAAAGAGCGGCGGTTAAGGCCGCCCCCGAGTTGCCTGCCGTGACAACCGCCTGGGCCTCTCCGTTCTTCACCAGATCAAAGGCGACGCGAATCGAGGAGTTCCTTTTTTTTCGTATCAGGTTGAGCGGAGACTCATCCATGGTGATGATTTCGGGGGCATGCCTGATTTCAATGGGAAGCCCCGAATGATCGTAGGATGACAATTCCTCCGCCAGCACGGATTCGTTGCCGACCAGGATGGTGGCGATATTGAGTTCCTGAGCTGCCTGCACCGCGCCCTCGACCGTGGTTTTGGGTGCAAAATCCCCTCCCATCGCATCAAGGGATATTTTTATCCTGTCAGTATGATTTGCAATTTGCATAAGAGTGGAGTATAGCTTGTGCCGATGTTCGTCGACCCGCACGCAAATCCAATGCGCATCTGCTGCTATAAGGTGTGCCCCTCACGCTTCGCTTCCGGAGATGGATGAAGTAACCAATGAGGGGATTCTCGGATATGCGCGGATGAGCCGTTCTGCTGCTCCCAATGAAAGATATAATAAAAAAATATAGTACCTTTGTCAAACACTATCAATCAGGGCATACAGATTACACAAACGGTATCGGGATGCCGCTCTCCGGCTTGAGTACTTTTTTGCTGCCTGCCGGGCAGTGCGGCAGGCTCATAAAGATGGGTTTGTTGCGATGATCACCGACGGGGCATGCACATGTCGCGATCAGGTTTCGGTAAGGCCCGGGATGCATTGCTTCGCGTCAGATTACTACTATATTTCATCCAAACAAGGAGCTGATATGGCGGAGAACGGTTGCGATGAGAAGCAGAGCTGCAGAGAGTGTGGAAAGAATGATGCCTGCGAAAGCAACAAGAAGGATGACCACGAGCAGGGGCTGCTCCGGCAGCGGATGGCGTCGATAAAACACAAGTGCATGGTCATGAGCGGCAAGGGCGGCGTGGGGAAGAGCACCGTGGCAACAAACCTGGCGGTGACCCTCGCCATGGAGGGCTACCGGGTCGGCTTGATGGACGCTGATATCCACGGCCCCAACATTCCCAAGATGATGGGGATCGAAGACGAACGCCCCTCCGCCGCGGTTGAAGGGCTGGCGCCGATTGCCACCCCCTATGGCCTCAAGGTCATGTCCATCGGTTTTTTCCTGCAGTCAAAAGACGATGCCGTTATATGGCGGGGCCCCCTCAAGCACAACCTGATTCGGCAGTTTCTCGGTGACGTGGACTGGGGAGAGCTCGACTTCCTGATTGTTGATCTCCCCCCCGGAACGGGTGATGAAGCCCTCAGCGTGGCCCATCTGATCAAGGGGGTTGCCGGCGCGATTATTGTCACCACCCCGCAGGACGTGGCCCTGCTTGACAGCAGGAAGGCGGTCACCTTTGCCCGGCACCTGGGGATTCCGCAGGTGGGCATTGTGGAAAATATGAGCGGTTTTATGTGCCCGCACTGCGGTAAAAGCATCGATCTTTTTAAGAAGGGCGGGGGAGAAAAGGCGGCGAGGGAAATGCTGGTTCCTTTCCTGGGGAACATACCCCTCGATCCGGGGATGGTCGAATGCGGTGACAGCGGAACGCCGATGGTTGCCTTGGCCGATCCCAGTGCTGTTAAAGATGCCTTTAAAAGAATCGCTGACCATTGGATACAGCTGCTGGAAGGCCAGCCCAGGCTTTTATATAAATAACAAGGCTGATTACTCCACGGCACTCTCGCCAAAGAGGCCGAGCATCATGTTCCGCAGGCGGGTGAAGCAGCTTTTCCATTCATTCCTTGCATCAATGATGGTCTGACGCTGCTCGGGGGTGAGGACCTGCGCCGCCTGCAGCATGGCGGTGAGACCGGCCGTGGTTATCTGCGCCTTGAGCCGGGACATCTCTTCTATCTGCGACGATGCCTTTGCCACATCAATTTCTTCCCCTAAAAACGTTGCATCCATTGCCGCCCGCAGTTCGTGCATATCTCCCAGTAACGGCTTGACGGTATCCTGCGTTTCGGTGAAAATTGCCTGCAGGTCGTTTTTCTGTTCCGGGCTAAGATCGAGATCGAGCAGGAAGTCGATGATGCGCATAAAATGACCGGGCCGGTGGTGCGCCCCATCTCCTCTGCCAGGGGCCGCCTGAACTGCGGCGGAAATGCCGGCCAGCACAACAACAGCAAGCAGCGCCACTATGATGGTGTTTCGTTTTGATGATTGCATCGTTCTACCTCCTTACCACGTTGTGTTAAAATTGTATTCACATGAGAACAGGACCGGGCAGCAACCCGGTATGTGTTCAAAAGCCGGTGCCGCCGGCAATTATTGTGGTGATGATTAATATCTACCAAACAAAAACCGTTTGCGCAAGTCAGACATCATTTTTTTCCGCCAGCCTGCGTCCCAGATTAAAACACGATTGTAAAAGTGTCCGGTTGCGTTTATAGTCCATGTCTGCCAGGGGAGCGGGAAGTTCAAGCTTGAGATAAAGTGAGCGGAGATCGTCTTGTGACATGGCTACCTGTTTTGAAACCGCCAGCCGGGTGCCCACGATGGTGTGGAGGCTGTTTCCCGGGCCCAGGGCATGGGTGAGGAAGGTAAAAAGATCAATCACCGGCTTTGCGTCGGCGGCATCGGGTGATCCCTGGGAGAGGAGCAGCACAAAGTGCTTCTTCCACTCCTGCCAGGGTGTGTGGTTAAGGCCCTCCCCGGTTATCTGCACATGCATGAAAGAGCGAAACCTGTCCAGGATCTTTTTAAGCGGGGAGGTCAGATGATGGAAGTAAATCGGTGACGCAAAAGCAAGTACATCAGCATTGAGTATTTTCAGGCGCAGGGTATCCCAGTCATCCCCCTTTATGGCACATCGCTGTATCAGATTGCATTTCAGACAGCCCCTGCAGTTAGTCACCGTAGCCCGGTCTGCAAAAACCTCATCACAATGAGCTTGCTGTTCCATGGCGCCCCTGAGAAACTCCCGGAGCATGCAAGAGCTGTTGCTGTTTTTTCGGGGACTGCCATGAAAGGCTGTAATATTCATGTATTAGTTTATGTAATAGCTATATATAATTGATAATAATAAATTATATAGCGATTAATATTTTATGTGCCGGAGGTGAAAGAGGTGTCTTTAAAATAATCGCTCAGAGAGGTGATTTTACCTTCCCTGATCTCCAGCAGGGTAATGCCCCGGTTGCTGTAGGGTATACCTGTCTTATCTTCACCTTCGTTGGTCCAGACGGCGCAGGCATAATCCTGTTCCGCGATGACCCGTTGTACAGAAAAAGTCAGTCGGCTGAATTTTCTGAAAAGGATTTTTAAGAAGAGGATAATTTTCTTCCGTCCGCGGATGAGGCCGGGCCCGGGAAAATCAAAACCGGCATCTTCAGCAAGGTGCTGCTCAAGGGAGGTTAGATCGCGGCTGTTGAGGGCGGTAAAGAGAATCCGGACAAGTTCTGACGCCGGGGAATGCAGTTCCATAATGGTCCTTCTCATGGTCATGCTGGTTGTAAAAGAGTATCGTAATGCATCCGATTGGTCAAACAGTTTTCTTCATGACGGGATACAGTAAACTTTTATTTGCCTAACCAGCCCCAAACAGGGTACAATGCAGGAAAAAGCAATCACAGTATACACTATGACCCGGGAAATGAAGTTGTCCAGTATTGCCAGGCTTTTCTCCTGCGCATGCCGGGTTGCACTGGTTTTAGTGCTCCTTTCTGCATGCTCCAATCATGATGCCACACCGTGGTATGCCTGCCAGGTGGTCAATACCTTTCCCCATGACCGGAGCGCTTTTACCCAGGGACTGGTATGGGAGAACGGTTTTCTCTATGAAGGGACCGGACTCAACGGAAACTCATCGATCCGCAAGGTGGAGCTGGAAACAGGAAAGGTGCTGAAGCTGCACACGCTTCCGGGACAGTATTTCGGGGAGGGGATCACCATTTTCCAGGACCGGATCATTCAGTTAACCTGGCGATCCCGCGTGGGCTTCGTGTATGATAAGGAAAACTTTGACCTCCTGCAGCAGTTTGTCTACGGGACAGAAGGGTGGGGGCTTACCCATGACGGAAAGCGCCTGATCATGAGCACCGGCGGCTCAACCCTTTATTTTCTTGACCCTTCAGACTTCAGGATGACGGGGCAGGTGGGCGTTCATGACGAAACGGGTCCCGTGGGCATGCTCAATGAACTGGAGTATATCGAGGGCGAGGTGTATGCCAATGTCTGGAAAACTGAAAAAGTCGCGCGTATTAACCCGGAAACGGGAAGAGTTACCGGCTGGATTAAACTTGACGGTCTGTTGAGCGCTGAAGACTACGACCAGCCTGTCGATGTGCTCAACGGTATTGCCTATGATGGTGAGAATGACCGCATGTTTGTGACCGGTAAGCTGTGGTCCAAGCTTTTTGAGATTACCCTGGTTCCAATCCGTTAAAGGCATAGCACATGGATGATTTGTCTCTCAGGCATCGATTAAAGAAAGATTTGAAAATCAGCAAGGAGGCAATAGCCCTCAGACAGTGTAAGGAGGTGCCTTCTGATTTCCAGGCATACGGGGACAAGAACAACATCTGCTACATGATGGGGGAAGTGCTCGAAGAGGGAAAGACATTTTATACCATCCTGGATGACCACGTGTGCCTCCTGGGCTGCGCGGCGACAGGGCTTGATCCGGCCCTTTCCATCATGACAGAAGGCCATCGCCAGGAAAGTGAGCGCTACCATGTGAATACGGTGAACATTTTCCCGACCGAGGCCATCCAGGAGAAGGCGGAGCGGGAGGCTCGCTCCCTTTTCCCCGGCTTCCGCGAAGTGTTTAAGGCCATTCTCATGGGGCCCCTGGGACGCGTTCCCCATCCAGATGTGCTGGTGATCCTGGCCACTGCCGAGCAGGTACACCGGCTGACCCGGGCGTACTGTTACGCCACGGGCAGCGTGATCAGAGGCTTTGCGGGTATGGGCGTCTGCCGCATGCTCCTGCCCCGCGCTTTTATTGACAACGAGCCTGTGTTTACCGTGAGTGACCGGGCATGGAGGCGGGCGCTGAAACTCTCACCTGATGAGCTGACCCTGGTGACCCCTCCTGTTCACCTTATCACCATGCTCCAAAATCTTGAGGCGTCATACTAGTGCAGCGCGTCATTGATTCTTTTATTTATATGTGGCTCAAGGGGGAGGGGCTTTTTAGCCACAACAAAATTATTCGGATCCTTTAGAACGGCAGCCACTTTCTAACTTTGTCCGACAGACCCGCATGGCAACAGCCCGTATCGAAGCCCCTGCAAAGCTGCCTGTCTGCGGTTTAAGTCGTAAGGCACAGGGTCGTGCCGTAAGCGTAAAGACACATTGTTGTGGCGTCAAAAGCCCCTCCCCTTTGAGCCACTGAACCTCTTCTACAGCATGGTATTTGCAACGCACAGGAGCCTTTCTTAAGCAAAGATGTATTGGACGCACTACACGAGCCGCAAACCGGTAAAGGGATGAATGCCATGAATACCATAGCTGTGGTCGTCGAAACGAAAGCGTGCAGCGGGTGCGGGATGTGTGCAGCTGTGTGTCCGGTGGATGCAATTACGGTTGAGAATGGATGCCTTCCGGTTATTGCAGACAGCTGCAGCGGCTGCGAGATCTGTTACGAGGTATGCCCCCGCGTGGAAATGCCCTACAGTGCCATAGAAAAAAGCCTGGCGGAAAGAAACGGGGTAATCAACCACGATGAGCTCCTGGGGTACTTCACCCGGATTTTTTTAGCGCGCGCCGCTGACGCGAAGGTGCGCGAAGCCGGCTACAGCGGCGGTACCACCACCGCCTTTATACGTTACCTGTTTGAGCGGAAGATGATCGATGCGGCCCTTTTGACGGACAAAATGCACGACCTGCCGTATTGCGCGCATCCCAAGCCGAGGGTGGCCGTGGATGCGCAGGATGCGCTGGAATGCGCTTTTACCAAGCCGACGGTCAATCCCCTTTTGTCTCGGCTTCCGGTCGCCGGAGAACGGATTGCAGTCGTAGGCAATGCCTGTCATATTGAGGCGCTGCGCAAGGCCCAGTTTATCGCACGTGAGGATACCCCGGCGGGCAGGCGGTGCCGTGAGCTGGTCGGCAACATCAGGTTCCTGGTCGGCCTGACCTGCTTCTTCAGCAACAGCCCCCGCGGGGTGGACCTGCTGCTGGCCGGGATGAATCTTAAGGAATCCGATCTTAAAAGGTGGTTTTACGATCATGGTAACCCGTCGGTGGAGCTTCTGGAAGGTACGGTTAAACGGGTGCCTGACGCAAACCGGAACTTTTCCGCGCTCAATCTGGGATGCCTGCTCTGCTACCCGTCATACACCGCACGGCTGTCTGATGTTACCTTCGGCAAGACCATGTCCGACGAGTGGGGCTGGAACGATGTTACCTGCCGGAGCAGGGAAGTTGATGCCATCCTCCATGAAATGGAGAAAAACAATTTCATTGAAACCAGGGAGGCTGCGGACGGGGGAGGGGAGCTGCTGGCCTCGCTGCTGGAGGCAGGCGTGTTTCGGATGGATGCCGCCGGTTATGCCCGGTACCTGGAAACAGGCAGCTTCAGCATTGATGAGACAACCGCCGAAATGCTGGAAAACCGCCCGGGGGGCACCATCAGGGGCATAAGCCTGATGAAGCTGATACAGGCGGTAAGAAAGTATGCCTTTTATGAATCTGCCGTCGCCGCACGACGGGCAAAAAATATATTTGTTCCCGTGTACCGGTGATTACCAGCACCAGTCCATGCCGCCGTCCACGCACAGCACCTGTGCGGTTATGTACGAGGCATCTTCAGACGCAAGAAAGGCCACCGCTGCGGCCATATCCTCTGGTGTTCCCTCACGGCCGATGAGCAGCTGCCCGCTTGACACACATTGCTCAATAATCCAGGGTACAAAGCTGTCCCGTTCCATCATCATCTCGTTTTCCACCGGCCGGTAGAGATTGGTTTTGACCATCCCCGGTGCAATACAGTTCACCCTGATACCCATCGGGGCCAGTGCCTTTGCCAGGGATTTGGTGAACATAATGACCGCAGCCTTTGAAGCGGCATAGGCACCGGTCATATTTTTTGCGCCTCGCCCCATGATAGATGATACGGTTACCATGGAACCCTTGATGTCGTTTTCCATCATATTATTGGCGCACGCCCGGCAAAACATGAATGATCCCTTGGTATTCACCGCAAAAACCTTATCCCACTGATCAGAAGAAATTTCCAGGGCGGAGGATTGTGTCTCCGATATGCCTGCGTTGGAAACAGCGACATGCACGGGTCCGAAGCTTTTCACGGCTTCATCGATCAGCCCCTTGATTGAATCTTCGCTTGTAACATCAACCGGGAGGCAGACGGCTTCCGAACCCTTGTCCGTCAGCTCCCGGGCCACCGCTGTGCCCCCTATCCCGTCAATGTCGGCGACGACAACCCGCGCTCCCTCGGAGGCAAAGCGATGGGCAATGCCGCGGCCTATGCCGCTGCCCGCTCCGGTTATAATGACATGCCTGCCGGCAAACCGGTTTCGACCTTCCGTCATGTGAATTTCCTCCAATGTTGGTAATGTGCAAATTGTTCAGTTTTCGGGGGGCAGGAACCTTTTGAAATAGTTCAGATAGTCTGCGGGTAGTTCGTTGAAGCGATCGAGTATGCATCCATCCTTGCCGATGATGATATGGTAGGGCACGCCGATTATGCCGTATTTTCTGGTTACCTCGCCGGACCCGTCAATCAGTATTGTGCCGGGAATCTGATACTGGCTCTGTATTTTTTTGATGCGCGGCAGGGTGTCGTTGACGCCGACATCAATGGCCAGCAACTCGTAGCGGGCGCTGTCCATGCTCTTGTGCAGATCCCTGATTTTAGTCATCTCGATAAGGCAATGGGGGCACCAGGTGGCCCAAAACACCAGATGGACTACTTTCTTGCCCCTGAAATCCTTGAGCGAGACGTGCTCTACCCTCCGTACTTTTCAGGCAAAAGCCATCAGGCTCTACGACCGGCTGCTGTTCTTCCGCCCATGCCCGGTCGGCAGCCGCATAAAAAAATGTGAGCATCGAGAGGACGCAGAGGGCGGAAAGTTTGATCCGTTGCAATGTACCCGTTTTTTCATAGTTCACCCTGGAAAAGCGCGATTCAATGCAGGCTGTCCTGGATATGCCCGTTTAATGCTCCCGGCTTTTTTCTTTCATGCGCGCAGCTTGCCATTGTTTCATCGGCGCTCGCTTTCGCCTCGTCGAGTATCTCTTTTGCGGGAAGATGGTTGAGTGCCTCGATGGCGGTAGTCAGCTGTCCGATGTTTCTTATCCCGCAGAGGGCCGCGCTTACCTCGCTATACTGTAACACGAAACCCAGTGCCAATTCCAGGGGAGAGTGGCCGGCATCGCTCAGCAGGGCGCCTATTTTCTCCATGGCCCGGTACTTGGGGGTCCGGTCCTCATGCTTCCACCAGGGAGCCCAGGAGCGGGCATCGGCGTCATCAAACCTCCGCTCAGGCGTGACGCGCCCGGTCAGGATTCCCTTATCCAGGGTACCCCAGCTCAGGAATCCGGTCTTGTTGTCCCCGAGGATTTCGCGCAGGTCACTAAATGCAGAAGCGTTGAAAAGATTAAACTCGCTCTGCAGCACGTCCACGGTATCAATTTCACCCGCCTTGCGAATGTCCTCGCGGCCCGCATTGCACAGCCCTATGGCCCTGATTTTCCCTTCCTCCTTTGCCCGGCTGAGGTACTCCATGGGTTTCCTGATGTCGGTATTTTTATCGGGCCAGTGAATCAGGTACAGATCAACATAATCTGTCCCCAGATCTTTGAGGGATTGCTCGAGCATTTTTTGCATCACTTGGGGGTGATTGTCAATCTTTATTCTCTTCCGGTCATCCCAGGTGATGCCGCCCTTTGTGGCAATCAGGACACGATCCCGCATTCCCCGGAAGGCGCTGCCGATCCGTTTTTCAGAAAGTCCGAACCCGTAAACCGGGGCGGTATCAAAAAGATTGATGCCCCGGTCGAAACATGCTGCCAGCAACTTCAGGGCCTCTTCCTCTCCGATGCGGCCGAAACCATAGCCGCGGCCTTCACCGCTGATGGCGGCGCCGCCGAATGCAATTTCTGAAACCGTAACGCCGAGGGTGCCGAGCGGGCGCAGGTTAATCATGGCAGGGTGTTGAAGCAAAACAGGTGTGATGGAGGCGGCATGTGTCGATGATCATGAGGGATGAAAGGGCTTGAACCATATTCCGCGCATCTTTTAAGTAAGATACAACTCTACCATTTGAGCGGGCTGTTGTAAAGAGACATTTGGTCATTAGCAGGCTGTTGAAAAACACCCATCAGATTTGTGGCTCAAAGAGCCCCTCCCCCTTGAGCCTTTGAACAGCCTGAGGAAAACTACTTTTTCAACAACCTGCCAGAGAAAATATTTGTAAAAAGTTATAAGTCAGTATATAGTGCCAAAAAGGTGGTTTCTGTTTCGCGGCAATGGGCGCGCATCTTATTTTCCAGGCATATCACGCAACACGCTACCGGCTTTGACAATCGCTTCGCATTTTTCAAATTTTTATTTAAGAGGAGAACGTAATGGAAGACGCCAATCCCAGGAAAGATCTCTCGCAGGGTGATCCGGCCGGCACGGATAAAAACAGGCGCGGGAAGACGCTCGGCTGGATCAATGATTTTAAAAGCAACACCTTGACCAGGATTCAGAAATTCGAATCGCAGCTGGAAATGGTCACCAGGGAGCGCAACAAGCTGGCCATCGATCTGAAAAATGCCAATGCTCAACTGGCGGAACTGCGGGAAGGGAGAAAAAAACTGCTTGATGAAGTCAACAGCCTGAAAGGCGCCCTGCAGGGGGTAAAGTCCGAGTTTAAATACAGCGAGGAAGAAAAGGCCGACGCCTTTGAACAGATAAAATCTCTGCAAGGGCAGATCACCTCGCTTGACGAGCAGCGGAGAAGCCTGGAATCGGATCTGGCGACAACCAAGGACACGCTGCTCAACACCATGGAGGCACAGGAGGACTTGAAAGGCAAAATCAGGTTCCTGGAGGACAAAATCGCCTGGAACGATAAGTCCCACCAGGATGATCTGAACAAACTGAAGGTTGCCGAATCCAGATTGCATGATCTTATCGGGGCTAAAGAGTCGCTTGAGAAAGAGTTGAAGACTTTATTGAAAACACTGGAGGAACGTGACCATGTCATTACCGACCTGAAAAACCATGCGGGGTTGCTGGAAGAGAAGGTTGAATCCCTGGAAATGGTCAAGAGGGATCTCGCCCGTACCAGAAAAGAACAGGCGGAAACCCAGGAGAGGCTCAGCGATCTGGAGGCAAACCTGCAGACCAGCGCCTCGCTCAAGGATGCTTTAGAAATGGATTTAAAAAGCATTCTTAAGGATTTGGAAAACGAGAAGAATTTGTGCGATGAGTACCGGAAGCGAATTGGGGATTTAGAAGAAGAGGTGAAAGATTTTGAATCACTCAATGAGAAGCTGCAGGAAGAAATAAAGCTGCGTGACAACGCGGAAAAGCGGATAGAAAGCCTGGAAGCGGAAATTGATTCCGAGCAGGCTCTCAAGGAATCCCTGCAGTCTGATCTTGAATCCACCCTGGTATCGCTGGATCGCACCAGGAAGGAAAAAGAGGACAGTGCCGCCGTTGTTGATGATTTAAGGGCACAACTTGCCATAATGGAAGAAATGAAGATGGAGCTTAAGACGGTTGAGGACGAGCGGACCGAGGCCCTGGAGAAGATCCAGGAATTAAACGATACCCTGGAGCGCACTGTCGCGCAGAAGGAAGAGCTGGAGGATGAAGTACAGCAGCTCAAAGAAGCCATCGAGAGCATCAGCGGAGCCCTTGCCGACAGTGATGGACAAACCACCGGGGGCCGCTTTGAACTGTCTGAAGAGTAAAAAGAGCGGTTAGATGCCATAGGCTATCAAGCAGAAAGGGTAAAAAGAATATGCAGGGTAAGGAGAACGACGAGGCAGGTGTCATTGGCAACCGGTCCGATGACGGGGCGGGTAACGCGGCTTACGAACCTGCTGCTGCAAGCAGGGCACCGGCAGGGTATGGAGAGAAGGCTGCTCCCAATGCCATCATCGGCATGCTCAGCCACAGAAGCGAGAAGGTGCGGATTGAGGCGATAGAATCATTGCTCAAAATCGGCGAACGCTCACTTGGTGACGCCTTTGTCAAGGCCATGGGAGACGAAAGCTTCCGGGTCCGTTTGGGCGCGCTGCGGGGGCTGTATAAATGCGGCGGTGACATGGTGGCTGACCAGCTTATCAGGGCGCTGCAGGACCAGCACCCGGATGTGAGAAGAAGGGCGCTCATCTATCTCGGCTGGATGAGGAAAAAGGATCTGGTTCCCTATATCGCGGGAGCACTTGCGGACACCTCCGCGCTGGTGAGAAAGGTGGCAACGTACGCGCTGGCGGATATCAAGGATGTTTCATCAGTGCCCTACCTGGTTAAATCCCTGGATGACAGGGACAAGGAGGTGGTGAAAGGGGCGCTGGCCGCGTTGAAAAGGATAACCGACAAATCATTCCAGTCGGTTAAAAATTCTTCTGAAGCCGTTCAGCAGGACATAGTGGAACAATGGAAAGCCTGGTGGGCAACGGAAAACAAAATGTAATCCTTTCTTGTAATCACAGCCTCAGCATACCTTAATTTTATACCGTAATTTAAATAACTTGCAGCAGAGTGAGCCCGGTTTCCTGCTTAGTGCGGAAACCGGGTTTTTTCCTCGTCCTGTGGCGGAGGTTCATCGTGATAGGGAGTTTTTTATGGTTTTTCTCAAGTTTTTATAGGCATTGCCGAAAAGATATTTATATTGGGCAGGATTAATGAATCTTGACCCGAGTAAATAAGCATGAACTGTTTTTATTCAGGAGGCTCTTGTGAGTAAAATACTGACTACCAAGGAATTGGCTGAATATCTGAAGCTTACCGAGGTAACCATCTATAAGTATGCCAATGAAGGCAAGATTCCCGGCTTCAAGATCGGAAGCAGATGGAGGTTTGACAAGGAAAAGATTGACGATTTATTGAAGTGCGAAGAAGTCGAAGTTGTCAAGCAAAACTGATGGGTGGTGCCGGAAATCTAAACCGGCAATCCTGCCATGAAAAACCTTTGCCCTTGACTGAACAGCGGTTCCGGAATCAGGAGCGGTGTGTGCCATGGACAGGTGATGAAACGCGAGATTAAAAAATAATTAAAGCAGCGCGGCAACGAGATTAAATCAATAGTATTTTACGGCACCCTGCAGACCGCGGCTGCCTCACTGATGAGATGTTCCTGCCAGCATCCGTTTGCATCCCTCAATGCTTCTCTCCAGGTCCTCCACCCGGTGCGGTTCAACCGTATAGATCAGTGATACCCGGTAGTCATGGACGAGCCGCATGAAGAGATCAAAATCGATATCCCCGTCCCCCACCGGCAGGTGATCATCAGCCGTCTTGCGGTTGTCGTGCAGGTGAACCTCGCGCATGTGTGCCCCCAGGCCGGTGAACCAGTCCTCCATGGAAACAGTGGAGAAAAGGTTGAAGTGGCCGATGTCGAAGCAGAACCCGAGGTGTGGTGAGCCTATTTCATCAAGCAGCCGCATCAGTCCCGAAGGCTCTTCTTCAAAGACATTTTCCAGCGCGAGATGCATGCCCAGCTGTCCCGCCCGTTCAACGATGGGCCGCCATGTGTGGAGGCTGCTTTCCAGCCAGAAGGGGATATTGCCGTCGAAATACCACTTGTTGTACCCGGGGTGAAAGGTGATCATCCGGGGTGAAAAAAAGGCGGCGGCCGTCAGGGTCTGCTGCAGCCGCTCAACCGTCGCTGACTTGATTTTGGCATCCGCCCCGCCGGGGCTGAGATCCATGAAGGGGGCGTGAACAGTTATGCCCAGGCCGCGGGAATGCAGGGCATCGGAAACCCTGCGCATGTCCTCTTCCCGGCAGGTGTCCAGCGCCTCACCGCTGAAGTAAATCTCCGGATTGATCCCTTTCTCAATCACAAAATCGAGATGTTGTAAGAGCATCCGGTAGGGTATGTTTACCTGGATGACCGGTTCTGTCATGTCGTTCGCAGAGAAGAAAATTATTTAACAGGTTGTTGAAAAAGTAGTTTTCTCAGGCTGTTCAAAAGCCCCTCCCCCTTTGAGCCACAAATCAGATGGGAGTTTTTCAACAACCTGTTAGCATACATGGTTACCGGCAAGAACGTAACAAGATGTCACCTGTTTGTCAAGGTCAACAAAGTGATGACCGGTGCCCTTTAAATCGCTTGACAAAGGGGACACCATGCAGTATAGGACATCACTTATAAATCAGGGTATGTGCTGCGCTGCGCACGATAGATGACGGGGTGTGGTCATTGATGCAGTGATATGGCTCTTACAGGGCCGCCTATCCCGCGGCGCGCAGACCCGTGCAGGCCTTCCGGGAGGAAGGGTACCATTTCAAACCGCGGTTTTTCACCCAACCTTCAAAAGGTTGGTTTTTTTGTGAAAGGTGACATGGCATCGAACGTAACGCTGGTAACCGGCGGCGCCAGGAGCGGGAAAAGCGGCTTTGCCCAGAGGATGGCGCAGGGCCGGGAGGGGCGAAAGGTGTTCATTGCCACCGCCCGGGCGGGTGACGATGAAATGAAGGTGCGGATTGAACATCACCGCCGGGAGCGGCCGGAAAGCTGGCATACCATTGAAGCACCCTGTCGCCTGGTGCAGGCATTGGAGAGCTGCCGGGGATCCTATGAGGTGGTGCTCATCGATTGCATCGGGCTCTGGATTACCAACCTGCTGCTGGCTGACAGGGGCGAGCATGAGATCCTGGGGGAGGTGGCCGCGGTTCTGGATCGGTGCAGGACATGCGCCTCGGATATAATCATGGTGAGCAACGAAACCGGCATGGGCATCGTTCCCGACAACAGCCTCTCCCGCCGGTTCCGCGATGTGCTTGGGAAAACGAATCAGGAGATAGCCGGGGCGGCGGATGAGGTCTTTTTACTGGTGGCGGGTATCCCGCTGCGGCTTAAGGGAAAGCCCGCTTCGCCGTGAAGGTGACGACCGACAGATGATGCGCAAACTGGAAGACATGCTTAACGCCATACCGCCGCTTGACCGGGCACTGTTGCAGCAGGCCCGCGACCGGCTTGATTTGATGGCCATACCCCGGGGAAGCCTGGGCAGGCTTGAAGAGTTTGCCCAGCGCGTTGCCGGTATCAGGAACACCCTCGATCCTGCCCCGGGGAAGAAAGCCATTGCTGTTTTTGCGGGCGACCACGGGGTGGCGGAAGAGGGGGTAAGCGCGTTTGCCCGGGACGTTACCGCGCAGATGGTTTATAACTTTGTCCGCGGCGGCGCGGGAATCAACGTTCTGGCCAGGCAGGCGGGGGCGAGCGTGGTGGTTGTTGACATCGGCGTGGCCATTGACCTGCAGCCGCAGGAAGGTTTGCTCATCAGGAAGGTGGCTCACGGGACCAGGAACATGAGGAGGTTCCCGGCCATGGAAAAAGACGAGGCGCTCAAAGCCCTTCTGGTAGGGGTGCACATCGCGGAGGACCTGGCGTCAAAAGAGGTGACCCTGATCGGTACCGGTGACATGGGCATAGCCAACACCACCGCCAGCAGCGCCATAACCGCCGTCCTGACCGGCCGCAGTGTGGCGGAGGTCACCGGCCGGGGCACCGGCGTTACCGATGACATGCTCCGGCATAAAGTGAAGGTTATCCGGGAAGCGATCGATCTCCACCGGCCTGACCCGCGCAATCCCATGGATGTCCTGGCGAAGCTGGGCGGGTTGGAAATAGCGGGCATCGCCGGCTTGATCATCGGCTCCGCCTTCCACAGGATACCGGTGGTGGTTGACGGTTTTATTTCCAGTGCGGCGGCGCTGGTGGCGGTATCGCTGAAGTCCGCCATACGGGAATATCTTTTCGCCGGGCACCGGTCCGCCGAGCAGGGCCACCGCATCGTGCTCGAATGGCTGGGTCTTGATCCGCTGCTCGATCTGTCGATGCGGCTGGGCGAAGGCACCGGCGCGGCACTGGGAATGTTTTTAATCGAGTCGGGAATCAGGGTGCTCCGCGAAGTCTTGACCTTCGAGCAGGCCGGGGTAAAAAAGGCGGTTCACTGATGCGTGCGTTCATTATCGCCCTGCAGTTTCTTACCTGCATTCCCCTCAATCCGGGTATGGAGGTTAACGAGGAGGAAGTGGGCAGGTCCATGCTCTATTTCCCCCTGGTGGGTCTGTGCATGGGTGCATGCCTCGCCCTCGCCCACATCCCGCTCTCGGCACTGTTGCCGCAGAGCGTGGCTGACGGCATGATAATCGCGCTGCTGGCCGCCCTGAGCGGTGCCATCCATCTCGATGGGCTGGCGGACACGGCTGATGGAATCGCGGGCGGGAACGACCGGGAAGAAAGATTGCGGATCATGAAGGACCCCCGGGTCGGGGCAATAGGGGTCGTGTGCGTTGTGATGGTTATCATGCTCAAATGCGTCGCGCTGATGGCCATGCCCATGCAGCTTAAATCCAGTGCACTGCTGCTGGTACCGGTGATCGGGCGGTGGGCCCAGCTGCTTGTTGCCTACCGGGCAAACTATGCCGGTCTTACCCGCGGCATCGGTTTTACCTTTACCCGGCAGGTTACCCTGCCGGTGGTGCTGTGCACCTCCCTGCTGGTGGGTGCCTTTGCTTATTATTTGTTTTCCCTCAAGGGGGCGGTTGTTGCCGTCGCGAGCCTGGCCGCATGCCTCGCCTACGCGGCTTACTTCCGGCGCACCCTGGGCGGGGTCACCGGTGATGTTCTGGGGGCTGCAACCGAGCTGGTCGAAACGGCGGCTTTAATAATGCTGCTGGTCAAATTCTAACAAATATTCCGACAGCACCTGTCTGAGGATGTGCATATGGAAACAAGAACGCGGCTCTACCTGGCGCGGCATGGCGAAACCACTGCCAGCGCGGAATTCCGCTACATCGGTCAGACCGATGTGGACATCACCGGGAATGGCATTGAGCAGATGGAGCGGATCAAGCAACGCTTGCGGGACGAGGAGATACATGCCATTTTCAGCAGCGATCTCATCCGGGCCAGGAAAGGCGCGGAGATTATCGCCAGCTGTCACGGCATCGAACCCATTTCATGCCCGGAATTCCGGGAGATCAATCTGGGCATCTGGGAGGGAATGACCCAGGAAGAGATCATGGAGCGGTACCCCGAGGAATACACGGCACGCCTGCAGGACCTGGTACACCGACGCATCGAAGGCGGGGAAAGCTTCCGGGATGTCCATGAGCGGGTGATGGGGAAGCTCTCCCGCATCCTCGCTGAGCGCGCGGGAAGCACTATTGTGCTGCTGGCGCACGGAGGCGTAAACAGGGTTATTTTATTTGACGCACTCAAGCTGGATTTGGTGCACCTGACACGCATGGATCAATCCTATGGTTGCATAAATATTATTGATTATTATGAGAGCGGTGCGGTGGTTAAGCTGGTGAATGGATGAAATGACTTCCCCCCTCGTGCTCACCATTGCCTATGCTGCGGACCTGGTTGCGGGTGATCCCCAATGGCGTCTTCATCCCATCCGTTTGATGGGCAGGCTGATAGCCGTTTTCGAACGAGTGCTGCGTGCCTATCCTTGCAACCGGGCGGGTGAGAAAGCGTGCGGTGTCGTGCTCTGTGCCGGGGTGGTCCTCCTGGTGTACGCCGCTGTCTGGGTTTTGCTTATGGCCTCCTTCCGGGTGCACGAATACGCCGGCTTCTGTGTCTCCGTGGTGCTGGTATATTTTACCATATCGGTCAGGGCGCTGGGGGACGCGGCGCGGGGGGTGCTCGCCCGCCTGGCCTCCGGTGATGCAGCGGGCGCCCGGACCAGCCTGGCCCTGGTGGTGGGCAGGGACACCGCCGGACTCGGCGGCGAAGAGGTAGCCAGGGCTGCCGTGGAAACGGTAGCTGAAAACACCTCTGACGGCATTGTGGCGCCGCTTTTCTACGTGGCGCTGGGCGGACCGGCGCTGGGAATGGCCTACAAGGCAGTCAACACGCTTGACTCCATGGTGGGCTACAAGAACGGGCGCTACCGCCACATGGGATGGGCTTCCGCACGGTGTGACGACATGGCCAATTATCTTCCCGCCCGCCTGACCGGGCTTTTGCTGGTTGCCGCGGCCGTTGTCGCCCGCAGGGACTGGAGGGGCGCTTTCGCAACCATGCGCAGGGACGCGGGGAAGCACCTGAGCCCGAACAGCGGATATCCGGAATCGGCCATGGCCGGCGCCCTGGGGGTGCAACTGGGCGGACCTTCCTCGTACCACGGCATCCTGAGGAATGCTGCCCTGCTGGGGGAGCAAAAAAGGCCTCTCACCGGAAAGACCATTCAGGAAGCGGTTACCATGATGTATCTTGTCTCAGCGCTGATGATGCTGCTCTGCCTCCTGTACCGGGGGGCGCTTTCATGATGCAGGTGCACGGAGGCAATCTCCGGGAAATCAGTCAGCGCTACGACATCGATGAAGACGCGATTATAGACTTCAGCTCCAGCATTAATCCTCTCGGCTGCCCTTCCGGCGTCCGCCTGCTTTTGAGAAAAGCGGCCGCACTCCTGTCCTCATACCCCGATATGCACTGCAACCAACTCAGGGAAGCGCTGGCTTCATCACTGAGGTGCGCTCCGCGGAACATCATCGCCGGCAACGGTTCCACGGAGCTTATCTACCTCATACCCCGGGCTTTTAAGCCCCGCAGGGCACTGGTCTTTACGCCCGCCTTTTCTGACTATGAAAGGAGTCTGCGGGCGGCGGGATGTGCGGTACAAACGGTTCCCCTGAAAGAAGGGGATGGGTTCAGGGTGCGCGCCGAGCAGGCCAGTGCTCTTCTTCCGCGGGTGGACATGCTCTTTCTCTGCAATCCCAATAACCCCACGGGCGCGCTGGTGGAACCGGATGTGCTTGGGGCGCTGCTTGCGGCTGCGAAGAAAAGCGGGGTGCTGGTGGTTGTTGATGAGGCATTTGTGGATTTTGCGCCCCGCCACTCCGTTGCCGGAAGGGCCGTCAGCGGGCACAATGTGATGGTGCTGCGTTCAATGACCAAATTTTATGGCATACCGGGGATACGACTGGGCTACCTTGTCGGCCCGACGCCGCTGGTGGCTCAGCTGAACCGGCACAAGGAACCCTGGACGGTCAATGCCCTTGCACAAAAAATAGGCATTGCCTGCGCGGCGGACAGGGGATTCGCTGCAGAAACCAGGCGCTTGGTGGCTGCCGAGCGGGGCCACCTCTTTTCGCGGCTGGGGTCAATACCGGGATTGCAGCCCCGGCCGTCGTCAGCAAACTACCTGCTGCTGAAGATAACCGGCAGGGGCCTTTCATCCACCCTTCTCTATGAGGAGCTGGCGCGAAGGGGTATCCTGGTCAGAGACTGCCGCTCCTTTACCGGCATGGGCAATAAATATATCCGGGTGGCGGTGAAGCGGAGAAAGGATAACCGGCGGCTGCTTGCCGCGCTTAAAACGGTTGTGGAGCGCCATGACGGTAAAAACTAAAGCCATGATTATTGCCGGCACCCACAGCGGCGTGGGAAAAACAACCGTTGCCCTGGGCATCATGGCCGCGCTCAGGCGGCGGGGGCTTGCCGTCCAGCCCTTCAAGGTCGGGCCTGACTTTATCGATCCCGGCCACCACCAGGCCGTTTGCGGGCTGCCGTCCCGCAACCTGGATGGCTGGATGCTGGGTCGGTCCTACACGGTCAGCAGCTTCCTGCGGCACTGCCGGGGGAAGGATGCGGCGGTTATCGAAGGGGTGATGGGACTCTTCGACGGTCGCCTTGGATCCGATGATGAGGGAAGCACAGCCCAGATAGCCCGCTGGCTGAAGTCAGCAGTACTGCTGGTGGTTGACGCCCGGGGAATGTCGGGAAGTGTCGCGGCTGTAATCAGCGGATTCAAGCGCTATCAGCGGGGAGTTGTCATATCCGGTGTTGTCCTCAACCGGGTGGGGAGCGACGACCATTTTCGACGGCTTAAGGCGATCATCAAGAAGCGGTGCGGTATACCGGTCATCGGGCACCTTCCCGCGGAAGCATCCATCACCATACCCGAGAGGCACCTCGGCCTGGTGACGGCGAAGGAATTTATTGTAAAGAAGGGTTTTATTGAGCGCTTGGCCGTGCTCTTTGAGCGCTGTCTTGACCTTGACCGGCTGCTTAAGATAAGCTCACCGGTGATGCAGAGGCATGTGCGCGCAGAGCATCCCCATGATGCGCTGCGTCCGACAGGGCCGGGGGTGCGTGTCGGCATTGCCCGTGACCGGGCATTCTCTTTTTACTACCAGGATAATCTCGATCTGCTTCGGCAGATGGGCGCGTCGCTCGTTCCCTTCAGCCCCATTTCCGACCGGGCACTGCCGCCGCACCTGGATGGAATCTACATCGGAGGCGGATATCCCGAGCTGTTTGCCCCGGAGCTTGAGGGTAACGTGGCCATGCGCCGGCAGCTCAAGCGCTTTGCCGACAGCGGTGCTCCTGTCTACGCGGAGTGCGGCGGGTTGATGTATCTGGGAAGTGGGATCAGAACCTTTGCCGGGAGAACACATGCAATGGTGGGCATCTTCCCGTATACCACGGTGATGCACGCGCGGCTTACGCATCTCGGTTACCATAGCGTACGGGCGGTGAGGGATACCATCATCGCGAGCAGGGGTGAATGTGCGCGCGGCCACCAGTTCAGGTATTCCTCGCTTGAGCGAGGAAGCCTCTCACAGGGTGATGCCTTCAGCGTCAGAAAAGGGACGGACGGAAGGGCGGTCCGGGACGGGTTTCGCTATAAAAATGTCCTGGCCCAGTATGTCCATCTTCACTTTGGCTCAAACCCTCATTTTGCGCAAAGATTCGTGGAATCATGCCGCAAACATTCGGGCTGACCGGCCTGCTGAAGCCGGACGTGCTTGAGTTGCCAGAAGGATATGAAAGTTCTATTGCTGGAGCATCCGCGGGGCAGATCCGCACTTCATTTTAATACCATCGCCAACACGCCGCTTTCCTCATCCCTGCTCTCGGGGTATCTTGCATCCCTCCTCCAGAGCCGCGGTATTGAAGCGGAGCTGCATGACGTCGCTGCAGGGGCGGATGATTTTTCCGCGGCGGCTGAATCGGTTGCGGGCAGGCGCTGCGACATCCTGGGCGTGCACCTGGTGTACAGCTGGGAGCACACCCCCGCTGTTTTAGAGATGCTGGCAGAGATTGCTGCCCGGGTGAATGTGCCGGTTATAGCGTATGGATTTTACCCGACCTTCGCCGCCGAACACCTTATGCGCGCGTATCCTTTTATTGAGGCGGTCATCAGGGGTGAGCCTGAAATGACCTTTCTTGATATCTGTTCGAGCGGGTGGAAGGGTGTTGATCCGGGCAGGGTTAAGGGCCTTGTGTGGAGGCGGAAAGGGGAATGTGTGGTGAACCCGCGCCGGGAAGTGATCGGTGATCTTGATTCCCTGCCCTTTCCTCGCCGGACAAAGGCAGGACTGGCAAGAAGCGGCGGAACCGTACTGGGAAGCCGGGGCTGTTACGGAAGCTGCTCGTTCTGCCCCATCAATGATTTCTACGGAGCAAACCCCCTGTGGCGGGGCCGATCCCCGGAAAATGTTCGCGCGGAAGTAAAAACACTGCTCCCCTTCCTTGCCGGGAAGTACATCTATTTTGTCGACGCAAACTTTTTCGGTCCGGGTGAGGCGGGGCAGGAGCGGGCGGAGGCGATTGCCGCATGTCTGGAAGGTGAAGCGGGACTTTCCTTCGGTCTTGAATGCCGCGCGAACGATGTGCGCGAGCGGTCGCTGCGTCGGCTGGCGCGGGCCGGGCTGCGCGATGTGTTTCTGGGCATTGAAAGCGGATCGCAGGACAGCCTGGATCGCATGAACAAGCGGACCACGGTGGAGCACAATATCGGGGCAGTGGCACTGCTGCGCAGGCATGGCATCGAGCCGCACATCGGATTCATTATGTTTGAGCCTGACTCGACGCTGGCAGACCTGCGGGAAAACTTTTCCTTCCTCAGATCGCACCACCTGCTGGGGAGGCTCACGGCGACCGTCGACCTGCTCTATCACCCCGGGATTGCACTCATGGGCACCGGAATGTATGAGCGGCTGCGAACGGGAAACCGGCTCAATTCCCTGCCTGAGGGCCCCTATCACGGAAGCTACACATTCAAGCATGGGAAGGTCCAAGTCTGTAGCGATATAGTGGGGACGGTCTGCCGTCACCTCCTGGAGCATATGGAGAAGCCTGATTCGCCCATCTACTGGCAGCATATCTATGCAGGGGGAGCTGTTCATCCGGCTGCGGGCGCGGCAGATGAGCTCAACCGGTGGCTGGTCAGCCTGTTTGAAGAAGTGCTGTTGCGGCTTGAGAGGGACAGCAGTTTAGGCAATGACGAGCAGCAGGACCGTTTTATCCGGGAATCACTTTCATACATTGACCGTGTCCTTTCCGCCGCAGGTAAGACCTGCCAGTAAGGTGCAATGGTAAAGATGTCAGAGGACAGAGGGTACATTACGGGGCTGGCCCTGGGCTATCAGGTGTCGCAAGTTCTCTTTGCCGCTTTACGTCTCAGGCTCTTCACCCTGCTGGAAAAGGGAGCGGGAGATCCGGGAGAACTGGCAGTACGCTCAGGCGCCGACGGCCGGGCGCTCATTCGCCTGCTTAAAGTGCTTGTTGATGTAAAGCTGGTTGAGCGTCAGGAGGACGGTTGTTACCGGAATGCCGCCCTTGCTTCCCGCTGTCTGGTGGAAGGAGGGAAAGAGTTCTGGGGCAGCACCGTTCATCATGCCTCGAACCTCTGGCCTTTTTGGGAAAACCTGGACGAACAGATAAAGAGCGGCACGCCTAAAATGCCATCGCCTGCGTACCTTGAGGATTATCCCCACCGGCTCGGCGACTACCTGGCCGCGATGGATGAGGGCGCGTCGGCAAAAGCGTCGGCCGTAGCCGATGCCATCGGGCTCAATAAGTTCAGGCGCATGCTGGATGCGGGGTGCGGTCCCGGCAGCTATGCCATTGCCTTTTGCGGGATGAACCCGGACCTGTCGGTCACCCTGATCGACCTCGAACCGTCGCTTGAAACAGCGCGCCGTTCGATCAGGGAACGCGGATTGGGGGAACGAATTACCTGCCGCACCTGCCAGCTGCTCGAAGATCCGATTCCCGGTGACGGCTATGACCTGGTCTTCCTTTCAAACCTGATCCATGCATATGGCGAGAAGGAGGTTGAGCTGATTCTGGAAAAGCTGTGGTGTGTCCTTGCCGTTCCCGGAGAACTGGTCATCCACGATTACCTGCTTGATGCAGGCTGCGGGCAGACACTCTATGCCTCGCTTTTTAATCTGACCATGCTGGTGGGAACGCCCTGCGGCAGGTGTTACAGCGTGGATGAAATGAAGGTGATGCTGACCCGCTTGCATGCGGCGGAAGTGGTAACCGTGCCGATCGGGCTCGGTACGTCTCTCATAAGGGCAAAGAAAACTATTCGAGGAGGCAGGAAATGACAACGATCCTGGAAGCCGCCTGCGCGGGCACACTATCACCGGTCATGAACCAGATAGCCCACAAGGAAGGGGTCACAGATGACTATATCCGCACCATGATTGCCGGGGGGAAAATAGTTGTCGCGGGCGTCCGGAACGGCAGGTGCTCCCCGGTGGGCATCGGCAAGGGGCTTTCCACCAAGGTGAACGCGAGCATCGGGACTTCATCGGACATCATTGACATCGACGCGGAGGTTCGGAAGGCGCGGGCGGCGGAAGAGTGCGGGGCGGATACGCTCATGGAGCTGAGCGTGGGCGGGGATCTCGACCGGATCCGCCGGGAAGTCATCGCAGCGGTCTCGATCCCGGTGGGCAATGTGCCGCTCTATCAGGCGTTCTGCGAAGCCTCCCGCACGTACCATGATCCCTCCAGGCTCTCCGAAGAGATGCTTTTTGACATTATCGAGATGCAGTGCGCCGACGGCATCTCCTTTATGGCCATACACTGCGGCATCAATCTCTACACCATCGAGCGCCTGAAGAAGCAGGGATACCGATACGGGGGACTGGTGTCAAAGGGGGGCACCTCGATGGTGAACTGGATGCTGGTCAATAAGAAAGAGAACCCCCTCTACGAACAGTTTGACCGGGTGGCGGCGCTGCTGAAAAAATACGATGTGGTCCTTTCCCTGGGCAACGGGCTGCGGGCAGGCGCCATACACGACTCCTTCGACCGGGCGCAGGTGCAGGAGCTTATTATCAACTGCGAGCTGGCCGAGGAGGGAAGAAAAATGGGCTGCCAGATGATGGTGGAAGGCCCGGGCCATGTGCCGCTGGATGAAATCGAGGCCAACATCATCCTGCAGAAGCGCATGAGCAATGAGGCCCCTTACTACATGCTCGGCCCGCTGGCAACCGATGTCGCGCCGGGATTTGACCACATTGCCTCGGCCATCGGGGCGGCCAGTTCGGCGCGGTACGGGGCGGACCTTATCTGCTACATCACACCAGCCGAGCACCTGGCGCTGCCCACGGAGGAGGACGTCCGCACCGGGGTGAAGGCGGCAAAAATTGCCGCCTACATCGGGGACATGAACAAGTACAAGGAAAAGGGCAGGGAGCGGGACCGTGAGATGAGCAAGGCCCGCAGAGACTCTGACTGGGAGAAGCAGTTTCGCTGTGCGATCTATCCCGGTGACGCCCGGGCCATCAGGGAAAGCCGGCGGCCGGCCGACGGGCGCACCTGCACCATGTGCGGGCAGTTTTGCGCCAATGAGGGTTCATCCCGTCTCTTCAGGGACGATCTGGTACCGGGCGAAAAAAAATAGGTGAGGCAGCCGTGGCCAAGGCACTGATGGTTCAGGGGACCGGTTCGCATGTGGGCAAGAGCATGCTGGTTACCGCCCTGTGCAGGATCTTCCTGCAGCAGGGATACCGGGTTGCCCCTTTCAAGGCACAGAACATGGCCCTCAATTCCTTTGTCACCGGGGAGGGGGGCGAGATAGGGCGGGCCCAGGCGGTTCAGGCCGAGGCGGCAGGCGTCAAACCGTCGGTGCACATGAACCCGGTACTGATAAAGCCCCAGACCGACTGCGGGGCGCAGGTGATCATTCATGGAAGGGCGGTGGGCACCTATTCCGCCGTCGCCTATCACCGCTTCAAGAGAACGGCATTCAAGGCGGTGCAGGAAAGCTACCAGCGGCTGACGCGGTGCTATGACCTGATCCTCATCGAGGGGGCGGGGTCTCCGGCGGAAGTTAACCTCAAAAAAAACGACATCGTCAACATGAGAACCGCCCGCATGGCCCGGGCCCCGGTTCTGCTGGTAGCGGACATAGACCGCGGAGGCGTGTTTGCCTCCCTGGTGGGGACGATGGAGCTGCTTACTCCATCGGAAAAAAAGCGGGTCAAGGGATTTGTGATTAACAAGTTCCGGGGCGATGCATCGTTGCTGACCCCGGGGCTTACCTTTCTCAGGAGAAAAACCGGGGTGAGGGTGGTGGGGGTCATCCCCTATTTTAAGGATATTGTCATACCTGATGAAGACAGCGTCTCCCTCGAGGGCAGGGACCGGAAAAGCGCTGCCGGGGCCACAACCATCGCTGTTGTAAGGCTTCCCCACATTTCCAACTTTACCGACTTTGAACCCCTGGAAGGGGAGTCGGACGTGTCCCTGAGCTATGTTGATCGCCCCGGGGATTTGGGTTCCTGCGAGGCAATCATTATTCCGGGAAGCAAGAATACCATTGCAGATCTCTCCTGGCTGATGAAAAGCGGATGCGGCCAAGCAATCCTGCGACATCATGAGCGCGGGGGCGTCGTGGTGGGAATCTGCGGCGGCTTTCAGATGCTGGGAACCATGATCAGGGACAGGCACGGAGTGGAGGGCAGGAAAAGAGAGATAAAGGGCATGGGACTGCTCTCGGTGGAAACCCGATTCCTGCGGCACAAGGCCACCTTTCAGGTGGAAGCGGAGGACATGCGCGGACCCACAGGAGGGCGCTCCCGCGAAAAGCTCCGGGGGTACGAAATTCATCGGGGGAAAGCGTGCTCAGCGGGGAAGGGAGCCGCTTCCGGATCCGAAGCCGGTCCGGGAAAGCCTGCCTGCGCTATGACGGGGCTGTGTCGCGGGATGGAAGGGTCTGGGGAACCTACATTCACGGCATATTTGACAATGACGGCTTTCGCAGGAGTTTTATCGAGGGACTGAAGCGGGATGGACTCCGCGCCGGCGACGGGTCAGCGGCGTTTCAATACGCTGCCTTCAAGGAGCAGCAGCTCGACCGCCTGGCCGACCTCGTCCGGTCGCGTCTGGATATGCGCTATCTGGAAGGCCTCATCGGGGACGAATGACAAATCAGCGTGTTAATGGAAGCCGCTCATGCCCGCCCGGCCTTCCGCAGGCGGAGCATTTCGATAAACACCTCGATCTTCATCCTGTTCCGGCTGTCCAGGGCCGACGGCTGGTCTCCCTCGATGGTCAGCGTGGGGATGGCGAATGATTTTTTGAACAGGGGATCTTCGATCTGCCGGAAACAAAATGACTGCACGTAATGAATCAGCCCGTCGATCTTCCGCCGGCTGATCTCCCGCCTGATATCCTCGATGCGCATGAAAATGTCATATGGACAGGTATAGCGCAGGTACTGCTCGACGAGGGAGTGTGTCCGGTAGGGCATGCTGAACTGACGCTGCATTTCATTAAAAACCACCCGCGCGTTCAAGCCTTCAATATAGCTGTACAGGTCGCTGATCAGGGGAGGGACGCCGATGTATCCCAGACGGATGTCCTCACCACAGGGCTGACGCCCATCGATGGACTTGAGAAAGCGATCAACCTCCGCGTCAAATGCGGCGCAGTCACCGTTCATGTCGCTGGTTGCCACCTGAAAGCAGTGGTTCTCCCAGCCGGAAACCGTGTTTTCCTTCCAGGTCATCTCATCGATGCGGTGCACCTTCCTGCGAACGGCGTCCAGCGCCGTTTTTGCCTCGAGACACTGCCCGCCGGTTACCAAGAAATGGCGCATCAGCTTTTCCATGCCCAGCGAGAGAAACTGCGGGTCCCGGTCATAGGGATAAAAAAAAGGAATGGTTTTGATCCCTTTCCACTGCAGGGTTTCCATAAGGGCCTGGGTGTTGCTGCAGTCTCCCTGGGTTACGGCAATGACCTCATCGATTTCAAGCTGAAGCACGACCGCGTAAATGCCCTTGATCCAGCTGCAGACGTTGCGGGGAAAGCCGTCCCGCTCCGCCTTTCTCAGCAGGCCCTTGAGGTCGGGGTGGGTTATGAACCGGTTGTTAAGATCAACCGGTACCTTCCCCGCGGCATGAAGTATCTCCAGCGGTACAGTGGTGGTAAAGCCCACGGTGTTCATGACCATGAATCCTCACATCGTGCCGGATCGCTGCAAACGGGCCGTTACAACTGGTGCACCGGCAGGAAGATACTAATATAGCCATGCCGATTATGCAAATAGTTTTAACTGCTTCGAAGCGGCCGCCCTTGCGGGGCAGATGGAGGCAAACTGCTTGACAATTATGGGGTAATAACCTACTATCCTGCACTGAAGCGCGCTGCGCGTGATCATGTGTACCCATTCGGAAAGGATGAGACACGGTGGAACAAGCCATCGGGATCTTTGATTCCGGCATCGGCGGACTGACGGTTCTGAAGGAGCTGTGCCGGGTGCTGCCCCATGAGAAGCTGATGTACCTGGGGGACACCGCCCGAGTGCCGTACGGTACAAAGTCTTCAGACACCATCAGGAGATACGCCCTGGAGGACGCTCTCTTTCTCGTCAAGCAGGGTATCAAGCTCCTGGTTGTAGCCTGCAATACCGCCTCCGCCAATGCCACCGCGTACTTGAAGGAAAAGCTTTCCATTCCCATCGTGGAGGTCATCGGGCCCGGCGCCAGGCAGGCGGCCCGCACAACCCGCGTGGGGCGGGTCGGCGTCATCGGCACGGAGGCCACGGTAAGGAGCAATGCCTACGCGGCCGAGATCAAGCGGATTGACCCGGGGATAGAAGTGCTGAGCAGGTCCTGCCCGCTCTTCGTTCCGCTGGTTGAGGAAAACTGGAACGGTCCCGAAGACGAGGCATATCTTGAGGAGCTGAAATCGCTTACGGCCAAACGGTACCTGGGCGCCTTCAAAGAGCGGGGCATTGATACCCTGGTGCTGGGATGCACTCATTACCCGCTTCTCAAGGATACCATAGCCCGCTTCATGGGCCCCGCCGTCTCGCTGGTTGATTCGGCGCAGGAAACGGCACGCGAAGTGCACGACGTTTTACAGGGGATGCAGCTGCTCTCTGCCGGCAGGGACACGGTGCCCCCCCTCTATTTTGTCACTGATGCGCCCGACCGCTTTATGCGTTTGGGAACGCGGTTTTTAGGAACGGCAGTGGAACAGGTGCAGCGGGTGGAAATGTAACTCTCGACCGCATGAGGAAAGATATAAACCCCTGTGGCAAAAGCAAAACGAAGGCAAAAGGGGAGCGGGACAGGCAGCACCAAACATGCTTCCGGGAGAATTCCCTGGGGGACGGTCATCACCGCCATCATCATTGTCGCCGCAGCCGCTGCCTACGTCTTTCTCCAGTATGGTGATATAAGAAGGTATCCGGATCGCGCCGCGGACACATACCGGAAGCCGCAAAGAATCACGCTCAGTCTCTATTTTGCCGATGCGCAGGGGGAGCGCCTGATTGCCGAGGGGCGTTCCGTAGAAGAGGCGTCCTCCCCCCTTGAAGAACGCATCGGGCAGGCGGTCAGGGAACTGCTGAAGGGGCCCCGCGGTCCGCTGGGGCGCACCATTCCGGATTCGGTCGAGCTTAAGGGCGTGCGCATGAAGGGAGACGGTGTTGCCTGGCTCAACTTCAGCCCCTCGTTTGTTTCGGATCATCCGGGAGGCACACCGCTGAAATCATGACCATCTATTCAATTGTCAACACGGTGTCTCTCAATTTCAGTGAAGTTCAAAAGGTGGGCATCCTGGTTGACGGGAAGCCCATTGACTCCCTTGCCGGCCATATCGATTGCAGGGAGCCGTTTGCGGCGGATAAAACGGTCATACAGTAGGAAGAAATGGCATCGAAAGCAAAGTTATCCACCATCAGAAACATAGGCATCATCGCTCATATTGACGCGGGGAAGACCACGGTCACCGAGCGCATGCTCTTCTACACCGGCCGGTCATACAAGCTGGGTGAGGTGCATGACGGCGAAGCAACCATGGACTGGATGCACCAGGAGCAGGAGCGGGGCATAACCATTACCTCCGCCGTGACCACCCTTAACTGGCTCAAGCATGAGATTCATTTGATTGATACCCCGGGGCACGTTGATTTCACCATCGAGGTTGAGCGGTCGCTGCGAGTGCTGGACGGGGCGGTGGTCATTTTCAGCGGCGTTGAAGGGGTGGAGCCACAGTCGGAAACGGTGTGGCACCAGGCGGACAAATACCGGGTCCCGCGCATCGCGTTCGTCAACAAGATGGACCGGCCCGGCGCCGATTTTTTCAATGCCCTGGAGATGATGGTGCAAAAACTGGGTGCGCACCCGGTGGCGCTGCAGATCCCCTG
The DNA here is from genome assembly GCA_963751515.1 of uncultured delta proteobacterium. Taxonomy (GTDB): domain Bacteria; phylum Desulfobacterota; class WTBG01; order WTBG01; family WTBG01; genus CAZWCD01. Next base: position 44,915 of record CAVVUR010000011.1, read on the forward strand.
GGCGGAGGACGGCTTTCAGGGGGTGGTAGACCTGATTAAAAATAAGGCCATCATCTGGAGTGACGACACCCTGGGTACCGACTTCGAGCTGCTGCCCGTTCCCGCGGAATTGCAGGAGCAGGCCGGCCACTGCCCGCCATCTGCTCCTGGAGGCCGTGGTGGAGAAAGACGATGCCATCATGGAAAAATATCTCTCGGGCAGCGAGCTCTCCGAGGAGGAGATCAAATCTGGTCCTGAGAAAGGCAACCCTGGACATGAGCGTGGTGCCGGTGCTCTGCGGGGCGGGCCTCCGCAACAAGGGCATCCAGCCCCTTCTCGACAGCATCGTCGATTATCTGCCTTCCCCCCAGGATGTGCCGCCCGTGGAAGGCGTCAATCCTGAAACCCAGGAGAAAGAATCCCGGCGCAGCAGCAGCGATGAACCGTTTGCGGCGCTTGCCTTCAAGGTTGCCATGGACGAGGGGAGAAAGCTGACCTACATCCGGGTTTATTCGGGCAAGCTGGAAACCGGTGACGAGGTTTATAATGCCACCAGGCAGACGAAGGAAAAAGTCGCGCGCCTGTTCAAGATGCACGCGAACAAGAAGGAGCGGATTGCCGATGTGCGGGCCGGGGATATAATCGCGGCAGCGGGGCTGCGGGACACCACCACCGGCGACACGCTCACCGACGAGTCGCATCCCCTGGTGCTTGAGCCCATCGGGGTGTACAGGCCGGTGATGTTTATCGCCGTCGAGCCCCGGGCAACCGCCGACCAGGAAAAGCTGTCATTTTCCCTTTCCAAGCTTGCCGAAGAAGATCCAACCCTTAATGTCAGCTTTGACCAGGATTCAGGCCAGACCATTGTGTCCGGAATGGGAGAGCTGCATTTGGAAGTTGCCATGACCAGGCTCTCAGAGGATTACAACCTGGGGGTCAAAGTCGGAAAGCCGCAGGTGGTGTACCGGGAGACCATCACTGAATCAGCCGTCGCAGAGGGGAAATTTGAGCGGGAAATTGCAGGTGAGGCGCATTTCGGGCATGTTGCTCTGCGGCTGAAACCTCTTGGCCGGGGAGAGGGCATACGCTTTGCCACCGACATCAGTGAAGACAGGATACCCGCCCAATTCTGGAGTGCTGTTGAAGAGGGAGTAAAGGAGGCAACCTTGAGCGGTGTCCTGGCAGGGTACCCGCTGGTTGACCTGGAAGCGTGCCTGGTGAACGGCTCCTTCCGGGAAGGCGCTTCATCACAGCTGGCTTATAAGATCGCCACGTCGATGGCACTCAGGGAAGGCTGTAATAAGGCCCGCCCGGTTTTGCTTGAGCCCATCATGTCCATCGAAATTGTGGTGCCCAATGAATTCGTGGGAGAGGTGATCGGTGATCTCAATGCCCGGGGAGGCAAGGTGGGAATGATCAGCGCCAAGGGCACCATCAGCATTGTCGATGCCCACGTTCCCCTCAAGCCCATGTTCGGTTATCCCACCAGCCTGCGTTCCCTCACCCAGGGGCGGGGCAGCTTCTCCATGCATTTTTCGCACTATGACCGGTCCGTCCAGTAGGGAGGTGCGCGGTGGGGAGGGGGGCGAAGATTCAGACAGGAATGGTATAGGGTATGGGGTCGCTGATTCCCGCTTCCTGAAATCCTTTCAAGCGCAGCAGGCAGCTGTTGCACAGGCCGCAGGCCCGCTCGCTGTTCTGGTAGCATGACCAGGTCAGCTGAAGGGGCGCATTCAGTTTGTTTCCCAGGAGGACAATCTCCTTTTTCCGCAGGTTGATCACCGGCGTGTTGATGCTGATCCGCGTTCCCGGCCGCGTTCCTTCACGGACAAGACGGCTGAAGGCATCGAAGAATGGGGGCCGGCAGTCGGGATAGCCGGCGCTGTCCTGCTCCACGGCGCCGATAAAAATGGCCGAGGCTCCGATTACTTCCGCCCAGGACGTAGCAATTGCCAGGAGGTGCGCGTTGCGAAAGGGGACATAGGTTGATGGGATGTCCTGAGAGGCGGATGGGGCCGTCTCTATGGGCATGGATGGATCGACCAGGCTTGACCCCCCGATCATTTTCAGGTAGCCGATATCTGTTACCAGCCTTCGCGCGACACCATAGTGATCGGCGATGGCGTGAAAGGCCCGCAATTCGCGTTCCGCGGTCCTTTGCCCATAGTTGACATGAAGGCATGCCATTTCATGGTCCCGGCGGGCAACGGCAGCCGTGACGCAGCTGTCCAATCCTCCGCTTACCAGAACAATGCCCAGTTTTTGGTTCATGCTGTATGCCGCACCGGCCTGGAATTACCCGCCTGAAATAAGATGACAAAGGAACGTCATTAGGTTATAGTATTGTAGCTGATGTGGCGTTCAATAGCAATCCGAAAGGAAAGGAGTATACAGGATGAGAGAACAGGTGGAAAAGATAATAGCAAAAATCAGACCTGCGCTGCAGGCTGACGGCGGCAATATCGAGCTGGTTGATGTTGTTGACGGCGTGGTGTCGGTTCGGCTGAAAGGGGCATGCGCGGGATGTGCGGGCGCCCAGATGACGCTCAAGATGGGTGTTGAGCGGGCGATCAAAGGAGGAAATACCCGAAATCAAGTCAGTGGTGTCCGTTTGAAACGGGTGTGGTGAAGCTGGCTTAAAAAAGATTCCCTCTACCCTCCGGGGAGATGGTTAGGGTGAGGGGGAATGCGCAAACTATATTCGAATCAATCTTATCCAGATGGAGGGGCGACCGGCCGGTCGCCCTTACTGATTGAACCTTTATCTCGTATTGAAATACTCCCGCACTATTGTTTCATGATCAAAGGCAAGGGGGGAGGGGAGGTTTACGACGGTAAAAATTCCGATCCCTTCGGCGTCATCGGCGGCGGCGGGTGTGCCCGAGGCGCGGGCAATAAAAACAGTGCTGATGGTATGTTTTCGGGAATCTCTTTTTGGATCCGAGTAGGTGTGAAACTGCGATGCGAGAATGATGTCGAGGGACGTTTCTTCCTTTGCCTCCCGTATCGCGGCCTGTTCCAGGGACTCCCCGTAATCAACAAAACCTCCCGGCAAGGCCCAGCCATGCGGAGGATTTTTTCGCTTTATCAGGACAATGCCTCCGCCTGGCATCTCAATGATGATATCAACCGTAGGAAAAGGATGCACATACTCTTTAATCTTCTGTCCGCAGTGCGGGCATATTTTGTGTTTTAACGGCATAGGTTACACCCCACATAATAGTATCCCGCCACAAATTTTATGTAAAGCTTTAAACCTGTCAATCCGATATTCTATGCCACTTCACAGTGCTACTATTTCCTTGACAGGTGGGGAATAAACTGTTAGAAATACCAAATTCGGGCGGGTAGCTCAGCTGGGAGAGCATCTGCCTTACAAGCAGGGGGTCGCAGGTTCGAGCCCTGTCCCGCCCACCAGAAATACACATGGTAAAATTCAGACAGGTGGGGGCGTGGTGTAGTTGGTTAACACACTGGCCTGTCAAGCCAGAGATCGCGGGTTCGAGTCCCGTCGTCCCCGCCACCAAAATCAAGCACTGTGGTCATAAGGCTCGGTGCTTAATTTTAAAGGGAGAAGATTCATCACTTGACAAACAAGTATTTTTTTACTATATAATCCTTAAAGACATAAAAGAATAATGTGATTCGAAAAGCCAAACCCTGAGTGATCAGGGGACGGGAAAGCCACAGTTCTACCGCGGCGTCTGCATCGTTGTATGAACGTGCTTCTCTGACTGGTTTTGTAGAAGGCTGGACTGCCGAAAATTACGCGGCAGTTTTTTATTTTACGACCCGGGAGGTGGGGCATGAATAAGAATGTTGAGCCTATTGCATCTAATCTCAAGGCAGATCAACTGTACCGGCCGGGACAGCATATTTTCTACAAAGGAGAGGATGCCCGGATTTTGGAAGTGAAACCCGTCTTCACCATAAGGATAAGCGGCAAGAGTCATGTGATTTGCGGCAACATATTTCAGGATGTAAAGCCTTCATTCAGCGAGGATGCCTGAAGTGAAGGTCCGTGTAGAAGTTTTGTCACGGTTCGGTGATTAGCATATCATGCCGGGCTCGAGGGGTTCCAGCGGTGCGCATGCAGGTGGAAAAACCGGTTATAAGTGCAACCACAAAATGCGGAAAAGGATTTTTCTGTCTTTCCGGTACGGCTGATTGTACCTGCCGGCCTGCCTACGCCAGCAAATATCCTTTCATTGCCATAAAGCCCACCTCCGAGGGGCCCTGCTCATATCTTTTTCGCTACGGTGACGCAACCTATTGTCTCTGCCCCACACGGAACGCAATCTATCAGCGTTACCAGGTGTGATGCCCTGCCGCTTCCCTCAGTGCTGAAGATATTCCATTATCCTGCAAGGTCACGTGTATTGTGCCCGGGAACCGTATGCTGCCTGAAAGAAGTTAAAGTTTTTCTCCTCGCTGCCGATATAAGCATAGGGGAAATGAGAGTATCATTTTTCCCTCCTCCATGTCTGGGGAGCAACGGCACCCGGGGTCATGAGCCTCGGGGGCGAATCGTGCTCCCCAGTTTTTTTATGTCGCAGGTACTTTTATTGGGCCGGGGATGTGCTGATTTTAAACAATGAGCGCTTCGAGCGTGCAATCGTGGCGGCGATCAATACCAGAAGAGCGGCATCAATGGGATAGCGAAAGCGGTTGTTTTCTCCGAATTCGATAAGCGAGGATACGCACAGGGTGTAAGCGTGAATGAGAACGCAGAAGAGAGAGAGCGAGTAAGACCGGAATCTGCGAAACTCTCTGCTTTCCGGAATGCCGCAACCAGCGTGCTGATGTAGAAAAAGAGAAACAGCAGACTGATGCAGACCGTTCTGACCCACCACAGGTAATGACTCGCCTGCTTGCTTTCTATTCCGAAAAATCCAAAATGTAAGAACCGGTATGCGTTTTCAATCCGATCAAGAATTGTTGCGTTATTATAGAAAAGCGCGTTCACAGAATCAGACGCATGCCAGAGCATCAGGCAATATGATCCGGCCGTGTAATAAGCAAATAATCCGGGATCATGCAAAATAAGCGCGACCGCATCCTTCCAGAGCTGTTTTGACAAAGAGACATAACCGCTGTGGTTGAAATTCGGGTAGCCGGAGCTGCGCGAAATCCTGCAATCGGCCGGGTGGTGGCAGGGGATCTGTTTAAGGTCGGCATCATTGAAAAAGTTGTCTAAAGGCTGAAAAGGGTCATAGGCAGCTTTTACCCCCATGTCGCTGATGATGCCCTGCTGACGAAACTGGTCGAGTTGTTCAGGTGCATAGCCATTGGCCTTTATCCATAAACTCATTCCATCCCAGGACGACGTTCCGAAGAAATTATACAGGCAGCTGTTTTTCACAGACAAAGAGATCATGGGTATGAGTACGATAAGCGAGTACAGCAAAAATTGCCTGGCCAGACGCCGCTCCCGATGCCAGTAGCCAAGATACAAGGAAAACAGAAGGGCCGTCAGCAGGAAAAAAACGGGGTGAAAGAGCGAACGGATCATACCCAGGCAGAGCAGCGACAGGAAAAACAGCAGCAGAAAAAGGCTCCTGCGTTCGATGCCCCAGCGCAGAAGTGCAAAAAGGGCGAGGAGAATAAAGAAAGCCTCCATGTGCGTATAGTAAAGAAGGTTTTCATAGAGTAACAGCGTGGGATTGCACATGAAGATGACCGTTGCGATGAAAGCAATTGCCGGTCTGATGGCAAGAGATGTCAGTATGCCGTAGAAAAGCAGGGGCATGCAAATACCCGCGGTTTTATAAACCAGCTCAAAGGAAAGTGCGGGTTGGGATGAAAATTTCAGGACAAGCCCGAGGAAGGCGTTAAAAAGCGGTGGCTGCGCATGGAGATAATAGAGGCTTTTTAAAAGATCGTTCTCAAGCAGCGCCGGGTCAAGATATTGTTTGGCAAACGAAATCGGTGAGGAAATAAACTCGCCGCCTTTCATTAAAAAGATGATGCGGGATATGATAAAGAGGGCGGTCAGGCAAAGGAGGTATTTGCTTTCACTGGCATTCGGAATAAATTGCTTTGTGGTTTGCTGAAGGTGCATTGCCGGCGGTTTGACTTTAATTGTGATGCTGACGGGGATGCTTTCTGTTGGCGCAGTCACAACAGAACCCGTGATAGTGCAAGTTGTCTGGATTTAAATTATATGCGTTTACCCCCGGCCAAGCAACTCCTTTTTATCCTTGCTAATGATTGTTCGGGATTGTTTTTTGTGGTATAAAATTGCCTTGAAAATACGCATACTCACACAGGAGGGGTATGATGAGAAAAATCACACTGGCTATCATAGTCTTTGTTGTGGTTGTGGCTGGAAGCAGTGGGTGAAGAGTGGGGAGGACGGTAAGGAGCGCAATCAGGAAAGGGAATGGTTATTCAAAGGACAGGCAGCGATAGTATTTGGCAGGTACGACGAAGCCATTGCCTGCTTTGAAAAGGTGCTTGCAGTCAATCCCGAATTTACGGATGCCCACCCCTTTACAGGCGCATTACAGCCTAAAGTAAGGAGAGCAGCACTTATGAGCGGGAAGGGCAAATCGAAGATTACGGGTACAAAAACGGTTTTCCAGAAGGACAAGCGGAGCATATTACAATTTGTTCCAAAACTAAGAAAAGTTAAAAAGAAAAGACCCTGACTGTGCTGTTTTTCCATTCCTGCCATCCTGCCTGACCATGGATGCCCCGGCTACATTATCGGCACACTTCTCAGATTGCCCCGATTGATGCACCTGCTCCGGGTATTATTGCATTCCATCTCGTGGTAAAAGTGACAATTTTTTGTTTGCGGCCTGCGATAATTGTCACTTTATGGTCGTATACCTTACATTTTATTGCATTGTGAGGCAAATGAGAAACGGTATGATTTATGCAAAACATGCATGATAAAACTTTTCCCGCTCATAGAAATTCACTGATTCAACCGGTCCGATCCATTTTCTTCTTCCATCTATTATTGTCTGGAGATTATTATGAAAAGTAAAACAGCTTTACAGATGAATGATCTTAAAAGTGAAACGAATCGTTCATTACGTCAGGATGCTGAACGGAATAAGCCGGATCACCCATCTCGCAAGCCGGCAGTTTATCGTTCGGTAGGGATACGTGTCCCCGGCAATGATTCTCTTATGGTGGTACACGTTACAGAACATTGAAATATAGTATTTCAATGCAATAAAAACAGCCCCCGGCCTACAGGTGGTCAGGGGCTGTTTCGTAACGAGGCTCGTGTTTAAAATTGCTTTAACTATTCTCCGGTTTATGGACACGCTGGACAGTCGGTCCGGTTAAATTCGGACTTCATTATTACCAGGTCGGCAAGATTAACCTTGTCGTCATAATTGCAGTCCGCTGCACACGTGATGGTCGCACAGTCGGGACGGTTAAATTCCCCCTTCATTGTTACCAGGTCAGACAGGTCAACCTTGTTGTTAGTACCGGTAATATCTGCACGGCATTCACAAGCGTCTCCGCATCCATTCCCGCCAGGTGGATAGATGTCAGGAACTGAAGGATCGTAGACATCAGGCTCAGAATCACAAACATCTCCTATGCAATCAACGTCTGCGTCATTCTGATTTGAGCTTGCAAAGTCAGGGCAATTATCCTCGGGGCAGGTGTTTGCAGGGAATCCCGGATTACCATACCCATCATTGTCAGTATCAGTACAGGTATCACATATATCGCCCGTCCCGTCGGTGTCCGCATCAGCCTGGTTGGTGCTGGCTACAGCAGGGCAGTTGTCCATGGTACAGGTGTTCGCGGGGAATCCCGGGTTGCCGAAGCCATCACCGTCAGTATCGGTGCAGGTGTCACATGCATCCCCCGTTTCATCACCGTCCGCATCAGCCTGATCAGCATTTGCATTCGCCGGACAGTTGTCAAGATCGTCATTGATACCGTCAGCATCCGAATCAACACATCCGACCTTATCATATGTCCAGCTTGCCATGCCGCCAAGCATATCGTAAACATAAAGATAGCCGCGAGCATCAAGGAAGTTTGATGCTGCATCACTTCGGCCGCCAGCTCCGCAGACAATCAAAATGTCTGCATCTATAGGCAGTTCGGTGTAGCGTGCCGAAAACACGCCGGAGTTCCAGGGATAATTGAGTGCCCCGGGGATATGACTATTACCACAATATTCACTCAATTCTCTCACATCAACTACGATCAGCTCACTATTGGTATCAATCATTTCTTTCGCCTGAGTGACGGTCACATTAGTGTGCCCCCAGGCAAATACGGTAAGCCCCAAAAAAGCTATTACAAAGAAAAAAGAGATTGATGCTAGAAGACGTTTATTCATGTAATCGCTCCTTATTAAATTTCATTCTAATTTGATAATATTTGATAAAATAGCTTCGTATATGATATATGATTTTTAATAAAAAGTAAAGTATTTTTTATTCCATCAAAGATACTATTATTGTATGACGAAAAAATAAACCTTAAAAAACAATGGCGGAGGTGCATGGGAATCGAACCCACCAGGGACGCTCTTCACACCCCACACTGGATTTGAAGTCCAAAGATGCTAAATTATGAGTATCAATCAACTACTGATAAATGCTCATAATTGCTAATGGTTATCACACTTATTCCAGTGTGTCAAGTTGGATAGAGTTGGCTCAAATTGGGTGGGATTTAGTTGTCGTGGGCACAATTTAGGCACAGTGAGGGGTTGGTTCCTGGATATGTGGAACCGCCCCTCATATGTCAAATCGCCCAAGCGACCACCCTGACGACAGCGTATAGGCCATGTATTGCAGACATGTATCGGGTGGGACTCCTACCCCAGGGGAGGTAAGGCCCCAAAAAAATTCCAGGTATTTTTCAGGAGACTAAGCGATGAAATTTGTCATTGATGATAAGCCGGGTTTGGATGAGTTAGAAACAGAGAATAACACCACCCCGGCAAGAACCAGCAGCGGCAGGTTCCCCAAAGGCAACAAGGAAGGCCACCGGTTTCCCAAAGGCGGCGCAGGTAAGCCCAAGGGTGCCAAGAACAGGAAGACCCTTCTTGCCAGGGAGTTTGCAGAGGATGTTCTTTACCTCAACCCGGAAACCGGCAGGCAGATGACCTACCATGAACTCTGCTTATGGATAAAGAAGAAGGCAGACAGCAGCCCCAGGATATTAAACCTGCTCTTAGATCATGCCTTGGGCAAACCCCCGGAGCATATACAGCAGGAGCAGGTGACGTTCGTTATCAACACAGGGACGGACACTGCGGCGCAGGATGCTCAAGTGGTAGATGAGCAGAAGTATCTGCCAGAGGGATAGGAAGAATAAAGGCAGGAGCTGTTTTGACCCCTGCCTTGGTTAAATCAAACAATTCAAATCACCAAATATCGTAGCCCAGGCGTATCGGCCAAACGTAATAAACTATATTGGTCTTCAGGTCCAACATGCCCGCTTCCAGCCTGAGATTCACCATCCATGCATATGTTGGGTTGTTTGATGCTGTAAGCGATGACCAGTAGTATGCGTTCTGCACACCTGTAAAAAAATATGTGTTGGCATCGGTTATTCGTTCCACGATGCCCTGATTGAGAGAACAGAGTTCTGCATAAGATGGTAAACGCCATTCACCCCATTCAGAACCATCGGTAAGAGTTCCACCACAATCCCCATTTCTTAAATTGGCGATCGGTTTCTCGATCGCATTGAACCAATCCATTTGCCCCATACAACTTGCATCCTTTAACCACACCAGGCCGGTCCCCATGTCTTTGACTGTCCCATTTCCCTGGTCACACCACCTGCCCAACGGTGACAGCGTGCCGCTGCATCCATTATAACAATCGGTTCGGTTAAATTCTTCTTTCATAATAACCAAGTCAGCAAGGTTGACTTTGTGATCACCATTGCAATCAGAATCACATACTTGTTGTGCCATTACTGGCGTTACTGAAAACAGCAACATACAAGCAAGCACGAATGATAGTTTCTTAAACATAATAGTCCTCCTTATCATTTATGAATGGTTACAAGCTAAGACTCGACAATTAATGATGACTACCTGTCATTCACCCCCTTTCTGATTAATATGTGATTTTGATGTACAGAAAATCAATGCCCTCCCGTGTCTATATACGGAAATAAAATTAATTCCTTACAGCACAAATAAAAAACTGCCGTGTACTATTCTTGAAAATATACATCCGGCAGTCCAGCCATCCATTGAAGCCATTCCAAAGGCACGTTCTATCATCATTGCAGAATCCGAAGGAGAACTGCGGCTTTCCGCTACCTCAATCACGCAGGATTTGGCTGTGTCCAATTATGCTGAACCCTTTTATATGTAAAACTAGAAAAAGACAACAAAAAATCAGCCCCCCAGCCTGCCATGGCCAAGGGGCTATTGAGAAAGGAGAGGCGTGGAATCAAGTCCATCTTGTTATGGTTATCTCTTAACGGTCAGGTCATCAATCAATGGCCTCTACGGAAGAACTAGATATGGTAATTATTGATCCTGCCATAAACCGCCCGCTGCCCAATCATCAAGGCCTGTTGCACTTCGGCTGTTACCACCGCTTACGCTGGACCATCCCCCGCTCGCTGTATTAATAAATCCCCCGCTCACACTGGAATACGTGCCGCTTGCCGTATTGCGTTGTCCTCCGCTTACGCTGGAATAGGTTCCGATGGTGGTATCGGTATGATTCGAATCCCCCGCTGTGTTCCGTGCACCCCCAAGTATTGCCGAATAGTCACCAACCGCGTAATTTGCGTACACAGGATCTTCATTTCCGCCGCCACCTATAAATGAGTAATCTCCAATTGCCTGGTTGTTTTGACCCCCCGCTTACGCTGCTATATGAGCCGCTTGCAGTATTAAATATTCCGCCGCCCACACTTGCTGTATAACCATTTGTGGTGTTTTGATATCCACCGCTTACGCTGGAGTACGTGCTGGCTGCCAGATTTTGATACCCACCACTCACATTGGCCGAATCACCTTGTGCAGTATTTTGATACCCACCGCACACGCTGGTATTATTTCCAATCGAATGATTATGTGCCCCACCGCTCACGCTCGCAGAATAGGAACTTGCTATATTGTAAGATCCTCCGCTCACGCTCGCATAATGGCCGCTTGCTGTATTGTAAGATCCTCCGCTGACGCTGGCATAATAATAGCTGGATTCATTCTCAAGTCCCCCACTCACGCTGGCATACTGGCCGCTTGCTGTATTTCCATTACCCCCGCTCACGCTGGCGTAATCATCGCTTGATACATTTCCTGCCCCCCCACTGACGCTGGTGTAAGGTGCAGAAATAGTATTCCAGGAGCCTGCCACCAGTCCGCCAGCGGATGAATAATTCTGGTATGAGCCGACCACAATATTGTGCGACCCGGAACGATCGTCCACATAAGGAAGACCACGAAGTTCATTATATCCAACAATAAGGTTACCCCGGCCATTGACTGTTCCGCTTGTATTTCCACTCCCGTCAACAATCTGTACATTCATTCCGCTAAACCGTATCGTATCCTGTCCTTCCACGATAACTCTAGTTACATTTGCTAAAATGGCTTCCAGTTGGGCAATCCGAGCTTCCAGTTCCGCTACCGATCCACTGGCTTCACAATCATCTCTGAAATATTCAGTTTTCATAATTACCAGATCATCAAGGTTAACTCTCAGATCACCATCGCAGTCAGCATAACAAATCTCTTGTGCCATGACAGTGGATGCCGGTAGTACAACCATTAACCCCGCTGCAATAGCTAGAACCACCATTAATCGTTTCATCGTCTTACCCTCCTTTTAAATAAAAATCCCCACATCATTCCATGACCACCACGGTCACAGAAAAAGCGGGGCAATGATTGTACTGCGTGTACTCACTGCATTTCCCCCATAGATATTGAAACATTATAATTTAATCACAAGAAACCCATTTTCTCAAGGATAAAAAGCCCCCCAGCCTACTAGTGGCCAAGGGGCTATTTGAAAGGGAACATTCCCTCCTTATTGGGGGCAAATAATCAATCATTGTCCACCACACGGACGGGCCACACGTAGAAGAGATCGTACAGTCTTATTGAAGGAGTTCACGAGACCATGGTACATGCCTACCTGCCAAGCAGTCACCGCTATATTGGTAATCGTAGTGGGTAGTGTTAGAAGACCAGTAGCCAACATATTCATGCGACTGCACGTTATTAAATGGATCTCCTTGAGACCACTTTCCTGTACCTGCTGTATTGGACAATGCGGGGTTATAAGAACCCATGTCGAGTAGACTTTCTAGTTCAAATTTGTTGGGAAGCCGCCACTCACCTAAGCTTGAGCCGTCCATAAGATCGCAAGCACCACTTGCCAATCCATTGCAATCTGACAAAGCATCATACCAATTTCGTAATCCAAAACAATCTGCATTTTTTTAACCAGATCAGCCCGGTAAGATTATCGGTAACCGTACCATCTAAATTATCGGTGAACCTCGGATTCGGCCAGGCAACCCCTTTTTCGTAATATCCATCATCACCCGCGGTATATAAATAAGTCTGCCCAGTCTTTTTCACTGGTGCAGGATATGGTGGTGAGCAGGCCTCACAGTTGGGATTCATAAATTCAGATTTCATTGTAACTAAATCGGAAAGATTTACTTTGCAATCTCCATCGCAATCTGCTTTGCAGAATTGTCCTGCAAATACGGTTGATGATGATAACACTAAAAACAACCCTGCTACTACTACCAATGCTTGTAATACGATCTTTTTACTACTCATATCGCACCCTCTTTTTTGTTTAACTGTTCCCCACAAAACAAAATCTCCCCACCTTCATCCTAAGACCAATATGACCTTAGAGAAAAGTGGGGAACTTGTTTAATACATTCCGTATGGTCACTATGGTAGACCCCCCGTAATGAAATGCTACGGACACGCTGGACAATCAGTTCTCATAAACTGTGCCTTCATTATTACCAAATCGGAGAGATTTACCTGATTATCACCGTTACAGTCAGCCTGACATGGGCATGATTGTAAAAATTCTCCTTTCATTATAACTAGGTCAGAAAGGTCGACTTTGGTAGAGCAATTGACATCAGCATAGCACTCACAGGCGTCACCTATGCCATTACCGTTACAGTCACCTTGAATCATATCGCAAATTTCATCTTCTTCGCAGTCTTCATAACTCAAACAAGTTACACCAATACCAACTAAAACACCTCCGGCCAATTTGGCACAGGTACCAAGGGTTTGAGCATTAGGAGTAGATGGGCAGTTGTCAATATCACCGCATATGCTATCTGCATCTTTATCGTTGTCGAAGTCATTAGGGCAGTTGTCACAAACATTCCCTAGTCCATCAGCATCTATGTCAGTTTGGTTTGGATTCGCACTAAAAAGACAGTTGTCTGTACCATTTAGAATGCCATCATCATCGAGATCTGCGTTGTAGCCACACACTAAATTTCCATTGGATAGGTCAATATAGCTGACACAAGAAATGTTGTTGCTATCAATTGCAAAGGAAATAGACGCTACATTATTACACACTGTTGCTGTATGCCAGATAGCATCGTGGTAATCATACTGCAGAATTGAATAAGGGGCTCTATAGATAATATGGATATTATCACGGCTATCTTTAGCAATAGTGGCCTCTAAATAGACCCCATCATCCGCTTCTGCATGAAGGGTCTCATGATGCCAGACACCGTCATAATGAACATAATTCTGACTACTATAGGACCACGAACCGCCAGGGCCGAAACCGCCATCAGCTTCATTATAGCAAATGTGTAGTTCATCTTTGCTATCAAATGTTGAAGATATGTTTACAATCCAACCGCAATAATCTCTAAATGGCTCTACAGTCCAGTAGCCATCTTTAGATGCGTACCTTAGTTCACCACAGCTATTGTTTTCATCATGGACATTATAAATAATATGTGGCTTTCCTGTACTGTCTAGTAGAAGAGAACTTGTTATAGCTCCCCTCCAATTGCCCAAATCAACTGTTTCTTTATGCCAGCTTCCGTCATAGTAAGCATATATCAACTCATAATTAGTATTTTCATAACTGATATGAGGGGTGCCATCTCTGCCCAAAGCTAATGAATTATAGCTATCAATAACACTATCAAGTGTTTCTATATGCCAAGTACCATCATAGAATGCATATTTCAAATATGTTGTATACCCGCCATTGTCATAAAAACACTCAGAATAAATAATATGGGGATTATTGTTCACATCTAGAGAAAAAGAGATCTGCCCGAAATCACCATCAATAGAAGAACAATCTATAGGGGTGGTATCAACCACATTTGTGTGCCAGGAGCCATCATAGTAAGCGTATTTCAATGTGCCTTCCGTTTTATCCCAATAACTGATATGGGGGTTATTATTTGAGTCTAGAGCTAAAGATGTTCTTCCGCCATCCCCCACATCAACAACCTCAAATAGCCATTCTGCTTCTACTTTAGCATTGGCAAGGACATAAATGCTGCTTATTATCAAAGATAAAATCATTGAATATCTTCTAAAATGCATTTATCCCCCCACAAAACAAAATCTCCCCACCTTCATCCTAAGATCAATACGACCTTATAAAAAAGTGGGTTTATGCCTATTGCTTACTCTCATCGCATCCTCAATCATCGGCAACACACCATCTATCATCTGTTTTACCTCTTCCTTAAACTCCTCATCTTCTTCCATTGCCTTAACAATTACAGGACTCCATAGATAATACAGCTTGATCAGTTCACGACCTTCTGGGGTTTGGCGTAATACATTATTTCGGTACTGTCTTAAAGTTTCTGCGGACCTGGATTGTTCTCCATAGATAGACTCTACAACACAATTTGAAATTGATATTTCTGCAACAGCATCATCAGGGTAGAGGGACTTTGGTGTTCGGATTACCAAGATTGTCCGCCGAACAATCAGCAACAAATCCATCGTTAAAGTCGTCTATTCCAAGTTTGTTTGCCGCCTTTATGGTAGTAATCCCCGGAGATGTAGCTTCTAGTATAATGGTACCGAGTAATAATCTATCTCCAATAACACTAGCGTAATTGAATCTGTAGCTTGCATACCAGAAAGCATATCCCAGGTTCGGACTGGCGTTCATATAAACCCGCTGAAACTCTGATCAAATGGTCCTCCATAATGCAGACATCATTGGCGGAATGCCTCAACGACTTTAAAATAATTTGCTATCAAAGGATAACATACAACTGCACACCAATGAGTTTATCGTCAGGTGGACACGAGTAATTGTCTAACCAGATTTCTACCGGTACCGATTGCCCTATAAACACGAAGTCATCGTTATCCCATACCGCATCCCCATTAAGGTCAAATTCGTAGGATAACGGGAAGGCTGGAACAGCAATCATGATTGAAAAAAACACCACAGATAGGATCATTAACAGCTTTTTCATAATCCCCCCATTATATGAATTATTCTGGGCCACGGACGGGCCAGACGTAGGCGCTCCAAATCTTACCGCCGATGTTCACGACGCCATGGCCCATGTTCATGGACCAAACGTCGGCGCTGCTGATAGCGCTGGTAGTGGACGACCAGTAGTTGCCGGAATGGCGGCCGGGCTGCACGTTAGTAAACGGATGTCCCGATGGGAAAGCTGGCTAGTAATTTTTCAGATCCAGTAAACTTTCTAGTTCCAATCTGTTTAGTAGTCTCCAATCCCCAGCAATGGACCCATCCGTAAGTCCACATTCCCCACTATTTAATCCATTGCAATCAGACAGGGCTTCTGCCCATGTGCTTATTCCAAAACAATTAGCATTCTTAAGCCAAATCAGTCCTGTAAATTGTCCGTTACTGTGCCATTCTCATTATCGGTGAACCGTGGATTCGGCCATGCCACCCCTTTCTCTAAATCACCGTCATCACCTGTGGCATATGATGTGGTCTGCCCTGTCTTGGGTACGGATGCTTAATATTGAATAACAACACCCCCAGTATAACAAGTACCTGCAAAACACACCTCTCCGCTTCCACAACTATTACTGCATGAGCCACAATAACTCTCATCGGTCCGGGGGTAAACGCATTAGCCACTGCAATTTCATCAGTCCCGTTGGACATTCAGAGTTCGGGTTACACATACACGGGTCGCATCCGGTGTTCGTTAAATTACCTGCTTCATTATCACTAAATCGGAAAGGTCAACCTTACTATCACAGTTAGCATCTGCCCGGACATAGTTCAGCAAACACATTTGATAATGGCAGCAGTAATAATATCGCAGCAATTACTAGAATCTGTTTCATATACCCCCCTTCAATTATTACTATCTTTGATCAAACGGAATTACTATGCATGCCGAAACCCACGGATAACCTTTACTATTGCATGACCGAAAAAGAGTAGGACCAGGCTTGGGATCAGCCAATACTTAAGATAAGTTAGATAGTGGTTGAATAGGTGGTGTGGAAGTGCTTTAAATTGTGCCTCGTATTGTGATGCTAAATCAAGCACTGATTGCTTATAATTATCCCAATGTTCTTTTTGCTTAGGATTGTCTGGATCAAGATTTCTCGCATCCTCAGTCATTACTTGAATTATTTCCTCATCATTCATTTTTTTGTGGTCATGACGATTCTCTCCACATTCAATTAAAATGCGAAGCGTTTCGTCTGGCAAGTATACGGGTGAAGAACGCGTATGGATATAATTTTGGCACGCTGCTATTAGTTGGTATGACCAATGATTTATCAGTCCATCTCTGGAAGGCGCATGATGATAAGCGAGTAAACCAACTATGATGCCGTAAAGCACAGTAATGATAATCCAAAGTCGATTCCAACTATTTAAGCGCCGAGTTCCCATAGCTTCAACTTACTATGAGTAATCACATTTCATTAAACTTATACCCCAGTGAAAAATAACCAACATCCGCCCGACATTGTCCCGCACACACATTTGAAAATGGCAGCATCAATAATATTATTCCTAGCGCTAATATCTTTTTCATGATCCCCCCCTTTATCTGAAATTATTCTGGGCCACGGACGGCGGGCTATGCATGGTACTTATTGATCCTCCCATAAACCACCGGCTGCCCAATCAACAGTACCTGTTGCACTACGATCTTGTCCTCCACTCACACAAGCATAATGACCACTTGCTGTATTAGATTCCCCTCCGCTCACGCTGGAATCATCACCGCTTGCTGTATTAATATATCCCCCGCTCACGCTGGCAATATAACCACTTGCTGTATTATATGCTCCGCCACTCACACTGGCATAAGGGCCACTTGCTGTATTATGCCATCCCCCACTCACACTGGTATAGGGTCCAGAAATAGTATTTCCAACACCTACCACCAGCCCGCCATATGACGAATAATTGTGTTCTCTACCGACCACAATATTGTGTGATCCGGTACGAATATCGTTTTCACCACGTGACTCATTATATCCTACAATCAGGTTACCCAACCCATTCACATCACCGTATGTATCCCCACTCCCATCAACAATGTGTACATTCACCCCGCTAAAGGTTATATCATTGTTGTTTCGGGTCACACCCTGCAAGAGACTAGTAAGTTGAGGCCACTGTTGCTTGCAGTGAGGTAACCTGGGCCTGTAAGTCTGCTACCATTGCACACGGGGCACAATCAGTTCTTAAAAATTCCCCTTTCATGATTACCAGATCAGAAAGATCTACTTTGAGGTCAGCATTGGCATCAGAATCACAATAGTCTTGTGATAAAACAATGCATGGTACCGTCAATGAAAAGACACATGCTAAAATAATCATTACATTTACTAAATTCTTTTTGCTACCCATTTTGAACCCCCTTTTCTTACGGACACGATGTAATACAATGCTTAATCACATGCTGGAACACAATTAGCAGAATAATTAAAGACACAATTATCGTTACAAATATATCGTGAATCTGGAGACCATCCTTCACAGCCCACTAAGCATAGTTTAAGTTCATTTTCGCACTCTTCTATACATCGTAAATATGCACACACCGGACAATCACTTCTTAAAAACTGCGTCTTCATTATAACTAAATCTCCAAGATTAACCTGATTATCTCCATTACAGTCAGCTTGGCATGGGCATGATTGTAAAAATTCGCTTTTCATGATTACTAGGTCAGACAGGTCAACCTTGGTAGAGCAATTAACATCAGCATAGCATTCGCAGGCATCTCCTATATCGTTATCGTTGCAATCACCATGAATCCATATCGCAGTATTCATCTTCTTCGCAGTCTTGAAAACTCAAGCAGGTCACGCCAGTACCAATTAATACACCGCCTGCTAGTTTGGCACAAGTACCGAGGGTTTGAGCATTCGGAGTTGATGGGCAGTTGTCAATGTCACCGCAGATGCTATCTAAGTCAGAATCATTTTCATTATCGTTTGGACAAATATCTTCTTCATTACAAATAGCATCACTATCTAAATCGCCAAGTTCCCACATAGTCCCCCTCGAACCGCCCGTACATATATATAACTGAAGTTATCCGACTTATCGCGATAACCAACGAAGCCATTGCTGAAACTGATTGTCCAAGCATAACCTGGATTACTCGCGTAAGTAGTAGACGACCAATAAGAGGGCATTGTATTAGGAAAAAAAATTGTATCGATTGAAGGTTCGTACCATCTGTAATTTACAATAGATTGAATTTCCTGTACATTTGGTAAGCGCCAGTCGGCATAACCACCAAGCGTGAGGTTTTCACAATAAAAGAGAGCTTGCTGCCAGTTATTGGTGCCTAGGGCTGTATCCTGTTGCCACATGAGGCCTATGTCAGTATCAGTGACTGTACCGTCACTATTATCTATAAAGTTATTTGTATGACTGTCGCCCGAATTGCTCGTACATGAAATTCGTCGGCGTACGGCCCAATGATGTAGCCGAGGTTGAGGCCGCAACAGGAATAATAATCCACAACCCAAACGCGGGAATCGAATGGATGGCTATGATGGCCTGCATATCCAGTAGACGACCAGTAGCTGGACGGCTGTGTCTTGGGAAAATAGTCTATATTTATAGTTGGGCCGGGGTATGGTATACTTCTATCGAAAATACCCGTAAAACTCCTCAACCGTAGGAAGTCGCCAGTCAGAATACCCACCAAAGTTCCCTGAGTTGAGATAATCCGAAAAAGCAATCCCCGCAAAGAACCAAAAATATGAATTATCCTTGTCATGAATCGAACCATCGTCTGTTTTGGCTTCCCATATCAATCCTGTGACATTATCTCTTACCATTACCCATTCCGTTGCTTCATCAGGAAGATCATTACCACTTGCATCTAGTTTGGTAAATGACTGTAAATTGGGGCCGTACTGAGCATCCTGACCATAAAAGTCTTCACCAGGATTAGGACAGGTGATCTCCAATGTGTTGTCATAGCACTTAGTCTGTCCAGTATCTGGAACCGGCGCAGCAAGTGTTATACACGGTAACGTCAGCAATACTGCGCATATGACTAATGATGTTTTCATGATGCCCCCTCAAATAACTAACCCCACCCTCTCAGACTTCTCCATCTGAGAAAAGTGGGGCTATGTCTATTAATGGTTTGCACCGTTCCCCTCCCTTGATTGTCAATCATCAATCATACTGCATATATATTAAATCAAAGTCCAAGGGCAAAAGCAAGGTATTTCTGGGGTTACCTTCCCCTTTACCCTGTAGGCAGTGGTGTGGTATAGAAGTATGCAGATTATAAGAATCGTAACCGAGCAGACTACTATGAAGCTAACATGGATCGCTATCGTTGCGTTAGCACTGTTGCTAGTTCCAAGAAAGCTGTCGGGTGTTAAAAAGGAAAAAATAGAAAAGGCATGCAGTCCCCACGGATAAGGCCTTCAAACATCCTATTTCTTTCCCTGCTTCTTCTATATCTTTTTGCCTCCTGTACTAATGCCCAATCTCTCATATGCACCAGAGTAGTTGACGGTGATACCATTGTACTGAGCAATGGCGAGAAGGTCCGGCTCATCGGGGTCGAACCCCGGAAACGGTGCGTCCAAACACGCCGGTTGAGTATTATGGCAAGGAAGCGTCTGCCTTCACCAAGAAGATGTAGAGGGTAAGCAAGTCCGCCTGGAATATGACTGGCAGCAGAGGGATAAAGTACAGCAGGCTGCTGGCGTATGTCTACTCATAGACGGCACCTTCCTCAAGGCTGAGATGATCAACAGGGCTATGACTGTTACACAAGATTAAAAATGAATTACCTGAACACTTGAAACCTGTTGTCACCATTGCGTACTATACAGGCTGGCGGAAGCAGGAGATTCTTTCTCTCAAATGGGACCAGGTAGTCCTGAGAGAAGGGGAGGGCAGTATCATTTTGGAAGAAGGTTCAACCAAGAATGACGAGGGGAGGGAAATTTACCTTGCAGGTGAACTCTATGAGACTATAGCATTTCAGAAAAAGATTAGAGATAACCTTTACCCCGATTGTCAGTATGTCTGTTTCAGAGATGGAGAGAGAATTAAAGATTACCATACTGCATTGAGGACAGCATTAAAAAGGGCTGGCCTTGATAAGAAGTTGCTGCATGATTTTCGTAGAACAGCGGCCCGTGATATGGTGAATGCGGGGATTCCTGAAAGGGTTGCCATGAAGATCACCGGTCATAAAACAAGGGCAATGTTTGATCGGTATCACATCGTCGATAAGAAGGATTTGAAAACTGCTGCGAAGAAGCTTTCAAGCTATCGAGATGAGCTTCATGGGCACAATTTGGGCACAATCGACCATTTGAGAGCAGCTAGAGAAAAGAGGAGAAACCAGGCATGAGAAAAAACTCCTTAAAAAACAATGGCGGAGGTGCATGGGAATCGAACCCACCCATATTGCAAAATAATACTTAATAATCAAATATTTATATCCACATAAACTCTGCCAGTGAAAACCCAGTGAAAGCCTACTGATTTTTGACCTTCCTTTTTTTTCAATATCAGCTTTTTTACCCACTACCATTAGTCTTAATCTTTCAATTTTAACTTTCCCAAAATATTTTTCGGTTTGCCTTATATCTGAATGCCCTGCAAATGCTTTTATATCTCTAATGTTGTATCCTTGTTAGACAAGCCAGTTAATGCAGGTATGCTTTCCAATTTCGTAGAGGGTGAGTTCAGTAATGCCCTTTTTTAGCAGTATTGTAAATATCGTGTCATTGCGTTTGTATAGCTCTCCCGGTCTTATTTTGAAACACATATCCTTCCTTTGGCATCATCTGTTTCAACATTGTCACCATTTGGGGGTGTAGGGGAATTTCATTATCTCTTTTGTTCTTTGTTATTTTTCTATGCTCGTACCTTGAAAAGGTTTCACATATAACAGCAGTTTCTTCACCTGCTTTTTCTAGATTAACATTCTCAACTCTTAATGCCATGGCTTCTGCTGGTCTAATAGCGTGTTTAAAGTAAAAATAGAATATAGGTTTATGTCTATCGGGAATCTTTTGATACACTAAATCCTGTATTCTTATATCAGCAGCCTCCATTTCTTTTTCAGGGAACTTCATTTTCTTTTTGGGGAATTTAGGTATCGGTATTTCATTCCAATCATAAGCACATTGAAAAAGGTTATGGAGTGCATATAATACATTTTGACCTGTATTTTGGTGAGCACTTAAGGGTTTGGCTAAACACTTCAATATCAAAGTTCGTAATGTATCTTATGTCTTTATCCTGAAAGTGAGGTATGAAGTGGTTATCAGCATAACTATTTAATATATAATAGTATGAAGGTGCATCATCTTTTTTAGACTCCAACCATGTGGCACAAAATTTTGAGAAAACAAAGGGTCTTTGATGCGAAGGTATATATTTAGCCAGGTCAATTTTTTTATTTTTAGATTGCTCAATTTCTGCACTTAAAATATTTAGTAGTCTAACTGCTCTACTCCATCCATCAAGAACAGTACCAGCAGGTTCCGAGCAAATTCTGGCTGGGCCCATAGTAGTATTTTTTGATGGGATGTAAATCATGTATCGCTTGGGGAATTGGCCGCAGATGGGGCAGGGGAATCCAACCTCCTTTAAGTTAAAAGGCTGTTTGCAAAAAGGGCAATTTTTTTCTTTAGGTCTAATTTCTCCCGGCATGACCAGAGGTTTATCATTTGTTTGGGATAGCGTCAACACTTTTCTGTCAATTACCCTTATAGACATGATGAGGGGCCGGAGGGGAGGGGCTTTTGGTTGGCCCCGACCTCCCGACGGCCCACACCCCCGGACGTCCTCATCATGACTTTAGTTTGTGACGGCTGCTCATATCATTTACTATGTACTAAAGACTCTTTACTATATAGTTAACAGAGATTTTTTTGCGTTAGCGCTTTAACAATTTAACAGATTACAATATTACAATGTGTGTTAACAAAAAAACGCATGAACAGTTAACAAATAACTATTCATGCGTTCTGTTCACTTGCATCTTCAAGATTAGTATTTTTAGCTCGTTCTCAACGTCAGCTTTAATTTCTTCCGGGGCTTCTTTAATTAACCGTTGGCATCTTTGCAGAAAGTCATCGGCATCAAGATATTTTTTCAAGCACCTGTCATGAAGTCTGTTAAACGTGTCCTTTATGTCTTCAAGCAGGTCTAGCTCCTGTAAGAAATTTCTGATTTTCCAGAATAAGCCTGTGGACAGCCTTCCCATAGTCTGGCACTATTCTTTGCTTTATTCCAGATGATAAATCAGTTGCAAGCCAAGATAGAATGCGTGTTTGTAAACATCTGATGCGGTCTTATAGCACTTAAGCGGGGAGTTCTCTTTAATGATAGAAGCCATTCTGACCAATCGGGGCATCACTCTGAACCCGATGGGCTGTGAATGGCCATCATCGTCGGAAGATTTTGTTACGACTGGAATCTTGGAGAAATCAACCCCATTAAACCACTCATTCCCACTATCAACGCCATTTTCCTCATCATTATGCTCTGCTTTACGTTCAACCATTTTCATGACTGCCTCCATTTGTTCGGTTAATTTTTGTTCTGGGTTGGCTTGCTCTTAATTTTTTCATCAATTTTTAAAACATCCTGCGCAATAGTGCGGTAGAGATTCATAGCCTCAAGCGTCAGTTCAACTCCCCCGAGAATAGATACCCGCTCCAATCCTTTGGGTGTAACGATGATATTTAATCTGGGCTCCCGTTTGTTCTCATCCATCTGTTTACCTCCGTTGTTAGCCTTTGTAGTCCCCCTCTATTAATTAAGTGGAAAATAAAAAGCAAAATGCAACCTGACCAGTAAAATAAATTACGTGTTTCCCCAGCCATCATTAGGCAACAAAAAACCCATCCCCCTATAAGTACCATGGGAAATGGGTCTATAAATTTAATCAGTTATAAGAAACTTTATTGCAGTATCTTCTTAAACTGTTCCAGCATCTTCTTAAGCCGCTTTTCTACTGCCTGACGTGTCATGCCTAAAGCATCGCCAATCTCAACCGTTGTTACTTCATCCTCCCCGCAGAAATAACGTGAAAATATTTCTTTGTCTATTGGGTCAGTAAGAGAGTTTTTGAAGTTATTAATGTCCAGCTTTTTCACTATCCAGCTTTTCAATAAGAGAATCCTCTGAAAAGGCTTTATCCTCAAATATATTTACTTTTATAACACTATTGCCCTTTTCATCAATCATATCCTCATCCAGCGACCCCCTAGAAGACTCTATGTCTGAAAGTAACAATCGTTCAGCCTCCCTGCCTTTTCTTTTCCGCTTCCCTGATACTTCATATTCATGTGCCTTATCACCCTTACGCAGCTCAAATAATGCGGTTGTCGAATACTCTTTGCTTTTTTGAATATCATTTAAAAGAGCATTTAATCTCTTTTTTAAATACCCTGAAAAATGACGGTGTTTATCTTCCCGATATGTGAGAGATAAGTCCAGAACAGCCTTTATGGCATCAAAAAAGTTTAATTCCTGCCGTAAATTCTCACATATTCCAAATCCCATATCTTCTTCCATTTTAGGGGGCGTGTATTCAGTATATTCCAACCGGTGTGCCATAATTGCCTTGCGACTAAATTGTAATATCTTTCCCGGTGCAGGAGATTAAGGGGAAATTCTATCTTATCTCCCTTATGAGAGAGAATTACAGAATATTCTATGTCCGGCTTAATGTTCCAGACGATACCCATGATTTCACTTCTGTCCCTGAATGCCTGTAGGATTTCAATAACCGAATATTTCTCCCAGAAGTATTTTAACTGTTCAAATTGCGGTATATTCCAATCTGAAAATACCAGCTCTGAATCAACCTTTTTGGTTTTCCAGGTCTGCTTGTCAAAGATTTCCCGTGATATGAATAGAAAAAACGGGAACCATTCATATAATATTGTTTCCTCAACCCTACCTACATCTGAAATATATTCCCGCTCCTCAATTTTCCCTATATGGTCATTTAGGTATGCACGGATTTGTTCTATTGTTTCAATGCCCCGTCCTTTAAGCTCTTCACCTGCTCGATTCTTCCATGTATCAGCGTATCGGGCGAGATGGAAATCCATGCTCAATTTCTGCAATGGTTCATAAAATACCCATTCCGGGCCTTCTCTTACTAATAGCTGCTGGATATACTTCCGGTTCAGCCCTCCCGGAAAATCCTTTTCTAAATTTCTCCTTAACTCAATATCTCCTGTCGGGGAATAGGCATACAGTAGCATTTGATGGAGGATGTTATCTTTTTCAACTACGTCTTTTAAGAAAATTTCATTGTCAGGGTGTTTTGAAAGGTAGGTCTTATAGGCGTGATTGGTGGATTGCTGGGCTGCATTTACTACCTCCTGCTGTAGCATCTCCTGCAATTCAATGGGGGGAAAGCTGGCAGGAGCACAGCCTTATCGGGGAGCTCATCCCTATCCCCCAGAGCTATTTATGTGTCATGTTCTCAACTATAATTCTCCCATTATCGCCCGGCGATGTATTTCTGATGCGGAGTTATAGAAAGCAGTTTTATTATTCGATTGCAGCTCATACAGCAACCGGATATTCCGCGCCAGACAGTTCGTAAAGCTGATGTAGTTTTCGCCCAAAGAAGGGATGAGCTTGCCCTGCTGAACAATGCCGGTTCCTTGTTCTTCCGCATATTGTGCTATAATAGATAAAAATAAAAGTTCCTCTATAATGCGGTCGAGGACTACCTCCTGCGCCGTGCTGATGTGTCCACCAAGGTCTTCTACAAATTTTGCTCGTGTTGCTTTTAGGTATCGCCCCTGCTGTGTCCGAAAATCAATTTTCCCTTCCCCGGAATCGCCTCAAAGCTGTGTGAGCGCCGTGTGAATAAAGATTGCAGTCTTTCCCCGTTGCCTTATTCATAGTAAAGGACTCCGTTAAATTTTATTTCGATTCTATCATGCATTCCGGGTATGTCAAACCAATGCACAGAGAAAAAAAGACCCACTCACATCAACCCTAAATCATTCTCCCCCAGCACACCTCAATTCCTCGGTTCTCTTCCTCTGCTGCCCGGGCATTAAATCAGGCATGGGTGCAAAAGCCCGTAAAATGAGGGGTTGAGCGACGGGTGATGGAAATTGTTCCCTAAAATAGGCTGGGGTTTTGAATGGGAATCTGCTGGATATGAGGCATGGGCTGATGGGGGCTGGCTGGTCTTAAAAGGGGCGATAATGAGGAAGTATAAGGGCTGTATCAAGGGTGTAAACTGGGCTTATCAATAGCCTTATTTTCAATCTGGCAAACAGTTGGCCCGGTCTTCTGTTTTTTTATTATGCACCTATTTACTAACAGTCCCATTATTATACGGCATATTTTTAATAAAACGCTTGGACACAACTGAACCTATATATCCAGATATAATGCAAGGAACAGAAAGTAATGCAAAAAATACTATCCCCGGTGGCAGCAAATTTAAATCACCTTTAGTTGTAATCGCTCCGATAAATAATTGGACAAAAATAATATTGATGCCCCATCGCCACGGGCGATTAGGAAAAAATATTCCCATTAATCCAGACAGCACTATTGAGATAGGATATCCAATTTGCCAGTAAGAAAGTAGTTCTGTTGGGTCTTTCGTTTGTGCAATAACCTTAAATACTATCCATATTATAGCACCGATACCTAATGCTATAGCACTTGCGACATATCCTTTGCACATGGATTTATTGGAAGTGGTTTGCATAAATGTATATTCTTTTAAATATTATCTTGTTTTATCGGTCAGGCTTTTCAAATGCTTAAGCAAATAACAATGGCATGGTTTATTACTAACCACACTATTTTTTATTTCAAGAATGTATAAATCGGGGTCGATAATAACTATTATATGAATGGCATGAAGGATTACAAACTACGCTGTTTTTTATTCTGAATATGTAAATAATTGTGCTGATAAATGGCAGCGTGGAAATTAGGAGAGTAAAAAATTGAGAGGATGATTTCATGAAAAATATTACAAAAGAAATTAATATGTATCGCGAGTGTGTAAGAAACCTTTGGAACGTTTATTTTCTAAATTTATTAACTGAAGATAACTGCCATGATTTAAAAGATGAGTATGACGATATTTGTTCTAGGATATTTTCGGCAACAGTTCTGTTCCCCTTTGGTTGTGTGATGTTTGAGAAAGCAAAGGATTATCAATCGAGACCAGAGCCGTTAAATTTTCTGAAAATATTCCCTCGTCTAGACATGGTGTGCCAATAAACATAAACAGAGAAAAAGATGTAAATTCGGGATATTGGGATTATCCAATTAACATGATAAAATCTGTGGACGTTAATTTGACATTTATTGATTTGTTTGATTTTGATGGCCTTGGTTTTAGAAACTTTGAATATTATCTTGTGAAAATTAAAGGTTCTAAAAAGGATTTAAATTTAATTAAAAGAAATGCTCTAATCCAAACACAATATGTAAAAGTTTTTTTTGATGAAAATGAGCTAACAACAAAAGAGAAGAAAATGCTTACAACCCATCGGTATTGATATTCCTGATAGTAAGTAAGCGCACCTTACAACCCACTCTAATATACTCTTTCAGTAGTCAGGCTGAAAGGATATTTTTATTGCACCCTCAAGCCTGCTTCTTTCTTTTCAGCCCATCTGGTCTGATAATACACCCAGCTGATTCAGACTTATTACCTAACAGTATCCCTATCTCCTGTGAGCTTCCATAAAAATCAGGGTCTGTTTTCAAAGCGAGTCTGCATGATATGGCAAGGGGGGTCGTGGGGGGCGCCGGGGTGCGGCGGGGCCAGCGTACAAAAAAATTATTTCCGCTCCCAGCGATTGATGATGTTATAAACAGTCATGGCTTCCCACCTATGGCTGAAGAGACTTGATACCTTGGGTGTTTAACTCATCGGCTATTTTTTGGTAGCTCATCCGCTTCTTCCCCTTTGGTCTACGATATAGTGACTGAATGAGCTTAACCACCTCCTGTTCGCCTTCTAAAGCCCCGTAAGGCTTCCTGCCTTCACATTGCCCGTCCCTTCCCTAATGGCCTCCCTTGCCTTACGCAGCTTCCTTACAAGCCTGATCTTCAAGCTCCGAGAAAACACCCTGCATCTGAACCATTGCCTTTTTAACCGGGTCATCCTTGATAGCTTGAGTAACATTCTCCCCGGTATTAGCGGAGTAAAGGTAAATCCCTTTGCTGGCTAGATAAGAAATCAACTGCTCTTGAACCATCAGCTCCCTTGCCAGTCTGTCCATGCCCTCAATCACAATGCAGCTAACACCATTATCTCGCAGGATAGACTTACCATTTCCATGAATGCAGGGCGCTCATCTCCATTCTTGCAGCCAGATACAGGCTCCTGAAAATACTTAATGATAATAAATCCTGACCGTTTAGCGAATGATTCAATAGCTTCCTTTTGCCGCCTATAACCATGCTTGTCTTCTTTCGCCTGTCCTTTAGTGCTTACCCTTAAGTATCCGTATGCCTCTGTGTGCTTCATGTTTATATCCTCCTTAATATCTAATTCACAAACATTATATCATAATATCATAAAATAATCTAGAGAATATTTTATAAAAATGGATACGTGTTTGAAAAAAAATACCCCAGAAGCATTTATAATGATACTAGGGTTATTCTGGTTCCAGTGAAAACCCAGTGAAAGAATTATAGAGCTCAAATATACTAAAATTAACTCAAGTATATCCTAATTATACCAAAAATGGCGGAGGTGCATGGGAATCGAACCCACCAGGGACGCTCTTCACACCCCACACTGGATTTGAAGTCCAGGAGGCCCACCAGAACCTATCCACCTCCGCATAGTTATCTCAAAGCGTCAATTAGTCCGCGCGGACTTAATCAATTCTAGTAATTTTGGATTGACCTTATATCCAAGTGCCAATGCCCTGTCAATGTGGTTTTTTGCCAGGCCATACTGTCCCTTTGCATAATAGACCAGCCCCAGATTATTGTGTGCCTCTCCCACGTCGGGATCGATAGCTATGGCCTTTTCATATTTTTCAAGGGCTTTATCATAGTCACCGCTATTTAAATAGACATTGCCCAGGTTGTTGATCGCCTTCGAGTAAGCCGGAAGAATAGCTATGGCCGTTTCATATTCGGCGATGGCTTTATCGTATTCTTTTTTTCTCATATAGTCGTTCGCCAGGTTGAAGTGTGCAAAATGCACCCTTCCCGGGAAGCTCTTGATGACGTGATGCCACAACGTTTCAGAATCCCGCCATATCGCCGTCTGTTTCAGGGTCAGCAGCATCAAGGCGGCGAAGATGAGCACAATGATCAACGCTCCGGACATCAGCATGGCTCTACTGCGAAGCCAGACGGCGGCCAGCTGTGAAATCCCTAAGCCTGCCAGTAAAAAGATGCTGATGCTGGGAAGATAGGTGTATCGATCCGCTGCCGCTTGGACACCGACCTGAACAATACCCACGACCGGCAAGAGCGTGATAAGATAGTACGCCCAGCTGGTTAAAAACAGAGGTCTCCCGCGCTTCCATGCCCATATGCCCACGCCCGTGATACTCACCAGCAAAATGGCTGAGATGACATAGCGGGTAAAATCAGTGCTGCTTAATACTTTGGGAAATGGATAAAAAGGCACCAATCCACCTGGCCAGATCATTTTGGCGAGGTAGAAAAAAGGGGCATAAAGAGCGTTGGCGAGCTTGAGATGCAGCGGCCGTTCGAGACCTTTAAACGCCCCTCCTTCATGCTGTGCCAGGACGGTGAGTATGCTCGAGATGGAACTTAACAAAAGGAAGGGGACTTTTTCAAGCAAAACCCGGGGATTGCTGCCGGCACCGGTGGAAGAACTAATCCGCCTGAGTGGATAGACATCCAGTAGCAGGAGCACCAGGGGGAGTGTCACGGCCATCGGTTTTGCCATGAGTGCAGCGGATGCGAGTGCCAGGCAGGCAGTGAACCAGAACCGGCGATTTTTAATGTCAGCGGAGGAGGTATAGAAAAGATAGGA
Organism: uncultured delta proteobacterium; assembly: GCA_963751515.1. GTDB lineage: Bacteria > Desulfobacterota > WTBG01 > WTBG01 > WTBG01 > CAZWCD01. The sequence continues at coordinate 74,337 of CAVVUR010000011.1, forward strand.
GCACAGCGTCGCAAGGAAGAAAAAAGCGCAGAGCAAGTCCTTGCGTTCTGCCACCCAGGCTACCGACTCCACGTGCAGGGGGTGAACCCCGAACAACAGGGCTGCTATACCTGCACCAACCAGGGACTGCACAGAGGCGGAAGAGAGCGGGGAGGAAAGTGAAGGCGTGACATCAGACTTTTTTGCCACGCGGATGAGTTGTAGCGTTAAAAGAAATACCAGGAGTGTATTGAGAACATGCAAAATAATGCTGCTTAAGTGGTGCCCGAACGGATTAAGGCCCCAAATGGCATAATCGGCAGCATGGCTTAACCAGGTCAAGGGATGCCAGTTGCCCACGTGAAATGCCGTGAGCATCCACGCAATGGCCTGCGGTTGTAATGAATGGATATAATTGTTTTTATACACGTATGCATCATCATCCCAATTGACAAAATCGTTCTTCAGAGCAGGAACATAAATCAGAAACGTGATCAAAATGATGATTATTCCCCATGCCCCGATCATTCTAAGAGGCAATTGTTTCATTGTCTGTGTGCTGTGGCTTTCCCGGACTTTTATTGTACGGCGTGACCTTTTACCCATACTGAGCTGCAATGCTTACGGGGTTTATGTACAATAAACTTTTGGACCCTGCTACTCCATAATTCTTCCGCCGCTGGTTAGATGGCCGGAATGGGTTACCCCTACGGCGTTGCCCTTCGCAAGATCATCCTGCAGCTGTTGTAATTTTTCCGGCGCGAACAGGGTATCAAAGCCTTCCTTCTGCTGCTCGGTTTTGAGGATGATGGTTACCTTTTCCACCCAGGGCCAGCGGTCGCCCCAGATATAGGCATCCGTGCTGCTTATCGCCATATCTTTTGTCAACGCCGGATTGACCTCAAAGGCTATTTCAGACAGGGGAACCCGTATTGTCTTCAAGCCGGTCGCCGATGGGTCAAGGTCAATGCTCAGATAGATCTTGTCCGTATCGGCCATAACATAGATTTCCTGAACCGGCAGGTTGTGCAATCCTCTGGTAAGAGACAGCCCGCTCGTAAGCTCAATGCCAACCACGGCAAGCAGCGCCAAAAAAGATGTCACCACCATCAAAATGATTGCTGGCTTTTTTCTTGCCATAAAGATGCTGTCGATGTCATTTGGATGTGCGGCCCCGGATTTTTGAGAAATTTCTGCCGGCCAGCGGCACAATGAACGTGATATTACGGGAGAGCGAAAGCGTAGTCAACAGTAAATAATGTTTGCGCGTAACCGCTTTTTATTAGAACATGCCTTGAGGTGAGGTTGACAGAAGAGAAAAAATGCTTATGATTTGTCCAGTTTTAAATCCAATTCCCTTTGAACCGGCAATAATTGAAAAAGGAATATGGGGTTGCAATCAACGCATAACATCTATTGCAGAGGAACAAGACAATGAGATTTGACAAATTTACCGTTAAAGCCCAGGAGGCAATCCAGGAGTCGCAGCGGGTCGCGGAAAAATACCAGCATCAGCAGGTTGACCCGGAACACGTGATGACCGCGCTGGCCCTGCAGCAGGACGGGATCGTTATTCCCATACTCAAAAAGCTGGGGGTTGATCCACTGGTGCTGTTGAGGCAACTGGAGGATGCCCTGGATAAACTTCCCAAGGTCTATGGATCGGCAGGGCAGATCTATATTTCGCCCCGAAGCGAGAAGGTGCTCAACCAGTCCTTGAAGGAGGCTGAACGGTTAAAGGACGAATACGTCAGCACGGAGCACATCCTTATATCCCTGGTTGATGAAAAGGGCGGGAAGGCCTCAGACATACTTTCATCTGCAGGGGTTACCAAGGATGCCCTCTATAATGTATTAGTCAGCATCAGGGGCAACCAGCGGGTCACCGACCCCAACCCCGAAGATAAATATGAAGCGCTCAAAAGGTATGGCCGCGATCTTACCGACCAGGCCCGCAAGGGCAAGCTGGACCCGGTGATCGGACGGGACAATGAAATCCGGCGGGTCATACAGGTGCTCTCTCGCAGGACAAAGAACAACCCGGTGCTCATCGGGGAGCCGGGTGTCGGGCAAAACCGCGATTGTTGAGGGACTGGCCCAGCGGGTGATCAACGGCGATATCCCCGAAAGCATTGCCAACGGAAAGATTATTGTCCTGGACATGGGTGCCCTGGTTGCGGGGACAAAATACCGGGGGGAGTTTGAGGACCGGCTCAAGGCGGTGCTGAAGGAAATACAGGAGAAAAGCGGGGAAATTATCCTGTTTATCGATGAGCTGCATACGGTGGTCGGCGCCGGTGCGGCGGAAGGGGCAATCGATGCCTCCAACATGCTCAAGCCTGCCCTGGCACGGGGCGAGCTCAGGTGTGTCGGCGCAACCACCCTCAATGAGTACAGAAAGTATATTGAAAAAGACGCTGCCCTGGAACGGAGGTTTCAGCCGGTGCTGGTCGGCGAGCCTTCCGTTGAGGACACCATTTCCATTTTACGGGGCTTGAAGGAGCGCTATGAAGTGCACCACGGGGTCAAGATTCAGGATTCGGCGACGGTTGCGGCGGCAACGCTGTCGCACCGCTACATTACCGACCGCTTTCTCCCGGACAAGGCCATCGATTTGATCGATGAGGCCGCCTCGAAGCTGAGAATTGAAATGGACAGTCTCCCCGCTGAGATTGACGTGGTGGAGCGGAAAATAATCCAGCTGCAGATTGAAAAGGAGGCATTGAAGCGCGAAAAAGACGCTCAGTCGCGTGAACGGCTGGAAAAGGTGGATGGGGAACTGGCGGAGCTGAAAGAGCAGAGTTCGACCATGAAGGTTCACTGGGAGCGGGAAAAGGAGATCATCAAGAAAATACAGGAATTGAAAGAGCAGATCGAGTCGACCCGCCTGGAGGAGCAAAAGGCCGAAAGATCGGGGAACCTGGAAAAGGTGGCCCAGATCCGCTACGGAACCCTCATCCGTCTCAATGAGCAGCTTGAAGCGGCAAGCGCCCGGCTCAATGAGATACAGAAAGACCAGAAAATGCTCAAGGAGGAGGTGGACGCGGAGGATATAGCCGAGGTCGTGGCCAAATGGACCGGGGTTCCCGTGTCAAAAATGATGGAGGGTGAACTGGAGAAGCTCATAACCATGGAAGACAGGATACGAAAGCGGGTGGTCGGGCAGGACGAGGCAATTCAGGCGGTTGCTGATGCGGTGAGGCGTTCCCGCTCAGGACTGCAGGACCCCAACCGTCCCCTGGGTTCCTTTATTTTCCTGGGGCCGACCGGCGTGGGAAAGACGGAACTGGCGCGGGCGCTGGCCGTTTTTCTCTTTGATGATGAGCAGGCCATGGTGCGCATCGACATGTCCGAGTTCATGGAGAAGCATTCGGTGTCCCGTCTCATCGGCGCGCCTCCCGGTTACGTCGGATATGAGGAAGGGGGATATCTCACCGAGGCAGTCCGCAGAAGGCCGTATTCGGTGATACTGCTTGATGAGGTGGAGAAGGCGCATCCCGAGGTGTTCAACATTCTGCTGCAGATTCTGGATGACGGAAGGCTGACCGACGGACAGGGAAGAACGGTTGATTTTAAAAACACCCTGATCATCATGACCTCCAACCTGGGAAGCCAGTGGATTCAGGATCTGGGCGAGAAGGATTATAATGAGATGCAGACGAGGGTGATGGAGGCGGTGCGTGGGACCTTTAAGCCGGAATTTTTGAACCGCATCGACGAAATCATCATCTTCCATGCCCTGGGCAGGACCCAGATTGAGAACATCATCGAGATACAGCTCGACCTGCTCAATAAACGGCTGGAAGATAAAAAGCTGCGCCTCGCGCTTGATACATCGGCCAAACAGCTGCTGATCGAACAGGGATTTGACCCGGTATACGGGGCGCGTCCGCTCAAGCGCGCCATCCAGCGCATGATTCAGAACCCGCTGGCCATGAAGATCCTGGAAGGGGAATTTGCTGAAGGCGACCGAATAAAGGTGACGGCAGATCCCACCACAAAAAACATGATCTTTTCCAGGGCAGCCGCCGGGACGGTTTGCTGAACAAGGCATGCGGCTACGCAACAGCACCTTTGTGTGTCATAAGGCGTTACGATGCGCAACGGTGCTGTTTTTTTGCAGGCGGCATATAGATATGCATGTTGACCGTGCCGCCCGCGTGCGATACTATAAATATATGGAGGGACGCACTCCGTTGCGTCCGTTTATTGTACGCGGCCACGACGGAGCGTGGCCCTCCACCTTTTGATAATAGGTTTATAGTAGCTGATTTTATTCCACATGCAATGCGGTTTAAGAAGGCATCTTGCATTTTGGCTAAAGGAGCAGTGTGATTCCTTTAAAAGACACCATTCCCTCCAGAACCTTCCCCGTGGTGAACATAACGCTGGTGGTAATCAATTGCCTGGTGTTCCTGTATGAGCTTGCTCTGGGCCCCGGGCTTTCACCCTTTATTGAGCGCTACGGCATTGTGCCGGTACGTTTTTTTAATGCAGGGATGATAAGCGACATGATAGCGCCGCTTTTCAGTTTCATGTTTCTGCACGGTGGCTGGCTGCACATCATCAGCAATATGCTGTATCTCTGGATTTTTGGTGACAATGTCGAGGACCGGATGGGCCCGTTCGGCTATCTCATTTTTTATCTCATGTGCGGCATTGCATCCGGGCTGGTGCAGCTGTTTGTGTCTCCCGCATCACGGATTCCCATAGTAGGCGCAAGCGGCGCCATTGCCGGCGTGATGGGTGCCTATTTGCTTCTCTATCCCTATGGTCGGGTCGTTACGCTCATATTCATTTTCTTTTTTGTTCAGGTGGTTCAGATTCCCGCCTTTTTCTTTCTGGTCTTCTGGTTTATGCTGCAGTTCTTCAGCGGTGCTGCTTCAATGGCCGGACAGGAGGGCGGGGTGGCATGGTGGGCGCATGTCGGGGGTTTTTTGTGCGGATTGCTTTTGGTCTACCCTTTTACCCGGAGGAAAAAGGCTGCCCGCCGGTGGGTTCCCCAGAAAAGGCATCCCTGGTAGCGGTCGGCACTTTCGGTACAAAGCATCCACTCAGCATGGCAGCACGAGCACGTCGGTCATGCCGAGTGTAAGAAAGCAATTGATGCGCTTTCTCAGGCAGATAAAAATTGGGCAAGATACCCGGCCAGGTTTTCAGGAAGCTGGTTGAAGGTGCTTACAATGATGCCTTCCTTGTTGACGATGACGTGAGTCGGTATGCCGATCACCCCGTACTGTAATGCAAGCTTGGCCGATTCATCAAAGATTATCTTATAGGGCAGCTGGTAGCGTTCCCGGAACTGCCGCACCCTTGGCAGCGAATCGTTGTAGCCCACATCAATTGCCAGAATTTCATACGGCTTGTCCTGTGCTTCCTGATGGAGCTTTTTGAGCTTTGGCACTTCTGTGGTGCAGGACGGGCACCAGGTCGCCCAGAAGATGAGATGCACGAATTTTTTTCCGCGGTATGCCGAGAGCTGAATCTGTTCCCCGTCAATGGTCCGCAACGTAAAATCGATGGCCGGTTTTCCCTGCAGCGAGATTTCCCCCTCCTGCGAGCAGCAGGGCAGGACTGCCATAAAAATCAGCAGCGGTATCGAGCACGTCCAGCGGTTGAGTGTGGTGCGTTTCATGCATGCTCCTTCAGAACATCAATTGACCGGCCTTGATGAGAAAGTATTCCCCGACCGCAATCATCATCACCCCGAATCCCTTTTTGATTCTGACCATCCACTCTCCGGAACGGGGGAGCGAGGTAAGGAGACCGGTGAAGGTTCCGATCAGGATGAGCAGGAACCCCATGCCGAAGGCGTAGGCGAACAGCATGGTTATCCCCAGCGGTATATTCTGCTTGGTTCCGACGAAGGTAAGCAATATACCCAGTACCGGCGCCGTGCAGGGAGCGGCAATGAGGGCGGAAGCGCCGCCCATGGCCAGGGAGGTGATGCCGCCCCGCCGTTCCATCCGGAAGGCGCTGTGCAGCGGGTCCCAGGTGAATTGAATGGTAAAAACATCAAGCATGGCCAAACCAAAAACGATGCAGAGATTAGCCACAAGGAAATGAACCCAGGGATTGGACTGAATGTGGCCGAAAAACTTTCCCGTCAGCGCTGCGAAGGCGCCCAGGCATGAATAGACAAGCGCGAGGCCGATCACATACATAAGTGAAAGATAAAAGCCCCGGATTCTGGTGGGTGATCCTTTGGCGCCGATGAATCCCACGGTGATGGGTATGAGGGGATACACGCAGGGGGTAAAGCTGGTGGCGACACCCGCTGCCAGAGAAATTGCTATTGCAATAAGCGGGGCGGTGTGTATTGCGCTTTCAAGATTCTGGGTAAAGGTATCGAGCATGATGTTGCCGTGCGTTTCCTAAAGAGCCGATCCGCCGTCCACGGATCCCGGCTTTAAGCTTTTACAACCGGTAGCCTGATTAACCGTCCACACTGCACAGAAGATTAATTAAATCAGTTTTTTAGCGCCGCTGTCAAGCAGATAATGCCGGGAAGAGGTGCAGAGGAAGCCGGCTGCGGTGCCGGTGCCCGGCTCAGAGGCAGACTTCTTTCCCTTCCTGCGCCGCGGAGCACTTCATGGAAACGTCCAGGCTCCTGATCATCTTCCGGCACTCCTGAACCTGCGCGTCAATGATGCTGTCGACGTGATCCGGATCATGGTGAAAGAGGATGAGATGCCGCACGTCACTTTCCGCGCCAAGCCGGACAGCTTCCTTCCAGGGCGAGTGCCCCCAGCCCTTTTTCGACCGGTACTCCCGATCGCTGTACTGGGAATCGTGGATGAGCACATCCGCACCCTTGATGAAGCGAATAAACTCCCCTCTGTCGTACGGGATATGGCTCCGGGCCAGCCGTACCGCAGGGAGAAGTTCATTATCGGTCATGTAGACAATTTTCCTTCCATCGAAGCTGAGGGCAAAGGAAAAGGTGATGCCCGGGTGGTTGGCGCGCATGACCGCGAGGTCGGCATCATCGATACTCGCCGAAGAGGGAGTCAAGTGCATGAACCTGATGTCCGCGGCGAGGGAGCTTGACTTGACCGGGAAATGTATGGACTCCATCTGGCTGGAAAAGATTTTTTCCAGGGGAAACTGCGCGTGACGGCAGCCGCACACGGTCAGCGTGTGGGCACGGTTATATGCAGGAGCAAAAAAAGGAAGCCCCTGAATATGATCCCAGTGGTAATGAGACAGCAGAATCGTGGCATTGATTTTCCTGCTTCTGCTTATGAGGTCATTACCCAGTTCCCTGATGCCTGTTCCGGCGTCAAGAATGATTAACCGGCTGTCGGGGAGGACCACCTCCACGCAGGAGGTGTTCCCGCCGTACCTGGTTTTGCACCTGCCGGGGGACGGTACCGATCCCCGTGTTCCCCAGAATCGTATGCTGACATTTCTATTGTTCATCCGCAATCCTTTATAGGAAGAACCTGCACGAGGCTTTATTCAGCCTCCTATGCCACACGAGTCCCCGGCTGCTGTGCTCCGGAAGAACTGGTGGTCACCCGTTGGCCCCGTAACCGGTCCTCGCGTTCGGCGAGATGGCGCTGCCAGGCTGAAAACATATCGCACATTGCCCGGTAGTCCCGCTCGTTGTCAACATCCAGGACAGCGCCAACCAGGGGCGTCACCGTGGTCCCAAACCGGGTCCCCAAAACCCTGGAAACGCAGCCTTCAATAAATGAGCGGGGAAGCAAAAACCGCGTTGGCAGGGTGAGAGGGTCTAAATAAATGCGGGAGAGGAACTGGTGCCAGTGAAGCAGCCCGTAGCACCAGAATCCCTGCCATCCCACGTGCACCCTGAGAAACTCCCTCGCCAGCCGCAGGATGTTACGCGAGTCCCTCTGGTACCTGAAGTCGTAGACCTTTTGAATGTATCCCCTGTTTTCGACCATGAGCGGCTTGACCAGGTGGAGATTGTTCTGCCTGAATTTACCCTCCTTGATGTGAAAAAAGTGGGTGCTGATGCCCGGCGTGGCCAGGCGGGGACGGAAGAAGGTCAGGTGCTCGGCGGCGGCGATGCCGAGATTGTAATCGTACCGGGAACGGTCGCAGCCGCGGAGAAAGCTGTCAATTTCAAACGGGGTAACCAGCGGGACATCGCCTGAAATATACAGAATTGATTTTTCCCGCACGGCAGGGGAGGGGGGATCGGCTGACCGGGCATCGGGAGCGAGCTCAAGAAAAGACTTCCACACGTTGTGAAAAAGAGACTCGCCCTGTTCGCAAAGAATGATCTGCTTCCCCCGGACCGGCCGGCCGTTATGCTCAGCAAGCGCCTGCTCAATCTGCTCATGAGGGCCGATAATGCAGATGCGGCCGACCAGCTCCGCCCCCTCCAGCGCCCTGAGGACATACATGAAGAGGGGGGTTCCGTTGATGTGAAGGAAGGACTTGTTTCTGCCGCAGACGGTCCTGCTCGCCCCCCTGTCGCCGGCAAGAAGCACCGCGTCAACGGTTTCAGGTGACCGTACTGAGGAAACGTGGTTCGAACCCGCCATGAATGCCATCAGCCAAAGTAGAGGTGTTGTAAACTCCGCGAAAGGTCGCTCAGCAGCCGCAGCACCAGCTCGGCGTCCCGGGGTGACAGGAGGCCCGCTCCGCAGCTCGGGGTTATGAGTGACTGGGCCGCGATCCGCTCAGCGGCAATACCGCGTTGCTCAAGTTGCTCAATGCGGGAGTGCCATTTGTCGAGAAGGGTTCCGGCGCTTTCGGCGTGCAACAGCGCCGGATCCGCGGTTGGGACAAGCCCCCAGGCCAGTATGCCCCCCCGGGCAAGAAAATCACCGAGCGCGTCGGCATACAGCAGCAGCTTGTCGAAATAGCTGTAGGCATCGAAGCTGATGATATCAATGCCGGTGCCAAGGACCACCGACCAGTCGGTGTTTTCGCAGCAGTGAAGGCCGGCATACCCGTGAGCCTGGTGGATGCACCCGATAATTTCGTTCAGGTCCTTACCGATGTCATCGGCGGTTATGCCGATGTAGGCCGAGGAGCCGAAGCCGACCAGCGAAGGCTCGTCGATGGAGATAATCACCGACGCGGCATGAGGCCGCAGCTGCTCGATCTGCCACGCCGCCTTGAGCGAAATGCTCTTGACGATGATGTCCCTGAGCAGGCCGTCGTAGTAGGCGCTCTTTCCGTGGCCGTCGGTTACGCTGGTTCCAAAGGTAAACGGGCCGGTGACCTGCCCCTTCAGTGCCTGCGGCCGGTGCCCTTCGCTTGTGAGCAGCTCTAGCAGGGCGTGAAACCCCCGGGCATAATCGCGGCTGATGGCGTATGACTCCAGGCGCGCGAGGGAATGCTCTTCAAACACCGCCAGGTAATTTTCGTACAATGCCGAGACTCCGTTCTGGAACGAAGGGGCATCCACGTCAAAATAATTCCCCCCATGAAGGGGCCGCTCAAAACCCGGCATTCCCTCGGTGAACTGGACGAGCATGCCTTCCTGAGGCCGCTTGCTCAATTGGACCCATGCGGGTATCCGCGGGGTGAACCTCAGCATAAGCCGGGCGGCCTCAAGGGCATCGCTGTGCGGCAGACTGCCGATAGTGGTGGCAAGGCATCGTGGTTCAAAGGCCATGGTGAGGCTCCGCTGATGCAGAACCTGCTTGTCGCACCCGGGGCAACAGGAGACGGCGATTGCCGAAGGACGAGCTTGACTTGCAGGTAACTATGGTGTATGGACTAAGTCGGAATGACGGGATAGCGCTGCTTGCCCTTCTCCTTGTGCAGTGAATGCCATTCTAACGGAGCGGTACCGTCCATGCATGTTATGAAACATCACACCCTGCTGATGCTGTGCCTCATGCTGTTGCTTTTCGCCTGCCGGTCAACCCCGGGTGTTCCGAAGAGCGCGGGAACGGATGAACAGGCTTTTCAGAGGGCCATGGAACTCTACCGCAAAAAAAACTACTATGACGCCAAGCCGGCCTTCACGGAACTGAGGGATAAATTTCCCTTAAGCCCCTACGCGGTCATCGCCGAGCTCAGGCTGGCGGACATCCACTACTTCAAGGAAGAATATGTGGAAGCAATTAATTTCTACGAGGAATTCAAGCGCCTGCACCCCAGCAATCCGGATGTGCCCTATGCCATTTATCAGCTGGGCATGTGCCACTTTAAGCAGCTCGAAACCTTTGACCGCGATCAGATACCCGCCGAGAAGGCGTCCGGTTTCTTTGAGTACCTGATTAAGAACTATCCCCAAAGCCCGTTTACCGGCAGCGCCATGGGATATTACAAGATCTGCCGCCGGAGCATGTTTGAGCATGACTATGCCATCGGCCGGTATTATTACAAAAGCAAAAAGTACTGGGCGGCAAAAGAGCGGTTTGTGAACCTTTTATCACAGTATTCGTTCATTAAGAACCGCGATGAAGTGCTCTACTACCTGGGACTTTCCTACCACCAGCTCAATCAAGCGGACAGGGCCCGCGAGGTGCTGGCAAGCCTGCAGGAGGACTATCCCGACAGCCCCTACGGGACGGCAATGCAGACCCTGGTCAACCCGCCCCCTGCGGAAGCTGAAGCCGCAAAAGGCACAGGGGACGAGGAAAAGAAGTAATCCGCTGCGCTGAACAGGCCTACGGCAGCATGCGTTCGATGACCGCATAGGCGCTGTTGAGTGTATCCGGAAGCCGGTCCTTTTCCTTTCCGCCCGCCTGCGCCATGTCCGCCCTGCCTCCGCCGCTTCCGCCAATGCCTTTGGCTACCTCCTGGATAATTTTGCCCGCATGTAATGTGGAGGTGAGATCCGGGGTGACCACGCCCACCAGCAGCGCCTTTTCCTCCGTAATGGCCCCTACAATTATGACGCCGGACTTGATCCTATCCCTGATGCGGTCGGCCTGCTCCCGCAAGCTTACCGCATCGGGCGCGTCGACAGGTGCGGCAATGACCTTGATGCCCTTTATCTCCCGCACCCGGGTCAGCACCGTATCCGCTGTGCCGGCGGTCGTCTTCTTCTTGAGCGTCTCCACCTCTTTCTGCAGCTTCTTGTAGTCGTCCAGCAGCTTTGCTATCCGGGAAACGATTTCTTCAGGCTGTGCTTTAATGAGCCTGGCTGCGTCCAGGAGTGCCTGCTCCTGACGTTTCATGAAGTGGCCCGCCTCCTCCCCGGTCACGGCTTCTATTCTCCTGATGCCGGCAGCAACGCTGCTTTCGGCGAGAATCTTGACCATGCCGATGTTTCCCGTCCGCGCAGTGTGGGTGCCGCCGCAGAGTTCCGACGAGACAGAGTCGATCGTGACCATGCGTACCGTTTCGCCGTATTTTTCTCCGAACAGGGCCATCGCGCCGGACTGAAGCGCCTGCTGATAGGGAAGCAAGCTGGTCTGAACCGGGTGGTTCTGCCGCACCCGCCGGTTCACGATCTCTTCCACGCGTTCAAGCTCCTCGCTGCTCACGGCGCTGTAATGGGTGAAATCAAACCTGAAGCGTTCCGGCGTGACCAGGGATCCCGATTGCTTGACGTGGTCTCCGAGCACCTCTCTCAGTGCCGCCTGCAGCAGATGGGTGGAGGTGTGGTTGGCGGCAGTGGCCGCCCGCCTGCCGGCATCCACCCGGAGGTGGAGCGTATCGCCCCGCGAGAGGGTACCGCTGGTGATCAGAACCCGGTGCAGAATAATATCAGGGAGCGGCCGGAGGGTGTCCTGCACCACGGCCGTGAGGCCGCGGCCCTCAATGATGCCGGTGTCTCCCGCCTGTCCTCCCGATTCGCCGTAGAAGGGCGTTGTATCGGTGAACAGCAGCACTGTATCGCCGGCGACTGCCGGACTGACGGACCGGCCATCCTTCAAGAGGAAGAGAGCAGTGGCGGCAGCCTCCGTCGCTTCGTATCCGGTGAAGGCTGACTGCATTCCCGAAAGCAGGCCGTCCTTCAGGATGGCATCAACCTCTTCGTTCCTGGAACCTTTCCACGATTTGCGGGCGCGCTCCCGCTGCTCGTCCATGGCCCTGTGAAAGCCGCCTTCGTCGATGGTCAGCCCCTCCTCCGCCACGATGTCGGAAGTGAGGTCAAGGGGAAAGCCGAAGGTGTCGTACAGCCTGAAACACACCTCACCCGGGAGCTGTTTCAGGCCCTGCTGCTTGAGGCACTTGACCTCATCCTGGAGGATTCTGAGCCCGCCGTCAAGGGTTTCCGCGAAGCGTTCTTCTTCGGCCAGCACCACCCTGGTTACATGGTCCCGTGAGTCATCCAGGTCGGCATACGCATCATGCATGATCCGGGCAACGGCACCGCACGACTGTGACAGAAATGGACCGCTGAGGTCAATCTTTTTGCCGTGGCGGGCTGCTCTGCGGATGATGCGGCGGAGAACGTAGCCCCTGCCCTCATTGGAGGGAAGGACACCGTCGGTGATCAAAAAGGTTATGGCGCGGAGGTGGTCGACGATGACCCGCATGGACACATCGGTGTTGGCGTCATGGCCGTAGCGGCAGCCGCAGAGCGTTTCGATCTGTTTGAGCAGGGGCTGAAAGAGGTCCGACAGGTAATTGCTGCTGACCCCCTGCACCACGGCGGCAATCCGCTCCAGGCCCATGCCGGTATCTATGCAGGGCCGGGGCAGGGGGGTCATGCTCTCCCCGGGCGTCGCGGTTAAACTGCATGAAAACCAGGTTCCACAGCTCCAGGAACCGGTCGCAGTAGCAGCCCACGGCGCAGTCGGGCTTTCCGCATCCCACTCCCTTTCCCTGGTCGAGGATAATTTCTGAACAGGGGCCGCAGGGGCCCGTTTCGCCCATGGACCAGAAGTTGTCGTCCGCTCCCAGCTTTACAATGCTGCTCTTTTGAAAGTCCGATCACCCGGTGCCAGATGTCGAATGCCTCGTCGTCGTCCTGGAATACCGACACCCAGAGCCTGTCCGTGTCCAGGCGCAGGGTTGAGGTCAGGAACTCCCAGGCCAAGTCGATGGCGTCCCGCTTGAAATAATCGCCGAAGGAAAAATTGCCCAGCATCTCGAAGAAGGTGTGGTGGCGGGCGGTATGACCGACGTTTTCCAGGTCGTTGTGCTTTCCCCCGGCGCGCATGCATTTCTGGGAGGTGGCAGCCCGGGCGTAGGCGGATTTTTCCTCGCCGGTGAAGACGTTCTTAAATTGGACCATGCCCGCATTGGTGAACAGCAGGGTAGGGTCCTGAAAGGGGATCAGAGAAGAGCTCGGCACAACCGTGTGTCCCCTGCCTTCGAAAAAAGAGAGAAATTGTTTTCTAATTGCTGCCGCGGTCATCATAGGTTTCTGTCAGCCGAATATGTTGTCGCCGGTATCAATAACATCTGCAATAATGCTCCAGGAAAAGCCCCTCCTGAGAAGGTGGCCGATCGCCTTCTGCCGCATTTTATCCCCGTTGAGCTTCATCATCTCCGCCCGGTTAAACCTGGATTTGAGCGCGCGATATGCGACACGGCGGAAATCGTGCTCCATCGCCAACTCACCCAGAACGGCGGTGATGGTCTCCGGTGCGACACCCTTTTTTACAAGGGCATCCCTGATGCGGGAAGGGCCCCAGCATTTGATCTCAACCCAGGACCGTCCCATTGCAAAGGCATAATCATGATCGTTAAGATATCCAAGCTCCTCCAGCCGGGCAATTACCCCCTCGATGTCGGAAGGGGCACATCCCGCCTGGGCCAATTTTTGCCTCACTTCTTCAGAGCTTCGGGAGCGATAAGAGAGGAACCGGAAGGCGAGCTCCTTTGCCGCCTCAATGTTCCCCTTTACCTCCCTCTTTCGGCTCTCCTTTTTTCTCTTTGCCGGATAAGCCAAGGTGCTCCTTTATCTCCTTTTCGATCTTTTCCGCGACCGGGGGATTGTCTTCAAGATACTTGCGCGCGTTGTCCCGGCCCTGGCCGATGCGCTCATCGCGGTACGAGTACCAGGTGCCGCTTTTCTCAATGATATTGCCGGTGGTGGCAAGGTCAATAAGCTCAGCTGCCCTGGAGATGCCCTTTCCGTAGATGATCTCAAACTGGGCCTCCTTGAAGGGGGGGGCCAGCTTGTTCTTCACCACTTTCACCTTTGTCCGGGATCCGTACACGCCATCCTCATTCTTCAGTGCCTCCATGCGCCTGATGTCCAGCCTGATGGAAGCGTAGAATTTGAGCGCGTTTCCGCCGGTGGTGGTCTCGGGATTCCCGAACATGACGCCTATTTTCATCCGGATCTGGTTTATAAAGATCATGCAGGTTTTTGACTTGTTGATGGCGGCGGCCAGTTTGCGGAGGGCCTGGGACATTAAGCGCGCCTGCAGCCCCATGTGCGCGTCCCCCATCTCACCCTCAATCTCGGCCCGGGGAACAAGCGCTGCAACCGAATCAATCACAATCACATCCAGGGCGCCGCTGCGCACCAGCACCTCGGCAATCTCCAGCGCCTGCTCCCCCGTGTCGGGCTGGGAGACCAGGAGTTCGTCGGTTTTGACGCCCAGCTGCTGGGCATAGCCGATGTCGACAGCGTGCTCCGCGTCGATAAATGCCGCGGTGCCGCCGGTCTTTTGAGCTTCAGCCACGATCTGCAGTGACAGGGTCGTTTTCCCGGACGACTCGGGGCCGTATATTTCCACCACCCTTCCGCGGGGCACGCCGCCGATGCCCAGGGCGGCATCCAGCATGATTGAGCCGGTCGGGATCACGGGTATGTCCGGGATGGTGTATTCACCGCCCAGCTTCATGATGGACCCCTTTCCAAACTGTTTCTCGATCTGGCTTACAGCGCTGTCAATGGCCTTCTTCTTGTTGATATCCTGAGACATGAGATGGTCCTCCTGTGAAGCCCTGTCAAGGGGCGGATCTGCTCAGCTGCGGGTGTTGGAGCAGGTACGATTTCAAGCGGGTGTGCACGGCGCCGCCCGGCTTCAGTTCGCTCTTAAAAAGGCAGACGGCATCAGCCGTGCATGAGCCGCAGTCGGCATTTTTAAATTCAGCCAGGGCCCTGCGCACCGCGTCCTTCCCCCGCGGGGATTTGAGCCTGCCCAGGGTGAGGTGCGGCGAAAAGGGTCTCTTTTCCTTTTTAAAGCCCAGGCGGGCAAGTCCGTCCTCGAGCGAGAGCTGCATGCGGGAGAGGTTGCCCGACTCATCAGCGGCAGCAATCCAGATCACCTGAGGGCTGTGGTCGCTGGGGAATGCACCCATACCGCGCACCGCGATAGTAAACGGGGTGATTCCCATGACGCATTGCTCAATGCATCCGCCTATATCAGGAATC
Organism: uncultured delta proteobacterium; assembly: GCA_963751515.1. GTDB lineage: Bacteria > Desulfobacterota > WTBG01 > WTBG01 > WTBG01 > CAZWCD01. The sequence continues at coordinate 89,536 of CAVVUR010000011.1, forward strand.
CGCTCTTCTTCAACGTCGCCCAGGAATTTGAGGGTCAGGTGAATATCGCCCGTTTTGACCCAGCGCACGTCGCCGGCAGATGCCTTGAGTTTGCCGGTAATGCCTTCCAGGCTGGTCCTGGTCCCGGTCGGCAGTTCAATGGCTATAAAGGATCGTATCGGCGGCATTGCACCCTCTCTATCCCGTCGCCCCAAGCGGAAGCAGTATCATGCGTGCCTTAGATAGCACAGCCCGGTACGCTTGTCAATTTGAACCGCTTATTTCCCCGGCGATCAGGAGTTTTCTCAGGTGGTCCAGGGCATACTGTGAGGTTATGCTCTTGATCTGCTCCCGGTCGCCATAGAACTGGTGGCGGTGGGTGGTGACCTGCCGCTTGTGCGCGAGCGCGATAAAGACTGTTCCCACGGGTTTCTCCACTGTCCCGCCGCCGGGACCGGCGATCCCGGTGACGGCAAGCCCGATGGTGGATTTGCTCAAGCGCTTTACCTCTTTGGCCATATTCGCCGCCGCTTCCCGGCTTACTGCACCGTGTTTGCTGAGGATGGAGGCCGGCATGGCGAGCAGCTCCTTTTTCGCCCGGTTGCTGTAGACTATAATAGCACGCTCGAGGTAGTCAGAACTGCCGGGCACGTTGGTGAGACGGTGGGTGATCAGGCCGCCGGTGCAGGATTCCGCCAGGGAAAGGGTGGCGCCGGCGCTTCGCAGGAGATTTCCAACCACCATTTCCATCGTCTCCTCGTCTCTGCCGAAGACGATATCACCCAGGATGCGCGTCGTTTTGCGCTCTGCTGCCTTCAGCTTCTTTTCCAGGTATTTCCTGTCCGTCCCGCGGATGGTCAGCTTGATGGTAATCTCGGGATAATGGGGCAGGAAGGCAAAGCTGATCTCCTTCTCCTGCCTGATGAGATCTCCCAGCGCCTGGTCACAGTACGATTCGGTCCTGCCGAAAATTTTCAGTACCGCCGTCCTGACCATGGTGTCGTCCGGCCTTTCCTTCCTGATGAGCGGCAGGACGCCGGCCTCAAACATCCTCATCATCTCCCGGGGAACGCCGGGCAGAAAGAAATATATGGTGCTGCCGCGGATGAAGGAAAAGCCGCAGGCGGTACCGATGGGATTGGGAATGACCGCCGCGCCGCCGGGGAGGTAGGCCTGCCTCAGGTTGTGTGGGTCAATGGTGCGGCCCATGCGCTTGAAGAACTCCTCCATGGCCTGCCGGGCCTGCGTGTTCAAGGTGAGCTTTCGCCTCATCGCCTCGGCGGCCGCGTGGGTGGTAATGTCGTCAACGGTGGGGCCGAGGCCTCCGGTGACCACGACAAAGCTGACCGAGGAGCTGACGCCGCGAAGCGCTTTAACGATTGAGGCGCTGTCGTCTCCCACGGTGATAATGCCCGCGACCTCGATGCCGCTGCTGAAAAGATGGTTGGCAATGAAGGTGGCGTTGGTGTTGAGGACGCTGCCTGAGGTAAGCTCATTCCCGATGGATATGATCTCAGCCTTCATGGTTGTTCCACTCCCGGTAGCGAAGATCTGAACGACTCTGCTGTTGAAGGTTTTCAGTACGCAATCGTTTTATGATACGGGGTTTGTATTTAGCCGGCTGTTGAAAAACAACAATCTGATTCGTGGCTCAAAGGGGAGGGGCTTTTGACGCCACAACAATGTGTCTTTAGGCTTACGGCACGACCCGGTGCCTTACGACTTAAACCGCAGACAGGCAGCTTTGCAGAGGCTTCGATACGGCTGTTTCCATGTGGGTCTGTCGGACAAAGTTAGAGAGATGCTGCCGTTCTACAGGTTCCGAATAATTTTGTTGTGGCTAAAAAGCCGCTCCCCCTTGAGCCTTTGAACAGTATGAGGAAAACTGCTTTTTCAACAACCTGATTGCAGGAACTGTGCCACCCGAAAAGGATGTTCTTCAGCAAACCCTGGGCACCGATGATGTTTACTTTTTAAAACACCTGCCGGGGGAATACGCTTATGATAAAAAGAAATGCGCTGCCAGCTGCAATACCAGGTTGGCATAAATCCCGGCAAAGACGTCATCCATCACCACATCATACCCGCCTTTTTTCCTCTTATTAAAGAAATTCGCGGGAGGGGGCTTGACTATGTCAAAGAAGCGAAAGAGAAAAAACCCCAGGGTGACGGTGATCAGGCCGGGTGGGACCATGAACATGGTAATTAAAAATCCGGCCAGCTCGTCAATCACTATAAAGCCGCAATCCATCTTCCCAAAAATTTTTTCAGCCCTGTCCGAGAGCTCGACCGCCAGCACAATCAGGGACAGCAGCAGGATGACATACAAGTATGTGCTGAGGCGTGAGCACAGAAGGTAGACGGGGATTCCCAGCACAAGCGTGCTGAAGGTGGCGGGAGCGAAGGGGAAATAGCCGGTATAAAAGCCGGTGGCAAAGAGGGCAACGATTCTCTCCCCCGGTTTCATGACATGACCTTTTCCACCCGGATGGGGGCACGGGAGGTGACCTGCTTAAACACGTCTGAGCTGCCGATGATTTCCCCAAAAACGTTTACGGCGCTCGCGGGTTTTATAGCGCCGCCGCGACTGATCGGGGTAGGGCCGAAAAAGATGCAGAATGCAGGCTCGTCGGGCCAGTAACCCAAATCCCCCTTTTCCACAATTTCTTTTGCATTTCGGTCCAGACTGAGGGAAACGGGGATGGTGAAATAGATTTCATCTCCCCAGAGATTGCAGACTGATTCCAGGGGAAGCGCGTCCCAGATGGCATCAGCCGTGGGGTTGTCAGGGCTCAGCACTGCTTCCGCCGTCACGCCGCCGGCAATGATTTTTATTTTTCTTTCCATGGAACCGTTATTGCTCATGTTTGCCTGTCCGGGGAAAGACCGGCAGGTGAATGTTTCTAAAGCTGTTCACGTACCGCCGCCGCGAGCAGGGGCAGCATGATCTCGTGGTGTCCGATCAGGTTAAATCCCTTTCCCTCATGCAGGGTGGGCCGCTCCACCACGTTAAGCGAAGGCCGGTAGTGGCGGATGAAATCCATGTTGACCGTGGTGAGCTTTCGCGGTGCTTTTCCCAGATTGGCAGCCAGGCTGAACGCTTTCAGGAAAACCTCGGGCAGTACCACCGCCGAACCTATGTTGACGAATACCCCTCCCGAAAGGCGCGACACCCGGTCGGCAAAGGTAATGAAGTCGTTATGGCTTGCCCTACCGGTTGCGGCTCCGTCAAATGTCGGGTGCATGTGAATCGTGTCCGATCCGATGCTCACGTGGACCGTGCAGGGTATGCCCAAGCGTGCTGCCGCGGCGAGGATGCTCATCTGCGTATAGGGAGTCCTCCGATTGAGCAGTGCTTCTCCTACGGCCCTGCCCATCCCCTTGTTTCCCTGCTGTCCTTCTGCAATAGCCCGGTTGATGAATTCTGCGGCTTCGGCTGCCATGCCGAATTTCCCGATGGCAAGGCCTGCCGCGACGTCCTCGGATGTTTTTCCGGCCAGGGCGATCTCCACATCATGAATGGCGCCGGCCCCGTTCAGGGCAACGCAGGAAAGCAGCCCGCGCTGCATAAGGTCGATAATCAGGGGGCTTAACCCAACTTTGATGACATGGGCACCCATCCCGAAGATGATCTGCCTTTTTGCGCGATGGGTCCCGGCTATTATTCCGGCAATGGTTTTGAGGTCACGGGCTGCAAGCGTGTTGGGCAGGGTGTCGAGGAAGGCTTTAAATGTGCTGCCCCTGCGGTAGGGTATGGAGCAATCCCTGACGCTGACCTTGCTCTGTCTTTTTTGGAGCGGGACGGTTTTTATGCGCATCGGGTCGAGGTGCGACAGCTTCCTTCGCATACGCAGCCGTTTAGGTGCAGAGTTCTTCTTCGATGAGTTCACAGATGACGTGGGCCAGGGTGATTTGAACCTCCTGTATGCGGGTTGTGTCGGAGGATTCAACCGTGAAATGGTGGTCCACCAGTGTGCCCATCATTCCCCCTCCGCCACCCGTAAAACCCATGGTGGTAATACCCATATCACGGGCGGTTTTGATCGCCTCGATAAGATTAGTGGAATTGCCGCTGGTGCTGATTCCCCAGGCGAGGTCGCCCTTTTTGCCAAGGGCCTCGATCTGGCGGGAGAATATATTGGAAAAACCACTGTCATTGCTGATGCTGGTCAGAACAGAGCTGTCCGTGGTCAGCGCCAGCGCGGCAAGGGGAGGCCGTTCCTTTCGGGTTTTGCGCAGGCGGTTAACGAATTCTGCCGCAATATGCTGGGCGTCTGCTGCGCTTCCCCCGTTGCCAAAAAGCATAATCTTATTGCCGCATTTCAGAATTTGAGCACAGAGATGAACGACCGCCTCTATTTTTGTACAGTTTTTTGAGGCAAATGCTGTTTTTCAGCGCCGCACTTTCCTTGAATTTTCCGATGATGATGTCCTGCATATGCTTTCCATTGAGTATCACACAGTAGTTGCACCATATTAGTGGGACAGGTGCTGCCTGTCAAGATATTTCACGAACCGGCATTGAATGAGGGTTGCCGGGAGATTTTATGATGTGAATAGTCTTTTTGACTGATACTTGATCATGCATAGGGCCCTTCAACACCCGGGGAAAAATGAGCTTTCCTTTTAAATGGTGGCCTGTTATAATGGGGATAACAGGCCGGGTATGCTAGTTTAGTGCGTCCAATACTTATGTACGCATGAAAAGCCCCTTCCCCTTGAGCCACATATAAATAAAGGAATCAATGACGCACTAGACTAGGATTTCCGGGTCTGACGGGGTTCCACGCCATGTATATGAGTAATTAAAGGCGGGGTAATGAATAAAAGAACGATCATACTTATTGCCATCTGTTGTCTTCTGGCAGTTGCCACGTTGACCGCACGGTATATAGAGCAGGAGATTCAAATCATCAAGGCCCGGTTTGTCGGCGGAAAAGAAACAGAGGAACGATCTTCACGGGGTGTAAGTTCCCCACGAACAGCTGTACCGCGAACACCTCAGCCTGAGCAAAAGCCGTCTTCAGCGAGGCAGAATGTGAACATTCCCCCTGTATCGGGTGGTGTGCAGTCTTCCCCCGCCCGGACCGCGCCCCCCGCAGATGCCTTGACAAGGGGTGCGGTGTCTGCCTCTGCAGGAGAAAAGGCGGGAAGTGCGACCACATCGGCTGCGCAGGGTAATCGAGCGGTGAAAGATGCAGTCGCCCCTGTTAAACCCGCAACCACTCCCGTCGAAGACGTGACAACGCCGCTTGGTCAGGATGCGGGTGCGGAGAGGCAGGAAACTATGCCGGGGACTGAAAGGGCCGGTGGAGCTGATGCTCGGGAAGCAGCCGCCCCGGCCGCTGACCAGAAAAATGGGCCTGCGGCTGAAACGGACAACTCCGGTGATGCCGCCGCGCCTGCGGTAATTGAGGAAAAATTAGGTCAAGCGGCAGAGGAGTCGGGCAGCGATGAAAAAAGCGCGGCAGAAGACGGTAGCTCTGCGGCTGAGAGTGATGAAGCTGAGGATGAAGAAGTGACCGGCGAAGGTGCCGCTGCCGCCGATGAAGAGGCGGTGGAAGAAGAGGTTCCCGCGGAAGAGGAAGCCGCGCCGGGAGAAGGAGAGACCGCGGAGGGGACAGAGGAAGGGGTGGATGAAGAATAAACCCGGAAATGACCGGCGGCATATTGAGCAAATAATAAAAGGTGAGCATCCGTGTCCCCACGCCTACCTGGGAAATCACCGAACTGGCGCCAATGACGCCGAATGTATTGTCGTTCGGGCGTTTTTACCGGGTTCGGAGCGTGCGTTGCTGGTTGCCGGTGGTGATGCCGCACTGTCTTTGCCCATGAACAGGATTCATGGTGATGGTTTATATGAGGTCATGGTGAGCGGTCAAACGGATTTCTTCCCTTACACAATTGAGGTTGTCAGAGATCAGCATGTTGCTCGGGGGGAAGACCCGTACCGGTTTCTTCCCACCGTTAAGGACTTTTATCTCGGCAGTCTCCAGGGCGAAGATTACCGACAGGCGTACCGCGTGCTGGGTGCGCACCCTAAACGATTCGATGAGATTGAAGGCTTCTCTTTCGCGGTATGGGCGCCTAATGCCAGGCAGGTGAGCGTGGTGGCTGATTTTAACAGGTGGGATTATCGCGTCCATCCCATGAGAAATATGGGGAGCTCGGGAATCTGGGAGATTTTCATTCCGGGCGTCAGGCAGGGGTCACTGTACAAGTACTCCGTGCTCGGCTCCGACGGAAGGCGGGTTGAGAAAACTGATCCCTATGCGTTTGCCAAGGAGCTGCGGCCGAAAACCGCCTCCGTCAGCTGGGATATTGACCGTTATAGTTGGAATGACCGGGAATGGATGCGAAAGCGATTGCGCGCTCATCCTCATTCAGAGCCCCTTTCCATTTATGAGGTCCACCTGGGTTCATGGGCGCGCGTTCCGGAGGAGGACAACCGCTGGTTAAACTACCGGGAGCTGGCAGTAAAGCTGTCGGCGTATGTGAAAGAGATGGGATTTACTCACATCGAGCTGCTGCCCGTAAGCGAGCATCCCCTTGATGAGTCATGGGGTTACCAGGTGTCGGGATATTTTGCTCCCACCAGCCGCTTTGGGACACCCGATGATTTCATGTTCTTTGTTGATTACCTTCATCAGAACGGCATCGGGGTCATCATTGACTGGGTTCCTTCCCATTTCCCCAAGGACGATTTCAGCCTCGCCAGGTTTGACGGAACCTGCCTTTACGAGCATGCTGATGCGCGGCAGGGGGAGCACAAGGAGTGGGGAACGCTGGTCTTTAATTACGGCCGCCACGAGGTGCGGAGCTACCTGATTGCAAACGCCCTTTTCTGGCTGGAGCAATACCACGTGGACGGCATCAGGGTGGACGCGGTTGCCTCCATGCTCTACCTGGATTACAACAGGAGGGAAGGGGAGTGGATTCCCAACCGGTACGGGGGCAGGGAAAACCTGGAGGCGATCGATTTCCTGAAAGAATTGAATGTGCTGACGCATGCCCAGTATCCGGGGACCTTGATGATCGCCGAGGAATCGACCGCCTGGTTCGGCGTGTCACGTCCTACTTATTTGGGAGGTCTGGGATTCGATTTCAAGTGGAACATGGGGTGGATGCACGACATGCTGGAATACTTCTCTTCGGACCCGGTCTTCAGGAAGTACAAGCACGACCTGCTCACCTTTGCCCTGCTCTATGCCTTCAACGAGAATTTTGTGCTTTCCCTTTCGCATGACGAAGTGGTGCATGGCAAGCGGTCATTACTGAACAAAATGCCGGGTGATGAGTGGCAGCAGTTCGCCAACCTGCGGGCGCTTTTCGGCTACATGTTTGCCCAGCCGGGCAAGAAGCTGCTCTTTATGGGAGGCGAATTCGGGCAGTGGAAGGAGTGGGACCATGCCCAGAGCCTGGACTGGCACCTGGTGGAGCGCGATGGTCTCAACCGCGGCCTGCAGTTGTATGTTCGGGATGTTCAAAAAATCTACCGCGAGGAAGCGGCCCTTTTTGAGATTGATCATCACCACGAAGGATTTGAGTGGATCGACTTTCATGATTGGGAGAAGAGTGTTGTATCGTTTGTGAGGTATGGAAAGGACCGGCGCAGCCATGTGGTCTGCGTCTTCAACTTCACGCCGGTGCCCCGCTTCGGCTACCGCATCGGTGTTCCCGCTGCTGCCCATTACCGGGAGATCATAAACAGCGACTCAATGTATTATGGAGGAAGCAATCTCGGTAACGGCGGAGGCGTTCATGCTGAAGCGGTGCCTTTTTCTATTTTTTCTCACTCCATCACCATAACCCTCCCACCACTTGCAGCGGTCTATTTCAAACCTGCACGGTAGTAACCATTATTAGTCATAAGAGCACATGCCGGTCATTGCCAGGCTTGCCCGCCGTCGTTTAGGAGGGAGCGCACGCTCGCGGAAATCGCATTTAAAAATGTGTCCACCGGCATTATTTATTCCTTGATAATAATTCATGGTTGTGGTAGTAAACTGCCCTCAAACTTAAGAGTCCCCATCGTCTAGTCAGGTCTAGGACACCGGCCTTTCACGCCGGCAACAGGGGTTCGAATCCCCTTGGGGACGCCAGATTAATGAAGAGGTCAGCTGCAAAGGGCTAACCTCTTTATTTTTTGCCGGCCACATAGTATATGCGGTTCGGATAGAACGGTTATTATTGCACAGGCCCAATCTTTGTGTGCCGGGATTACTGTGCCGATAGTGCAAACCAGGTCATGCAGTCAAACGGAAGCTTGTCAGTCGCCTGCACGCCCTGTTTATTAAGCTGGTCAAAATACGGAAGCTTATCTGCCTGCTGAACGAGCACCTTTTCCACACAGGAAATTTTTACGTTTTGCTGAAAACGGGCGAACAATTCCTTCAGCTCGGAATAAATCATCTCCCGGTTTGCCAGATCTTTAACAAACCCGTTTATATCGCCGCTTTTGGCTTCTCCCTTCCGCGCATCCCATCCGGGTGATTTATTCGCCGCCAGGGCCAGTCTGATTGACATTTCCCGCGAGCCGGTTTCTGCATCGGGGTCAATTTCTCCCATGAAGATGGTACGCAATGCCCGGGCGTTCCTATCCCTTCGCAGGAATTGAGCGTACATCCTGCTCAAGAGCGGCATCTGCTCCGACAGGGGCAGTGGGCAGTGTGAACACAGCTTAACAACCCCGATCTCGGCATCGCGCGCAATCCATTCAATCCTGCAGTTTTTGCACGAGATGCTGTATGTCGTCTCAGTATCATCCGAGTCTCGTTCAACCATAACCTCAGCAGCCCTGCATTGAGCAGACGGCAGCTGTGTGCCGGGGTCGGCGGCATCTGCCCGCTTAATGGCGGGGGCAATAAAAAAAACTGCAAGCAGGCCCAGTGCTACACGATGGTGCGAATATGTTCCACGAAGGTTGATCATGGGACGCTCCTGATAGCAGAATATTTTTCTTGATGCATGGAGTGATTGTGCAATAATGCGGCCGGGGCAGGGAGGCATACCGCACTCCAGGAAGACCGGTTATGAAACACCTCTCATCGGGGGAAGATGTATGAGCCTCAAAGCCTGGGCACTGGTTTGTGCATCAGTGTTTGCTGTAATCATTGTCGGCGCGATTATCGGCAATATGCTCGAATCTTCCGGAACGCTAACCGACGAAGACGTTCGCTATAAGGGCCAGAACATGGTACAAATGGCCTTTTTCCTCCTCTTTTGCCTGCTCTGTTTTACCATCGTTCCGTTTGTAATAAAACTTTTTATTTTGATGCAAATCAGAATAGGCCATGGCGAGTTCTTTATGATCAAGTGGCTTCAGGCACATCAACAAAAAGTCATCTATGTTCTCTGGAGCATTTTAGTCATCGGATTCTCCATAGCGCTGCCATCGGCCATAAAAGACGGCATGTTCAAATAGCAATGCGCATTCAGGCGCAGGGAAAGAACATCCATGCAAAACATACACGCTACAATTGTGGTAGGCGCCTTTTTGTCCGTCATATTTTATACAATGCTCACATCATGTGCCGGTGCGCCCGGCGTCATTGGGAAATGGCAGGAGCCGGGGACAACCGCGACGATGGAGTTCTTCCGGGACGGCACCTTCACTGCTGTTGACGACATGGAAATGGAGGTGAGTGGGAGCTACGTTCTCCGGAAGGACGGAGGGATACTCTTTAAAATTATCCATCCTGAATCCTCTCCCGAGACCATATCCGCGGTGCTGAGCGTCAAGGGTGATGAGCTTACACTCACCTTTGGTGATGATAAAGAAGTTGAGAAATACCGAAGAACCGAATGACCCTGGCATCCCGCGGATCTGCCGTTCATCATGAGCCCGCCAGAACCCTGCTTGAATGTCCGTAAGCCTCCTCTGCGCGGTTACTAAAAACTTTACAAGTGCCGGCAAACTGATGTATGTACTATCAACCTGCCGATGGCAGGAAATGGGTTGCCTTTTAAAGGGATTTGATTTCTTGAGCGCTGAGAGAACGCAGTGAAAAGGCTTTTCCGCCGGAAATTTATCCATCACGTGGTTGAAGAAATTGACATGGAGCAGCACCGGCTCCACCGCTCCCTGAACGCCTTTGACCTGACGGTGCTGGGGATCGGAGCGATAATCGGCGTGGGTATTTTTGTCCTCACCGGCACCGCCGCAGCCCGTTTCAGCGGTCCCGGGGTGGTGCTGTCCTTCGTCATATCGGGGTTGGCCTGCCTCTTCACCGCCCTCTGTTATGCCGAGTTTGCATCCCTCATACCTGTATCGGGCAGTGCCTATAATTATGCCTATTCAACCCTGGGAGAGGTGATTGCCTGGATCATCGGCTGGGATCTCATCCTTGAATATGTTGTGGCCTGCATCGCCATTGCCATCGGGTGGTCGGGCTATTTCGTCAATATCCTCAAGACCACGGGAATTACCATTCCCGCCTGGTGCGCGAGCGCGCCGGGAACGGCTCCCGGTGCCGTCATCAACCTGCCCGCGATCCTGATCGTGTTCTTTCTCACCATCATGCTGGTGATCGGCATAAAGGAAAGCGTGCGCTTGACCGCCCTGATGGTGTTTGTCAAGCTGGTGACGGTATTAATATTTATTGGGGTGGGAATAGTGAATATTCGCCCTTCCAACTGGGTTCCCTTTCTGCCCTATGGTTTTAACGGGGTCATGACCGGCGCGGCCATCATATTTTTCGCCTACATCGGATTTGACGCCGTATCCACCGCCGCCGAGGAAACAAAAAACCCCCAGAAAAATATGCCCATCGGCATCATGCTGTCGCTTGCGGTGTGCACGGTCCTCTACATACTGGTTGCGGGTATCCTGACCGGTATTGTATCCTACAAGGACCTCAATCATCCGGCTCCGGTTGCGCACGCGCTCAACCTTATCGGGTACGGCTGGGGCTCGGCACTGGTTTCTGTCGGGGCGGTTTCCGGCATAACCAGTGTGCTTCTGGTAATGCTGATGGGCCAGCCCCGGATTTTTTTTTCCATGTCCCGGGACGGCCTGCTCTGGCCCTGGATATCAAAGGTGCATCCCCGTTTTAGAACTCCGTACGTGTCGCAGATATTGACCGGTGTCGTGGTGGGATGCTTTGCGGGCTTTCTCGATATCGGAACCGCAGCGGAGCTTTGCAATATCGGCACCCTGTTTGCCTTCAGCATAGTCTGTGGAGGGATTGTGGTATTGCGATATACTCATCCTGAAATCAAGCGTTCATTTAAATGCCCCCTGGTGCCCTGGGTGCCGCTTTTGGGCATCAGCTTTTGCGCCGGCCTGATGCTCTCGCTTCCGAGATTGACCTGGATCCGTTTCACTTTATGGCTCATCGCGGGGCTGGCCATCTATTTTTCATACGGCATCCGTCACAGCCGGATGGCACATCACAAATAGGCAACCGTTAGTAACGGCTCGTGTAGTGCGTCATTGATTCCTTTATTTATATGTGGCTCATGGGGAGGGGCTTTTTAGCCACAACAAATTTATTCCGGAACCTGTAGAACGGCAGCGTCTCTCTAACTTTGTCCGACAGACCCGCGTGGCACCAGCCTGTATCGAAGCCTCTGCAAAGCTGCCTGTCTGCGGTTTAAGTCACAAGGCACCGGGTCGTGCCGTAAGCGTAAAGAAACATGGTTGTGGCGTCAAAAGCCCCTCCCCTTTGAGCCACTGAACCTCTTCTACAGCATGGTATTCGCAACGCACAGGAGCCTTTCATACGTAAAGAAGCGTTGGACGCACTACACTAGCGCCTGCCGTTATTGACCAGAGGCAGGCAGAGCAGGGTGAGGATGCCCGAAAGTATGAAAGGATAATGGTAGCCCAGGTGTTCTCCCAGCGGACCGAAGATGAGCGAGCCCAGGAGCCTTCCTGCCAGCGTAACGGTTAACACCACCCCCGAAGTCCCTCCAACCCTCTCCAGTGGAAAGTAACGGTGCATTCCCACCAGGAGATACATTTCAAAGGCCGCGTCGCCGCATTCATGAACCAGACGAAAAACATATGACAGGGGTAACGAAGGGTAGGTGAATAATATATGCCCCACCCCTGATAGGATCAAGCCGGGATATATGATCCAGTGAAGGGGAGTTGATTCTTTTATGACCCTGCTTACCCCATATATAAAAAGGGCATAGAGAATCCAGATCGATCCCATGTAGAGCCCAATCGAGCGCTGGGTGAGGGAAAAGCGGTTCTTGAGCAGCAGGGAGTAAGACGTTCCTTCAGCCCCCCAGTGCAGGGTAAAGACAAAAATAAGCATGAGAAAGAAAAGTATCTCCTTTTTCCAAAGATCACCCCGGTAGTGTCCAAGGGAATAGCTGAAGGTGGTGATTTTTTTCACCGGCAGCGTCAGGAGGATGGGAAGAAAAAACGCGCAGCCCAGTAATAAGAAGACCTTTTGAAAAGAGAGCTGCGCTACCAGCAGCCCGCCGCTTAACGCTCCCAGCCCGGCGGCGAGCGTTTTCAACCCGTTGAACCTGCCCAGTCTTTTCCCGCCCTCCCTGCGGTCGCTCACCTTCAAAACAAAGCTGGTCATGGAAAGGTCGGCAATGTTATTGCCCAGACCGCCGATGAATAAAAGCGCGGCCATGGTCCAGAAATGCTGCAGCATGCTCAGGGAGATGAAGCAGATCATTAAAAGCACAAAGCTGCCTGATGAGAGATACCGTGCCGGCAGCCTGTCGCTTAAGAGGCCAACCAGAAAAGAGGAAAAAAGCGAGGTAATGGCAAACAGGGACAGCAGGAATCCTATCTGCAAGCCTGAAAAACCGAGACCGGCGAAATAAAGGGGCAGGTAAAAGAGAATTGAAAAAATGAGAAAGTTCTTCGCCGACATGATAAGCGTCGGCAGCAGTATCGATGGGGTGCCGTTTGCAGTGGTATGCGTATCAGGCATGGCTAAATGCCGTCCGTTAATGAAATCGGTTGAGACATCGGAAATTTTCTTCTCTACACAAGAATTGTGCAGGGACCATATCTGTCACGACCGTCACGTATAATCGGACGCGGCATGAATAACAATCTTTCATCAAATTGTTTTGGCCAATTTTCTTGAAGGCGTTTCGGTTATGTATTATGATGAATCGAAGCATCCTATATCAAACAGGACTGATTGAAAAGACAATTCAAGCGGAAGGCGATGAAAAGCATATGACCATTCTTGACTTTCCACCCAGGGAACTGAAGGTTGTCCTTGATGAATTGCGGAATGACCGGAACTTTATGCGTCAGGTGGCCCTCTGGAAAGAGATCAAGCCGGAGGAGGGCCGGTACCGGGATTTCCCCGGGGATATTGCTCCCAAGCTTAAATCCGTACTTTCGGATATGGGCTATAAAAAGCTGTACTGTCACCAGGAAGAAGCGTACGCCTCTGCGCGGGCAGGTGAGAATGTGGTGGTGGTCACCCCCACCGCATCGGGGAAGACGCTCTGCTACAACCTGCCGGTGATCCAGTCCATACTGGAGGAGCCTTCAGCCCGCGCGCTCTACCTTTTTCCCACCAAGGCGCTCTCCCAGGACCAGGTGGTCGAGCTGCAGGAAATAATTGACCTGCTTATGGAAGACATAAAAACCTACACCTTTGACGGCGATACGCCGCCGGCGGTGCGCACCACCATTCGCGCCTCGGGGCATATTGTGGTGACCAATCCCGACATGCTCCACCAGGGAATACTGCCGCATCATACGCGGTGGGTGAAACTGTTTGAAAACCTCCGCTACGTGGTTATTGATGAAGTGCATCATTACCGAGGGGTGTTCGGCAGCCACCTGGCAAATGTCATCCGGCGGCTCAAGCGCATCTGCGCCTTCTACAAGGCCCGCCTGCAGTTCATCTGCTGTTCAGCCACCATAGCCAATCCCCGGGAGCTGGCCGAGAAGATCATAGAGGAGCCGGTGCGGCTCATCGACCGCAACGGTGCGCCGCGTGAAACGAAACATTTTATCTTTTACAATCCGCCGGTGGTCAACCACCAGCTCGGCATCCGGCGTTCGGTCATACACGAGGCGACGAAAATCGCCCTGCGGTTTCTCTCCTGCGGTATACAGACCATCCTGTTTGCCAGAAGCAGGCTCAATGTGGAGATTCTGGTGACCTATCTGCGCGAAGCCATGACCAGGCAGAAAAAGCCGGCCAATGTCGTACGCGGCTACCGGAGCGGATACCTGCCCGGGGAGCGGCGGGAAATAGAGAGCGGGCTGCGCAGCGGCAGCGTGCGGGGAGTGGTGAGCACCAACGCGCTGGAGCTCGGCATAGACATCGGGCAGCTTGACTGCTGCATTATGGTCGGCTACCCGGGGACGGTGAGCAGCACCTGGCAGCAGGCAGGCCGAGCCGGGAGAAAGTCCGGCGTGTCCGCCGCGCTGCTGGTCGCCTCCAGCCACTCGATTGACCAGTACATTGTGAACCACCCCGACTATTTTTTCAAGCAGTCACCGGAAAAGGGCGTGATCAATCCCAACAACCTGGTGATTCTGATGAGCCACGTGAAATGCGCCGCCTTTGAGCTGCCCTTTGAGGACTCAGAGCGGTTCGGCATTGAAACCACCGGCGAGCTTCTCGAGTACCTTGAGGAGCACGGCGTCCTTCACCACCAGGACGGGAGATTCCACTGGACCAGCGAGGTGTATCCCGCTGAGCAGGTCAGCCTGCGCAGCGCCAGCACCGACAATTTTGTCATCATCGACACCACCACCAGGGACCACAGGGTCATCGGTGAAATGGATCTGTTCAGCACGCCCCTGCTGCTTCACCAGGAGGCCATTTATGTGCACCAGGGTCAGCAGTGCCACGTTGACACGCTGGACTGGGAGAGGCGCAAGGCCTATGTGCGCCGGGTGGACGTTGATTATTACACCGACGCCGAGGTGAAAACGGACATAAAGGTGCTCGATATTTTTGAGCAGAAGCGGCAGGGCCCGGCCACGCAAGCTCACGGAGAGGTTTCCGTCACCACCACCCCCACCCAGTACAAGAAGATCAAGTTCGGCTCTCATGAAAACATCGGGTACGGCAGGATCAACCTTCCGGAACTGGAGATGCATACCACCGCCTACATGTGGCAGCTTGATGAGGCGATCGAGATTGAAATGAAGCGGGAGGGTCTTGATTTCGCTTCAGGCATGAAAGGTCTCGGCACTGTTATGGGAACGGTTGCTTCGCTTTACGTGATGTGCGATCCCCAGGACATCAGGGCCGTTCCCATGCTCAAATCACCCTTTCACCGGCAGGCCACGCTCTTTGTGTACGAGTGCTATCCCGGCGGGGTGGGATTCAGCGAAAAGCTGTATGAGATACATGGAGACCTGCTCCAGGCGGCGCGGGATCTTATCCGAACATGTCCCTGCGAAGCCGGATGTCCGTCCTGTGTCGGCCCCGTTCTGGAAGTGGGGCCGTCAGGAAAGCTGAGTACTCTGCTCATTATCGAGAAAGGCCTGTAGGGTAAGCATGTTTATTATTGTATATATTGCAATTAGTTAGAAATATTGGCTTAACTGGTATCTTATGGATTTCAAGGACAGACTCGCACGTTTGGATCCAAGCAGGTACGCTGCAACTCTTCCCCGGAGCGGGAATGCTGAGCTTGATTATTCATGTCTGCTTCCGGGTAAGGCGGAGAATAATGCCTGCGGATCGTACTGGCATATCAGGACGGAACTGAGCCCGTCGCACCGGCATGGCAATTTTCTGCTGGGAAATTTTCTGGGAAGAAACCTTGAACATCTTCGTTATGCCGCCAGGCGACAACTGGCAGGGAAGCTGTTCCCCCAGAACCTGCTCTTCATGGATACAGAGACCACAGGCCTGGCGGGCGGATCGGGCACCATGGCATTCCTGGTGGGCATTGGATATTTTGACCACGACCATTTTGTGATCGAGCAGTATTTTGTCCGCCGCTTTGCTGAGGAGCGGGCAGTGCTCGGACAATTTTTCAACCGGCTGGAAAGCACGGCCTGCGCCCATGGCGCGCTGGTAACCTTTAACGGCACGTGCTATGATCTGCCCCTGCTGTACAACCGCGCCGTGCTGCAGCGATTTTCGCATATCCCGGCGGTCGACGTCCACATTGACCTTCTCTATCCCTCGCGGCGCCTCTGGAGGAGACATCTTCCCGACTGCGCGCTCAAGACCCTTGAGGGCGCCCTGGCGGGGGTAATCCGGCAGGGAGACGTGCCGGCATATCTTATACCGGAAATGTATTTCCGCTACCTTCGCACCGCGGACCCGACCCCCCTGAAGGATGTGTTCTACCATAATCAGCTCGACATCCTGAGCATGGTGGCGCTGCTTGACGTGATGCTTATGCTTTTTTCCCAGGAAGCAACGGCCGATTATCTGCCCGTGGACAGGCTCTCAATGGCACGCATGGCGGAGGAGGTTGACCGGGAAGAGATGAGTACCGCCTTTTATGATAAGCTCATGGAGGGCAGCGCGGGTGAGGCGGAACGAAAGCAGCTGATGCTGGGGAAGGCCAGGCTGCACAAGCGGAAAAGGAACTTTGCGGAGGCTGTCCGTCTCTGGGAGGCCGCTCTCACCTGCCGGGGGTTTTCCGCCGAACCGTATGAAGAGCTGGCGAAGGCCTATGAGCATCATCTTGCAGATCTGGAGCTGGCGCGACGCTATACCGAGCGTGCACTTGAACAGCTGGCGCTGGTCCAAACACTGTATCCGGAACGCGGGTACCGGTATCTGAAGGAAAACTTCATGGTGCGCCTGAGGAGGCTTCAACGGAAGCTGCGGCGTGAAAAGGAAACGCTCTAGCAGGCTGTTGAAAAACACCAATCTGATTTGTGGCTCAAGGGGAGGGGCTTTTGACGCCACAACAATGTGTCTTTACGCTTACGGCACGACCCGGTGCCTTCGACGTGAACCGAAAGCAGGCAGCTTTGCAGAGGCTTCGATACGGCTGGTGCCATGCGGGTCTGTCGGACAAAGTTAGAGAGATGCTGCCGTTCTACAGGTTCCGAATAATTTTGTTGTGGCTCAAAAGCCCCTCCCCTTGAGCCACAAACTATTTAGCAGGCTTTTTCAACAGCCTGCTAGTAGTTGCGAAGAGAAGGGCCGGGCAGGAGAAACACCCGGCCCTGTTCGTGTTTCAGGGTTGTGTTGTGGGAGGAATGACCGGCGTATCGATAATATGTATGAGACCATTGCTGCAGGCAATGTCGGTTTGCAGCACCTTGGCATTATCAACGGCTTTTATATTGCCGCCGACGGTAAAGATGAGCTGATCGCCGTTGACGGTATCCAGCTGCTTCATCTTCTCCACCTCGGCGGCCGTGAACTTGCCCGGCATGACGTGGTAGGTGAGGATGGATGCAAGACTGGCCTTGTTCTCCGGTTTCAGCAGGTCATCAAGCATGCCTTTCGGCAATCTGGCAAATGCCGCGTCATTGGGGGCAAAAACGGTAAAAGGGCCGGTCCCCTTCAGGGTCTCTATCAGGCCGGCGGCCTGAAGCGCTTTGATGAGGGTGGTGAATGAACCATCCGCGCCCAGGTTGTCCACGATGTTCTTCTCGGCCGAAAAATCCGCTGCGTGCGCAAACAGGCTGCCGGCCAGTATAATGGTAATGCATGCAACCAGCTTCATGGTGTGACTGATCCAGGGTTTCATCTAAACCTCCTTACGGTTATTGGCTCTGTGCGGCACTGTTTAATCTGATATATGCAGTCATGATTGCTTGCTCACATTTCCATCGCCTCCTTTAATGGTCATGAAGTAAAGGTGTTGACATACTAGGCGTTTTTGATATGGTTCGATCTGTTGAAATTTTTTGGCTATACTATCACATAGCAAAAATTCGTCAAGTGTATACGCGCCGGGGCTTCGATTTCTCATCGTCTTCGCCGCCGCGTGAAATGCGTGACTCAGGGAAAAGCGTTGCCGGCAGGTACATGCGTGCCGTGCGCGTGTTACTCCCGGTCCGGGCAAGGAGGTCTGCCGTATGGAGGACGTTGCGGGAAAAGACGCGGTGTTTCCAAAAGAGAGCTATGCGCTGTCCTTCAGGGACTGTTACGCCGAGCTGAACGGAGCCGACTCATTCAAGCATTTGCAGCACAATCACTCGGACGCGTGGTCGGTAAGCATCAGCCGTTCAACAGGGTTGTTTCTGGAAAAAGCCACCGTTTCCTTTCTGAATATAACTCATGGTACCATTAACGGGGCGCCGGGGAGCATCAACCGCTATGAAGCGATCATTTACCCGGCCAATCCAAAAATCCCCGCCCTGTTTATCATGACCGATTTAACCACGGTTGAGGATTCAGGCAGGTATATTATCCTGTATACTGACCTCATCATCCAGGACGGGGAGCCGCGTGAGGCTGAGAAGGAACTGTTTTCCAGGTCGGCAGAATCGTTGTGCGCCAGACACGGGCAGAAATTCGCAGAATTGAATGCGTTTATCCAGGGCCGCAGCACCTTTGGCGGAAGTGCCGGTGCCTGCGGACTGATGGGATTCTTTGAAGAAAAGGATATTCCCTTCATCGATGACGTGATAAACATGGCCGTTCCCACCTACCGGAGGATCATTGAACTTCATGCCCAGGACCGCATGCGGGACGATGACTACACCAGAATGTACGCGACGAGGGCCAGGCTGGTTGAGTGGATGCTGGTTGAAAGCCTGGGCACCAGGATCATGCGGGAAAACAATATTCCCATTGCCGTTATCGAGGCGTCAAGCTTTCCGCCGGTGGTAAAATATTAAGGGGATGCGATACGGGGGGGACTCGGCGATGAATCACGCGGTAACCAGAATAGTGTGCTGGATGGCGATGGCCATTGTCTTCCTGGGCAGCGCAGGCTGCAGGGATGATGCCGGAAGATTGAATAAAAAAGCGCGCAAGGCATTTATGGCCGCTGATCAGGAAGAAGCCGTCCGTCTCTTTAACCGCGCGCTGACGCTTGATCCCGGTAATCTGACGGCCCATTTATACCTGGGATGGATTTACGAAATGCAGGGCAGAGTTGATGAAGGCATAACCGAATTCAGGAAGGCTATAGAGGCACATCCCAATCACGACGGCTCTTATTTCCATCTCGGAGGCCTTTATCTTGCCAAAGGCATGCTTGATGAAGCCATCGAAGCATTAAATAAGGCGGTCATCTTAAACCCTGATGCAGCAAACGCTCATTACAAGCTGGGCATTGCCTACCGGCGAAAAGGCAACACTGCCGATGCGGCCGGTGCCTTCTTTGACGCGGGTCTCCTCTCCGTGGTCAAGGACAATAAGGACCTCGCAGTAGATGCCCAGATTAATCTTAAGGAGATGGGACATCTGCAATTGGCGGGAGAACTGCAGGGAGTGCTCAGCTCCTGGTTTGATCCCGCCACTAAAGCGATAAAGCCATCTGCGGGCGGCAGGGTACAGGAATAGGCATGACGCCGTTATCGATGTTCGTCGCGTTGCCGTGGCGGTTACCGTGCAGACAGGCAAGCGCGGTTAGAAGCCATCGTTCCGTTCCCCATCCGCCGGCTAGGCCATTATTTTTTCTGTAATGGCCGGCAGATCTTCCCTGAGACGGTTCAGGTTATCTGAAAGCACATCCCCCGGCAATCCATGCAGGTTATTATCCCGGAGCCACCGGTAAAGGGTGTCCACTTCATCATCAACAAGGACACGGGCGACGGGATATGTTTCTTTACTGAAACCGAGATATTGCCTGCTGTGAAAATAAAATGCCTGCTGCCAGAATCTGTTGTACTGCCCGTTGCCGTCCCCCCCTTCAAGTGCGGTCTTGCATGCCCTGGCGGCTTTGTACCCGCACCCCAGCGCTCCCTTGATAGAAGTTTCGGCAAAGGCCGCGCTGTCACCGCAGCAGATGATCCTTCCCCTGGCAGGTTCCCAAATTGCGGGCCTGAGCGACATGGTGCATCCCAGCCGGTCGATCACCTGTGACGAGCTGAACCAGGAGGCAAAAGGGGAATCGGTTATCACCCGATTCAGGATTCCAGGCAAATCCATTTGAGTAAAGAGAGGCGCCGCAATGCCCAGGTGAAAGGCGCGGTTTGTCCAGAGCCCCAGGTTGATCTGGCCGGGGAAGATGGAGGGCGCACACAATTGCAGATAGTGGTCGGAAGAAAAAGGGCTCTCAACGCGGTCAAGAATGTAGGTAAGAAATTTCAGCCGCGGTCCTCCTGCAGGCCGGTCCCGGTTAAAACCCATCCTTTGCACCAGGGATGAAAATGCCCCGTCTGCCAGGATAACCCGTTCTGATGATATGCTCTCCGCGACGTGCACTCCCTTAAGCCTGAGCGTGACCGCTTTTGAACTTTCCGCAATCTCGCAGCAAACTGCAGCGCATTGGACAGCACAGCCGTCCTGCGCGCATTCTTCCGCGAGCCCGGCCAGAAGAGATCCCTTGTCAATCTGGAAGCCGTAAATGTGTTGGTCAGACGCCTCGGTACTGAAATGGCAGCCGGAAGGGGACACCCATGTCTCGTTGCAGTAGGGCGCAAGCATGCCCCGGTAGGTAACGGTAACATCATCGTCCACATTCTTCAGATGGAGCACGCACTTCTGGTAATCAATGTCAAAGGTGACAAAGATGCTCCTGATCGCCATGTCGGTTGGTATCTTGCGGGAGCTGAACCCCCCGGAGCCGACGCGGATCAACTGGCTGCAGTACCGCCTCACCTTGCCAATCTGCTTTCGCCTTTCCACGAGCAGCACCTTCAGCCCGTCCCGGGCGGCAGTGCGCGCGGCCATTAACCCGGCCGGGCCGGCCCCCACGATTACAAGATCATAGTTCACGCCTGTCCTCCTTCCTGCGCATAATGATGGATGATACGCCACACGTCTAATGGGGCCGATTGTACTGCAAAAACAGATGACCGCACAATACTTTTTAAGCATCCCTACCGGAAATCGTGGCGACGCGCGCGGCAGGTTATGACAACACAATCAATCGGGCGTGGAATGAACGGGGCAGGGGCTGTGGCCGAAGTCGCGTATGCTGATGCGGGAAATATGATAGCAATGCGGCTAGAGGATTTTATAGTTGAGTATGTTTTTGATATGCTCCAGAGCCGTCGGCACAATCACTTTCGCCGGAGGCGGGTGCACAGTTTTTTTCAATGCCCGATGTTCAGGCATGGTTCTGAGGTTGACAACCTGCTGTTCAGCCTCCGGCTGACGGATAAAATATATCAGCTGCAGCCATTGTGAGTCGTCCACTATCGTGTTTAGTTCTATCCCTCCGGCGTGGCAGTTGCCGGCGCTTTTTACCCATCTCACCACGCCCCGCAAGCTCATGTATTCGGATTCCTTCATAGTGGATAATATGAATTCGAGGGATGATCCTGCATAGGGCGGGGCGCCGGCAGAAAAAACAACCCCGATGCCCTTGCGGCTGATCTTGGTGATCAGGCATGGTTTCCATTCCCGGCTGCCGTCCTCTGAGCAATATCGGCCATCGATATGTGCATCATAGCGGGTAAAACTTCGCTTTTGCATAGCAGGGCCTGCCGTTAACTGGATTGGTTG
Organism: uncultured delta proteobacterium; assembly: GCA_963751515.1. Taxonomy (GTDB): domain Bacteria; phylum Desulfobacterota; class WTBG01; order WTBG01; family WTBG01; genus CAZWCD01. Next base: position 111,009 of record CAVVUR010000011.1, read on the forward strand.
TGAGCGGATATGTGCATCACGTTGATGTGTAAGCGATCCGGCCTGAGCGGGCGGTGAACAAGCCTTCCAATCCTTACACAAGCAATAGTTGTACCAGCACACTGTATGCCTGCTCACCTGACGCAAAAATCGATGCTGCGCGCTCCAAAAGGTTATGCGGTAGTGATGCGGACGGATATGACGGGGCGTAACAGGGGGCTGCTCTATTGTTCACATTTGTGCAATCGCAATCGCCATGCTCTTCAGCCGCTCACGATCGCACTTTTGCATGGGATGGTTACAGATTAGTATACAGGCTGCCATACTAAATCATACCTGCCTCTTCGGACCGCCATCATTGTTTGCCTCCGCAAAGCGTACCACCTGTTTTTAATTGACGGAACCCGGTATTTATATTATTTACTATGTAACGGTTCTCATTTCAGCACGTGCGAATGACCTCGCTTTTTAAGGGTAGCTGCGATGAAAGTGAGTTTTTTTGTTTTGAGCCGCACCGCGAGATTATAGACATGCGGCACTGATGCCTCGCAGGGAAGAGGCGACACTCGCCTGAGTACAGTGGCTGTCACGCAACAGATGTATGACGGGGTAAGCGGTGAAGATACTGGCCGTAGATGATGATCCCCAGATACGGGAAATCTTTCATGAAATGCTGACCCGATTCGGCTATGGATGCCGAACGGCAGCAGATGGACGACAGGCCCTGACCATGCTTCAGGAGGAGGGGGACATTTCGCTGGTGATTACCGACATCAGGATGCCGGGCATGGACGGCATAGAGCTGATTAAGGAGATAAAATTAAAGCATCCTGATGCTGACGTGATAAGCGTCACCGGGTACGCCGGCGACTTCACCTTTACCGATGTGATCAATGCCGGGGCCAGTGATTTCATACTCAAGCCGTTCACCGAAAACGAGGTGCAGGCAAAACTGAACAGGGTCATAAAGGAGCGGCAGCTGAGGGCTGACGCCATCGGCATTAGCTGCAGCCTCAGGGAACTGAATGACTATCTGGAAAATGTCATAGAAAGCTCCCTGGACTCCATTGTCATCTCAAATGAACAGGGGATTCATTACCAGGGTGAACAACTCGTTTATGAGGCTTGTGGGCATGGATAAGCAGGAGATTCTGAATAAGCACGTCCATGTCTTCACCCCGTCCCGGAAGGGCAGGTATCAATCCGTGACCGGGGAGTACGTGGAAATAGATGACCGGTATCTGGAGCGTATGCAAGAGCACAGGACCCGCCTGATGGGGGAAGGAAGGATTGCCAACTGGGAAAGCTATTATGTGCACAGCGACGGAAGAATCATACCCGTTGAGCAGAACATTCACGCCCTGCAGAGCGATAACGGGTCCCGAATAGGCGCGGTGGCCATAATCCGTGAAATCAGCGAGAGAAAGAAATCGCTCGAGGAAAAGGCGCGCATGGAAGAGCGGCTGCAGAACAAGGTCACCGAGCTCTCCATTATGAACGAGATCAGCGAGGTGCTCCTCAGCACCCGCGAGCTCAATGAAATCCTGCACATGATCCTGATCGGGGCAACCGCATACCAGGCACTGGGCTTCAATCGGGCCTTCCTTTTTTTGATCAACAGCGACGGATCGGTTCTCGAGGGGAGGGTGGCCACCGGCTCACTCAGCGCCGGCGAGGCCTATCAGATCTGGGACAGCTTATCGCACGAGAAGCTTACCCTCAAAGCGCTTCTGCAGTCACGGCAGGGGGAGCTGTCGAAGGAGGATGAGCCCATCAACAGGCTGGTCAGGCAGATGAAAATATCGCTCACCGGCACCGAGTCCATTTTTACCAGGTGCGTGCATGAAGGAAAATCATTTAATGTCATGAACGGATTCGAAAACCCCCTGATTGACAAGGGCTTGCTCGCGCTCCTGGGGATCGGTACTTTCGCGCTGGTGCCCCTGGCATCGCGCGGCAAGCCGCTGGGTGTGCTGCTGGCGGACAATTTCATCAACCGCGAGGAAATCACCGATGAGGATGTGGAGCGACTGCGGGCCTTTGCCAATCACGCCAGTCTGGCCATTGAAAACTCGCATCTCTATCAGACCCTTGAGGAGAAGCTGGATGAGCTGAGCAGTGCCTACAACGAGCTTCAGGCAAACCGGGATAAGCTCATTCGCTACGAGCGGCTTTCCGCCGTGGGGGAACTCGCTGCCAAGGTCACCCACGAGATACGAAATCCCATGGTGGCCATCGGGGGCTTTGCGCGCCGCCTGCTGAAAAAGGACATGGAAGGCGAAGAGCTTAACAGGAATTATTTGAGAATCATAATCGAAGAAATCAGCAATCTCGAGAATATCCTGGCGGACATCCTCTATTTTGCCAAGCCCGCGGAGCCGACGTGCGACTTTGCCGATTGCAACGCCATCATCGCAAAGATTGTGGAGATCCTGGCGGTAGAACTGGAGGAAAACAGGGTAAGCGTTGAGTGCCATCCTGCCAAGCAGCTGCCGCTGCTCTGCCTTGATGAAAACCAGATCAGGAGGGTTATCATTAATATTATCAGGAATGCCATCCAGGCAATGCCTGACGGCGGGTGCATTACGGTTTCTACCCGGCAGGAGGACCAGTGGGTGAAAATTGAAATTGCGGATACCGGGGTGGGCATAGCCGAGGGAAATATTGACAAACTGTTTGACGCATTTTTCAGCAGCAAGTCCACCGGTTCCGGTCTGGGACTTACTGTTTCGGCGCAAATAATCAATAATCATGGAGGTACGATCGAAGTGATGCGGGGAGTGCCGAGGGGTACCATGTTCGTCATAAAGCTGCCCCTGGAATCACCGCTGCAGGCAACAGGCGCCCGGACGACGGGGACGGCCGGTGACGGTTAACCAACAGGTGGAGTGATCATGAGCGACGATTCACGGCAGATTACCGATTTGATACAAGCGGCGGGAGAAAAGGCCCGGTGCGAAACCAAAGATGCCCCGGACCCGCCTGTCACGCGGTCGGTGGAATGGCCCCTGACCTGCACGGTGGGGCCCGGCCTGGAAGGGGCCATCGCCTGCGAAAGCAAAATCGGATATGTGAATGGCACCAAGGGATGGCTCATCTACCGCGGTTACGACATATTCGACCTCTGCGCCCATTCAACCTATGAAGAGGTAAGCTACCTGCTCATGTACGGTGCGCTTCCGAGCAGCTCGCAGCTTGCCGCGTATAAAAAGAGGCTGGTCGGGTACCGCCTGCTCAACAAGACGCTTCGCATGCTGATGGGCTTTGAGGTGGAATCGATGAACGCCATGAGCGCGCTGCGGCTGGGCACGAACCTGATGCGGCAGGAGTTTACCTATGCCGATCAGGAGAAAGGAAAGCCGGGTACGGGGGATGCCATCAGCAGCGATGAAGATTCCATTCCCATGGAAACCGTGCCCCGGGGTGAGCAAAAGGCCATTTACGAATTCAACCGCCCGGTCATTGCCGAGAGGGAAGCGGGCGATCAGCAGCTGCAGGACCCCAGCGGGCTTGAGGCCTGCCTGCACATTCTGTCCGGGGTCGCCACCATTACCGCCGCCATCGGCCGGGTCCGGCAGAACCGGATGCCGGTCGAGCCGGACCCCGAGCTTGGGCACGCCGCCAATCTGCTCTACATGCTGAGCGGCAGGAGGCCGTCGCCGCTGGAGGAGCGCGTCATGGACGTGGCGCTGATCCTTCACGCTGATCACGGCATGAACGCCAGCACCTTTGCCACCCTGGTGGTTGCTTCCACCCTGTCAGACATCTATCTGTCGGTCGGCGCGGGTATCGCGGCGCTCCACGGCCCGCTTCATGGCGGCGCCAATGAAGAGGTCATTCGCACCCTCATGAAAATCGGCGAGGCGAAACGGGTGAGGCCCTGGCTGGACGAGGTGCTGGCGCGAAAAGGCAGGATTCCCGGATTCGGCCACCGCGTCTATAAGGCCTATGACCCCCGGGCCCGCATTCTCGGCCCGCTGGCGCAATTTCTGGTCGAGCAGAAGCGGCGGGACAAAAAGCCGCTCTTCGACATTGCGCAGGGTCTGGAAAAGGAAATGAGCACGCGACTCGGCGCGGAGAAGAAGATCTTTCCCAACGTGGATTTTTTCTCGGGCATTGTCTACAGCTGCCTGGATATTGCCCCGGATATGTTTACCACCATGTTTGCAGTGAGCCGTACGGCAGGATGGACGGCGAGGGTCATGGAATATTTGCAGCACAACCGCATATTCCGCCCCCGGGCCATGTATATCGGTGAGTTCAACAATACCTATGTCCCGATCGATAGCCGGTCAGGAAGCGTTACCTAGCCGGCTGCCCCCTTCAGGACGGCAATGGTTGCGCCCCATCCCCCCTCTGCGGGCGGAGCCTGGTAAAACCGCTCGATGAGGGGGTTTTTCTTCAGGCACTCGTGCACATGGGTCCGCAGCACGCCGGTCCCCTTTCCGTGGATTATCCTGACCCTGGCGAATCCCTTTTTATGACACTCGCCCAGATATTCCTCGAGCAGCCCGGGAATCTCGCCGGGTGAAAACGTGTGCAGGTCCACCCAGTCTTCCAGGGGAATCTTCACCGGTTCATGAAAAAAGCTGTCATCTTCAGGGTTCATGCGGTTAAGGCACCTGTGTTGGTGAGAAAAAGGGGGTACAAGCGCCTGGCGCAGGATGAAGCATGTCAATGCCGGACCTGCGGTACATGATCCACGCCGGGCGGGAGGTATGCAAGGCTACTGGTTGCCAACGGCGGAAAGCGGGATGTTGAGCATGCGGGATATGATCGGCACCAGCGCGTTCACATTTTTATCCAGACGGTAATTAAGGTCCTGCATTCCTTCCCCCCGTTGCACCTCAAGGGTGAACTCTGTCTCATCGCTGAGTTGATACACTGCCTGTAGCACATCGGTGAGGTCGTTTACTTCCAATCCGTTTACCCGTTTTATGATATCATTATTTTTGAGACCCAGTTTTTCAAAATCGTTGCCTTCCTTCAGGTGGCGGATCTTGAAGCCGGCCGCTTCGCCGTTCTCGCGATGCTGAAAGGCAATCACCTGTCCCGCATACTGGTCGATGTGGCTTACCATGTCGGTTGCCTTGGCGGATGATACCAGCCAGGAATTATCATCAAGTTTTGTAAAAAATGAATCGGCATCCGGCTGACCGGTGCCGGGAGAGATGGTCAGCACATGAGATTGGCCGCCCGCCGTCAGGGTGACGCTGTCCCTGTCGATGGCGGCCAGGGTAAATCCCCGCACGCTGTCCCTGAGCCGGTAGACCCCGCGGGTGCCCTTGATGGTGTCTTCAAGGATGGCGGTGGATTTTTCCCCGAAGACGGTGGTGCCGATCAGCCGCAGGTTGAGCGAGGGAGAAGCTGTCGATCCCCTTTCCCCGGAAATGCCTTCCCGGCGGGACGAGCCAGCTTTATTATCTGCCGGGACAGGCTGCCCGGGCATTTTTCCCGCCGGTCCGCCGGCGCCGTCAGGCGCGGTGACTTCCCGGGCGGTTTTCGATGGGGAGAGCACGGTTTTGTCAACATAGGAAAGGATGGTGAGGGCAATCAGAAGCGCTGCCCCGATGGAGCCCAGTATGATGTAGAAGTATTTTTTCATAAAATGGTTGCGGTTTGAATGACAGGGTTATGAACGGCTATGTATAGCTGATGTCGACGGTACCGGTGCACAATTCCCGCAGCGCATGCGTGTAAGCCTCAAATGTCATCCGGTTAAAAAGCACGAAGCGGACGATTGACAGCGTCGTGGAACCACTGAGGTGTTCAAGAACGGTGGCGAGGGCGATGTCGGCTGCCTGGTCAAGCGGGTATCCATAGGCGCCGGTGCTGATGGAGGGGAAGGCGATGCTTGTAAGCGTGCGCTCGGCTGCCAGGGCGAGAGATTTTGCATAGGCGCTGGCGAGCAGGGCCGGCTCCCGGTGCGAGCCCCCATGCCATACCGGCCCGACGGTGTGGATGACATGCCTGGCCGGCAGATTGCCGCCGCCGGTAATGACTGCATCCCCGGTGGCGCACCCGCCGATCTTTTTACACTCCTGCAGTATGGAGGGACCGCCGGCACGGTGAATAGCCCCGTCTACGCCCCCTCCGCCAAGCAGGGTGGTGTTGGCGGCGTTGACGATGGCATCAACCTTCTGAAGGGTAATATCCCCCTCTACCAGCTCAAGCACGGATCTCCCAACGGTTATCTTCATGAGCACCTCACCAGTGTATGCACACGCAGTAAAATATCCTGTTTTATGGCGCGTGTCAAGCAAGCCGCGCTCAGTAAGGAATCATCCCGGTACTGTAAAGCAGGATGATTATGATGTCTCGGTCAGCTGCCGCAGATCTTCCGGAGTGTTAAGGTTGAGAAATGAGCGGAGTTGCTTGTCCAGCGGTCTCAGCTCTCCTGCAGTGACCTCACGCACCCTGACGCGGGAAAAGAGGTCGGTGATTTTGAATCTCCCGGAACGGATGAGCTCTTCCGCGGGCTTAAGGCAGCGGATGGAATAGATGGCATGAAGCGGGTGGTATCCGTCATCCAGGAGTGGAATAATTACATCGTGACGCGGGCAGAGAGAGATCATGTACTCAAGCACCGGTCTGCTGATGAGGGGCATGTCGCAGCCGGCGGTAAAGGCGTGGGGATAGGAGGAATAGCGAAGCCCGGTGTAAATCCCCACAAGAGGGCTGTTCGCGGGTATCAGGTCGACGGCAATTTCAAGGTCCAGCAGCGCGTACTCAAGAGGGGTGTTGGTGACCAGAATCACCTGGCGGAACATGGAGTTGAACAATGCGGCCGTTCTGTCGACAATCCTCTGGCCGTGAACCATGATAAAGGCTTTGTTGACCCCCATCCTGATATTTTTCCCCCCGGCCAAAATTACCCCTGCCAAAGGAAATGTGTCTTGATGATGATTGTGCTCCACGATGCCTTGCTCCGGCTGAATTGTGCGCATCCAAAGAAAATGCACCGGCTGCACGGGCACTATATCACGGCACAGTCCTGTAGGAAAGCAAATTGACCCCGCCGGGCAGGGTCAACCGCTTTCCTACAATTGTGTTGACAACCGAAGGGGTAATCATGATAATCATCCAGTGATGAATGCAATAACTTCCTTAAGGGATAGCGCAGTGAACTTGATTGCAGATACCGGTCAGCGCATGACGGCGGTGCTGTGCGCTTTGTGGCTGCTGATTTCAGCATGTGCCGCCCATATACCGCCTGAGAACATACAAGAGACAGAAACCATGCTTCAGGGGGCCTTTGATGCCGAAGCCCCCGTTTATGCGCCGGATGAATATGCCCGTGCCCAGGAGAACCTTTACCTGAGCAAAATGGAAATGGACAAGCATCACTATAAGAAGGCGCAGGAGCTGCTCGACAGCGCGAAGAGGGATGCCGATGCTGCCCTGAACAAGGCAAAGGCGGCCAGGGCCATTAAGCAGGCTCAGGACCAGCTCTATGGATCAGACCTCGGGCAATTAAAAAAATATATTACCGATGTCTGCGCCATAGCTGAAAAATCGCTGGACCAGGCTCAGTCCGACTTTAAGTCCCAGAACTACGCGCTGGCCCGGGAAAACGCGGAACTCTCGCTTCAACTGTCGCAGGAGCTGCCCAGGATGCTGGAAGAGAAGAAGCGGCAGGAGCAGAAGACCGGCGCCAACCCGGCTGAGATGGAAAAGATATCACGTCAGGCGCAAAGACTGCTGGAGAATGCCCAGCTCGAGGCCGCGAATATAATAGCCGACGCCAAGAGGGAGGCCGACGCGATTACCGCCCGCGCCCTGGAAAAAAGGTATCCTTCGTCTTACACCGTCAAAAACGGCGATAAGCTGCAAATTATCGCTGCCCGGAAAGAAATCTATAATGATTTATATCAGTGGCCTCTCATCTACAAGGCGAACAGGGATCAGATACGTGATCCCCGGATTCTCTTCGTCGGCCAGCGGCTGGTCATTCCGCGCAAGATTTCCATTGAGGAAGTGCGGGAGGCGCGCAGGCAGGCGGGAGCCGAGGAACCGTACGATCCGCCGCCGGATGCCTTTCATCCCTCCGATTACCAGTAGACCGTAAGATTTCTCAATCGCCTTGCAGGTGCGCAAAGCCCAGCTGGCCGCAGGCGGCTGCCACGTCCCTGCCTTTGCTGTGCCTCAGCATGACGGTGAAGTTCCTGGCGATGAGGTGTTGCTGGAATTGTTCTATGGCAGGCCCGTCCGGTCTTCTGAATGGGGCCCCCTCATGCTCATTAAATGGGATCAGATTGATCTTGCACGGAACGCGCTTTAAAAGCGAGGCAAGATGCCGTGCGTCGTCGAGCGAGTCGTTAATGCCTTTCATTAGGATGTATTCAAAGGTGACGCGTTTCCGTGCAGGGAGCGGAAGCCTGGATGCCGCGGCCACCAGTTCGGAGAGGGGATAGGTCTTGTTAACCGGCATGATCCGGGTGCGGAGCGCGTCGCTTGCCGCGTTGAGGGAAATGGCCAGGTTGACGGGAAGATCGCGGCTCAGCCGTTCCAGCTGGGGAACCAGCCCTGCCGTGGAAACGGTAATCCGGCGGTGGGAAATGTTGCATCCGGCAGGATCGGTCAGGATGCGCAACGCCTTCAGGAGGCAGTCATAATTGGCAAGGGGCTCCCCCATGCCCATAAAAACCAGATTAATCACCGGCGCTTCAGGAAGGTAATCTTTCTGAATGATCAATACCTGATTAAGGATTTCTGCAACGGAAAGATTGCGCCGCAACCCCTTCTTTCCCGACAGGCAAAACGCGCAGCCCATGGCGCACCCCAATTGGGTTGACACGCAGATGGTGTAATGGCGCTTTTCAGGTATGAGAACGGTCTCAATACAGTTACCGTCCTCCATGAGGAACAGAAATTTGTCGGTGCCGTCGGCCGAGCGTGAGACCGTTTTAACCGTGAAATGGCTGAGGTAGGCGGCGTCGGAAAGCCGGGCCCGCAGTGCCCGGGGAAGATCAGTCATCCCTTCAAAAGAAGAGGCGAGCTCTTCATACACCCACCGCATGATCTGGCGCGCACGGTAGGGCTTTTCTCCCAGCGCAACAATCCACTCCTCGAGTTCCGGCAGGGTGTAATTCTTGAGATCTGTTTTCCCGCCCGTCCCTGTATTCATGAGCTGCGCGGGTTGCCGCTGATCTGGTTTGCCTCGCATGAATCATGTATAACACAGATTGACATCGGGGTAAATAGCTGTGCCTTGTTGCATCCTCATCCCTCTGCTTTCATGCCGGGCCCTTCGTGTGCGCTCAAAATGACATGGTAACGGCATCCTGTCATGAGAAGTAGGGGCGTATGACAATACGCCCCTACCATCAAACAAGATGCGTTTCAAGCAGGATCATTCATTATTTTACGTCAATCAGGTTCTTGTTCCACTCGAGAATGGTTTCACCCACGCCGCGCACCTGGGTTACGTCCTCCGGGGTCTTGAAGGGGCCGTGCTGCTCCCTGAATTCCTTTATCCTGAGAGCCAGGGCAGGTCCTATGCCCTTGAGCGTGCAGAGGGTTTCAACATCGGCGCTGTTAATATTAACTTTTGGGCCGATCGTCGCATCAGCGCTGAGCGTTCCGGCCGGCTGGGCTTGAGGTGCATTTGCGGTCATGGCCGGACTCGTGAAGATACAGAATGAAAATGCTGTTACCAGAGAAAGATGCAGCCATACCATGTTCTTTTTCATTGGTACCTCCTTGCAATAGTTTTGTTTAAAGGGTGATGGTTGATATACGATCATGGCCATGATCACAAAAGGGGATTGGAACTGCTGTTGCATCGTCGCCTTCAATGCAAGAGCAACATTAGTGCCATCCGGCCATGATGTTTATTGATGGGGGAAAAGCCGACAAATGCCATCGGCCGACGGATATTCAATGTGATCGCGCAGGCGAAATGGGGAAATATGTGGACACCCGTGTGGTGCAGTCAGACGAAACCATCTGATACAACAAAATAATATCTTGTATGTTCGATGGTTGAACAAGTCAAACCATTTGGTCAGGTGGTTGTGCAGTACTTCAATACAACAAGAATAAAGATTGATAGGCTGAGCGCACCGCGGCACTTTTCTTACCCCCGGCAGGGGCATAAAACCGTCAATTTTTCATTTTGCAAAAAGAGCATGATTGTGATATCTAAAGAAACAGGACAGACACGTTAGATCAATTGTATCACCTTAAGGGAGTACGACCTATGTCAGGACATTCCAAGTGGAGCAGCATTAAGCATAAAAAAGGGGCGGCTGATGCCAAGCGCGGCAAGATTTTTACCAAGCTGATCAGGGAAATCATGGTCGCCGCAAAGGAAGGGGGCGGGGATCCTGTCGGCAACGCCCGGCTGCGCAATGCCATCCTGGCGGCGAAGGCTGAAAACATGCCCAAGGACAATATCACCCGGGCGATCAAGAAGGGAACCGGGGAGCTTGAAGGCGCCAATTATGAAGAAACGCTGTGTGAAGGGTACGGGCCGAGCGGTGTTGCCATCCTGGTGGATATACTGACCGACAACAAGAACCGGACCATGGCGGAAGTGCGGCACGCCTTCACCAGGTGCAATGGCAACATTGGCTCAACGGGCTGTGTCGCCTGGATGTTCGACAAAAAGGGCCTGTTCTCGTTTGAAAAAGGGAAAGTGGATGAAGAAAAGCTGATGGAAATTGCCCTTGATGCCGGTGCCCAGGATATAAATGATGAGGAATCCACCATTGAGGTGCTTACCGACCCCAAGGATTTTGAGAAGGTGAAAGAGGCTTTGGATAAACATGAACTTACCTATGCGTTTGCCAAAGTCACCATGATCCCGCAGAATACGGTAAAACTGAATGAAAAAGAGGCGGAGCAGAACTTGAAGCTGGTTGAGACGCTTGAGGACTTGGATGATGTGCAAAATGTCCATGCCAATTTTGATATACCCGATGCAATCCTGGAGAAGATCAGCACTTGAACGGGTGCCTTTGATTACCTCAATTAATCCCTCGGTTTCAGTGAGATAGTGCCCATGACGGTGCCGGTTACAGCAATCGGGATAGACCCGGGTCTTGCCAGCACCGGTTTTGCCGTCATCCAACCCCTGGAGAAACGCGGCAGGGTCTGCCAGTGGGGCACTATTACCACACCTCCCGGCCGCTCCTTATCGGAACGCCTGAGCAGCATCTACCTCAACCTCTCGGAAATTCTGTCGCGCTGGCAGCCCCGTCTTATGGTGGTTGAGGATGTCTACGTGTATAAAAAGTTTCCCAAGGCCGCGATTCAGCTGGGGGCGGTACGAGGGGTGGTTCTGCTTGCCGCAGAGCTCAAGGGGGTTACGGTTTTTGAGATCAAGCCCACTGAAGTGAAGAGCGCTCTCACCGGCAGCGGCAGGGCCGGCAAGGAGCAGGTGGGAATCATGACCAGGCGGATTCTCAATTTCGATGATACCAAAATCTCGGACCATGTTTCTGATGCCATGGCCCTGGCGGTTACCGGACTTTCACGCAGCGGTTTGTACCGGTGGTGATCTGTGATCAGCTACCTCGAAGGCACACTATTCAAAAAAGAAGGTGATAAAGTGGTGGTTCTGGCACAGGGTGTCGGGTACGAGGTGCTCCTGCCCTCCATTGTGAGCCAGGTCCTTGCCGGCAGAAGGTCAGGCGAAGACGGGGACCGCGTAAAGCTCCATATCTTTTATCACCAGAGCGAGCATCAGCCCAAGCCGGTGCTGGTTGGTTTCAACACGGAGGTGGAAAAGGAATTTTTTGAAAAGTTTATCAAGGTGGAGGCCATCGGTCCCACCGCCGCGGTCAAGGCGCTGACCATGCCGGTCAGCACCATAGCCAGGGCCATAGAGGAGAAGGACACTTCAACCCTGCAGCGCCTGAAAGGGATAGGCAAGCGGACGGCGGATAAAATTGTGGCCACGCTGCAGGGCAAGGTGGGAAAGTTCGCCCTGGTGAGGGAAGAGCAGGCACCCCCGCCGGTCGAGCCTGAAGACCTGCGGCGCCAGGTGGAGGAGGTGCTGGTGAGGCAGCTGGGGCATACCAGGAGCGAGGCCGTCCGCATGGTGAGTGAGGCCATGGCCCAGAACACGGCGATCACCTCACCCGAGGAGCTGTTTGAAGAGGTATACCGGGGTCAGAGCAAGTAAGGAGAGTTTGTATGGCTGCAGACGGTCTTGATATCTCTGATCTGTGTAAGCGAGAGGAAACAGATGTAGAAGGCAGTGACGGCGATGCGGGAGCATTCTGTAACCTGCGGCCCAAAACCCTCTCGGAGTACATCGGTCAGACCCAGGTGGTCGATTCGCTTTCCATTGCCCTGAAGGCGGCGAAAAAAAGAAACGAACCCCTCGATCACGTCCTTTTCCATGGACCGCCGGGCCTGGGGAAAACCACCCTCGCCCACATTATCGCGGCCGAGATGGGCGTCAGGATTGTCCATACCTCAGGGCCTGCCCTCGAAAAGGGGGGCGACCTCATCAGCATTCTCACCCACCTGGAAAAAGGGGATGTCCTTTTTATCGATGAGATGCACCGGCTCCCCAAGATTGTCGAGGAATTTCTCTATCCGGCAATGGAGGATTTTGCGGTTGACGTCATTTTTGACCGGGGCATGAACGCGCGCAGTTATCGCTCCCGGCTGGAGCACTTTACCCTGGTCGGCGCCACAACCAGGGCGGGTTTGCTTTCAGCCCCGCTGCGTGAGCGCTTCGGCATCCTGAGGGAAATGGAGTTTTACCAGACCGACGAACTCTGCCGGGTGGTGAAGCGGTCGGCCTCGATTCTGCAGGTGCCCATCGATGAGGGCGGGGCGATGGAGATAGCCCGGCGTTCCCGGGGTACGCCGCGCATAGCCAACCGGATATTGAGACGGGTGCGGGATTTTGCCCAGGTCAAGGCCGAGGGGCTTATTACCCGGGAGGTCACTGCCGAGGCACTCCAGCTTGAGGGGATTGACGGGCAGGGTTTAATGAGTCTGGACAGAAAATTTCTGCAGACCATCATCCACTTTTACAAGGGCGGCCCGGTAGGCCTTGAAGCCATCGCCGCCACCCTCCAGGAAGAGTCGGACACGCTGGTGGACATGGTTGAGCCGTTTCTTTTAAAAATAGGATTTTTAAACCGGACATCCGCAGGCAGGAAAGCCACCGAACGCGCCTACCAGCATCTGGGTATCGAAACCGCGCTGTTTGAGAAAAAACTCTTCTGAGATATGTATACACAAGTAGGACGCCCTTAAAATTCGGTATTCTAATGAATAAGAAAGATAGTATATCTTATTGGCTTGAATCTGCGAAGGAGGACTGGAAAGTTGCAAAACACCTTTTCGAAAAAAAGGATTATTCATACTCGTTATTCCTCGGGCACTTGACCATTGAAAAAACATTAAAGGCTATTTATGTAGATAGACTCCATGATACGCCTCCCTATACTCATCGCCTTATTCATCTCGCGGAAAAGGCGTCGCTTAAACTCACCGATGAAATGATAGAGCTTCTTGAGACGGTCACTGATTTCAATCTTGAAGCGAGATACCCTGATGAAAAATTCTCCTTTAAGAAAAAATGCACTAAGCGTTTTGCGGAAAATTACTTAAAGAAGATTGAGGCGCTAAGGAAATGGCTGTTAAAACTCAATCCGTTATAACGATCGTTAAAAAGTATATCCAAGAGCTGGAGAGAAACCAGATTCTGGTATCTGAAGCTGTTATTTTCGGTTCACATGCCAGGAGAACTGCCAAACCTCATAGTGATATAGATGTTGCTCTAGTTTCAAGCGCCTTTACCGGTGATCGCTTTGAAGATCGAAGGAGGATTGTGCCCCTGAGAAGAAAAATTGATAGCCGAATTGAACCGATTCCATTTAAGCCGGAAGATTTTAACAACGGTGGAATACTGGCTGAAGAGATAAAAAAGACAGGCATAACTGTATTGAAAAGATAAACGCTATAATGAATGTCTAAAGTTGAGACCCACCCCCTTTTTCTACGTACAAGTCACAGGATGACAAATAGTTGATTTAAATCAACCAATTTTAGAACCCCTGGTCTTTATAGACGAGGGTAGTTCAGTTGCAAATTATATTACTCTGCCTCTGATTCACGGGCAGTCCGGGCAACCGGTCCGGTTAAACTCACCCTTCATCATCACCAGGTCTGAAAGGTTGACCTTGTTATCCCGGTTACAATCAGCCTGACAGGCATTTTGTGGAGTGCAGTTGGTCCTGTTAAACTCGCTCTTCATCACCACCAGATCGGTCAGATTGACCTTGCAGTCTATATTGACATCAGCCGCACAGGGGCCTCCCTCACAGGCATCACCGCACTTGGGATCAGAGGTGTAGGGCTTAGCCGGGCAGTCAAGGTCTGCGTCAGCCTGGCTGGCATTGGATGTTAACCAGCAGTTGTCACAGGCATTGCCAAGAGTGTCGTAATCACTGTTTGCCTGGTCTTCGTTGGTTACTGTAGTGCAGTTGTCACAGGCATCACCTAACGTGTCACCATCACTGTTTGCCTGATCCGCATTGACAATATCAGGGCAGTTGTCGGTACTGTCAGCTACACTGTCTGAATCCATATCACCCCGGTAGGCCAGGACCGTGCCTTTATCCCCAACCGCAAATACATCGGTAGCTGAAGCGCCCCAGATACCATAGAGGTCATATCCGGTATCAGACTTCCTTACGCACCATTCGGTACCTTCAAATTGGGCTATCGTCCCTCCAAAGCCCACGGCAAAGAGGTCACTTGCCGAATCACCCCACATGGCATTGAGGGTGCTCTCGGTAGGACCTCCTATCTGCTTCCAGTCTATCCCGTCATACTTAAGGATGCCCCCGAAACTGCCCACTGCCATGATGTCAGTTTCTGATTCTCCCCAGGCACTCATCAAGGTCACACCGTTTGCTGTTTCTAGGTTTGACCAGGAGGTGCCGTTGTAATGAATAACCGTCCTCTTCCAGTAGCCATCCATGTGGCTGTTGCCTACCGCATAGACATCAGTTGACGAGTTTCCCCATACCCCGAGCAGCTTAACTGTGGTAGGGCTGCTCATGGGTGACCAGGTGGATCCGTCACCGTGGATGATGGTGCCGGTATCACCAACGGCAAAGATGTCAATTGCTGAACTGCCCCAGATAGCATTTAATCCATTGGGTGTGTTGCTGGTCATCGATGACCAAGATGATCCTCCGTTGGTTGTCTTTACTACTTTCCCGTCTGATCCTACCGCATAGACGGTAGTAGCTGAACTACCCCATACCCCTTTGAGGTTACTGGTAGTGTTGCTTGTCTGGGTTCCCCAGGCAGTGCCATTGTAATGAATAATGGTGCCTCCATCACCCACGGCAAAAATGTTATCTGTTGCGCTTCCCCAGATTCCATGAAGCAGCCTGGTTGTACCGCTTTCCATAGACTCCCAGAAACTGCCTGCAGTTGCCGGTGGGACGGGACAGTCAAGGGTGAAGTTATACTGAGAGGTGGTGGGAACAGTAATAGGGGTATGTTCTATGGGTACCGTGCTGCACTCAGATGCGGTTACAATCGGCTTTACCTTATAGCCGGTATCGGCAGTGACTCCAGTAAAGTGATAGTTGCCACCCGAGTCGGTAACGGTAGTCTGCTTCAGAATACCCCCCTGGAACAGTTTTACCTGTATGTTCTGCACCCCTTTTTCATTTTCTTTGGGTATGGTGCCAATCATGACGGTTTTGGTTACCGTCCCGGAGATACAATGCTCATAGCCGGGGTTGGGTAAAAGGTAAGTGGCATGGTCAATAAGCGAGTTGTTGTTGGGTAAATCAACGGTTATCGTGGATGGTACCATATAACCGGATGCGGTCAGTGTAAGGGGATAGGTACCCCCCTGGGATAGAAAGGGAGGATAGATGCCCTGGGAGTCGGTAGAGTGGGTCTGATATGCTGCCCCCTCTTTATCAAACTCAACGGTAATATCACCTATCCCATCCCCGGTGCAGGCATTGCAGACTTTTCCCTGAATGGAAGGGCCGGTCAAGCTTAAGATGTTCCCGTCATAGCCTACCACCATCACCCTTGGATTTAAGGTGCCGAAGGTGGAAATTAAACTGTCCTGGGTGCCGCTATCCATCTTGGTCCAGTTTGTACCATTATAGTAAAGGATGGTGCCGAGTTCGCCGACGGTATAGACATTATCTGAAGCGCTTCCCCAGATGCCTCTCAGAG